>CAWEVE010000033.1:0-299169 GCA_963812465.1 Terriglobia bacterium
AGCGGTTGTCGTCGAGGACGGCAAGGTCACGGATAAAGTTATTCGGGTGCCGAGCGGGAAGGGCAAGCCCAAGGCCATCCGCGAAGTGATCGGGCGTACTCCCGATGCGGTGTTTGGAAATTCAATCTGGGATGCTGACATGCTGGAAATCGCGCGCCACCCGTTCGCGATCAATCCAACAGCAGAGCTGGAACAGATCGCCCGGCAGCGGCAATGGCCAATCTATTTTCCCGAATCTGTTGCTCGCCTATAGCTGCTCGCCTATAACTTCTTGATGGCTGCATTCAAGGCGTCGATTGCCAGATGACTGGCATGAATCGAAGCCTTGGGCAGGCCGCCGATGGCTTTCACCAGTTCCTCGCGACGCAACTGACGGGCTTCCGCGATTGTTTTTCCCTTCACAACATCGGTGAGCAGCGAGGCGCAGGCCATGGTGGGGACACATCCCTGGGCGAGAAATCGAATATCCTCGATGCGGCTATCGACGACTCTGAGCGTAAGTTTCAGGACGTCGCCGCAGGCTGGGTTGTCGAGTTGGACGGACGCGTCCGGATCTGGGATTTCGCCGGGGTTGCGTGGGTGCTGGAAGTGATCGAGAACTTGAGGGGAATACATCGCAGGAAATTGTACCGTGCTTGTGTGGCGCGGGCCTGGCCCGTGGACATTGTGCGCTTACGTATTTAGGAGTCGACTTCGAAATCAACCTCGATGGCTTCAATCAGCGGCATCAACCAACTCACCAGTTTCTGATGGACGGGATGCGGGCCGTAGGCATCGAGCGAAGCCTTGTCGGCGAACTTCATTACGCCTCCCAGTTCGTATCCCTGGCCGCGCGGCGAAATGTTCGCTCCGACCCAGGTTTCGACCAGGCCTGGAATTTTTCCCTGCAGCTTCCGAATTTCTGCCATGACTCGTTGTTTCTGCTCGTCCGTGACTCCGGGCTTCCAGCGAAAGGCGAACATGTGGATGTACATAGATCGGCGAACCCTCGGTAGATTTAACGGCTCGCGAATGATTGTATTTAATCCTGCACGCGGTTCGGTGAGCTTGGATGGCTGGTTAGACCGGGGCGGACTGTCCCGGTGCGGCCCTCGCCTGTACCATAGATCTATAGCCCTATCCTCTATGCCGGACGATTACATTCCGCGGCGGGTGGTGTGTCTGCAGCCCAGCGCGACCGTGATTCTGGAGTCCCTTGGACTGCTGGACCGCGTGGTGGCTTGCACGAAATACTGCGCCGATGTCTGTCCCGAAATTAAGAGTGGCGGCCGCGCCATCATTGCTGATTCCTGGACCGCGCAGAGCCAGGAGATTATCGCTGCCCGGCCCGATCTCGTCATCGCGGCGGTTCCCTATCAGGAGAAGGCGGTAATAGAAATTCTCAAAGCGGGCATCCGTTTTCTCGGGCTGGCGCCCAAGAGCTTGGCCGACATTTACACCGACATCGCGACTATCGCCGGAGTAATGGGCGCGAGTGAGCGCGGCCAGTCCGTAATAACGGAGATGCGTCGCGAGATCGCAAGCGTGCAAGCGCAGGCAGCACGAGCCCGGGAAAAGGCACGAAAACGCCCGCGTTTTCTGTGAAGAATGGGGCAAGCCGTTGATCGCATCGCAGAAGTGGGTGGCAGAACTCGTGGAGGCTGCCGGAGGCGAAGTCATCGGTGACTCTGGGTCAACAGTATCGCCAGCCTCGATTCTGGCGAGTGATCCTGACGTCCTGATTGCGGCGTGGTGCGGCGCCGGCGATCGGGTCCCCCTGGAGAAGATCGTGCGCGATCGGGGATGGGAGACGATGCGCGCGGTTCACATGGGCCGGGTGTACTGTATACGGGATGAATTCCTGAATACTCCCGCGCCTACTCTCGTTCTTGGCCTGGGGGCGTTAGCGGCGGCGATTCATCCGGAATTTTTTCCACAACCCGACGGTCTAAGATGTATCGTCGCAGCTCACGGCAGGATTCCTGTTCCTCGGTCGTGATGACCCTGAGACATCCTATGCCTTTTGCTCCGAAAATTGCAGAAGTCCAGAAAGAGATCGACCGCTTAAATCAGGCGGCCGGCTCAGTCGAAGATTTCATGTGGGAAATAGTGAAGCTACTGCACGACCGCATGCTCAAGTACAACTGGGTTGGCTTCTACATGCTGGAAGAGAAACCGGTAACGCGCAACCCCGCATGCTGGCCCTGGGGCCGTTTCAGGGAGCCATGACGCCGCATACGCGCATTCCCTTGAATCAGGGAATTTGCGGCGCCGCTGCTTCGACCGGAAAAACTGTTGTGGTTGACGACGTCAGCCTCGACAGCCGCTATCTGGCATGTTCCACCGAAACCAAATCTGAGATCGTGGTGCCCATCTTTGTCGGCGGCAGAGTGGTGGGAGAGTTGGATATCGACAGTCACTTTCCGGCTGCCTTCGGTGATGAAGACCGGAAGCTGGTGGAATACTGTGCCGGTCTGGTGGGCAGCCAACTGGGAAAATCCCGCCATTGACCTCTCCGCAATGACCTCGAAACCTGACTCCGAACCAATGACCTTTTCACCGTTTAATCTTTAATCAATGAGTCTCTAACCCATGAAACTCTTACCAATGACCATCGCATCCCACAGAGCGGCCACGAACCGCGGCGATGCGTTCCCGGCGCCTGCAGCAAGAAAAAGGTTACACGGTGTCGGTGAAGCGAGTGGTAGCGGCGTTGATCTTCAAAGACGAGAAGATTCTGGTCTGCCAGCGCACCCGCCACCAGACCATGCCGCTGAAGTGGGAGTTTCCCGGAGGCAAGATCGAAGAGGGCGAACAGCCGCGCGATGCCCTGCACCGCGAGTTGGAGGAAGAATTGGGGATCGACGCCACCATCGGCGACGAAGTAGCACGTATCCGGCACGACTACAAGAATGGCGCGGCGGTGGAATTGCGCTTCTACACGGTGCGCGAATACAAAGGCGAGATCGAGAACCGGATCTTCAAGGATATGCGCTGGGCGAAGCGTTCAGAGCTGCCGTCGTTCGATTTTCTCGAAGCCGACCTGGGACTGGTGCGGAATCTGGTCGAAGGAAAATTACCCAGAGCCGAGTGGTGGCTCAGTCTGAAAGCTTCCGCAGTCCCTGAGAGTGAGCCGAGCGTGGATCTTGCTCAGGATGCCGACCACTATCTGAAACCGTACCTACTGTCCCCTCGCGGTGGTCCAGATCATCCCCACGGTCAGCACGATCACGGTCACGCTGGTTCCCCAGGCGATGATATTGGCCAGCGTGGAGTTTCGATATTCCCCCATCAGATGTTCGCGATTCACCAGCACCAGCATGAAGATCAGAACGAAAGGCAGCAGTACGCCGTTGATGACCTGAGAAAAGAGAATCACTTTCAGCAACGGCAAGTGCGGGACCAGGACCACGCCCGCCCCGACCGCGATGAGCAAAGTGTAGAGCCAGTAAAATACTGGCGCTTCAGAAAATCGTTTGTTCACTCCGGATTCAAATCCCAGACCTTCGCAGACGTTGTAGGCGGTGGCCAAAGGCAAAATGGCGGCAGAAAGCAGCGAGGCGTTAATCAGCCCCACCGCAAACAACAGATAGGCGAACTGGCCGGCCAGGGGACGCAACGCCGCCGCCGCGTCGGCGGCGTCGGTAATGTTGTGGAATCCCGAGACATGCAGCGTAGCGGCGCAGGCGAGAACGATAAAAAACGCGATCACGTCGGTGATGATGCAGCCGACGATTACATCCCAGCGGCAAAGCGAATATTGCCGTTTGGTGATTCCCTTCTCCACCACCGACGCCTGCAGGTAGAACTGCATCCAGGGCGTAATGGTGGTTCCGATCAGGCCAACCACCATGATCAGATAATCGGAATTCCTGCTTATGTTCGGCACCAGAGTGTCGTGCAGCGCCGCCGCCAGTCAGGATGGGCGAGAATCGCCGACACTGGGTAGGTGAAGTAAAGGATCGACAACACAATCAGAATTCGCTCCACCGGTTTGTAGGAGTTCCCCACCACCACCGACCACACCAGGAATGCGCCGATAGGCACGACGATGTATTTGCTGGCGCCAAATAAGCCCATTCCCGAGGCCAGTCCGGCGAATTCAGCCACGATGTTTCCCAGATCAGCCAGGCCCAGCACCAGCATGGTGAAGAAGGTGGCCCGAAATCCGAACTCTTCGCGGATGAGGTCGGACAGGCCTTTGCCTGTTACCGCGCCCATGCGCGCCGCCATTTCCTGAACCACGATGAGGGCAATGGTGGTGGGAATAAGAGTCCACAGCAGGGCGTAACCGAATTTGGCCCCGGCCTGCGAATAAGTCAGGATTCCGCCCGGATCGTTGTCCACGTTGGCGGTAATGAACCCGGGGCCGAACACGGCGAAAAACGCGATCATCCGAAACCTGATGATGTTGCCAAGTTTCTGTCGTCGCGGCTTCTTCGGACGTTCGATCGTGGTCGACGAGCTGGCCAAACTGACCTTCCTTATTTCACCGGCGGTTCAAGCGACCGATCAGCATAAACGCAGGAGAGGAATTCTGGATAGTTGAAATCGTGTTACTTGGCGGACATTTTTCAGTTTCCGCTTAAGGCTGGCGTCATCCCGAACCGGGCTTCAGCCCGGTGAGGGATCTTGCGCGGGGCTTAACGGACCTTGAGGACTGAACCGCTGCGCGCTGGATCCTTCGCGGCCTGAAGGCCGCTCAGGATGACTGCTCTTTGAAGGAAGGCTTACAAATTAGCCGCGCAGCAGGCTGATGATGTCGTCGGAAGTGATCACGCCCGTCAGCTTCTTGTTGTCGTCGACCACGGGGAGAGTCAGCAGGTTGTACTTGTCGAAGAGTTCCGCAACTTCTTTCTCTTTGGCGCCGGCATGGCTGGAGATCAAGGGTTCCTGGGTGAGCGCCAGCATGGGAGTTGTGGGCGTCGCCAGCACCAGCTTGGCCAGCGGAACGGCGCCGGCCAACGTTCCCTGCGAGTCGATCAGGTAGATCGTGCTCACAGTCTCAACCCCGCCTTCGAAGCGCCGCAGGGCTTCCACGGCGTCGTGCACCGAGGCTCCCACATTGACGGCCAGGTACTCGGTGTTCATTCTGCCGGCAGCGGTGTTCTCCTTGAACTCGAGGAGCTCGACCATCTCCTTGCGTTCCTGGGGTTGCATCTCCTGCAGAATTTCCGAGGTACGTTCTTCGGGCAGGTCGGCCAGCAGGTCGGCGGCCGCGTCCGGTTCCATTTCTTCGACGATCCCGGCGGCGCGCTCAGAACTGAGGGACTCGACGATGGCCTTCTGCACTTTGGGATCGACTTCTTCCAAAGCGCCGGCGGCCACGTCTTCGTCGAGGGTCCGGAAGACGGCTTCGCGTTCGTCTGGAGCCAGATCTTCGACGATGTCGGCAATGTCGGCGGGGTGCAGTTTGGCCAGGCGTTCGTGAGAGATCTTGAGCTTCACCCGCCGGGCGGGATCGGTTTCGATGAGGTCGACGAAGTCCCAGGGAATGCTTCGGGGCGGGATTTGCCGCAACAGGGCTCGCAACGCCGCGATCGGAACCACTCCCTTGAGCAATCGCCGAATGGCGCCGCGCGGCCCTACATCCACCGAGCCGACTTTCAACACCGGACGGGTTCCGACCGATTCCTGAAGCAGAGTCCAGGTCATTGACCCGAACCACTTTCCGCCCAAAAACATCGATGACCTGTTGATCCAGAAGATCGCGCCCCAGCAAGAGCATTCCTTCCGAGCCGTCGGTTACGGCCCAGCCGGCAGGCGGCGAGTCGGTGCGGATTCCGCTGTCCATGGAGGTTACGGCGGTGAAGGGCAGCAACCGGTTCCCGGTTCCGGTCTTGACGATAAGCATCGCTACCCGGGCGCGGTCTTCCTGGGGAATCAGGGCTACTTCGCGCACCCGTCCGCATCGGCTTCCGGCGGTGTCAAACACCGGCGTGCCCAGCAGTTCGGTAAGCGCAAACGTCGCCATAGTTTGGAGAATACTCAAGTGGGAGGCAAGAATCCAGAAAGGCTTTTGGCTCAGGCGCCGGCGCCAGTTCCGCCGGTGAAGGTGGGTCAGAAGCGAAGATAATGACTCCCGCGTTGACATTTGCACAGCGGAAGGGCAAACTACCGCATTCACCCGACCGCGCGTTTTCCGCACGCTGGCCAGGTGCCAGCCATGGCGGAGCGCAGGACGGCGCAGTTCCAGGTTTCAGAGTCGTACTCTTAATTTCTTTAATTCTTTACCATGACCGAACAACGGGTCTCCTATACGCTGGATTCGACGCTGGAGACCGTCGACAGCGCCGAGCAGGCGGCCAGCCGGATCGCGTCCGAAGCAGGCTTCGACGATGACGAGGTCATGAGGATCGCCATGGCCGTGCGTGAAGCCGCGGTCAATGCCGTCCTCCATGGCAACGCCTACGATCCCGGCAAGAAGGTCAGCCTGGCCTTTGAGCGGATCGGCGAGAACCTGGTAATTACCATCCGGGACCAGGGCAAAGGCCTCGACCCGGAGAAGATTCCTGACCCCCTGGCGCCGGAAAATCTTTTGAAGACGTCAGGCCGGGGCATTTTCCTTATTCGCTCGTTCATGGATGAGGTGCAGATCAGCCCATCCCAGACGGGCACCGAAATTAAACTCATCAAGCACGTCCCCGGTCCATCCGAGGGCGCTAAGGAGGCTTCCCAGTGAGCATGAAGACCAGTACACGTCAGGTTAACGGCGTCACCATCGTGGATTGCAGCGGCCGGATCACCCTCGGCGAAGGCAGCGTCATCCTCAAGGATGTAGTTCGCGACCTGCTTTCCAAAGGGCAGAAGAAGATTCTGCTGAACCTGGGCGACGTGAACTATATCGACAGCTCGGGCATTGGCGAGCTGGTCAGCGCCTTCACCACCGTGCGCAATCAGGGTGGCGAACTCAAACTGCTCAACCTGACCAAGAAAGTTCATGACCTGCTGCAAATCACCAAGCTGTACACCGTGTTCGACGTGAAAGACGACGAAGCCAGCGCGGTCAAGTCCTTCGGCTAGAGCTTCCCTTCAGGTTCACTTCCCTTCATTTCTGGCGAGGGCCGGCAGATACCGGCCTTCGGCTGTTTCTATTTCGGGACAAACTGCAGGTTTCTTTTCGTCACCATCCTCGGTTCGCAGTTCTCCAACCTACAATTCTCGTGAAGCCGCACTGCTTGTCGGAACGATTGTGATTTCGGCCGGAACGGCTTTTTTCGAATATGCAGACCTGACCAAATATCCGCTGTTGATTGGCGCCGTGCTGCTGACAAATCTGGCCGGTGCCGATTGCCTTCCATTTGATCAGGCGAAACAACATGTCGGCGAGATCAAGTGCTTCGCCGGAAAGGTTGTGCGCGTCAAGCAAGGCGCGCGAGGAGTTCATTTTCTGGATTTCTGCGACGATTTCCGCCTGTGCCCGTTTACCGTGGTCGTCTTTCCGGGCGACCTGAAGAGCGTCGGCGACGTTCGGCAACTGGCGGGCCGCATGATCGAAATTCACGGACAAGTGAAGGAATACGACGGTCGCGCAGAGATTATTCTGGAGGAGTACCGTCAACTGGGCGGGTCGAATGCCAAAATCCCGCCACTGCCCAAAAATTACGATGTCGAAAAGAAGGGCAAATACAGCGCGGGAATCCTGAGCCACCCGAAAGCCGGAAAGGCAGCCTCCAAGAAAAGGCAAACGGCCAAGCTGCCGATCGAGGTGCCGGAAGATTCCGACTGACCTGACCGCCTTGGCCGTTGCTGGCAAATAAGTCTGACGCCGAAGCAGGTCTCGCTGCCTTACGTGCTTACTTGCGAGGCGCTCGTCCTTTGAGGCCGGTCAAATCGGTCACTTCCACCCCCAGGGCTGTGGCCAAGTCAATCTGGTGATCCTGTTCATCGACCAGGATCTGCCGGATCTGTTCCGCCAGGGCGAATTCTCCCAGGGCTTCGCATTGCCGGACTCTCTCCCGATAATTTCGGATGGTCGCGTTTTCGTTGTCCAAATCAAACCGAAGCATCTCTTTGGCATCCTCTGACGTCTTCACGGGCTGGGGATTAACCGTAGGCATCTTGCCCAGATAGTCAATCTGCCGCGAGATGATCAGCGCGTGATCCAGTTCCTGCTTGGCATGGATGGCTAGTTGATCGGCAATATTCATGTACTGGGCGCCTTTGAGCACCTGGGAGTAGACGACGTAACCAATGATGGCTTGGTATTCGCGGGAAAGATCTTCGTTTAAGAGCTCCGCCAGGCGATCGCGGGAAACTTCAGTTTCGGCCGCGCCAGATTTCGGTTCAGGCATTTTCTTTCTCCTCATACGTAAGACAGGAATTCAGTGCAGATTTCAGGACTACGAGAGATCTCTTGATCTCTACTACCACGGCCAACTTATCACTCCGGTCATGGTCTCTCCCAGAGGCGGCTAGGACGCAAGAGCGCCGATTACTCCCGGCGTTAAACCATGCCTTTCCTCAATTCTTCCAGCGGATAAAACGTCCCGCGCCAGACGACTCCGCCGCGGCCCAAGGTCAGAAACGTCGAACGCAGCATGGTGTAAACAAACAGCGTGCTGCTGACCGGATGCAGGACGAAGTAGTAAGGCGGGATATCCGATTTGGTGGACATGCCCACGTAAATGGAAAACATTCCGAACAACGCTACTCCGTAGGCGAGCCTTGCCCAGCCGTGTGCCAGCAAGACTCCGGCAAACGGCATCAGGTTCAGAAATGCCAGGGCAAAGCACGAGGCCAGCGCCCGAGGCCACTGGTAGGACATGATGGCGAAGAAATTCTTGGTGAGATTATCCACCACTCCCATGGCGCCTCTGGCCCAGCGAATCGAAATCAGATCGGAGCCAAAAACGTTGCGTTGTGCGTAGCCGGCATTCTTCACCACCTTGCCCAGTTTCATGTCGTCGAGCACTTCGAAACGAAGCGCCTCGAAGGTTCCGACCGCGTCGTAGACCTTCCGGCGAACCAGATTGAATGCCCCCACGCCAATGTGATCTTTCGTCTTCGGATCTGCGACTTTCCAGGGGCGGTGTCCGAAGACAAACAGAGTCTGGAAAAATGCAATCATCATCTTTTCGCCCGGACGCTTCATGATCATGCGTGGAAACAGAACCAGGTGGTCGGCAGATTCCGATTCGGCGTAAGCCAACGCGCGCCGGACGGAGTCGGGTTTGAACAGAACATCGGCGTCGGTAAACAGCAACCAGTCGCCCGTGGCCAGGTTGCCCGCGCTCCACATGGCGTGGGGCTTGCCCATCCAGCCCGCGGGCAGTTCAGTAATGTGGATTACCTTCAGGCGTCCGAGCGGCGCTGCGGCAGCGATTTTCTCCATAATCGCGCCGGTTTGGTCGGTGGACCGATCGTCTACCGCAATGACTTCATAATTGTCGTAGTCGAGGGTGAGCAGGCGATTCAGTGTCGATTCAATATCGGCTGCTTCGTTGCACGCGGGAACGACGATGCTGAGCTTGGGATGGCCAGGCGGCGTGCGGTCCCATTCGGGGCGGGAGATATCGGCAAGTTTCGGCATGCCGAGCGCCGCATCCGCCAGACGCCAAATCCAGGCCAACGCCAGCGTACAGCCGGCGATCCAATGGAAATAACTCATCCCGTCGAGACTCCGGCGGGACCGGGCCGGTTGTCGGTTTGGACGACCGGAGCGAAGCGCATACCGTAGAAGAGGATGGCGGAGGAAATCGCCATCGCGATCACGGGCAGGATGAAGGCAGCCTGCAGCGAATGACGGTCGGCAACATATCCCATGAGCGTGGGTGAAGGAACGTCGCCGAGAAGGTGAAACAGGAAGATGTTGACCGCGATGGCGGTGGCGCGGATATGGGAACCTACCGAATTCACCAGCGCCGTGTTGAGCGGCGAAGTATTCAAAAGGAGCAGAAACGCCGCCACTGCGATGGCCGGTACCATCCAGGGTCCCTTAGTGAACAGAGCGAAGAACATTACCGGCACACCCAGGCCCATGCTGACCGCGGATACAAAATAGTAGGAGCCCTTCATGCGCGGAAGCAGGCGGTCACCAAGCCAGCCTCCTGCCAGGGACGCCAGAATGCCGTCGACCACCACGATCTTGCCGAAAATAAGGTTCGCCGCTTCGAGACTGTATCCGCGAGCACGCGACAGAAAGGTCGGCATCCAGACTTGTATTCCTCCCAGCGAAAACGTGCCGGCGGCCATGCCGAGCGTCACCGCCCAGAACGCTGGGTTGCGCGCCAGGCCGCGAAGCGTTCCCCGCTCCGGAGTTTCCTTCTGCGAGTCGAATTGTCCGCGCGGCGGTTCGGGAAGAAACCACACTGCCAGCGCCAGCAGGAAACCGGGAACCGCGGCGACGTAGAACGGAAATCGCCATCCCATCTTCGGACCCAGTTCCCCGCCGAGCAGATAGCCCGCGGCGGTTCCAACCGGAATGGCCAGATAAAAGATTCCAAAAATGCGGCCGCGTTTGTTTTCCGGGAATGAGTCAGCGACAAAGGTGGGTGCGATGGTCACAAACGTGGCCTCACCCACTCCCACCAGAGTGTGACGGAGCAGCAATTCTCCGTAGGTGTGGGTCACGGCAGTCAACAAGGTGAGCCCGCTCCAGAAAACGGCACCCAGCACGATGATCAGCTTGCGCGAGTAGCGGTCAGCGAGGGGGCCGACAAACGGCGCAGCGATCATGTAGAAGATCAGAAAAGCGCTGGTCAGATATCCGACCTGAGTGTTGGTGAGCTTGAATTCGCTCTGCACCAACGGCTGCACCGCAAACAGGACCGAGCGGTCAATGTAATTGAGAAAGTTCAGCGTCGTCAGGATGACGAGCGCGGTCCAGGGATAGAGTTTGCGTTGGGTCACTTGGGGAAGGAATATAGCATGGTTGGGAAACGGGTGTGATAATAACGATTGACGTTATTAACGGGCATCGTTATCATTAACCTGTGATTAAGAGTTTCGCCACCAGGGGAACGGCGGAAATCTGGAGAACCGGCAGAACCAAGGGGTCTCCGCCTGCTGGCGTGACGAAACGCAAACTCGCGATGTTGGATGCGGCAGGAAATCTGGAGGATCTGCGGCTTCCTCCGGGAAACCGGCTGGAAAAACAAGGTAACAGGCAGGGTCAACACAGCATCCGCATCAACGACCAATACCGTACCTGTTTCATTTGGAGTGATCACGACGCTTACGAGGTCGAAATCACCGACTATCACTGAGCCTGGCGACGCAGAGGAAACAATTTATGAGCGTGGCACGGAAAGGCACACCCACTTGGAGAGTTCACCCCGGCGAGGTTCTTCGGGAAGAATTTCTGAAGCCAATGGGCCTGTCGGTCTATGAGCTGGCAAAGCGGTTGCTGGTTCCAGCGCCGCGCATCAACGACATTGTCCTTAAGCGCCGAGGGGTGACGGCGGACACTGCGGTTCGTCTTTCGCGATTCTTCGGAACAACCGAGCAGTTCTGGCTCAACCTGCAAAGCGCATACGAAGTAAGCCGGGTGAAGGCGGAACGGGGAGCCGAATTGGAACGCATCCAGCCGATGAAGTCGAGCGAGGCGCGGGCCTGATCGATGTAGCTGACTTACAGGAGCTGCGCTCCGCTGGGCAGGTGTGACTTCTGCCCCTACGTGTTCTGTGCTGGTCGCGGCCATCTCGCTACCACGACCGTCGAGATTCCGCCGCGCGGACGAAAATCGCCCTTTACTTCAGCCCACACTGGTTTGGCCCAGCGCACCACATCTTCCAGTACGCGATTCACGATGTTCTCCTGAAAGATTCCCAGATTGCGATAGCACTGTAAGTATTCCTTTAAGGACTTCAACTCCAAACAGTGCTTATCGGGCATGTAGCGGATGGTGACTGTACCGAAGTCGGGCAGCCCGGTTTTGGGACAGACGGAAGTAAACTCAGGATCGTCCACGATGATTTCGTAGCCGGGAAACTGATTTGGCCAGGTTTCGATCTCCGGGAACCTGGTTTTAAGGCCCGCTTCAGCATGTCCCTGGGTGTAGCGCGGTTTGGGCATAAGCCATTGTAACCACTACGGGGCGGAGCCAAAACCGTAGAAAGACAAGGTTCCGGCCGGGAATTGGCGCATCTAATCTGGCAAGGGCCGGTCAAAGCAGTCTGCCCTGGTTTCTGGTGGTACATTACTTACCGTCTTCTGTGGCTCCTGATACTGCATGGCACTAGACACAAATCAACCCGGTTTTCTGGGCAGGAAACGCTGGCTGCTGTGGGCCGCGGGGATCGCGGTTGCGGTTGTGTTCCTGGCCTCTTTCATGTCGCGTGGAGAGGTGGTTCCAGTGCGGGTTGCGATGGTCGAGCGCGGCACCATTCGCAGCCTGGTCTCGACCAACGGAAAGATCGAACCTCTGCAAAGCTTCGAAGCCCATGCTCCGGTCGGAACCACCGTCAGGAAGTTGCTAGTCAAGGAAGGACAGCACGTCAAAAAGGGACAGCTCCTGGTGCAGTTGGACGATGCCGAAGCCAGCAGCCAGGCGGCGCGGGCCTTGTCTCAGGTGCGAGCCGCGCAGGCAGAAACCAGCGCGGTGCAAAGTGGCGGCAATCGTGAAGAAGTTCTGACGATTGAGTCTCAGCTGGCCAAAGCGCGCACCGGACGCGATACGGCTCGGCGCAATCTCGATGCTTTACAACGTCTGCAACAGAACGGCGCAGCGTCGCCCGGCGAAGTGAAGCAGGCGGAGGATCAACTGTCCGCCGCGGAGACGGATCTAAAGCTGCTACAGCAGAAACAAAAAGACCGCTACTCTCAGCCTGAGATCGCGCGCGTCGAAGCCCAGAAAAGCGAAGCGGAGAGTGCCTACGCGGCGACAGAAAATATCCTGCGCCAGTTGAACATTCGCGCACCCTTTGACGGCATCGTCTATTCCCTTCCCGTGCATCAGGGGTCGTATGTGAATCCGGGAGACCTGGTGCTGCAAGAAGCTGATCTTTCCAAAGTTCTGGTGCGTGCTTTCGTGGACGAGCCGGACGTGGGCCGACTGGCGCGGGGACAAACCATTGAACTGACCTGGGATGCGGTACCCGGCCGTACCTGGCAAGGTTCGGTGAATACAGTTCCCTCCACGGTAAAACTTTTGGGGACGCGAAATGTCGGCGAGACCACCTGCGTCGTGGACAATCAGGACCTGAAGCTCCTGCCGAATATCAACGTAGGCGTGACCATTGTCACGGCGGAGCATCCCAATGCGCTCACGGTGCCCAGGGAAGCGGTTCGTCTCGACGAAGGCAAGACTTTCGTGTTTCAGGTGGTGAACGACGAGCTGCAACGCCGGGACATTCAGACATCCATTTCAAATCTGACCCAGGTGGAGGTAACCGGCGGAATCACGGACAAGGCTCTGTTGGCGCTGGCTTCCACTAACTCCAAGCCGCTGCACGATGGGTTGGCGGTAAAGGTGATTCGTTGAGACTGGTTTACTTAAAAATGAAATTGCGCATTATTTTTCTTTTTCTCGTGTCGTTGTTGCTGGTGTCTTTGACGGCGGCCGTTCCGGCAATGGCCGATGAATCCGCTCCCGCCTTGTTGGCCGCGGGACGGGCGGACGATGCCATTACCACCCTGCGCTCGAAGATCAGCGCTTCTCCCAATGACGGCGAAGCTTACAACCTGCTTTGCCGCGCCTACTTCTCGACTCGGCGAGTGGGATCGCGGCATTTCGGCCTGCGAGAAAGCGATAGCGATCGCTCCCAACAACAGCCGCTATCACATGTGGCTGGGCCGCATCTACGGCGAAAAGGCGAACGAGGTTGTTTTCTTCAAAGCGGCTTCGCTGGCCGGCAAAGTGCGGCAGGAGTTCGAGACTGCGGTGAGACTCGACTCCAATAACGTGGATGCGCGCAGCGATCTGGGGGAGTTCTATCTGGAGGCGCCCGGAATCGTAGGCGGCGGACGCGACAAAGCGGAAGCCCAGGCCAACACCTTGGCGACGCTGGATCCTGCGAAAGCGCACTATCTTTACGGCCGCATCGCCGAGAAAAAGAAAGACCCGGCAGCCGCGGAAAAAGAATATCGTGCCGCCATCGAAGCCAGCCATGGCAGCGCTTTGACCTGGTTTAACCTGGCGTTGTTTTATCGTCACCAGCAGCGATGGGATGAAATGGAAGATGCCATCAACCACGCCGTATCGGCGCAGTTGGATCGCCCGGAAATTCTCATGGAGTCGGGCGAGGTTCTGCTGCGCAGCGGGCGCAACTATCCTGCGGCGGTCCAGTTTTTGCGCCGCTATCTGGCCTTGAATTCCAAGGTCGAAGAAGCGCCGGCATTCAAAGCCCACTATCTTTTGGGTACGGCTCTTGAGAAGCAGGGCGACAAGCAGGCGGCTGCGCAGGAATATCGCGCCGCGCTCTCCCTGGCCAAGGGCTTCTCGCGCGCCCAGGAAGCTCTGGACCGGCTGAATCCGTAAACATCCGAGACCTTGAACTATTCCGGGCGATGTCATCGGGGACACGGCCTGGGCTGTGCCCTAAGGGATTCGTATCAGGGCACGGCTTCAGCCGTGCCGAATCGACAGCCTTTAGCAAGCGGCTTCAGCCGCTGGGGCGGCACATCCAGCACGTGCCCAGGAAAGGCGGACGACTCCGGATAGTCCTCCGCTCGCGAGGCCAAGCCAGCAGCAACAGGATTATTGCGGACGTACTCCCGCTGCCGGATAAATGCAATCGAGTCAGCTACGCGTATCTCGGAAAAACCTTTTTGCCAGATTGGCGACCTTATCCCGCAGTTCCCTGCCCGCGCGGAAGGCGAATCCGCCTTTAATAAACTGCATGGCGCGCTCGATCGTAATTTCGCTTCCAACAGTGATCAGCAAATGAAAATGATCCGGCATGACTACAAATTCATGCAGACGGTACTTGTGTTGCGCCCGATATTCGTACAAAGTTCGCACGAACAGTTGGGCGGAGCGGGTCGGATTGGAGCAAGGGGCGGCGTCCCCAGGTTGCGGATGTAACAAAGAATGTCCGTTCCGCAGCGACGACATTAAGCGGGCTCGAGTGACGGGATCGGAATCGCCATCGCGAAATCCAGCGGCTAAAGCCGCGCCTCTCCTGCGTGCTCTCTGGCGGCATGGCTAAAGCCATGCCCTGATACGAATCATCCTAGTTACAAGCTCCGTGGAAGGTTGCTGTGACGTCCGTCACAAGAACGGGCATTTTTTCTCGAAACCGGAGTGCCCGCAACGTCGGCACAGTCTGCCCCGTCATTTACAATCGCCCTTTTCCGACGAATCGAATGTCTTCAAAGGTGAAATATGATCTCTTTTGCACACCGCGTCCCCGTATTAGCTATTTTGTGATTTAGTGGTCCTATGTGTCGTCCCCAGAATGGCTGCCGAGCCCCTGCCGCTGAAACGCGCGGTCGAACTGGCCCTGGCCCACAGCACGACCACTGCCGCTGCAGGCGCCGACGAGCAACGTGTCTTCGCTTCCTACCAGGAGATGAAGAATCAGTACATTCCTCAGCTCGTGCTCGGTTCTGGACTGGGAAAGTCGTGGGGATATCCGTTAAGCCTGGAGGGTTCGGCGCCGTCGATCGTGAACTTCAACGCGCAATCTGCGTTGATCAATCCCGCGCTTCGCGATTTCGTGCGCGCCGCTAAAACTGATTGGCAGGCGACGACGGTGCAAACCAAAGACCAGCGCAACCAGGTAATTCAAGACACGGTGCTCAGTTATGCGGAACTCGCCAAGTGGGAGGCGCTGGCAAGTTATCTGCAGGAGATGCATTCGTCCGCGGTGCAAACCGAGGGATTGGTCGCCGAACGGATCAAGGAAGGCGTGGACAATCCCCTGATGCAGAACAAAGCGCATCTCACCACGGCCCGCCTGCGTTTACGACTGGCCGAAGCGCAGGGCGCGATCGACGTTCTGCGCAATCGGCTCTCGCATCTTACAGGTGTACCTGCGGCCTCTATCGAAACCGAGCGCGAGTCCATGCCTGCCTTGCCGGAAGTCAGGCAGGAGGACGATCTGGCCGGGAAAGCCATACAGACCAGTCCCGCAATTCAAGCGGCGGATAGCCGCGCCGCGGCCGAGATTTTTCGCGCCCGCGGGGAGCATCGCAGCATGTTGCCGTCAGTCGACTTCGCAGCTCAGTACGGACTGCTTGCCGCGTACAACAATTATCAGAACTTTTTTCAGCCGGGAAGTTTCCAACGCCATAACGCCACCATCGGAGTGGTGATCAAGTTCCCATTCTTCAGCCCCACGCAACGCGCCCGCGCCGAAGCGGCCGACGCCACCGCGCTGAAGGCGAAGAAAGATGCGGAAGCCGCGAAGAATCAGGTGTCCGAGGAGACGCTCCGATTGCAGCGCTCGGTCGAGCAAATGGCCGCCGCGCAGGAGGTCGCCGACCTGGAATACAAAGTCGCACAATCGGACCTTGAATCACTCCAGGTCCGTCTGGACGCCGGGTCGGCGAACTGGCATGACGTACAGGACGCGCGCGAACAATCAAGTGATCGTTACAATTCTTTACAGGATGCGAATTTTCAACTGGAGCGGGCGCGCATCACCCTGCTGCGAGCCACGGGCGAACTGGAAAGCTGGGTCGGGGTCGGCAAATAGCAAAGGAATCGAGGCACCCCAGAACCCAGATTTTCCCCTCCCAGGGCACTGGAACGGCTATTCAGGTCAAAATCCTTGAGCCGGTTGCGGTGGCTCGGTAGTCTAATTGTAGGCGCGTCAAAATCGCGAGATGTAAGTGCATGTATTGATGGTAGTTGCGAAGCTCAGTCGGTCACTTCGAGCGGCTCTTGGTGTACCTGGTTTATATCTAGGCTGGGCGCTAAATCCGCGCGGAAATGTTAGTATAAGTTATTCACAATTATGCCTTTAAAAACACTTTTTCTGAACCCGCCGTCGTTTGAAAACTTTGACGGAGGAGCCGGCTCGCGGTGGCCCGCCACTCGTGAGATTGAGTCTTATTGGTATCCGGTTTGGCTCGCTTACCCCGCTGGAATGATCGAGGGTGCGCGCCTGCTTGACGCCCCTGCCCACCACGTCTCGGCGGAAGAGACCATCAAGATTGCCCAGGACTACGAATTTCTGGTTCTCTACACCAGCACACCGGGATTTCCGGGTGACATCCAGCTTGCGGCCAAGATCAAGAGCGTCAAACCCGGGATCAAGATTGCGTTCGTTGGTCCTCATGTGACCGTGCTTCCCGACCGTACTCTGAAAGATGGCACGGCGATTGATTTCATCTGCCGCAAGGAATTTGATCACTCGGTTACCGAGTTCGCGCAAGGCAAGCCGCTTGAGGAAATCCTCGGCGTCTCCTATCGCAAGGACGGATCCATCGTTCACAATCCGGACCAGCCGCAAATTCAGAATCTGGATTCGCTGCCGCACGTGACCGATGTCTACTACCGCGATCTCGATCCGCGACGCTACAACGTTCCATTTCTGCTCTATCCCTACGTTTCGCTATACACGACGCGGGGCTGCCCGGCGCAGTGCACGTTCTGCCTGTGGCCGCAGACCACCAGCGGCCATGCCTGGCGCAAACGCTCCTCCGACGATGTAGCTCGCGAGATGGCAAAGGCCAAAGAGTACTGGCCCTGGGTAAAGGAATTCTTTTTCGACGACGACACCTTCAATATCCAGAAGGCGCGCACGGTCGAGCTCTGCGCCAAGCTGAAGCCCTTGAATCTTACCTGGTCCTGCACCTCGCGCGTCACCACCGATTTCGAGACGCTGAAAGCCATGAAGGAAGCCGGCTGCCGGCTTTTGATTGTCGGCTACGAATCCGGCGATCAGCAGATTCTCAAGAACATCAAGAAAGGCGCGACTCTCGAACGCGCCCGCCAGTTCACCAAGGATTGCCACAAGCTTGGCCTGGTCATCCACGGCGATTTCATCATGGGCTTGCCCGGTGAGACGCGCGAAACCATCAACAACACGATTGCCTTCGCCAAAGAACTGGACGTCGAAACCATTCAGGTGTCGGTGGCTCACGCCTATCCTGGCACGGAGCTTTACGACTACGCGGTGAAAAACGGCTTCATGGTGGCGGACACCAAGATGGTCGACGAGGGTGGGCACCAGCTGGCGCAGATCCAGTATCCAGACTTGCCGGCCGATGAAATCATGGGCGCCGTGCATCGCTTCTACGACGAATACTACTTCCGGCCCAAGGCGGTTTACCGCATTCTCCGGAAGGCGGCGTTCAGCAACGTCGAGCGCAAGCGTCTGTACAAGGAAGCCAAGAGTTTCCTCAAACTGCGAGCGTCGCGGAACAAGTGGGTGAAGGAGAAGCGGGACAAAGCCGAGTCTGCGACCGTGGCGGAGCCCGCCAAGGCCTGACTTCCCGGTCGTCGGCAGCGTTCGCGGGAAAGATAGTGTGACCCTTCGTAAGTATCTGGTGCTCGCCGGCGTGACGTTGTTTGCGGCGATCGGCGATTCTTTTCTTGCCCGTGGCATGAAGCAAGTGGGCAACGTATCCTTGCAGCGCCTGCCCGACATTATTTTGACCATCCTGAATCCCTGGGTCGCTCTGGGGATTTTGTTTTTGCTGGGATTTTTCGCCGCCTACATGACTGCCCTCTCCTGGGCCGATCTGACGTATGTTTTGCCGGCAACCTCCCTGGGATACGTGCTGCTGGCGCTGATCGCAAAGTTTGTGCTGCACGAGCAGGTCACCACCACGCGCTGGCTGGGGATTGGCTCTGATCTCGGCGGGAGTAGGATTTGTAACTCAAGGCCCGGCCTTGACTAACCCTCCGTCCTACCAGGACAAGCCTAATGACGGAGCGCTCGCCGAGCCTGTCGGCTCCGTCGGAGTTCCGTCGGTCTTCCCTCGAGGGTGAAGCCATGAAGCACGCTTACACCTGGGGAGCGATTCTGGCGATTGTGCTGGCTTCCACTACCGGAGACGTGCTGCTCTCCCGGGCCATGAAACGGGTTGGCGATGTAGGAGAACTGTGGCGGCGCGCCGGCTTGCTGACCGTGGCTGGACGCATCCTGCGCAGTCCCAGTTTTCTGCTGGGAATTTTCATGATGGCGGTGGCGTTCTATAGCCTGCTGTTTGCCTTGTCCTGGGCGGACGTGAGCCTGGTGGCGCCGGCTTCCGCTTCCCTTACCTTCGTGGCCAACGCCATCGCCGCCAGAATCTTCCTGCACGAACGAGTCGATCATCGCCGCTGGCTGGCCGCTCTCTTCGTGGCCGGCGGTGTGGCCCTGCTGGCGACGTAAGCATTAGTCGGTAATTCAAGATTCCCGACCTGCACTCCTCGCTCATAGACTCCATCCGTGACAGAATGAATCTCGATGCCCATCGCACCCGATTCTCTGCCCGACTTTCTCTACGGCACCGCCTGGAAAGAAGACCGCACGGCGACGCTCACAGAAATGGCGCTCCGTGCAGGCTTCCGCGGGATTGATACCGCCAACCAGCGACGCCACTATTACGAAGCTGGCGTTGGTCAAGCGTTGTCTTCCGCATATCGCGCCGGAGTCGTCACTCGAGCAGATCTCTTTTTACAAACGAAATTTACCTATCAAAATGGGCAGGACCACCGGCTTCCGTACGATCCCGAAGCCAGCTTGTCCGAGCAGGTTGCCCAGTCGATGACCAGTTCGCTTGAACATCTCGGAACCGATTACGTGGACAGCTATGGTGCTTGCACGGGCCGTCGTCCCCCTATGAATGGACGGATGCCGACGCCGAGGTTTGGGAGGCGATGACGAAAAGAGCGCGCTGCCGGACGCACGCGCCATCTCGGTGTCAGCAATGTTTCGTTGGGGCACCTCGAGCAGATGCTGGCGCTCCACACTGAAACGCCCTCATTCGTGCAAAATCGCTGCTACGCGCGCCTGGGCTGGGATCGCGAGGTGCGGCGGTTCTGCCGGGAGCGGGGGATTGTGTATCAGGGTTTCTCGCTTCTGACGGCGAATAGTGAAGTGCTTCGCCATCCCTTAGTCGGAAAGATCGCGGCGATTGCTAAAGTAACTCCGGCGCAGGTCGTATTCAGCTTTTCACGGGCCGTGGGGATGCTGCCGCTCACCGGCACCTGCAGCGCCGAACACATGCGGCAGGACTGGCCAGCCGGGATCTGACGCTCCCGGCAGAGGCGGTTACAGCAATTGAATCTTTGGTTGGATGACTGGAGCTAGTTCCCTTTCGCCTGAACCAGCCTCTCGCGGAAATAGCCTTTCCAACTTTCCGGCAGGGCTTCAACCTGGAGAGCGCGGCGCACGGAAGCCATTTCCTCGTTCCCGTATCGCTTAGCGATATAGAGCCGGGTGATATCGGTGACCGGCACGGCGTTCGGATCCCTCGCGATCACCTTGATCTTCATCGCCCGCGCCTACTTCTCCCTCGCGCGTCACGGCGAGATAGAAACCCATGCGCCCACTGGCCAGAAAACGTTTCACCATGTCGTCGGATTGAAATCTCACGCCCAGCTTGTAACAAGGCAAGCGAGGCTGGGTCACAATCACTTCCGCCGAGCCGATCGCAAAGCGGTCGCCCAGATGGACAGAATCCTCCAGCCAGCCTTCGGTGGTGAAATTTTCGCCAAAGCTGCCCATCGGCAGTTCCCGGCCGGGCAGTTCTTTTTTCCAATAGTCGTAGTGCTCGAGCGGATAGCAATAAACCGCCTTAAATTCTCCCCCATGAACCGTAAGGTCCGCCTGACGGTCGCCGTCGAGATTCAGCTTGCGCAAGGCGACGCGGCCTTCGACCGGCTCTTTAAATATGCCCGTAGTCACGTGCAATCCTCGCCACATCACTTCGCGCGGGAGGCCAATATTCAGTGAGACTATCTTCAATGCGGCTGATCCTTTTCTAGCTGGTCGTTTTTCTTACCGCTTCTTCAACCCGGTCTTCTTCAACCGGTGGTTTCGAATTACTCATCCTGAAAGTGCAAGAACAGATTGTTCAGCGACTCAGCCAACAAAGGATGCGCCAGGATCGCGCTTTGCAGCACGGGATATTTCAGCTTGCCCATCATGGCAATCTGAATCATCGACATGATCTCGCCGCCATCCTTGCCCAGGACCGCTGCCCCCAGAATCTCGTCGGTCTGCGGGATCGACAGCGCCTTCATGAAGCCGCGGGTCTGTCCGGTCTCGACCGCCCGCGCCACTGAGGTCATGGGCAACCGGGCCACGCGTACTTTTTTTCCCTGTGCTCGGGCTTCCTTTTCACTCAGGCCGATCCGGCCAAGTTGCGGGTCGATAAACACGCAATACGGGAACGGGCGTCCGGCTGATGCTGCGATTGCCGCCTTCCAGCAGATTAGCTTTCAGCACGCGGTAGTCGTCGTACGAAATATGGGTAAAGGCCGGGCCGCCTTTCACATCTCCCACAGCATAGATGCCCGGCACGCCCGTCTCCAGCTTTTCGTTCACCGCGAATATAGCCGCGCTCGTCGGTAGAAATGCCGGCCGCCTGGAGGTTCAGCTTCGTCGGTATTGGGCTTGCGGCCGGTCGCGACCAGCAGATGAGTCCCTTCCAAGCTCTTGCTCTCGCCTTTAACCTTGACCCTCAGGCGAACATTTTTCCGGAAGCGGCCACCGACTCCGCCTGTGGCTTCGAGCAGGATCTCGATTCCGTCTTCTCTGAGAAGCTTGGCAATTTCGTCCGCGATATCCGGATCTTCATTTGTCAGCAACTGTTTTCCATGTTGAATCACCGTGACCCGACTGCCAAAGCGGCGGAACATCTGGCCAAATTCGAGCCCAACGTAACCGCCGCCCAACACCAGCAGATGTTCCGGCAATACGTCCAGTTCCATGATGCTCATGTTGTCCAGAAAGGGCACACTCTCGAGTCCCGTAGCGGCGGCTTGCCTGCCGTCAGGCCGGTGTCGATGACGATCAGGTCGGAGGTCAGAGTGCGCTCTCCACCATCGTTCAAGCCGCACCCGCACCTGCTTCGGCCCGAGGAACGAGCCTTCTCCGTAAATCACATCCACCAGCTTCGCCTGCTGCAAACGGTTCTCACTGCCCTCGCGCCATTTCTTTACTATGCCGCGTTTGCGTTCGCGGACTGCAGGCATGTCCACCGACACCTTGCCGACCTCGACGCCATATCCCGCCCCCGGCGGGCCAGGTTCGCCACCTCGGCGCTGGCGACCATAGTTTTTGTGGGAGTGCAGCCGTAGTTGACGCAGGTTCCGCCAATCGCCGCTCGCTCGATCATTGCCGTCCGCTTGCCCTTCGCAGCCAGACGCGACCGCAAGCGGATTGCCGGCCTGTCCCGAACCGAGAATGATCGCGTCGTAGTGTGATCGTTTGTCTTTGGTCATGTGAGCTTCCGGACCCCATGGAATCCTCGTAAACTCGGACCGGAAACGGTTTACAGGTGAGAAACAATCAATAACCCGCCCGCAATTGCGACGGCGTCTTCCGCCAGCGCCACCGCAAAGTCGGGCAGATGCGCTTTGCGCCACCAGCGCGTGCCGAATGTTGTAACCGCCAAACGTCCCGACCAGCGCGCCGAGGACACCGACGATGGCAGCGACAACCACGCCTCCGCCGGCACTCAACGCAAGCGCCGCACCGCAGAACCCGCCAAACAGAATGCGCGCGATCAACCCCGGCGGCGCGGTGCGCGCCGGAGTTTTCGGCAGCTTATCACGATCAGTTCGACCAGGGCCAGCAGCGTAAAAATGATCAGCGTCCGTCCGATGGTCCTAGAAATGCCAGCCTGGTTCCCGCAAAATGCAGCCAACCCAGATGCGCGCCCCAGCAAACCGCCGCCGGAGCCGTCAGCGAGCGCAGCCCGGCCACGCAGCCGATGAGGAAGCAAAGGAAAAGCACGGTTACAGGCATAGTCGGACCTCTCCTGCTTCTTGGCGTCAAGAACGCTGTCCCAGATAACCTATCAGAAGTTTCGAAGGGATGGGTTTAGAGGAGGGATGATCAACCGAAGAGGCCGCATGAATCCTGAAGCCGGCAAGTCCGGAACCATGAAGGCGGCATCGCGCCGTCCCGCGACTCGCGCAACGCATTGCGCCGCTGCATAGCCGCTGCGCACCGCGCCTTCCATGGTGGCCGGCCACCCGGTCGCGGTCCAGTCGCCCGCCAGGAAGACGCGCGGCCAAACCGTCTCCGGCTGCGGCCGAAAGCTCTCGATCCCCGGCCGAGGCGAATACGTGGCGTGAACTTCCTTGATCACGGTCGACTTCACCAGGTTGGCGGCGCGCGCGCCGGGAAAGAACTCGCGCAGCTCAGAGAGTGCGAGATCGATGATCTCCGCCCGCGATTTGTCCACCAGAGTCTTCGACGAACTCACCACGAGCTCAACATAGCTGTTGGGTTCGGTTGCGCCGACCCTCCGAGCGCTCCGCCTCCGAGCCGGACGGTCTCAGTAATTTCGATTTGTGGAACATCCACTGAATGGTGCGGTCGAGCAAAACGGCGTGGTCGAGATCGGTAATCTGGCGATCGAACCACAGATGGATGCCGGTGATCGGAGAGGTCTCGAATCGCCCGAGCGTTTGCCGCAGCGGCTCCGCGGCCGAGGTCTGCGGCAGCATGCGCCCCAATACGTCAAACGGCACCGCCAGGACCACGAAATCAAACGCCTCTTCCTCCGCCGGCGCTGCCGCTGAGCAGCAACTTTACTTCCGCGAACTCGGCCCGGAACGACTCCACGCTGGAGCGAAACCGCAACTCGCCGCCGCGGGCCGAGATATAGTCGCCCGGCCCGGTTGTAAAGCTCGGTGAGCGGAACCGTGGGCACGCCCATGCGTCCGGCGGCTCGGGGATTTCAGGAACGATTCGCGCACCACCTGGGCGGCGTAAGGAATCGATATCAGATCGAGTTCTTCGTTCAGCGCGCTGACCAGCATGGTTTTCCAGAAGCGTTCAATGGCCCGCTCGGTCTGGCCATGGCGGCGCAGCCACTGCAGGAATGATTCGCCGGTATCGCGCGGCATGATCGGAGTCAGGGCGGCCATGCCCGCCGCGATGGCCATTTTGTCGGACAGATTCAGGCAGGAGGCGCGCAGAAACGCCGGCGCGGTGTGCAGCGGAGCGGGCAATCGCGGAAGGCTCGATGACGGAGGCGCGGCCGCCGGGCTCAAGAAACGTCATGCGGTCGTACCAGCGAATCTTGTCTTCCACTCCAATGCGCTGGTAGAACTCGATCAGATTGGTGCAGCATCCCAGCAGAACGTGCTGGCAGTTGTCTACCACTTCGCCGGTTCCGGGATGCTGGTAGGACGAGGCCCGTCCGCCAAGATAGGATCGCCGCTCGAACAGCGTTACCCGCAGGCCGCTTTCTGCCAGCGCACAGCCTGCGGCCAGCCCCGCCAACCCGCCTCCTACCACCGCAACTTTAGGAGATTGTGTCCAGCGCTCCGTCATCAAGCCAGGCGTTTCAGCAAACCCTTTCCCAGGATGAGGACTTTTTCTCGGGTAGTGAGGCTTGACCTTCCTGCCGAAGACGTCGTATTTGCGCTGCGCGATTTTTTCCAGCAGACGCCGGTAGATGCTTACCAGGACCCAAAGCGCAGGCTGGCTGTCCTCGTCGATCAGCGGCATCAAGTCTCCGGCGGCGCCGTAGTATTCGCGGGCACGGTCGGCTTCGGCGGCCAGCAGCCAGCGCAGCCGTTCGGGAATCGTGGCCTGGTGCAATTCCGACGCCTCAATCTTGAAGCGGGCAAGATCTTCCGCGGGAAGATAGATCCGCCCCATGTCGGCATCTTCCTTGATGTCGCGGATGATGTTGGTCAGCTGGAAGGCCAGTCCCAGGTTCTCCGCCAGCGGCTCGGCGGCGGCATCGCGATAGCCAAAGATGCGAATGCACACCAGTCCCACAACCGACGCAACCCGGTAGCAGTAGACGCGAAGATCTCCAAACGTCCGGTAAAGGACGTGAAGCCCTTCCGCGCCGGATGGACTCTCGCCCGCATCTTCCTGAATATCCATGCCGGTGCCGTAGGCCAACTGGTCAAGCAGTTCAGCCGGAATTTTGTAGCGCCGCTGAGTATCGACCAGCGCCAGTAAAACCGGATCGTCCGTCGGCTGGCCGGATTGGGCATGGTGCAACGCGTCGATCCAAGCCTCGAGTTTCTGTCGCCGTTCGTAGGGCAGCAATTTGCCCTCGTCACTGATGTCATCGCAGCGCCGCATGAAGGCATACACCGCGCACAAGGCCTGGCGCTTGGCGCTGGCAGAACCAGAAACGCGTAATAGAAATTCTTGGCTGCGGAGCGCGTAATGCTGCGGCACACCGAGTAGGCGACCGCAAGCTGCGAAGGGTTGGGAGAAAACGGAGCCGGCATCTGCTGCACGGCCGCGCTCATATCTCCCCAGCAGCTTCCCCAGCGCCGCGCGAGCCACCAGCGCCAGCTTTGCGGGACTTGGAGATCGCCGGACGCCGCCCCAGCACGGCGTAATCCTGACGCTCAATCGCGTTTAGAATTTCCTGTCCGCCGCGGCTGAACAGTTCGATGTCGATCGCCAGTTCGCGATCCACCTGTCCCGCCAGCGGCCAGCCCTGCTTGAACCAGTCGCGCGCCCGCTGCACTTCGAATCTCATCATCGCGCGAAACGCCGGCGTATTTTGATCGGCGGCGATGTCCTCTTCGCTCACCTTGTGCCGGCGCAAGTCTTCCAGCGGCAGATAAATCCGGCCCTTGGCGTAATCCACGCTGACGTCCTGCCAGAAGTTGGCCAACTGCAGCGCGGTGCAGGTGAAATCCGAAAGCGCCTGACGTTCGGCATCGCGATATCCGCAAAGGTAAAGAACCAGGTGGCCCACCGGATTCGCCGAATAGCGGCAGTAGCCCAGCAAGTCCTCGAAGGTTTCATAGCGCTGAACGTTTTGGTCCTGACGAAACGCGGTCAGCAAATCAGCAAAAGGCTGTTTGGGAATATCAAACTTGCGTACCGTTTCGGCCAGCGCCACAAACACCGGATGCCGGGGGCTGCCCGTCATAACATGCGTCGAGCTCGTCCTGCCATGCATCCAGCAATTGCAGCGAGGCCTCGGGATCGCCGACTTCATCGCCCAGATCGTCCGAGATGCGGCAATAGGCATAAACATTGAAAAAGTGCTGACGCAGTCGCTCCGGCAAAAACCAGCTTGCCACCGAAAAGTTTTCGTAGTGACTGCGGGCCAGCCGCCGGCAATATTCCTGCGCTTCCGCCAAGGAGGGCGCCTGCTCGGGAATCGCGTACTCCGGGGGAAGCCTGCTCCATCCCGCCAAGGCTGCGGGAGATGGTGCGGTCCGGGAGTCGTTGCTGGCAATGGATGACATGAGTCAGTTTCGTTCCCGTCGGCAGGTGCGGCGATCGAATTCTCTGTAGAAACGCGGCTCACCGCGTTTCTACGCTTTTGGCCTATGCCGCCTCAGTGGCCAGGAATGATCGCGGTCTTGATGTCGCCGTTGCGATTCAGCATATGGCGGAGCACCTGCTGCAGCCGCGAAAGCGGCGCTTCTCCGGTGATGTAGTCAGTAGAGCGAATTTTCTTTTCGGCGATCAGCGCAAATGCTTTGCGCACCGTCTCCGGAGTGTGGTGGAACGTGGCTTTCAGCGTGACTTCCGAATAATGCAGCCGGTTGGTATCCAGTTGGACTTTGGTCCCGCTGGCGCATCCGCCGAAGAAGTTGACGGTGCCGCCCTTGCGCACCATGTCGATCGCCCATTCCCAGGCTTCAGGACGTCCCACGGCTTCAATCACCACATCACTGCCGCGCTTTTCGGGCGAAATCATGCGCACGGCCTCGACTGCGTCTTTCACTTTGGTGATCTGCACCACTTCGTGCGCGCCCATCCGCTTGGCGGCCGCCACTTGTGAGTCGCGTTTCACCACCGAAATCACGTTGCATCCGGTGGCCTTGGCCACCTGCACGAACATGAGGCCGATCGGGCCCGCCGCCAATGACGGTCACGGTGTCGCCGATCTCCACTCCGGTCTCATGCAACCCGCGCAGCACACAGGCCAGGGGTTCAACCATGGCCGCTTCTTCATAACTCACGTCGCCGGGAACCGCCAGCATGTTGGTTTCAACAATGCGCCGTGGAATGCGGATGTATTCCGCATACGCTCCGTTGTTGAACAACAGGTCTTCGCAGAGATTTTCCTGGTGTTTGGAGCAGTAGAAGCACATCTGGCAGGGCGCGGAATTCAGCGCCACCACCCGCATGCCTTTTTTGAAGCCGCGCACTCCGTGCCCGACTTCTTCGATCACTCCGGCCAGTTCGTGTCCAAACAGCGCCGGCGGGACGATCATGCGCGCGTGATAGCCGCGCTGGTAGACCTTCAAGTCGGTTCCGCAGGTCAGCGCGACCTGCACTTTGACCAGTACTTCCCCGTCGCCTACCCGGGGAATCGGTACTTTTTCAATCTTGACGTCCTCTTTGCCATAGAGGACTGCTGCTGTCATCTTACCGTTCACGCTCGACTTCCTTCCCACGAGCCGCCCGGCTGAATCACTATCTTCATGGAATCGGGTTGGGGATGGGCGGCCAGGTTCAGGGCTTCCACGCTGCGCGACAAAGAGAAGCGGTGACTGATCAACCGTTCCAGATCCATTTCACGGTTCATAACAAACCGCACTGAATCCTCTTGCAGTTCGACGGAAGCACTATAAGACCCCAACAGCGTTTTTTCATCGACGCAAACCGCCCCGGGGTCAAAAGTGGCGTCCCCGTGCACCGTCTGCGCGAACAGCAAAACCCGGCCTCCAGGACGTACCGCGTCCATCGCAGTCCGGATCAATCCATTACCCCCGACCGCCAGAATGGCCGCATCCGCGCCTCTTCCTTCGGTCCGCTCACGCACCGCTTGTACGACATCGGTGCGCGAAGCATCAATGCTGTTCCCCAAGCCGTAACTTGTAGATATTGTAAGCCTCTGAGGATACAAATCGGAAGTTACTACGATGGACCCATTTGCGTCCGCCGTCGTACCTTGGATGCGGGCGCGAGCCCTCGCCACTCGTGCCGGGATCTGGCGGGGTCCGCGATGCGACTTTGTGCGACCTCCACCCCGTCAGCGGACAACGCTCTTTTGGCCAATACACTCAATATGATACCTATTGGACCCTGACCTATCACTAGAACCGACTCTCCCGCTCTCAATCCCAGCCTTTCAATCCCTTTCATGCAGGTATTGACCGGCTCCAGAAAGCAGGCCTGCTCGAAGGAAATTCCCGGCGGAATGCGCACTGTACCCTGCCGTACAATCCAGTCCATCACCCGCACATATTCTGCAAAACCGCCCCCGGAGGGTTCGAATCCAGCAGTGCATCCCACCTTCTTGTACGTTTCGCATTGGGCAAAGGTTTTATGCCGGCAATAAAAACATTCGCCACAGGGGATGTGATGAAACACCACCACCCGGTCGCCCGGTTGGAAATCCCGCACACCTTGTCCGACGGCCGCGACCACACCCGCTGTCTCGTGGCCAAAAATTCGCGGCACGGAATGAGAGCCAGTCGCGATCTTCTTCAAGTCGGTGCCGCAAATGCCGCAGGTATGCACCCGGACCAGCAATTCGCCCGCGCCGATTTGGGGCACGGGGACAGTCTCCAGCCGAACGTCATTCACTCCGCGATAGACCGCAGCCTGCATGGTGGCCGGAATTGACTGCCGGTCTTCCTCAATCGCGAATTGTCCAGCCATCGCCATGCGCTAATCCCGACTCCTGGAGATTGGATGCAATCCCGAATCTGAATTCACCAATTCTTCTGCATCGTGGTTGTATTGATCCAGCCACTCACAGAGCGCGTTCGCAGCCTTGGCGCTGTTGCCGGCTAGTTGAATGACGCGCCCCCAAAGCCAGGGACGAATCGCCACGAAGGCGGTGAATGCCGCCGTCCGGAACTTCCCGTCGCGGGCGATAAAGCGATCCATCGACGGCATTTCAAAGTCGGCTTCATCGGAAATGGCCTTGAGCCCGACGAAGGTAATGTCATGCGCCTGAGCTCCGCGAGCCACAGCGGCCGCTTCCATATCGACGGCGTGGGCCCAGTATGCCTTGGCCAGCGCGGCTTTCTGCTCGACGCTTGCGGTATGGTCGACACTCACCACCACCCAATGCCCTACGCCAGCTTCTACCCGGCTTCCGTCCCTCGCATCAATGACGCAAATCGGAGTCAGCACGGTGCCGGCTTTCAGGGTGGAGTCCAGCGCCCCCGCGAAACCCACCGACTGCACCATAATTGGTGCATACAGCTGGATGATGGCCTCGGTCGCCCGCCGCGCCGCTTCAGGGCCGATTCCGCCGCAAACCAGCACGCGCGCTCGTTCTCGTAGAACTTGTATTTCCGGCCATCGTATTCTCGTTCGACCGGACGCCACTGCTTGATCAGCGGACGCACCTCGCGCTCGAGGGCGGCGACGATCGCGACTTTTGAGGTGCTTAGGCAATATCAAAATCCTGCCGAGCTTTGCTCGGCCTGACCGGGTCAGAGACCCGGTCCTACGCATTCTGTCAGGCGTACCCGTTCGCCTGGAACCAGTCCACTGCCCGGCGCAGTGCGGCGTCCACCGGAACGATCTTCCATCCCAGATCCCGCTCCGCCTTGCCCGATGACACAAACATCTTTTTCCGTCCCATGCGCACAGCGTCGATCGTGGCGCGCGGCTCCCGTTTGCGAATGTGGCCGGTGACTACCTCGTCTACGACCCCGGTGGCCAGCGCCACCACATACGGAACTCTTATCTTGGGCGATGGCAGTCCGGTGATGACCGCCAGCTTATCCAGAATCTGTTTCAGAGTCAGATTCTCTCCGCCCAGGATGTAGCGCTCGCCGCTCGTTCCCTTTTCCAGCGCCGCCACATGGCCGCGGGCGCACTCGGTGACATCCACCAGGTTCAAGCCGGTATCCACGTACGCGGGAAATTTCTTCTTCAGGAAATCCACGACGATCCGCCCGGTCGGCGTCGGCTTGATGTCGCGCTCGCCCACCGGAGTCGTCGGATTCACCACCACCACATCCATTCCGGATCGGCCGGCCTCGATCGCAACTTCTTCCGCCATGAACTTCGAACGCTTGTAGTGGCCGATCATGTTTGCCAGCGAAACTGGAGAACGTCTCATCTGCCAGGTGCCCGTTTGAATTGAAGCCCATGGTCGCCACGCTCGAGGTGTAAACCACGCGCCGTACGCCGCTTTCCCGCGCCGCCTCCAGAATCGCCCGGTGCCTTCGACATTGGAGCGATACATCTCCTCGGGATCGCGCACCCAGAGCCGGTAGTCAGCGGCGACGTGAAATACCACCTCACAACCGGCCACCGCCAGCTTCAGGGATTTCGCGTCACGCAGGTCCCCGGTGACCCGGTCCGCCTTCAGATCCTGAATATTCCGAAGATCGCTGCTGGAGCGAACCAGCAATCGCAAGATCGGCTCCCTGTTCGGCCAGAACGCGGGCCACATGGCTGCCGACAAATCCAGTCGCGCCGGTGACGAAAGCCAGCATTTAGCAATTGGCACTTGGCATTTAGCTTCCACCTGACGACCAAGGATTTGGCCAATTGGCTAAGTGCTAATTGCCAAATGCTGATTCGCTAAGCTGCTTCTCTCTGCCATGACCTTCTTGTACGTAGTCAGCGCGATCAGCGGGAAGTATTGCCGGTACATGTGGTACATCAGGTAGAACACGCGCGGAAAGCCGGTGCCCGTGTAGTGGGGCTCATCCCAGGAGCCATCTTTTTTCTGCGAACGCAGGAGATAGGCAATGCCTCGAACCACGCAATCGCTGCGAGTATCTTTCGCCGCCAGCAGGCCCAGGATCGCCCACGCGGTCTGCGATGGAGTGCTCGGCCCCACGCCCTTGGTGCTGGGATCGTCGTAGGAGCCGCAGGTTTCGCCCCATCCGCCATCGGGGTTTTGCACCATGCGTATCCACTCCGCCGCCTGCTGCACGTAAGGCTCGTGATGGTCGATTTCCATGGCTTCAAGTCCGCGCAGCACCTGCATGGTTCCGTAGATGATAATTCACGCCCCAGCGCCCGAACCAGGAGCCATCGGGCTCCTGCTCATCGCGGATGAACTGGATGGCCTTCTTCACCGCGGGATGATTCTTGTCGTAGCCGTAGGCCGCCAGCATCTCCAGGATGCGCCCGGTAATGTCCACGGTCGCGGGATCCAGCATGGCGTTGTGATCGGCAAAGGGCACGTGCTGGAAGACCATGCGATCGTTGTTCTTGTCGAACGACGCCCATCCGCCGTTGCGGCACTGCATGGAGAGAATCCAGTCAATGGCGCGCTGCACCGACTCGCGCTGGTAGCGTCCGTTGGGATGCTCCACATGGGTCAGGCCCAGGCAGACCATGGCGCTGTCGTCCACGTCAGGATAGAACTCGTTGTTGAATTCGAAATACCATCCGCCAGGCTGACCAGCTTTGTTCTTAACCTTCCAATCGCCCGCCATCCGAACCTGTTTTTGCAGGATCCAGTCGGCGCACTTCACCATGCGCGAATCGCTCGCCGGAACGCCGCTCTCGCCCAGCGCAAACAGGGCATACGCCGTGTCCCACACCGGCGACTTGCAGGGCTGCATGCGGAAAGTGTCTCGCCTTCTTCGATGCCCAGCTTCTCGAATTCATCCATGGCGCGAATCACCTGGGGATCGTCCACGGAATATCCCAGGCAGCGCAGGGCGATGATCGAATTCATCATCGAGGGAAAGATCGCGCCCAGGCCGTCGCTCATCTCAAAGCGCTTGAGCATCCACTTTTCCGCCTGCTTCAACGCCACCGAGCGCAGCGGCCGGATGTGCACCCGCTCAAACCAGTGGGTCAAACGATCAAGCGACAGGAAGAAGTTGCGCCACGAGAACAGCTTCTTATCCCAGCGCAACCGCATGCGCGATTTGTCGCGCCCGCCTACGAACAGCTCGTCCACGCCCAATTCATCGGGAATTTTTTTGAACGGCTTCTTGGCGTAGCAGATCGACAGCGGCACCAGGATGGCCCGCGACCAGGACGAAATTTCGTAGATATTGAACCAGAACCATTTGGGAAACAGAACGATCTCCGGAGGGATGGCCGGCACCGCGTCGTAATCGTACTGCCCGAAGAAGCAGAGATAGATCTTGGTAAAAGTATTGACCTCGGTGACTCCGCCCATTTCCAGAATCTTCTTGCGGGCGCGAGCCAGGTCAGGATGGTCGGCGGCATAGCCCGCCAGCTTCAATCCGAAATAGCATTTGACCGAGGCACTGATGTTCGACGGGCCGTCGGCATAGATGCTCCAACCACCATCTTCGTTCTGATGCTGCAGAATGTAACGCGCCGCCTTGGCCATGCGCTCGGGATTGCCGGTCCCCAGAAGGACGTGCAGGACGATGTAATCGGCTTCGAGCGTGGTGTCGGCTTCCAACTCGCCGCACCAGTAGCCTTCTTCGTGCTGCTCGGAAAACAGGCAGTTGCGCGCGCCATCGATGGCCACCGCAACCCGGCTGACCAGATCGTCAATTTTTCCGAAGCGCATCTGCGGTACGGCAGACGCAGGTTGAGTAGGGAAAGGCAGCGCACCGAATGCTGAGGCGCCGGAAGAGTGGGAGGAGGTGTCTTCCATATTTTGTTTTGTTTACTCCGCAACCGCAGGAGCGCTAGCAATGGCTTCCACGATCTCCGGCGGTAAACCAAACCGAACATTCTCGGGCATGACTTCAACTTCTTGCACGTTGCTGAAGCCTTTCGTGCCCAGGAACTTCACAACTTCTTCCACCAGGCATTCAGGAGCAGAAGCGCCCGCGGTTAACGCGATCGTCTTCACTTCCTTCAGCCATTCAGGTCGGATATTGCGGAAGCTATCTATTAGATGCGACTCCGTGCCCAGGTTGCGGGCAACTTCCACTAAACGATTGGAATTAGAGCTGTTATCGGAGCCAACCACCAGCAATAGTTCGGCGTCCGAAGCCACGTGCTTGACCGCTACCTGGCGATTCTCCGTGGCGTAGCAGATATCCTGCGCCGCCGGTCCCTTGATGTTGGGAAAACGCTGCCGCAGAGCGGCAATAATGTCGCGGGTTTCATCCAGGCTGAGTGTGGTCTGGGTGAGGTAGGCGACTCGGTTTGGGTCGGCAACAGTCAGCGAAGCCACTTCGGCGGGCGATCCTACGACCTGAGTAACGATCGGCGCCTCGCCCAGGGTCCCGATAACCTCATCGTGGTCGCGGTGGCCAATGAGCATGAGGGAATAGCCCTCTTTGGCAAACTTCACGGCTTCCACGTGAACTTTTGTGACCAGCGGGCAGGTTGCATCAATCACGCGCAGCCCGCGCTGCTCACTGGCCTCGCGCACTTCCGGCGAAACTCCGTGAGCGCTGTAGATCACCCGTTCCCCATTTGGGACTTCTTCCACGCTGTCCACAAAAATGGCGCCCTTGCCCTGCAGTTCCTCAACCACGAAGCGATTGTGAACGATTTCCTTGCGGACATAGATGGGCGGCCCAAAGGCCTCCAGGGCGATGCGGACAATATCGATGGCCCGGACCACACCCGCGCAAAAGCCGCGGGGCTTAAGCAAAAGCAACGTCTTTTCGTCCTGATGTAACTCTTGAAGCGCCGCCATAGTCTGCCTTCTTTTAGGGTACACGTCCCCTATGGGTGGTTGACAACTAGAGTATCGGACAAGTACCCACTTGGTCAACGTAAGCTCTAGAAATGTATAGGATTAGCAGCGATTGGGGATTATTTGGCGGTGAATGGTTTGGGTGGGGCTTAGCGCAGACTGGGCTTCATAATCCAGGACGGGAACCTTCTACTATTTCGAGGCTAACATTGCGACATTCTCAGCCGGAGCGTGTCCCGCGGCAGTGAAGCAAATAACATTCGCAGTCATATTGCCGGTCACGATTGCGCCCGAGGAAGACAGGTTCCCCGTACTCTTGTTCGTAGTTACGGTTGCCGAAACCAGGGCACTCCCGCACGCGAGGCCGGTTGCAGTTAAGAGACCGGTGGTGCTGACCGTCACCATTTGGGGAGTATTCGAGTTCCAGGTGACCTGGCTCGTTATGTCCTTGGTCACTGGAGGATGTATATAAGTACCCAGCGCTCTGAGCTGAACGTTGGCTCCCGCATTCGCACTCACCGGAATATTCGTAGCGCCGAAATCCTGAGTGGCCGGCTGGACGGTAATAGAGATCAGTTGTTGGTCGTGTCCGCAAGCGGTCAGGAGGATGAGGCAAACGATTGCAACGAAAACCGAGATGTAGCCGACGCCCTTACGATTCATGAACTTCTCCTGATCGTGTCGTAGTGGGTACACGATTTGCTCGGGATAAGAGTCAGGCTAAACCGCATACGGCGTAGAGGATAACATCTCCATCGCGCGGGTGGCATGCGAGTTTGAAACGCAGGACCGACCAAGGAAACCTTACGCGTTGGTTTTCAGCATTTGCTCAGCATGCTTCCGCGAGGTCTCGGTCAGCTTGGCGCCGCTGAGCATTCGGGCGACTTCCTCGGTGCGTTCGTCTCCGGTGATCAGATGGACGGTCGTCCGGGTGCGTCCGCCTGCGGCCTTCTTTTCGATCAGGTAGTGATGATCGGCGAAGGTGGCAATCTGGGGCAGGTGGGTCACGCAAAGAACCTGGTTCGAGCGGGAAAGACTCTTGAGCTTCTTCCCTACCGCCTCCGCCGCCCGGCCACCGATGCCGGTATCGATTTCGTCGAAAACCAGCGTCCGCTGCGCTCCTGAATTCCGCTTTTTTCCCGATGCGGCTTCCACACTTGCCTTCAGTGCCAGCATCACCCGGGACAATTCTCCGCCGGAAGCAATCTGCTCCAGCGGACGCAGCGGCTCGCCCGGATTGGTTGCGATCATGTAAACCACCTGATCAAAACCTGCGGCGGTCCAGTTCCCTTCTTCGTCGGTACCGCTGACTTCAATGCGGAAGCTCGACTTCATGGCCAGGTCGTTGATTTCCGCCTCGACCAGTTTCTCCAACTTGCGCGCCGCCTCATAGCGCTTCTTCGAAATCACGCGGGCCGCATCGAGGTATTTTTCGGCAGCTTTCGATAGTTCCTCGCGAAGCTGGCGAAGGACTTCGTCCTTGTTTTCCATTTCCGAAAGTTTGCGGGTGACTTCCGCGCCGTGCCTGATGACGTCTTCGAGCGTCGGGCCATGCTTGCGCTTCAGCCGATCGATGGTTGCGAGCCGGTCTTCGACTTCGGCCAGATGCTCCGGCGAAGCCTCGATGCCGCCGGCATAGTCGCGCAGGCTGGCTCCGACGTCTTCCACACTGATGCGTGCGGTTTCGAGCGTCGCCATCGTCTCCTGAAATTTCGGCTCATAGCGGGCCAGTTCTTCGATATGTTTTTGCGCGGTGCGAAGCGATGCCGAAGTCGAATTGTTGCCTTCGTAAAGCAAGTCGAAGGCGTTCATGGCCGCGCTGTGGATCTTTTCGGCATTGGCGAGGACGCGCTTCTCGGTCTCGAGCCGCTCGTCCTCTCCCGCCTGCAATCTGGCGTCTTCAATCTCCCGCGCCTGGAAGGTCCACAGATCGAGCAGCCGGGCGCGGTCCTGCTCGTCGCGCTCAAGTTCTGCGATGCGGGCGTGAATGCTCTTCCATTTTGAAAATGCTTCCGCCGTCGGATCGATCTGGGTATTGGCAAATGAGTCGAGCAAACGGAGGCGGGTGAGAGCATCGAACGAAAGCAGCGACTCATTCTGGGCGTGAATGGTTGCGAGGTACGGGGCCAGTTGGCGCAAGACCGCGACCGTGGCCGGCTGATTGTTGACGAAAACCCGGCCCTTGCCGCCGGCCGAAATCTCGCGGCGCAAAATGATCGCCTCGTCTTCCTGATCGATTCCGTTATTTTCCAGAATCTGGGTGACGGTCTTCTCGGCTCCGCCTTCGACTTCGAACACAGCCGAAATCGAGGCCTTCTCCGCGCCCGAGCGGATCACGTCCGCGGACGCTTTATCGCCCAGCAGGAGAGCCAGGGCGTCGATGAGGATGGATTTGCCGGCGCCGGTTTCGCCGGTCAAGAGATTCAGACCGGGAGCGAACTCCACTGCCAGGTTGTCCACGACCGCGTAATTTTCAAGCCGCAGCTCGACAAGCACCGGAGGTCCTGGAGTAAAAAGTGTAAGTGCGCCGCAGAATAGCACGAACCAGGTGCTATCGGGTTTACTCCGCTGCGGGGCAAATCGGGCGGCGCGGAGAAGAATCGTTTTCTCTCTCTCCGCTGGCATCCAGCGCGTAGCAATTGCCGATCAGACTCAGGATTTCCGCCAACCAGGTTCGCTCAGGGCCTGATGATACAATCCGCCTGCTTGCGGGCCCGAAACTCCAATTGACAGGAGAATAGAAATGCTTAAGAAGCGACTGCTCTGGCTATTTGCGGCGCTCGTGGTTACTGCCGCTTCCGCGCCTTCCGTTTACGCGCAGCGCATGGAGCGTCTGGGCGACGCTCATGTGGACGGGTCCACGGATCACGACAGCATCCGGGTGGGCCGCTCGAACGGCGCTTACCGCGCCATTCAATTGAGAGTCAGCGGCGGTGCGGTGAATTTCGATCGTGTGATTATTCGGTACGGCGACGGATCGTCACAGGAGATTCCAGTCCGCGCTCGGATACCTGATGGCGATCGCACGCGGCTCATCGACCTGCCGGGCGACCGGCGCTTCATTCAAAGCGTTGACCTCTGGTACGGCAAGGACAGGTGGAACAAGCGCCCCAAAGTTACGCTTTACGGAGTCCGTTGATCGGAGTCTGTTGATTCGTCTCCCGATTAACCACACTAGTGGTTGCAGCCCTGTCGGAATCTACTTTGACGGGCAAAGCAGCTAGTTCGTCCAATTGTGCGCAGCTCCCGTGCATCGCCGGGAGCTGCCGCCCCCTGTATAATCTTCGGTTTGCCGCGCTGCAGTTCGCGCAATTCGAAATTCCTGAGGGAATCCTTGGCACAAGCGGAAATTGGCATTATCGGCGGCAGCGGGCTGTACTCCATGCCCGGCCTCAGCAGGGCCAAAGAGGTACGCCTGAAGACTCCGTTCGGCAGCTCCTTCCGACGCTTACGTCCTGGGCACTCTGGAAGGCCGCAAGGTTGCTTTCCTGGCGAGACACGGACGCGGCCATCGCATCCTGCCCAGTGAGTTGAATTTCCGAGCGAATATTCACGGCTTCAAGCAACTGGGAGTGGAGCGAATCGTTTCCATCTCCGCAGTCGGCTCTTTGAAGGACGAGCACAAGCCGCTGGAGTTTGTGATCCCCGACCAGTTTTTCGACCGCACCCGGCATCGCGTGGATACCTTTTTCGGAAACGGTATCGTGGCCCACATCGCCTTCGCGGATCCAATCTGTCCCGAGCTGGCCGGCGTGGTGGAAGGCGCGTGCCAGAAAGCCGGCGTGACCGGCAAGCGGGGCGGAACTTACCTGTGCATGGAAGGACCGCAGTTTTCCACTAAAGCCGAATCCAATGTCTATCGCAGTTGGGGCATGGACGTGATCGGCATGACCAACCTGCAGGAGGCCAAGCTGGCGCGCGAAGCCGAACTCTGCTACGTGACCGTCGCCATGGTGACCGACTACGACTGCTGGCATCCCCACCATGATTCGGTGACGGTGGACCAGATCGTCGCAGTGCTGATTAAGAATGCGGAGAATGCTACCAAAGTTTTGCGTGAAACCGTGGCCGCGATGCCCAAGGGACGTTCCTGCAAATGCGGATCGGCGCTGGCGCATGCCATTCTCACCGAGCGCAGCAAGATTCCGGCGGCGACCCTGAAGAAGCTGAAACTGATAGTCGGTAAATATCTCGATAAAAATCCCAAGGCCAAAAAAGCATGAGCATCGTTGTCGTCGGGTCGGTTGCGTTCGACACCATCGCCAGTCCCTCCGGCAAAGTGGAGGATGTTCTGGGCGGCGCGGCGACCTATTTCGCGCTGGCCGCCAGCTATTTCACCGATGTCCGCGTGGTCGCGGTGGTGGGCGAAGATTTCAGCTCCGAGCACGAAGGTGTTCTCAAGAAGCGCGGCGTGGATACCCGGGGCATTGAGCATGCCAAAGGAAAGACCTTCCGCTGGGGCGGGCAATATCACGACAACCTGAACGAAGCCAAGACCGATTTCACCGAGCTTAACGTCTTCGAACAGTTTCAGCCCCGCATTCCGGCGGAGTATCAGGATTCAAAGTTCCTGTTCCTGGCCAACATTCATCCCGAGTTGCAGGCTGCGGTGCGGCGAAGCATGAAGGGCGTGCGCCTGACCGGCGGGGACACCATGAATTACTGGATCAACCGCACCCGCAAGGAATTGATCGAAACCTTGAAACTGGTTGACGTGCTGCTGATCAACGATACCGAGGCTAAAGCCCTGGGCGGGGAAACCAACCTGCCGCGCGCCGCGCAGAAAGTGCTGGCGCTGGGACCGCAGGCGTTGGTGATCAAGCACGGCGAATACGGCGCGACCATCTTCTTCCGTGAAGGAGCATTCGGTATTGGGCGGCATCCATTTCGCGCGCCCGCGCTGCCCATCGACGAAGTCAAGGATCCCACCGGCGCGGGCGACTCCTTTGCCGGCGGCTTCATGGGCTACATCGCTTCGCAGGGAGAGGTGAACCGTGAAGTGTTGAAGCGCGCGCTCTTCTACGGCGGGGTCATGGGATCGTTTGCCGTCGAGCGTTTTGGCACGGAGCGCCTGCAATCGCTCACTCGCGAGGAGATCGACGCCCGCTTTCAAATCTTTCGCGAGTTGACCCATCTGGAATGAAAGCTGAGCCGATTCGGCGCTGGGACCGGGAAACTGCCCTGCTGGCCTGGGTCACCGCCTGTGTCTCGATTTTTTCCTTCCTGTTTTATTTGCGGCGCGGCGAGGTTTTGCTTTACGGCGACGCGGTGGCGCACATCAACATCGCGCGCCGGGTGTTTGATTCGCGCACGCCGGGACTGCTGCAGTTGGGCACGGTCTGGCTCCCGCTTCCCCACCTGCTGATGATTCCATTCCTGCTTTCTAAATCCTTGTGGCAATCGGGCGCTGGCGGATCGATTCCATCCATGGCGGCTTACGTCTTTGGAACACTTGGGATTTTCCGACTGGTCCGAGGCGCATTGGGCTTTCCCCAACCGGACCTGACGGCCAGGGCCGCCGCCTGGGGCGCCGCGATCGTCTACGCCGCCAATCCCAATCTTATTTATCTGCAAGCCACAGCCATGACCGAAGCGCTTTATCTGGCGTTCTTCATCTGGGCCGTCGTGTACTTTCTCGAATTTGTGCAGGAGGCCGGGCTTGGCGAAACGTCTGACGTCCAGGCCGCTTCATCTTCCATTACAAAATGCGGGTTGTGCCTGGCGGCCGCGTGCCTGACCCGTTACGACGCCTGGTTTCTGGCGGCGGCGATGTGTGCGGCGGCTATTTTCATCGTCGTGAAAATGAAACGACGGGGACTCGGCTCCGCTGTCAGAAATTTCGTTTTGCTGGCTGCCGCCGCTCCGGTGCTTTGGCTGGGGTATAACGCCATCGTCTACCGCAATCCGCTGGAGTTCGCCAATGGGCCGTATTCGGCAAGGGCCATCGAGCAGAGAACTCCGGGCGCGTCTCATCCCGGCAGCCATGATCTCGGCACCGCGTTCAGTTACTTTCTGAAGTCCGCGGAAATAAACCTGGCGGCGGGAAACTGGCAAAAGGTCTGGATCCTGCTGGCGTTGACCGGCGCGCTCGCCAGCCTGATCGCAGGGTTCGGCAGGCAGAGCAATTCTCTGGTGAGCCACGGACTCGGCCGACGCCAGTGGTGGCCGCTACTTCTTCTCTGGGTCCCGCTGCCGTTTTACGTTCTGTCGGTTGCCTATGGCGGCGTGCCTATCTTCATGCCGGTCTGGTGGCCGTTCTCGTACTACAACGTGCGCTACGGACTGGAACTGCTTCCGGCCTTCGCAGTGTTCACGGCGGTAGCTGTCTATTTGATTGCGAGGCTGGCGCAGAGTCGCGGATTCACACTGGCGCTGGCAGTGGCCACGTTAATCTTCGTCGCCGCAAGCTATTCGTCGATCTGGCGGGATCCGGTTTGCTTTCGCGAAGCCTGGATCAATTCCCGCTCCCGGGTTGCGCTGGAGCGCGAACTTGCCGAATTCTTAAAGGCAGTTCCGCCGGATGCGAATCTGCTGATGTATCTGGGCGATCACGTGGGCGCGCTGCAGCAGGCCGGATTTCCCCTGCGGCAAGTGATCAACGAGGGCAATCACCGCACCTGGAAGCAACCCGTCGACGCGGACGGGCTGTGGGAGCGGACATTGGCCGACCCGGCAAAGTTTGCCAGCTTCGTCGTCGCATTCGACGGCGACCCCGTGTCCGCCGCCGTGCAGAAGCAGGACCTGACCCCTCTGGCCGTGATTCACGTTTCCGGCCAGCCCAAAGCCACGATCTACCAGACTCACTCTCGAAGCCGGTAATCACCTGCGTTAACTTCCCTTCCCCGGAAGCCGTCAAGGACGAAGTTTTCCGGTGATAAAATCCAGCCACTCAATCCCTTATGCCGATCATGCAGCACATCGAAAACGTCCTGCGCTTCGAGATATCGTCGGCAGGGATTTCCCTGTTGCGCCTGATTGTGGCAGCGGTACTGGGAGGCCTCATTGGGCTCGAGCGGGAGATCAAACACCGGCCCGCCGGGCTGCGCACCAATCTTTTTATATGTGTCGGCGCGGCCATGTTTACTTTGCTCTCGGATAAGCTGGCGGTCGAGTTCCTCGGAGACCACACTCGAATCGCGGCGCAGATTATCCCCGGCATCGGTTTCATCGGAGCCGGCTCGATCCTGCACAATCGCGGCGACCTGATTACCGGCATAACTTCGGCAGCGACCCTGTTCGTTGTCGCCTCAGTGGGTATGGCAGTTGGAGGCGGACTTTACCTCACGGCGATTTTTGCCACCGCGCTTATTCTGATGTGTCTCTTCCTGTTGGGACGGGCTGAACAGCGATTCAATATCAAGCTGCTGGTGAATACCTATGAGGTGACAGGAAGCAGCGCAGATATCATCAAGACTGAAGTCAACTTCCTGTTGGAGCGGATCCACGCCATGATGCAGGACGTCCAGGTTGCGGAGACCCGGCAGCATGTTCGCCTGCAGTTCGATGTCGAAGGCACGCGCAAGGAACAGGAAGCAGTCCTGGATGCGCTCAAGCGCTCTTCGGTGCTCGAGAGTGTGACCCCGCTGGGCCCGGTGCAGACGGAATGACGCCGTCGGATCGGGTGATTCCTTTCGTCAAGGCCACTGCCTGCGGCAATGATTTTTTAATTGTGGATGGCATGTTTCTTCCCGACAACATTGCCGATTTCAGTAAGCGCCTTTGCGATCGGCATCACGGCGTGGGCGCCGACGGTGTGGAATGGCTGCTTCCGGCTCAGGACGCGGACATATCAGCTCGGCTGTTCAACGCCGACGGGTCCGAGGCGGAAATTTCCGGCAATGGAACCCGCTGCGTCGCCGCTTATCTGTGCTCGCAGCAGCCCAAAGAAAGCTTCGCCATCCGCACCGGAGCCGGGATCAAGGCTTGTACCCTCATCAGCCACAATGAATCGACTTATGAGTTCGAAATGGCCATGGGCGAGCCTAAGGTGGAAGGCGAACTCAAGATCAAGCTGTCATTCGGAGAGGTGCGTGGAATCCCAGTCTCCATGGGCAATCCACACTACGTCGTCTTCTGTCGAGGAATTCGGCTCCGATTGGCAGGAAGAGGCGGCCGAGATTGGGCGCCATCACGGTTTCAAACATGGAGTGAATGTTGAACTCGTGATCATCAAGGATCAAAGTAATGTCGAGGCCAGATTCTTTGAGCGAGGCGTCGGAGAAACACAGTCTTCCGGCACCGGTTCTTGCGCTTCAGCCGTAGCCTCGATCTCGGCCAGGCGGGCGCAATCGCCGGTACGGGTTCACGCCCCGGGCGGCGTCCAGACGGTGCGTTGGGAGGAGCAGGTCTTTCTCCGTGGACCGGCGCAATTGATCTGCCGCGGAGAGTTTTTCGTTTGAACAATCTGGAAATGTCTGCCGCCTCCAACCCCGTGCGCATCAAGCCTCCGGCGCTCCAACCCGGAGACGTCGTTGGCATTGTGGCCCCGGCCAGCAACGTCAAGCGCCACGCATTGGAAGCCGGCTGCGACAGATTGCGGCAGCTCGGCTACAAGCCCTTCTACTTCGATTCGATCTTTCGAGCAGGACCTCTATTTTGCCGGCTCGATCGAGCGGCGAACGCGGGAACTGGAAGAAATGTTCGTTCGCGACGAGGTGCGGGCGATCCTCTGCGCTCGCGGCGGATATGGATCGAACTATCTCTTAGATCGCCTCGACCTGAAAAAGATCAAGGCGCATCCCAAGATTTTTATCGGCTACAGCGATCTGACCGCACTGCTCACTTACTTCGCGGATGCGGCGGGGATCGTCACCTTCCAGGGTCCGATGGTGGCTAAAGATTTTGCTCACGCCGACGGCGTCGATCTGTTCTCCTGGGAACACGCGCTGACCGGTTCTTCGCCATGGGCGTTGCAGCCCGATGCGGACGTGCAATCGTTGGTCGAGGGCTCGGCTGAGGGAATTCTTTACGGCGGTTGCCTTTCCATATTGGTAGCGTCTCTGGGTACGCCTTACGAGATCCGCACCGCGGGAACGATCCTGTTTATCGAAGACATCGCCGCCAAGCCTTACCAGATCGATCGCATGCTGATGCAGTTGAAGCTGGCCGGGAAGCTGGCCGATGTTCAAGGCATCATCTTCGGCGAAATGGTGGATTGCGTTCAAAATAGTGCGAAAACAGGCAAGAAAGACCAGGGCTATACGTTGGAAGAAGTCGTTTTGCGAGTCGTGGGCGACCTGGGCGTGCCGGTTGCGTATGGCCTGCGCTCAGGACACGTTTCACGGGGGAACATCACTTTGCCGATCGGCGTGCGAGCTGGATTGACTGTCAGCAGCGGGGCGGTTGAATTGAAGATGCTCGAGGCTTCGACCTCCGCAGCGGTTGCTTCAAGATCCGCACCGTGAGGAAACCGCTGCGCGTTCATGTTCATAGATCGTAAGCGTAATAAAGGATCGAAATACGAAGAAAGTGCGCGTACGAAATATGAGCGACAAAAAACATATTCACCTGATCGGCATCTGCGGCACGGCCATGGCGTCGCTTGCCGGCATGCTTAAGCAGCGGGCTTTTCACGTCACCGGTTCGGATGCTGCGGCGTATCCGCCCATGTCCGATTTCCTGGCCTCGCTGAGCATTCCGCTGTCGCAGCCGTTTGCGGCCAAGAATCTCGACCCGCGGCCCGACATGGTCGTCGTGGGAAACGCGATCTCGCGGGGCAACGTGGAACTGGAACATGTGCTCGACCAGCGCATTCCGTTCTGCTCGATGCCGCAAATCCTGCACGACGAATTTCTCCGCGGCAAAGAAGTTCTGGTGGTCGCCGGAACCCACGGCAAGACCACGACCACTTCCATGCTGGCCTGGATTTTCGATCAGGCAGAAGCGCAGCCTTCGTTCCTGATTGGCGGGATCGCCGAAAACTTCGGCAGCAGCTTTCAGCTGGGACGAGGCAAGCATTTCATTCTCGAAGGCGATGAGTACGACACCGCCTTCTTCGACAAGGGTCCGAAATTCCTGCACTATTTTCCCGACTCCATCATTCTGACTTCGGTCGAATTCGATCATGCGGACATCTACAAGGATCTCGACGCTGTGGAAACGGCCTTCAAACGGCTGGTCAACCTGATTCCCGGCCGTGGACGTATCGTCGCCCTGGACACGGGAGAGAGCGTTGAGCGTTGTGTAGCCCGCGCATTTTGCCCGGTGGAAAGATTTGGCAACACGAAAAATGCCATGTGGCAGGTGACAAATCTGCGGCTTGATCCGGCCAGGACTTCATGGACAGTTCTGCGCGATGGCCAACCTTGGGCCGACTTCGAGTTTTCTCTAGGCGGCGAATACAACGTGATGAACGCCACCGCTGCCGCCGCGCTTGCGTCAGGATGCGGAATTTCGAAAGAGACGGATTGCCTCGGCCCTGAAAACTTTCAAGAGCGTGAAGCGACGTCTGGAAGTGCGGGCGCAGGTAAACGGGATCACCATCATCGACGATTTCGCCCACCATCCCACGGCCATCGCCGGCACACTGAAGGCGCTGCGCTCACGCTATCCCGGCGCGCGCCTCTGGGCCATCCTGGAGCCCCGATCCAACACGCTTCGCCGCAACGTTTTTCAAAACGAATTGGCTAAGAGTCTGGCGGTGGCGGACGAAGTGGTGGTGGCAAACGTGTTCAAGTCGGAAGGGATTCCGGAGCGTGAGCGCATGGACGTCGCCGCCCTGGTGGCTGACGTGAACCGCCAGTCACGCCGCGCCCGGATCATTCCCGACGCCGATGAAATCGTCCAGGCGGTTGCGCCCGAGATGCGGTCGGGAGACGTGGTGGCTATTCTTTCCAACGGAGGCTTTGGCGGCATCTACGAAAAGTTGCCGCAGCGCCTGAAGGCGATCACAGGAGGGGCCTCAGGCAACCATCCCCTTAAGGCATCTGCCAAAGCGTGAACCTCTCAGCCAGAGCGAGGAAAGTTGCGCTCGCCTTTGTCTGCCTGAGCACGCTCATCGCCAGCGCGACTCGAGCGGACGCAGCCCAAAGCTCAACCCAACCCGCGACCGGTCCGCTACGTTATTTCCCTGGCGGGTGCACTCGAACATCGGGTGCGGGTGAAAATGCTTATTCCCGCCTGGCCCCTCCGAACATGATCTGCAACTGCCGGTCTGGAACGCGCTTTATCAGATTCGCGACTTCTCTCAATACGTCAACTGGGTGCACGCCCGAAGCACCACAGGGCACTCGCTTCCCTTCCGTCAACTGGATAAAAGCCGGTGGCGCGTGAGCGGCTCGGAAGAAGGCGCAGAGATCGAATATGAAATCTTCGCCGACCAGGCCGGCCCTTTTGGCGCCCAGTTGAATGGTCAGCACGCCTTCTTCAATCTGGCCGAGATTCTTTTGTATCCCGTCGACGACCGCGCTTCTGCAATGCATGTTCAATTTACCGACACGCCTCCGGCTGGCGCATTGCCACCGCGCTTCCGATTTCGTCGGGAGAGTTTGTGGCGGAAAACTACGACCGCCTGGTGGATTCGCCGGTCGAAATCGGCGCCTTCCAGGAATCTGATTTTGACGAGGCTGGCGGACACTATCGCGTGGTCGTAGACGCAGACCCCGCGGACTACGATATCCAGAAAATCGTCAGCGACTTGCGCGCCCTCGTGTCCGCGGCCACGCTCTGGATGGCCGATCGCCCCTACCAGACCTATCTTTTTCTGTATCATTTTCCGCGTGGCGTCGCGGGCGGCGGCATGGAGCACGCCTACTCTACGGCAATCGACATCAGCGCCACCCGTCTTGCCGACAGTCCGCAAGTGCTGGCCGATCTGACCGCGCACGAATTTTTTCATCTTTGGAATGTGAAGCGAATTCGGCCCCAGGGGCTCGAGCCGGTTGATTTCACCAAAGAAAACTACACCACGGCTTTGTGGTTCAGCGAAGGGGTCACCACCACCGCGGGGAACATTATTCTTCTGCGCGCCGGTTTGCTGGATGAACCGCGCTACCTCAAGAGTTTGGCCGCTGAAATTGGCGAACTGGAGCGGCGACCGGCTCATCTGTCGCAATCCGCGGAGGACTCCAGCATGGACGCGTGGCTGGAGAAGTACGATTACTATCGGCTGCCCGTCCGTAGCATCAGCTATTACAACAAGGGAAATCTGCTGGGCGTCCTGCTCGACTTGCAAGTGCGCGAGGCCAGCAAAGGATCCGCCTCGTTGCGCGACGTCCTGCGCTGGATGAATGAGAACTATGCCCGCAAAGGACAATTCTTTCCAGATTCCGCAGGCGTGCGACAGGCCGCCGAGATTGTGAGCCACGCCGACCTGGGATGGTTCTTCGAGAAGTACGTCGCCGGCACAGAGGAAATTCCCTGGAACGACTTCTTCAAGACCGTAGGACTTCATCTCGTGCAACGCACGAACTCGATCGCCGACACGGGTTTCGTGGCAGTGCGCAATTTCGATGCCCCGCCCGTCGTCGCTCAGGTCACTTCCGGCGGCGAAGCAGAACGCGCAGGATTGGCAATCGGCGACGTTATTCTCGAAATCGATGGCCGCATCGCAACCTCGGACTTCGAGCAACGGCTGGCGGAATTGCATCCCGGAGATAAACTGCATCTGCGCGTGCGCAACGCGCGGGGCGAGCACGACCTGCATTGGAAAGTGGCCAGCCAGCAAGAGGTCGAATTGCAGTTGGTCGACAGCGACAACGTCACCCCGCAGCAGAAGGCCCGCCGTGCAGCATGGCTCCGCGGTGACTCGGAGAAATCTGGAGAATCGTTGCCGTGATTCGCACCGTGCTGATGTTGACCTTCTGGGCCATCGCGCTGCCGATCGCCGCCGTGATGTGCTTTCCCTGGACCTTCATCACCGGAGACATCAGCTTCCTCTATCGCGTGGCCATGTGGGCGGCCTGGACCGGGGTTCGCGTCGCCGGAGTGCGGGTGAAGACGGTCGGACTGGACCGGCTGGATCCCAAGAGAAATTACGTCTTCATGTCCAACCACGTCTCCAACATCGATCCCCCGATCATGGTGCCGCTGATTCCGCGCCGGACTTCGGTGATGGTGAAGAAGGAGCTATTCAACTATCCCCTGCTGGGAAAAACCATGCGCCTGGGTTCGCTGGTTCCGGTGGACCGGGGAAATCGGGACGCGGGCATCGCGGCCGTTCGCTCCGCCGCGGCTGTCCTGCGTCAGGGCATAAACATGATCATCTACGTCGAAGGCCACCGTTCCTTCGACGGCAAACTGCTGCCTTTCAAGAAAGGGCCGTTTTATCTGGCGATGGAGTGCGGAGTGGCGGTGGTTCCAGTGACGATTGCGGGGTCACATTACGTCATGCCCAAAGGAAGATTTTCCATAAAACCTGGGACAGTCACCGTCATTTTTCACACTCCGATCGAGCCGAAGGATTTCGGCAGCCGGGAGTGCCTGATGGAGAAAGTAAGACGGGCGATCGACAGCGGATTGCCGCCGGAGTATCAAACCTTTGAAACCACGGAGGACACGAAGGTTCACGAAGGAAAAGCTTCGGGCTTATCGTCCGCTCGCTCCTCTGCGGCTAATCCTTCGCCGCTTTCCGAACGGCTCTAGCGATCTCCGGCAGCCTGGGCAGCACGGCGGAGTACTTCAGCCACAGCTTGTGATCCACGGCGGGAGCGCCGCTCACGATCGCCCCGGCTTCGATGTCACCGGCAACGCCGCTTTGCGGGGTCACAATCGCTCCGTCGCCAATCTTGCAGTGGCCGACCACGCCCACCTGTCCGGTGAGAATCACGTGATTGCCGATCTCGGTCGATCCCGCGAGGCCGACCTGGGAGGCCAGCAGCGAGTGTTCGCCCACCCGCGAGCCGTGACCAACCTGCACCAGATTATCAATTTTCGTCCCACGACCTATATGGGTTTTTTCCACGCTGGCGCGGTCCACGCAGGAGTTGGCCTGCACTTCAACGTCATCTTCGAGGATGACCGGTTCCGGTTGCACGATCTTGTACCAGTGGCCGGCGTCGTCCTTGGCGAAGCCGAAGCCGTCGGCTCCGATGACCGCGCCGTTTTGCAATAGAACGTTGTTGCCCAACTGACAGCCTTCCCGCACGACCGCATGCGCATGGGCAAAAAAATTGTCGCCGATCCGGGCATCGCGGTAGATGACCACATGCGCCAGCAGGACGGCTTTGCTTCCAATTTCGACGTCGCGATCGATGACGACGTAAGGTCCGATGTGCGCGCCTTCGCCAATCTTCGCCGAAGGATGCACCACGGCGGTCGGATGCATACCCGGCTCGTATCGCGGGGGCTGGCTGAAAAGTTCCAGAGCGTGGGCGAAAGCCAGATAGGGATTGCGGCTGCGCAGCATGGCTGCGGCGAGGGCGGGAAACTCCTCGGCCACAATTACCGCCGAGGCTTTCGTGCTTCGCGCCGCTGCCGCGTATTTGGGGTTGGCGACAAAGGTAAGTTGCCCCGGCCCAGCTTCTTTAATGCCGGCAACGCCGGTGATTTCCATGTCCGGCGAGCCGTTTTCCAGTTTTGCGCCAAGGGCGGTTGCGATTTGAGCGAGTTTCATAAGGTTGACCCGCTAAATGCGGGCAAGACCGTGATTGTATCGGAGGAAAGGGAGCTAAAGAGAAAACCAAAACGCGGGAAATCACACCAGCCCGAAAATCGTGGCCAGCAGGTACAGCGCTTCTACGGCGGCGAGTGTAATCAGCAGGGCTTCCCTCAGGCGGGAGCGAGACAGCGCAGTCTGCAGCTTGCCGGGATGCGCATGCGCCGGCACATCCGCCAGGCCCGGCGACATTCCCGCAAACGCCGCCAATGGCATCGCGGACAGGGGTCGAGACGAGCTTGGCCGCGCTGGAGTGGTGGTGAAAACCTGCCGCTCCGCCAGCGGAACTTTAGGCAACGTGATCAAGGACGACCAACGCGCCAACTGCATCGACCCGGACTTCAGATCGGCATCCACCGGAGCCGAAGTCAGTTGCAGTGGCGGCAGGCGCTCGGGCGCCACGCGGTCTGCCAGGTTGCGCAGCAGCGAGGTCCACCACATGTGTCCCATCTGATCGCTCACCAACTCGCCAACGTCCAGCGGCCGCGATTCGAGTTCAAGCGGCGGCAGCACCTCCGGATTGATGACGTTGCCCAGGTTGGTGAAGACGGTCTTGAACCAGGGCAGGCTGACCGCATCGCCGATCAACATGCCGGTGTTCATTGGCCGGGAGGTCAATTGCAGTGGGGGAAGTTTCTCGGGAAAAAGCCGGTCATGGAGATTGCTCAGCAGCGACCTCCAGAGCGGACGAGTCACGCTCTGCGGCAGTAAAAGATCGAGCTCCTGGTCGTCGTGGCCGTTATCCATGGTTTAAAACTGATTCGACGTAAGAACTGGTTCGACCTAAATGTTAACACCATTTCTGTGCCCAATCGAACTGGCATGATCCAAACTCTTCACTCTTGACTCTTGCACAAACCGGCCATTGGAGGCGCCGAGTTCTGTGCATTAGCGTGCTGAGAAATAAGCCTTAGGACAAATCGATGATTCCTTTGCTAATATGTGCACCCTGAAGATTGGCTGTACCAGCCAGATCAATTCATGACACGGAGAATTCAAATGAAGCTGCGTACCTTGTTTGTCGCTTGGACTGTCTTGGCCGTGGGCTCCGTGGTTTTTGCCCAGCAGGCGAACCAGGCCCCCGCACGCTCCACTGAGCGGATCATCAAAGAGGTCAGGCACGAGTTGCTGATGCTGCCTTATCTCGATGTGTTCGATTATCTCGCCTACAAGGTGGACGGTTACAACGTAACCCTCATGGGACAGGTCACGAATCCGACATTGAAGTCGGACGCCGAAAATGTGGTCAAGAGAATTGAAGGCGTCGAGCACGTCGACAATCAGATTGAAGTACTGCCGCCATCTCCCATGGATGACCAACTCCGCCGCCGGCTCTTCCGCGCCATCTACGGCTACCCCGCCATGCAGAAGTATGCGATGGGGGTCCAGAAGCCGATCCGGATCATTGTCAAGAATGGAAAAGTCACGCTCGAAGGCGTGGTCGACAGTGAGGGCGACAAGAATATCGCCAATATTCGCGCCAACAGCGTGTCCGGGAGTGTTCTCCGTAACCAACAATCTTCAGGTGGTGAAGAACTAGCGTTTGTCGGCAGTGAATGGGAAATAGCCCCACCTCTCCGCGGAGGTGGGGCTTTGCTATTCCGGCACCTTACCTTTCGACGGCGTCATCCTGAACGGCCTTAAGGCCGTGAAGGATTTCGCGCGGATCGGCAGCGGCCCAGCCCTTGAAGTGCTCGCAATTCCGCCGACCTGTGCCGACCCACGCCAGATCCTTCACCCGGCTGAAGCCGGGCTCAGGATGACGCCGACCCGATGAAGAGTGGTATCACCAGAAGGACTCGCTTTTTCGGCGCGGTTGAAACCAGCCCTTGACGCCGCAGAGACGGCCTATCAGTCGTCCCTACGGGACGTCGCGCTCCTCGCCCTATACCCCAGCGATAAATCGCTGGGCTATCATCAGGCGCCCCTCCAGGGCGCGCATCCTGTGGTCTAGCTGTGGCGTCTCAAGCTCCGGCGTCTCGTCCGAGCTGTTCTCCCGTACTTTCACTCCCCGAACAACTGGACTTGGCGGGTGTCGGCGTGGATGTCTTTGCGGCGGCGGCGGGTTGCGCCAATTACTGCCAGCACGGTCAGGGATTCGAGCGCCGTGCGGGGCACGAAGATGCGTTGGGTGTTCGACCGAAGATCGGGAGGATTGATCAGGAAGCCGTCGGCCGTAGTCAGGCTCAGGTCGTTCGGCATCATGCCTTCCAGCACTTCGTTGTCTTTGAACTTGAGGCGCACCCACAGCCCTTCGGTGCGCGGACGGCTGGTGAAAGTCTTGCGGCTGAGCGATTCAGAATCGCTGAACTCCCGGACAAAATACACGCCCTTGATGTCCCGCAAATCGATCGCCACCACGTTGCCGGAAGTGTTCAGCAGCTCGAGTTTGCCCTCACGGACGAAATTCGAGGGCGCAACGTGGCCGTTGATCGAATCCCGGTCCATTTTGCGGACCACGACTTTCTTATGGGTTGAAGGCATGCTGAGTCATCAGTCTTCAGTGATTGTCATCCGTAAAGCCCAAACCACGGACAATTGCGTCACTCCGCCAAATCAGCCTCCCGGCGGGGCTTTTCGCCGCCCAAGGCAAGGCGATTCTCGCACTTTTGCAGCGATTAACGGGGCCATTGTATGTTCGTTGTAGCCAAATCGTTAACCTTGTGTTATTTTCTGTAGCTTGGCCTGTCCTATCTCATGTAGCCTAAGCCTATTCGATAGAGTCACTTACATGAAAGCGACCGGAGTGGTTTGTTTACGGAGGCCCCAGCCTGTGGAAAACTCACGTCCGGCTGCGGCGCCCCAGATTGTGGAGCGGCATTCGTAAGAAAGCATGGCCGATTACATATACACAATGGAAATCCGGCTGACGCCGGACCAGCAGCGGGGCGTCACCCTGGTACAAGACATTGCGCGCGCCGCAGGTATGAATATTTACCTCACCGGCGGCGCGGTCCGCGACATTATCAGCGGTTTCCCTATCCGCGATCTGGATTTCTCCGTTCAGGGCAATCCCCTCAAACTGCAAAAGGAACTGGAACGCGCCGGAGTCCGGGTTGTGGGTTCCGATGACGACCTGAAGGCGCTCTACCTGGGTTTGCCGGGAAACGTTCGCGCCGAAATCAGCATGGCGCGTATCGAGCGCTATGAGAAAGCCGGCAAGCCGCCGGTGATTTCTCCCGCGACCCTGATTGAAGATCTGCGCCGCCGTGATTTTACGGTGAACGCCATGGCGCTGTCGCTCAATCCGGGCTCGCGCGGGCTGTTGATGGATCCGTTCAATGGCGCGGCGGACATCGAAGCCAAGCTGCTCCGCGTCCTGCATAACTACGCCTTTGTGGAAGACCCTTCGCGGCTGATCCGCGCCAGCCGCCTGGCCGCGCGCTTTCATTGGCCGCTCGAGGAACGCACCCAGGCCCGCTTCGAGTCGGCCAAGGAAAATAATTATATCGAGTACATCACGGGCAAGGCCACGGGCTACGAGATCGAGCAACTGGCCTACGAAGACGATCCTCTGCACATCGTGCGCGTGCTCGAAAAAGAAGGCTGGCTCAAGGTACTGAATCCGCACTGGACCACGGCGAAGGTAGACAGCGCGCAGCTGGGTCAGTTGTTGAAGACTCGCCAGCAAATGAACGAACTGGGATATACGCCCGATCCGGCTCCGGCGGTGATGTACTTCCTGACTGCCCGGCTGGCCGACAAAGACATCGCCGACATGCGGAAGCTGATGCCGCGCAAGGATCTGGTCGAATCCTGGCGGGATCTTGAGGATCACGCTAAAGAACTAGCCAAGCGGTTGACTGGCAAAGAAGCCGCAACCCCGTCGCGTGCCTGGAAGTTGCTCTCCGAGGCGCGGCCGGAGATGGTCCTGTTTCTGGCGGTGACGGCGCGCCAGCAGGCGGTTTCCCAGAAGATCAAGAACTTCTTCACCAAGTGGCGCCAGGTCCAGCAGAAGATTCCGTTGCCGGAGATGACGGAGCTGCACATCACGCCGCAGCTAGCCGGAATATCCGAAGATCGCCAACGATGTTTTCATGCTGCTGCTCGATGGCAAGTTGCGTTCGCGAACCGAGACCCTGAAGTTTCTGAAGCCGCTGGCTCCGCCTCCGCCGCCTCCGCCGCCTCCGCCGCCACCCAAGCGCGGCAGGGCAGCCAAAGCAGCAGCCGCTGCTGCGGCAGAAGCGGCTGCAGCCGCCGCGGCCGCCGCTCCCGTGGCCGGCAAGAAGAAGGGCAAGGGCCAAGCCGCCGCGCCCGCAGCTGCTGTCGCTCCAAAGGTGGAAGCAGCCAAAGCTTCTCATTCGACGAAGCCGGAAAAGGCTAAGGCCGCGACGAAAGTTCTCAAAGTAGTCGGGCAAGAAAGCCAAAGAGCCCACCAAGAAGAAGCGCTGATCGGTTGAGCTCGGGTAGAAAAGCGCTTCAGCGTTGAGTTGGTGGGATTCGCGGTAACGGCGGCCTAGCCGCAAAGTGACCTGTCTCGAAGTTTTCTGTAGTCTCTTCACCATCGGGTAGAACTTTTTGAGGGGCGATCTCTGATGAACAAGCTCGGCAAAATCCTGCTTTGGGCCTTGGTCGCCTTGGTCGTACTGCTCGTCGCCGGCATCAGCCTGACCATCGGATGGCGGCCCTTTATCGGCCCCAGGGCGCGGCCGCTTACGTCCCGTCACTTCGACAGCACGCCGCAGCGCCTGGAACGCGGCCGCTATCTTTTCACTTCACAGACCGGATGTAGCGGATGCCATTCCCTGCACGACTGGAGCGCACACGACGCGCCGATATTGCCAAGCGGAGAGGGCGTCGGGCAGGTGATGTGGTTCAAAGACCTTCCCGGCCGGATCGTCGCACCGAATATCACTCCCGATCCGGACACCGGCGCGGGCAAGTGGACCGACGATCAACTGGCTCGCGCCATTCGGGAAGGCATCGGCCACGACGGGCGCGCCCTGTTCCCCATGATGCCGTACGAGCAACTGCGGCATATGTCAGACGAGGATCTGGCGTCGCTGATCGTATTCATCCGATCCCTGACTCCGGTGCGGCATGAACTGCCTCCGACCGAGATCATCTTTCCCGTGAAGTACCTGATTCGCAGCGCGCCCGAGCCGGTCACGGAACCGGTGAGCGCTCCTGATCGCAGCGATACCCTGAAATGGGGCCAGTATCTTGTGACCATTGCGAGCTGTAATGAATGTCATTCGCCGCGAACGAAGGGGCAAGTCGTGGCCGGCATGGATTACAGCGGCGGCTTCACTCTGGATGGTCCCTGGGGTTCGGCAGCCAGCGCGAACATCACTCCGGACGCCTCGGGGATTGGCTATTACGACGACGTCTTGTTCCTCCAGGTCATGCGGACCGGCTACGTCAGAGCGAGGAAGCTGAATTCCATCATGCCTTTCGGGGAATTCAAGAACATGACCGATGACGACCTGAAGGCGATGTTTGTTTACCTGAAGACCTTGAAGCCGGTGAAGCACCGAGTGGATAACAGCCTGCCGCCGACATACTGCAAGTTATGCCGGTTGACGCACGGCGGCGGGAGACCAGAACTAGGCGAGCGCGGGCGGCACCGTGTCGGGGTTCTCGCGTGCGTCTTCACCGAAGAAAACATGTGCATATAAGCTGCACGCTGGATCCTTCACGGCCTGAAGGCCGTTCAGGATGACGGATCACTTCGACGAGCGCTCCGCCGCACTGCAAAACGTCACCCGTCCAGAAGCAACAAATATTTGACAAACCGGGTAGCCCGGCGGCGGTATAATCCTTCGTATGCGGCGCTGGTTGGCCATTACGGCAGTATGCGCGGCGATCCTGGTTGCGCCTCTATGGGCGCAAATGCACGGCGGTTCATCCAGGGGCAGCGCACCAGCAGGGCACGCCTCATTCTCTTCCGGCGCTTCCGGACACGCCGCCTTCGGCGCTCGCTCCGGTCCAGCTTTTTCGAACCGAGGCTTTTCCAGCCGAGGCTTTTCTGGCACCGCACCGCGAGTGGGTGTGAGGGTCGGTTCCGGATTCCATCAGTCTTTTGGCACCCGTCCAACTTTTGGAGGCGGTCGCGGGCCCTTTTTCGGTCCTCGACGCTTCCGCGGGCCTGTTTTCTTTACCAGCTTTTCGCCTTTCTTTTTCGGATACTCCGGCTATCCCGCTGTACTACTCCGACTACTCGTACTCCATGGTCGATTCCTATCCGGCCTATGACTACTACGCCAGCGCATCAAACCAGAACAGTGCATACCTGGTGCAGCAGCAACAGGACATTGATCGCCTGGAGGACGAAGTAGCGCGCTTACGGGAAGAGCGCGAGTCGCAGGAAACGGCTCCGGCGCAACCGCCGGCAGAAAGTGAATCTCAGCCGTCCACCCCAACGCTGCTGGTGTTCCGCGACAAGCACACGCAGGAAGTGCAGAATTACGCCGTGGTCGGCGGAACCATCTGGATTTTCAGCGAGCAGCGCGCCACCAAACTGCCATTGTCCTGGCTGGACATCGACGCCACCATCAAAGCCAACGACGAGCGCGGCGTGAATTTCCGTTTACCGCACTAAGCGCAAATGTGGGCGCGAGCGTCCCGGCTCGTGCGGAAGCGTTGAGCGAATTAGAAGTGATTCAGCAATCTATCTGTGGATAACTCCTTCTTTCTCAGCCGCGATTTCCCATTAGAATAACGCCAACGTAAAATCAATACAGAACTTCTCATGTCCCAATTCGTTCACCTGCATCTTCATACCGACTATTCCATGCTGGACGGCGCCTGCGACGTGGAAAAGCTTGTCCAGCGCGTGAAAGAGCTGGGCATGCCGGCCGTGGCCATGACCGATCATGGCAACATTTTCGGCGCGGTGCACTTCGTCAATGCGGCCAAAGCGGCGGGCATCAAGCCCATCGTCGGCTGCGAGCTTTACGTCTGCAAGAAGGACGACCACAACATCGAGCGCACCCCGCCCGAAGGCGACACCTACAATCACCTGCTGGTTCTGGCGGAAAACGAAGAAGGCTACCGCAACCTCACCAAGATCACTTCGGAAGCTTCCCTGCGCGGTTTCTATTACAAGCCTCGGGTCAGCAAGAAGTTTCTGGCGGAACACTCCAAAGGATTGATCGGGCTCTCAGGCTGCCTGAAAGGCGAAGTGGCCGAACGCCTGATGGAGGATAACTACGACGCGGCGCGAAGTGCGGCCGCGACGTATAGCGACATTTTCGGCAAGGACAATTTCTTTCTCGAGATCCAGGACCAGGGCCTGGAGCAGGAGCATCGCATTCACTCCAACCTGTTCCGGCTGGAAAAAGAACTGGGGCTTCCGATGGTGGCTACGAACGACAGCCACTATCTCTGCGAGGACGACGCCCATGCCCAGGATGTGATGCTGTGCATTCAGACCGGCAAGTCCATCCAGGACACCAATCGCATGAAGTTCCAGGGCAGCGGATTTTTCGTCAAGAGTCACGACGAAATGTACCGCGTCTTCAAAGACGCGCCCGACGTGCTCTCGCGCACCCTGGCCATCGCGGAACGCTGCAACATGCGGCTGGAAAAAGTCAGCAATCCGTTCCCGCACTTCGATGTGCCGGACGGATTCACCCTGGACAGCTACTTTGAGCATGTTACGCGGGAAGGTTTCGCCCGCCGCCTGGAAACTCTGCGCGCCTCTGCAGGCGCAGGGACGCGCTGAAACACAGTCTCGCGGAATATGAACAGCGGCTGGCGCGGGAACTGGCCATCATCCAGCAGATGAAGTTTTCCGGATACTTCCTGATCGTCTGGGATTTCATCCGCTACGCCCGCGAGCGCGACATTCCGGTTGGGCCGGGCCGCGGTTCGGCCGCGGGCTCGCTGGTGTCATACTCGCTCGGTATCACCGATCTTGATCCGCTGCAGCACGAATTGATCTTCGAGCGCTTTCTCAATCCCGAGCGCATTTCCCTGCCCGATATCGATATCGACTTCTGCATGAACCGGCGCGGCGAGGTCATCAACTATGTGACCAGCAAGTACGGCCGTGAGAACGTCGCCCAGATCATCACATTCGGCACCATGGCCGCAAAAGCTGCCATCAAGGATGTGGGGCGCGCGATGGGAGTTTTGTACAGCGAGGTCGATCGCATCGCCAAGATGGTTCCGGCCACGCTGAACATCACGCTGGACCAGGCCATCAAGGATTCGCCCGCGCTGCAGCAGGCCTACGAGAGCGACGCTCAGGTCCGCGAGTTACTCGAAACCGCCAAGAAACTTGAGGGCATGGTGCGCAACGCCGGAGTGCACGCCGCGGGTGTGGTGATCTCTCCGCGGCCGTTGATCGAACTGGTGCCGCTGCACAAAACCAAGAACGACGAAATCGTGACCGCCTTCGACATGGTCGCGATCGAAAAGCTGGGCCTGCTGAAGATGGACTTCCTCGGCCTGACCACGCTTACCATCCTCGACGACTCTTTGAAACTGATCGCGCAGACCCGAGGCGAGCGCGTAGTTCTGGAAGGCATTCAGCTTGACGATCAGGAGACCTACGAAAAAGTTTTTCACAAAGGACTCACCTCCGGCGTCTTCCAGTTTGAATCGCGCGGCATGCGCGACGTGCTGCGCCGCTACCAGCCAAACTCCATCGAAGACCTGACCGCTCTGAACGCGCTCTACCGCCCGGGCCCCATCCAGGGCGGCATGATCGACGACTTCATCGATCGCAAACACGGCCGCAAGAAGATCGAGTACGAATTGCCCGAGTTGCAGGAGATTCTGCAGGAGACGCTGGGCGTCATCGTCTACCAGGAACAGGTAATGCAGATCGCCAACCGCCTGGCCGGCTACTCCCTGGGCGAGGCCGACCTGCTGCGCCGCGCCATGGGCAAGAAGAAACATGAAGAGATGGCGCAGCAGCGCGAACGCTTCATCGAAGGCGCGGTCCAGCGAGGATATCCGCCCAAGAAGATCGAAAAGATTTTCGATCTGATGGCCCAGTTCGCCGGTTACGGCTTCAACAAGTCGCACTCGGCGGCTTATGCGCTGTTGGCCTATCACACCGCGTATTTGAAGACGCGCTATCCGGTCGAGTTCATGGCCGCGCTGTTGACTTCGGTGACTGGCAGCACGGACGACGTGGTGAAGTACATCAACGAGTGCCGCGAGATGGGCATCGCGGTCGAAGCGCCCGGACATCAATGTCAGCGACGCCAACTTCACTCCGCATGGCAGCGCCATCCGCTTCGGCCTGGCCGCGGTAAAAAATGTCGGCCACAACGCGATCCAGTCGATCGTCGCCGGCCGCAAGGAACTGGGCCGCTACATCTTCCATTTACGAGTTTTGCGAAAAAGTTGACTTGCGGCTGCTCAACAAGCGGGTGCTGGAATCGCTGATCAAGAGCGGCGCCATGGATGGCCTCGGACGCCGCGCCCAGTTGATGGCGGTTCTCGACCGGGCTATCGAAGGTGCGCAGAAAACCCAGCGCGACGCCGAGTCCGGCCAGCATGGCCTGTTCGGCGTGTTCCAGCAGGAGGAAGTTTCAACCTCAAATACCAAGCTTCCGGACACGCCCGACTGGGACGAACATACTCGCCTGGCCAACGAAAAAGAGATCCTGGGATTTTTCATCAGCGGCCATCCGCTGGAAAAGTATCGCGACAAGCTGGAAGACCTGCACGCGCTGAGCACCGAAGAAATTGGCGCCATGAAGTCGTCCACCGGGAAAGACGAAAACATCACCACGGCCGGCATCATCACCAACATTCGGGTGTTGAAATCGAAGCGCGGCGATTTCTACGCGCAGGGCACGCTTGAAGACATGGCAGGTTCGCTTGAAATGCTGGTCTTTCCCGAGGCCTATCGCAAGCTGCAGGACAAAGTGAAGCTGGAAGTGCCGGTGCTGATACGCGGCGGCGTGCGCATCGAGGAAGGCGCGAATCCCAAGCTCACGGTAAATGAGATTCAATCGCTGGAAGACGCGAAAGTTCCGCTGCCCCGCTCGCTTCGAATTCGCATCCCGCTTGAAACCTCGAGTGAGGCTACGGTTGACGCTCTGCAACTGCTATGCGCCCGACGTAAGGGAGAGGCCAAGGTGTTGTTTGACGTGGAACGCCAGGGCGATTTCATGGTGGTGATGGAAGCGGAAGGCTATAATGTGCAACCAGACCGCAATTTTATCGCCCGCGTAGAGGAACTGTGCGGGCGAGGCGCCGTGCGCGTCATCGATTAGAGGCGTAAGAGTGCCGCCACCTGCATTGGCGGCTCAGCCGACCGGGTCCTAATTTCACGAAATGAAGACTGCAGCAGATGAAAGTCCCCAGATACAGGAGTTCGAAGGCGCACGAGAAGGACGCGCCGCCCGTGGCCAATGACGCGCTGGTGATGACCGGGGTCGAGTTCCTCCTTTCCATGGTGGAATCACGCTGGGCTTCCAGAAACGGCGACAGCGGCAAGCCCGAACCTCGGCGAAAGAACTCACAAGGAACTGGCCAAGATCGATCAACAGATCGCCCGTCTGCAGGACGCGGCGGGGCCGGATGAAAACACGCTGCAGGAGATTCAGCAGTTGCGCGATCGAGTCGAGGCTCTGCGCAAGGAGATGACATCGCATTTCGGCGCCTGGGAAAAGACTGAACTGGCGCGCCATCCGCAACGTCCTTATGCGCTCGACTACATTGACCGCATTTTCACCGACTGGAGCGAGCTCCACGGGGATCGCGGCTTCGGCGACGATCCCGCGCTGGTCTGCGGCATGGCCCGCTTTCACGGCGAGGAGGTCATGATCGTCGGCCACCAGAAGGCGCGCGACACCAAACAAAAGGTCTATCGCAACTTCGGCATGCCCAATCCCGAGGGCTATCGCAAAGCCCTGCGCACCATGAAGATTGCGGAAAAATTCGGGCGGCCGATTTTTACTTTTGTGGACACACCGGGCGCCTATCCCGGCCTGGGCGCCGAAGAGCGTGGACAGGCCGAAGCCATTGCCCGCAACTTGCGCGAGATGGTCCGGCTGCAGGTTCCGATCGTCACTACGATTACCGGCGAGGGCGGAAGCGGAGGCGCGCTGGCCATCGCCGTCGCCGATCGGGTTCTGATGATGGAGAACTCGGTTTACGCGGTGATCTCCCCCGAGGGTTGCGCGTCGATCATGTGGCGCGATCCCACCAAAAAAGAACTGGCCGCGCAAGCCATGCGCATCACCGCTGAGGATTTGAAAGAGCTGGGCTGCATTGATGGCATCGTTTCGGAGCCTGAAGGCGGAGCCCATGTTGACCACGAAGCCGCCGCTTTGCTGCTTGACGCCGCTTTGCAAAAAAATCTCGCCGAGCTGAAGAAGAGCTCGATCAAGGAATTGCTCGACTCCCGCTACACCAAATTCCGCAACATGGCGCAATTTCTGCAAGTCGAAGATTAGACCGCGGCTTCCTTCCGATTCGCTTCCCTTCCTTAGGGTTTAAGTCCTGAGCACTTTCACTTGGTGGTTTCACGACACAGGGACTGCGTCCGCGTAGTGACCACCGCGTCGGGATAGTCCATCGATGGTCCCATCAGCAGCGGCTCCGAGGCGTTGCCTTGAAGATTCGCATCAAGAAATGCGGCGATGTAATCCCGCACCGCAGCTACGGCTTTTTCCGGACCCATATTGCCGGTCTTGATCGCATCTTTGGCCAGCCAGACCGCGTCGGACGTGGTCAGATGCTCGGCGCCCTCGAGGTTCACCGCGAAGCGTGGACCGTGCAGGCTGCTCCACAACTTGCACTCATTTTCGGTCCATTGCTTGCGCCCCGAAGCGAGGATGAGCACAGGAGTTGCGGTTGTCTTCACCACCGCGTCGGGAACTTCGCCGTCATGGACATCGAGAATGATCCCGGTCTTGAAGCGGCGATCTCTCTGAACGCCGAGCGACGCCGCCAGTCCTCCCATGGAATGGCCTGCGACAGCCATCTTGCTGGTATCTAATTTTCGTGCGAACGGGCTGTTGACGATGCCATTCAAGCGCTCGAGTTCATTGGCAACGAATCTCAAATCATCGAGACGTACCGTCAGTGCCAGGGCCAGCGCCTGCTCATCTTCGAGCAGTACATTTCCCAGATGGCTGCCGAAACCAGAGTGCACAAAACGTCCGTCGGGAAATGCGACTGCGGTTGCCTCGTAGGTGTGATCCACCGATGCCACCACGTAGCCGCGACTGGCGAGATCTTCGAAGATGTACGTGTAGTCGGTAAATGTGCCGGTGTAGCCGTGCGTGAAGACGACTACAGGATGTACGCCCTCCGCCACGGGAGCGTCCAGACAACTGTTGGTTGTGACTTCGGGCAGCGGAATACCCAGGAGCTGCGAGAAATAACTCCATACTGCCGGCCGTGTGTATTCCGCGGGCTTGCAAGCCAACTCACCCAGGGACGCCGGGTACCAGAAGCGCACCATCAACTCACGCTTGGTTCCGTTTTCAAGGAACGGATCATCGCGAGTGGAATCCACCAGTCGCATCACCCGCGTTCCGACTTTCGAGGAGCCAGTGGGCCGCGGCGCGTTTGCGTTTCCGTAGGTCGCGAGCGAGGAGCGCACCAGGGGGCTGCTCAAGGTTTCCTTGATTTGCGCGCGGCAATTAAATAAGCCCGTACCCTTCAGGTTCACGACTTGTTGTTGGTCGGCGCTGTCATCGACGATGGTGACAGTTCCACTGGTGAGACCAATTTAGCGGCATGGAAGGAAATAGTCAGGGTGCACGGCATTCCGGCCGGAAGGCTCGTACCGCAGTTATTCGTCTCAATGAAACCCGCGCTGGCCGTGATGCTCGCGATGTTTAGGGCCGCGCCCCCGGTGTTGGTAAGGGTCACGGTTTGCGACGTACTGGTTCCGCCAACCCGCGCGATAAATTTCAGGTCGTCGGGAACGAGTTTGACCTGCCCCGCTGTGATCGTGACTACGGAGGTCGCCGATTTAGTCGTGTCTTCGACCGAAACCGCATTAAGTGACACCGTCGGACTGGCCGGTACGGCGGCCGGAGCCGTGTAGGTGGTGGCGGCGCCGCTTGCGGTCGTGGAAGGCGAGACTGCGCCACAGGCAGGAGCGCAGGCGGTCCCGTTCTGCGTAGGCGTCCAGGTAACGCCCTTCGCGGCGGGATCGTTGGCTAACTATTGCCGTGAAACTCTGAGTGACATTTTCCGGGATGAGCGCGCTTACCGGCGCCGCCGATATTGCCACCGCGCCCACCGTCACTTCGGCGATGTTGGACGCCCCAGTATTGAATACCGACGTGGCCGTGATGGCCACGTTTAAGTCGCTCGCAGGAGGAGTTGCTGGGGCCGTGTAAGTGGTAGCGGCGCCGCTGGCTGTTGCCGCCGGCGAAACCGTCCCGCACGGAGGCGTATCGCACGCAACCGTCCAGGTGACCCCTTTGTTGGTTGGGTCGTTGGTGACGCTGGCCACAATCTGTACCATGCCCCCCGCCGGTACCTCGGCCGCGCTCACCGAGTCAATCGAGACTGTAGTTCCCGGCACCGTGAAGTTCAAGCCGAATATCGCCGTAGGATCAGCGACCGACGTCGCTATGACGGATACAGCCAGGTTCCCGGTCGGTAACGTGGTGGGAGCAGTGTAGGTAGTAGGGGACCCGCTCGCTGTCGCAGCAGGTGAAATCGTGCCGCATGGCGTGGACGAACATGTAACCGTCCAGGTTACGCCCATGTTTGTCGGATCATTGGCCACCGTTGCCGTGAATTGAGTCGTAGTCCCAATCAAAACAGTGTCTGGCGTCGGGGTGACAGAAACCGAGATACCGGGGCGGGAGAAGCCGAAACACTGATGGTTGCGGACGCCGACGCCGAGCCAGCCGCTAGCGAAGTGGCCTTGACAGCGACCGTCAGGTTGCTGCTCAGCGGCCCGGGCGGCGCTGTATAGGTGGTGGCGGTACCACTGGCGGTCGTAGCAGGCGAAACGGCACCGCACGACGACGCCGAGCATGACACGGTCCACGCAACGCCTTTATTGGACGGATCGTTGCTGACCACCGCAGTCAGGCTTATCGAAGCCGCTGCTTGCGTGGTGGAGGTGTTCGGGGTAACAGAAACAGTGACGGGAAGTTGGGACTCACTGCCCCCGCTGCTACCGCCGCCGCAACCGGCGATCGCCATCGTCAAGACGAGTCCCAGCCATGCCAGAGCAGAAAATGTTGATCGTTTCACAACGCCTCCCTTCGGGCAGCCGGAATGGCGGGCAGCCATTCGCACAATTGCCCTAAACGACGACGCCTAAGAAACTTTCCTTGGGTTAGTTCGCTAGCACGGGGGACCCGTAAGGCACGATCACCGGGGTTCGGTAAAAGATGAAGCCGTACGGCTGGAACGCGGGCATTCTCTTACTTGGAGGGCTGGGAAGTCAATCCGAAAAGTGCCGTGCCCGAAGGTTGGCTCCCGCCGCTAAACTCCTTCTGTTTATGCATGTTGTGATATAGCGGAAGCCGCGCGCATTTAATTTGTTTCTTGGTAGCGCCTGCTGTAGCATCTCCCGGAACTGAAATAGGAGAAACAAGCACATGAACCCACCACGTGCAATTGAATCGGAAAAACTTCAGCAGGGCGACCAAGATTCGTCTCTCGCCTCTTTCGTCCCTCTCCCTCAAGCATCGCCCAGGCGGCGTTTCTTTCGCGCCACCTTTGCAGGAGCAATAACCGCAATGTTGACAAAGGCAGGAATAGATCTCGTGACGCCGGAGAGTGCGATGGCGCAAAGTGTACTCACCCCAGACGCCGCCTTGCAGGAACTGATGGCGGGCAACCAGCGTTTCACCAGCGGACGCATGACTGCGCACGAGCAGGATCTCGCCATCCTGAAGCAGAACACAATTGAAAAACAGGAACCGTTCGCGGGGGTACTTTCCTGTGCCGATTCCCGTGTGCCGGTGGAGTTGATTTTCGATCAGACGCATCGGCCACATTTTTGTGACCCGGGTTGCGGGCAATGTGGTTACGCCGGAGATTATCGCCAGTCTGGAATACGGCGCCCTCGTTTTAGGAACGAAGGTGATTCTGGTGATGGGTCATGCCAGTTGCGGCGCGGTAAAAGCAACCATCCAGGGCAAAGAAGTTCCGGGACAGATCAGCGCACTGTATCCGCATATCCAGCCTGCGATCGACCAGGCCGGTCCCAACCTCGATGCCGCCACCAGGGCCAACACCAAGATCCAGGCCGCCCTTTTGCGCGAGTCGTCCACGGTGATTGCCGGCCTGGTGAAAGAGGGCAAGCTGAAGGTGGTCGCGGCGCATTACGACATCGCGAATGGCAGCGTGACTCTGTTGAGCTAAGTGATTACAGCGCCGCTCCTGCGCGGCTCGCACGCTCGATGTCGACCGACTTCTAGTTCTTAGCTTGGTACGTTCGCTGCTCGACTTTCTCTCCGCTCCTGTTGGCCCCGGTTTCCCTGCCGTATAATGAAGGGTTCTGCTCCACTACCAATCGCGGGCGGAAAACCTCCGCTCCAGGGACAAGGAAGGACGGGAATGGCCACCACGGATGTATCTCTCCACGCCGAGAGTCGGCAACCGGAACAAAAACCTGTCGTCAACGACATGAGCATTCAGGTTGCGACGGTGAACGGCTCGGGCTCGCAAAGTTCGAACACGGTTCTGTTGCGCAGCATTTTTCAGATGGGAGTTCCGGTTTCGGGCAAGAATCTGTTTCCCTCGAACATCGCTGGACTGCCGACCTGGTACACCATTCGCGCCAACAAAGACGGCTACATCGCGCGCAAAAAAGAAATCGATTTCCTGGTGGCCATGAATTCCGAGACCGCGCAGGAAGACGTGATGTCGCTGGCCGGCCGGCGCGGGCGTGTTGTACGACGAGCCGCTGAAGCTCGACAGCTCTGCGCTCGGACCTGATTTTTTACGCTGTCCCGTATGACAAGCTGGTCGCGCCGGTCTGCCCTGAAGCCAAGCTGCGCAAGCTGGTCAAGAACATGATCTACGTGGGCGTGGTGGCCCGCTTGCTCGAGATCGATCATCGCGGAAGTCGAAAACGCGATCCGTAAGCAGTTTGCCAAGAAGGTGAAAGCGGCGAACCTGAACCTGGCCGCGGTGAAAGCCGGATACGACTACGCGGTCGCCAACCTGGTCAAGCGCGATCCCTATTTCATCCGGCGCATGGACAAGACCGCGGGCAAGATCATCATTGACGGCAACTCGGCCGCCGCCCTCGGCTGCATGTTTGCCGGGGCGACGGTGGTCGCCTGGTATCCCATCACGCCGTCGTCTTCGCTGCCCGAGAGCATGATCGATTACATGAAGCGCTTCCGCATCGGCCCCGACGGCAAAGCCACATTCGCCATCGTCCAGGCGGAAGACGAGCTGGCCGCGATCGGCATGGTGCTGGGCGCAGGCTGGGCCGGCGCGCGCGCCATGACTTCGTCTGCCGGTCCCGGGATTTCGCTGATGGCAGAGTTTGTCGGCCTTGGTTACTACGCCGAGGTCCCCGGCGTGATCTGGGACATCCAGCGCGTCGGGCCTTCGACCGGCCTGCCCACGCGCACCTCGCAGGGCGACATTCTCTCCACCGCGTTTCTTTCCCACGGCGATACCAAGACACATCCTGCTGCTGCCGTGTTCGGCGGAAGAATGTTTCACCATGGCGGGAGACGCTTTCGATCTGGCCGAGCAGTTCCAGACCCTGGTTTTCGTCATGTCCGATCTCGATCTCGGCATGAACAACTGGATGGCGGATCCCTTCAAGTATCCGGAAAAGCCCATCAGGCGCGGCAAGGTTCTGAGCAAAGAGGATCTGGACCGGCTGGGGGGTTTTGCCCGCTACAAAGATGTTGACGGAGACGGCATTGGCTACCGCACGTTGCCGGGCACCGATCATCCCGCCGCCGCTTATTTCGCCCGCGGCAGCGGACACAATGAGAAGGCCCAGTACAGCGAGCGTCCCGACGACTTTGAGCGCAACATGGAGCGGCTCAACCGCAAATTCGAAACCGCGCGCTCGTTCGTCCCGCGCCCGGAAGTCGATACCGGCAAGTCGAAGATCGGCATTATCGGATACGGCACTTCGCACTGGGGGCTGATCGAAAGCCGCGACCAGTTGCGCCAGGAATACAACATCGAGACTGACTATCTGCGGCTGCGCGCCTATCCCTTTACCCGCGAGGTCCACGAATTTGTGAAGCAGCACGACCGGGTTTACGTCGTGGAGCAGAACCGCGACGCGCAGATGCTCAGCCTGCTCAAGCTCGATCTCGAAGCCAGCGCTGGTTACCCGGCTGCGCAGCATCGCCCACATACACGGGCTGCCGCTCGACGCGCGCTCCGTGACCGACGAACTCATGACCATGGAGGGCAAGTAAATGGCGACCACGACCGGCACTCCCGCCCGCACCGAAGACCAATCGCGTTGGCTTGACCGTGCTGGACTATCGCGGCGGCAAGACCACTCTGTGCGCGGGCTGCGGCCACAACGCAATTTCCGAGCGCATCATCGACGCCATGTACGAGATGGGCGTGCCGCCGGAGCGCGTGATCAAGCCCAGCGGCATCGGCTGCTCGTCAAAGAGCCCGGCCTACTTCATGGGCCGCTCGCACAGTTTCAACGCCGTCCACGGACGCATGCCGTCGGTGGCTACCGGCGCGGTGCTGGCCAACCGCAACCTGATCGCGCTCGGCGTCAGCGGCGACGGCGACACCGCTTCGATCGGCATCGGCCAGTTCATCCACCTGATGCGCCGCAATCTGCCCATCATCTACATCATCGAAGACAACGGCGTGTACGGCCTGACCAAGGGCCAGTTCTCCGCCACCGCCGACATGGGATCGAAGCTGAAGACCGGCGTGATCAACGACCTGCCGCCCATCGATACTTGCGCCATGGCCATCACGCTGGGCGCGACTTTCGTGGGGCGGTCGTTCTCCGGCGACAAGAAGCAGCTGCACGCCATGCTGAAAGCCGCCATCGCCCACAACGGCACGGTCATGCTCGACGTGGTTTCGCCGTGCGTGACCTTCAACGACCACGAGGGCTCCACCAAGTCGTACAAGTACATGAAGGACCACGAAGAGCCGCTGCAGGAAGTCAGCTTCGTGCCCGCTTTCGAGGACATCACCGTCGATTACGATCCCGGGACCACGGTCGAAGTCACCATGCACGACGGCTCGCGTCTGCGCCTGCGCAAGCTGGAAGAAGAGTACGATCCCACCAACCGGATCAAGGCCATCACTCGCCTGAACGAGGCCCACGAAGACGGCGAAGTGCTGACCGGGGTGTTCTACGTCAACACCAAGACGCCGACCTTCGTCGACCTGCTGAATATGACCGACCAGCCCCTGGCGACGCTGCCGGAGTCCGTGGTGCGGCCCGGAGAGGGAAGTGCTGGAACAGGTGATGGAAGAACTTCGATAGGAGACGGCCTCGATTATTTTGCCTCCCGTCCATTGCTTGAGTCCAAAGCGCCAGACATGCATCTACGTAGGCATGGCAAACTTGACGGAATTCAGCCTGGCCGAGGCCGTTGCAGTTCTCACTCGCACTCCCGCGACGCCTAAATGCGCTGTTGCGCGGGCTACCCGACATCTGGGTGCGCGGCAACGAAGGAAAAGATACCTGGAGCGCGTTCGACATCATGGGCCACCTGATCGTCGGGGAGCGCACCGACTGGATGCCGCGGGTGCGGATCATTCTGGAGAAAGGCGAAGCGCGGCCATTTGATCCCTTTGACCGCTTTGCGCAGTCGAAGAGAGTCAAGACAAGTCGCTGGAGCAGCTCTTGGACGATTTCGCCCGCCTGCGAAAGGAGAATCTGGCTGCGCTGCAGGCGCTGAATTTGCAGCCCGAAGACTTGACCCGGCGAGGAAAGCATCCAGCGCTGGGAGTGGTGACGCTATCGGAACTTTTGGCGACATGGGCCGTTCACGACCTCACTCATCTGCATCAACTATCCCGCGTGATGGCCCACCAGTATCGCGACGCAGTCGGTCCATGGAGCGTCTATCTGGGCGTGCTGCAAGTGTACCGGCCATAGTGAGTAATCCGAAAATTGGGTAATTTAGAATTGTGTAATTTGAACTACCCACCGCCTGAGACAACGGTTTCGCCGACAGAAGGAACCGGGTGGGCAAGGCGCATCGGTTGGGGCTTCCAGTAGGTGAGCGAACGCCACAGCCACTCCGCGGGGCCGAAGCGGAAATGGCGAAGCCATGGTTCGCTTACCGCCAATTGGAAGATCCAGATTGCCAGCACCACCCAATAAATCTGGTACCGCTGTAATTGGCCGAACAGCCCGAAGCCGTAGCCGTTGAACAGCGTGGTGCAAACAAGCGTATCGGAGAGGTAGTTCGTCAGGGCCATCTGGCCCACGGCCGCCAGGCGCGCGGTGGGCCACCGGAAAAGCTTGGCTTTGCAGATCATCAGGATGACCGAGGCGTGCGCCAGGGCCACGGCCAGTCTCTGCACGTCGTATCCCGCCCACTTGAGGACGCCATAGGGAGTCCAACGGAACAGGGATGGGATGACCTCAAAGTGAGACCGGATATCGCAGTAGGCAACGTAAGAGTTTATCGAGATCCCCACGGCATAACCGGCGAGGGCTATCAGGGCGTATTCACGGTAGCTTCGCGTGGCGGAAAAAAATCCCAGCCGCAGAAGCCCCATACCGAGCAGCATCATTCCCGCTGTATCGAAGAACAGCGAGCGATAAAAAAGCACCGACTCGGCATGGGAAACCCAGTTCATCCGTTCCCGAAAGAGGTTCCAATAGCCCCCGCGGTGGATGGCAATTTCCTTTTCGATTTGGATAGCGGACGGTTTCCAATTTTTGAGCCGGTTGGCCCACTCCTTCTGGGCGTCGCGCTGCCGCCTCGGTCAGCGTCTTTCCGGCTGCAGCAGCGGCGTCTGCGACGGCGGCTTTGTCGTATAGCAAGCGATCTCCCCGGGCTTCCCGGAGGTTTTTCGGTATCAGCACCGCGAGTACCAGCACTCCGGCTAGAACAAGCGCTTTCGGCTTCAGTTTTCGGAATGGGAACAAGATCAAACCACTCACGGCGTAGAAATAGAGAATGTCTCCTTCCCAGAAGAAATAAGCGTGAACCAGACCGAAAGCGAGAAGCCAGAGAACACGCCGATAGTAAATATCGGCGACAGCCGCGGTAGGATCGCGCTGCTCGAGGCGCGAACTTAAGAGGACAACGCCGGCGCCAAACAGCATGGAAAAAAGGGCCCGCATCTTGCCTTCGAACAGAACGTAATTAATCGTCCAGGTAGCGAGATTGATCCCGGTCGCACCGCCGGCAATGCTGGGGTCGTCGTAGGCGTCTGCGGGCAGGGCGAAAGACACGATGTTGATCAGCAGGATGCCAAGCAGGGCAACCCCACGACGGTGTCTACCGCGGAGATTCTTTCGGTCCGTACGACAGGCGAGAGGATGGGGCCGTCTTGCACGATTCACCTGGTGGTTGGACTCCGGCTTGCCCCAGGACTTCGACACAAGATCCCAGCCGGAATTTCGGGTTTCAACGCTCTGTTCGCGCAAACCATATGCCCCGCGCGCTTTGCTGTCAAGCTCGAACGGCCGGGCGCGGCGGCTCAATCCTATCCTCTTTTCACGCCAGTCACAGGTCGAATAAGGCTGATAACATTCCGGTGCCAACCATTTGCTCCGAGATAGCGTCTGAGAATCGTCCAAATGACTGAATCGAAAGCCAGACCGGTAAGCAAGACGCTGCTGATCGTGATATCACTGATCGTGATCGCCATTGTGGCCCTTACCGTGACGGGAATCCATCTCTCCAATCCGTACCTGCACAAGAAGGTTGTAGAGATGCTTCAGGAGAAATTCCATGCCAACGTCGAGCTCAAAGAGTTTCACGTCTATCTTTTTCCCGGAGCGCGGATCGAGGGTGCCGGACTGGCCCTGCGCCATGAGGGCCGCACCGACGTGCCGCCCTTGATTTCAATCAGCGAATTTTCCGCCGAGGCCGGCATTCTCGGATTGCTTGGCAAACCGTGGAAGATCAGCCAGGTCAAACTCAAAGGCCTGGTGATTCAGATTCCGCCCAAGGGTGAAAGACAGAAGCAGGATTGGTCAAAGGCGCGCGATATGCCTGTCCTGATCGGAGAGATTGTTTCGGACGATGCCGAGCTCCGGCTGCTGCCGAAGTCGGCCGACAAAGATCCGCACGTGTTTGCCATTCATCATCTGGTCATGCATTCGGTGGGGCTCGACCGTCCTGCGAAATTCACCGCGCAACTGACCAACGCGATCCCACCGGGCGAGATCGAGACCAAGGGCAGTTTCGGTCCCTGGAGCCCGGACGATCCCGGTCAAACTCCGTTGTCGGCGGAATACACCTTCGATAAGGCTGATCTGGGCGTATTCAAGGGGATCAGCGGCATTCTGTCTTCGCAGGGGAAGTTTGGCGGAGTGCTGGAGAATATCGAAGTTGAGGGAAAGACTTCAACGCCCGACTTCAAGGTCAGCATCGGCGGCCATCCTGTCGATCTGGAAACGACCTTCAGCGCAACCGTGGACGGCACCAACGGAGACACACTCCTGCATCCTGTGACTGCCCATCTCCTGAACACCGTGATCGTTGCCCAGGGCGGAGTGGTTAAATCCGAAGACAAGCAGGGCAAGCGGATCACGCTCGACGTCACCGTGGATCAAGGCAGAATCGAGGACCTGATGCGGCTGGCGGTGAAGGCTGATAAGCCTCCTATGACCGGCGCGATCAAGTTTCGCACCAAGTTTGACTTGCCTCACGGTCCGGGCGACCTTTCCGACCGCTTGAATTTGAATGGGAAGTTCGACGTGGCAAAGGCGGAATTTACCAGCCCGGAAGTGGCGGGCAAGATTCAGACCCTTAGCCGCAAGGGTCAGGGACAGCCGGAGAACGAGGATGCGGGCAGCAGCGTTTCCGAACTCAAGGGCGAGCTTCGTGCTGGACAACGGTGTCATCACATTTCGCGGGCTGACCTTCAGCGTTACCGGCGCCGTGGTCGCGCTGAACGGGAAATATGGCCTCGACAAGGAAGATCTGGACTTTCACGGGAAGCTGCGCATGCAGGCCAAGCTCTCGCAAACCATGACCGGCGCCAAGTCATTTCTGTTGAAAGCCTTCGATCCATTTTTCCGCAAGAACGGGCAGACTGAATTGCCGATCAAGATTACCGGGACGCGCGATCATCCGTCCTTCGGCCTGGATCTGCATCACAAAGAAAAAGACAAGGGAGAGTGAGGGAATTGGGGAATTGGGGAATTGAGTAATTTAGTAATTGAACCGGATGGCGTTCAAATTACACAATTACCAAATTACCCAATTACACAAATTACTTCTCTTCTTCTCCGGAGTGTTCGGGGCTTCCGCCGGGCTCGGGAAAGTCTGTATCGGAGGACTTCAGCATGGAATCCTGGTCCCGATGCCCGATCTGGCCCTGCATGGAGGTGTTCCCTTTTTGCCACGGTTCGTCCTGCTCAACCGCACCTTTGCCACGATCCTGATCTTTCATATTCCTGGCGTCGGTCATGGAGTATCCTTACTTCAGGCCGGGGATCACACCAGCCTGTGACGGTTAGACTATCGCGAAACTTTATCTTTTGAGTAGGGTTAATGCTGTAGATTTTGGGGCAAAAACCTTAGGAGCACCCATGAAGCGTCTGGTTTTGGCTGTTTTGGCGATGACTATGTTGACTTTACTGGGGTGGGGAGAGCTCACTCCTAAACAGCAGGCGCGTGAGGGCGCTGCCGCCCACCGGCGGGAAGCCCGGGATAACCAGGCCCGGCCGCGTCACCGTCGCAAGCACCACCACCATCATCATCACCAAAACGGGGTGTAACAGAACATCTGGCGGGTACGATCTGACCTGCTTTTTCAGCGGTAAGGCACGACGAAGTCGTGCCCCTTCCCCTCCTACTGTTCCCGGCGGGCTGTAGTTCCGGTAGTCGCCACACCCAGCTTACGCAGACGATCCCTCGCCTGCAGGGCTTCGTTCGACTTGGGATAGCGCTGTATGACGTGGCGAAGCGATGCGATCCCAGCTTCCTGCTGTCCTAATTCGATCAGCGCCAAACCCTTCTTCAATTCCGCCGCAGCTGCCTTGTTGCCGTCGGGAAAGCTCTGCAGAACCAGGTCATAGCTCTTGGCCGCTGCCTGGTAGTTTCCCTGCTTGAATTCAATGTCCGCCAGGTAGAAGTTCGCGTTCCCCGCCAGATCCGTATTGGGATAGTACTTGACGTAATCCCCGAATTCCTGCACCGCCAGGTCGTTCTTTCCGGCCTGGTAGTCGCGCAAAGCGTTGTTGTACAGCACGTCCGGGCGGCGGAGCGGATGCCTGCTGCTGTTGCTGGGTCTGCTGCACGGCAATGCTCTGCTGGGCAGCCTGCATGTCTTCCAGTTGCTTGCTTACCTTGCCTAGGCGCGCCTTGAGCTCATCCAGGGTGTCATTCAGGGACTGAATCTGTCCCGAAAGCTGGTCCAGCTTGGTACCGCCGTCGGCCTGCTGCTTCTGCAAATTGGTCTGCAGGTCGGAGACTGAGCCGGCCACTTTGTTGGCGCGGTCGGTGCTTTGTTCAATCAGGTGCTGCAGCACGCCCATGCGCTCGTCGAAGGATTGCTGCATGTGAGCAATCCTGTCCTGCAGATCCTGCACCTGGGTTTGCAGTTGCACCATGTCCTTGTTGACCCCCCAGGCGGGCAGCACGCCGGTCGAGAGCGCGGCCATAAGAACCAACAGGAGCGAGTATCGCTGAATTTTCATAGTCATCCCTTAAGATGCGAAGAATGCACGGCTCGTACACAGGCCAGAGGACGAAGCCAGAGGGCGAAGCCAGCCTGCGAAGCCGGGTAAAAACGATCGCCAACGTCTATCTTATATCGCTAGCGGCAGTATCGGTATCAGCCGCACCGGTATCGACAGTATCGACCTCGGCAGGACAGAGGGACATCGTCCACCGAAGATAACGCCGGCGATCAACGGCTGTGGCGAGGACGGTTCGCCCTCGTATGCTTGCAACTGCCACAGCCGTCGAGACGCCAGCACCACCTACTTCTGGTACACGAAATGACCCCGGCGGTTCTGCTGCCAGCACTGCTCGGTCGACTCCGTGCAGAACGGCTTTTCCTTGCCGTAGCTGATGGTTTTGATGTGGTCGGCAGTGATGCCGCCCTGCACCAAAGCGTTCCGCACTGAATTGGCGCGGCTGTCGCCCAGAGCCAGGTTGTATTCCGTCGAGCCCCGCTCGTCGCAGTGACCCTCGATCGTGAATGCGATGTTGGGATGCTGGCGGAGGAACTCGATATCACCCTGCAGAGACGACTGCTGGTCCGGGTTGATATCGCTCTTGTCGTAGTCGAAGTAGATGTCCTTCACGGTTTGCGAGAAGAGCTCTTCCTCGGTGGCCGAAGGCTGGGGCGGAGGCGGAGGCGGCGCGTTAACCGTGACTCGTGCCGTCGCCGTTTGTGTCCCGCCTGGTCCTTTTGCCGTCAGCGTATAGGTCGTGGAATCGGACGGGGTAACGGATTGCGATCCGCTGGTCTGCACCGCGCCGATCCCATCAATGCTGGCATCGGTTGCGTTGCTGGTCTGCCAGGTCAGCATGGTGGACTGACCCTTATCCACGGTGTTTGGGTTGGCGGTCAGCGAAGCCGTGGGCGCGGCTGGCGGCGGGGGCGGTGGCGGCGGCGGGGGCGCCACTTTCTTTTTGCAGGCTCCCAACATCATGATGGCGCCCATAGCCAATACGAGCATCATCCATCTCAGTTTGCGTTGCTTCACTCTTTCCTCCGTAGTCTTCGTGCGCATTTGTTGTTGCTTCTGCTATGGCTGCGCCCGGTTCAGGTCCGGAGAGCGGGAATAGCGCCCCGCCTCGTCCGGGAATTAACTACAAAACAACAAACAGGATTCCGGTGATCACTTCCAACTCCAGTTGGGTTGAGTGTTTGCGCCCGCGAAGGTTAACTGCTTCTGATTCGTCCCATCGGCCAACATGGTCCAAATCTGCAGGCTGCCGGCACGGCTGGACTGAAAAATGATGTGCCTTCCGTCCGGCGACCAATATGGGAAATCGTTGCGCCCGCCATCGTGGGTCAGTTGCACCCACTGCTTGCTGGCGATGTCCATGATGTAAATATCCTGGGCGCCGGGAGCCCCCGGGCCATACTTCCGCATCCAGGAAACCACCAGAAACTGTCCGTTGGGAGACCACGCGGGAGAAACCGCATAGCCCTGATCGGTGAGCCGCTGCACGTTGGTGCCGTCGGCCTCCATGGTGTAAACCTGCGGCAGGCCGGTGCGCCCGCTGACCCAGGCGAGTTGTGCTCCGGTCTTGCGATTCCAGGCCGGCGAGACGTCGGGACCTTTAAATGACGTAAGCCGCTTGATGTTTCCTCCCGAGGCGTCCACGGTATAAATTTCGGGATCGCCGCTGCGGAACGACGAAGAAAAGGCCAGCTTGGTTCCATCAGGCGACCAGGCCGGAGACAGATTGGTTCCCCCGAAGTGGGGAAATGCCACCAGGCGGTTCAGGTCGAGCGAGTACATCAAAATTTCCCAACCGCTTTTGGTCAAGGAGCTGAAGGCGATGCGCGATCCATCAGGCGAAACCCGCGGCGACAGTGAAATGGAATTCAGGTGAGTGACGGCGTGCTGGTTGGCGCCATCGTAATCCATGGCCCAGATTTCCTTGCGACCGCCGCGGCTGCTTACGAAATAGATTTTGCTTTCCGCAATCCCGGCGATGCCGCCGCCCAGCCGGAAAATAATTTCATCGGCAAACTTGTGCGCGGTGATTCGGGCAGCGTCGCTGGTGGCTGCATCCTGATACTGCTTGCCCAAAACTTGCGGCGAAGTGACGTTCTTCACGTCATAGAGCCAGCCCTGGACGGTCATACCGTTGCCGGTTACGCCCAGGTTGCCAAAGGCCAGCATGGCCGCGTTCGGCGGCGGCGCGCTCCAGCCCTCAAACTTTACATCCGCCGGAGTTCCCACCTGCCCCAGGGGATAAAAACTCTTGGAGACCATGTCGAAGATCCCGGCATTATCGAGATCGTTCCAGAGAGTCTCGTTGAACACCTTGAGCAGTTCTGTATTTTTCGGATCCTGCGTGGAGGTATTGAAATCGGGAACCGCCAGCCGCACTTTTTCCACGCCTAACCCGGTCCCGGTTTTGATCCAGTCCTGGGCCAGCGCGGACGTCAACAAAACCAACGGTAGAAATAATTTAAGAAATCGCATCATCAATGAATCGTGACCTCACTCACTCAAGAAAAAATCTATCTACTATCTTTTGTAATCGAACCAAAACTCTACCGACACCTTATTCGCGGCATAATCGGAGGGAAGGGGACCAAAAGTGTCAATGCGCTGGATAGCGCGTGTCGCCGACTGGTCCAGCGAGGGAACGCCGCTGGACTGCTCAACCTGAACATTGGCGGGATGACCGTCGCGCATGACGTCGAAAGTGATGTACACGCGCTGAGCGGTGCTGATGTTCGGGTCCACCTCGTACTTCAGCCAGTTTTCTGAAACTTTCTGTTGCACCACGCGCACGTACCAGGCGTAGCGCGATCCGAAGTCGCCGCCTCCGCCAGTGAAACCGAAACCACCCTTGGCGCCATTCGCGCTGAAGGTGCCGTAAGGTCCGCTGACCGGTCCGCCCTGGCCGAACGGAACAACATTGTCGGCTTCCTCCACCGGTTCGGGCTTTGCTTTTGCCTTGGTAGCGGTGGTCTTCGGCGCCGGCTTGGTCTTCGAGATCTTGTCCGGGATTGGAATGGCGTCTGGGAGTTGCTCCTGTACCGGTTCCGGCTTGGGCTGCGACTGAGTCAGGCCTTTCGAGTCATTGGCTAGAACGTTCTGCGTCTGCGCCTGAGTTGCAGGCAGCGGAACTGTGCTGACCAGGGTCACGCCCATGGCGTCGCCTCCGCCACCAGCACCCCAGCCTTCACCATGACTGCTGGGAGCGACCACGGCGTAGAGCAGGATTCCGCCGGCCACTGCAATGTGCAGCACCAGCGACCATGTGAGGTTGCGGCCCCAGCGGTCGTGCTCGAAGAAAATTTCAGCGTTGGCTTCCATGCGCGTCCAGCGGTTGAGTCACGATGCTTACGTTGGTGATGCCAGATGATTTGACCGCGTCCATGACGGTGGCGAATGCGCCGAAGGGCACATCTTCGTCAGAGCGGATGAAGATGGACTGATGCTGGGGATCGCGTATTTTCTGCTTGAGCCGGGCAGCGATCTCGTTGATGTTGATCGCGTCATTGCCCAGGAAGACTCGCTGCTGTTTGTTGATGCTGATCACCAGCCGTTCCTCGGTGATCTCTTTCACGGTGCGGGTCTTGGGCACGTTCACCTCGATGCCGGACTGCAGCACCGGGGCGGTGACCATGAAGATGATCAGCAGCACGAGCACGACGTCCACCAGAGGGGTGATGTTGATATCGGAGAGAGAGGTTTGAGTGCGTCCGTTCGAAGCCGTAAAGGCCATTACCGCGGCACCCCCGGAGCTTCAGCAGTACGGTAGGCGGGCACGGGTTGCTGGCGCTCGACCGCGTTCAGCATTTCCATGGCGAAGTCGTCGCCGCGCGAAGCGAATTCACGAATGGATCCGCCGATGAGGTTGTAGGCGATTACGGCGGGGATGGCGGCGGCCAGTCCAGCGGCGGTGGTAATCAGCGCTTCGGAGATGCCGGGCGCTACCGCGCGCAGAGTCGCGGCGCCAGCCGTCCCCAGGCCGTGAAAGGCATCAATGATGCCCCACACTGTTCCAAACAGGCCGATAAACGGGGTGACGGCGCCTACAATCGCCAGCCATGGCAGGTTGCGCTCAAAGCGGCTCAACTCTTCCGAATTCGCAATCTGCATGGCGCGCTGGATGGCTAGCGGGCTCCTGACTAATCCGCTGGAGACCCCGCCCTGACGACGATATTCTTCAAAGCCGCCTTCAAATACTCCAACCAGCGGGCTGGGGCGGAATTGCTCGGCAACCGCACCCACATCCTGCAAGCGCTGCGCTTTGCGGAAGGCGCGCACGAAGCGGCCGCTCTGCACCCGGGCCCGACGCAGCAAGCTCCACTTGGAGAGAATAATCGCCCAGGAGATGAGACTGAATACGAGAAGGATGACCAGAACGGTTTTGGCGACGGGTCCGGTTTCACCCACCAAGTCAATAATTTCGCCGCCGACCACTGCTGCCAGCAAGGGATACAGATTCATTGTTTTTAGGAGTAGTCCTGCTTCGATTATAGACCATGGTTCAGGGCCTAATTCGCGGGTGAACACCATCTATTAACCCCAAATGCCTGTGCAAAAACGCGATTTGAAGGTCCGGCATCTAAGCCTCAGCTTGAAGAAGCGGCACACAAGCGAGAAACCAGTCTTTAGGAGGAAGCATGGCCCATTACGGAACACTGCGCGATTTCCATTTCACCGACATTGACGAGACCACGGACGATATCCGCGGCGCCAAGGTATACGGACTCAACGATGAGAAGCTGGGCAAGATCGACGATGTGATTTTCGATCATGCAACCGGCGACATTCGCTATGTGGTGGTAGATACGGGCGGGTGGTTGTCGAGCAAGAAGTTCATCGTGCCTCCCTATCAACTCAGCCCGTCGGTGCAACACGAAGATGACTTCCGGGTTCATCTGACCCAGCAGCAGATCGAGAGCTTCCCTCCGTACAACGAATCGGATGTGGAGTCCGAGGAGAAATGGAAGGATTACGAGGGACGCTATCGTTCGGAGTGGGTGGCTGGGCCGGTCATGCATCGGGTGGCGACGGATCGAAACATTACGCCGACGACCAAACAGCAGATCGATGCCGGCTCGGGAAGTTTGCCCGACGCGGTTTCCGCCGCTGAGGATGAGACTGCATCGGACATCACTCCCATGAGAACGGAAACGTCTTTGGGTGTCGATCCCAGCGGTCCCAGCCGGCGTTGGGACACGTTCGAAGACCGGCTACGTCAGCGGCGGCAGGAGATTATCTCCGCTTGCGCTTCATGCAAGACCTCGCCGGCATCCGAGACGGCCGCGGCCCGGGACGAGCGCAAAGTCAGCTAACTGGATCCTGGGATTCTTAACGCGACTAAAGAACCACAGCCTCAGCTGTGGTTTTTCTTTTGGCAAGCGGTTCCTGCCGACAATGGCAAACGTTCGGAGACAGCGCAACGAGCCTTCGTTCGACTAGAATTGCGGCCATGAAAAGAAGAACCTTGTTGCAGTCGCTTCCCATGTTTGCGCTTCTGGGTAAGACCGCATTGGGCGATCCCCAGGAGAAGAGCTCCGCGCAAGCTAGTACATCCGTCTACGAGCTGCGGGTTTATCACACCTACGAAGGTAAACTCGACGACCTGCTGGCGCGCTTTCGCGACCACACCATGCGGCTGTTCGAAAAACATGGAATGAAGAATATCGCCTACTGGACGCCGACGGACGATCCCTTAAAGGGCAAGACCCTCTTCTATGTAATCGCCCATCCGAGCCGGGATGCCGCGGTCGCCAACTGGAAGGCGTTCAGCGACGACCCCGAATGGCAGAGTGTGCGCGACAAATCCGAGGCTAACGGAAAACTGGTGGAGAAGGTTGATTCCACGTTCCTGGTGCTGACCGACTTTTCGCCGCGGGTGTGAGCTTGCAGACCGGGATCGAATAGAAAGCCAACTATGCTTGCTTACGACCTGCGGCCGCACAGCAAGGCCAGCTCCCGCCATTTCCAGTGGCAATCGACTGCCACAAAACCCAGGTCGCGCAGCCATGCCAGTTGGCTTTCCACGTCCAGCAGTTGATTGGATGGGTCTTCGGTCCCGCTTGAGTAGCCAATGCGTTTCAGGAAGTCTTCATGCAGTTCGGGTGTGGGCGAAGCCACGTGTTCCAGATTGCAAAATACTCCGCCGGCATTCAGAGCTTGATAGATCTCGGCGTAGAGCGAGCGCTTCCGTTCATGAGCAAGATGATGAATGGCGAAGCTGGAAACTATCGCGTCAAATTTGCCCAGGTCGGGGAGCGGAGTCTCAAGATCGTGAGTGATGATCTCGATCGAAGACTCGCCACGAAAGCGTTCTCCGGCAGCTTCGAGCATGGTGGGAGAGAAATCAAGCGCCACCGCCGTGGCGTGCGGGTGGTTCAGTTTGACCAGCGCGAGCAGGCGTCCGTCGCCGGTGCCGAGATCAAGGATGCGCTGGGCATTGGATGGGATGAACTCAAGCAGGGTCGCCTCGCCTTCGACCCGGTGGGGGATGGAGTCAGCCCGTTCCAGGTAGTACAGTGCGTGAGCCGATGATGTCCAACAATTGACGCTCATCGAAAAAGTATAAACTCAAAGCTGCATGGATACGTTCAACGCTAGGCGCCAGAAATCCCTCTTTTTGTTTTCCAACCTGATTCTGATTCTTGTTTTTCTCTCCTTTCCTGCCTTTACGCAGACGGGACAGAGCGGCCCACCGACAAAATCCGCGGGCGGGTCGCCCGCGACCACACCGGACATTGCTCCGGAAACCAAGATTTCGCCGCAGGAAGCTGAGAAGCTTTTTCGTTCGGTGGACGAGATTCTACGGTTTGCGAGTAAAGACACTTTGTTTCCCATCAAGCATGAGGTCAAGCGTCAACTGGTCAGCCGCGAGGAAGTGGAGGCTTATGTCACCAAGCACACCACGGAGGACGAAGATGCCAAGCGGCTGCGCCGCTCCGAACTGGTGTTGAAGAAATTTGGATTGCTGCCGCGCGACTTTGACCTGGGAACTTTTCTGGTGGCGCTGTTGAAAGAACAGGTGGCCGGTTACTACGATCCCAAAACCAAGACCGTCAACCTGCTCGACTGGCTGGGCGCGGAGCAGCAAAAGCCGGTGCTGGCGCACGAGCTGACCCATGCGCTGCAGGACCAGTCTTTCAATCTGGAAAAGTACATGAAGGCGGGCGATGCCGATCTCGACAAGAAGAAAGAGATCACGCCACAGGATATTGAGAACGATGAGATCAGCACCACGCGTCAGGCTGTAGTCGAAGGCCAGGCGATGGTGGTGCTCGTGGATTACATGCTGGAGCCGATGGGCCAGTCGCTGAAGGATTCGCCGCAAGTGGTCGAGGCGCTGAAGCAAGGCATGCTGGTGGGGACGGCGGATGCGGTGCAGTTTCAGAATGCGCCGATTTACATGAAAGAAGCGCTGACTTTTCCTTATCGCTACGGCATCGACTTCATCGCTGACCTGCTGACCAAGAGCGGCAAAGAGAAGGCGTTCGCGTCGCTATTTCAGGATCCTCCTCGGACCACGCGACAGATCATGGAGCCGAAGACCTATCTTTCGGGCGAGCGGCTGGAGCCGATGCGGCTGCCTGATTTCCGGCAGGTCTTCAAGAATTACGAGCGCTTCGACGTGGGTGCGATCGGGGAGTTCGATGTGGCTGTGCTGATTGATCAATACGCGAACGCGGAGACTTCGAACAGGTTGTATCCGCATTGGCGCGGTGGCTATTACTATGCGGTCCGCCCCAAGGGCGACCCGGCGGCCGCGCTCGGCCTGCTTTACGTTTCGCGCTGGTCGAATGCGGAGCGGGCGTCGGAGTTTGCCGCCATCTACGCCAAGGCCCTGGGCAAGCGGTATGCGCACGTGCACGACGTGGCCACCGGCGGAAAAGAGCCGGGTGGAGCGCCCCCAGTGCAGATCGAAGAGCTGGAAACTTTATCTGGCAAGCATACCTGGCTGACTGAAGACGGACCGGTTGTTATCCACACAGAAGGCGATACCGTGATGGTCGCGGAGAGTCTGGATCAGCCGGCGACGGAAGAACTGGAGCAGGAAGTTTTTGCGGTGGCGGCGACGGCCGCGAAATAGATATCCGGTTGCCGTCTCAGTTTTGCAGTTGCTTTGCGACCCAGTCGCCTGCTTCTTTGGTGCCCAGGTTTCCTCCGATGTCGGGCGTGGTTTTCTTTTGCTTCACCGCCTCGAGCACTGCTGCTTCCATCCTGTTTGCTTCTTCCGCAAAACCCAGATGCGCCAGCATCATGGCTGCGGTCAGAATCGCGCCGAACGGGTTGGCTATATTCTTTCCGGCGATCGGCGGCGCCGAACCATGAACCGGCTCGAACATCGATGTTTTGCCGGGATGGATGTTTCCGCTGGCGGCCATGCCGAGTCCTCCCTGCAGGCCAGCAGCAAGATCGGTGATGATGTCGCCGAACATGTTGTTGGTCACGATGACATCAAACTGGCGCGGATCGCGGACCATCTGGGTGCAGAGCGCGTCCACATAAAGATGCTGGGCAGTGATCTGCGGGTACTCTTTGCTCACTTCCTTGAACACCCGCTGCCATAAGCCGCCGGCGTGAGTCATGGCGTTGGATTTGTCGCACATGAGTACGCGCTGACGCGGGCTGCCGTCGTGTTTTTTGTGGCGCTCGCAATACTCGAAGGCGTAGCGGATGACGCGCTCCACGCCTTTCCGGGTGTTGATGTCTTCCTGCACCGCAATCTCGTCGGGCGTGCCTTGTTTAAAGACGCCGCCGGCGTCCACGTATGCGCCCTCGGTATTCTCTCGGATTACAACAAAATCGATGTCTTTGGGCTCGACGGCTTTCAGCGGACAGAGACTCGAATCCAGCAGGCGGACGGGGCGAACATTAGCGTACAAATCCATTTTGAAGCGCATGCCCAGCAGGATTTCTTTGGCATGGATGTTCGTGGTTACGCGCGGGTCGCCCAGAGCGCCCAGCAGGATGGCGTCGAAGTCGCGGCCCAGCATGGCGAAGCCGTCGGGAGGAACGGTGACGCCGTCGGCGAGATAGCGGGTGGCGCTCCAATCGAAATGGGTGGTTTCGACCGCGGCGCGCGAGGCCTGGATGGCTTTCAGAGCTTCGGCAATTACTTCCGGGCCGATGCCGTCCCCGGGAATGATGGCGATGCGCTTCTTTTGGCTCACGAGGTGGAGATTATCAACTCGGTCGGCCGTTGTCATGCGTTCGTTAAGATTGGTTCCATTGAAGATTGCCGCCTGAGCTTTTTACCGCAAAGGACGCAAAGGACGCAAAGAAGATGCCAGCATCATGGGCGAGCGCTGCCGCCCGCGCGCGTCCGCCACAACCCAATCACTCCGCTATAATCAAATAGAGCAGTATGGGCTTGACTGCACAATATGATGGCGCGGGTGCGTCGGGCGCGCAGACCGCTCGGCCGCGTCGGGCGATATGGCGGACGTGCGCGGCGAATTCCAGGCCCTGATTTCTGGCTGCGGTGTCTACGATCTCAGCGCGCGCGCCAAGATATCCCTCACCGGCGGTGACCGGGTGCGCTGGTTGAACGGCATGGTCACGAACAATGTGCGGGACCTGGCACCCGGGCATGGCGTGTATGCGTTTCTGCTCAATCCCCAGGGACACATCCTGGGAGATTTGTACGCCTACAACCGGGGCGAGTCGCTGCTGGTCGATACCGATCAGCTCGCAGATGGAGAAGATTCTCGCCGTATTCGATAAGTACATCATCATGGACGACGTCGAGGTCGCGGATGTCAGCGACAATCTGGTTGCGCTGGGCATAGCCGGACCGCGTGCTTCGGGGGTTCTTCGGGCCGCGGGATTTGACCTTCCCGAACTTGCGCCTTTGCAGTTTGCCGAACTGAGCTGGGAGGAGATCGAGCTGACTCTTGGTTCGCGGCGATATTCATCTCGAGCGCGTGGAATGTTTTGAACTCTGGCTGCGCGCCGGAGAATGTTCGGCGGGTGCACGACGGCCTTAGTCACAGCCGGAGCGAAAGCCGGTGGGAAGCGCTGCCGTCGAGTTGTTGCGGATTGCGGCTGGAATTCCGCGCTATGGCGTGGATATCCGCGAACGCGATTGCCGCAGGAGACCGAGCAGGAAAGGGCTTTAAGCTTCGTCAAGGGTTGCTACGTTGGCCAGGAGATCGTGGAGCGCATCCGGTCGCGCGGTCAGGTGCGCCGTAAATTTACCGGCTTTGAGATTCATGGAGCATTGCCCGCGCCGGGCAGCAAGGTGCAAGTGGATGGCAAGGATGTGGGCGAAATCACCAGCGTCGCTTCCCTGCCCTTTGCGAGCGGTGACCGTCAAGTGGCGCTGGGTTACATTCGCCGCGAAGTTGCGACGCCCGATAAGATCGTCGACGCCGGCGGTAGCGAGGCCCGCATCAAGAACCCGCCGCTTGCGGAAATATCCAAATAGGATAAGGAATGAATATGCCTGAGAAGAAGCAAGACAGTTTTACGGTGACGGACCGGCGTCTGTTTACGTCCGACGGTGAATTGCGCCGGGAAGTCAGCGAAGAAGAGATTGCGACTTCGAAACCTGCTCCAGCGCCACCGGCCCCGGAGGCTGTGCCGGAGGTCGGGAGCTGCCGGCCGGACGCGTCCGTGCCGCCGCCTCCGACCGCGGCCGAGCAAAAAGAGCAGGCCGACGCTTACCACAAATCGTCGCAAGGAACTCGATGCCCGAGTGGAGCTCAGCGGCCGTTCCGCCAAAGAAATGCAGATCACCTTCGAGCGCTTCATGGCTTCGCTGTACATGAGCGCCATGCTGCAGCTCGGTCTGATGGCAGGAGGAGGGAGGCCAGCCGCGCATCGACCTGCTGGGAGCGCGGCAGACCATCGACACCCTCAGCCTGCTCTCCGAGAAGACCAAAGGCAATCTCACTCCCGCGGAAGAGAACTTCTCTGCAGAATTGCCTCTACGAACTCCGCATGGCCTACGTGGAAGTAACCAACGCCCTGGCCCGGCCGCCGCAAGCGACCGGCACCAATCCTGCGAGACGATGAAAGCCACGCTGACGGTGCTGGGCAGCGGCACGTCGATGGGCGTGCCCACCATCGGTTGCGACTGCGCGGTTTGCCGCTCCTCCGATCCGCGCGACCGGCGCACCCGGCCATCCGTTCTGATCGAATATGGCGGAAGAGTCCGTGCTCATCGACACCACTCCCGATTTTCGCCAGCAGGCCATCCGGGAGAACATCCGCAGCCTGGATGCGGTGCTCTACACTCACTCCCACGCCGATCACATTCTGGGCATCGACGACCTGCGGCCTTTGAGTTTTCGTCACAAGCCGGGAAAGCTGCCGCTCTACGCCGCCCCGACGTGGTGGCCTTCATTCGCAATATGTTCCGCTACATTTTCGATGCCGACTATAAGTTCGGCGGACTACCTCAAGTCGAACTTAAAGCCACTCGATGGACCACTGGAATTGTTCGGCGCGAAGTTTGAGCCGGTCACCGTGATCCATGGAGAAACCGAGATCTACGGTTTTCGCTTTGGATCGGCGGCTTATCTGACCGATCACAGCCTGGTGCCTGAGGCTTCTTTCAAGCAACTGCAGAATCTGGACATTCTGTTTCTCGACGCCTTGCGGCACAAACCGCATCCCACGCATTCGACGGTGGAGAATTCGTTGCGCATCGTGGAGCGGCTGAAGCCTAAGCGGGCTTTTTTTACTCACATTTGTCATGATCTGCCGCATGAGGCGACAAACGCGGCGCTGCCTGCGCAATGTAAAGTTGTCGTACGACGGGATGAAACTGGAATTTGAGATTTAGGGGTAAAAGCTTTGACCGCAAAGGACGCTAAGAAAATCCGCAAAGAACGCAAAGGGAATTTCTTTGCGCGCTTTGCGTCCTTTGCGGTTAAAAGCTCTTAAGATGCAAGTCTTTCACAAACTCGCGGATGTTCCCGCCGGCCTTTGGGCCGACGCTGGTGAGCATCGGCAATTTTGACGGCGTGCACCGCGCTCATAGCCACGTGCTGCAGAGAGATCGTGTCCCGGGCGCGGCAGCAGGGCGCCAAGGCGATGGCGGTTACGTTCGAGCCTCATCCCGCGCGCATCCTGCGGCCTGACTCCGGACTGAAGCTGATTACGCCAACGCCCGGAAAAGCTGCGCCTGCTGGAGGCCAGCGGCCTGGACGCGGTGCTGCTTCTTCCCTTCGGACGCGATCTCTCCCTGATGACGCCGCGCCAGTTTGCGGAAGAGATTTTGAAGAAGCAGCTTCATGCGCGCGAAGTGCATGAAGGCTTTAACTTCCGTTTCGGGCACAAGGCCGCGGGAAATGTGAGCATGCTCGCCGAACTGGGGCGCGAGATGGGCTTTGAAGTCAAGGTCTATCCGGAAATGAAATTGCGCGGCGAGTCAGTCTCCAGCAGCCAGATTCGCAGGCTTCTGAGCGAGGGCCGGATCAGCCGGGCCCGGCATCTGCTTGGCCATCCCTTCAGCATGCTCTCCACTCCGGGCCGCGGGCGGGGATACGGATCGAAGTACACGGTGCCGACCATCAATCTCAGCCGTTACGAAGAATTCGTGCCCAAGGACGGGGTTTACATCACGCGCACTCGCGTGGCTGAGGAGTGCTTCGATTCTGTAACCAACGTCGGCGGCCGTCCTACTTTCGGGGCGGAATCCTTCGCCGTGGAAACCCATCTGCTGAACTTTCATCCCATCGAACTGGGGCCGGAGACCGAGGTCGAGATCCATTTTCTGCAAAGACTGCGCGACGAGATCAAGTTTCCCTCCATCGAAGCATTGCGTGAGCAGATCGCGCGCGATGTACTCAAGGCCCGCCGGTATTTCCATTTGTTGAACGAAGCACCGCAGCCTCATCTCCTGCCAGGCCTGGAACCGAAGCTAACCACCAGACATACTTCTTAAGACTTCAAACGGCAAACAGCGGATTTTTGATTGCTAATTCGCCAAAGGCAATCGACAATCCTGCGAATGGCCACGAGCGTTTCCTCCACATTTTCCCAGATCACATCGGCACAACGACGTACTCTGGTCGCGGCCGCGCTGGGCTGGATGCTCGATGCATTCGACGCCATGCTCTATGCCCTGGTGCTGGCGCATATCATGCGCGATCTGGGCATGAGCAAGGGCACCGCGGGCCTGCTCAACAGCTTGACCTTGCTGGCTTCCGGCATCGGCGGTGTGGCATTCGGATTTATCGCTGACCGGGTTGGCCGCAAGCGGGCGCTGATGTTGAGCATCCTCACCTACTCGGTTTGCTCGTTTGCGTCCGGTCTTTCGACTTCTGTCCTGATGCTTGCCGTGTTCCGCTTCATACTCGGGCTGGGAATGGGAGGAGAGTGGAATACGGGTGCAACTCTGGTGGCTGAAACCTGGCCGACCGAGTTGCGCGCCAAAGCCATTTCGATCGTGCAGAGTTCGTGGGCGATCGGCTACGCCTTGGCCGCGCTGGTGTACGGGCATCGTGTCTGCATTACGCCGATTGGCGAATGGCGTTCTTCGTCGGGATACTGCCGGCGCTGCGTGGTGTTGTGGATTCAACGCGGCGTACCCGAGTCGGAGATGTGGGAGCAGCGGCAACGGTCTAGGCCAGGCAGACGTAGCAAGCTACGTCTCTACCACGAATTCCAAGGATAAGGATGCGAAGGGGAATTCATTCGCATTTTTCGTCCGCCTTACGTGAAGCACACGTTCGCCTTGCTCTTCATGAACTTCTTCGGAATGTTTGCCTGGTGGGGACTGTTCACATGGATTCCGCCCTATCTTTCGTTGCCGGTGGAACAGGGCGGCCGCGGCTTCGGAGTGATGGGAACGACCACGCTGCTCGTGGTGCTCAATCTGGCGGGAATGTTTCCCGGATACGCCAGTTTCGGCTGGGTGGCTGACTACCTTGGCCGACGCAAGTCGTTCATCGTCTATACCTTCCTGGCGGCAGTTCTGGTACCGCTTTATGCCACGGCGCGAGGCACCATGGGCGTTGATGGGAGTGGGGACGCTGCTGGCGTTTTTCGGCACCGGATTTTTCTCCGGCTCGGCAATTATCGGCAGCGAAATTTTCCCCACCGCGGTTCGAGCCCGAGCTCTGGGCTTCACCTACAACGGCGCGCGCACCATGAGTTCGATTGCGCCGTTCGTAATCGGAAGCGTGGGCCAGACCAAAGGTCTGAGCTGGGCATTCTATCTGTGCGGAGTCTCGTTTCTGCTGGCATGCGCGATGGCCACGCAGTTACCTGAGACCAAGGGGAAGCAGCTGGAATGATCAGTTGTGACGGTCTAGTCTTCAGCCGGACAGGCGGCGGTAGCCAGCTCATGACCCGCAGTTTTGCGTCTCTGCCCATCTGATATCGCGGACGAGAATGGGGAGAGAGCGCGGCGGCGACCAGAGCCACGCCGGGCATGGTTTCGTCCCCTCTTCGACTGCCGGCGGAATGGTCGCTCCCGAATCGCCGCGCGGCGCCATTTTTCGAGCTCGCGCCACCGCGGCCGGCATGGCTTGCAGGAATGAACGAATCCAGCGCTGCACGCTGTGGTCTTTGACAATGTCCCGCAGCAGATGCATGCGGCGGCGTTTTTCTTCTACCGGCATTTGCGCGCGCGTCGTGCAAGCGCCTGGGCGACTTCGGCAAAATCGTTGGGATTCACCACAATCGCGCCGCGAGCGCAATTCCGGGCCGGCGCCGGCAAACTCGCTAACGATCAGCGACACCGCGCTCGTCGATCTGGGCAGCGCAAAATTCTTTGGCGACCAGATTCATTCCGTCTTTCAGCGGGGTGACCAGGCCAATGTCGGCGGCGCGATAGTACGCCAGCAGTTCGTCGCGGCCAAGGTTGCGGTGAATATAGTGAACCGGCACCCATCCCGGTTCGGTGTATTCGCCGTTGATCTGGCTGACCAGCAACTCTACTTCCCGGCGCAGGTGCTTATAGTTGGGAATCTCCTCACGGCTGGGGACAACCACCTGCACCAGCGTGATGTGGCCACGTAATTCTGGAAAACGGCCGAGCAGGAGCCGGAACGATTTAAGCCGCTCGGGAATGCCTTTGGTGTAGTCCAGGCGGTCCACTCCGAGTACCAGCACGTCGCCTGACAATCGCCTTCTGATTTCCGCGGAGTGCGCCTTGATCTCAGGACGCGCGGCCTGTTGAGCGAACTCTTCAAAGTCGATGCCGATCGGAAATGTGCCGACTACCGTATGTCTCGCCTCCAGGCGAACCTGCAGGTGCGGGTTGACCCGGCTCAATCACAGCTTCCGGAAGCAATCGCTGCAGGCAAGCGATGAAATTCGTCCGGTCGTGATCACTTTGGAATCCGATCACGTCGAACTCCAGCAGTGATTTCAAAATCGGTTTCTTCCAGGGCAGTTTTTCAAAGACGTCGAGCCCGGGAAACGGCGTGTGCAGAAAAAATCCCATCGGAGCGCGCACTCCGGCTTGCCGCATGGCGTCGGCGGTGAGCATCAGGTGGTAGTCATGGACCCATATGAAGTCATCTTCGGTCGCGATTTCCGCTGTCACTTTGCCGAACTTGCGATTCACCCTTTGGTAAATTTCCCAGTACTCGGGATCGAAATTGCAGCGCGAAGGCATGTCGTGAAATAAGGGCCAAATGATTTCATTGGCGAATCCGGAGTAAAATTTCGCGATTTCTTCTTCGGTAAGCGTGACCGAGCGAAGCGTATAGGAGCGACCCTGCGAGGCCTTGACCAGCAGCGAATCGACTTGTTGATTGGGAAGTGCCTCCGGCCCATCCGATCCAGATTCCGGGCCGGTCGCGCCAACCCGCTTCGAGAGCGGTAGCCAGACCTCCGGAACTTCTTTCGACCCGGGCCCCGCTGGCATGTTTGCGGATGAGAATCGGCAAGCGGTTCGAGACGTTGATGACACGTCCCTTGATTTCCCGGTTCACGACCTCCCTGCTTAGGCCCTCCTGGGTCGCGACGTCTCTGGGTATGATGTCTTTGGTTACAATGTCCGTCATCCTTTACCCTCCTGAAGCACGCAGCCACTCCTCCAAAAACTGAAGTAGCTCGTGAGGTGGTTGCAGCCAGATATCGGCCGTAGTGGGACGGGACTGCGGGCGAACCAGCGCCGTCAGTCCATTCCCCTTAAGGGCGCGGAACGCATCTTCGTCGGTCTGGTCGTCGCCCAGGTAGGCGACTGCAGCGCCAGGCCCAGCTTCCTTTAGGATGACGCGAACCGCGTCCCCTTTGCCTGGGCCAGCCACACGAATTTCCAGACCGCCATCAAATTCGAGCACTCTCAGGGGAGCCCGGTCGAGCAAGGGCTTCCAAAGCCGCGGAATTTCCTCGGCCAGTTTCTCCGCCTTTGACCGGATCCAGGCCGCGCCAGTGCACGGCGACCCCGCCCGGTTTGATCTCCGTCTGACTCTCCAGTCCAGCGTCACGCAGCAGTGTCTCCGCCGCGAGCAGGTAGTCCTGGTGAGCCGGCACCGAGCTGACTTCGTAGTGGCCATCGGCCATGAGGCGCTCCAGGCCGTGACTTCCCCAGATTTCCGGTTGCGGGGAGATCCGGCTGAGAAGAAGCAGTTCCCGTACCGGACGGCCACTGATCAGCACCACCCGCGTCCCTTGCGCCATGATGCGGACAATCAACGGCGGCACTCCGGGATAAGGCAAGGCCAGCGTTCGGTCTACTACAAACGGAGCCAGCGTCCCGTCATAATCGAGCAGGAGGACGCGAGTCGAAGCGGAACGTAGCCGCTCCAGAAAAGGGCCGTAAGTGACGTGACGTTCGAGCACCTTCATGCCGGCTTCTAACCTCAGCAAGCGACAGCGAAGAAAGCTGGACCCGACGCGAAGTGGCGGAAAAAACTGTTAACGGGACAGCGGAACTGTCAGATCGCGAATCTCGCGCAACCCGGCGGTCAAGAGATGCCGGAAAGACGCGCTCATCCGCGCTTCTGTCCGTTGAATGTTTCCCACGGAGCCTGATGGGGCAGCACTTTAAACTCGCGGCCACCGGTTTGTCTAAGAGCTTAATCGAAATTCTAACACGGATGCCGCTGGCCGGCGGCCCGGAAATGCATGAAATTGAGAGCTTTATTTAGGTCCAGCGGAACCAGCGCAGGGCCAGAGCGAACGAAATTCCGCCCCATAAGACCAGAATCAGCAGGCGTCCGGACTGGGCGGCAAGAGAGGCGCCTTGCAGAATTGTGGCACGCAGGGCGTCATTCAGCGCGGTCAGGGGCAAGAGCTTGATGAAGGGCTGAATCATGGCCGGGAAATCGCTCGGAAGAGAAGAAAACCCCGGAGAAAATCCACATCGGCATCATGACCAGATTCATCAGGCCGCTGACGCTTTCGATTTTCTGCGACCGGCTGGCGGTGAGCAGTCCCAGGCCGCCAAAAGATATCGCGCCGATCGTGGTCAGCAGCAGAATGGTGAACAGCGAGCCCAGAACGCGCATGTGAAAGACCAGCACGCCGAGAGCTGAGCAGGAGCACGACCTCGATCACCATCAGCACCAACCGGCTGCTGATGAGGGCCAGCAGAAAGTCGCTGCGCCGCATAGGGGTCGCGACGAAGCGCTTGAGCAGTTTGCGCTGGCGCATGTCGACCAGGGCGAACCCGATCCCCCACATCCCCGAGTTCATCAAGTTCATTCCCAGAAGCCCGGGGATCAGGAAGTCGATATATCGCGAGCCCGGCTCGCTGGAAGTGACTGCCGAAGTCGGCACCGGATCCTTGCGCCCGGCGCCGGCTTGCAGTGCATCATCGACCAAAGCGCGGGAGAGCACGCTCTCCGGCCGCGCCGGATCGTAGCGAACTGAAAGCCGCTCTTTGCCGTCGGGCGCGATGACCAGATCGTATTTTCCCAAGCCGGAACCCTTGCAGCGCCTGCGCTTCATCGACCACGTCGGCGCGGATAGAGGAACTGTGTGGCGAGGCGTTTGAGCAAGGACAGCGCTTCCTGCGCGCCGGGACCGGCGACAATGGCGACTGGGGTGACGTCGGCGGGTTTATTGCGGAAGGCGATGCCGAAACCCAGGGCCAGAAGGATGGGAAACCCGAAGACCCAGAAGATGACTTCGGGCTCGCGCTTGAGCTCCAGCAGGCGCGCGGTGAGCAGATGCGCGATAGCCCGACCAGCGCCGGTTGCGGGGAGGCGTGGGGCTCACTGGCGAGCCTCCCTGCGCAGACATGGGTAAGCCCTGGCTGGCGCTGTCGCCATTAATCCTCCCTCATATGGCGGCCGGTCAGGCGGACGAACACGTCTTCCAGGCTGGCCTGGCGAGTGGTCAGGTGCAGCAGCTTCTTGCCATCTTCTGCACCGCATCCAGCAGCGCCGGAATGGTCAGGTGCGGCTCACGAACGTTGAGACAGACCATGCCATTGTCGTGGCGAACGGATTCGACTCCGGGAAGCGCACGCCAGTTTCCGACCGCGGTGCCGTCGGAATTGCCGCTTACCTGGAATTCCACCATATGATGACCGCCCAGACGATCGATCAAATCGGCCGGCGTGCCCTTCGGCGATCACCTGTCCGTGATCGACGATGGCCAGCCGATCGCATAGCCGCTCGGCTTCGTCCATGTAGTGGGTGGTCAGCAGCACCGTGCCTCCGGCCTGCTGGAAAGTTGCGGATGATGTCCCAAAGCTGACGGCGGCTTTGGGGATCGAGTCCGGTGGTGGGCTCATCCAGAAAAGAACTTTGGGATTGCCCACCAGCGCGGTCGCGACCGCCAGGCGTTGCCGCTGTCCACCGGAGAGCTTGCCTACCCAGGCGTCGGCCTTCTCGTCGAGCTGCATTTGTTCCAGCACTTCGCGCGCCGGGCGGGGCTCGCGATAGAAGCTGGCAAACACTCGAGGTTTCGCGCACGCTAAGTTTCTCCGACAGCCGAGTTTCCTGCAGCGAGATTCCCATGCCGCTTCGCGCAGTTCGCGGGAATTTTCCTTCCAGGTTTGGCCCAGAATCGTGACTTCTCCGGAAGTGGGCTGGAGCAGGCCCTCGAGGATTTCGATGGTGGTGGTCTTCCCTGCGCCGTTGGGGCCGAGCAGGCCGAAACACTCGCCAGCCTGGATTTCCAGATTCAGGCCGCGAACGGCTTCGACCTTGCCGTCGTAGGTCTTGCGCAAGTCGCGGCACTGGATGGCAGCAGGCACTTTCGATTTTAACTGAGAATGCTAGGCGCGAGCGTCCCGCTCGTGCCGGGACTGAGGATCTGAACGCCGATCTGCCTAGTCGTTACGTCCACAGCCCATCTGAATTAGAATGAGCTCCTCCTATGCGATCCCGGCGGCGCGGCTTTACTTGACGGTGCCTCTCCTAAAACGCCCGTGCGTCGTTTCCCGATCATCCATCTTGTACCAAGAAACTGGAGAGGATACTGCATATGCTGCGGAAGCTATGGCTGCCGTTATTGCTGGCGACAGTTTCGTTGGCGTCGGCGCAGGAGTCGCGCCACTTTACATTTCACTACGGCTTTACGGTCAAGAACGTGCCTGCGGGAGAGAAGGTTCGGATATGGATTCCAGCGGCGCATTCGGACGAATTTCAGGAAGTAAAAGTGATTTCGGCTTCCGGTGACCTGGGGTCTGAAGAAGACTCACGAGTCGCGATTCGGAAACGAAATGTATTACGCCGAGGTCTCCAAGGCGAAGCCAGGCCGACCTGCACTTTGAAGTCGTCTATGACGTGGTTCGCCACGAGCGTCTGACGCTGGGCGTGAACGGCCGCGTCTGGCCGAAGTTCAACTTAAGGATCGTGACCGCAGCGAGTATCTGCAGCCTGACAAACTGGTTCCTGTCACCGGGCTTCCCGCCGACCTGGCGGTCAAAGTCACCGAGGGCAAACCACGCCGCTGGACAAGGCGCGAGCCATCTACGACTACGTTTTCACCACCATGCGCTACGACAAGACCGGCACGGGATGGGGGCACGGCGACGTGCTCTACGCCTGCGATGCCAAGAAGGGCAACTGCACCGATTTCCATTCGCTGTTCATCGCCATGGCCCGTTCGCAGGGGATTCCGGCGCGCTTTGAAATCGGGTTCCCGCTGCCGCCCGATAAACATTCCGCCGAGATTGCTGGCTATCACTGCTGGGCGGATTTCTTCGAGCCGAAGCACGGATGGATTCCCGTGGATATTTCAGAAGCCTGGAAGCATCAGGAAAAGCGCGACTACTTCTTTGGGGCGCACGACGTGAACCGGGTACAGTTCACCATGGGACGCGATCTGCGTCTGAGCCCGGCACAGGATGGCGCGCCGCTGAACTATTTCGTCTATCCCTACGTGGAAGTGGCGGGCAAGGAATATCCGAATGTTTCGTTGGCGTTCTCGTTCGCCGACGTGGATGCGGGAAAAGCCGCGGCAGCGAAATGATTCGATGGGCTTTGGATTGTCGCTAGTCCGTGCGAGGGCCTGCCGATTGCGATTCAGACACCGAGGTTAATGTGCGGCGACGAAGTAAGCTCTCGTGGGTTCTCCTGGTTCTTTGTACAGTGAGTCTCGGTGCAGCCTCGGCCTCCCCGGGACCGCAACTCATGTATGTTTCACGCTCGAATCTTTGTGTCACGGAGGGTGCGATTGAAGAGTTGCCGGGGCGCGGGCTGTCCGTGACTGCTCCGAAGATGCGCGCGTACTTAAACGCATTCACCCCACAACTCGTCGAGGCACAATTTACCTACCTCGGCTCGACGGGAAACGAAGCGCGTCTCGGGTCCGGGGAACTGCGCCGCCAGTTCGGACTCAAATTGCGCGCGCAGGACGCTTGCAACCTGGTTTACGCCATGTGGCACATCGAGCCCGAATCAAAACTTGTGGTTTCCATCAAAAGTAACCTCGGCGAACACACCAGCACACAGTGCGGGAATCGCGGATACCGGAATATCAAACCGAGGCGAAACGCGAGCGTCCCAGTTTTGCGTTTCGGAGATGTGCATATTCTGCGCGCGGAGATGAATGGCGAAGAGATCGAGAGTCTTCGCCGACAACGCGCTGGTCTGGGAAGGGCCTCTCGGCCCAGATGCCCTCGCCTTCGATGGGCCGGTAGGAATCCGTTCAGACAACGCCCGCTTGCAGATCGAACTGCGCGCCGCCAAGCCTCTTACCGGGCAGGCAGGACGCGCTCCGGGGTGCCGGTCCGGCCGGGATGAATATGAATGAATCTGGCTGCGGCTCGTGACGACCGCTCGTTCAGTCCTTATCGTCTTTGTCTCTGACGTGGGTCTCCGGGAATACTGTGTGCTTCGGCGCAGGCATGGGCGTGCTGCCCATGCGGTCGCGCCACAGAATCTGATTCAGAACGGCGGTGTTGATCGCGTCGGGACGGATGAAGTTCATCTTCGCCGACTCCGCAGCCCCTGTCCCTTGGCTGGCGTTGGTCTGGTAGATCAAGCCCGTTATCCCGATTGCTCCAGTCCGCCGTGAATGGCGCCTGATTGCCTGGACCCGAGAATAGGGGCGCCATCACCGGAGCGTAGGCATCGTTCTGATTCATCGGCGGCAAGCCCAGAAGAGTCTCGATGGTGTGGATCATGTTGACCGTGGTGTAGAAGCGGCTGTCCACGAACGGTTGCTCCAGCGAACCCGGCGAATACTTGCTGATCTCGAAAGCGATCGAGCGATGCGCGTCCACGTGATCGGCGCCATCCTGAGCATCGTCTTCGATGATGAAAATTGCAGTGTCATCCCAGTAGGGACTGTGCGAAACGGCGTCGACCACCCGGCCAACAGCCAGGTCATTGTCCGCCACAGAGGCTGCCGGACTCGGCTTTCCGGGCGTGTGCCGTGGGTGTGATCGTCTGGGCAGATAGAGCAGCACAAATGCTGGAAGCTCGGTTCCCTTCCCGTCTTTGCGGGCGCGAACGAAATCATCGAACTCATTGAGGAATTCGTCGGCGCGAAGCTGATCCGGATATTCGGTGTTGAAATCGGGATAATCGGGTTGAAGTGATCGCGCAGAGCCGCCTTGGTTGGCTTGATTCGCTTCAGCAACGGCACAGGCCAGGGCCAGGGACTGGGTGAACCGTGAGGCTGCCCGACGTTGGCCGGGAGCGGTTCGCCCTTGTTGACGACATGCCGGTCGCATTCGCCGCTGAACGCGAGACGGCGTGCCTTGCTTGGGCGACGCACCCGGTTTCTTGGCCGCCTTGCACCAGATTCCAGCAACATATTCGCCGTAGTCGCGGTAGGTCAGACCATGGCCGGCCAGGTTGTCCCAGATGTAGCCGGTGCCGGGCGCGTCGATGTCGGATTCGCCCAGTTCCAGCGGAAACTCATCGGCAACCGTGCCCTGGAAGTCGTAGATGCGTTCGTGCCCGCGATAGGCGATTTGCCAGGTTTTCTCGTTGTAATCGCTGGTAATTGCGGCGTTGGACCAGTCGTGGCCGTCGCCGGAAACTTCCCCGCTGTCATAGAAATTATCCAGCACCCCGAACTGCAGAGCCAGCTTGTGCTCGTTGGGCGTGATGTCCGCGCCGTACATCGTCAGCGACGGGTCGCCATTGCCTACTTTTGTGTCGTGAGCTTCAGATCGCCGAGGACCTGATCGTAGGTGCGATTTTCTTTGAGGATGTAGATCACATGGCGGATGGGATTGGAGCCCGTCCGGAAATTGATCTTCCCGGGATCGGAGAGCAAGAGATTGCTCTTCTTCGACCCGCTGCGTCAATTTGCGGCAAGTCTTTTTCCATCGCGCGAAAGTTCAGCGGGAGAGTCGAACCATACATCAGCGTGGGAATATACGGGTGTTCGTGATGTCGGTCGTTCAGTTTGTCAGCATGCTGGTACCATTGTCTGGGGCCGGTTCCTTGGCCTTTCGCAGTGGCGATCAGCAGATCGTCGCCGGCGACAGCCAGGGCGCTGGGATACCAATCGGTAGGAATGAAGCCAAGGGCCTCCTGCGGCAGCGGAAATGAGATACCGGGCTTGGCCAGGGCCGCCGTATCGAAGACCGCAACCGCATTCAGCGAAGCGTCCGCCACAAACAAACGCTGGCCATCGGCCGATTGCGCCAGCGCACTGGGATAGGTTCCGGCGTGTTCCTGCCGGGCAGGTTGGTGGACGAAAGATGAAGCACCTTTCCTGACGCGGTCTCGACCACCGCGACTGCATCGGCGTTAGACAAGAGTAACATAGAGCACTTTCTCGTCGGGACTTAGCAGAAGGGCGGTGGGATGCGATCCGGGCGCGGTTTCGGATCTTCGGCTGCAGGAGCGAAATCCAGCGGGTGACTGGTTCCATTATCCAGATCCAGTTCGGCCACATTGGAAGCATTCCACAGACTGCACCAGGCGCGGCGGCCGTCGTGCGTTGCTACCACGGTGTAGGGAAACGACGACGGAATCATCTGGTTGGTGCTGAGGTCGAACTGCTGCAGAATATGGCCATCGGCTGGCGTCGAGCAGCACAACGTTGTCGGAGAGATCGTTGGCGACCAGCAGCTTGTCACTTCCGTGCCCGCGCAATCACAGCCAGTCCCGCGGGATAAGGGATCGCAGTTCCCGCCGCGGTTTTGCGCACTCCGAAAGCGACCTTCTTGCCTGCGGCAATGTTTGCGGTGCAATCTTGATGAAACGCTCCGGCAGCCACTTTGCCGTTTTCAAATTTGTAAACCGCAATGCCGTTGCCGGTGTTGTCCGGCTTCGCTCCGGTGGGATCGGTGATGGAGCCGATCGAGGCGTAGAGATGGCTGCCATCCGAACTGAAGGCCAAACCCAGAAAGTAGCTCTGATGAGCGCTTTCGCCGAGACGAGGCATCGGGAAAATCGGTCAACTGGTTGGATTTGAGATCGAGAATGGTGATCGATTGTTGCGCCTGCGACTGTTGCGTGCCATATCCATCATTCAGAAGCGCGGCATAGTGGCCGTCCGGGCTCAGCGCGATGGTCGCCGGAAAACTGTTGACGGCGCCGATCCGCCCGGGCGAAGGCGTATTCAGCACTTTGCTGCTGGGGAGCGGGATCTGACGCGGCGTGGTGCAGTCCTGGGCGATGAGGGGCGCGAAAAGAATCGCGGGACAGCAGCAGGGCGAAGAAAGCGCTTCAAGATTCCTCCAGAAAAAGTCTGAAGAACTTTTAGCATCGGCGGGAGGAAAAGGAAAGAGCGGTCGGCCCGGTGTGCCGTTTTGAATTCGAGCGGCCGGCGATGAAATTCGCGTGAGGTTGGAGCGTTTGAAACGACCGCCCGTGGCGGGTCGCTGGTGAAGTTTCAGCCGTCCCTACGGGACGGTGAAATGATTCCGCCGCGAACCCGGCGTTGAAACGCCGGGCTATTATCAGGCGCCCCTCGCGGGGCGCATAATTCGGCCTGTTCTGAGGCTGCCCTTCTGGCCGCGTAGATCCCAGGGCCCACAATCAGGGGCGCATGATGCCGGGCTCTCGCTACAGCGCGAGAATCAGGCGAGGTGAATGCTTCTGCCTAGTGAGTTTCTGTGACTTCCTGCTGGACTGGCGGGTCCGGGGCCACGTTATGGCGGACATCGGCGCCGCGCACCCAGAAGATCACGTCTTCGGCGATATTGGTGGCGTGGTCGGCCACGCGCTCCAGATTTCGGGCCACCAGCAGGGCATCCAGCGCCTGGCGCGTCGTCTCCGGATGATCGTTCATGGATTTCACCAGCACGATGAAGGCTTCATCCTTCATGCGATCGACGACGTTGTCCATTTCGAGGACGGCTTGCGCGAGTTCGGCTTTGCCTTCGATGAAGGACTCCAGAGCGCGGCGCACCATGGCGGAAACCGCCGCTGCCATTCGAGGAATGTCTACCGGCAGATCGGCTTTGGGCAGATCGACCATGTCCATCACCCGCTCGGCGATATTCACCGCCTGATCGCCTACGCGCTCCAGATCGGCATTGATCTTGGTGACGGCGAGGATAAAGCGCAGGTCGACGGCCATGGGCTGCTGCATGGCCAGAAGGTCAAAAGCCATCTCGTCGATTTCGCGCTCGGTGCTGTTGATCTGGGTTTCGCCTTCGAGCACCATGCGGCATCGGGTCAGGTCGCGATCGATATAGGCCTGGCAGGCGCGGTCGACCGCCTGCTCGGCCAGTCCGCCCATGCGAAGCAAACGTGCTCGGAGGTCTTCCATTCCTTGCAGAAAACGGGTGCGCGCCATTATCCAAACCTGCCTGTAATGTAGTCTTCCGTCCGCTTGTCGGACGGAGTGGTGAATATCTTCTCCGTCTTGTCAAATTCAATCAGCTTGCCAAGTAAGAAGAAGCCGGTAAATTCCGCGACCCGCGAAGCCTGCTGCATGTTATGGGTCACGATCACGATAGTGAAGCGTTCTTTGAGCTGGAAGATGAGCTCTTCAATTTTGCCGGTGGAAATGGGATCAAGCGCCGAGCAGGGCTCGTCCATGAGCAGGACTTGCGGCTCGACCGCGATGGCGCGCGCAATGCAGAGACGCTGCTGCTGGCCTCCGGAGAGGCTGGCGCCCGACTTCTTGCGGACCGTGTCCTTTACCTCGTCCCATAGGGCGGAGAGGCGCAGCGAGCGCTCGACGATTTCGTCCAGACGCTTGCGGTCATGAAACCCGTTGAGCGTCAATCCGGCGGCCACGTTGTCGTAGATCGACATGGTGGGAAACGGATTGGCCTTCTGGAAGACCATGCCGATACGACGGCGAATCTGCACCGCCGAAGTTCCGTTGTAAACATCCATTTCGCCGATTCGAACCCGGCCGGTGGCATGGGCTTCCGGAACCGTCTCATGCATGCGGTTGAGGCAGCGCACGAAAGTGGATTTGCCGCAGCCCGACGGCCCGATCACGGCGGTAGCGTGATTGGCCGCCACCGTCATATCGATGTCGTGCAGAGCCTGGGTCTTGCCGAACCAGGCGTTCAGTTTGTCGACCTGGATGCCTACACCCATAGTTTCAGTTCGCTCCCTTGAGCATACCGCGATTGGCTACCAGGCGCACCGCGCCTACTGACGCCACAATCAGAATGATCAGAATCAAAGCTCCCGCCCAGGCTTGGCGATGCCATTCGTCGAACGGCGAAATCGCATAGGTGAAGATCTGCAGGGACAGCGCCGCCGTGGGCTGGTTCATCTTCCAGTTCCAGTACTGGTTGCCAAACGCGGTAAACAGCAGTGGTGCGGTTTCTCCGGCGACCCGGGCAAATGCCAGCATCACTCCCGTGATCACGCCCGAGGTCGCGGTGCGAAGCGTGATGGAAAGCGTGGTGCGCCAGCGCGATACTCCGAGACCGTAAGATGCCTCGCGTATGGCCTGCGGAACCAGCAGCAACATCTCCTCGGTGGTGCGGGTAATGGTGGGAACCATCATGATGGCGAGAGCCACACCGCCCGCCAAGGCCGAGAAATGTCCCTGGCTCAATACAACCAGTCCATAAGCCACAATGCCCACGATGATCGAAGGCACGCCGTTAAGAACATCCGCGGTGAAGCGGATCAGGTTGCCAAAGCGCGTGCCGCGGCCATATTCGGAGAGGTAAATTCCCGCCCCAATTCCCAGCGGAACGCCGAACGTGCTGGCAATGAGCAGGATATAAACCGATCCTCCGATTGCGTTGGCCATTCCGCCGCCGGGTTCGCCCGGAGGTTTTGGAATCTGGGTCAGGAAGGCCCAGTTGATCGAACCAAGTCCGCGATAGAGCAGATAACCGAAAACCGCCCCGAGCGGGAGCAATACCAGCAGCACCGCGCCGGCAGCCATCGCGCGTGACTGCGGAGTTCAAACCGCGCCGCCAGATGCTGATGGGGGCATCGGCGAAATCCGCGGGGAGCATCACATTTTCAGGCATGGCTCCTCGCAGGAGTACCGCGAGTCACGGTCCAGACCAGGAACTGGGCCAGGATGTTGACGATGATGGTCACGATAAACAGGGCCAGGCCGACTTCGACCAGGGCGCTCAGATAGAGATCGCCGGTGGCCTCGCTGAACTCGTTGGCGATCACGCTGGCCATGGTGTATCCGGGAGCAAACAAAGACTTGGCAATCTCGGGCCGGTTCCCGATCACCATGGTGACCGCCATGGTTTCGCCCAGCGCGCGGCCGAGTCCGAGAATTACGCCGCCCGCAATGCCGGCGCGAGCGTTGCGCAGTACCCCGGTTCGGATCATCTCCCAACGCGTGGCGCCCAGCGCCAGGACCGCTTCCCTTTGCTGCTGCGGCACCGCCGTCATGACTTCCCGGGTGATCGACGAGATAATCGGGACTACCATGATCGCGAGAATGATCCCCGCAGCCAGCATGCCGATGCCATAAGGCGGCCCGCTAAACAAAGTCGTCCAGCCGAGATATTTCGCCAGAAATGGCTGCACGTATTGCCGCAGCAGCGGCACCAGCACGAAAATCGCCCACAACCCGTAAATCACGCTGGGGATCGCGGCCAGCAACTCAGTAGTGAAAGCCAGCGCTCCACGCATCCAGCGCGGCGACATTTCCGTGATGTATACCGCAACCCCCACGGCCAGGGGTACGGCGATCAGCAACGCCAGCGCCGAAGAAACTAGGGTGCCGTATACGAAGGGCAGGGCCCCGTATTGATCGTTCACCGGGTCCCATTCGCTGCGGAAAAAGAACTTCAAGCCGAAGGCGTGCCAGGACAAGTTGGACTTGGTAACCAGTTCGTAGACGATCAGGCAAACGATGGCGATGACCGACAGGGCGCAGGCCAACATGGCGAAAAAAAATACCCGGTCAGCCACGCGGCTATCGCCAGCCTGGATAATGGGGCTGGCTTGAGCCTTGGACTGGGCTGCAACTGCTTGTTCCGAAAGGGGTTGCGGACCTGTCAGTCGAGGCGCTCCTAGAGCTCGATTCGCCATTCAAGGGCACGCTAGCAGAATCGTGTTACAGCAGTGTTAAAATAGTAGTTTGTCCCTGCCTCCGGGAAGCTTCTGTCAGGGATCCCGGAAGCGATTTCCCGCGGTTTTGTGTTTCCCAAGAATAGAGATACAGAGTCGTAATTTTCAGACCCCATGGTTTTGACCGTATGCCGCTAGATCAGGAAAATACCCGCCCCATATTTCGCAGGCTCGCTCGCCAGTTGTCGAAGCTCGCCGATAAGCCCGTTCCCGAAAATGTACACAAATTTCGTACCTCCAGCCGCCGGGTGGAGGGGTTAGTGGCCGACCTCGCCCAGGAACGCAGCCGCAATGACAAGAAACTTTTGAAATTGCTGGGCCGCCTGCGGAAAAAGGCAGGGCGTGTGCGCGACCTGGATGTCCAGACCGCGGCTTTGCGAAGCCTGAAGATTCCACAGGAGCCGGGGCGCAAGTCGCAACTGTTGCGGACTCTTGCGGAACAAAGAGGAAAGCGGGAAAAGAAACTGGTCAGGGCCCTGGACAAGAAGGCTATCACTGAAGTGCGCAAGCGGCTGAAACGAGCCGCCGCCAGCCTGGAGATTCCAAAGAATGCCGATCCCGTGACCCTGGCGATTCAAAAGGTCGCCGGCACTCGAATTCGACCCGAGCAGCGTGGCCGAGGAAACGCTTGCACCGCTTCAGGATTGCCGGAAAGCGGGCACGCTATATCGCGGAATTTGCGGGCAAGAACCCTGAAGCCGTCGCGGGTGGTGGCGCAGCTCAAGCACATGCAGGATGTGATCGGCGATTGGCATGACTGGGCGCAATTGGCGGAAAAAGCAGAAAAGCTGTTCGGCGGCGTCCAGGATTCGGCGCTGGTGGCTGCGCTGCGAAACATAACCCGCGCCAAGTTCCGCCAGGCGGTAAATACTTTGACCGAAACGCGGGCTGCTTGGCCGGAAAAAGCCCGCTTCGGTAACGACTTTGGCCCATCGGCCGTCACGCGAGGGGTCTGCTCCGGATTCAGCTGTCGCTTAGCTTCAGTTTTGAATTGTTCACTCTAGCTTTGCTCCGCCGGCCCGACGGCATTCGGGAGCAACCATGAAATTTGCGAAGATCGTGTTTTGGATCGCGGCCATCTGGGGGCTGTTGGTCATCACGCCGCTTTACTTCATGTTCGATCTCATCAGCCGGAACGATCCGCCAGCCAGTCACCCATCCGGGATTTTTCTACGGATTCGTGGGTGCGGCGCTGGCTTGGCAGATCGCATTTTTGTTTATCGCGAGAGACCCGAGTCGCTATCGCCCGCTGATGCTGCCCTCGATGTTCGAGAAATTCAGCTATTCTGTGGCGGTCATTATCCTGGTAGCGCAAGGGCGCATGCACAGATCAGACCTGCTCTTTGGCGGCGTTGACTTGCTGCTCGGCGCTTTATTTGTCGTCGCCTATCTGAAAACGCCGCGGCACATCGCGTAGCAGCGAAAAATTCCGATGCCGACTGCCGGCGATTGCGCCACCAGGTGGCCGGAGCTACAAAGAGCCGCCGTTCAGGAGAGTATCGACCGCAGCCTGGATTTTTTCGAAAGGCTGGTCAGGGCCGGGCGCCGGTTGCAGTCGTCCCTGGCGATCGATCAGAAAGATCGCCGGGTAACGCGCGATATCGCGATAAAAGCCAGGCATTTCCCCTTTGAGCGTGAGCAGCGGATAAGTTACCGGGACCTGGTCCACAAATTTCCGCTGCAGGTCGGCGTCTTCATCCGACAGCCCGAACACCATCAACCCTTGCTGCTCGCGCTCCCGGTATAACTGGTCGAGCCTCGGCATCTCTTCCCGGCAGGGCCCACACCAGGTCGCCCAGATATTGACGAGCACGACTTTGCCCTTCTGGTCCGCGAGGCGCTGGGTTTTTCCAAGAAGGTCGAGCGTAGCGAAGGGCGGCGCGGCTACATCCCGCAGCGCCATGTTGCGTTCTTGCTTCCAGCGCGCGATGCCGTCGCTCACCGGTTTCCAGGAGAGACCGAGAGACAGAATCGCGATCGCCAGCCCGACCTTGCCGGAGAGCGAAATCGGACTCAGGCGGCGGTCCTTTATGGCGAGAGCGAGGGTGACGAGAAACGGAACCGTCATCGCGAGAGTCGAAAGGGAGAGACGAAGCAGCCAATCTTTTTCGCGATCTGTGCTGAGGCGGGTCAGGGTTACATAGACGATCCCGTACAGAAAAATGGCTGCCACTGGCGAAAGGACGCCAGAGATCAACACCCGGTACTTGGACAGTCTGGCCATTGGCCGCTACTTCCTGCGGACGCGAAACGTCGCCTAGTTTACCGCCGGCCTCTCCCTTGTCGCAAAAGCGAAATGCGTTCCATCGCGGCGGGGGCTAGAATGGCGACAGAGGTGCCTCATGCAAACGCAAGATAAGCCCCAACCGAACTTGGACCCGCGACAGGCGGCCGAGCATGTCGCGGGAGCCCAGCGGTTACTGAAAGTTTTACAAGACAGAATTGGCGAACATCCCGAAATCGGACAAGCGGTCAACAAACTGGAGATGGCACTCGCCATCCTGGAAGTACAGACGGGCGGCATGCTTTAAAGGCATTCAGTCGCGCCAGCCTGACCAAGACCTGTACGGCGCGCGAATGAAGTTCAGCGCAGAGCCGAAAACAAGGCTTCCTTCCAGCGCGTAGTGTGAATTGTCCAGCAGACTTTCGTTTTGTATCCCTTGCGCAGCACCTCAGCCCAGACCTTTTGATTGCGCTCATCGGCCGCGACGTTGAGGCGATCGACAACCGTCATCCCCCGGGTCAGTTCACTGTGGATTTCAACATCTACATGATGCTCGCTCCACTTTAAGCCGATCGTCGGATCCAGAGCGATCGACATTGCGATCGGATCCGGCAGCGAGATTCCGTCTTCTCCAGTCTGTTCGAAGTATCCGGTGCGCGCCCGGCTGTTGCACTCGATGGCGAAGTGGGCAATCCGGTTCTCGAATCCCTGAATCTGGGCAATGTCGGACTGGTTCAGCACCGCCTCTCCCCGCGAAGTGTGCCAGCCGATCAGTTCTACGGGAAGTCCGCTGTGCAATACGATCCGCGCCGCCTCCGGGTCCACCCAAATGTTGTACTCCGCCGCCGGCGTGACGTTGCCCTCCGTGCACGGACCACCTCCCATCACGACGCAGCGGCCAACCTTGTCCGCGATCGACGGCTTGCGCAGTACGGCCAGAGCAAGATTGGTGAGCGGACCCAGAGTGACGACCACCAGTCCGGGATGGCTTTCGATAGCTTCGATGATTGCCTCGACCGCATGCGTTTTGGCGGGCGCCGCCGCGCCGGAGGATAACCGTGTTCACCGAGTCCGTCGTTGCCGTGAAACCAGGTGGCGTTTTCATGGGAGCGCAGCAAAGGCTTCTCGGCGCCCACGTAAACCGGGACATCGGCGCCGCAAAGTTCGACTGTGTAGAGCGCGTTACGCGTAGCTTGCTGGACCTCGACATTTCCGGCGACCGTGGTGATCGCGACCACCCGGACGTCGGGAGCGCGAAGAGCCATGATGAGCGCGACCGCGTCGTCGGAGGCGACGTCAGTGTCGATCAGGAACATGCGCGGCATCCGCGTAGGATAGCAAATGAGGGCGGCAGGTCTAGACTGGAGGGGGTTCTTCGCGCCCTTTGCGTCCTTTGCGGTTAAAGACTTTGACCGCAAAGGGCGCAAAGATCGCAAAGAAAATTGCTGTGCAGATATAATCGCGGCTCGTCATGATTACAGTTTCAAAAGAGGATTATCTAAAGGCGATCTTCGAAGCGGAGAGCGAAGGGGAAACTGTCATCTCCGCCACCCTGGCTGGTTGGCTCGAGGTGACGCCGCCGGCAGTGACTATGGCGTTGCGTCGATTGAAGCGCGACGGCCTGGTGGAAGTACGCAAGGATGGAAGAGTACGGCTGACCGTCGCTGGACGCCGGATCGCCAAGCGCACCGCCATTCGCCATCACCTGATTGAGCGGATGCTGCATGAAGTGTTCGAAATGCCGTGGTATCGCACCCACGATGAAGCCGAGCGGCTGGAGCATGCGGTCTCAGCCGATTTTGAGTCGCTGCTGATCAAAAAGCTGGGCCGCAACGGCGCCTGCCCGCACGGGAACTTCGCGACCTTCGACAGTCCGGCGCAAAAGAGCCGGCGCGGGTACAGGCTTCTGTCGGAAGCGGAACCAGGCCAGAGCTATATTGTCGCCAGCGTTTACGAGCGCGATTCCAAGCTCGGCGAATTGCTCGATAAGCGCGGCATCCGGCCCGGTAGCGAACTGCGTGTGCGCGAACGCAATTACGATCAAACCCTTTCCCTCGACACCCCGCGGTACCGTCGTGCTGGGCCGCCCCGCCGCGGAGAAGATCTGGGTATCTCTGCTCGCTTCCCGCGCAAGGGCTCGTCTACGAATCACCTGTCATCCCGACCGGAGCGCAGCGAAGCGAGCGCAGTGGAGGGACCTGCTGTCGCGGAAATCGGCGTCCGCTTGTTGATCAACAATTCTTCTCCGCATTGCGAAGAGATAACATTTGATACTTACTTGAACTCCAGCCCAAAGCAGGTCCCTCCACTGCGCTCGCTTTGCTCGCTCCGGTCGGGATGACAGTTTAGTAAGAGTTGATAGAGGTTCTCATAGTTAACTGTGGTTAATCCATGCTAATATACCTAGGCTAATCGAAAGGCGAGGCGCGGATGGCGACGAAGGTTCCCTACGAAAGCCACCTGTCGTTGGAAGGGATACACAGCACCGTCGAGGTGCCGCACCACGAGGCGGGCTTCTGGGAGCAGTGGCGGGCCTTCGTCGGGCCTGCAATCCTGGTCAGCGTCGGCTACATGGACCCCGGAAACTGGGGCACCGATCTGCAAGCCGGCGCTCAGTTCAAGTATGGACTCCTGTGGGTGGTTGGAGTGGCCAGCCTCATGGCTATCTTCATGCAGGTAATCTCCGCGCGCCTGGGAGTCGTAACCGGAAAAGATCTCGCCCAATGCTGCCGCGACTGGTATCCCGGCTGGACCCGTTGGCCGAACTGGTTGATGAGCGAGGTGGCAATTGGCGCCTGTGACCTGGCGGAAGTGCTGGGAAGCGCGGTCGCTCTCAACTTGCTGTTTCATATTCCACTGCTGTGGGCCGTCATCATTACCGGCTTGGACGTGCTGCTGCTCCTGGCCTTGCAAAGCTTCGGCATGCGAACCATCGAGGCAGTCGTCCTGCTCCTGATCGCGACCATCGGGGTTTGCTACTTCATCGAGATTTTCGTTTTGCCGCAGACCCATCCCAGTTTTTTCGAGATGGGGCGGGCGCTGATCTCGCCGCACTTTGGACACGTCGGCATGATCTATGTCGCGGTGGGAATCATCGGCGCGACCGTGATGCCGCATAACCTGTACCTGCACTCGGCCCTGGTACAGAGCCGGCAGTTGCAGAAGGACGAACCCTCCATCCGGCGGGCGATTCGCTTCAACACCATCGATTCGGCCGCGGCCTTGACCGTCGCCTTCTTCGTCAACGCCGCAATTCTGGTATTGGCGGCAACGGTCTTCTTCGGCAAGGAGAGCGTGCTCGTATCTGGCGGGCACATGGTCAGGTTCAGCGCCGACAGCGACTGGATTCGAGTGGCCTACCTCACTCTCGCGCCGCTTCTGGGGACGGCAGTGGCGAGCACGCTGTTTGCCGTGGCCCTGCTGGCCAGCGGCCAGAGCAGCACCATTACCGGTACTCTGGCCGGGCAAGTGGTGATGGAAGGGTTCATGCGCTGGCGGATCAAGCCCTGGGTTCGGCGGCTTATCACCCGTTCGCTGGCGATACTGCCCGCGGTATTAATTATTGGCTTGCGCGGAGACAGCAGCGTTACCGATCTGCTGACCCTGAGCCAGGTTGTTCTGGCGCTGCAACTTCCCTTCGCCATGTTTCCCCTGCTGCACTTCACCAGCTCGCGCAAACGCATGGGAACCTGGAAGAACGGATGGTTCCTTCTGATAACCGGTTGGGCCAGTGCAATTCTTATTACCGCGATGGACCTCTATGGCTTGCCGGACTCGCTCAAAGCAGCCTGGCATGTGGTCGTCGGTTGAGGACGGCAGAAACGGAATAACCATGTACCAGACCATTCTGGTGACGCTCGACGGCACCGCCACTGACCGGGCAATCATCGAGCACATCAAACAGCTCGCGACCCTGGCGCGCAGCCGTTTGGTGCTGTTGCATGTGGCCGATGGATGGGCCGCCAGAACCTATGGCCCGGACGCGGTCAGTCCCGAAATCGCGGAAGACACTGCCTATCTGGAAAAAATCAGGTCGGAGTTTCAAGCCGCCGGCATCCCCGCCGAGGCCGAGCTGGCCTACGGCGAGCCGGTGGATGAAATCATCAAGTGGGTTCGGCAGAAAGGTTGCGACCTGGTGGCGATGAGCACCCACGGACACCGCTTTCTCGCGGATATATTTCTCGGTAACACCGCCAGCCGGGTGCAGCACAATATCAGCGTTCCGGTTCTTCTTCTCCGCGCGAAATCAAAACCTTGATCATGGAAAGCACTTCCCCGGCCCCTTAACTTGCTTCGCGCGGTACACTGTTTTTCTCGCCATGCCGACTCTAGCCGCGGTCGATATCGGGTCGAACTCGGTTCGCCTAAAAATCTCGCGTCTTTCCGGGCGGCGCCTGCACGAGATTCATGAAGACCGCCAGGTCACCCGCCTGGGGGACGGCGTCTTCCGAACCGGCTTGCTTACGCCCGAGGCCATCGCCGATACCGTTAAAGTGCTGCGCCGTTTTCATCGCGCGGTGCAGGAACAAGGCGCGGATTCCGTGCGGGTAGTCGCCACCAGCGCCCTGCGCGACGCGCGCAACTCGAGCGCCTTTCTGGAGTGGGTGCGCTCTACCACCGGGTGGAGAGTGGAAATCATCTCCGGACTGGAAGAGGCCCGTCTGATTCACCTCGGCCTGGTTTCGAGCCTGCGAGTCAGCGCCTCGACCGTTTTAATGGTCGATCTGGGTGGCGGAAGTTGCGAGCTGACCATCTCCAGCAAAGGCCACATTCGCGACACGGTCAGCGTGCCGCTGGGCGCGGTGCGGCTTACCAGTGAATTCCTGCAGCACGATCCGCCCCGCAAAGCGGAACTGCGGCGCCTGCGCGGATTCGTGGAGCGTGAAATTGGACGAATCTCGGTCCGGATCGCGCGATCGCGTCCGCGGGCGGTGATTGCCACTTCCGGTACCGCAGCATCCCTGGCCGCGGTTTGCCGCGGCCTTTATAAAACGAAAGGCGCGCGCGCGACCGTGGTTTCACGCACCCAAATGCGGCGCATTGCCAAGATGCTGTCACGCCTGCCTCTGGAGCAGCGCGTCAAACTGTCTGGGGTTGGACCGCGGCGGGCGGAGATCGTGGTCGCGGGAGCGGTTGTTTACGCTGAACTTCTGGAACGCTGCCAGCTGCCCGGCTTCAGGTATTCGCCATTAGGATTGCGCGATGGATTGCTGGCGCAGATGGCGGCGGACTACGATCGCAGCACACGCTCCGGAAAGCACATCGAATCGGAGCGCTGGGATTCGATCCGCGCCGCCGTCGACCACTACCGCGTGGACATGGACCACGCCCTGCAGGTGCGCGACGCCGCCATGCACCTGTTCAAGACCTTGAAGTCGGTACATCGGCTTCCGCCGGAATATGCGGAATGGCTGTCTGCCGCCGCCATGCTCTACGAGGTCGGGGACTATGTGAATCGCAACGGGAGACACCGCCACGCTTACTACATCGTGGCTCACTCGGAAATTCTCGGTTACACGCCCGAGCAACGGCGGATTATCGCGGCCACAGCCCGCTATTTGGGCAAGTCGCGGCCCGCGGCAGGCGACACCGCGCTAAAAGTTCTGCCGCCAGCCGACCGGGAGTGCGTCCGCAAGGCCTCGCTTCTGTTGCGACTGGCACGCGCGCTTAACCTGGGACGCAGCGGCGCAGTGCGTGGAACGCGGGTGCGGGTGAGTCCTGGCAAGGTAGAACTGGGATTGCAGGCCAAGCCGCGGGCCAGCGTCGACCTGGAGTTGTGGGCGGTGGAAAAGGAAAGAAGCTATTTTCGCGAAGTCTTGGGCCGCGAGCTCTCCGCGGCCGCGGCATAGAGTGTACGCAGGATCTTGGGTGTCAGGCACCAAACCAGGGACGCGGCATTGCGGCTCATTTCTACGCGGGCTACCGCCCCCTTCTTAAGTTCGACCGCGGCTTCGCAGCCGGTTTCACTGATCGACCGGCCGAGAAATTCGCTCAGCGTGGGATTGTGTCCGACCACCATGATGGCGTCATGCTTGGCATACTTGTCGAGCATCTTGCGAAAATCTGCGAACGTGGCGCCGGGACGCAACCCGTCTTCCAGTTGCAATTTGCCCTCGTGGCCCATTTCATTGCCGACCAACGAAGCGGTCTGAGCCGCCCGTTTCAACGGGCTGGAGAGAATCACGTCGACCTGCACATCGAGAGCGGTCAGCGCGCGTCCCACATAGCCGCATTGCTCGACTCCGGTTTCGTCAAGCGCGCGCTTTTCGTCTCTCTTGGGATTGCTGAGCGGTTCACCGGCACTGGCATGACGCAGGAAGTAGATGATCATGTTGGTTTATCGTCCCTTCGAAACCACGACTCGTCGAGCCCTACGGGCGGCGGGGACGGGCATGGATTCCAACGCCTGTTTGCCCTCAGCCAGTCCTAGCAGAAAGTCTTGCGCGCTGAATACCATCGCTCCCGCCGGCGGCTTGCGCTTGCCTTCCGCCTGCCAGGTGCGAACGTAAGTGCCATCTTTTTCGAGTATGCGGGCTTTCACATTGTCCACCAGGTAAGCGTCCAGAATTTCATGGCGCACACGTTCGCGGTTCAAAGCATCTTTCAGCGGAAACATGACTTCCACGCGCTCGTACAGGTTGCGCGGCATCCAGTCGGCGCTGCTGAGGTAAACCTCTTCCTGTCCGCCATTGGCGAAATGAAAGATGCGGCTGTGCTCGAGGAAGCGTCCAACAATGCTGCGCACGCGAATGCGATCGCTCACCCCGCGTACGCCTGGGCGCAGGGCGCACATGCCGCGGACGATCAGGTCCACATCCACCCCGGCTTGCGAGGCGCGATACAAAGCCATGATGATGTTCTTATCCAGCAAGGCATTCATCTTGGCGATGATATGTGCAGGCCGTCCGTGACGGGCGTGCTCCGCCTCACGGGCGATCAGGCTCAGACATCCTTCCGCCAGGTCGAGTGGCGCGACCAGCAAAGGCTCGTATTTGGGATGCTCGGCGTACGCGGTCAAAAAATTGAAGACGTCATGCACCGCTCCGGTGATTGCCGGGTCGGCGGTGAGCAGGCTGAGGTCAGTGTAGATTCGCGCCGTGTTGGCGTTGTAATTTCCAGTTCCCAGATGAGCATAACGGCGAGTCACGCCATCATAATCGCGGCGGACCAGGAGCGACAGCTTGCAGTGGGTCTTGAGGCCGACCAGGCCGTGGAACACCTGGACTCCGGCGTCCTCGAGGTCGCGAGCCCACCGGATATTGGAATCTTCATCGAAACGGGCCTTCAATTCCACAACCGCAGTGACTTCCTTCTTTTCCGCGGCCGAGATTAAAGCCGGAACGATCAGCGAATGCTCGTTGGTGCGGTAGAGCGTCTGCTTGATCGAAAGCACCCGCGAGTCCTGGGCTGCGGATTCGATGAACGAAACCACGGCGTCGTAGGAATCGAAGGGGTGGTGGAGCAGGATGTCATGGCGCCGGAGTTCCTCGAACAAGTCCTGCGACTTGGCGGTAAGCCGAAGTTCGCGCGGGATAAAAGGCCTGAACTTGAGATCCGGATGAGCGGTCTGCTCGTAGATATTGAACAGACGCGACAGGTTGACCGGGCCATTGACCGAAAAAACCTGCCAGGGCTCAAGTTCGAAGTTTGTGCGCAGGCGTTCGATGATTTCGGGATCGGCGTCGGCCTCGATCTCCAGGCGCACGGCGTCGCCTTTGCGCCGGTTGTGCAACTCGGTGCGAACCGATTCCAGGAGGTTACGGGATTCTTCTTCCGCCAGATAAAGATTGCTGTTGCGGGTGACACGAAATGCGGCGGAGGAAACGATATCGTAGCCGTGATACATGCGGGAGGCGTGGAACGCCACCAGATCGGCCAGGAAGATGAAATCGTCAGTCCCCTCCGAGGGCAGCCGCACCAGCCGCGGCAAGGCTCGCGGCACGGTGACCACACCGGTGTAAGTCAGCGCGGAACGGCGGCGGCGGCGCAGCAGGAACGCCACGCACAGGGCTTTATTGATGACTCGCGGAAAGGGATGCGCCGGATCGACGGTGACTGGCGTGAGCAGCAGGTCGAGTTCCCGCTCGCAGTACTGTTCGATGAACTCGCGGGCGGTGGAATCCAATTCATGCAGGCCGAGTACGCGGATTCCGTGAGTGGAAAGTGACGGCCTCAATTCATCGTTCCAGCACTTGTACTGGTCGTCCACGAAGCGGTGGGTTTCCCGGGAGACCACGTCGCGTTCCTCGACCAGCGTGAGGCCGTCGGGTCCGGCTTCGGTGTAACCATCCTCAATCTGCTGTACCAGCCCAGAGACGCGCACTTCAAAAAACTCGTCCAGGTTGCTGGCCGAGATGGAAAGAAATTTCACACGTTCAAGAAGAGGATTTTTCTCGTCTTGCGCTTCTTCGAGGACGCGCCGATTGAAGGCCAGCCAGGAGGCTTCTCGGTTGATGTAGTAAGCCGGATTGTCAAGCGCGAGGCGCGACATATTCTGAGTGGCGAGTACCGGTTAACCGCTGATCATTTCTGGACAGGTGCCGGGCTGGTTGCCGGGCCTGGAGACTCTCCCGGGGTTGCGGGCACGCGCTTCACTACCACCAACTGCAATTCACGCCCTCCCGGCTGCTTCACAAATACATGACGCTTGTCGGCCAGCATCATCTGAACCTCGGTACCGGGCTTCCAATCGTCGGGCAGAGTGTCGGCCTGGTGACGCGGCGTGTATTGAGTCAGATAAAGCCAGTCGTTCTGTTGCAGCGAGATTTCGTAGTACGGATCGTCCTGAGTGACCGGAGTGTTTACCAGATAGTAGAGAACCCGCTCGTGCGCTTTTTTCTCGATACTTGACAATCCGGCATGGCGCGTATTGCTTTTCCGCCGCCCGCAGGAAAGTCACCGGCACCAGCCCGATCAGGAGCGCCGCAATTGCCCAGGTTCGCTTCATGCAAGCGTCAGTATAGAACATGGGAGGAGGAATGAGATTTCAGGGGCGCCGCATCGATCGCTGCACGGTGGGCGAATAAACGAAGGGACGGGCGCTTTCGTCCGTCCCCAGATTCACTGCCATTGCTCAACTACAGATTTACTGGAGCCATTCCTACTGCACTTGCTTGATGGCACCCTTCACCTTTACCGCAACATTCTCCGGCAACGGTGCATAGGATAGTTCGGCGGTCATTTTCTGGCCGTCGTCGACCATCCAGGTAAGGAAATCTGCAAGAATCTTGCCCTTGTTGGCTTCTTTTGACTTTTCCGGTATCAGGAGCCAGGTGAAGCTGGAGATGGGATAAGCGTCTTTCCCTGGCGCGTTGGTAATGGAGACGCGAAAATCCGCAGGCATGCTCTTGGCGGAAGCGGCGGCGGCGGTAACGCTTTCCAGTGAAGCCTTCACGAAAGTTCCGGACGCGTTCTTCACACTGCCGTAGTCGATCTTGTTCTGGACCGCATAGATGAGTTCGATGTAGCCGATCCCACCCTGCATCTGGCGGATCATGCCGGCAACGCCCTCGTTGCCTTTTCCACCCAGGCCTACCGGCCACTTCACGGAAGTCCCCTTCCCCGGGCCATTCTGCCAGTCCGAACTTACTTTGGAGAGATAGTCGGTGAAGATGTAGGTCGTGCCACTGCCGTCGGAGCGATGGATCACGATGATGGTTTGATTGGGCAGGTTGACGCCGGGATTCGCTTTGGCGATCGCGGGATCATTCCAGGTGGTGATCTTGCCCAAAAAGATTCCAGCCAGTGCTTCGGGCGTGAACTTCAGTTCGGTGCTGACTCCGGGAACGTTATAAGCCGGAACCACGGCGCCCATCACGGTCGGAATGTGAAGGATCTTGGTCTTGGCCTGAGCCAGTTGCTCGTCAGTCATGGGGCCATCGCTGGCGCCGAAGTCCACGGTCTGGGCCAGAACCTGACGGATGCCGCCACCACTTCCAATGGATTGGTAGTTGAACTGAATATCAGGATGAGCCTTGTGGTATTCGCTAAACCATTTTTGGTACATCGGATTGGGGAAGGTTGCGCCTGCCCCATTCAAGGTTGTCTGCCCTAAAGCAGGTAGGGCGAGAGCGACACACAAAAGCACAATGCGGCGGATCACTCGATGGTTCCTCCTTAGTTAAACGGTGGAGCAGTTCTACGCCCGGAATGTTAAAGGAGTGTTACAACGTAGTGAATTTCCAGTGAACCAGGGGTTATGAGCAGCCCGGAGGCCTGTTTACGCGCGGCGGGCGCGGGTTTTCTTGCTCGACCTAGTGCGTGGCGTCGAGGCGGGCGATTTCCTGGGCGAATAGCGGATTTTTTGGAAACTCGTCGCGCAACGCTGCCAGAACGCCACGCGCCCGGGCGGTGTCTTTATCGCGCACATAAGCGATCGCCAGGAGAATGCGCGCAAAGGGCCCCAGATAATGGCCGTGGTCAGCGGTCAATTGCAATTCGGCGATTCCTTCTTTCTTATCTCCTGCGACGCCACCCACGCGCATGATCCAGCGCACCGGCGCCGCCATGCTGCCGATGATGTACTTGCTGAAGCCGGTGGCGACATGCGCGTCGTAGCATTCCGGATCGACCGCCAGCAGTTTAGCGGCCCAGTCATTGGCGTCCCGGGTGTAACGCAAAGAAGGCAAGTTGCGTTTTTCGATCAGCGCCGCATAGTCGGCTTGCAGGCCCGACGACAGCGTCATCGCGAATAACGCATCTCGATCCCTGGGGCTGGCGACGAGATGATTTGTCGAAAGGGTTTGAGCCCGGCCAAGCGCCGCATTGAAACGGTCGCGCACGGCCGGATCAGGATCTATCTTGTTGCGGTCCTGAAAACTCTTGTCGTTGGTGTAGAACTGCGACTCCAGAACTCCCAGACGATGAAACTCCGAGAACAGTAGCCCCGCCGCTTCCGCCGTTGGACCCAGAGGATCCTGCGGATGGAGTTCCTCCCAGGTAAGAAAAACCTGATGGGCTTGATCGAAATCGAGGTTGTAGAGCAGGCCAAAGCCCTTCTCTAGTGAGGCCGGGGTAACGACTAAATCGGCGGCGCGGGCAGGGGTCAGCAAGGTGGCGACACACAGAATTCCCAGAACGATCGCATGCATCACTCGTCGCTGGATCCGGCCAAATCTCATGTTCGGAAACCGAAGTATTGTGCCTCGCTTTGCGCCACAGCGCAACTTACTAAAAGCTTAGATGCCACCTTCCAGTAGCGTGCCAGCCAGTTGCAAAAAGATTGTAAAAATTCCGTTCCCAAACTGGCTTGCCGGCTGGTTTTGAGCCTGGTTTGACGCACTTCGTCGCGCTTTGTTACCTTCTAGAGTTTCCACTCCCTGAGTGCCCGCCCCCAAATCGCGGCTAAGAAACAGACGGCTAGGAAACAGAAAAGAGAAGCTGATGGCAATCAAGTTCCGGGGAGTTGATTTCCTCGAATTCGACTCCCTGCTCACGGACGAAGAGCGTCTGGTCCGCGATACCACCCGCAAATTCATCGAAGACAACCTGATCCCCATCATCGAGGAGTGCAACCGGGAAGCGCGCTTCCCGAAAGAACTGGTAAAGCCGATGGCGGACCTGGGCTTCTACGGCGCCAGCCTCAAGGGCTACGGATGCGCGGGCATGTCGAACGTCGAATATGGCCTGGTGATGCAGGAGCTGGAGCGTGGCGACAGCGGAATTCGCTCTTTCGTGAGCGTGCACTCGTCGCTGGCCATGTACCCGATTTACGCTTTTGGCAGCGACGAGCAGAAGAGACCTGGCTGCCGGTAATGCAGAAGGGAGAAAAAATCGGCTGCTTCGGCTTGACCGAGCCGGATTTCGGCTCGAATCCCGGAGGCATGCGCACCCGCGCCAGAAAGTCAGGCAAGGAATACGTTCTGAACGGCGAGAAGATGTGGATCACTTCGGGCTCAATCGCCGACGTGGCCATCATCTGGGCCAAAGTCGAAGATGAAGACAACAAGATTCGCGGCTTTCTGGTGGAAACCGACCGGCCCGGCTTCCGCGCCGAGGACATTCACGGCAAATGGTCGCTGCGCGCTTCGGTGACATCGAGTCTTTCCATGCAGGACGTGCGCATACCGGAATCGAATCTGCTGCCGAAAACTGGTGGCTTGAAATCTCCGCTGATGTGCCTGAGCCAGGCCCGGTACGGCATCGCGTGGGGCGGAGTTGGCGCGGCCATGGCTTGCTACGATTGCGCGCTGCAGTATTCACTCTTCCGCAAACAGTTTCGCGATCAACCCATTGCTTCACACCAGTTGGTGCAGGAAAAGCTTGCCTGGATGATTTCTGAAATCACCAAAGCGCAACTGCTGATATTGCAGGTCGGACATCTAAAAGATAAGGACAAAGCAGCGCCGCAACACATTTCCATGGCCAAGCGGAACAACGTCTGGATGGCGCTGGAATGCGCCCGCATGGCGCGCGACATTCTGGGAGCCAATGGCGTGGCCGACGAGTATCCAATCTTCCGCCACATGGCAAACCTGGAGTCCGTGAAAACCTACGAAGGCACTCACGATATTCACACCCTGATCATTGGTCAAAGCGTCACCGGAATTGACGCTTTCTAGACGCGAGGATTTCTGACACGAACGCGGACGCAACAGGAAGCACTTTCGACGCCGGACGGTGACCCCATGCCCGCCATAGTTACTTGTCTTTTGTTCAGAAATCACGATACATACATGCAGCTTATGTTGAAGTACATCCGTGTTTGTTGCTTCTTAGCGACGTTTTTGACCTTCGCCTTATCCGCCGGGGCCCAACCGTCAAGCAAACCTGTTGCCTCGCGCCGACTACACAAAAGAAGCGGTAGTCGTTGAGTTGTATTCCACAAAAGTGAGTTTTGAGAACGACGGAACAGGCACCCGCGAATCCATAACCCGGGTACGCATCCAGTCGGATGCGGGAGTACAACGTTTCGGCCTGCTGGCATTCTCTTATCAAAGTTCCAGCGAGACTCTGGACGTCGGCTATGTGCGCGTTCATAAACCCGACGGCACAGTCGTGGAAACGCCGACCGATAGCGTCCAGGACATGACGACTGAAAGCTCGCGCCAGGCCCCGATGTACAGCGACCAGCGGGAAAAGCATATCGCCGTGAAGGGCCTCGGAACCGGCGATGTGCTCGAATTTCAGGTGCTCTCCAAAGAACAGCAAACCGCTGGTTCCCGGGCAGTTTTGGTACGCCTACAACTTCTCCCATGAAGGTATCGTTTTGCAGGAGCAGCTGCAGATCAGCATACCGCGCGATCGCGTCGTGAAATGGAAGAGTTCGGAGCTAACACCGTCGATCGCCGAGGAGGGCGGCCGGCGAGTTTTCACCTGGACGCGATCGAATCTGGAGAACAAGACTTCGGCCCAGGAAGATGAAGAGAAAGAACGAGCCGTTTACCAGAGCGTCCGGGGTCTTTTTCCGGCGCCCGAAGTACAGATCTCCACCTTCCAGAACTGGGAGGATCGTAGGACGCTGGTACGGCTCACTGCAAAAGGAAAGGGTCCAGCCCGGTCCCGAAGTTCGCGCCAAGGCCGCGGAATTGACTAAGGGAGCAGTCGACGAAGACGCTAAGATTCTGGCCATCTACAATTATGTGAGCACTCAATACCGCTATATTGGCATCGCTTTCGGGTTGGGACGATTTCAGCCCCATTCGGCGACTGAAGTCTTGAGCAACCAATACGGCGACTGCAAGGACAAACACACGTTGCTGGCATCCTTGCTTCAGGCAGTCGGCATCACGGCGTATCCGGCGCTCATCAGTTCCGGCAACAAAGTCGATCCCGATGTGCCTTCCGTCAGCCAGTTCAACCATGTGATTACTGTATTGCCACGAGGAAACAATTACCTCTGGCTCGATACCACTTCTGAATTGGCGCCTCTCGCATACCTTCTTCCTGCACTACGCGATAAACAAGCGCTGGTCATTCCGACCGATCGTCCGCCGCTATGGGTCACCACGCCAGCGGACCCTCCATTTCCAGGCTCTTCGGTCTTCAAGGCCCAGGGGAAACTGAGCGAAGCCGGTGTTCTGGATGCACAAATGGAGCAAACCCTGCGTGGCGACGTCGAAATCCTAATCAGAACTGTTTTCCGCCGAGTCCCGCAGCCTCAGTGGAAAGATCTGGTTCAACAAATCTCCTTCGGTTCGGGTTTCGGCGGGACAGTAAGCGAGGTGGTAGCCAGCTCTCCCGAAGCGACGGAATCTCCTTTCCATTTCAGTTATGACTACAATCGCAAGGACTACTCCGACTGGGAGAACCGGCGCATCACACCGCCATTCCCGCCTGTGATTGATGCCGCCTCTGAGAGACAATCAGACCAAATTTCTCTCGCCCATGTGGCTAGGTCGTACCTGGAGAGGCCGACCTTGAAGCCAGTATCAAAATGCCTGATGGCTATAGTCCCGAATTGCCCAAAGCCAGAGATGTCAAACGTGACTTCGCCGAGTATCACGCCTCTTACGAATTGAACAAAGGCGTCCTGACCGCGAAGCGGCGTTTGATTTTGAAGCTGCGGGAGGTTCCCGTATCTGAATTCGAGGAATACAAATCGTTCCGCAAGGCACTGGAGGACGAACAGAACCGATACATTGTGCTAACTGCCCACGATTCTTCATCACCTCCGGAACTTCAGCTGATATCGGCAACCCGGCATGGATTTTGCCTGACAGCGACAACCCTGAAGCCATGCGTGCTGAAAGCCAGGTGCAGGCGAAAATGCAAATGCACGACATGGCCGGAACGATAGCATCGCTCAGACGCGCCGTCGCGGCCGACCCGGAATTCACTCGTGCGTGGGTTTTGCTGGCACAGCTATACATTGGATTCGGAAAATCCGAAGAGGGTATCGAAGCTTTTCACCGTGCCGTCGCCTCTGATCCGAAGTCACCCATACCACTCAAGATGCTTGCATTTGCCTGAACGGCGCACAACGCCCGGACGAAGCCATTAAGACGTGGCAAAAATTACTCAAACTGACTCCACAAGACCATGAAGCAACCGCAATCCTGGGCGGCCTGCTTAGTAAGCCGGAAGCGATTCGCGGAGGCGATTCCTTTACTAGAGGCAGCGACTAAGGAGAATCCCGACAGCGCCGGTCTACAAATGTCCCTGGGCAGGGCGTACTTGCTATCCGGTAACCAGGAAAAAGCGATCTCCGTATTCAACACTGCCCTGAAACTGAGTCCAAAAGCAGGAATGATGAAGAACGATGTTGGTTATGAGTTGGCCGACGCAAACGTGAAGCTTCCAGAGGCACTGCAATATGCGAAGGAAGCGGTGCAGGAACAGGAGACCGCTTCAAGAGAAGTCCATCTGGAGAAATTGGAGGTGGATGATCTCGACCACACGCGTCACCTCGCGCTGACTGGGACACGTTGGGATGGGTGCTTTAGAATGGGTAATCTCCACGAGGCGGAAACATATCTTTTCGCGGCCTTTCATTTGTCACAAGGCGCGACGATCGCCGATCACCTCGGGCAGGTATACGAGCAGGAACACAAGCTAGATGCGGCAATTCGTATGTATCGCCTAGCCTTAGCACAGACGCTCCATCCGCCGGAAACCCAGGGGCGTCTCGATCACCTGGTCCAAACCAAAACAGAATCTGACAGTTCATTTCAAGGTGGTGCGGAGCTGAGCCAGATGCGCACTACGAAGGTCGGTCGACTCGTCCCCGGGTTAGCTATCGCCGAGTTCTTCTTTCTTTTTGCTCCCGGACCCAAGGTTGTGGGTGTTAAATTCGTCAGCGGCTCGGAGACGCTCCGAACCGCGGACAAGGCCCTCGCCGCCAGCGCATTCAACGTACCCTTCCCTGCGGGAAGCGACGCACGGCTGCTTCGACGTGGCATCTTGGGCTGCTATCCGACGACTGGGTGCGCACTGGTAATGTTTGTGCCCAGCCTGGTCCAATCCGTCCATTGAGACCTTCGGCTGCACCAAATTCGGGCGTTGACAAGCTTATGTGACGGATGCAGAATGCGCCCGTCCGCGTGTTCCGCATGGGACTTGGGCGCTCCTTCGGGAGCAGCCCTCAACAGCTTCTCAGGCGCCAGACGTCCTTTGGGACAGTGACTGCGTTGCCCGGATAGAAGCTTTGTGCGTTGGCGTGAAAGCGCCTCCAGCACGGTCCTCCAGAGGAACACGCGGCTTTGCTTTTTCGGCGCCGTTTTCGCCACTCATTTTGACCACTGCACGCCTAAGGCAACGGCCGCAGCTTCGCGGTCGGCAGATTCGGAAGACCAAAACCAAAATCGGTAATGTCTCCAGCATTCTTCCCGGGGGCCGGAATCAGCCTCGCGGTAAGAGGCTTGTGCCACTTCACAGCCAGGCTGGCTACGTCGCCGATGATCCGCTCCAGTTGCTGCTGCGAAACCTCTCCTGGCAGAGGCACTGTGTCGAGACCAGTGCCGCAAACCGCTGAGTACGCCAAAAGCGAATCCAGATCGTAGGTGCCTTCACTCCAGCGCTGCGCCAGCACCGGATCTTCCAGCGGAGGCAACATCAGCCCGGAGTAGCCCACGCGCTTGACGGGAATCGAACGCACAGCCGAAGTGATAACCGCTGCGGCGCTTAATGTACCGCTCGAACCGAACTTGGCGCCGGTCAGCTTCTCAATCGCCGCTCCAATGGACGAGTCTCCATTGGGAGCAGGAGTGGCGTCGAGCCCCATGTAGGTCCAACCGGAATCTTTTTCGACTTGCACCGCGATGGTCTCGAGAGCGCGGGCATGCACACCCAATTCCCTGGACAAACTCTCACCCGCGACAGCGATGTCGCCGTGTGCTGCTTCGAAAATGTCGGCGACGAAATTTCCTCCTTCTAGTCCCACGGAAAACTGGTGGCCGGCGCCCTCGTGATAAGAGCCGGGAAAGAAAGGAGCATAAGGAGGCACCATTGCGATCGCAGCCAGGCCAAAGTTGTTGGCTCCGTTTGGGCTGTGACTCTCCACGTACTTGATGGTTTTCGCCGCCGCCCGAATAGCCTTCCAGTGAATACCATCCTCTCCCGCCACCACGACGCTGGCATTCATTTTCGTATTCGCCAGAATCTCACCCAGCAATTCCACTTGCGCTGGATCATCCTGATCCGCCAGCATGGCTGGCCCGATATCAATAAGTAAGGACTCTTTTTTCGAGAGATCATCCAGGCGCTTGAAGAATTCGACCGCTTCGGCCCGAGATAATCCCGCGGTGTATTGGGGAAACGGTTGAGTCGTAATACGAATGGTTTGGACTTCGTAACCGCCCTTCTCAAAGGATGCCTTGGCACTGCGGAGCATGATTAGCGCGGACTGAATCTGCTGGGCATAATGGTCGCGATCGATTCGAAGGAACGCCGTTATGGCACGCACCTTCGGTTTGCGGGGAATATCGCTCGCGCCTAAGGACGAAACCCAGAGGATCATCCATACAACAGCCGCGAACTTTCCGAGCCGAAGCAATGCAGACGAACCCAGCCGTTTGGTCACGGAGTGTCCTTTCCTAACGAAGTCCACCATTGTGGCAGAGCAGATGCCGATCCCGATAGCTGTACCCGCCCGTAACTTTCCCTTCCCCGTCCGTTGGCGGTATATTCGTTGACCGCGCTTCAGTATGACTTTTTAACGATCAGGGGGCACTGATGGCAACAAATACCAAGGCTGAAGTCAAGGCCAGGACTTTCGGCCGGAATATTGAAAGCGACCTGGCATCGAGATTTCTGCGGGTAGTGGAAACCGCGGCTATCGCCTCGGCACACACTATGGGCCAAGGGGAGCGCAAGCTTTCCGACCAGGTCGCAACCGAAGCCATGCGCAAGACCATGGACGCAATCCCGATGCGGGGCACGATCGTGATTGGCGAAGGCGAGCGCGATGAAGCGCCCATGCTCTACATCGGGGAAAAAGTCGGCGCCGAGTTTCCTGACGGAACTGAAGTCCCCGAAGTCGATATCGCCGTCGATCCGCTCGAAGGCACGAATCTATGCGCGACGGGCGCGCCCGGCGCGATCACCGTGCTGGCCGCTTCCGAAAGCGGTGGGCTGCTCAACGCTCCCGACTGCTACATGGAGAAGATCGTGGTGGGTCCTTCATGCAAAGGAGCGGTCGATCTTGACGCCCCGGTGAAAGACAATTTGAGAAATATCGCGAAGCGCATGGGGCGTGACGTTGAGGATCTGGTCGTTATCGTGCTCGACCGTCCGCGGCATGAAAAACTGATCGCCGACATTCGCAAGGCGGGAGCCAGGATCAGGCTGATCGGCGACGGCGATTTGTCGGCGGGTATTGCCGCCGCCGTTATTGGCACCGGAGTACACGCGGTCATGGGTTCGGGTGGCGCCCCCGAAGGCGTAATCACTGCGGCGGCAATACGCTGCCTGAACGGTTACATGCTGGGACGGCTGGTGATCGACAAGCCGGAACTGGAAGAGCGCATTGCGCGCATGGGCATAAAGGATAAAAGCAAGATTTACGAAGCCGAAGATTTGGCTCCCGGCAAGCAGCTCATTTTTGCCGCGACCGGAGTTACCGACGGCTCCCTGATGAAAGGAGTGCGCTTCTTCGGAGAAGGCACACGAACCTCATCGGTGATTCTGACGTTGCGCACCGGCAAGGTGCGATTCATAGACAGCATTCACCTGGAAAAAGGGCCGGATGTGAAGGTGAGGTTTGTGTAGATCGATCCGTCTTAGCCGATCACTTGTTGGTGCCCCTTGCGGATTCGCTTAAACGAATGGGTTCTCGATTCGCAGAGTCTTCGATTTTCTATCCGTGCTGCAGGTCTTCGGTGTAGAAGCACACGGCATGTCCCCCTGCGCCGCGGCGGCCACAATTAGGCTGTCATCCCAGCGACAAGCTGGTACTTTTCTGACATTCGCAAAGCTTCGACGTAAAGAGCGGGTGAAGAGTGAATTGCGAGTAACGGACGGAATACGGTAATCCAATATTGCTCGGCCTCGGCCACGCTCATGGGTTGATCGAGAAACGTCGAAGAGCAACGTTTGAACTAGACCTCGTGCACAACCTGGATAACTGACAATTCCCTGCCCGGTGTCGGCTGCTTGTCGAATGAGCTGTGCGGCCCGTTTTGCCTTGGACCCTGCTTTCACGTCGAAGGCATAGGCAAAGATATTGGTATCGAGGAAAGGAGATCTACCGCTCCATCTCATCCGGGGCATGAGTCACGTCGAGAAGGGCTCGCAGAACGCACATGAGCGAAGACGTCGCATGAGCGCCTCCACAGCCGCACCTCCACCCGGCTTGGGGCTGCGTACTGTTCCAGCCATTCGCGAAATGCAGCATTCAGCGTTTTGTGTTGCGACCGGGCGACGAGTCGCGCTTGCTCGATTAGGGCCTGGTCGGCGCTTACGTAATATTTTTCACTAATACAGTGTACACTATTTCAGTGCAATTGTCACTTACGACAGTTTGGGCGGCCAGTCCCTGGAAAGGCCCTCGAACAGGCTCACCGTCTTCTCGGCTCGCCTGACTCCATCGTGGATTGCGATCTTGTGTATCTTCCCGGTCCCGTACCCTTCCCACAGCGAGACGCCCGCATACGCGCCGTCTTTGCGCAGAACGTAGTACGTCATATCGGTAAAGCGTAATCGGTCCATGTCGCCGTTGTAGTTCCGCACGATGCGTTTCAAGGCATCCATCCCTGCATCGAGCGGCGACATTCCGTGGCGCATATTCTCCACGATGGTGTGCGCGCCGGCGACCTTGATGTTCTCTTCCCCGCTGCCGGTGGCGCCCGCGGAGCCAACATCCTGATCGGTATAGCAGCCGGCTCCGATGATGGGTGAATCGCCGCAGCGCCCGGGAAGCTTCCAGGCCAGACCGCTGGTGGTCGTGGTGCCGGAAATCTCGCCCTTTTCATTCAGGGCTGAGCAGTGGATCGTTCCGGTGGGAGGGAACAGAACTTTGCTGATCGCGGCCATACGCTGCTCCGGCGCAATCCCGAGATCGGCAGCGACTTCCTTCATGTGTTCAATACGTTGTTGGAAGTCTTCGCTGTGAGGCGATGCCGGTATCCGTTTTTTCCAGTTCGGATCGGACAACCCCGGCCCCCACCAGTCGGAATGGGTTTCCTTCCAGAGCAGCCAGATTTTGCGGGAATGCTCAGTGAGCAGATTCTCGCGGGGAAAACCTTGAGCCACGGCAAAGCGCTCGGCGCCTTCTCCGACCAGCATTACGTGTCCGGTGTGCAGCATAACGGCCTGGGCAACCAGCGATACGTTCTTGATGTTCCGCACGCCCCCTACGGAACCCGCGCGGCGCGTGGGGCCATGCATGCAGCAGGAATCGAGTTCGACCACGCCCTCTTCGTTGGGCAAGCCACCGAGTCCGACAGTATCTTCGTTAGGGTCGTTCTCCGGGCCCTGCACGACTTTCAAGGCGGCGTCCAATGTGTCGCCCCCGCTCTTCAGAAAAGCGAACGCATCATCAAGATAGTCCAAGCCATTGAAGGCGCTAATGATAATGGGCCGCTTACCCGGCGAAGCCGCGGCATCCGTTTTTGCTGGGTCTGGTTTCCGCTCCTGTCCCTCCAGCCCCAGGGAGACGGCGCCCAGAGCGGCGGTAGAGAGAAAATCGCGGCGCGAAAAAGCCATTGTAGTCCTCCACGCTTGCTTGAAAAGCCTATGAAACCGGAAAGAATAGCACGTCGATGTCGGAACGCGGCGCGAGCTACGCCCTCGGATTACAGACTGAAAGACCAGTCGAAATATGGGTTTGGTCAACTACGAGGCTGCGGACATCGCGCCTTTGCTCTGATCGGCGCGGAAGCGGAGCAGGGCGGCAATGTTACCCACCTGATCCAACCCCGGTTCGTCCTTCACATATAAGAGTTCGATGTCGCGCCGTATAGCGGCGGGGACAATAGCCTCGCACACATCTTCCAACTCTCGCGTGCTGTGTCCGCACACTGGACAGTAACGCACCATGTGCGCGTCCAGATGACCGCAGTTGGAACACTCGACAGCGTGGGCTGAGTAATTCTCGGCCATCAATAAAGTCTGTACTTCCCCCATTTCCAGGGAACGCAGCACGCGGCGCAAGCCCGTGACCCCGCGTCCGTTGCTTCTGGCTTGGCCGAGAATTTCGCTCACCAGTTCGTGCCGGTGCCGATCGAGCGACTCCCGCACGATGCGGCCAGCCTGTTCGCGTACCTGCTCTTCTGTGACGTTACCCACGTCCGCCGGGAAGCGCCCCAGCAATCGCTTTTGCACATAGGGATGGAGATGCGGCTCCAGCTCGTGCCAATTGATCTCCTGGCATCCGACGATGAGATTGTCGAAGGCGCCTTTCTCCTGCCCTTGCCGGAGATATTCGGCTACGTTCTTAAAGTGATGCAGAACTTCATCGTTAACGCTGCGTTCGAGCGTGACCGGCGTCGTATCCCGCAAATCCGTCTCCGCGACCGCGGCGGGGTAGCGCATGGAAAAGAGCCTCTCGCTCTCTCAGTTCGTCGAGATGCAGATCGAAGAAGCGGGCGCGATGACGATCAACAAATGCAATCCATAGATGCGGCTGGGCGCCCAGAACCAGGGCCAGCGGTTTCAGGTGAAATCGGCGGTTGACGAAAAGTTGAGTCTCGGCAAGTTTTGCCGGCAGTTCGAATTCGCGCCAGACACCCTGCCCGCCACACGCGAAGACAGCTCGGGCGCGCGGCTGACTTCCGGACCATCCCGCTGTCAGCTCAAGAACTCGTTGCAGGTCCGCGCGCGCGAACCCATTCCGGTCGGTTTTTTTCGGCCTCGCGCAGTGCATGCCGAACCATATCCTTGGCCAGGATGGCATCCTCGCGGTGCGACTTGTTGGTTGGCCTGGAGGGCTGAAAATAGAAGCTGATCGCGGAATCCGCGTCATTGCCCTGAAATTGGGCCAGTTCGCGGATGTCTTCACGTGTAATCATTTCACTCCTTGCCGACTGCCGCAGGAACTACTGCCGCAGGAGTTAGTCGGAGCCCGTCTTCTGGAGCGTCCTGTTTTTGAAGCGTTGGGCGAGTGGCGGCGAACGCCGCAGGTGTTCGCGGGCCGCGACGATCGAGGCACTGATGGCGTCCGGTCTGCGATCGGTGATGGCAGCGATTTCCCGCACCGAAAATCCTTCAATGGTGTGCAGGATGAAAACTTCGCGATCGCGGGGCGTGGCGGCTTGCAGAGCAAATTCGACCAACGAATTTATCTCGTCGGAGGAAGCGATGTCTTCGGGCGTGGCCACGCGGCGGTCGGCGATGATGCTTTCCTTGGTGAGAGTTTCATCAGGCTGATGGAACTGCAGCTCGGGTTCGTCGCTGGCGCGAACGTTGGGAACGCGCGCCGAGTCTTCGAGGTGGACCGAGACTACGTTATCGGAGCTGCGAACCAGCAGGTCGCCGATGGCGTGAATTGCCAGCCGATAGAGCCAGGGTTCAAGCGCCAGCTTTTCGGGCCTGTCCCCGCCATCGCCCAGAGCTGCAACGATCACCTCGTCGATCACTTCCTCCCTGGTGATTGCGCCGGGAGTGATCTGCTCCGCGGCTTCGCGAAAATACAGCTCCCGATCGACGAAGCGTTCCAGGCGCGAGAGATTGGCATTCACGTAGGAACGGATGTCCTCGGCTGAAATCGTAGAGGGCTGGGTCGCGGCCAGGGTTTGCTCGAAAGCCACTTCCGTGTGTTTGCGCGCAGCGGACGACCCGCGCCGCGTCCACTTATGCGAGCTGCGCAGCAGGTCTTTGTGGCGGGTGATCTGCTGCAGCAGGTCGTCGAACGCACTCTTGATCGCCGCCACCGGCGCGGGAGCAGACCGCTGCGCCGCCAGCTGTCCCGAGGGCAGTCGCAGGTTTAAAGACACAACCGTGCCTTCCCGCGCCGAGCTCTGTTCTACAACTCCCTTCAGGTGCAGCAGTTCGGGGCGAAATACCTGCAGCCGCCGGGAGAGTTTTTCAATCAGGTGATGGATTTCTTTTTCGAGATCACGAGTCTTGCGCAGCTTATAGCTGATGTGGACATTCATGCCAAGCCTCAGAACACGGGTAGCGGATCCCGTGAAGCTTTGTCGTCCTTACAAAATCATTCTATACCCAGGCAAAACTCTAGACGCATGGAAAAAAGAGCGACTACAAATTAAATGTCCAAATACTCTGTCACTGAGCGTACCTTGTCATCCTGAGCGAAGCGAAGGACCCATGCATTTAGCCGCGAGCGGAAGTGGCTCCGAAGTGTCCGCAGGTTGGTTCCGTCTCACGTGAAAATTGTATTAGTCCGCGCCAACCAATGCACAGGTCCTTCGCTTCGCTCAGGATGACACGACGTACAGAATGACGGGGAAAGTCAGATTCCAGACTAAACCGCTACCGTGACCGAAGTCTCCGTCCGGGTCACCGGGCGATACAAAGTGTCGCGCTCCACCGGTTCCCTTCCAGCCTCGCGGATCAAGCGCACCAGATCTTTACGTTGCATGCCTTGAGGAGTAGTAGCGCCTGCGTCGTGATAGATCTTTTCTTCGATGACCGTGCCATCAATATCGTCCGCCCCAAAGCGCAACGCGATCTGAGCGATTTTCGCAGTCATCATCTGCCAGTAGGCTTTGATGTGGGGGAAATTGTCGAGCACCAATCGGCTGACCGCGATTTGTTTGATGTCGAGCATGCCGCTGGTCTTGGGCAGATGCTGCAACGCGGTGTTGTCGGGATGGAACGCCAGTGGAATAAATGTCTGAAAACCGTGAGTCTCGTCCTGCAAGGCGCGCAGCTTCAGCAGGTGGTCGACTCGGTCTTCGTCATTCTCTACGTGCCCGTACAGCATGGTCGCATTCGACTTCAGGCCGATCTGATGGGCCAGTTTGGCGGTGTCGAGCCATTGATCGCCGTCAATCTTGTGATCGCAGATGATGTGGCGCACGCGGTCCGCAAAGATTTCCGCGCCTCCGCCAGGCAGTGAATCCACGCCCGCCGCCTTCAGTTGTTCCAGGGTCTCGCGAATCGAAAGCTTGGCGCGCTTGGAAAGATACGCCACCTCGACCATGGTGAACGCCTTGAGATGGACTTGCGGAAAGCGCTGCTTGAGTCCGGAAATAAGGTCGAGGAAATACTGGAAGGGCAAGTCCGGATGCAGTCCACCCACGATGTGGAATTCTGTTACCGCCTCGCTGTAACCGGAGGCCGCGGTCTCAAAGGCTTCTTCGAGCGCCATGGTGTAGGCGCCGGGCGAATCTTTCTTGCGTCCAAACGCGCAAAGCCGGCAGGCGGCCACGCAAACGTTGGTCGGATTCAGGTGGCGGTTGACATTGAAGTACGTCTTGTCGCCGTGCATGCGTTCGCGGACGTTATTCGCCAGCCAGCCCACCGCCAGAATGTCACCGCTGCGATAGAGCGCGAGAGCATCTTCCGGAGTAAGGCGCTCACCGCCGGCCACCTTGGCGTGAATGGGGTGAAGCCGGGCATCGTCGGTCTGGAATCGATGAGGATGGGCCGTGGACATCACATTGATGATACCGCAGGGAATGGCGGAAGTCATAGCGTATAATTCAGGATTGGGCAGGGACACTGTCAGAATAGCTCGCTGGAAACAAAGATGGTGAATGATGGCGCCGAACGCAGTTCCCTACCAGTACCGGCCGCTAGGACCTATCGCCGCAGGAGAAGATCTCCGGCGACGAAGACGAAGAACACAACCGAAATGACTCCATTCATGGTGAAGAATGCCGCGTTCAGCCGTGAAAGGTTGGTGGGGGAAACCAGGGAATGCTCATACGCCAGGAGCAGTGTGACCACGATCACACCCACCACCGCCAGCTTGCCCAGCCCGAAAACTACCACCACCCCCATCAACAGGATCAGCATGAGCACGTGAAAGAATCGGGCAATCCAGAGCGCGCGTCTGATCCCGAAGTAGCGAGGGACGGAGTGCAGGCCGGCCTGCTGATCAAATTCATAATCCTGACAGGCATAGAGTACGTCGAAACCGCCTACCCAGAAAGTAACGGCTGCGGTGAGCAGCAGAATGCGGGGATCGAAGGATCCGCGCACGCCGATCCAGGCCGCCGACGGAGCGATGCCCAGCGCCAATCCCAGAAACAGGTGCGACCAGCGGGTAAAACGCTTGGTGTAGGAGTAGAGCAGCACTACTGCCAGGGCGACGGGAGAAAGTTCGAGCGCCAGATGATTCAGGCGAGATGCTGCCAGCACAAACACTCCGCAGGAAACAACCACGAAGGTGGCAACAAACGCGGGCGTGAGGGTGCCCGCAGGCAGAGCGCGCGTCTGGGTGCGCGGGTTAGCGGCGTCGATGGAGGCGTCGGCCAGGCGATTGAAGGCCATCGCGGCCGAACGCGCCGCGACCATGGCCACGACGATCCACAATAGCTGCTGTCCAGCAGGCAAGCCGTTAGCTGCCAGCATGGCTCCGCAGAGGGCAAAAGGAAGGGCGAAGATGGAGTGCTCCCACTTGATCATCTCCAACGTCACACGCAGGTTGTGAAGAAGGGGCACGATTCGATTGTAAAGCAACGCCGGCGATTGGTTGTCCGAGAGATCGGCCTGGGTAATGGCGAAAAGCCGCCGAGCTGCGCTCGGCCTGGACGGGTCGAAGACCCGTCCCTACACGGATCCGGGTGATGTTCCGCCGCTGACCAGCGGAACGAAGCGGCAGCCGTCCAGCAGCGTGATCAACGGCTTCCCTTCCCGCTTGCGAACTAATTGCAGTTCCTGCACCTCAGGCGGCCCGACTGGGATAATCATGCGTCCACCCTCGCGCAACTGAGTGAAGAGTGGTCCGGGGATTTCTCCGGCAGCGGCGGAAACAACAATGGCATCGAACGGAGCGAATTCGGGCAGACCCTGAGCGCCGTCGCCCACCACCACGGTTACATTGGCGAGGCCGAGCCGGGAGAGATTTTTCTGCGCCTCGCGCGCCAGCTCCGCATGGCGTTCCACCGAATAAACATGAGCAGCCAGCTTGGCCAGGATCGCGGTCTGATAACCGGAGCCGGTTCCGATCTCCAGAACCTTCGACGAAGGCTCGAGACGCAGAAGCTCCAGCATCAGCCCAACAATGTAGGGTTGCGAAACGGTCTGGCCCGCGCCAATCGGCAGAGGATGGTCTTCGTAGGCCTGGTTGCGATATTGCGCCTCCACGAATTCATGACGCGGAACCTCGCCCATCGCGCTCAACAATCGCTCATCTCGGATGCCACGGGCGCGCAATTGGGTTTCCACCATGTTCTGACGCGCGACTCCAAAATGATCGGGTTGGGTTTGGGAAACCACGGGCAAAAGCATACTCCGCGGCAGACGGCCGACCGAACGAAAATGAGTCAGGCGTCGATGGGTTTAAGCCGGCGGCATTTGCATCTTCGGCTGGTCCATCACTCCCGACCGATTTACCGCAGACCCACCAGTTCGGTGACGGATTGAATCAGCTTCGCAGAATCGAAACCCACGCCATCTTTGAAGACCAGCTCAACCTTCTCTATGTTTTCAATCTTCTCCGCCGGGTTGCCGCCCAACACCACCAGATCGGCGGCCTTGCCCGGCGCAATCGATCCGATGCTCGCGTCTCTGCCCATGTAGATTGCCCCATTCAGTGTGGCGATGCGGATCGCCTCGACCGGTGAGAAGCCGGCCTCGACCAGCAATTCAATGTTGCGCTGGTCGCCGAAGCCCGGCACCACGCCGCCGTAGCCGGTGGGATCGCAGCCCGCCATCAGCAGTCCGCCCGCGGCCACAAACTCCCGCTCAAAGCTCATCTCTTTTCCCAGCATCGGCCCGCCCATGTCGTGCTCGGCCAGCATGAGAGCGGCCTATCAGATAGTCCTTCGCGGCTTGCGGCGAGAGCGTCTTGAGAGCCGCGCTCTCCCGCTCCATGGGCGGGCGATTCGAGCCGAAGGTCTCAATCACCGCCAGCGTCGACGTGATGGCCACATGGTGCGCTACCAGGTCGCGGATCGTCTCCCGCACCTCAGGCCCCTTCACATCCACGCTTTTCTCGATATATGTCAAATTCGGCAGAAGACCGGGACACTCGTCCGGCTTCTTCCCCGGGAAGAACTCGGTATCCACCGCCAGGCCATGTTCCAGGTTGTCAATGCCCAGCGCGGCTGCCTGCCTGAATCCGATGGAGCAAAGATGCCCGGTGATTTTGAGCCCGTGGGCGTGAGCGTGGTCGATGGCCGCCTTCAGCTCATCCGCCGTGAGGTAGTTGTACGCCTTGAACGAGGTCACGCCCTCGGCGGCCCAATAATCCACCGTGCGCGCAGCGTCGTCAGCATCCGCCAGCGTGTGCATCTGGATCGGCGAAGCTGCCTTTGCCCTCGAGGTAGGGGCCAGTCACGTCGAGCTTGGGTCCGGGCAGCAGCCCCGCGTCGATCTCTCGCTTCAGTTCCAGGTCGGTGTACGGTTCCAGGCTGCCCGCCGTCCGCGCCGTGGTCACGCCGCCTGCCAGGTAGAGACGCGGAGCGCTGTCCGGCGCCTCGCCATAGAGCGCCACGCCACCCTGCGGGTTGCTGCGGCGTGGGATAGAAGAGATGTTCGTGCATGCCGACCAGGCCGGGGATCACGGTCTTTCCCGTCATGTCCAGCACCTTGGCTTTGGGCGGATAAGGGCTGTGCGCACTGGCGGCTTGGACAGCGGTGATCTTGCCGCCGGCGATGTCGATGCGCATGTCTTCCTGCGGTGCAGAGCCCGTGCCGTCGATCAGGCGCACATGCTCCAGCACCAGCACCGGCGCATCTTCCTTCACATAGGGTGAAAGCGGAGAAGGCTTCTGCTGGGCTGCTGAGGTCAGGCTCAATGACAAGGAAATGCACAGAATCGTAGTTCGTCTCGCAATCAGCATGGTTGGGGCCACCCGGAGTGAGAGTGAATTCAGTTCTAACTTAAGGCTTCCTTCGTGCAACTTCGTGTCCTTCGTGGTTGATGGGGTTTCTGGCGCACCGGATCACTTCTTCCTCTGGCGCATTCTGACGTCGAAGCTGACCACTCCGTTCTGGTCGCGAATCGCCACGATCGAAACGTTACGCGTCAGGTTATACACCACCTGGATAATCTGCTGCGACGCCTGTGCGACGTTAGTGGTGTAGGTAAGAGTCAGGTTGTTCTGGACCTGCTGTTCGATAGTGACCGCGGGACCAGTCTGGGTGGGCGAGGTCTCAGTGGTGAGACCTTGCGGATCGACCTTGATACGGCTGACGCCAAAGAGTTTCTGCACCCGGTTGCTTACTGTCGCATTGAGCGCGGCGCTGAGAATCGCACTGGAGGTTTCCGAGTTAAACGCCGACTGCGACTGATTGAGCTGAGCCGACTCTTCCGTGGTCGAGCCAAATGCCAGGAGACCGATGATGTCCGAGCTGGGAAGAGGTGGCTCGGACCGGTAAGTCACACTGGGCCGGTCGATCTGGCCGTTGAGATTCAGGGTGATATCATAGTCGCGCACTCGCGTGGTGGCCTGCAAATCAAGAACCGGCGTAGTGGTCACCGGGTTGATGAAGGTGACATCGCCGCGCTCCAGGCTGTACTTGGTCCCGTTGAAAGTAGACCTCGCCTTCGATCACGTCCGCGCGTCCCAGGATGACAGGCTTTCCCGCGCTGCCCTGGAGGTGTAAATCCGCATCTCCGGAAAGCCGCACGCTGGCGGTCTGCATCTGCAACTCGGGGGTGGTGACGATGTGGACATCGAGCCGGATCCGGTTCAACAGGCGGTTGGTCGGCGAGAGGCCCGAAGCCTGTGAGCGATCCAGATAAATGGCAAAGTCAAAGCCGGGGGTCATCGCCAGCTTGGTGATGGTGATGTCACCATTCAGCGTCGAGGCCGAGGAACTCCCCACAAAGTGCAAGTCGGCGTTGGCCGTGGCACTCACTCCAGGCGGATAGCGCAGGCGGACATCCTGGCCTTGTACGGAAAGATCGAAGTTGAATTTGCCGTTGCGGGCAGTCGCGTAACCTCCAAACGTAACCAGGCCGCCGCCGGTGTGGGCGGTGAGAGTCTCAACCTGTAAGCGATCCTGGTTGAAGACGAGCGAGCCATTGATATCGCTCAAGGCGCTGGGCAGGTCGATGTAGGCAATGGCGCCGTGTTCGATACGCACTCGTCCCTGGGTTACGGGCTTATCCAATGGCCCGGACAGCGCCACATCAACCGTGACCACTCCGGAAGACGTAAAGTCCGGACTGAAGCTCTCGATCAACTTCAGATTAACCTGGCCCTGAGCGTGCACATCGAGGTCGCGCTGGCCGGTCAACTGAAGGGTGCCGGTCGCGGAGATATCGGTGTCCTCTCCGATCAGATGAAACTGATCGATCTTGAGCGCCTGATTCGCGATGGAGAAACGAATCGGGCCCTGGTTTTTAACCTGCATGTCCTCGACGGCAGCGGTCAGGGTGTCGATATTGGTCGTAATCTGCAATTCACGAGGTCGGCGGAGAGGACCAACCAGATGCAGTTCTCCGTCCACTTTCGCGTGACCGGTCACCCCGCCACGCATGTAGACGCGCAGCAACGAATCCACATCCAGCTGGTGGAAGTGAAAGTAGATATCAGCAGGCCAGTCCGCGCTGCTTTGAACTCCGCCTTCGATTTTCAACTCAGCTTGTTCGAACTGGGATTGCCCGGTGATTTTGATCTCGGATCCCTGCGAGGTTGCGTTGAAGGTAAAGTCCCCTGCGCGCTCCTGATCGAAGCCCAGATCATGGATATGGACCGCCGCATTGATGGCCGGCTGGTTCAGAGAGCCGGAACCGGAAGCGGTGAAGTCCGCGCGTCCGCTCACCGCCACTCGGCCCTCTTGCAACTTGGGAATTCTGGCGAGATCAAAATTTGTGCCTGTCAAATTAAAGCGAAACGCCTGGCTGTCAGGGTTATAGTTTGCGTCGCCGGCGACCTTGGCCTCGTAGTGCGTCAACTCCATGGTCTTAAGCTGAATCTCGCCGTTGGAGAAAGCCAGACCGGAACTGAGCAACTCAATCGGTTCGCCGTAAAAACTCCCATTGCGCAGCAGAATGTGGCCGTCCGCTTGTGGGTCGGCCCGGGTTCCTTCCACATGTAGGTGGACATCCACGGTTCCGGTCACAGGATATGTATATCCAACGAGCGCGAGAATGCCAGGCAAGTCGGCATTCTGAGTGTCAAGACGGGCTCGGAACTCGCTGGCAGGAGTGAATTGTCTGTTGACCAGGTGCACGTGGAAACTGAATTTCAGCGAGTCGGGGTCGCGGCTTAGAGTGCCGCTGCGCACGGCAAAAACCGAAGGCGAGAGCTGAACGTCAGCATGCAAAGCATTCCAGTTGACTAACTTTTCGGGAGTCTTGGAGGTGGCTGGAATCAACGTCTCGAAGTCTTGCGACTGCAGATTGCCGGCGATGGCGATCTCGGTAAGCTTTCCGGTGGCAGTACCGTTGAACGAAGCGTGACCCTTGAGCGTGACCGGGACCGGGCCTCCATAGCCCGCTGCGCTGAAAACCGGTTCCCACTCACTGAGATCGGTGGTGGTTACAGAAAGCTGGATAGCGGCCGCGGAGGAAAGCGTGCCCGAGGCGCGAATCTGGGTGGCTCGGGTGGCAGCGTTCAATTGATCGAGCTGCAACTCGCCGGGGCCGGCTCGATAGGTTCCCTGCGCGTGTGCGGTAATGGGCAACTGCGCCCGGGAGACCGCAGGAGGAGGCACTACGTCGGCGACGAATTGCGCCTCCGCGTATCGGGGTGAGCCTCGCCATCGGGCATCCAGAGTGCCGCTGGCCAAACCCGCCAGTTTGACGCGGTGAAACGGTCGCGCCGGAGTGGAAAAGACCGCCGCCATTTCAGCAGCCGACAGGTCCTTGAACCGGAGACGCACCGTGCCGATCTGCTTTTCCGCTTCCTTTTCTCTTCCTTTCGAGATGCTATTTGCCGTTTGAAGATTGAGCCATTGATTTACTTCCGCGTCACCGCTAACGCTTCCACCAAAAATACGGCCCTGGACTTGGGAAAGCGTGACCCGCGTCGGGTTCAACGCGTATTGAGCGCTGAGATTCGCATTGTGGAGTCCTACCGGCGAATCGCGCCAGTCCAGATTCGATAGCAGCACTTTGCCAATCGACGAAAAGTCTCGAGGCGACCAGACACCGTGTCCAGTTAACCGCACGCTGCCCCGGCGAAACTCTGGTTGCCGTGCGATCGCCGCAGCCTCGGCAATATCAACCGTAGTGTCGTAATCGACTTCTATCTTCGTATTGCTGAAATCCGGCCGGTTGAAGTCCTGTATTTGCCCCTTGGCCTCCACCACCGAGCGCCCGGTGCTTAACTTAAACTCCCGCAGCAGAACCCGGCTTCGGCTCAGGGTAAAGTGCACTTCCGCGTTCCAGGAGAAAGGGCGATAGTTCTTGTAGCTGGTGTCGGCTTTTCCAATCAGCAGATTGCCGTCGTAACTCCTGCGGAATAGCGCATAGCTCATGTCGGCGGAAACGTTATTCGCAGAAAAGTCGAGTGGGAGCTTCCGGTCTCCCCAGATCACTTCACCGGAGCGAACTTCCAGTCGAGTGATGGAGAGCGCGAACAGCCGCTCGAGCGGCTTCTCTTTTGAGGCCTGCTTCACCTTCGGTTCGGGCTGGTTGGTGGTTCCGTCGGGATAGAGAATGATATGGACGACAGGATGGTCGAGAATGATGTAGTTCAGTCCGATTTCAGTGCGCAGGATTGACCAGATCTTGACCTGCGCCATCAGACTGTTCACATGAGCGTATGGAACTTCGCCCGGTTGCTCGCGGCCATGAATCGTCAGGTCGCGTACTTCCACCTGGAAGTGAAAAGGGACGCTGTGGATGCTGCCCAGTTCCACCCGGCCACCGGTAATTTGCTCCAGGGTGGCGATAAGGCGCTGCCGCACCAGGGCACGAAACGAATCTGTGGTGCTGTACCAGGCCAGGGCCACGATCACCAATACCCCGCCGAGCATCAACCACAACAGGTACTTCCAGATCTTGCGCCGGGCCGGCTTAGCGCCGGGTTCACTCATTGGCCCCGGCTCCCCGGTTGCGCGGTCAGTGCCTCCGCGCGAATTTCGCTGCCCGCCCGCAGATCGTGCAGCCACGCGGTGAGCAACTGGGTAATCTTCTTCTGGGTAAGAAGCTCCCTGATTTTCGACGTGACTTCAGCCAGCGGAACATTTTGCCCGCCCGACTGGCGAAGTTGAGGCAGGAGTTCCTGCTGGTAGTAACTCTCGATGCTCTTGGAGTCGATACTGACTGCAGGACGCAGGCGGGAGTCCACCAGACCCATCAGGTCAAGTTCGCCCGCGACCCGGTTTTTCACGCTCTCTTCGGTAAGGCCATAACTTTCCAGCAGAGCATGCCAGCCTGTGTCGCTTTCAGCTTTGGGATACTGCTTGCGAATCTCGGAGACGCGTTTGTCCACTTCTTCCGCGGAGGCGTGAGGAGAATCAGGAGCCCGCATCTGCTCACGGAGCAATTCCTGATCGATCAGACGGTCAAGCACGGCTTTGTGTTCGGGCGGGGTCAGTTGATCCAGGGGACGGCCGCTGCTGAAAGCCTCGAAGCGCAGGGCATCTTCCCAGTCGCTCTGCAAAATGATGTGGCCGTTCACTGTGGCCACAATGCGGTCGATCACTTCCGCGCTGCCCGCCAGCGGGACGAGCGCAAGAAAAGCCAGGGTGCAAACGAAGATGTAGAGCTTGTTACCCATCAGAAAGTCTGTCCAATACTGAAGAATACGTTGAAATGGCTCGCATGCTGAGGATCAAAGACGGTCACAGGCACGCCGTTGACCGTGGTCGTCGTTTGGCTCGGAAACGCGGGCGGATTCAGATTGTACCCGAAATCGAAGCGCACCGGGCCCACCGGGGTCTTGTAACGCACCCCCACGCCGATGGCGTGCGAAATGTAGTTATAGTCGCACAGTTTCGCCGTGGCCTGCTGCAAACAGAGTTGCGGGCTCTTCTGGCTCCACTGCAGCAGGTTGTGGAACATGTCATGTCCGGTGGTAAAGACGTTGCCGGCGTCGTGGAAAATGGCGAAGCTGAGGTTGTCCTGGAAAAAGGGCAGGGTCGGCGGGGGCGTGCGCAGTTCGAGGTTATTGATGAACAACGCCGTTCCGCCCAGCGGGAAAGCCCGTGGCCGGGTCACGTGGGCCGGCCTGGTTTAAGCCAAATCCGCGATGCGTGTTTCCACCTCCCGAGAAGAAACGTTCCGCCAGGGGAAGACACGCGGCTTGTCCAGCCTGAGGAGTTTCGCATTCCTCTCCGGGTTGCGGCATGAAAGTCGTTCCGTAAGGGATTTCAACCCCGATGCGGGTGGATCGAGCCAGAACAAATTTCCTTCTGCGCCCGGTTCTTGCCCAGATGAGTAATACGAAGAGTTTTGAATCAGCAGGCGGCCGAAATCGGTCTCCGAGCCAAAGTAGGTGCTGGCCACGCCGCCATCGATGGTGGTGTAGTTTCCCTTGGTGCTCTCCAGATCGTTATCCCGCTTGTTGCGGATGTAGCTGAAGTTCGGAATACCGACGCGGGTCGGCTGGGAGAGTAGAGGAATCTGGTCCGGGCTGATGGTATTGGTGATGTCGCTGGCTTTGACCCGGCGGTAGGTCAGACGGTAGGTCATGATGGTGGTCTTGCTGATCGTCTGTTCCGCCGCAACCGATCCCTCCAGACGCTGCGAGGTGAAGGTGGTGACGTCGACTGTGTTGTCATAGAACGTGGTGAAGGTGAGGCGCCAGTTGGGATTGTTGAACCAGCCGCGGAGCGTCGTAAGCTGACCAGACCACGCTGCTGCAGGCGTCCTACGTTGGCCTTGAACGTGATCGGTGTGATTCAAGCCGCGGAGGTTGAGCCGGGTGACGCCGAACGAAACTCGCGGGCTGACGCCGGTTTCTCCCAGAGGGTTGGTTCCGTTGACCGTGCGGCTGGCCGGTCTGGAATTCCAGTCCCAGCGCCATAATTCAAGGTGTAGCGCTTGGCCTCCTGCACATTGACCAGCACATTCTTTTCCGGCTCGCTGCTTCCCGGATTCTGCACCGCCGTATCCACCTGGCTGAAGATGCCCGAGGTCATACAGGCTTTTTTGCGTGTTCAGCATGTCGATCTGGCTTAGCGGATCGCCCGGCTTGATCTGGATTTCGCGCTGCACGATGGAATCACGGGTGTGAACCATGCCGGCAACATACACCTGATCGACGATGACCTGGTCGCCGGTGTGGACGGTGTAGGTGACATCCATCAGGTTGGGATCGTTCGCCGAACGCTTGGCCGAGGCGTCGAATGTGGCATTGGGAAAACCATTGTTGAAGTAATAGTTCAGCACGATTTCGCGATCTTCATTGATCTTGGAGTAGGCGAATCCCTGGCCGGGAGATATGTTGAGCTCGGGAAATGGGCTCTTCAGAGGCTTTCGTTGCCCACAATCTGCAAAGCGCCCACCTTGGTCTGCGGGCCTTCGTCAATCTGCAGGGTCATGGCCAGCTCGTTTTTGTTGCCGCGATAGTTGTCTTCCACCTTCGGGCGTGACCTTTACGTCCAGAAAACCATTGGCGTGGTATGGGTTGGCCACGATGGTGCGGACGTCCGCACTCAGCAAAGCCTGGCTGTAGCGGCCGTTTGACAGGAAACGTCCGGCAGGTTGAATTTGCATCCGGGAGCGAATCTGCTCCACGCTGAAACTCTTGTTCCCGGTGATCGCAGCTTGGCCAGCTTATGACGGCCGTCCGCATCGATGGTGTAGATGACCCGCAGTTCGTCGGCCGAAACCGAGGTCTTTTGCTGGCTGACTTTGGCATCGAAGTAACCGCGGCTCTGCATGTAGTTGAGCAAATTGCGTCGGCCTTCATTCAGCAGGTCATCGTCAAGCGCGTTTTCTTCATAGACCGGAACGTTTTTCTTGAGCTGGGAGTGGCTGATCTTGAAGCCTTCGGCAACGATCTGAACCTTCGGGACCGGGTTGGATATCGAAGGCGTAGTCCACGGTATTGGTTTCGGGGCGATAGGTCGCGGTTGGTAATCGTCACCTGTGAGAGAAGGCGGTCCTGCTTCTGATATTTCTTTCGCAAACGGTCAAGGGCGCGGCTGACGCGTTGCACGGTGACATAGTCCCCGGGATGCATCTTGGCGATGTCCTGGATTTGCCCCTGGGAAAATCCGGCCGGCCCGGTGACGGTTACGTGGCCAATTTTCGCGTGCGGTCCGGGCACGATGTGGAAAAGGATATTCATCTGCTGGGTCTCAGGATGCGCCTGTTCTTCGTCGCTCGCGCTGGACTGGTAGTAGCCGTTCTGCTCCATCAGTTGCTTAATGTTGACCAGGGCCCGGTCAAGCTTTTCCCGGGTGAACAGTTCTCCCAGCTGCAGCTTCGATGCATTCACAATCTGGTTGGCCGCGGGCGGATCGGGCGCTCCTTCCACCAGGATTTCACCCACGAAGAAATTAGGCCGGGTGCGAAATGTCAACACCACCTGCTGATCCGCAGTGTGTTCAGCCTCAACTTGAATATCGGCAAAACGGCCGGTGGCGTGTAGGGCCTGAATACTCTGCCGCACATCGTCGCGTCGCAGAGGGGCGCCAACCTTTTGCGGGATCAGGTCGAGCAGGCTTTCCGCGCTATCGGCGGGGAGATCCGGGAAATCGATCCTCTGCACGACCAGGCCCTCGTAGGACGCCATCCCGCCCATTGTGGGCAGGGCCGGAGCCTCCTGTGCCGGATGCAGTGCCGGGAGATTCCTCCGTCGGCGACGTTTGTCCCCAGTGCCGACGGACAGAGAGCGGCCGCGAGGGCCAGTCCTGCCAGGGCTTTCCGCAACGATCCCTTTACACGCAAACCAGCTCCTCGCGAATGCAGGCCACGATGGTTCGATGAATTGGCATCAGGCAGTGTTGTATTTGGCTCGGGAAACCGGGCGGCACCTATAATAATGGTTCGGACGCTATAAACCGGTGATCTGTTTGGAAATGGAAGAAAGATATTCGCGGCAGGTGCTGTTCCCTGGAATCGGCAGCGAGGGCCAGCGCAAGCTGGCCGCCGCCCGTGTGGCACTGGTTGGATGCGGGGCCACCGGCTCGGCTCTGGCCTCTCTGCTGGCTCGCGCTGGCGTGGGCAGCATCCGGATCATCGATCGCGACTATGTTGAGCCCAGTAATTTGCAACGGCAGTCGCTGTTCGACGAATCGGACGCGGCGCAATCGCTGCCCAAAGCGATCGCGGCCGCTCGCAAGATTGCGGCCTTCAACTCCCAGATTGTAGTTGAACCGCAGGTAGCCGACCTGGTCCCGGCAAACGTCGAGTCGCTGCTCGACGGGATGCACTTGATTCTCGACGGAACCGACAACTTCGAGACTCGCTATCTGCTGAATGATTTTGCGGTCAAGAGCTTCCCTCCCCTGGATATACACAGCAGCCATTGGCAGCTACGGGGTTACTTTAAATGTGCTGCCGGGGAAAACGGCTTGTCTGGCTTGTCTGTTTCCCGACCCTCCGCAGGGAGCCTTCGAGACCTGCGAGACTGCCGGAATTCTGAATTCCGCCGTGAACCTGGCGGCTTCGATTGCGGCCACCGAAGCGATCAAGATGCTCGTGGGCGCGAACGAACGAGTGCGGCGCACTTTGCTTTCGTTCGACGTCTGGACCAACGAACACGCTGAGGTCCGGGCGGAAAATCCGCGGCCGGGATGCCGCGCATGCGGTATGCGGGATTTTACGCATCTTGCCGGCGAGGGCCGAGCCGCATATCACGCTTTGCGGACGGAACTCGGTGCAGATCCATGAGCGTCATCGGCCGATGGATTTTTCAGAAGTGAGTCTGCGGCTGAAGCCGCACGGGGCGGTGCGGCACAACGATTTCGTCCTGAAGTTCTGGCCCGAGCCTTATGAGATGACGCTTTTCCCCGATGGCCGGGCGATCATCAAGGGCACGACCGACACCGCGTGGCCGCAGCTAGCCGTAGTGGGCGCTGTACGCGAGTCGGTCACCCTGCCGCTCCGGGCTATTTCGCTTTTTGAGGCGATTCCGGCTGTCGGCAGGGATCTGCCATCCTTCGGTGGTCGAACCTACTGGCAGCCGCCGGACGCGGCGTCGCTGCTTAAGGTTTCGAGTCAGCCTTGCACCCGGGTCGCTTTGCCCTCCAGAACTCTCCGCAGTTCGCGTTTCAGCATTTTTCCGGTGCCGGTCTTGGGCAGCGGTCCTTCCACGAACTTCACCAGACGCGGCATTTTGAACTTGGCGATTCGTGGCTTCAGAAAAGACATCAATGTTCTTCGACTAAGTTGTTGATTCGGCTTAAGTACAATAATGGCCACCGGAATCTCTCCCCACTGCTGCGTCCGGAGCCGAAACCACGGCGCATTCCAAAACCGCCGGGTGGGCGAAGATGGCCTTTTCCACTTCAATCGATGAAATATTCTCGCCCCCACTGATGATGATGTCTTTCTTGCGATCGACGATGTAGACGTAGTTCTCCTCGTCCCACACCGCCATGTCTCCGGTGTGCAGCCAGCCGTCGGTGAGCACCGCTTTGGTTGCCTCCGGCTCGTTGTAATAGCCGTCCATCACGATGTCGCCGCGGGCCACGACTTCACCCACGGCTTACGGTCGCGCGGAACGTCTCGCATCTGCGAATCGACCACACGAACTTCCGAGCCCATCAGTGGCCAGCCCGCCGCTGAAAGGTGATTGAGACGGTCGTCTTCGTCCGCGTAGGTCACGGTTCCCTTCGTCTGAGCCGTGGTGAGCACCGGAGCAGTTTCAGTAAGCCCGTACCCGGAACACACATCGCAGTGGAACGCCTGTTCCAGCCGTGCGATCAGTTCGGGTGAGGAAGCCGCTCCGCCGGTGGTGATCACTTTCATGCTGGAGGTGTCGAACTTCCCCAGGTCCGGACAATTAAGCAGCGCATTGGCCATGGTGGGAACCAGGGTCATTCCGGTGGCTTTCTCTTCCTGGATAAGTCGCAGCACATACGAGGGTTCAAAGCGGCGAACCATCACGTGCTTGGCGCCGCTCATGGTGATGCTCTGCGGACGTCCCCAGCCGTTGGCATGAAACAACGGGATGGTGTGCAGTTCTACCTGGGTGTCCTTGCAAGAAAAAGATCCGATCACGCCCAGGGCGTGCAGGTAGAGCGTGCGATGCGACAGCATCACTCCCTTGGGCGTGCCGGTGCTGCCGCTGGTGTAGAAGACCTCGGCGATCTCATTTTCGTCGAAGGAAAAAATGTCGGGCCGCTCAATGCGGTCCCGGGCAAGCATGTCCTCCAAAAACACATCCGCCTGTGAAACCGGCTGGTCAATTGCGACATATCGCTTGATGGATCGGGCAGGCCTTGCGCAGAGCCTGGATCAACGGCGCAAAGTCATTTTCGAAAACCAGCATGCTGGCGCCCGCATGATTGAGAATCGTGATCAGTTCAGCGGGTTGCAGCCGCACATTGAGCGGCATGGAAATGGCTCGAACCAGCGGCGGCCCGTAATAGCCTTCCAGAAGCTGATGGTTGTTGAAGCTGAGATAGGCGACGCGGTCGCCGGGACGGACGCCTTCCGAAAGAAGCCCCGCAGCAAGGCGTTCGCAGCGTTCTCCGAATTGTGCGTAGGTGAAAGAACTGGAGCCGGAGACTACGCCTTTCTTCTTGCCATAGAGATCAACGGCCCGGTAGAGACATCGAATTGGTGTTAGCGGCACATTCATGGTTGAGCGTTCGGACCCTTCGTAGAGAATCTTCTCCAAACCCCGCTCGGCATGATACACGACAGAATGCAGACGCATTGGATGTCTCAACTGTAACTCGGAGGCCCGCATTGAACGAGAACAACGAAGTTAAAGCTGCCACCCTCGCCGGCAAGACTCTGTTTATAACGGGAGCGAGTCGAGGCATTGGCCTGGCAATCGCCGTTGCGTGCGGCGCGCGACGGCGCCAACATCGTGATCGCCGCCAAGACCGGGACGCCGCATCCCAAACTACCCGGAACCATTCACACCGCTGCCGCAGAAGTCGAAGCTGCCGGCGGGAAAGCGCTGCCGCTGATCGTCGACATCCGTTTCGAAGACCAGGTCTACCGCGCGGTCGAGCAGGCGGTGGCCCGTTTCGGCGGCATCGACATTCTGGTGAACAATGCCAGTGCGATCAGCCTGACCGGCACACTGGAAACGCCGATGAAGCGCTTCGACCTGATGATGGGTGTGAACGTGCGCGGAACGTTTCTATGCTCGCAAGCCTGTCTGCCGCATCTGAAACAAGTCAGCCAACCCGCACATTCTCACGCTTTCGCCTCCTCTCGACATGCGGCCGCAATGGTTTGCTCCGCATGCGGCCTATACCATCTCGAAGTACGGGATGAGCATGTGCGTGCTGGGAATGGCGGAAGAGTTTCGAGAGGCTGGGATTGCGGTAAATGCGCTGTGGCCTCGCACCATCATCGCGACCGCGGCGCTGCAGGTCATTCCCGGCGCTGAGCCCGAGCGAGGCCGAACGCCCGAGATCGTGGCCGACGCGGCCTGGCACATCCTGACACGCAGCAGCCGCAGCACAACCGGCAACTTTTTTATCGACGACGAAGTGCTGGCCGCCGCCGGGATTACCGATCTATCGCGCTACGCCGTGGCCAAGGGTCAGCCGCTTCGATCGGATCTTTTTATCGATGAATCGTCGATCGAGAGAGAAGCGGGTTCCTTCGGATGAGCCATGGGTTGCAGGGAAGGGCACGACGTTGCCGTGCCTTCGCGCGGAGTGCGAGGTTCCGGGAAGGGCACGACTTAGTCGTGCCGTCAGCGGCGAAAGATCCGCGGCTTTAGCCGCTGAGGTTCGCTGTTTCCCGCAGCACTGGCGGGACGCCCGCGCCCACACTTACTCCAGCAAGTCGGGTTGTTCGCGGACAATGCGCGCCCACAGCGGCTGGAACTGGAACCAGCCGGCCATGTGCGATCCAACCTGCTGTCGCGTGATCGCCGCGTCGGGCGGGTCGATCTTTACCGGGGTGCCACCGCCTCCGCCATCAACTGGGCCTGGCAACTTCGTTCCATGGTGATGAACCACCAGGCCGCTTCATCGACAGTATGGCCGACCGTGAGCAATCCGTGATTGCGCAGGATTACCGCTTTCCTGTCCCCCAGCGATTCGGCGATGCGCTCGCCTTCCGAAGTCTCATAAACCACGCCCGTGAAGTCCGCGAACAAGCGAATGGTCTTCGTAGAAGGCGCACACATCCTGCGTAATCGGATCAAGCAAACGGCCAAGCGATGCCCAGGTCTTGCCATAAAGCGAGTGCGCATGAGCGGCGGCCACGATATCCGGGCGCGCGGCGTGGACCTGCGAGTGAATCGCGAAGGCCGCTCCATTCACCGGATACTTCCCTTCCACCACCTCGCCTCGGTCATTCACCAGAATCAGATCGGAGACGCGAATCTGGCCGAAATGCATGCCGAAGGGATTGACCCAAAAATGATCGAGCCGTTCCGGGTCGCGGGCCGTGATGTGGCCGGCCACTCCTTCGTCGAATCCGAAGCGCGAAAAAAGACGGAACGCGCCGGCCAGCCGCTGCTTGCGATGCTGGCGCTCTTCGGCCAAAGTGCGCGAAATTCGGAGGTGCGGGTAAGTTGAGAGGGTTTTGCGTAGCCACAGCCATGGACGCCTCCATCAATCAGGAAACTGGTGAATCCGAAAATAAATCACGCAATTACCGGACAACTATAGCCCCGCCGCGCAACGCCCGCAATCAGCCCGGATCGAAGAAAAAAGACGCCACTGTTGAGCCGCAAAGCGGCGTCAGAATGTAGCCCACGGCGCAAGCCGTGGGTACAACGCGGCCGAATTCAAGCCCCAACGGGGCGAAAGCGCCGTTACCACGAGCTTTGCAGCGCCACGACTTCATTCACTCTTCCGCACCTTATTCGGGTAATAACGCACAACCCACTCCGCCACGCAGCAAGGCTTTCCCTGGCCCTCATCTTCGACCACCACTGGAAAAGACGGCTTCGTACGCGCGTTACCTCACTTTCGTCAGAGATTGCAATGTGAAGCGCCCGCGAATTTTCGAGTCCGGCGCGAACCGGCGCGGGAAAACGGACCCGATTCAATCCATAGTTCACCGCCATGCGAACGCCATGCTGAATCTGCAACGCCTGCTCCGCCAGATGGCTGAGCAAAGAGAGCGTCAGGAAACCGTGCGCGATGGTGGTGTGGTAGGGTGACTCGCGTCGGGCGCGCTCGCGATCCAGGTGAATCCACTGGCGATCTTCGGTGGCCTCGGCGAATTGCTGGATGCGGTCCTGCGTGACCAGAAACCAATCAGTGATGGCGATCTCGCGGCCCACGAAATCTTTCAGGGCATCCAGGTTGTCGACTACCAGCGGCGGCATGGTCAATACCTTTCAGTTACAGCGATGCGGCTAAGCCGGCGTGTTCTTTCCCGCGCGCATCCAGAAACATGTAAGTCACGATGAGCGGTGCCAATCAGGTTGCCTTTCGTATCGGTCAAGTCGACGCTGCCGACGCTCAACGTGGAACCAATGCGAAGCAGGCGCGAGCGCGAGCAAAGATGCGTCCCTCGCTGGCGGGCCGGAAATAGTTGATCTTCATTTCAACCGTGGTAATTCTGCGCTTGCCGCCGAAGTGACGATTAATCGCCATTCCAACCGCCACATCGGCCATGGCAGCCGCGACTCCGCCGTGAGCTACGCCGGCGCTGTTGGTCAATTCGTGGCGCAGCGTGCACTCGATGGTGACGCCGTCGCGATGAACGCGGGTGAGCTTTATCCCGAGCAACGTGTTGAACGGAATCTTCGGCAGGAACTCACGAATCTGGCGGGCGGTGAGTTTGGGATGTTTCATCGCGAGTGCGAAGCATTTCATGTTTTGAAAATAGTTGACGACTTAGCCGGCGCGTTCGAACAGACCCGGCAGCGCCCTGGCCGCCGCCGACGCACATGGTGACGACTCCGTAGCGCGCCTTGCGCCGTTCCATCTCGTTGGCCAGCGTGCCGACCATGCGCGATCCGGTCATGCCGAAGGGATGGCCGATCGAGATCGATCCGCCGTTCACGTTCAGCTTCTCCATCGGAATGCCGAGGCGATCGCGGCAGTAAATCACCTGCACCGCAAAAGCTTCGTTGAGTTCCCAGAGGTCGATGTCGTCCATTTTCAGGCCCTGGCGCTGCAGCAACTTGGGCACGGCAAATACCGGGCCGATGCCCATTTCGTCGGGTTCGCAACCCGCCACCTGGAAGCCGCGAAAGATCAGTTTGTAGGGAATGCCGAGCTGGTCGGCGCGCTGGCGCGACATGAGCAGCGTGGCCGAAGCGCCGTCGGAAAGCTGCGAGGAATTTCCCGCGGTGACTGTGCCCTGGCCGCTGTCGGATCGAAGTGCGGCTTCAGCGCCAGCAGGCCCTCGAGCGTCGTGTCCGGACGATTGCATTCGTCGTGATCCGCAGCAGACTTCTTCGGTGCCGATTATTTCGCCGGTCTTCTTATCCAAGGCACGCGCACTGGTGACTTTCATGGGAGCGATTTCGCCCTCGAAAAAGCCTTCCCGCTGGGCGCGAGCGGTGCGCTGCTGGCTGATCAGCGAATATTCGTCCTGGGCTTGCCGGCCGATCTTGTAGCGCTTGGCGACGACCTCGGCGGTCTCGCCCATCGCCATGTAGACGCCCGGATATTTCTGCTTCGAGCAGTCGGGCTCGGATCGTTATCGCGAGCGATCAGACTGATGCTTTCCACGCCTCCGCCGATGGCCGCGTCCGCGCCTTCGCTGACGATCTGGTGAGCCGCCATCGCAATCGCCTGCAGGCCGGAAGAACAAAACCGGTTGACGGTGATTGCCGCCACCGAAGCCGGCAGGCCGGCCAGCAGGGCGGAAACGCGCGCGATGTTGTGTCCCTGCGCGCCATGCGGCTGCCCGCAGCCGAGGATGACGTCTTCGATTTCGCTGGGATCGAGCTGGGGCGTCTTGCGCAGAACATCTTGGATGCAATGCGCGGCCAGTTCATCCGGACGCGTCATGTTGAACGATCCGCGAAATGATTTCGCAAGCGCGGTGCGCGAACTGGCTACGACGACTGCTTCTCTCATGTTCGTTTTGTCTACGGCCATCGTTGGTTCGTTCGCCGTCGTTGATCGCTGCAAGCCGCTAGCGGCCGCACCTTCTCCTTGTCGAAATCGGCAAACGTCTTGCCTTCTTCCGCCAGTTGCTTCAGCAGCGGGGCCGGCTCCCAAAGTTCGCCATGCTGCTGATGGAATTCGCTAATGCGGTCGTAGACTTTTTTCAGTCCGACCGTGTCGGCGTACCACATGGGCCCGCCGCGATAGGCGGGAAATCCATAGCCGTTGAGATAGATGATGTCGATATCGACCGCGCGCAGCGCGTATCCTTCTTCGAGAATCCGCGCGCCTTCATTGACCAGCGCATAGATGCAGCGATCGACAATCTCCGCGGCGGAGATCTTGCCGCTGCGGGATACCGGCCTCCGCCGACCATTGCTTGACCCAGTGCGGCCACTTCCGGATCCGCGCTCGCGCGCTCGGTTCTCGTCGTATTTGTACCAGCCCGCTCCGGTCTTCTGGCCAAACCGTCCCATTTCGCAAAGACGGTCCTCGGCGAACGGCTGCCGGACGCCGGGCTTTTCCAGATGGCGATATTCCTTGCGAATGCGCCAGCCCACGTCGAGTCCCGCCAGGTCGCCCGTGGCCAGCGGGCCCATGGCCATGCCGAAATCGTAGAGCGCCTTGTCCACCGCTTCCACGCTCCGCGCCTTCTTCCACCAGGAAATGCGCTTCGCGCACGATAGGGATGAAACATGCGGTTGCCGACGAAGCCGCGGCAGTTGCCCACCAGCACGCCCACCTTGCCCAGTTTCTTGGAAAGCTGCATGCAGGTGGCAATCACTTCTTTGCTCGGTGGTCTTGCCGCGCACAATTTCGAGCAGCCGCATCACGTTGGCCGGACTGAAGAAATGCGTGCCGATCACCGACTGCGGGCCGCGACGTGGCCGACGCGATTTCGTCGATATTGAGAGTGGAAGTGTTGCTGGCCAGGATCGCGCCCGGCTTGCAGACGCGGTCCAGCTCGCGCGAAGACTTCCTTCTTCAGCGCCATGCCTTCGAAGACCGCCTCGATCACCATGTCCGCATTGCCGAAATCGTCGTAGCTGAGCGTCGGCTTGATCAGCTTCAAGCGCTCGTCCACGAACTGCTTGAGTGAAGCGTCCGCGCTTCACCGAATTCGCGTAGTTCTTCCGGATGTTGGCCAGCCCGCGATCGAGCGCGGCCTGGTCGGCTTCCTTCAGCAGAACCGGAATGCCGGCGTTGGCGAACACCATGGCGATGCCTCCGCCCATGGTTCCGGCGCCGACGACCGCCGCGGGGTTGACGGGAATCACCGGAGTTTCTTTCGGGATGTCGGGAATCTTCGCCACCTCGCGCTCGCCAAAGAAAACATGGATCAGCGCCTTCGACTGATCGGAGAAAAGGCATTCGATGAACAGCTTGGCCTCGGCCTCGCAGCCTTCCTCGAACGGCAGCCTGGTGGCGGCTTCGACTGCATCGATCGCCGCGAGCGGAGCTATCAGGTCGCGCTGCTTCTTGCGCGCGGTGTCGCGCGCCGCGGCAAAAATCGGCGCGTTCTGTTCCGGAGTGCCCAGCTTCTGGTTGCGCTCGCGAGTTTTCGGCGCGGGCTTGCCGGCGATTTCGCGCGCAAAAGCCACCGCCCCGGCCAGCAGATCGCCTTCGATCAACCGATCCAGAATCCCAGCATGCGAGCGCCTCCTGCGCCTTGACCGGATTGCCCTCCGGTGCACATCTCAACCGCTTTGGCGACACCGGCCAGGCGAGGCAAGCGCTGCGTTCCCGCCGGCTCCGGGAATAATGCCCAGCTTCACTTCCGGCTGGCCGACTTGCGCCTCGGCGCCGCGACGCGGTAATGGCCGGCCATGGCCAGTTCCAGTCCGCCGCCAAACGCGGTGCCGTGAATCGCCATCACCACCGGCTTGCCGCAGTTTTCGATCTTCAGCAGCAGCGGAAGCAAGCCCGGGCCAGGCTTTCCTTTGCCCGCGGTCATCTTGCCGAATTCCTTGATATCCGCGCCGGCAACAAAAGTGCGGCCGCCGCCGATGACGACCGCGGCGATCACGCTGGCGTCGTCGTTCATTTGATCAATCGCCGCGGAAATTCCCTCCGGCACGCCCGGGCTCAGAGCGTTCACCGGCGGGTTGTTGATGGTGATGATGGCGATATTGTCATTTTTTGTAAATTGAATCAGATCGCTCATTGGAAGTGGTTGCTCTCAGAACCATCCTACTTTAGTGCGTCCGCATCTGACCATACAGGTGCTGTGAGACCCATGAATACAGGGGTTGGCACAGCAATTTTACAAAATCTTTACCAGGATAACGGAATTCAGCCAATGTTTGATGTGACTGTGGAACCAAGATGCCTCAAGGAAAGTATTGATGGCGGGCCCTCAAGGTTGCCAGGACAGGAGGAAAAATCATCGCGTAACCCAGGCGTTGACCGTGCGAAGTCGTGGCTCGATAGCTGGCGGGGCGCTCCTCTGGCACGAACTCAGCAGATATCACTTCTGGTCGCGATCACGCTCTTCTCGATTCTTGTCCACGGCTATCACATGGGCACGGACGATGCCGCCATCTATGTGCCTGGAATCAAGAAAGCGGCCGATCCTTCGCTGTATCCCTCCGGATCCGAATTCTTTATGCATCACGCGGGGCTTTCGTTATTCCCGCACATGGTGGCTGCGGTTACCTGGCTCACTCACGGCTGCCCATCGAGTGGAGCATGCTGCTGTGGTTCGCTTTCGCGCAATTTCTTTTGCTTGTGGGCCGCTTACAAACTGGCGCGAGCAATGCTTTCGCAGCGAGCGGGCGCGCTGGGCGGGTGTCGGTTTGCTGGCCGCCGTGCTCAACGTTCCCGTAGCCGGGACGGCCCTGATCATCGCAGACTCCTATCTGACCGCGAGGTCGCTGTCCACGCCGTTAGTTCTGTTGTCGACGGTCTGTTTTCTTAGCGGACGAACGCGCGCCGCCTGCTTGTGGGTGCTGAGCGCGTTCCTGATTCATCCGCAAATGGCGATTTACGGCGCAGGATTCGGAATGCTGATTGCAATCGAGTCGCGCTCACGCGAGCGCGTCGGCTTTGTCGAGGCCGCGCCTGTACTTCCCGCTCTGGTGTTGCCGTTTCTGGTACATCTGCAGCCCGCCCAGGGCGCCTACCGGGAAGTGCTGACGTCCCGAGCGTACTTCCTGGTTTCCACCTGGCATTGGTGGGAGTGGGTGGGAGTGATCGCACCCCTCGCGATCCTGGCGGTCTGTGCGCGCCTGTCGCTCAAATCGGTGTTGCCGGCCTTCCCGCGCTTGTCGAAGACGCTGATCGGCTTGGGTCTGATCTCGACGGTGGCGGCGCTTGGGCTGGCCAGCGACACTGACTTCGCTTATCTGCTGCGGTTGCAACCGATGCGAAGCTTTCATCTGATCTATGTCGTGTTCTTCATTCTGCTGGGAGGGTTGATCGGCGAGTATCTGCTGCGCGCGCGCGTCTGGCGATGGATTCTTTGCTTCGGCGCGCTCTCCACTGGAATGTTCGCTCTGGACATGGCCACCTATCCCGCCAGTCCGCATATCGAGCGGCCCGGAGTTCGTTACCAGCGGCGAGTGGCTTTCCACTTTTCTCTGGATTCGCGATAACACTCCAAAGGATGCGGTGTTCGCGCTGGATCCGGAGTATCTGCTGAAGCCGGGCGTGGATCTTCACGGTTTCCGTGCGATCGCCGAGCGCAGCGTGCTGGCGGATCAGGAAAAAGATAGCGGAGCCGCTTCGGTATTTCCCGAGCTGGCTGATGAATGGAAAGAGCAGAGCGGGGCGCAATCCGACTGGGCCCACGTTTCCGAGGCAACGATTGCAGAACCTTCGAGAGCGCTACGGCGTGAATTGGGTGGTTATGGAGAATCCCGCTCCCATCAGCGATCTAGTTTGTCCATACCGCAGCGGAGACCTGCGGGTGTGCCAGATCGTGGACGACCGTCGCCAGTTGCTCAGCGGGCTCAGTCGTTGGTCGTTGGTCGTTAGGCGCTGCGTCAAATGACGACCAGCTACCACTGAAGCGAGCAAGCGAACTCACCGCCTATCGGCAATGGCTCAGCTTGAACATCGTACCGTCGTCTACACGGGCGTCATTCGAACGCAGCCGCTTCAGGCGTAGCGAGGATCTGCTGAGTAAGGCCGTAGCACGCAAGTCCCAGCGCCCGAAAACGCTGGCTTCGGGATGACCCTTCGAGGCCGGTCAGATTCCAGACTGAGCACTACGCTCACGGTTCCTGGTATCCTCCCGGTTACAATAGTCGGTCGAGTACATCCTTGCTACCTGATCGATCGAGATCACAAGGATCGTTCATGTCATCTTCCCGCACATGCGCGCCGAAATCCGGTTCTGAGGAGATTCCTCCGGTTCCGCTGACCATCGAGGGCTACAGCGTACTGCATCAGATGATGCGAGTTCGCTGGGCGGCCTGGCGGCAAACTACCGGCCCTGAGAAGACTGCCATGGTCGAAGAGGCTTCCGGGGTTCTATCCAAAATGGAACAGAGTGCCGACGGGACAGTCCGGGCTCTTTTCTCTGCTCGGACACAAGGGCGATCTGATGTTCGTCCATTTTCGAAGATCGTTTGATGAGCTCAACCAGGCGGAGTTGCAACTGGCGCAACTGGCGGCTGAGCGAATACCTGGAGCCGGCGACGTCTTATCTTTCGGTCATCGAACTGGGACTATACGAGTCCACCATCAAGGCCTATCGGGACTTGAAAGCAGCGCGGAATCGAAGCTGCATTCGGAAGAATGGAAGAGTGAGAATCGGCCGAGGTGCTGGCGCGGCAAAAAGAAGCGATGCATCCGCGGTTGTTCCCTGAGATGCCAAAGCACCGTTACATCTCGTTTCTATCCCATGGACCGGCGCCGGGGTGAAGCCAGGAACTGGTACACGCTGCCGATCGAAGAACGGGCCCGGCAAATGAATGAGCATGGACTGGTCGGCCGTCGCTATGCCGGTGAAGTCAGGCAGATCATCACCGGCTCGATCGGCTTTGACGACTGGGAGTGGGGCGTGGACCTTTTCGCGGATGATCCTCTGGTGTTCAAGAAGCTCATCTACGAAATGCGTTTCGATGAGGTGAGCGCGGTCTATGCGCTTGTTTGGGACTTTTTATCTGGGAGTGCGGGTCCCGGCGGCAGGCTTGGGCGACCTTCTCAGCGGGGAGTTGCCGGCGCCAGAAGAACTTTTAACCGCAAAGGTCGCAAAGAGACGCAAAGGAATGCTGCGCTAGCATGATTTCTTTGCGTTCTTTGCGGTTCCTTTGCGAACTTTGCGGTAATCTTTTGATTTTCTTGGAGTGAAAATGGCGACCCTTGGCCTTATCGAATACAAAGACGCAAGCCCCGGAAGTGCGGGCGGTCTACGACGACATCATGGCAACCCGCAAGACCGACTGGATTAATAATTTCTGGAAGGCCATCGCCCATGATCCCGCCACCCTGAAACGCACCTGGGAAGACATCAAGCAGATCATGGGTCCCGGCGCGCTCGATCCGCTGACCAAGGAGCTGGTTTATCTGGCGGTGAGCGTCAGCAATCAGTGCGGGTATTGCATCGCGTCCCACACCGCCGGGGCGAAGAACAAAGGCATGACAGATGCGATGTTCAAGGAATTGATGGCCGTGGTGGGCATGGCGAATGAAACCAATCGCCTGGTCGCGGGATATCAGGTTGCGATCGATGAGCAGTTCAAGGTTTAGGAGGCCACATGGCGCATGAATTGACCACGTCCTACCTGCGGGATTCGCTCGCGCTCTTCCGCCACTACAAGAAGCTGGCGGAGCGCGCCATGGAACAGGTGACCGACGAACAGCTTGTTGCCGTTCTGGATGAGGAGATGAACTCCATAGCGATTATCGTCAAGCACATGGCAGGCAATATGCGCTCACGCTGGACTGATTTCCTGACCACGCGATGGCGAAAAAGCCGACCGCATGCGTGACACCGAGTTTGAGCAGCCGCCAGCCACCAGAGCAGCTCTTATGAAGATGTGGGCGGAGGGATGGAATTACGTTTTCGACAGCCTCGAACCTTTATCGGACGCCGACCTCAACCGCACAGTCACGATTCGGGGAGAGCCGCATTCTGTAATGCAGGCGATCAATCGACAGATCGCACATTACTCCTATCACTGTGGACAGATCGTATTTCTGGCGAAGCATTTTCAACATCAGCAATGGAAGTCACTCAGCATTCCTCGCGGCAAGTCAGAGGAGGTCAATCGAATAGTTGCGAATAAGGAAGTCAGCCAGCGCTAGGGAAAATCAGCGAGATCGTTTCGCTGGCTCTGGGAAATTGTGTTCGTGGAGTTTCATATCGACCTTGCGGCCGCGAAATGTCACTCCTTCGGCTTCGAGCCGGAACCGTTGTTCGAAAGCATAATCCCCGCGCAGCTTGATCTCGCCTCCTGCGCCCAGAACGCGCTGCCAGGGCGCTCCAACCGCGCTGCGCAACGCCGCCACCACCTGCCGGGCAGCCCCAGGAAATCCGGCGGCTTTCGCCACAGCACCGTAAGTTGAGACTTTCCCACGCGGAATGCGCCGGATGGCAGCAACAATTTTCTCGCGCATATTGGATTTCTGGTGAAGGCCCGACTTTCATAAACCATGTCCTCGTCGCGTTAGCCGCATCTTCCTTCACAACGCGATCCATCCCACCCGGATCAGCCACAGTGACCCTGCTGAAATCAGCAGCCATAGGATTACGCCCTGCAGCAGCGGCCGGTGTCCAACTTTTTTCAACGTCGCCAGTGAAATTCCTGTGCCGATCAGGTATAGAGTCGCGGTTAGTCCGATTTTGGCGATCCTCGATAGCAAGCTGTAAGCCGCGGCGCCGGCGGGAAAATAGGTGTTGCACACCGCCGCCAGGCAGAAAGCGCGATAAACCACGGCCACTGGATTTTCGCCCGGGCATGCTTGACCACCGCGGTGGCAATCGACATGGGCACGATCCACAAGGCTCGAGCCAGTTTTACCGTCGTGCCAACGGCCAGAGCGACCGCGCCATATTTGGCCGCCGCGCCCACCACCGAACTGGTGTCATGAATGGCGAGCGCCGACCACAGGCCGAACTGGGTCTGGGTCAACTTCAACGCCGCCCCGATGCCAGGAAAAATCAACAGGGCAATTGAGTTGAGCACAAAAATCGTGCCCAGCGAAACCGCCATCTGCTCATCGCTGGCGCCGCAGATGGGACCGACCGCGGCGATCGCGCTGCCACCGCAGATGGCGGTCCCGGTTGAGATCAGAAAGGCCGGCGTCCTCTGCATTCCGAGCAGAGCGCCCAGGACCATGCCCGCCACCATCGCAAAGCTGATGCTGAGCAGGGTATAGACGAAGCCGCTGCGACCCGCACGGATCACATCGTGCAGATTCATGCCGAAGCCGAGTCCGACTACCGAAGCCTGCAGCAGGTAACGTGAAAGCTTCTTCGCGCTTTGATCAAACGGGTGAGGAAAAACAAAGCCAAACACCAGCCCCAAAGCCAGGGCCACGGGCGGCGAAACCAGGCCGCTGGCGGCGACTGCAAGGCCGAGCAGGAAAACAACTTTCGATATCATGCGACCGGGCAGCGTGTATGGCGGCACGAAACGGTTGGCTACGCGGCAGCGCCCTTCCCGAACGACTTGATCGCTTCCTCCACGCTGTCGTACACCTCAAACACGGTCAGCAGCTTGGTTACCTGCAGTAGATCGCCCACACGCTGTGTAAGATTGGCCAACTTCACCGAGCCGCCCGCGCTTTGCGCCGAGGTGTAGAGCGCTACCAGCGTTCCCAGCCCGCCGCTATCGATGTAATTGATGCCGGCCAGGTTCAGCACAATCTGGTTGTTCTCGCTGATCAGCTTCTTCAAGGTGTCGCGAAGCAGGGCAGATTCTTCTCCAAACACAATACGGCCACTGCAATCCACAACCGTCACACCGCCGACATTCCGAGTCTCAAGTTTCAATTGCATTAGGATCTCCGGGGGAACTGGCTTGGGCCAGCCCAGCCCAAAAGCCTATTCCTTAGCCCCATTCTTCGCAAGAGGACATTTGGCCAAATGGCGCTTTTAACAGCCGGGCGGGCTGGCTTCCTTTGCGGAAACCTTAGCGTTCTTTGCGGTAAAAAGGGCTTAACCGCAAAGTACGCCAAGGACGCGAAGGTGCAATCCTTTGCAGGGAAACTCCTCCTGCAAGCATCACGTATAATTGATCTTTCCTCACATGAGCTATCAGGTCCTGGCGCGCAAATACCGTCCCCAGAAGTTCTCCGAGGTCATCGGGCAGGAGCACGTCACCCGCACCCTGAAGAACGCCATCGAGCAGGGCCGGACGGCGCATGGATACATTTTCAGCGGCCACCGCGGCATCGGAAAGACCACCGTAGCGCGCATTCTGGCCATGGCGCTCAATTGCCGGTCTTCCGACAAGCCGGTGACCGAACCCTGCGGGGTCTGCGAGTCTTGCACCGAAATTCGCGCCGGAAATTCCGTGGACGTAATCGAGATCGACGCCGCCACCAACCGCGGAATCGATGAGATTCGCGAATTGCGCGAGGCCACCCGATATCGTCCCGCCCGCGACCGCTTCAAAATCTACATCCTCGACGAAGCCCACCAGATCACCGATGCCGCCTTCAACGCCCTGCTGAAAACTCTGGAGGAACCTCCCAGCCACGTGGTGTTCATGCTGGCGACGACCCAGCCGGAAGATATTCCGCAGACCATCCGCTCGCGCTGCCAGCACTTCAGCTTTCGCGCCGTGCGCTTTGAGGAAATTCTCGATCAACTCAAGGATCTGTGCGGACGAGAAAAGATCGAAGCCGACGAAGATGCGCTGGCGTTGCTGGCGGAAGCCGGAGACGGTTCCATGCGCGACGCGCTTTCCATCCTTGACCAGGCCATCGCCTCAGCCACCGGACGCCTGACTGCGGAGCAGGTGCGGCAATCTGGTGGGCGCCGCGCCTTCCGGAGTGCTGGAAGAAGTGATGCAGGGCGTGGCTCGGGGATCGAGCGAAGAAGTGCTGCGCCTGGTGGATCGGCTGATCGGTGAAGGACAGAGCCCCACCCATTTCGCCCGGCAGATGGTGCGGTTTCTGCGCAACGCGGTGGTCGCCAAAGTTGCCGGTGGCGATTCTTCCCTGCTGCAGATTTCGAGCGACGAACGCCAGCGCGTGGTTCGCGTGGCGGAATTGTTCTGCGAGGAGGATCTGGCGCGGCATCTGCAAATCATGCTGCGCACTCACGGCGAACTGGGTTACCGGCAGGAGCAGCGCTTTCATCTGGAACTGGGCCTGTTGAAGATGGCGCATGCGCAGCGCTTGCTGCCCATCGAGCAATTGCTCAGCGATGCCGCGCGTTGCAAACCCGGCTGCGCCCGGCGCGGTCAAGCCCGCAGTCGTACCTGCAACTCAAGCGGCCGGAAGCGCCGGCGCTGTCGCGATCCGCGACGGTTTCGCCGTTTGCCGCGGATTCGGCGCGCAAGAGCGGCTCCAAACCCGAACTCTCCGCCGGAAGCAGCCCGCTCGCAGGATCCGCGAAGTCGCTGCGGCGCACCACCGCGACACGTGGTCATGGGCTCGGCGGCTCCGGCCATGGTCGCTGAACCTGTCGCTGGAACCCGCTCCCGGAATCGTCAGCCGGTTTCGGCCAGAGCCCGCGCCTGACTTGCGGCAGCGCGGTCCTGAACGCGTTGGACAATGCCGGACATCGCATGTTGGCGCGATGCTGGAAACCGGCGAATGGCAGGTCGAAGGCAACGAACTGGTCATCAAAGTGGGCTCGTCGGCCACCGTGATTGAAATGTCGCTGGGAGCGGATGCGAAACGGCTGGTCATCGCCACCGCCAGCGGCGTCCTGGGACGGCCGTGAAACTGAAAGTGATTTCAGGCGGCGTGCCCCAGAATGCACCGCGCAATCCATCGTCCGGCTCAATGGCGGAGGCCGCGGGCGCGCCGAACAGGACGCCGTCGTCCGCCGCATGAAAGAAAAATTCGGCGCCGAGATTCGAACGATTATCGACTACAAGGAAAAGCGGTAGACTTCAAGACCGAAGCTAACGCCGGGAAAGTCAGGGACAGAGAATGGGTGGATTCAACCTGCAGGAATTGATGTCGCAGGCCAAGCGGCAGTACGAGACGCTGCAGAAGAAGATGGAGGAGACCGTAGTCGAAGGCTCCTCCGGCGGCGGCACCGTCACCGTCAAGATGGATGGCCGCAAGCAGGTGCTGAGCATCAAGATCGATCCCGAGGCGGTGAAAGCCGGCGACCTGGAGATGCTGCAGGATCTGATCACGGCCGCCGTCAACGGCGCGGGCAGGAAAGTGGATGAGGCCATGCAGTCCACCATGGGCGGAATGCTGGGAGGGATGGGCATTCCGGGACTCTAGGAATTTAGTAATTGGGAAATTGAGTAATTGAGTAATTTGAAAACCAATTTCCGCATTGCGCGAATTCTTCAATTACTCAATTACCAAATTTCTCAATTACCCAATCTTTATCTCTATGTCTAAATTTGCCGAGCCGATGGCGCGGCTCATCGACGAACTCAAGAAGCTGCCGGGCATCGGCAGCAAGACCGCGCAGCGCCTCGCCTTTCACATCCTCCGCTCCAGCGACGATGACGCCGAAGCCCTGGCGCTGGCGGTTCGCGACGTCAAAGCCAACCTGCGCCTCTGTTCGATCTGCAACAACATCACTGACGTCGATCCCTGCGTCTATTGCAGCAGCCCCACCCGCAATCTGCGTCTGGTGTGCGTGGTCGAAGAGCCCACCAACATTGCCTCCATCGAAAAGACCAAGCACTTCAACGGCGTCTATCACGTGCTGCACGGATTGATTTCTCCCCTGCACGGCGTCGGGCCGGACCAGTTGCGCATCTCCAATCTGATGCGCCGGGTGGACGACGGGCAGGTGGACGAAGTGATCCTGGCCACCAATCCAACCGTCGAAGGCGAGGCCACCGCGACCTATCTTTCCGGCCAACTGCGCCGCACGGGACTCAGAGTGACCCGCATCGCCATGGGAATTCCGGTCGGCAGCGATATCGAATACGCCGACGAAATCACCATGCTGAAGGCCATGGAAGGCCGCCGCGAACTCTAGCCCGAGCATGCCTTGGACTTTCCCCCGCGAGGCAAATCTTTTCCCTTCTTTGATTCCACCTAGGGCTCTGGCCCCGCCGCGCCAAATCATGATACGCCGTAAGTGCATTACCCTACAATGAGTTGAGTGTTATTTACGAAAGACGTAGATGAACCACTGCGTTGGCAGAGCGCTTGCACTAGGTAAGGCATGTTCTTCCCGTCTCCGATGATTTTTAGCTGGCATGAGGTAAGCGGTGATATCCCCGGTCAAACTGGCCGGAGAACCTTGTCGCCAGCACGCGCCGCGTCGTGATGTAACCGCATCTCAACCGACGCCACCAGAAACCGGGCCAACCAGCCCGGTTTTTCTTTTGGCTTTGAATGGTGAACCGGGGACTGGCTTCCGAGATTGTCACTCGCCTGAACCTCGGAGCCGGGCAGGCGTAAAGCCGCGAAGCGGCGCCAGAATAAAGCCCAGGGCGCAAGCCCTGGGTTAAGAATCGGCCCGATACAGCCCTGAAAGGGCGAAAGAACTTGCCTCAGACCTCGGAACTATCCAATTCGACGGCATCATGCTCCAGAAAATAATTACGCTCTTCCTCGGTTGGCTCCATGCCCACGGGCCACGCGCCGCCGTTGTATTCCACCATACGATTCTTCCACTTGAGAAATTCAGTGATGGTCTGCGGTTCGATGCGGATTTCCACGCGCCGCAGACTGGCCAGCAGCAGATTCATCTCATAGGCCTGCCCCGCCGCCGTGCGCAGGTTTCGCGCCGATCGGCGCACCACCTCTACCTTGCGCTCGCGCACTTCGAGCAGTCCCCAGCCGGGCTGAAGATCGTCCGCGCCAAGCAATCGCGGCGGGGTGAGATAGAAGCGTTCGCAACCCAGTCCGAGCTCGGACTTTTGCCGGAATGGCTTGTCGCGATCCGCCAGAAAATCGGCACGCGAAATCTTGCACTCGACCAGAACTGAATGGCAGGCACGCTTCCATCCGATAGCATCGGGCATCTCTCCGCTGATACACGCCTGTTCAGACAAAACTACCCCGCAGCGATAGCCTCGCAGCCAGGCCACGGCGCGCTGCACCAGTTGAGCGTGAGTCATGGAGTATCTGTACTTGCTGGAGCAGAAAGATGGAAGTGACTGAATAGCTTCTGAGCTTCTGGCTTCTAGCTTCTGGCTTCTGGTTGCTGGCCTCAGCCAATTCCACGAAATTCGGGAAGGGCACGACTTCAGTCGTGCCGCATGTTGGACGCCCATGGTGCGGCTTCAAGCCGCTGAGGCCGGCCCAGCCTTTAGCCTTGGCCGGCATTCTCATCGGCTTGACCATCACCGGACGGCGATAGACCGTCTCCAGCAGGTAACGGGCGGCGGATACGGCTTCCGCGGTGCGGTCGCGGGGAGAAAAGCCCTGAGCGGCAATCGTAAGCGATCCGTTCCGGCTTTGTACTTGCACCCGCTGAATATGTCCGTCTCTCGCCTCATCGAATGCATTCGCCAGGCGCAGGATGCCGCCGAGCCGCGCGACGTCGCGCTTCCGGCTCGGGGACAGGCCCCGCAGCGCCTTCTGCCCGGCGCGAGGCAGGGCTCCGCGATGATAGCGGGCGATAATGCCGGCGGTGAGCAAATCCTGCTCGCTCCATCCCAGGGGAGCAGAAAGGCGGCGAATCATCTTGTATGAGGTCTTGTGCGCTCCCTTTTCATCTTTCGACCGGCCTACGTCATGCAAGAGCGCAGCCACCTGCAGGACAGCGCGATCCTGTGCCGGGGACGGTGCAGGTTTCCCGTTCGCTCCTAATCCGTCATAAAGCTGCAACGCCAGCCGTGAAACGTGAACCGAATGCTTGAAGTCAGGATCGAGGAGTGAGGCCCATAGTTTTAGCCGAAGCAGGGCCGCGGTTGCGATTTCTTCCCGATTGGGCAACTCCTTCCGCCAAATCCTCCACAGCGAGCCTGGACCCAACATTTTTTGCCGGTAGATCTCAATTCTCCTGGCGCGTTCCTCCTGGATTCTGCCCTGCCAACGTAAACGAGCTTCCGGGTCCGGAAAAACGCTGGACTGAGCCGCCACCGACCAAAGCACATCGAGATCGTGAACTTCGCCCAGCACGTCCTGCAAATGCTTGAGATCGTCGCTCCAGGCGGCGTGCTGATCGGGAAGGAAATTCTCGACAATGTAGCGGAACCGTTTAAGCCCGATGCGCAGCCGGTGGAATCCCACCTGGGAGCGGTTCCGCATCGCGCTCTGATGCAGTTTGTGGGCTTCGGTCCAGCGCTCCAGGGCAAGATGCCTGAATATCAGGCTTCCCGGCCGGAACCGGGCCATCCTGCGGGGCAAGGATCGGCTCCAGCGCTGCCACTGCTTGCGGTCGAATTCCTGCAGAGCCTGCAAAGCTTCCTGTTGCAGTTGAGTCTCGCGCGCACCGACCAGTTGCAGCAGCGGACCCGTAACTGGATCTCCCGGGCTGTCCAGCCGGTGTACCCATTCCTGCATCACGTGAACGTCGCGCAATTCGCCCAGCCGGCGAAACAGGCGCTTCCCTGCCTTCTTCATTGCCTTCCACGAGGGATCGGGATCAAGGACGGCAATGCCGGCGGCCAGCGAGCAACAGCGGCGAAGCGCGACCCGCAGGTCGTGAACCGGGTCGGGCGCAAACGCGGCGCCTGCCCGGTCGCATTCCTCGAGCACGCGCTGCATCCAGAAAGCCAGGCCGACTTTGTTCTGAACCGGCTTTTTTACTTTGTTTGAGACGGGCAAGAAACCTCTCCGGCTTTGATTTCAGCTCACTTTATTGATTTGCCGAAGGTATGAGGACAGAGCCTCGCCGAATGCCAAACGGCATTATTACCTCCGTAATGTGCATCTTCTCATGCTTCCGCATTACCCTTACGGGGTAAACCGGATTTTCCAGGAGCCGCGCCATCATAACGGCAGACACAAACAAAGGCAGCAGGGTAGCCTCCGCGCGAGCGTTCGTCCACAGTTTGAACATACTGGTGAAGTACGTTCGCCTGTACGGCCTCGACCACAAGCGCACCGAGGGACAGTTTGCAACCACATGGAACGAGTTGCAAGAGGGCTTGCCCAAGGGACCGGACGGCGCCTTCCTGCTCGGGTGTCTCGGAGAATAAACTTCTGCTCGATGGCACTCCGCTGGAGACCGGCCAAGCCGAGCGCAGCTTCGCGCAATTGTTGACCACTGCCGGCCTGGCCAGCATCCACTTCTCCAATCAGGTCACCAAGGAAGAGTTCGTCCAGCTGGTGCGAGCTTTCGCCATGGGCGGAGCCCGGGCCCAGGATGTGGTCAAAGAGATCAAGAGTACGTTCGGAGACAGCAAGAGCGCGTCGATTCGAATCAACGAAGTCAGGTTTGTCGCCGCTGATCCCTCCACCGGCGAGGTAAGCATCGCGGCCCAGATCGCAGCCCAGACGCTCGGCCCGGAATTCAAGCAATGGCTCAACGATCCGCAGAAGCTGCTGCAACTCATCGCCGCGGCGGAGGGCGCCAAGAGCGGAGGCGGGCCCGGCGGTCCGGGAACGGCGCCGGTGGGCAGCGTTCCCAATGTTGGCAACACTTCTGCCGAAGGTGCTGGAGTTGCAACCTGGCGGCAGCTGGGCGGGCGGCGTCGTGCCTTTGCAGGAAGAGGAGGTCATCCAGACCATCCGCCTGCTGACCAGATTTGGAGAGGTTGGCGGAGACGCTAACGCCGACACCACAGCGTTACAAAAAGAACTCAGCACGGTTGATCCCAATACCAAGGTCAACCTGCAGCAGTTGCTGGGTAGTCTTGCGGCTCAGGCCACGGCAGAACAGGCGGACAACACTCCCCTGCTGATGAAAGCGGCCGAGCACATGGCCATTCGCTTCGCCCTGGAGCGATTCCAGAAAGGCGAAGTGAAGGTCAACGCGGTGCACCAGATGATGGAGCACATGAGCCGGCAGATGGACACCTTGCGCCAGATCCTGAAGCTGCAGGAAGACAAGATGAGCAAGGCCGGCATTCTGGTGGAATCGCATGCCGACATCCTGGATCGCATGTTCTGGGCGGAAGTGCCGGAAGCCGGAAAGAAGAGCGTACTGCTCTCGCACGAGGCGGCCTGCGTACCGCCGCGCAACGTCCGCCAATTTGTGGAGATATTGCTCGACCGTGGCGATAAGGAAACCGCGACCGCCATTTTGCAAAACTATTTGAGCTGCCTGGATTCGAAGGAAAGCGACCCCGGAGCAAGATCGCGACCGGCATAAGCCAGCTCTCGGATTTATTTGTGGCATCCGGCGGAGATTTGCTGGCGCTCTCGATCCGGAAGTTGGGCGATGCCATCGGCCAGGAGTCTGACCCCGAGCTGCAAAGCTTGCTGGGCGCGGCTTTTGTACGATTGAGCACGGAAGCCAGCGAGCACAAGCAGTATGGCGCCTTGAACGAACTCTGCATCGCGATGGAGAACATCGCGCGGCAACGGCCGGTGCTGGCGACCGATTTGCGCCCCCGCATTGGCGTGGAAAACCGTCTGCCCGAGTTCATCGAAGAAGCCATGCACCTGCCGCAACTCCCGCCTGATTTGCTTCAGGTTCTGCGGCGCACCTCGCAAGCTTCGGTGGAGCATCTCTCCGAAAGATTTTTCCGCTGCATGCGGCGTGAAGAGTGCGATCGGATCGTGGACATCGTAAAAGAGCTGGGCTCGCCCGCCCAGGCACAGATTCGGGAGATGATGCGTACCGGCCAGGCCCGTCAGGCCGCCGCGGTTGTGGGCCTCTTAAGCCGTCTCGATGTGCCCACGTTGCTGGAACTTCTGCCCATCCGCCTGCCGGAGTGGAATCGTTTTTATCATGACGTGGTGGTGCGCCAGGTCGCCTACGGCGCAGCCCACGATCGAGGACGTTCGCTGCTGGAGTTGCTGGAAATCCTTGACCCGCTGGTTCTGCCCCAGGCGATCGACGAGATTGGCATGAGCGGCGATCGCACCGCGGTTCCGCCGTTGGTGGTGATGGCCGAAGCCGGCGAAGCTCAGGGACGCTCTCCGCTGTTGCAGTTGAAAGCGGTAGAGTCGCTAGGCCGGTTGCGCGAAAACGACGCCATACCTGTGCTACGCGGTCTTCTGGAAGCGAAAAAGATGTGGCGCTGGTCAGCAACCACCGTGAGTTGCGCATCGCAGCCGCGCAAGCCCTGGTCAAGATCGATCCCCGCTACGGCAGCCAGGTGATGGCTGAAAGCGGACTGGAACCCGGAGAACTGGCCATCGCTCCACTGGACGCGGCCCCCGCCTGCCCCTGGGTGCGTCAGCGGCGCTACGAGCGCATTGTGCTGCGTCGAGACGCTGTCCGCGACCATCAGCAGTTCCTGGGGCAAATCCAGTATTCTGATTCGCGAACTGAGTCTGGGCGGCGGCATGGGAACGAAAGAGGATAATCTTCGCGTCGGCTCGGAAGCCAACATCGATATCAATGCCGGTGTCCGCCGAGTGCGCGGTCAAGTGCTGTTGCGGCGCGCCCGGGTCAATGAAGTTGGCTTCGAAATCGTCAATACCGATCTCGAAAGCCGTTACCGCCTGCGGCGCATATTGATGGACTCCCTGGAGCAAGCCTCGGCAACCAAGGAAGGCGATTGGGACGGCCAGCGCAGAAGCTAGGCAACCTACCGAATCACGCAGAAAAAAGAAAAAGCCTCTGCACCCGCAGAGGCTTTAGTTTTTGTCGATGACTTCTACTTCACTTTGACGATGATGATAGCCAGAGTGTAGAGCGCGAGTGACTCGATCAGAGCCAGACCCAAGAATCAGCGCCAGCTGAATACCGGGCCGGGCAGCGGGATTGCGTCCCAGGGCTTCTGCGGCTGACGCCGTGGCCTTCGCCTGGCCCAACGCGCACAGGCCGGAAGCGATCGCCATGGAAAAGCCCGCGGTAATTGCTACCCAGTTGGTGCCGGCGGCTTCGGCGCCCTGAGCAAACGCAGGCACGGCGAAGCACAGCAATGAAAGTGCCATGAACAGGTAACTCAACTTACGCATTTTGTTTCTCCTCGTACTATGAATTGCCGCCAGTGGGTGGTTGACGCCATTCTCTAATGGAAGACGCCCTCACGCTGAACGGCTGCTTTCAAGTTCCCAGTTTCTGGTTTCCAGCTTGCGATCTGACTCTGGAAACCAGAAACTCGAAACTCTGCCTTAGTGTTCTTCCGCTGCTGCCCCGGCCAGATAGACCATGGTCAGCAGGATAAAAATATAAGTCTGCAGGAACGACACGCCAAGGTGCAGCGCCAGGAACAATAACCGGCACGCCAACCGAAATCATGGAGAAGAAAGCCATGGTGACCAGATCTCCGGCAAACATGTTGGCCCACAAGCGGATGGTCAGCGACAGCACGCGGGCCAGATGGCTCACGATTTCGATGGGCAACATCAGAATCGCCAGAGGAATACGAATGAACAGAGACATGCTGGGATCCGACGGTCCCAGGAAATGAGCGGCGTAGTGAGTCAGTCCCTTTTTGCGGATTCCCTGGGCGTTGTAGTAGATGAAGGCGCAGATGGCGCAGCCCAGAGGAACCGCCGGCACGGCGGTCGGCGACTCAAAACCCGGGATCAGCCCGATCAGATTGCAGAACAGAATGAAAAAAGCCAGGGTCATCAGGAAGGGCGTGAAGCGCTCGCTTCCGTGTCCAATAATCTCGTTGCTCTGGCCCTCAACAAAACCGTGAGCCCCCTCGAAGACGTGCTGCAGCCCGCCAGGCTTATCCACCGAAAGCACCGAACGGACCAGAAGGAAAATCACAACCAGAAACAGGAACACCAAAAGCTGCATGGCGACGGCGTTGTTGATCGGCGCTTGAGGATATTTGGGATCGATATGCAGCGCGCGCATCAGCCCCGTGACCGGGCTCGCGAAGAGATGATTCAGGATCTCGGTAAACCACAGTTGTTCAGGCATGAAGTGCAAGCTTCTAGCTACTGGCTCCTAGCTCTGGCGTAACCGCCAAAGCCAATCACTAACGCATTCTTTAGGATTTAAGCTAAAGGCCAGAAGCTAGTAGCCAGAAGCCGCTTCATCAGATGCCGCGCGCCACCGCAACCCACGCCTCGTAGGCGGCTTCGCACGCGATGGCCGCTACGGGCAGGAACAGGCCGGCAAAAAGCCCGTAAAGACTCGCGGGAGAAACAGTGAATATAACATACGCTCCGAGGGCCATCAAAATGTAGCGAAGCAGGAAGCGCAACACCATTCCCGTGCTCGATTGCGGCTGCCCGGACTGGGTCGCTCGATCAGCCAGGCGCCGCAACCACCCGCTTCAGCCAGTGAAAATTCAGGTAAGCCACGGCGCATCCGCAGGCGAAACCGAGGGCGACACGCCACCCGTAGCGCCACCAGGCAGTTGCACTCAAAACCACTGCCAGCACGATCATGATACGGGAGATACGTTCGAGCGCGCCGGAGTAGAAAGTCTCGCTGTTGGCGTCCGTGGTCATGGGCTCGACGGTTGTCATTTGGAGTCCGACGAAATGGCGGCGCGGATCAACTCGGTAAATCCGGCTGCGATGCCGAGGATCAAGCCCGCGAGGTACAGCCAGGTAGTGTGCAGCCAGCGATCCAGGGCGGCGCCGATCAACCATCCCGCGATCGTGGCTGCCGGGAAACACAAATGCCAGCTGGCTATACCTGGCCAGTTGAACCCAGGCGTTTTTCTTTTCGGGATTTTCGTCTTTGGGAGACATGGCAGAGTGGCTACAGCATCGTAGAGACGTAGCTTGCCAGCGTCTCTCCTGAAAAAATGCTCCTAATCTTCCCGTTCTTACCGTATCAGGCCGGCGATGGGGGTGACCTGGGCAATCCCTAAAGACCAGTTCACGATCCGGATAAACTGCTCGGGGAAAATTCCGATATAGACCGTCGCGAACGCGGTCACGCCGAGCGCGACTCGCATTCCGGCGCTGATCGGCAGCGGAGTTTTGTCCAGGGCCTCGCGCATGAACATCTGGTTGGCGATGCGCATGTAGTAATAGAACCCAAACATGGAGTAGAGCACAGCCAAAGACGCGAGCACGTAGTGACCGCTCTCGATCAGGCTCAGGAAGATAAAGTATTTTCCGTAAAACCCGGCCAGCGGCGGAATACCCGCCAGCGAGAGCAGAAAAATAAGCATCAGCACCGATTCCGTCGGCGCGCGGAAATACAGTCCGGCAATATCGTCCAGTTCGTCGCCAATCACCTTGCGCTGGCGCAGCGACGCGATCACCGCGAAGGCCCCCAGGTTCATGAAGGTATACACCAGCAGGTACAGAAGAATTCCCTTCAATCCGTCGAAAAATGCCGGCGCTGGATAGGTCACCGAGGCCAGAGCCACCAGGCCCAGCAGCATGTAGCCGACATGCGCGATCGAAGAGTAGGCCAGCAGCCGCTTCAGATTGGTCTGGGTCAGGGCCGCCAGGTTGGCGCCGGTCATGGTTGCGACCGAAACAAAAATCAGCAAGGGGACGTAGACAGACCGCAAGCGGATAAAGTCCCCACAGGAAAATGCGCAGCAGCATCGCCCAGGCCGCCGCTTTCACCGCAACCGACATAAACCCCGTCACGGTGGTAGGGGCGCCTTCGTACGCATCTGGCAGCCACTGGTGGAATGGAATCGCCGCAATTTTGAAGAACAATCCGGTGGAGGTGGTCAGCAGGGCGATCACTGCGATCGGGATCGACCTGATTCGGATGGCCCGATGCCATCCTCACCAGGCCGCTTCTGATCCCCAGCAGGCTGGTGCTGCCGGTCAGCCCGTAAAACAAGGACAAACCATAAGCAAATATGCCGGAGGAAAATGCTCCCAGCAGGAAATACTTCATGGCGGCTTCATTCGACCTGCGGTCTTTGCGCAAAAACCCGACCAGCACGTAGGTGGAAATGGCCATCAGCTCGAGACCGATAAAAATCAGGACGACATCGAAACCGGCCGCCATGCACATCATGCCCACCACGGAAAACAGGATCAGGGAATAGAACTCACCGTGGTTTTCGTGTTCGATCTCCATGTAGCGGACCGACATCAGAATGGAAATCGCGGCCGCGGCCAGGAACAGATACCAGAAGTAGATGGTGAAGCGATCGACCACCATGGAGTTGAGAAAGGCCGACTCTCCCGGTATTCCTGCCGCATTCAACGCAATCTGAATCTTTACCACTCCGGCGGCGGAGAACAGTATCCCCACCAGGGCCGTGAGCGCATTGGTCCACTTCCAGTCCGCGGGCAACATCAGGTCCACCAGCAAAATGCCCAGCGCAAACAGCGAGAGCAAAATGATGGGCAGCGCCATCAGATAGTCGACTCGGCCGAAATTTTGCGCCATGTTACCCAACACTTATTTCGTCTCCTTCGGCAGATTCTTCGCCACCTGCACCACCGCAGGCAGAAGGCACCGACATCTGCCGGCCGGCTCGAAGCATTCACCGCGCGCACGCCGGGATAATCTTTTCCTCGCACGGTGTAAACCAGCTGGTTCACGGGCTGTTCCAGAATCTGGAAGAATGGCTTGGGATAGAGCCCGATCCAGAAAGCAATAATGACTAAGGGCGCAAAAGTCAGCAACTCACGCGGCGTCAGGTCATGCAGCTTTTCATTCTTGGGATTGGTCACCGTGCCGAAGAATACTCGCTGGTAGAGCCACAACAGATAAGCCGCAGCCAGGATCACGCCCGGCACGGCCCACGCCGCCCACTTCCAGTTCTCCATGAACGTGCCCTGCAGGATAGTGAACTCGCCGACGAATCCGTTCAGCAGCGGCAGCCCCATGGAAGAAAGAAACATGATCATCGTGATGGTGGCGTAGACCGGCATGACATTGGAAATGCCGCCATACTCGGATATTTCCCGGGTGTGCCGCCGCTCGTACAAGATGCCGACAATCAAGAACAGCGCGCCGGTGGAGATGCCATGATTGATCTGCTGCAACACCGATCCGCTCAATCCCGCGGAATTCAGCGCGAAGATGCCCAGAGTGCAGAAACCAAGGTGGCTGACCGAGGAGTATGCCACCAGTTTCTTCATATCCTTCTGCATCAGCGAAACCAGCGCGCCATAGATGATTCCGACGATCGACAGGAAAATCATCCAGGCCCGCGACCTTGGGATGCATCACTACATCCGGGAAAAATGGCAAAGCAAAGCGGACGAAACCGTAAGTCCCCATCTTCAGCAGAACGCCGGCCAGGATGACCGAACCCGCGGTCGGCGCCTCCACGTGGGCATCGGGCAGCCAGGTGTGAAATGGGAACATCGGCACTTTGATGGCGAATGCCAGGAAAAATGCCACGAACAAAAGGATGGCGAAGGTAGATCCGTACGCCGGGTCGTGGAAGATCAGCGGCGCGGTCTTGTACAGAGCCTGAATGCTGAAGGTGTACTGCCCGGTCTGATGGAAGTTGTAGAAATACAGAAACAGGACAGAAAGCAGCATCAGCACCGAACCAAACAAAGTGTAGAGGAAGAACTTGATGGCGGCGTAAAGTTTACGCGGACCGCCCCAGATGCCGATCAGCAGGTACATCGGAACCAGCATGGCTTCCCAGAAAACAAAGAAGAGAAAGAAATCGAGCGCCATGAAGACGCCCAGCATGCCGGTCTGCAGCACCAGGAACCAGATGTAGTATTCCTTGACCCGATTTTCGATCGCCGTCCACGAAGAAAGAATCGAAATCCAGCCCAGCAGCGTGGTCAGCATGATCAGCAGGAAGGAAATGCCGTCGATGCCCAGCACGTAGCCTGCGCCGATCGAGGGAATCCAGTTGTTGGGCGCGCCCTCCATGAATTTGAAGCCGGGCTCGAAGCGCTCGGCCCAGAACCACGGCACCAGCGGTATGGAAACCAGAAGCCCGGCCAGAGCAAAGATATTTGCGATCCAGCGGATGGCATCTTTCTGCTCTTTGGGAACGAAGATGAGCAGAATCGCGCCTACCAGCGGCGTGAAAAGAATGATCGAGAGAATGTGATTATGCATAAAAGCAGTTCTCAGTCGTAGCGCCGGCATCTTGCCGGCTGTCCTGAGGGCATCTTGCCCTCAGTCGTGGGCGAGACGCCCACGGACAGCCGCCGGGACGGCGGCGCTACAGCAACTCACCGCACCGCATAGTAGAAAACAAATCCCACCAGTCCAATCACCATCACCAGCGCATACCATTGCACCAGGCCCCACTGCAGCAGACGCGTGGGATAGGAAAACATTCGCGATAAAATCGCCGGCCCGTTTACCAGCAGCTCCGTCAATAATCCACTTGTCCCACCAACTGGAAATCGTTCCGCTGAAGCCGCGTCATCCAGCCGGCGCCGTTGACCGTGCCGTCAATCACGTGCGAATCGAACCAGGATGAGGCTTCGCCCAATCCCATCACGCCCAGGCGAACGTCTCCCACTTTGCGCCGGCCGGTAAGGCATAGTCATAGGCTTCGTCAACGTAATACTTGTTAAGCAGGACGGAATAGACCAGCGGAGCCTTCTCGGCAATCGGTTCGGTATAGCCCTTGCCGGCATCGCGATAGGCCTTCCACGCCATTCCGAAACCAACCACAGCCGCGCCGATGGAAAGAAACATCAGTCCGTATTCCATGGGACTGGTATGTTCTTCTTCCTTCTTGCCGGCGGCCAGTTGCGCGGCTTCGCCCTCCGCCCGGAATACCGTGGCTTCCCGGGCAAACACCGGGTCCAGGAATTTTTCAAAGCGATTCGAACCACCCAGGCTGTGCGGCCATCCCAACCACCCGGCGCTGATGGCGCAGAGCGCGAGAATAATCAAAGGCACGGTCATCGATTTGGGAGATTCGTGAATGTGGTGTTCCACCTCATGGCTCATGCGTGGCTGGCCATGAAATGCGAGGAACATCAGGCGAAACATATAGAAAGCAGTCATCAGCGCCGTGGCATAACCGACCAGCCACAGCAGGCGGTAGGCGCCGCCTTCCGACGACCAGGCCTGCCACAGAATTTCGTCTTTCGAGAAAAATCCGGCGAATGGCGGAATGCCCGCAATGGCGAAGGTCGCAATGAACATCGTCCAATGCGTGATCGGGATGCGCCGATGCAAATCACCCATGTTCCGCATGTCCTGCTCGCCGCTCATGGCGTGAATCACCGATCCCGAGCCCAGGAAGAGCAGAGCCTTGAAGAATGCGTGGGTGAAGACGTGGAACACGCCGGCGCCAAACGCTCCGACGCCGAGAGCCAGGAACATGTATCCCAACTGCGAAACCGTGGAATATGCCAGCACCCGCTTGATGTCGTTCTGGACCAGGCCAATGGAGGCGGCAAAAATCGCGGTCAGCGCTCCGATGATCGCCACCGTCTTCATCGAAGTGGGAGCCAGCACAAACAGCGCATTCGACCGCGCCACCATATACACGCCCGGCGGTGACCATAGTCGCGGCATGGATCAGGGCGGAGACAGGGGTGGGGCCTTCCATGGCGTCGGGGAGCCAGACATAAAGTGGAATCTGGGCTGACTTGCCGCAGGCACCGACGAATAGAAGCAGGGTCGCTGCTGTGATTACGGAATCGCCGATCGCGAAATGGCCGGTGCGCGCGAGGCTAGTGACTTCGGTGAAACGCAACGAACCGAAGTACCAGGCGATGGTAAACATCCCCAGCAGGAAACCGGCGTCGCCGATGCGGTTCACGATGAATGCTTTGGCGGCGGCCGTGCTCGCCGACTTACGATGGAAATAGAATCCGATCAACAGATACGAGCACAGCCCCACGCCTTCCCACCCGACGAACATGAGCACGTAGTTGTTCCCCAGGATCAGAGTCAGCATGGAGAACATGAACAGATTCAGATATCCGAAGAAGCGGTAGTAGCCGCCCTCGTGCGCCATATATCCGGTGGAGTAGATGTGGATCAGCGTGCCGACGCCGGTCACAAACAGCAGCCAGATGCTGGAGAGCGGGTCGAGCAGGAAGCCGGCATCGGCCTGGAAAGGCGCGAGCGTGCCGTCGCGCTTGACGTAGTTCATGTGGCCGGTGTCGGTGCCCAGCCAGGTATAGACAATTTTCTCGAAGGGTTTGCCCGGGATTGTCGTGGGCATAGCTGGTGTATTGCCACACCGCGACACACGAAAACAGAAAAGCCACAACCACGGCGCCGACACAGACCGCATTCACCGTCGTCTTCTGCAGCTTGCGGCCGAAAAAGAACATGATCGCCGCGCCGAAGGCGGGAAAGAGCGGGACGAGCCAGATGTGGTCGAGAAACATAGTAATCGTCGGTCGTTAGCTACTGGCACTTAGCAATTGGCAATTAGCAATTAGTCTCTCGCGTTCGACGTTGCCGAAGGTCCGATACCAAATGCTAAGTGCTAAGCGCTAATTGCTGCTTTCCTACCATTTCAGCAAATCGATTTCATCCACGTTGACCGTCTCCTTATTTCGGAAGAAGGCGATCAGGATTCCCAACCCGACTGCCGCTTCGGCCGCCGCGTCGGTGATCACGAAGATCGCAAATACCTGTCCGTGCAGGCCCCATATTCGCGAGAACGCTACCAGATTCAGGTTCACCGCATTCAGGATCAGCTCGATGGACATGAGCACGATCACCACGTTGCGGCGAGTCAGTACGCCAATCACGCCCAGAACAAAGAGCGCGGCGGCGACCACGAGATAGTGAAGCGTCGTTATGGGAGCCATTTCTTTGAGCTTTTAGCTTCTAGCTTTTAGCTTTTGGCACTTGCCAGGCTTTCGGCTTCCGTGGCTAGTAGCCAGAAGCTAAGAGCTAATTGCAATTGCTGCTTTCAAATCCTCTTCTTGGCCATCACTACCGCCCCAATCACTGCCACCAGCAATAATAAAGAGGCGATTTCAAAGGCGAACATGTAATTGCCGTACAACAAGACAGCTACCTGCTGGGTGTTGGACTGTTCCGGCATTTGAATGGCGCGGTCAGGAAATAAGCCCCTGCCCTTGACGTATACGAATACGAACAACGTGCCGAGAGCAATGGCGGCCGCCAATCCGACCAGCCATTGCTTGTTGAACTGATCTTCTTTCTGCGATTTCTCGATATTCACCAGCATGATGACGAACAGGAACAGCACCATGATGCCGCCCGCATAAAGAATGATCTGCACGCCGGCGACAAAAGGCGCGTACAGCATCAGGTACAGCGCTGCCTGCCCCAGCAGGGACATGATCAACGCCAGCGCGGAATGCACGGGATTCTTGCGCGTGATCACCAGCACGCCGCTGATCACAGTCAGCGCCGACAGAAAATAAAAGAAAAATGTTGTGGCTACCGGAGCCATAATTTGTTTTCAGAGCCGCCTAGAACAGTATCCCTGCAATCGCCGTGAGGATTAACACGCCAATCCCCAGCGGCAGCAGTATCTTCCATCCCACTTTCATCAATTGATCGAAGCGGTAACGCGGGAAAGTGCCGCGATACCAGATGTACATATACATCGAAAATGCCACCTTGGCGCTGAACCAGAAAATATCCTGAATGCGATCGCGAACCGGCGGGATGAACAGCGCTATCCCGATAAGCGCCAGCACCGCGCCGAAACCGCCCAGCCCGATGGTCTGCACTTTAAAGTAAGGATGCTTCGGCATGCGCGAGGTGCTATAGAACGTGATGCCCGCGAGAAACAGGAACGTGAGTCCCGGAATCAGGGAGAACACCATGTCCCAGGTATCTCCGTCCAGGGCATTGGGAAACGGCCGCATCCAGCCGCCCAGCCATAGGGTCACTGCGATCGAGGAAACCGCGATCATGGCGGAGTATTCGGCGAGGAAAAAGAGCGACCAGCGGAAACCGCTGTACTCGGTGTGAAAACCGGCGGTCAACTCGGATTCGGCTTCCGGCAGGTCGAAGGGCGCGCGATTGGTTTCCGCCACCATCGCTATCGCAAAAATGAAGAACGCGATCAGCCCCAGCGGGAAGAACTTGAAGGCAAACCAGACATGCTGGGCCTGCTGCGCCTGAACGATTCCGATCATGCTCAGCGTGCCGATGCCCTCCTTATTAAGGCTGGTCATCAGAACGGCGGAAACCACCGCCAGCCCCATGGCGATCTCGTAAGAAACCATCTGCGCGCTGGAGCGAAGCGCACCCATGAGCGGATAGTGGGAATTCGATGCCCATCCTGCCATCACTACCCCCAGCACGCTCAATGACGAGACTCCCAACATAAACAACACGCCGATGTTCATATCGGTGACGGCGTGGGTGGGGCCGAAGGGAACAACAATAAAGACGGTGAAGGCGGTGATCACGACGATCAGCGGCGCCATCCAGAAGACGAACGGGTCGGCCTCGGCCGGCATGATGTCTTCCTTGATCAGAAGTTTGAGCGCATCCGCGATGGGCTGCAACAGGCCGTGGGGGCCGACCCGCATCGGTCCCAGACGAACCTGCATGTGCGCCAGAATCTTTCTCTCCAGCCAGTTCATGGCGATCACGGCGACGGAGAGCCCCAGGAAGATCAGGACGATATAAACAAATGCCCAGAACAGATTACCGGCCGATCCCGGCGTGGTATCGCTCTTGAGATACGAGGTGATGTAGTCAAGCATCAGCGATCCACCTCGCCCAGCACGATGTCCAGAGTTCCGATCACGGCGATGACATCCGCCACCAGCGCGCCCCGGACCATCATGTCCAGAGCCTGAAGATTTACGAAGGATGGCGGGCGGACTCGCACGCGGTAGGGCTGGGTGGAACCGTCGCTGACGATGAAGTATCCCAGTTCGCCTTTAGGCGCTTCAATGGAGTGATAGATTTCGCCTACCGGCGGCTTCATCACCTTCGCGCACCTTGGCCATGATCGGACCATCGGGAATTTTGCCGATGGCCTGGTCGATGATCCGCAGCGACTGGCGCATCTCCTGCATGCGCACCATGTACCGGTCGAAGGTGTCGCCGTTCTCGCCGACCGGAATTTCGAAATCGAAATCGGCGTAAGCCGCGTAGGGCTGGGCCTTGCGGAGATCCCATTTCACGCCGCTGGCGCGCAGCACAGGTCCGGTTACGCCCAGCGCGATGCATTCCCTGGCGGAAATCTTGCCCACATTCTTGGTGCGCTCAACCCAGATGCGGTTGGTGGTGAGCAGTTCCTCGTATTCGTCAATCTTGGGAGCCACGAAATCGAGAAACTTTTTTACCTCGCGCTCAAAGCCTTCGTAGGTTTCGTAGGAACACCCGCCGATGCGGAAGGCATGAGTGGTCAGGCGAGCGCCACAGTACTTTTCAAAAATCTTGAGGATTTCTTCGCGGTCGCGAAAGGTGTAGAAGAGCGGCGTGATGGCGCCGATATCGAGAGCATGAGTGCCGAGCCACAGCATGTGGCTGGCCAGCCGGTTCAATTCGGTCAGGATCACGCGAATGTATTGGGCGCGGCGCGGGGCTTCCACATTCAGCAGCTTTTCTACCGCTTCGCAGTAGCCCAGGCCGTTCGACACCGCCGCCACGTAATCCATGCGATCCACGTAAGGATTGAACATGGTGTAGGTGCGGTGCTCGGCAATCTTTTCCACTCCGCGATGGAGGTAGCCGATGACGCACTCGGTGCCCAGAACCTTTTCGCCGTCCAGCTTCAGAATGACGCGCAGCACGCCGTGGGTGGCCGGATGCTGCGGGCCCATGTTGATGATGAGTTCGTTGGAATCGAGAAAGGTTTTGTCGTGGTGTTCCAGTTCCAGATGGGATGTCCGGTCGATCGTCGTCCGGTCGGCCGTGTTCGGATCAAGCGTTTTTGGGTCGAGCGTGGTCCGGTCGGTCATTGCCCGCTCTCGATCCCCAGGTTGATCTGCACCCACTCCTGATCCTGTTGAATGATGCCGTAGTCCTTGCGCAGCGGGTGGCCTTTCCAGCCGTCGGGGAGCAGAATGCGCTTCAGGTCAGGATGGCCCTCGAAGCGGATGCCGAACATGTCGAAGACTTCGCGCTCCAGCCAGTTGGCTGCGGGCCAGATGGGAACGGCGCTGGGCACGGATTCTCCGTCGGCATACGCGGCTTTCACTCGAATGCGCTCGTTGTGCGGGAAAGAATAAAGTATCCAAACCACTTCAAACTGCTTCTCTCGGTCGGGGTAATGTACGGCTGTGATATCGACGCAGTAATCGAACTGCTCCTGATCGCGCAGAACCTGCAGCATTTCGGGGATAAGCGACGGGTCCGCAACGATATATTTCTGCCCGAGATAGGTAACGGTCTCGCGAAGTCCGGAGCCGTGCTGGGCCCGGAGCCTGGAGATCATCGGCGAATCCCAGGGAAGGGGGGCAGGGCCAGTTGGTTTCGGGGGCGCGGCGTGTTCGGCGGCTTTCGGAGCCGAGCCAGGAGGAGCTGGTTTTTCCGGGGACGATTGAACGCTGCCGGGAATGGGGTCTCCTGCCGGGGCTTTCGGCTCACCACTGGGCGGCGGTGTGGGGGATTTGGTGTCCTCGGGCATAGCTACGGAAGGTGCAAACCTCCGGCGCCGTGGGCGTTTATAAGAACGTTAACTTTTAACAGCTTGCAAACTAAGTGTCAATCGCGGAGGCGCACGGCGCCGCCCCGTTTTTTCGCTGAAATTGACGATCGGCGCACGCTGCCTGTCCACGGACGTCGAGCGCCGCGTTGTTTCTTACTAAATCCACTCCAGCGCGCCTTTTCCCCAGATCCAGATGAAGCCGACGATCAGGATAAGCAGGAAAATCAGCATCTCGATCAGTCCGAACACGCCCAGTGCCTTGAATTGCACCGCCCAGGGGAACAGGAAGATGGTCTCCACGTCGAAGACCACGAAAAGGATGGCAACAATGTAATAGCGAACGGTGTAGCGTCCCCGGGAACTGTCAATCGGATCGATGCCGCACTCATAGGGCATCAATTTGGTTTTGCTGGGATTGTCAGGACGTACCAGCTTGGCCGCCAGCAGCGTTACTGGAAGCAGAATGCCGACAAACGCGATGAAAATAAATATGGGAACGTAATTTTGGGGCATCGGGCCTCGGAATGATTCCCTGCTGAAGCGTGAAGCAACAATATTACCCCTGACTTCCTTTCGCTTCAAGGCAGGTATCGATGAGCGAGCAGGTCGATTCGGAAAACTCTGCTGCACCGGTGTCATCGTGAAGTATCTCGGGCGCACCGTCGCATTCGCCAGGGAGGCGCATATCCGCTGCGCGCCAGATCCTTCGCAAGCTCAGGATGACGGCATCAAGAGGCGGACGCTGCGCAATCGGCGATCTTCGGTTCGGTATTCCGGACAAAAAGTGCGGCGACTGGCGTTGGAGAACGCAGTCGCCGCAGCTGGATCGGAGCCGTATTTTTCGAAACTATTTGTAAGTGACCGTTGACGTCGTGAGATTGTCACGGTGCGCTGCCGATTCCACCATCGAGTCGAGGGCCGAACCATTCAGCGGATTCATCCTGGCTGCGTCTCGCAACGCGGCGTTGAGTTTGTCCAGGCCGTCGGCGTTTGGTGAGATCACATCAACCCAGAAACCTCCGGGAGCGCTGGTATGGATGGCTTCCGTATCGATTTCGTATTCGACAATCGCGCCGTCGGCCAGCAGCTTCTCCAGAATTGGCGCGATCAGATGCCGGCTGATGGTCTCGATGGCGTGATCGGGCGCATCCGGCTTTCAGTTTGTAATAGGCAACGCGGGTGTAAGCGCCCTTATATGAGCCCGGGCGCCAGTTGTAGTAATGGGAGACAAATATGCCGTCCGAGTGCTTGGTGGCACTGGCCAGCACGGGTGAAGTGGGCGTACCGGATTTGTAGAACTTGTCCAGTACGTTCAGTATGGCGGCCATCGACATCCCCGACCACCAATCGTCGTGGGTGATCCCATCGGCGTCGTGTACCAGGTTCAGGTCAGAGCCATAGCCTACGATGGCTCCATCTGCCATCGCCTTGTCCAGAATTTTCTGATCGGCAACGGTGGCCTTGTCCATGTCGGCCCATTGCGGGCGGGGAATACTCCAAAAAGAAACGTAACTGTACATCGGCGGTTTTTCCTTCGGTTCGTCTTGCGCGGGCGCAGGTAGCGCCCATGCGGCGGTCATGGCAAGCACACAAACTGCAAAAATCCCCCATCGCTGCTTGTTCATCTGTTGTTCCTTCCCTCAAAAAAGTCACCGGTTTCCTCCCCGGAATCCGGTGCTGTTTTTAATTTGTCCCTGGGTGGGTTGCGCCCGGAAACTACTCTGCCGGGGAAAAAATGTCAATAAATCGGGCTTGCGGGTGGTGGGTCAGTTTGAACTTCCTCCACCTTCTGCCAGGCGTCGTGCTGAGCTTGCGAAGCATCTTGCGCGGAGCACATGTGCACCGAGCCTACGACCGCGCCGATGCGCGCAGGATCCTTGGGGACTAACAGTCCTGAGGATGACTTCGGGTTTGTGCGGTTTGCTCGAAACTGAATCCACTACCGGCTTGCGGATGGTCGCGCGGCCCAGCGACAGGGGTAGTGCTGCCCCGCCGCACGCCGGGTGCGTGGGTGCGGTGAAGAATGTTTTTGACAAGGACCGGGGCTTCGGCTATCTTTTTATCGATGAGTTTTTCTACCCATCTTCACCATCACCATCATGTGCACAACGTGTTGGCGGGGGTGTCTTGAGATAGGTTAGAAGTTCTCACAGAGATTCGGCCCGCTGACGCGATTCGCGACAGCGGGCTTTTTGTTTGTGGCCACAAATTCGGAGAGGGCGCATGAATCAAGACGAGATCGATTTCGACAAGATGCAAGGGCTGCTTCCGGCGATCGTGCAGGACGCAGCCAGCGGCGAGGTGCTGATGCTGGGCTTTATGAACCGGAAGGCGTTCGAGCAAACGCTGCGCGCCGGATACGTAACTTTTTTCAGCCGCACCCGCAACCAGCTCTGGACCAAGGGTGAGACCTCCGGTAATCGGCTGGAGGTGGTCTCGGCTTCGACCGACTGCGATCGCGACACAGTTTTGTTGCAAGTGCGCGTGCTGGGCGAAGGCGTGGTGTGCCATGAGGGAACCCGGTCCTGCTTCACCCGGAATCTGCCGCTCCGCGCCGACGCGATTCTCAATGAAGGTTCACGGCCATGAAGCTGCGCATCGGCATCCCGAAAGGCAGTTTGCAGGAGGCCACGCTGCAACTGTTCTCGCGCGCCGGACTCAACGTGTACACCAACGGCCGGTCGTACTCGGCGACCACGGCCGATCCTGATGTGGAGTGCATGTTGATTCGGGCGCAGGAAATGGCGCGATACGTCGAACATGGCGTGCTGGACGCTGGCCTGACCGGTCTGGACTGGGTTATGGAAAGCGGGCTGGAGGTCGTAACGGTTGCCGATCTCATCTACGCCAAGCAGAGCCGCGGCAAGGTGCGATGGGTTCTGGCGGTGCCCGAGGGGTCGAATTACCAGCGCGCGGAAGATCTTGGCGGTTGCATTGTCGCCACCGAACTGGTGAACGTGACGCGGAATTATTTCGCCGGCAAAGGCGTCACCGTGCGAGTGGAGTTTTCCTGGGGGGCTACCGAGGTGAAGCCTCCGATGCTGGCCGACGCGATCGTGGAAGTTACGGAGACTGGCAGTTCGCTGCGAGCCAATCATCTGCGGATTATCGACACCCTGCTGGAATCGAACACGCAGATCATCGCCAACCTTGCTTCCTGGAAGGAAATCGACAAGCGCCGCAAGATCGAAAACCTCGCGGTGATGCTGCGAGGAGCAATGGAAGCGCAAGGGCGAGTCGGCCTGATGCTGAACGTCCGCAAGCAGGATCTGGCCGCTGTGCTCGGGGTCTTACCGGCGCTGCAGAAGCCCACGGTTGCCACCTTGAGCGATGACGCGTGGGTGGCGGTGAATACCATCATTGAAGAGTCGGCCGCCTGGGAAATTATTCCCCGGCTCAAAGCGGCGAATGCCGAGGGCATCGTGGAGTATCCGCTGAACAAGGTGGTGATGTGATGCGGATTCTCGAAGGACCGGCCGCCGCGCGATACGTTCGCAAACTTGAGCAGCGCGGGCAAAGGCTGGATGCGCTGGAACCGCAGGTGCGGCGCATCGTTCAAAGCGTGCGACGGGATGGCGATCGCGCCCTTCGCCGGTATGCGGAGCGGTGGGATGGATTGGCGCCAGGTGAGGCGCTTCGTGTTCCGGAAAGCGAGATGCGAGGCCGCGCTGCAGGAGTCACCGCGAGAGCTGCGAGCGCGCTTTGACAGAGGCAGCGGCCAGCATCCGAAGGTTTTGCCGAGTGGCAAAAACCGGCGCAGTGGAAACGAGCGACCCAAGGCCGCTCTCTGGAACAAGTGATACGACCGCTGGGTTCGGTCGGATGCTACGTTCCGGGAGGCCGCTATCCGCTGCCTTCAACTCTGCTGATGACGGTGATTCCGGCGCAAGTCGCCGGGGTGAAAGAACATTCGCGTAGTTTCTCCCCGGCCGGCGCAGGCGACGCTGGCGGCCGCGGCGCTTCTGGGCGTGCGCGAGTTCTATCGCGTCGGCGGGCGCGCAGGCGATTGCGGCCCTGGCGTACGGCACGAAAACGATTCCTCGAGTGGACAAGATCGTCGGCCCCGGGAATCATTACGTGACCACCGCCAAGAAGCTGGTTGCTTTCGATTGCGCTATCGATTTTCTGGCCGGTCCCACTGAAGCGCTCATCCTTTGCGACGACGGCAAGCCCGAGTTCATTGCCTCCGATCTGGTCGCGCAAGCCGAACATGATCCCGAGGCTTTGGTTCTGCTGATCACGCAATCGCGGAAATTAGCGGCGGCGGTCGCCCGTTCTGTCGCTTTCCTGGCCCGGGAAATGTGATCGCGCAGCAGGCGCTGCGAAAACATGGCAGCTGTCCTGCTGGCTGCATCTTCGGAACAAGCGATCGACTGGACCAACCGCATCGCATCCGAACACGTGACCACTACGCGAGAGAATTTGCCCGACATCGCAAGCGCCGGGTTCGATTTTCCTGGGGGACTATTCGGCGCAAGCCGCGGGCGACTACGGGTCGGGACCGAATCACGTCCTGCCCACCGGAGGCGCCGCCCGCTTTCGCGGAGGGCTCAGCGTCCTCGATTTCGTCAAAGTCATAACGGTGCAGGAAGCTGTCGGCCGCGGGTTTGAGAAAGATTGCGCCTTCGCTGGTTGCATTGGCTGAGGCCGAAGGACTTCGGGGACACGCGCAGTCGATACAAGTGAGGTGCGGCCATGCTTGAAACGCGCCCGGCAGTCCGAAAGTTGAAACAGTACCGGCCGCCGCTCGGCGATCGCTCCGGACTGCGGCTGGACTTCAATGAAAACACCGGCGGGTGTTCGCCTCGGGTTCTGGAACGACTGCGGCAATTGCAACCCGACCAACTGGCTTGCTATCCGGAGCGCGCCCCGGTGGAACGCGAGGTCGCATCGTTTCTCGGCGTTCAACCGGAGCAGGTGCTGTTGACCAACGGCGTGGATGAAGCCATCCACCTGGTGTGCGAGGCCTACCTGGAGCCCGAAGATGAGGCGGTGATCGTCGTCCCCACATTCGCCATGTACGAAATCTGCGCCGCCGCGACCGGCGCGAAAATCATTTCAGTTTCCGCGGACGACAACTTCAAGTTTCCGACCGCGAAAGTAATGGCACACACAACCACGCCCAGCACCCGGCTGATTGCCATTGCGAATCCGAACAATCCCACCGGCGCGGCTGCGTCGGCGGAGGACTTGCTGCTGATCGCTCGCAGTGCGCCCCAGGCTGCCGTCCTGGTGGATGAGGCGTACTTCGAGTTTTACGGAGAGTCGCTTTTGGAACACGTTGGTCAGGTGCGAAACCTGTTTATCGCGCGAACTTTCTCCAAGGCGTATGGCATGGCTGGATTCCGCGTCGGGGCGCTGATGGGGTCGGCGGCACAGATGCAGGATCTGCGGCGCTCGTGTTCTCCGTACAACGTGAATGGGCCTGCGCTGGCTTGCCTGCCGGCGGCGCTTGCGGATCAGGAATATGTTCAACGCTATGTGGAAGAAGTGCGCTCGAGCCGAACCCGATTGCAGGACTGTTTCGACAGTCTCGGAATTCCCTTCTGGCCCAGCCAGGCAAATTTCGTGCTGGCCCGAATCGGCGCCCTTCATGCGGAGTTTGTTCAGAACATGAAGGCACGTGGAATTCTGGTTCGCGACCGATCTTCCGATTGGGGGTGCGATGGCTGCGTGCGGATCACGGCAGGTTGGCAGGCGCATACCGACCGCCTGCTGGCGGCGTTGCCCGAGGTCTTGAAGGAAATTGGCTGGGCAGAAAGGACGTCCACGTCAGCATGAGACGAGCCCGCATTGAGCGCAAAACGAACGAGACGCGCATCTACGCCGTTCTCCAGATTGATGGGCGGGGGAAATACAAAGTGTCCACCGGCATCCGCTTCTTCGATCACATGCTGGAATTGTTTGCCCGGCACGGCGGCTTCGACCTCGAACTGCATGCCCAGGGCGATCTTGACGTGGATCAGCACCACACGGTGGAAGACGTCGGCATCGTTCTGGGAGAAGCTTTTCACAAAGCGCTGGGTTCAAAGCGGGGAATTCTTCGCGCCGGATATTTCGTCATGCCCATGGATGAAACTCTGGGACTGGCCGCGGTTGATTTTGGTGGACGGGCCTCCGCAATCGTGGACACGAAAGTAAAGCAACGACTGGTGGGCGATCTGCAGGCCGAACTGGTGCACGATTTCTTCGAGGGCTTTGCCCGGGGCGCGAAGGCCAATGTACACGCCCGGGTGCTCTATGGCCGATCCAATCACCACAAGATTGAAGCGCTGTTCAAGGCATTTTCGCGGGCGTTACGCGCCGCCTGCTGGCGCGACCGGCGAATGGCTCGCCTGCTGCCGAGTACAAAGGGACTGCTGTGATCGCTATCGTCGACTACCAGGCCGGCAATCTTGCTTCGGTGCGAAAGGCTTTTGACTATCTCGGCTACGAGTCGGTCATTAGCTCCGATCCCGCAGCGATCGCAGGGGCCAGCAAGGTCGTTCTGCCAGGAGTCGGAAATTTTGAGGCTACAACGGCCCTCTCAGGCGCTCTGCGGGAAGCGATCGTCAAAGTTATCGATCGACAAATTCCGCTGCTCGGCATTTGCCTGGGGATGCAGTGGATGTTTCAAGCCAGCCAGGAAGCACCCAAACTGCGCGGTCTGGGGCTGTTCACGGGTGAATGCGAGAAATTTCCCGCCGCGGTGAAGTCGCCGCACGTGGGTTGGAACCAGCTGAGCGTTCGCGGCGACTCGCGTCTGCTGCGCGGGCTTCCACAAGATGCGTTCGTTTATTTCACACACTCCTATCGCGCTCCGTTGGTCGATGCTACGGTTGGTGATTGCGCATACGGTGGATCGTTTTCCGCGGCGGTGGAACGCGGGCAAGTTTTTGGAGTGCAATTTCATCCCGAGAAATCGGGAGAGGCAGGGCTTCACCTGCTGCGCAATTTTTGTGAGCTTTAAAGTTGTGAACTGAACTCATGCTGACCAAACGCATCATCGCGTGCCTCGATGTAGACGGCGGACGTGTGGTCAAGGGCGTTAAGTTCTCGGACTTGCGCGATGCTGGAGATCCGGCCGAACTTGCACTGGCTCATGGTCGTGCCGGAGCCGACGAAGTTGTGTTGCTGGATATTTCCGCGACTTACGAACATCGCTCCACCTTGCTTGATGTGGTTAAGCGCGCCGCCCGGCAATTGTTTATCCCTTTTACCGTGGGCGGCGGTATTCGATCGCTGGACGATGCCGCGGCTGTGTTTGACGCCGGAGCCGACAAAGTCACAGTCAATTCCGCGGCCCTGGCCGATCCCGCTTTGATCACGCGGATTGCGCAGCGCTACGGTTCTCAGGCTGTCATTCTGGCCATTGATGCCCTGCGCGTGAGCAACGGCAAGAGCGGCTCGTTCGGAGTCAAAGCCACGGGAGGACGCCACTCTACCGGGCGCGATGCCGTGGAATGGGCTCGTGAGGCCGAACAGTGCGGAGCCGGCGAAATATTGCTGACCTCGATCGACCGGGATGGAACCCGCGGCGGCTTCGACTGCGAGTTGACTCGAGCGGTGGTGAGCGCGGTCAACATCCCGGTAATCGCGTCGGGAGGAGCCGGAACGGCGGAGCATTTTGTGGAGGTTTTTCGGGACGGTCGAGCGGACGCGGCTTTGGCCGCCTCGATCTTTCATCAAGGCATCACGCCGATCGGAGTACTCAAACAGGAATTGCAGGCGGCAGGAATTCCGATGAGGTGGCCATGCTGATTCCTTCGATTGATCTCATGGGAGGAAAGATTGTTCAGCTGGTGCAGGGAGAAAAGAAGGCGCTCGAGTTTGACGACTTCGAACCGTGGCTGGAACGCTTCTCCAAATATCCGCTGATTCAACTGATTGACCTGGACGCCGCCAAAGGGCAGGGAGACAACCGGCAGGTTTTGCGTTCGTTGTTGCGGCGGCTGCCCTGCCAGGTGGGCGGCGGCATTCGCACTGCCGGAGACGGCACAAGAGATGCTGGCAGAGGGCGCGCGGCGAGTGGTGTTCGGATCGTCACTGATAAAGGATGGGAATATCGACATTGCGTTCGCCGAGCGTCTCGCGGGCAAAGTTGGCGCGGACAAACTGGTTTTCGCGGCTGACTCAAGAGGGGGGAAAGTTGCCATCCGGGGATGGCGGCACCTCACCGAAATTTCCGCCGCGCAGATGATTCAGGCTCTCGAATCCTGGTGCGGAGCCTTTCTCTACACCAATATTGAAACCGAAGGCTTGATGCTCGGGCATGCCTCTCGACGTGGTCACGCAACTTCGCAACGTGACGAAGAAACAACTGATCGTGGCCGGGGGCATCAAGACGAAAGAAGAAGTCGATCGGCTGCATGCCATGGGCGTGGATGCCGTGGTGGGAATGGCAATCTATCTTCAACTGCTGAAAATCTGACGATCCGAGCCTGTCCCCTTCTCCCAGCTTGTTTATAATCGCTGTTCACGTTCAAACGCTCATCCGTCCTTAGCGAATACAAAAGGAACAATTTGGCTCTCGACGAGAAAATTTACGAACTGCGGCGCGAGAAGTTGAAACAGATCGAAGCTCTCGGTCAGCCGGCGTATCCGCGCAAGTACGATTTCAGTCACACCATTCCGCAGATTCTTGCGGAGTACTCGGACAAGACTGCCGAGCAACTGGAGAATCCGCGGGTCAACGTACGCGTTGCCGGCCGGCTCATGGCGATCCGGTTGATGGGGAAGGCTGGATTTGCCCACCTCCAGCAGGGCGGCCAGCGATTGCAGATTTACGTCAAGAAAGATGCGGTGGGGGAAAAAGGATTCGAACTGTACAAACTGCTCGACCTCGGCGACCACATCGGGGTCAGCGGATATTTGTTTCGCACTCGAACCGGCGAGCTTTCTGTCCACGTTGAAGAGATCACGTTTCTTTCAAAGGATCTTCTGCCTCTGCCGGAAAAGTGGCATGGGCTCACCGACGTCGAGTTGCGCTACCGTCAGCGCTACGTCGACCTGGTGATGAATCCGGAGGTTCGTGAGGTTTTTCTCAAGCGCAGCAAGCTGGTGCAGTCCTTGCGACGCGTTCATGGACGCCCAGGGATTCGTCGAAGTCGAAACCCCGATGATGCAGCCCATCGCGGGCGGGGCGGTGGCGCGCCCGTTTGTCACTCATCACAACACGCTCGACATGGATCTGTTTCTCCGCATCGCGCCGGAGTTGTATCTGAAGCGGCTGACCGTGGGCGGCTTCGACCGCGTTTATGAGATGAACCGAAATTTCCGCAACGAGGGTCTGGGCTGGCGCTGGAATCCCGAGTTCACCATGCTCGAGTTTTACCAGGCCTATACCGACTATCGCGGCGTGATGGATCTGACCCAGCAATTGATCGAGCAGGCAGCAAAAGATGTAACCGGCGGAACCAAGACTAAGTGGGGCGAGGACGAGATCGATTGGGCGGGTTCGAACTGGCGGCGCATGACCATGCGCGAGGCCATCATCGAGTACTGGCCGGAGGCGGCCGGCGCGAAACCCGCAGATGTCCGATTTCGGATCGCCGGAAGGCGTGGAAAGCCTGGTGCGACGGTTTAACTCGGCGCATGCTCACGTGGCTTACGATCCGAAAGAGCCGGCCGGGAAAACCATCGCGGCGCTATTCGAGGCGGCGGCCGAAGAACATTTGACGCAGCCCACGATCATTTACGAGTTCCCTACCGCGGTTTCTCCGCTGTCGAAACAAAAGCCGGACGAGCCGGACTGGACTGAGCGCTGGGAAATCTTCGCCGGGAAAGATGGAAATTGCCAACGGCTTCAGCGAATTGAACGATCCCGAAGACCAGCGCCGCCGCTTCGAGGGGCAATTGAAAGAACGCGAGCGCGGCGATGACGAGGCCCACCAGATGGATGAAGACTACATCCGGGCGCTGTCGTATGGCATGCCGCCTGCGGGCGGCGTTGGCGTGGGAGTGGACCGGCTGGCCATGCTGCTGACCGATTCGCATACCATCCGCGACGTGATTCTGTTTCCGCAGCTGCGGGCGGAAAGAGCTTTAACCACAGAGGGCACAGAGCCGAACACCGAGGAATCAAAATAGTGTGCTGTCATCTCGCACTGGCTGCTCGAGCGATAACAATTGTCTACTCTGTGCTTGTCCCTCTCCTGTCTTAAATATTCCACCGACTTACCGATCCATCTAAAATCGAATGCTTATGCGCTTCGACTTCGATTCCGAAACCCGGCGACGTCTGGGCTATCGTTTGATTGATCAGATCGACGCTTATTTCTCTTCCCTGCCTGATCGCAACGTGCAACTTCCGGTCGAACAACGGAGTTATGGACCGATTCACAACGCGCTTCCCGAGGTCGGCGAAGATGCCGGCAAGGTGCTGGACGACATCTGCCGCGAGATGGTGGATCAGGGCTTTCACGTCCCCAGCGCCAACTATTTCGGGCTGATGAACCCGACGCCCACTTACATCGGAGTGCTGGCCGAAGCGCTGGTGGCGGGGCTCAATCCGCAGCTTGCTACATTGGCGCGATCGCAGTTGGCGTCGAAGATTGAACTTGAAACCGTTCGCTGGATCGGCGAGCGCGTGGGCTGGCCGGGCGACGATTCGATGGAACATTTACCAGTGGCGGCAACGAAGCCAACTTCAGCGGCCTTGCCCTGGCACTGGCGTCGAGCTTTCCTGATTCGGTGGAAGAGGGCGTGGCTTCGATTGGCGCGCAGCCTGTGCTCTACGCTTCGGCCGAGGCGCATCATTCGCTGGATAAATCGGCTGGCCTGCTTGGGATTGGACGCAAGGCTCTGCGGCGTATTGCGGTAAATGAAGCGGCGCAGCTTGATCCGCAAAAGTTGGAGAAGGCTATTGCCGAAGATCAGGCTGCGGGCAGAAAACCGTTCTGTGTGGTGGCCACCGCCGGCACCACGAATTCCGGGACCGTGGACGATCTGACCGCGATATCGGAAATCTGCAGGCGCAACCAACTCTGGCTGCACGTGGACGGCGCGTACGGAGGAGCGGCGATTTTTTCCGATCAGCATCGCAACCTGGTGCGAGGCATCGAATTGGCCGATTCGCTCACCATCGATCCCCATAAGTGGCTGGCCATGCCTTTTGCTGCGGGCGTGATCCTGACCAGCCATCCCGAGATTTTGGAGCGGGCATTCTCCGTTGCCGCGCCCTACATGCCCAAAGCCGCGGGCGCACAACTGCCGGACAATTCGCGCATCAGCACGCAATGGACGCGGCGCATGAACTCGCTCAAGTTGTGGTTAACCCTGCGGGTGCACGGCCGAAAGGCCTATGAAGAGCTGATCGATCGCCAACTTAGACTGGCCAGAAGTTTCGCCGACTGGATAAAAGGCTCGGACGATTTCGAACTGGCGGCTGCCGCAGACACTTCCGATTGTGACGTTCCGGCTCAAGTCGGCCGACCTTACTCCGCAACAGCGAGCCGCTGCCCACGATCGTATTGTTGACGAGGTCACGCGCGATGGCCGGCGCTGGATCTCGGAGACCTTGGTCAAGGGCCAGAGCGTCCTGCGGATGATGGTGATCAGCTACCTGACCGAGGAGCGCCATTTGCAGGACTTAGAAAATGCTTTAACAAAGGCCGCCAACACATTGATTCTGGAGTCAAAGTAAAGCTTAGAACCAGCATGTTAAGGTCCAACGTCTCCGTCCAGGGTATCCGACAATGCACTAGAATTGGTGCAGTCTTCAGCCTAAGCTTTTCCACAGTTCGGGCCAATTATAGGCAGCGCTATCGTAGCGTCCCCTCTGCCTCCTGGACGCTGGGTCGATAGCGCTTTGCTTTTTACTTCGTCTTCGGGTGCGGATCCTCTGCCCACTTCCATGCGGTTGCAACAATCTGTTCAAGCGAACGTTTCGCCTTCCAGTTCAGCACTTTTTCCGCACGTTTGGGGTCAGCCACCAGTTCCGGCGGATCCCCCGGACGAGCCGGCGCCATGCGGCTGGGCACTTCGCGACCAGTGACTGACTTGATGGTCGAAAGCACTTCACGAATGGAATGGCCGCGGCCCGTCCCCAGATTGATGGCCACGGAACTGCCGCCGCCACCGAGGTACTCCAAGCCGAGCACGTGCGCCTCGGCCAGATCGCTCACGTGGATGTAGTCGCGAACGCAGGTGCCGTCGGGCGTGGGATATTTGTCGCCGAAAATTTCAAGCGCCGGACGCTCACCGTGGATGGCCTCAAACGCCGAGGGGATGAGGTGAGTTTCAGGTTTGTGGATCTCGCCGATCGTGCCGCTTTCATCCGCTCCGGCGGCATTGAAGTAACGAAGGCTGACGTAGCCCAAACCGTAGGCCGGTCCGTAAGACTCCAGCGCCTGCTCAAAAATCAGCTTGGTAACGCCGTAGGGGTTCACCGGAAAACGCGGCATGTCCTCGGTGATGGGCAATTTCGCAGGAGTACCGTAAATGGCGCAACTCGAAGAAAAGATAAATTTGCGGACCTTGGAGTCGAGCACGGCGTTCAGCAGCGAAATTCCGCCGAGCACATTATTCTGAAAATATTTTCTGGGATTGGTCACCGATTCGCCAACGTAGGCATGGGCGGCAAAGTGCATGACCGCATCCACCCGGCGCAAAGCCTGCGACAGCTTGGCGGTGTCGGCAACATCTCCCACGATCAGTTCAAAGCCCCGCGCCAGCGCTTCGTGGCCGGCCACCAGATTGTCGTAGATGATCGCTTCGTGGCCGCGACGCTTGAGCGCGTGCGCGGTGTGACTGCCAATGTATCCTGCGCCTCCAACCACTAGAACGGCCATCGCGCCTCGCTTGGATCAGTATTTTTCTTCGATTTCAGGAACAGAAATGAATCCGATTTATCTGGCAGTTTAGCAGAAGCAATTGAAGGCTCAATCTTGAGACCGACCGCGAGAAAGGAAGAGTTGGCTATTTCCTGTTGCCCGACCCGGCTCTCTCGGCTGGTTCGGTGGCTTTGTCCGGAGGAAAGTTGAGGCTCAGATAATCGATGAAGGCGTTGCGATCACTGGGATCCACGAGCGCTCCCCACTTGATCATTTTGTCGACTTCCTTGGTCCATGCTTTGCTGCTCAAACGTTGTTGCACGATGATGCGCGAGTCGTGGCATTCGGTGCAGGCGGTACGTACCTTGGCTTGAACCGCGCCGGCGGGCAGATCGGAGATTGCGCTTCCAACGGAATTGAACTGGCCAGCGCCGCCAGAAGAATCGCCCGGGCGGACCGCTTGAAACAATTAGGCAAGGACATGAAACTTCACCTGATCGATGGCGTTGTAGAGATATCCGCTGGGATTCCAGGCAGCGGTTTGTGGTTGCGTGCGTCCCTGATCATCGGTGGCGCGCGACATGATCGTATATTCGCCCGGCTTGGGTGCACTCCAATCAAAGTTCCATAGCCGCCAAGTATAGCGGGCTTGCTGGCGGCCCAGGCGGGCCGGATGCCAGGTCGTGCCCAAGTCAGTGGAGATTTCCACTCGCACGATGTTGGCTTCACCGGCCCATGCCGCTCCTTCGATTCTCACCCGACTGGATTTGGAAGTGGAACCGTCGCCTGGCCGCGCGATGATCGACTTCACGCCGAGAGCGGTGATCGGATGAGTATCGTCGGGATTTACATCGCCGCCGGGAGAAACCGGCTGATTGGGCATGCGGTATCCCGGCTTCATGAAGTTGCCTTCAAATTCTTTGTCCAGAACCTTGATTTCCGTGATCCATTTACAAGAGGCGGCTCCGATCCAGCCGGGGACCAGGGCGCGCGCGGGAAATCCGTGATGCCGGGCGAGAGGCGCGCCGTTCATGTGGGTAGCGATCAGCGTATCCGCATCCATCGCCTTCTCGATAGGGATGCTGCGAATAAACGCCGGCACCTTGCCCGGGATTTCATCCAGACCGCGAAACATTACGTGCTTGCCGGCAGGCTTCATTCCCGCGCGTTGAAGCAGATCATGCAGGCGGGGACCGGTGAAACGCGCGGTGCCCACAGCCCCACGCTGCCATTGCACGCCGGGAACGCGGGGTTGCTGAAAGCTGCGGCCGTTTCCGGCGCACTCCAGCGTATTGGTAACGGTGTGTTGCTCCATCTTCGCCAAGTCGGTCAGGCTCAGACTGAGCGGGTTTTCGAGCTTCTCCGCCGATATTGAGTCTCCACTCGCCAGGATTCAGCGCGTCGGGCTCATGCATGTGGTTGCGAACAAAGAAATGCGGCTCGGGAGTGATCCACGAATCGAAAAACTCCGGGGGCATTTCCAGATCCAGAAAACGGTCCGAGCGAACGATCATGCCCGCTTTGCCCGGGATTTCTATACCGGGCGCTTCTGCGGCCCACGAGGACCACGGAAACATCGCCGCGACTGCGCCCGCGGAAGTCCCTGCCATAAACTCTCTTCGTGAAATCATGTTGTGCAGTTTGCCGAGAAACAGATTCAAACCAATCATCCAGTGCGACCGCCGGCATACAAGGCCCGGCCGGCGGTCTGATTGTAGAACATCGCTCCGAGCGAGCTCAGAACGAATAAATCAGGTCGAACTGCATGCGCTTGAGATAGGGCTCCTGTTCGCCAGGCGTAACTCCCGGCGCCAGAATTGCGTGTTGCAGATTGCTGTTCAAGGTGCGCCCGATCCAGAAGGTTGTAACTGGCCACGGTATTGGACCGTATCTTCCACAAGGCATAAATACGGTTTTGAAGGATGTTGGAAGGAGCGCGCTGTTTCGCTTTCGAGGAAGGACGAGATTGCGGCATCCTGCTCCTGACGCCACCAGGCATATCCCAGCTGAATGTCATTCCTGTTCTTCAATTGCCCCACGCTGAAATCAACCTGATAGGCCTTCCCCTGGCTTCCAAGATCGGTCAGGACATTTCCCTTGGAATCCAGCGGATGGGCGGCCGCGTCCAGATTGTCTTCATATTCCAACATCAGATTGATCGGAAAACGGTTCCAACCCGTCTTGAACTGGTTGTTCAGAATGAAGTCGGCGTAGGTGAATCCGGACAGGAAATGGGGTTTGCCGGAAGCGTCCGTGTAGGTCGCGTTGGTGAAACCTTGAGGACCGTAGACGCAAGGCGCAACGGTGGGCAAACCAGAGCCCGCGGCGCAACCTGGCCCTTCACCCGGTCGTCTGCACGGCAAAGCCCGGGGCGGCGAGGATAGAGTCGGGAATCTCCAGTCAAGAAGCGTAAACGACGGAGTGCTGGTCAGGAAGCCGAAGTCCAGCCTGCCGGATACCTGGCCCCCACGGTGAAGGAGTCGTCGCCCTTGGCGTTTTCGTTGTAGAGCAACTGAATTCCCTGGATGGCGAAGTTTTTCAGGACCGGGCCGGGCAGATCGAATGAGAATTTCTCGTTGAAACCCTCGGGATTCATATCCGGATCGAAGGTCATCGAGGTGCGCTGCCAGGTAAAAGCAAACTTGCCGCCGGTCAGACGGAGCCAGTTGTGCGCGATCGGCTGATAGGTCACGTAAGCGCGATCGAGTCCGATCGTTTTGCGGGTGAAGAAGTTGGTAAGGGTCTCGTTGGTGCTGTTGGAATCACCCAGCGAACCTGAGGCAAGAACGAAGCCTCCGGTAAAGTCCTCGTTCAATTTGCCGTCTACCCCGAAGCGCAGTCGCAGGCGGGCGCGATTGCGGGTAATGCAGGTGGGGCAATCCTGAAAAAAGTCTTCGCCGCGCAGCCGAACGTCGCCGCACGAAGCGGAAGCGTCCCAGGATATCTTGCAGGGCGCTCAGCCTCTTGTCGTCGTCTTTGGTCTTGCTATCTACAACCGAAAGCGCAGTTTTGACATCGGTCGCATTGGTCGAGGCCTGATCCGCCGCACGCTGGGCTTCGGAGGCTGATTGCTGCGCTTGAGCGGCGGTAGCCTGGGCCTGCTCGGCGCTGCCCTGTACTTTTTGCGCAGATGCGTTGGCCTGTTGGGTCGCATCCAGCAGTTGCTGGAGCTGGGACTTCAGCTGATCCATCTGCTGCCGTTGCTCCTCCATCTGCTGCTGCTGTGCGGCCAGCGCGTCGCGAAGCTCCTGCACTTCTTTGGCGCTGACTCGCGTTTGAGCGGCCGGTTTTTTTGGCGGAGCTTTGGAAGCCGGATCGGTCTGTGCCATCGCCCCGCTCATCAACAGGATGAATCCACTAAACCACAGAAGCCGTTTCATTGGTCGTATTCCTCTTTCGTTTTGGAATTCGCTTTCAGAATTCTGCGCAACGTCTTTTGAGGCACGTTCAATTTCCCGCCGCCGCGGCACCCGGAACAGCGAAGCCGTAACCTCGCAAAAGGTCTTGAATTGCCGGGGTCTTCAGGAATGTCAAAAACTGGCGGGCAATTTCTTTATTCGGCGATGACTTTAAGACCACCGCTGCCTGCTGGATGGCGGGATAGTCATCGGCCGGAATCTCGAAATAGGTTCCCTTTGCTTTCGTGGATGGAGCCAGGGCCAGCGAAAGAGCAATGATGCCGGCGTCCGCATTGCCGGAGACGACAAAGGAAGCCGCCTGCGAGATGTTTTCTCCCAGTACGAATTTCGCGGACACTTTGTCGTAGAGGTTTTCGTGACGCAACGCGGCGACGGCGGCGCGTCCGTAGGGCGCATGCTCCGGATTCGCAATGGCGATCTTGCGGACGCTGGGGTCGAGCAATACTTGCAGGCCGCGGTTCAAATCGAGTTTCGACCCATTGGGCGCCCACAGCACGATCTTTCCCGTGGCATAGGGATAGAAAGTCCCCGGTTCGGTCAGGCCGGCGGTTTCCAGCCGTTTGGGATAGTCAATGTCGGCGGAGAAAAACAGGTCGAACGGGGCGCCATTTTGTATCTGAGCGAAGAAAGTTCCGGAGGATCCGAAGATCAGCTTTACGTGCTTGCCGGTATCTTTCTCGAAGCGCGCCGCAACGTCCTGGAATGCGAACTGAAGATCGGCGGCCGCCGCGACCGTGATCTCCTGTGCCGCGCCCAAACGAGCGGTGAGCAAAAGTACAAAAACAGCGATACATAGATTTCGGGATCTCATTAGACAGTCTCCTGTGGATTTCGCGAATTGAAGCCGTCAGCCAGCTAGTTGTGAAAACAACAACAGCCTGTGGAAGGCTCTGGCAGGGATCGAGATCGGCAGGGGGCTGTGCATGAACAGGCCCGCCGTGAGCCCTTATCTACTCTTCTTCGAAATTGTTCGTGTATCGCATCTCGAAAACCGCTGTCAAGCGCAGATAGGGAGAACCTGGAATGCGTGCGACTGCCGCGGCTGCAAACGGAAACGACGGAACTCAAAATGCGGCGGCAAGGGTTCGGTTCCTTCTCCGGGTATCGCTATCTCTAATTATGTCTACTAAAATAATAGACTAAGTGGTATTTAACACAGGGAGGACTCGGCGCGCAAGTCTACTTCTTGGATTTCTGGAGATGGATGGATCAAGACTCTAAATCTTTGCTGCTATTCCGTTATTCCTTGCCCTTGCGGCCGCCACCCGAAATGACCATGGGCAGCACGCTCGCGCCGTCGCTCTTTTTCGGTCGCTGGCGCTTTCGGGGCTTCGCCAGATTCCCTCCGACGATGTCAGCAAGACTGGTGTGCTCCAGAATTTTGGCGGCGGCATTGCGAACTTCGAGAAACACCTGATACAGGGCTCGATGCTCCAAATCGCGATCGATCAGACTGCGGAGTTGCTCGGCATCGCCAAAAGGAGCCAGGGGACCGTCAATCAGCCGAATGATCTCACTGAGACGAATTTCAGAGGGCGGGCGGCGCAACTGGTATCCGCCCTTGGCGCCGCGTACGCTTTCCACGATGCGGGCGTTTTTCAACTCCAGCAGAATCAGTTCCAGGAATTTCTCGGGAAGGACTTCCTCATAGGCGATATCGCGGATGCGGATGGCTCCCTGATTGTAGTGGCGGGCCAGCATCATCATGGCCTGCAGCGCATAGAGCCCCTTTTGGGAGATTTTCATGACCTCGACATCATGCCAGATAACCCGATCTGTTCAGCAGGGTTTATTTGGATGCAGACCTTTTTCGTTGATTATTGACTATTCGAGTGATCTGCGAAACTGGTGAGGCGTCCGGGATGAGTGGGACTCAGCTCGACCCGCAGAACCTGTACGGTAATGTTGTCCGGGCCGCCTCGTTGTTTTGCCGTCTCCACCAGAGCGTGACAGCTCTCTTCGGCGGTCTTTCCGGTCACCGTCTCTTGAATCTCCTGGTCGCTCAGCAGCCCCCACAAACCGTCGGTGCAAAGCACCAGCACGTCCCCTGACTGCAGGGAGATCGGCTCAGGGGGACAATCTGGAGTAACGCTTGCGCCCGCCCCCAAAGCCGCCGTCAGGATATGCCTTTGGGGATGAGATTCAGCCTCTTCCGCCCGAATGATGCCGTTTTCGACCAGCCGCGTAACATAAGAGTGATCGTGCGTAAGCCGTGAAATGGAAGAATTGCGTACCAGGTACAAGCGGCTGTCCCCGATGTGCGCGTAATACAGCCGGTGGTCGAGAAGAGCAACTGCGGTGCAGGTGGTACCCATCCCGTGGAGATCGGTATATTTGGCGCCGAACTGCTGGATGCGGGTGTGCGCGGTCTGAAAGCCTGCCAGCAGCCAGGACCGGGGATCGCCGACCACCGTGTCGGCATACACCTCTTCAATCGCCTCAGTCGCGATGCGGCTGGCTTCCTGGCCGCCTTCGTATCCGCCCATCCCGTCGGCTACGATCGCCAGCCGGCCCTTTAACAAAAACGTTTGATCGTCAGCCGGCTCCCAATAGGCATAGCGGTCTTCATTATTCTCTCGCTGGCAGCCGACATCGCTGAGGCCCGCCAGCTCTATTCCGGGCCGAACTTTCATTCCACCTCTTTACAAAACATCGCAGTCAGGCGAATTGGGGATTATACCGGACAAAGGCGCCTCGGACGACGAAGCTTGGCCAAGGTTATGTTCCCGACGGGATAATAAAAGATGTGCGGGTGCCGAAGTCTTCCTGGCGTCCACCCTGACGCGGGTTATTGAAGTCCAGGATTTACGATCTCGAAACTTGCAGTATCCTGTAATGTCCTCAAAGGCACATCCGGGACTCGTAGGCCATATGGTCACCACAGCGCCAGTCAATCAGCATGAAGAGCACGAGATAGCCGGTAAGGCTGCGGGACCGTGCGCAATGGTCCTCTTCGGGGCATCGGGCGATTTAACCAAGCGCAAGCTGGTGCCGGCGCTCTTTAACCTGGCTAAAGCGAAACTGCTGCCGACGAATTTTGCGGTCGTAGGAGTGTCATTCGACGATTTGACCCTCGAACATTTTCGCGATCAGGTCACCAGCTTTTTGCAACCGGCGGACCGCGGCACCGAAGCCTGGGAATGGTTCACTCAGCGGCTTTACTATCAACGCGGTGATTTCGGCGATCCAGCCACCTATTCCACCCTGGCAACCCAACTCGCCACCGTAGATCGCGAGCACAAGACGGAAGCGCAACTATTTGTTCTATCTGGCGACTGCGCCTAAGTTTTTCGCACAGATCGTGCAGCAACTAGGCAAAGCCGGGCTCTCCAACCAGGAAAATGGGCATTGGCGGCGGGTGGTCATTGAAAAGCCTTTTGGGCACGATCTCGAATCCGCCAAGACCTTGAATCGAGATGTCAAATCCGTACTGGCGGAAAACCAGATCTATCGCATCGATCACTACCTGGGTAAAGAGACGGTGCAGAACATCATGGTGTTTCGTTTTGACAACGCCATCTTCGAGCCCATCTGGAACCGGCGCTACATCGATCACGTGCAGATCACAAACGCTGAGACCGTCGGCGTCGAGCAACGGGGCGGATACTTTGATACCGCAGGAACGCTGCGCGACATGGTTCCCAACCACATCATGCAACTTCTCAGCCTGACTGCCATGGAGCCTCCGGTGTCGTTTCAGGCGGATGCGGTGCGCAATGAACAGGCCAAGATTCTGCGAGCGGTGCAGCCTCTGGATTCCGAAGACGTTCTGCAATCCACCGTGCGCGGTCAATACGGCGAAGGGGTGATCGCGGGGGAAAGAGTAGTGGCATACCGCTCTGAAGCCGGCGTCGCTCCCGAATCCAAAACCGAAACTTTTGTGGCCTTGAAACTCAACATCGACAACTGGCGCTGGGCGGGTGTTCCGTTCTATGTCCGTACCGGCAAACGCCTGGCGCAGCGTCATACCGAGATTACGATTCAATTCCGGCGCACCCCATTCGAGATTTTCCGCAACGCTCCGGTTCACAAACATAGCAACCAATTGATCATGCAGATCCAGCCGGTCGAAGGCATCTCGCTGAGCTTCGGCGCCAAGGTTCCCGGCCCGGTGTCTGCGCGTGGGCGCGGTGAACATGAGTTTTGAATACTCCAAGTATTTCGGGGCGGACGCTTACACCGGTTATGAAGTCCTGCTTTACGACTGCATGATCGGAGATGCAACTCTATTCCAGCGCGCGGACATGGTGGAGGCCGGATGGAGCATCGTGGATCCGGTTCTGGATGTGTGGCAAGCCTTGCCCCCGCGCAGATTTCCTAACTACCCGTCAGGCGCGTGGGGACCGGCGGAATCTGACGACTTGCTGGCCCGCGACGGCCGGCAGTGGAGGAAAATCGAACCATGATTCTCGCAGGCGATATCGGCGGAACTCGCACCCGGCTGGCCGCTTTCGAAACTGAAGGCAGCAAGCTGAAATGTGTAATCGAAAAAACGTACCCCAGCCAGGAGCATGGCGGCCTGGCGGAGATCATTACTGACTTTGTCAAAACCGAGGGAATTCCGGTACACAGCGCCTGTTTCGGCGTGGCCGGACCTGTGCGCGGCGGCCGCAGCAAGATTTCGAATCTTCCCTGGACCATCGACTCGCGCGAGTTAGCCCAGCAGCTAAAGCTCGAATCAGTGGGACTGATAAACGATCTCGAGGCCTACGCGTACGGTGTCGACGCCCTCGAGTCCAAGGACCTGGTCACCCTAAGCGAAGGATCGGAACATGCCGAGGGAAATCGCGCGGTCATCTCGGCCCGCACTGGCCTCGGCGTGGCGGGTCTTTACTGGGATGGGTTTCGGCACCATCCTTTCGCCTGCGAAGGCGGGCACAACGATTTCGCCCCCAGGAACGACCTGGAAATCGAGTTGCTTCGATATGTTCTGAAAAAGCACGGGCACGCCAGCAGCGAGCGCATTCTTTCCGGACCGGGAATCAAGACCATCTATGACTTTCTTCGCGACAGCAAAAAGGCTGAGGAGCCGGCGTGGCTGAAAGAGGAGATGGAGAAATCCCACGACGCTCCAGCGCTGATATCGAAAATGGCTCTCGAAAAGAAGGCTCCCATCTGTGACCAGACCATGTCGGTCTTTGTCAGCGCATACGGCGCGAAGGCGGGAGATTACGCCCTGAACTTCATGGCCACCGGGCGGCATTTTTGTCTGTGGCATCATCGCCGCCAGAAATCTGGCCAAGATGAAGGATCCCGTTTTTATGGAGTCGTTCCTGAGCAAGGGACGCATGCGGGAATTGCTGCAGGACATGCCCGTCAAGGTAGTGCTGAACGACGATTGCGGAATCATGGGCGCGGCGCGCTATACCCTGGTCCAGAAGGCGTTCGGCAAGAGCAGTCGAGCCTCGAAGGTGTAGTGCATCTGATTCCCCGGCGGGAGACGTAGGCAAGCTACGTCTCTACGGCGTGAGTCAGCAGCAGCTGCGAAATGCCGTCCAGGGGAATCCGCACCCAGGACGGGCGGTTGTTCAGCTCATATCCCAGTTCGTACACCGCCTTATCGAGAAGGAAAGCATCCAGCAGGAGCGCCAGCTCTTCCCTGCTCTCAGGAATAAATAACGAGCCTCGGGAAACTCTCGAGATAGGTTTTCAGGAAACGCCGCCGATACCCACTTTTGCCAGTAGCTGGCCCAGTTTCCCAGAGCCTGCGAATTACCGTCGAAGTCTTGTCTGGCGGCGGTCCGGAGAAGCGGGGCATAGGCCGCATAGTGAAACGACCGCAGCATTCCAGCGACATCCTGAAGCGGCGAGCGCTTTTTGCGGCGCTCCTGCAAGGGGCGCGCGGGCTCGCCTTCGAAATCGATAATCACGAAGTCGCTTCCGGTAAAGAGAATCTGGCCGAGATGGTAGTCGCCATGGATGCGGGTGAGCATCGCCGAAAGCTCGCTCCGGCCAAGAGCTTGAAAGCGTTGTCGAGCCTTTTCTTCGAGGCCGAGAACCCTGTCTGCCTCCTGTCGAAGAGGGACGGGCATGGCATCTTTTCGACGGCGAAGCAGGTCGAAAGTTCGAAGTCAGTAGAGCGAAGGAAGAATTCACAAAGGTTTGCCGCTCGACTTGGGAAAACGGGATCGGGCGTGAATTCCGGATCGTTTTGTTCCGAGGCCAGAGCCAGGTGAAGCTCCGCCGTCCTTCTACCCAGGAGCTCGGCGGCCTCGAGGTAACGGCCGATTCTCTGCCTGGCTTGCATCCGGAATCGCCCGGTCAGATAGCGCAAGAATCGGATCAGACGGAATTTCACTAACCGCTAGACCGCCTGCGTCGAGCGCTGTTTTGTAATATTCGGCCAGGTTATCCAGAGTGAACTGCCAGGCATCTCCCTGATTTGCGACGTACCCCTGGAGCACTCCCAGCGAGGTTCTTTTCCCATCTCGACTTACATATTCAAGATAGCCCGCTGCCGCGGGCGGCATTTCGAAACGAAGTCTTTTCGGTCAGGAAGGTGCCAATCTCCAAATCCGGGTTAAGCCCTTCTTCCACACGACGGAATATTTTCAGCACCAGGCATTGGCCGTAGACCACCGAACTGTTGCTCTGTTCCGCGTTCATCAAGGACGGTGACAGTGATCCCCGCGACGGCTGCCAAAGGGTGGCTAGCGCTGGGGTGGAAACGGCTCGCATTTCCCCTCCGGCTCCGCGAAAGTACCCGCCTTCTGCGATCGCATCCAGCAAGGTCGCAAGAAACCGTTCGTCCGACAAGGCGTCGGCCAGCACAATTTCTTCCTGGGAGTCCTGCCCTCGAAATCCGCATCACGGAGGCGGACTCCCGATTCATCGGCGAAGCTTCTTCCGGCAAGGGACGACAGGAACGTCATACGTCTCGGCCGGGCCGCTAGCGTATGTCAACCCTGGCCAGAACCAGATACCAGCTGAGGGCCTGCCGGTAAACCGGCACGATGTCCAAAATTTCCACGGAGGAGATCACGCGAGCCTTGCCGCCAAACCAGCGACGACCAATAAGGAAGTCCGGAAGAAGTCGAGGCAATGCAAGGTGCAGATCGGCGAGAAAACGTCCTTCGGCGGCGGAGATGTCAATCATTCGGAATTTCGCGGGCGGCCCGCACTTCCAGCGTTACTGGACTCGCAGAATCAACTGGGCGCCGGTGTCCAGATGCACGTTGTCAGTGTTCGAACTCAACACGGAAGTCGAACCTGAGGAGTTCAGGGAAAGGCCCTTATCCCGACTACTCCCTGGCTGGTCGAACCGAGCGGAGCGACGGTTGACCCTACCTGCGTCCACTCGGATCCGAGGGCGACCGGGCGGCCGCGCGGCGGATAGCCGGCGGGATACGAGGGCTGGCATTGGGCGATTCCTCCCATGTGCCTCGCTGGCCGGTGCCGGCTGTCGGCAGGTCCGGCGGGACTCGAGTTCATCGGATCCTCCGGGTTGATCGGGACGAGGTCTGCAGCGGGCGCGCGACCGCCTGCACCGAGGCTTGCAACGGCAGTTCGCGGCCATCTTTCATCAGCACATGGTCAAAGCTGATGCCCACCATCGAGTCCGGGGATTGTTTGCTGTGAGCCTTGGCTTCGGTCACATGCCCGATAATTTTGGTATTTCGCGGAATCACAATCTGGCCATGCGACAGCAAGTCCATCACGGTCTTGGCCTCGATTTTGTCGTTGGCTTTGATTTTCCTGGCGTCGAGCGACTTCGCCAATTCCACTGAAATAACGTCCCGAGGCCAGTTGATTACGGCGGCCGCTGGTGACGCCGCGGTGGGCGCGGGGCCCGGCTGGGGCGAGACTTGCGGCGAAGACCTCAGGGCATAAAACACGATGCCTAGCGGCGAAAAGAAGATTCTGTGCATGATCCCTCGCCTGAATCACAAAGACCCAGTCTCAAAGCTTCTTAATCTACTGGTGTCCACTCTCTCCCCGGTTACTTCTCAGTCCCTTCTTAGCCGGTGACCTGGTAAGTAAGATGCGCTGGATCAAAACCAGGTTCTTTCCCGATATTTTCGATATTCGTCCCCGAACTTGGCTTCGAGAACCTTGCCCTCCTGGCGGGCGCGAATGATCTGGGGCGGAACCAGCACCGCAGCAAAAGAAAGGCATAGCGATATTGTAACGCAATCAGCACGCCCGGTACCAGCAGGCCCGCTGAACACATAGATCGGATTCCTGATTTTCGAGTAAATGCCGTGGGTCACGAGTTTGCGCGCTTGCGGGGTCACGGAAAAGGATCTTCCCAATTGCCAACGCGCTGTGAACAGCAAAACCGCGGATGGAATGGCGATACAGAGTCCAATCCACCGCGCGATGTCCATTCTCCAGGACGGAATGCGACCACCAAGATGACCACTAGATCACGACACAGAACTGCAGAATAAAAAGTGGCGTGATCTTCGAGCGAATCAGGTTGGGTCGCTTCGGCATTAGGCTCATTTTACGGCCCTACTATATGAAGCCCTGGCGGACGCTATGAATAAAATCGGTGTACGCCGGCTTCAATCCCGCGAGGCGCATGTCCGCCGCGATCTGTCCGCGATGATATGCCGAATGCATGATCACATGCATCAGGATGTCATCTTTGCGGCTGCTCCAGTCTTCGCCCATGCTATTTTTATAGCTGATCGACTTTGCCAGATCAGCCTCGCCGCTGGCCGCCAGGTAGGTCTTCCACAGCCCGACAACTCGTCTGCCTGCCTGCTCGCACTCTTCGAGTGTGAACTCGGCCAAACCGGAAGCGTCTGCTTCCGCCCCTCAAGCCGTTCCAGCCAGAGCCGCTCCGCGGCGAGAATATGGGCGAGAATTTCAGGACGCGCGGGAGCGGCGGGGGCGCCCGCAACTGGTCAGAACTTCACGATTAGCCCAGGCGTCATATGCGAAGAGACGGTTCAAATGGTCGATCGGTGTCCATAATTCCAATATTGAATCACAGTTGAGGCGGCGCTGTAACGGCGTGGTTCGCGAAAGCTTGCTTCGCGGGCAAAAAAAAGCCCCGCGTATTACGGCGGGGCTGTGACGAAGGGGCACTCAATCGTCGGCAATCAGGTTTGATCACCGACGACCAAGGTCTTATTTTTTTTCGTCTTGCATTTGCTCCTTGGCCTCGTGGGCGGCGGCCTTGTGGCCGGCCCGTTCAACGGCTGCCATAAAGGGCGCGGCCGCGGGGGGCGCGGGAACATTTCCGGTCAGTATCCTGCGGAAAGGGATGTCCTTGCCGTAGATGGCTTCGGTCGAATCAGCGTCCTGCTCCACGACTGCTCCCTCCAGCGTCAGGCCGGCAAATGCGCCCTTGGAGCGGGAGTAAGTCAGCAGTTCGGCATTCATTTTCCAGTCGGTACCGGCGGAGGCATGACGCCCAACGGGCCCGGCAGCGGCAGAGCCTTCACCGCTGATCTGGAATTTGCTGGAAAGCAGGTGCTGCAGACCTTTGTCGTTCATCACCAGCATCACCAGGTCGATGCCTTCGGCGCCGATCTGCAGTCCCCAGCTTCCGCCGCCGACAGAAATGAAAGCGGGAGCGCTCCAGCCGTTCGCGGTGCGGCAAGTGGCCACGCCGCGGCCGTGCTTTCCGCCCACAATAAAGCCGGCCTTGATCAGGTGAGGAACAACCACGATGCACTTTGCATCGTCCAGCACCTCTTCCGGGATGCCCTTGTCCGGCGCGTCCATGATTTCTTTAAGAACATAGCCGGCGTTTTGCAGTCGCTCTTCCGAGTCCTCCTTGGCAGTGGCCCAGGCCAGATTGCCAAGCAATGTAATCAAACTAAGCAAAACTGCGAACCAGAGATTTTTTCAACGTTTCCTCCCAAACTTCGATTTTGTCGAAGGACCGATATACACTACTGAGTTCTCCATTGAGCACTGCCCCCATTTAGAGCGCCGGCCGACGTCCGCGTAATCAGATTGATCACCAGCACTACAACAGCGATGACCAGCAGGATGTGAATGTATCCGCCCAGCGTGTACGAACTCACCAATCCGAGCAGCCACAGCACCAACAGAATCACAAAAATTGTCCAAAGCATTTAAGTCACCTCGTTAGTGAGAGTGAACTGAGCCTTAACGACAACCCTCTGATCCAGATTCCGGCTCAAGAGTTGTTTCACGTCTCCGCAGGCGTAACAATACGGTGCAGTTGGCGATCCCGTATGTCAGGGGAACACTGTAGAAACGCGGGGAGAATCATCGGTATTCGGCTTCTGGGTCGCCGTTGGAATGCGCCAGACGGAAGGGAGTGGCGGAACGAATGAATGGAAGCAACTTGTTTTCGATATCACCCGATATCCGGAACCGTGATATCCGAAACCGGAGCGGTTGCGTCCAACGATGTATAGGAGTAAAGACACATAGGGCGGACTCGCTGGCCGAGTAGCGGGCGGAAAGGGGAACCAATGAAGCGCAGAGAATTCATTGTCGGAGCAGCTTACGGACGTGGGAGCGGCATGGATCGGCTGGCGGGGTTCGGCCACCATGGCAAGAGCGCTGCCTCCGTTGCCGCAGAAATTCGCCGCCTCCGACACCGTCGTGCTGGGCAAAACCGGCATTACCACCAGCCGGCTCGCAATGGGAACAGGCACGGTGGGCAGTGGACACCACTCCCATCAGACAGCTCTGGGCGTGAAGGGTCTCTCTGATCTGCTGCTCAACGGACATGACAATGGCCTGCGATTCTTCGACGCCGCCGATGCCTACGGAAGCCATCCTCATGTGGCCGAAGCGCTCAAGCATGTGTCTCGCGATAAGGTCACCATACTGACCAAAACCTGGGCACGCGATCCCTGCGGAAGCTCGCGCCGATCTCGACCGCTTCCGTCGCGAACTGGGGACCGACTATCTGGATATTTGCCTCATGCATTGCCTCACCGAAGGCGACTGGACGGAGCGGTACAGAGGAGTGATGGACGTTTTTTCGGAAGCGAAGGAGAAAGGAATCATTCGCGCGCATGGCTGTTCCTGCCACAGCATCGAGGCCCTGCGCGCCGCAGCCAAATCGCCGTGGGTCGAAGTCGATCTGGTGAGGATCAATCCCATCGGTTCGCATATGGACGCCGACCCCGACACGGTAGTGGGCGTGCTTCGCGAAATGAAGGCGGCTGGCAAAGGCATAGTCGGCATGAAGATTCTGGGTCAGGGAGACCTGCGCGGTCGCCAGGACGAAGCCTTGAAATATGCGCTGTCGCTGGGCGTGCTCGATGCCTTCACCATCGGCGCGGAAAGCAAAGCCGAGCAGGAAGATCTGATTCGAAGGATTGCAGCGGCGGCTTGACGCTGGACACGGATCTTCGGCGAAACGCCGGCGAGTGAAAACCCGCCTCAGTAGCCCAGCTTTTTGTCCACAACCGAGAGCAGAGGTTGGCCCGCGATGTAACGCCGCAGGTTTTCAGAAATGAGCTGGTAGTGGCGCTCCCAAAGCTTTTCCGTGAGGCCGGCAGTGTGGGGCGTGATCAGGAGATTTTCAAGATCCCACAATGGAGAGTCAGCCGGCAGCGGCTCTTCTTCAAAAACATCCAATGCTGCGCCGCCAATTCTTTTCTCGCGCAGCGCGTCGATCAGTGCCGCTTCGTCGACCAGCGGTCCACGGCCGACGTTAATGAGGCAGGCTTCCGGTTTCATTTTTCCGAGACGCGCCGCGTTGATCAATCCGCGTGTACCCGAGGTGACCGGCGCGGCCAGGACTACGTAGTCGGATTGGGCGAGCAACGCGTCCAGTTGCGACGAAGCAAAGACTTCCTGCACGCCCTGGGGAGTCGGCTTCGCGGTATTCTCGCGGACAGCGATAACGCGCATGCCCAGGTTGGAGGCATGCCTTGCGACTGCTCGTCCGATACTGCCTAGACCGACCAGTCCCAACGTAGCCTCCGCCAATTCACGGGGGCGAGGGCGCCCGCGCCAGATCGTCTCCTGTCCCCAGACATGCTTCTGCTGCGAGCGCACCGCTTGCGGCAAGCATTTGGCCAGGGCAAAGATCAGCGCCATGACATGCTCGGCGACCACCGGACCGTGAACTTCGCGGGCGTTGGTCAGGACCACATCGCTATTGACCAACTCCGGAAACATGAGCTGGTGAACTGCCGCGGCCGGAGAATGAATCCAGCGCAAGTGGGATGCGGCCTTGAATTGTTCAGGGCGCAGCGACCAGGTAACGACGACTTCGGCTGCGCGAAGGTCATCTTCGATCCCGTCGTAACTCGATCGCTGAACCGATTCGATGCCGTGAAAATCGCGATTCAACCGCTCGGAGAGCCAAGGGGGCGCGTTCCAGAGTTCGAAAGGATGGCGGAGGACAATCAGCAGTTTCATGATCCGAAGCAAGTACAGGTCACAGACTACTCTCACTGCCCATTTGCCTTGCGGTTCAGGCACTCTTCAGCGGGACACGCAGGTCGTGTCCAGTCATTTCTTTGGGTTGCGGCAATCCAAGCATGGCCAGCACTGTCGGTGAGATATCGCGCAGAGAGCCACCCGGCTTCAGCGTGAATTGTTTGCTGTCTTCCGCGATGACGATAAATGGCACTGGATTGGTGGTGTGAGCGGTATGCGGACCGCCGGTCGCGGGGTCAATCATCATTTCCGCGTTGCCATGATCGGCCGTAATCAGCAATGCGCCACCTTTGGCACGAACCGCCGGCTCAATGCGGCCCAGGCAGGCGTCGACAGTTTCGACGGCTTTGATCGTGGGCTCGAGTTTTCCGGAATGGCCGACCATGTCGGCATTGGCAAAATTGACGATGATGACGTCGAATGTTCCCTCTTCCACCGCTTTGATCACCGCATCCGCAATGCCGCCGGCGCTCATCTCCGGCTTGAGATCGTAGGTCGCGACCTTCTGCGATGGCACCAGAACTCGATCTTCCCCGGGGAATGGTTGCTCGATGCCTCCGTTGAAAAAATAAGTTACGTGAGCGTACTTCTCAGTCTCGGCCACGCGCAGGTTGCGGAGGTTCGCCTGCCCCATGACGTTGGCAAGAATATTGTCGAGCGACTCCGGCGGAATGACTACCGGCAGAGAGAATTTTTTGTCGTACTGGGTCATGCAGACGTAGTGCAGATTTTTAGGAACCCGCTCGCGCGGAATCGTGGCGTCGAGATCGGCAGCTCCCGGCAAGTCGCGTCCCGCCTCGGCATTGAGTCCGCTTTCGCGGGCCAGGGCTCGCGTGATCTCGCGGACGCGATCAGCGCGAAAATTGAAGCAGATACAGGAATCCTCGTCCCGGATCGTGGCCAACGGTTCCCCGCGATTGTCGACACAAACAAAGGGCACGATGAATTCATCGGTCACACCCTTGTTGTAAGAATCTTTTACGCCCTGTACAGGGTCAACGTATTTGCCGCCTTCGCCGTCGCCCGCAACCATCGCGTTGAAGGTTTTCGCGATTCGTTCCCAGCGGCGATCGCGATCCATGGCGTAGTAGCGCCCGTTCACCGACGCGATCTTTCCGGTGTTGTACTCGCGCATCTTCTGCTGCAGTTGTTCCAGATATCCGGCGCCGTTCGTGGGCAGGGTGTCGCGGCCGTCCATAAAGGCGTGAACGAAAACCCGGTCAACTCCATTTTGCTTGGCCATCTTCAGCAGCGCGTAGAGGTGTGTCTGATAGGAATGCACCCCGCCGTCGGAGACCAGTCCGAAAAGATGCAGCCGCCGCCCGCCCGAGCGTGCATTTTTCATGGCGGCGAGCAGTGTGGGATTGGAAAAGAAATCTCCATTCTGAATCATCAGTTCGATTCGGGTGCTGTCCATGTGCACAATGCGGCCTGCTCCAATATTCAGGTGGCCGACTTCGCTATTGCCCATTTGTCCGTCGGGCAGGCCGACCGAGTGCCCGCTGGTCTGAATCAGCGTGTTGGGATATTCGCGCAATAGCCGGTCATAGGTGGGCTTGCGGGCGAGAGCGATGGCATTGGCTTTGGTGTCGGCACGGTATCCCCAGCCGTCGAGGATGACGAGGACGAGTGGTTTAGGACGGGTCATTCAGCTTCTAGCTCCTGGCTGCGAGCCGTCAGCCTTCAGTGTCAGCTTTCAGCGAACCTCCGTAGTTAGTTGGCTACTGGCCTGCAGTTCAATGCCTTCAATCCCAAAAACTTCGCCGTGTCTCCCAACTCTTCCTCAATCCGCAGCAACTGGTTGTATTTCGCGATGCGGTCGGTGCGCGATGCCGAACCGGTCTTGATCTGTCCGGCGCCGGTTGCGACTGCCAGATCGGCAATGAAAGTGTCTTCCGTCTCGCCCGAGCGATGCGAGATGATCGAGGTATAACCGTTGCGGCGAGCCAGGTCGATGGCGTCGAGCGTTTCGCTGACGGTTCCGATCTGGTTGACTTTGATCAGAATCGAATTAGCCACGTGCTTGTCGATTCCCTCTTGCAGGAATGTGACATTGGTCACGAATAAATCATCGCCGACCAGTTGAATCCTGCTTCCGAGTTCCTTGGTAAGATTTTGCCAGCCGTCCCAATCTTCTTCGGACAAGCCATCTTCCAACGAAACAATCGGATAATCTTTCACCCAGTTTGCCCAGAACTTCACCATCTCGTCGGAACTTTTCGCCGACTTGTCGGACTTCTTGAACACGTACTTGCCGTCCTGATAGAACTCGCTGGCCGCAGGATCAAGCGCAATGGCAACTTGTTTGCCGGGTTTGTATCCCGCCTGCTGGATCGCTTCGAGTACCACTTCAATGGCTTCGACGTTTGATTTGACCGAGGGAGCAAAGCCGCCTTCGTCGCCGACCGCCGTGTTATAGCCGCGTTTTTTCAGCACACCTTTCAGAGTGTGGAATATCTCAACCCCCCAGCGCAGCGCCTCGGAAAAAGATGCCGCCCCCACCGGCATGACCATGAATTCCTGAAAGTCCACATTGTTGTCGGCGTGAGCGCCGCCATTGAGGATGTTCATCATCGGCGTGGGCAGCACGTTGGCTCCGGCTCCTCCGAGATAGCGATAGAGCGGAAGACCGAAGGCAGCCGCCGATGCCCGAGCCGCCGCCATGGAAACCGCCAGGATGGCATTGGCGCCCAGGCGGCTCTTGTTCTCGGTGCCATCGAGTTCGATCATTTTCCGGTCGAGGACGCGCTGCTCGGCGGCGTCCAGGCTGGCCAAAGCCTTGGCGATTTCCCCATTCACATTTTCAACCGCCTTGAGCACGCCCTTCCCCAGATATCGCTTCTTGTCGCCGTCCCGTAGTTCGACCGCCTCGTGCTCGCCGGTGGATGCGCCACTCGGGACCGCGGCCCGGCCTTTGGTGCCGCTGGCCAGGATGACTTCCGCTTCCACCGTGGGGTTGCCGCGAGAATCCAGAATCTCTCTCGCGCGAATTTCCTTGATTTCGGTATTTACGTCCATCGTGCCTCTTTCGTTGGTTGATTGCGCAGCCAGATTATAGCGGATGCCTGAAGCAAGCCGATGGCTTGCACTCTAATCTTCATTCGGTGATTTCGCGGGGAGATTGCAACCTTCGAGTTGAAAAGGGCATGACCGCAAAGATCGCAAAGAATCTGGCGTGAGGCCCGTGTCTCCGCTGGTTCATCGAGTTTTTCACAGGCTCAGCGCGGCCGCTTGTGCCCTAGAGTCGGAGCAGGATGCAGGATCGCACGGAAACTCTCACGGTGGGATCGAGGGCGCCGGAGTTCTTGTTATCGGCCGCCAACCGCGACGGCATTCTTTCGCTTTCGGGCTTCCTGTCGCGAGGCCCCTTGATTGTCGAGTTTCTGCGCGGCACCTGGTGACCGAACTGCGTGAAACGCATGGCTCAGTTGGAGCCGAGGAAAAACGAGATTCAGGATGCGGGAGCGGAACTGGTGTACATCGCGGCCGAGAAGGCCACCGGGGTTTGGAAACCGGTCAAGTTTCTGCAGTCGCATCCCGTTTCCTATCCGTTTCTCCTGGACGAGGATCGCTCCGTGACCAAGAGCTACGGGCTATACAACCGGGTCGCGCTGGACGCGCTCAACATCGCGCACCCAGCCACGATCGTGATCGGCCGCGACCGTAAGGTCGCATACATCTATCGCGGCGACAGCCAGACGGATCGAGCGCCGTTCGATCAAGCGCTTGAGGTCGTAGCCAAGTTGTCGACTTCGGTTGAGCAGCGTGAAATAGATCGCTTTAGAAAAAGTTTAGGCCGGACGAAATTCTGTCGTACGAAACAGGAGGCTTCATGAAGAAAACAGTCGCACTGCTTGGCGTGTTGTTGTTGGCGGCCGTGGCCGGCGCGCAGACCAACCTGTCGCTGCCCGCGGGCACGGCGTTCAAAGTCAAACTGGAAAACACACTATCCACTTTCTCAAGCAAGGAAGGCGATCCCTTTTCCGGGCGAGTCACGCAGGACGTAACCCTCGACGGAAAGACTGTCATTCCAATCGGCGCGACGGTTCAGGGGCGAGTCACCAAGGTGAATGAACCGCGCCGGATCGCGGGCAAACCAACCATCGGAATTTTTCCCGAGACCGTGGTGCTGCCCAATGGCGAGCGCTACACCCTGAATGCGGTGATGGTGGATACCAGTCTGCGCAACGGAACCGACGTCAATACAGAGGGCCAGTTCAAGGGCGACGGGATTGACGGCAAAAATCTGACCGAGATTGGCATGGGCACCGGCGGCGGCATGCTGGTAGGCGGACTGGCAGGCGGAGGCAAGGGCTTGCTGATCGGCGGCGGCGTGGGAGCAACACTCACGGTCGCGCACTGGCTCGGAAAGCGGCGTTCTGCGGCCCTGCCATCGGGCACCGAGTTGATGATGGAATTGAGCCGCCCACTGGCCATGACGCCGGAGACTGCAGGGCAGTAGAAAACTTCGGACCTCAGACTTCAGGCCGGGTTACGAATTCTGGTGTAGAGAGATCGTATTTGAAGTCTGAGGTCTGATGTCCGAAGTCCAGGTCTAGCGCCGGCTTGCTACCAGTTCCTCATCAGATCTTCCCGCTTCAGCAGCGGAAGTTCCATCCATCCCTCGACAGGCAGCGCGTCTGCGGGAAGGCCGTTCTGCCATAGGCTGATGCGCAATCGCAGCCTGGTTGGCCGCATTACTGCTGATATTTTCATCGGTCGATGAGACCGGGATGGCCAGCAACCACTCCAGCGGCAGCTTGAACTCAAAATTTCGCACCAGGGCGATCGCAACCTGGCCGGTCGGTTGACTCAAACTAGCCAGGGACGTAGCCGCGTCGGGAAATCCGACCTTCCATTTTTGGATTCTGCCCGATTCCACTCCCACGTCGAGACGAATCGCGCGACGGGGGCGCGGTCCCTCCGCAGCCCAGGACTCGACATTGACCACCAGTTCGAAATCTCCACTCGGGACCACGTTCTCCGTAAAATCCAGACGACCGTAGAGAAAACTCTCGTCGATTCCGGCATGAACCGCGTCCAGCAGAAACTGCTTGCCGTGCATGGCGCCGGCGCGGCGATCGGCGGTGTATATCGCCGCTCCCATCCACTCGAAATAGCGCACCATGTCGCCAGTGATCCGGGGATGAATGTAAGCGGTCTGCGGGAGCACGGATGGCCGCGTCGTACCGACCAGGATGGGCTGCGCCAGATAGTCCGGCGGACGAGCGCCCAGCGCCTGATAGACGTTCGAAAGATGCTTGCGATAGAGTTCGTCGAATTCCCGGTCGTTGGCCGAGTGGTGCTCCGGGCCATACCACCAGTTCCAGTCGCTGCCTTCGGCGATCAGAATTTCTTCAAAAGCTAACTGGCGCTGCGACTCTGCGGCGCCCGGAGCTGCTTGAGTATAAAAATTGCGAGCTTCGTAGAGATAGTCCCAGGCGCGGTTGTCTTCCGGAGCGCCAATCCAAACGTTGAAGTTGGCGTGGATCCAGGAACCCGGGACTAGCGAAGTGAGCTTGCCAAAGTTCTGGTGGCGGGCAATGGCTTCGGAAACTGTTACCGCCTCGACGCCAGGCTCACGCTGAAGCGCGTCATAGAAGCGGCGCAGGAATTCCCTTCCCGACTGGGGATAGTATTCCCAGGCATTCTCGCCATCCAGGATGATGGGGATTACAGCGTCATGTCCCGCATCAAGAACCGGTTGCGCGGACTGCCTGATGTTGTGCATGAGATGGTTGGCGGCCTCCTGGGGCGGCATGCCGGAATACACAAAGCCGATCAAGTCCGAGATGGTGTGATCGCGGAAGATCAGATTCATTTCGATCTGATTGTTTTCGTAGCGATAGACCGTATAGAGCTTTTCCGCCAACTCGCGAGGCAGGTGACCGCTGCCATCGCGTGAAAAAGATATGCCCAGGCTCCGGCCCAATACCTCTTCGTCGGTGGCCATCCACTGCACGCCCAGTTTCTGCGCGATGCCGAAGACTTCTTCTGAAACGCTTCCCTCGGAGGGCCAAACTCCTTGCGGACGAACCCCCAAAACCTGCTGGTGCAGATCGAGTCCGCGCCGCAGTTGTTCGCGAGCGTCCTCGGGATGGCGAAAACGGTTTTGCGGCAAAGGCAGGCCGGGCGTGGACACCGCCCCCACATTCGTATCGCAGACTAAGGGCAGAATCGGGTGATAAAAGGCTGAGGTCGAAATCTCAATTCGTCCGTTTCTGCACCGCTTCGGCGTGTGCGGGCAGAACCCTTCCCAACAGGGCCTGCTCGCGTGCCATCACAAAGTTCTGATCTTCCAGGGAGTAGCCCCGCCCCTTCTGAATGAGCCCGGCGATGTCCGGATCGTCGAGGAAAAATTCATCGAACCAGGCGATTTGCGAAAGCACTTGCAGGTCGGTGAAGTCCTGAGGCTGAAAGTATTTCTCCGCCTTTTCCGGCGAGTCCCCGGTGTTGCGAAAATGCTCCCAAAGCTCGCGGTACCTGGGATAGCGTCCAATCATATTTGCCGGATTCGCCTGGAACAGGTACTGCAAGGCGAAGCGCCGTTCGCCCTCGGTCAAATCCCTGGCCGGCTTGGCGGCGACATCCAGAAAAGGGTCCCGTGCGGTTCCGCTCACATAATCCTGAATCTGCTTGATGAGGGACGGAACCAGATTAAAAGTCTGATGGACATTGGGAAACTCATCCAGCAGCTTGACCATTCCGTAATAGTCTTTCAGCGCATGCAGACGCACCCAGGGCAGGCGGTACTCTCCGGAAACCAGATCCTTGTAATAAGGCTGGTGTTGATGCCAGAGAACAACCACGCGCAGAGCGGGCATGAGGGTGAGTTTCCTAAGTCAAATGCAAGAGAATCAGCAGTCTAGCATGTAGCAGCTGGCGCAAAAAGTATGTGTAAAGAACCCCGTGGGACAGGACCTGGCGTGCGGGGGATTAAACCTTCTGCCTTAACCGACTGATGCGAAAATTCTTCGCTTTGATGGGGTCATCCTGAGCTTGCACCTTCCTTGACAAATAGGTGACAAAGGTTGAAAAATTCGTACCGTCTTCTCCACGGGCGTCATCCGGAACGGAGCCGCTTTTCAGGCGTAAGTGAGGGATCTCGCGTGCACCAAGGCATGGATAGCCCAAGAAGATCCCTCAGCCGGCTGAAATACGTCGGCTTTCGGGATGACGCCTTCGAGGGGTGGGTCAGAAATTCCAAACTGAGCCACTACCGGACATGCACCTTCCTTGACAAACAAGTAACAAAGGCGCAGATTTTCAGCGGCTTGCGCTTGGCAGGTGCAGATTTTCAGCGCGCTTGGAGTTGGCTGGCAGCGAGTCGCAGAGGTGCCGCCAAGCAGGGTCGCATAGCCATATCTTCCCGGGAGAATCGCGTGGAAACTGCAATTGGAGTGTTCGCGTCTCGCGATCACGCTGAGGCGGCGGTAAAGGATCTGTTAAGTCATGGTGTGCCGGAGCCGGCGATTGTTTTCCTTACCCGTGCTGAAGGCGACGCCACGACAACTGGCAGTGGTCAAGAGGTTGCAGCGGTTCCGGGCGCGGGCAAGGAGCTTCCCGCCGGCATCACATCCTCCGCTTCCATGGTAGTTCCGGGAGTCGGACGAGTGTTCGCGCTGGGCGCCCGCGCGGCCGGACTTCTCGGATTCCTGGGAGGAGGGTCCGGCGCTGCCGTCGGACCACGCGTCTCTAGCACGCGGGCCGGCCCAACCCACACCCGAAGAGAAATGCCCTGACGACGTGGTTTTCTTTCGCGAGGTCTTGAAGCAGGGACGATCTTTGATCGTGGTCCGCACCGATTCTCCCGAGGTGGCAAAAATCGCGAGCCGCGAACTGGATTGCCTTGGCCTCGGATTGCGGCCGCTCTCGCCGGACAAGATGAAGGCTGCCACGCGACAAGTCGGCAACATTGTGGTGGTCGATATCAGCGGCAGGATAACTCTCGGCGAAGGCAACGTCCGGCTGCGCGAGATTGTGCTCGACTTGCTCGGCAAAGGTAACAAGAGGATTCTGCTGAATCTGGGCGAGGTTCATTACGTCGACAGCTCGGGAATGGGCGAATTGGTCAGGTTGTGCTCCGCCATTCGCGGCCAGGGCGGAGAGGTGAGGCTGGTAAACCCCAGCGCGAGAGTGCAAGGCCTGTTGCAAATGACCCGGTTGAACGCTGTTTTTCAGATTGAACACAATGAGGCCGCCGGCATCGCTTCGTTCAGCGGAGCGTCACCGGGAGTCGTTTAGCCGCCTTCAGCCAGACGTGATACCGCGCTCAATGAGCCGGAATTGACGGGTTTTTTATACTCAACTCCATCCGCAATATCCGCCACGACAGCAAACTCCGGTACACTAGGGTCAGCACTGCTTAAGTGATGGCCAAAGAAACCACACTAACTCCGCCGCAGCCCGTTCGCACCCAGGCCAGCCTGCTGACTGACCAGGACCTCCATTTATTCAACGAAGGCACGCACTACCAGATTTACAACAAACTTGGAGCCCACCTGACCACGGTCGCCGGACAGCCGGGAACGTATTTTGCGGTCTGGGCGCCGAACGCCAGCGACGTTTCCGTCGTCGGCAGCTTCAACAATTGGGATCCCAAATCCCATCCCTTGCAGGCGCGCGGGAGCTCCGGCATCTGGGAAGGATTTATCCCCGGAGCCGGCAAAGGCACGCTGTACAAGTTCCACATCGTTTCTCACAATCAGGGACACGTCGGCGAAAAAGCCGATCCCTTCGGCATTCTTCACGAAGAGCCGCCGCGCACCGCCTCCGTGGTGTGGGATCTCGAGTACAAATGGAATGACCGCACCTGGATGGAAACGCGCGCCCAACGAGATTCATTGCAGGCTCCGATCTCGGTTTATGAAGTTCACCTGGGCTCCTGGATGCGGGTTCCAGAAGAAAACAATCGGCCGCTGACCTATCGTGAAGCCGCGTTGCGCCTGGCCGAATACGTTAAGCGCATGAACTTTACCCACGTGGAATTGCTGCCCATCATGGAGCATCCGTTCTACGGTTCCTGGGGATACCAGACCACAGGATATTTCGCTCCCACCTCGCGCTACGGCACGCCCCAGGATTTCATGTACCTGGTGGACTATCTGCACCAGCAAGGGATTGGCGTAATTCTGGACTGGGTGCCGTCGCACTTCCCTTCGGACGCGCATGGACTGGCTTACTTTGACGGCACACATCTTTTCGAACATGCTGACGCCCGCAAAGGTTTCCATCCTGACTGGAAGACATTCATCTTCAATTACGGCCGCAACGAAGTGCGCACGTTTCTGATCGCAAGCGGCATGTTCTGGCTGGACAAATATCACATCGACGGGCTGAGAGTGGACGCGGTGGCATCCATGCTCTATCTCGATTACTCGCGAAAACAGGGCGAGTGGATTCCGAACAAATTTGGCGGCCGCGAAAATCTGGAGGCCATCGATTTTCTCCGCCAGTTCAACACCGATGCTTACAAGGAATTTCCCGGCATCCAGACCATCGCGGAAGAATCCACCGCGTGGCCGATGGTTTCTCGGCCGACCTACGTGGGCGGGCTGGGCTTTGGCTTGAAGTGGGACATGGGCTGGATGCATGACACCCTGGCCTACTTCTCCCAGGATCCCATTCACCGCCGCTACCATCACAACCAGCTGACCTTCCGCATGCTGTACGGCTTCACCGAGAATTTCGTGCTGCCCCTCTCCGCATGATGAAGTGGTTCACGGCAAGGGCTCCCTCGTCGGCAAGATGCCCGGAGACGAGTGGCAGAAGTTCGCCAATCTGCGGCTGCTGTTCGGATACATGTACGCCCAGCCCGGCAAGAAAATGCTGTTCATGGGCTGCGAATTCGGCCAGGTACGGGAGTGGGACCACGACACCAGCCTGGAGTGGCATGTCTTGCAATATCCCATCCATCGCGGCGTACAGAACTGGGTGGAGCAATTGAACCGGGTGTACCGCGAACAGCGCGCCCTGCATCAACTGGACAGCGATCCCGCCGGCTTTGAATGGATCGACTGCAATGACACCGCCGCCAGCGTCATTTCCCTGCTGCGCAAAGGCAGATCGCCGGAAGATGAAATCGTGATCGTGTGCAACTTCACCCCGGTTCCGCGGCTGGGATATCGGGTTGGAGTGCCGTCCGGCGGATTCTGGCGGGAGTTGCTGAACAGTGATGCCCAGGAATACGGCGGAAGCGGGATGGGAAATCTGGGAGGCGTTCACGCTGAACCGCTGTCGGTTCACGGCCGACCCTACTCGCTGAACTTAACCCTGCCGCCGCTGTCGGCCCTCTTTCTGAGACCCGAATAAAAGCATCCCAACCCACCGTAGAGACGTAGCTTGCTACGTCTTGCTGATCTAAGTCCGAGGTAGACGTAGCAAGCTACGTCTCTACGATTTATTTCGCATATTGCGATCAATCCAGGTGCCTTTGCAGGAAATGGCATCGCTCGCCTCGGCGGCGACCCGGCGATTACCCGTGCTATCCTCCCTTTAGATAGAGACTCGGCGTCACGCAATGCGCATTCTGACCCGCTACATTCTGGGTGAAGTGGTTTCCCACGCCGCCATCGGTGTCGCGGTGTTCACGTTTGTGATCTTCACCCGTGACCTGGGTCATATTCTCGATCTCGTCGTCCGCAACAGCGCGCCTTTGCCCAGCGTGCTTGAAATTTTCATCTTCACTCTGCCGATTGCCTTCACTTACACGATTCCCATGGGCGTGCTGGTCGGCATTCTGATCGGACTGAGCCGCCTGGCAGCCGATAGCGAGATCACTGCCATGCGCGCCAGCGGCATCGGAGTGTGGACCTTCCTGCGGGTGGTTTCTATTTTTGCGGTGTCGGCCTGGGTGCTGGCGCTGTTCAACGGAGTCTATCTGGCGCCGGCATCGCAAGCGGCGCTGGGCCGGCTCGAAGACCGGCTGAAGACTTCGCAGGCGTCTTTCGAAGTCCAGCCACGGGTTTTCTACGAAGGGTTTCCCAAGCTTGTGCTTTACGTTCAGGACGTGAAGACGGCGCAGGGTGCTGCCATCTGGAAGGGCGTTTTCATCGCCGACATCAGCACTCCGGCTTCGCCTCGCATCACTTTGGCCCGGCAGGGCATTCTGGTCAGCGAAGGGCCGCAAATGCTGCACCTTCATTTGACCAGCGGGGCCACGCATGAAACCGATCAGGCGTCGCCCGACCACTATCAGGTCTCGACCTTCGATCAAACCGACATACCGATTCCGGTGCCGCAAACCGATAACAAAGACCAGGAACCGGCGCCGGCTTCCGAGCTGCCTACGACGGAATTGCGCGCCCAGGCGGCCAGGGTCAAAAAGTATGCGGCGCCCTGGTACCTGATCGAGTTCCATCGCCGTTTCGCTTTGCCGACCTCGTGCCTGGTTTTGGCCCTGGTGGGAATTCCGCTGGGCCTATCGTCCAAAAAAGGTGGCAAGTCGGCGGGATTTGTTCTCACCATTGCGCTGGTGTTTGCGTATTACTCGGTAACCCTGATCGGGGTTTCACTGGCCCGCCAGGGCAAAGTGCCGCCTGCGTTTGGCGCGTGGCTGGCCAACATCATCTTTTTTCTCTGCGGTGCATTTCTGTTGTGGCGGGCGGAGCGGCGGCCCTTTGAGCTGGCGTCGTTTCGCGCCTGGTGGAACCCTCTGAAAACCAGGCTGGCTCAGGGGGGAAAAAATCTGGTGCGCTTCAACCGCTCCGAAGACGCTTTCCAGCGTGCCGTCAGCCGGCGGCGTGTGCTCAGCGCCAGCTTTCCCATGATTCTCGATGACTACGTGCTTCGAGATTTTTTCCTCTACCTCACTATGATCGTGGCGTCATTCCTCATGTTGTTGCAGGTCTTCACCCTGTTCGAGTTGCTGGGGGACATTCTGCGCAACCGGATTTCGCCGCTGGTGGTGGGGGAATACCTGGTGAACGTCGCGCCTTTTTTCCTGTACAACATCCTGCACTTGAGCGTTTTGCTGGCCGTGCTCGTGACCCTTGGCCTGATGCAGCGGTCGAACGAAATCACCGCGATCAAGGCTACCGGCATCAGCATTTATCGCGTGATCGTCCCCATCCTGGTGGTCTCGACCCTGCTCGCGTGCGGCCTTTTCTTTTTCGACCAGTTCTATCTTCCGCACGCCAACAAGCGCCAGGACGCGTTGCGCAACCTGATCAAGGGCAAGCCGGCACAGACCTATCTCAACCCCGACCGCAAGTGGATTTTCGGGCAGCACAACACGATTTATTACTACCAGTTCTTCGATCCGGACCGGAACCAGTTCGGCAATCTTTCAGTCTTCCAATTCGACCCGGCAACTTTCCAACTGACCAACCGGATTTACGCCGACCAGGCTCACTGGGAGGAACGGCTGCAACGTTGGGTTTGCACCCAGGGATGGGAGCGCAGCGTACACGGCTCGGCCATCGCCGACTATCGGACGTTTGACGTTGCGACTTTCGCCGCGGTCAGCGAGCCGCCCAGCTATTTCAAGAAAGAGGTCAGGCAGTCGTCCGAAATGAACTACGAGGAACTGCGCCGTTACATCCGCGACTTGCAGCAGAGCGGATTCGATGTCGTACGCTTGCGGGTTCAGCTGCAGGAGAAATTCGCCTTTCCGCTGAATAGCCTGATTATGGCCGTGCTGGCCATTCCGTTCGCGCTGGCCGCCGGGAAGCGCGGAGCGGTCGCGGGAGTGGCGACGGCCGTGGGAATCGGGCTGCTCTACATCATGATCTCGCGCCTCTCGGAATCGATGGGCAACGTGAGTCAGCTGCCGCCGGTGATGGCGGCCTGGGCTCCAGATGTGATTTTCGGATTGGCCGGCGGATACCTGATCCTGAAAGTTCCGACTTAAGAAGTCGCTCAAGACTCAAAAACAGGATTATCCGGCGGCCACAATAATTCCTCTGCAAAGTGTGTAGCTGATCTCGCGGTACTTGTGACGAACGGCATGAATCAAATTAAACCTGCATCGCCCGATGCAGCTGTGGAAACCTCGAGCGAATGCTCAATTCAAGCTTGCCGCTGATCAGAAAAAGCAGTTCAACCCCGGGATGCTGATGAGTTCCAAGTTTCTCCGACTGGAGCGGCTCGATTCCGCGTGAGAGCCATTCAGTTTTCGCTCCGTGGCTTTGAAATAGAGGCTTTCAAAGTGGTAGGAGCGACCGAGGACCGCCTGAGGTGGCAGGGAAAGCGCATAGCGCTCTCCCTTACGGACGAACGCAACCACGTGACGTTTGCGCTCGTCGGGTAAAGAAAAAATCCAGTCCGACCGCCAAATACCACTCAGCGATTCTCAACAGCGTCAGGCAATGTGCGGAAAAAGCTTAGCTGCCGCTCAGTCTTGATCGACGGCCTCCTTCACCAGCATGGTAGGAGAAGAGAATGTTCTGGCACGAGACGCGTTTTCTTGTGATTATTTGATCGTCCTATGCGCATTCTTCTGATTGGCGGGAATGGCTTCATCGGGCGGTTCGCCTTGGCCGCACTGAAGCAGCAAGGGCACACGCTGGCCGTGTTTCACCGCGGCACGACGGCCGCGCCCTCTGGCGTGGACGAGATTCGGGGCGACCGTCATCAACTCAGCGCCAGCGCTCAGCACCTGACGGCACTTTGCTCCCGATGTCGTGATCGACCTGGTCATCAGTTCGGGCCCGCAGGCGAAAGAGCTGATGAACATCTTCCGTGGGGTGGCTCGACGCGTGGTCATGTTGTAGCAGCATCGACGTGTACCGCGCGACAGGCGTTTTGCACGGCACGGAAAGTGGTCCGTTGCAGGAGGTACCGCTCACGGAAGAGTCGGAGCTGCGGCGCAGCCTGCATCCCTACCCAGCGGAGAGCATGCAGCTCCTGCGCAAGATTTTCCCTTGGGTGACCGACGATTACGACAAAATCCCGGCGGAACGCATCGTGATGAACGACCCTGATACTTTCGGGCAGTGTCAGGTGCATGGTTCGGAATCCATGAGCGCGATCCCAAACGCGCTGGCCGGCGCCACTCTGATTCGGGGCGATGCGCTTTTTCCACAAAGTCTGTACGAAGCGTTAGAGGGCATCGCCGACGCTGACTACCTCATTCATTCCATGAGTGCCGGCGAAGCCGGATTTGAGGAGCGCGATCTGCGGGCGGCGCGCAACTTTGCTGCCGCGGCAAAGCAGGCTGGGGTGGGGCGATTATCTATCTGGGAGGTTTAGCCTCTCAGCGCTCCAATATATCGGAACATCTGAAGAGCCGGCATGAGACCGGCCAGGTATTGCGTGAATTCGGACCGCCGCTTACCGAGTTCCGAGCCGGCATCATCGTCGGCAACGGCAGCATATCTTTCGAGATGATTCGCTATCTAACCGAGCGACTGCCGTTGATGATTGCCCGCGCTGGGTAATTACTCGCACACAGATGATCGCGTCGAGCGACGTTCTTCCTAACTGTGGGCGAGCTAACCGTCTTTGGCGCCAGCGGTCAAACGTCGGAATGGGCGGAGCGTCGGTCGAAACCTATCGGACCATGATGCTGGTTTAGCCCGGGCGCGAGGGCTTCGCAGATGGCTCCTGCCGGTGCCTGAACTCACGCCGAGGCTGTCTTCCTATTGGCTAAGGCTGGTAACGCCATTTCCAGCGGTCCTCACTGGTCCGCTGATTGAGGGCCTGCGCACAGAGCTTGTCTGTACAAGTCCGCAAGCGAAAGAATTGTTCCCGGACAGACACCCGATACCTTACGATGCGGCTGTCGACGCAGCTTTATCGCGGCCGGTACCGGATGAATCGCTAACGGACGGGCCAGATGAAAATCCGCATCGATCGATTCGCCGGCAGGGCTTGATTTGCGACATTCGACAAGTAGTCGTAGACGCAAGCGCTGAGCAGGTTTTCGCTGTGGTCGAGAGGCTGGGAGGCGAGGCCGGTTGGCTCTACTCAAATGTTCTGTGGCAGGCTCGAGGAACCATCGATCGTCTACTGGGCGGGGTGGGAATGAAGCGCGGCAGAAGCCGCAAGAGTTCGCTGCGGCCCGGCGATCACTTGGATTTCTGGCGGATTGAAAGCGTCGTGCCTTCCCGGAGTCTTGTCCTGCGCGCAGAAATGAAACTGCCAGGTCGGGCCTGGCTCCAGTTCGCGCTTTCTCCGGCGGCTGCGGGCGGGACTCTCCTCCGCTGTTGCGCCTGGTTTGAGCCCAGAGGAATTGCCGGCGAAATTTACTGGTGGATGCTGTACCCGATTCATGTGCTGATTTTTCGAGGTTTGGTAAACGCCATTCAGGAGCGGTCGGAGCAAAACCTCCCGGCGCTGACTTTGGATTTTCGGGGCCGCTAAGAAGTTGGCGGCGCGAAGAGTGTTGTTTTAGGCGAAATAATCCAGCCCTATTTTGCCGCCACTGCCGAGGGCTGGCCGCCGGTGGTCACAGGCGCGCCGAGCAAACCCAGCAGGCCGACTGTGGAATCGTAGCCGTAAACCGAAACCGTGGACCCACCAAAGTTGGCTACGTACAGGAAGTCGGTTGTGCCTAAAGTTGCCTGCACGATGGTAGTTCCGGTGCGCGCCGTGGCGAAAACCGGATTCAGTCCGCTTGAAATCGTAGCCTGGGTGTTAGGGGTTAAGACACCGGTTCCCGTGGCAATCTTATATTGCGAAATCTGGTTAGACAGGCGATCGACCACGAACAGAAATTTTCCCGAGGGCGCGGCAATCACGAAGGTTGGCCCCAGGCCCGCGGAAAACGGGGATCCGGCAACCACGGTCAGACTGCCGTCAGGATTGGTGGGATCGCTGCAATTGGTCACAACTTGATTGCACACGGTAAAAGCCGAAACATTGCTCGAGCCGGAGTTGGCGACGTAAAGAACGCCGCCGTCCGGAGTAATGCCGATGCCCGAGGGAGCGGTGCCGGCCAGGATCGTGGTTCCTCGAGTCAGCGCCCCGGAAGTGGTATCCACCGCGAACGTCGTCACCGTTCCGTCAAACTGGTTGGCAACATACAGGAATTTCCCATCGGGCGTAACCGCTAGCCCTGCAGGGCCGGGTCCGTTGGGCGCGAGCGGCGCCGCCGCGCTGAAAGGCGAACCTGGTACTTCAGTGAGAGTCGAGTCTTGAACCGAGAATACCGAAATGGTTCCCGAGGTCGGATCGCACTGCAGGCCCTGATTAGCCACAAACAGGAAATGTCCGCCCGAGTCGGTGGTCATCGCCTAAAGGAATTAATCCCGTCGCCGTACTCCCGCTGCCTGCGGTGAGCGTGCCGTCTGATTTCACGGTGTAGGAGGTAATGGTCCCTGGGCTCGGCAGCGCGCACGCCTGGTTGCCGGCTGGAATCGCGGGATTGCTGTTCGCCAGGAACAACGTACTGCCGGAGGGCATGGCGATCATCGCCGAGGGCACGGTCCCGCTTGGGACTCCGGTGCCGACCGCGGTGAGCAGTCCAGTTCCCAGATCGATGGTGAAAGAGGAAACGGTCGAGTTTCCCTGCGTTGCGACAAAAAGAGCGCCAGTACCCGAGCCAATTGTCGAACTCGACGACGAACAACCGTTCAAACCGAGCAGCAAGAATGCGGACAGCACTGACAGCCAATGAAACCAGCCCACCTGGCAGGAAACGAAACCTCGTCCCCATTCTTTGTCCCTGTCCTCTCTCAAGTTCCTGAAACGCCCGACAGCTCTCAGACCGGCAGATCAGGATTCAAAAGTACCTTCATTTGTGTATCAGGAATATCTGGGAAGAGCAACCAGCGCTGGGTGGTTGGAACCTGTTGCAGGGAAGAAAGTTGCCCGCTGTCATCTCACTTTGTCGCGGTGGGAAGTCGTCCCTACCGGGTCAGACTGCGAAAGAGAATGCGACTCCGGCCGCGAATCGATATTGAGCTTTGGATTCTGGCCGGGATCGCTCGCGGCCAGCGGCAGACGAATCTCGACCTGCAGGCCGCCCTCCGGCCGATTCGAAGCTTTCACCGTTCCGCCGTGAAGACGGACCGCGCGCTCGGTGATCGCAAGACCCAGTCCGGCCCCGCCGGTCTTACGGCCGCGCGCATCGTCGATGCGATAGAAGGGCCGGAAAAGTTTGTCGAGCGAGTCCTCCGGAACCCCAGGACCCGAGTCGACGATTCGAATCACGGCTTCCGGGCCGCTTTCTCCCTGGCCGCGCTCCAGAGAAACCATCGCACTGGTGCCTTCCTGCGTGTAGCGGGTAGCGTTCCGCACCACGTTTTCAATTGCACTGTGCAATAAAGCAGGGACGCCCCTCACCAGGCAATCGTCCTTGATCACGCTCTTGGCGCCGCAATTGCGGCTTTGCCCTTCGAAATCCGCGTCGGCGACGATTTCCTCGATCATCTCGCCAAGAAAAATGGGTGACTTCTGGCGCGAGTCATTGCCGCTTTCCAGGCGGGCGATGGTCAGCAGTCCTCCGATCAAATCGTTGAGCCGGTCGGCTTCCAGGTCGATGCGTTCAAGCGCGCTGTAGGCTTCCGCTCCCGCTCGCTGATGGGCGAGGGCAGAGGCCACGTTGAGACGCGCCAGCGGCGATCGCAATTCGTGGGAGATGTCGTTGAGCAGGCGGGCCTGGGCGTTCACCGATTCTTCCAGGCGCTCGGCCATGGTGTCGAAATCACGCACCAGTTGCGCCATTTCGTCACGGCGATGGGCAGAGCCACCGGCTCTTGCCGTCAGATCGCCTGCGGCCAGACGCCGCGTAGCCGCCCTCAGCCGAACCACCGGCGCAGTGAGATATCGCGCCAGCAGATAGCACACCAGCCCAGAAGAAATAATTCCGATAAGGATGCTGAGTCCGGGAACACCGCCCGGACCAAAGGGTCCGCCCGGGGGCAAAAACGCAACCAGCGTGTAGCGGTGTCCGCTACCTGCAACCATCGCCTGGTGCCGGAACGGACTCGGCGTTACACTCTGCCAAAAATCGCGGCGCGGAGGAGCAACGCCTTTCGCCAGGGATTCCGCCCAGTAGGGCAACTCGCGCCCGGAGACGTCTTTCCCGTGATCGTCCAGCAAGAAAGCGCGTACGTGTTGCGACTCGCGGATTTCGTCGAAATACCGCCGCAGGTCCGCGCCGCCGCCCTGCTCATAAAGCTGGATCGCCTTGCCCAGCACGTTGGCTTGCTGCGCATCCCAGGCCGCCGTCTCCCCGCGCTCCCGTACCGCCATCGTAATCAATATGGCCAGGACCAGGAACAGAGCCTGCGCTACCCAATAGGAAAGAAAAATCTTGAGAAACAGACTTCTCATGACAAGCTGCTCCTGCCTTTGTCCCGAGCGGACTTGTCCGGACCGACCTGTGCTACAGCCACTTTCTCAGGAACCGGCTCCTGCGGCCGGGTGAAGATGTAACCCACGCCGCGAACCGTCTTGATGTGATCCACTCCCGAATCAGAATCACCTAGTTTTTTGCGAATCTTGCTGACGTGCATATCGATGCTGCGGTCAAAGGGAGAGAACTTGCGGCTGAGCACGATGTCGACCAGGCGCTCGCGAGGCACCACCCGCCCAGCTTCGCGCAGCAGAACATGCAGCAGGTTGAACTCGACCGAAGTCAACTCCACCGGCTTGCCCTTCTGAAGAACGGTCCGCGTACCGGGATCAAGCTCGACTTCTCCCACGCGCAGGATTTCCGTGGGCTGGCCGCTGCCCGATCTTTCCGAGGCATGCGTTCGCCGCAAAATCGCGCGAATGCGGGCCACGAGTTCACGAGGATTAAAAGGCTTGGGAAGATAATCGTCGGCGCCGATCTCAAGCCCGACAATGCGATCCACATCTTCGCCACGCGCGGTCAGCAGGAGCACGGGAATTCTTGATTTATCGCGCAGACGCCGCAACACTTCAAAACCGTTCAAACCCGGCAGCATTACGTCCAGTACCACCAGCAAATAGTCCCCGTTTAGCGCCTGCTCCAGCCCGTGATTGCCGTCTGCCGCGGATTCAACGTGAAAGCCCTCCGGCGCCAGATATTCGCCGACCAGGCCACAGAGTTCGACGTCGTCGTCAATAACCAGAATTCGGTCCACAGTCTTATTGTACTTCTACATCAGCATCAGTTGTCTTGCGGTAAAGAATTGTCAAATCAACGGTTTACTCTTTACAAAACTTTACTCGGTTTGACCGACTCTTTACTGCGTGCCCGCCAGGAAACGGCTTCTAATAGTTAAAGATGGTGTAAAGGGTTTACGGCGTGTGAAGGCGCCGGTGGGAGGAAATCAGGATGGCTAAATCAAAATATTTCAGGATTGTTGCGGTCGGATGGTTATTGGCGGTGATGGCGAGCGATTGCCGTATCGCAAACCGTAAGGCGCGCTCACATGCAGGGCGCAGGTATGTTCGGCGGCGGCCCCATGATGGGTCATTTTGGCCGCGCTCTGAACCTCACGGATGCGCAGCGCGCACAAGTGAAGAGCATCATGGCGAAGGAGAAGCCAACGTTCCAACCCCTGATGCTGCAAATGGCACAAAGCCATCAGCAGCTACAGCAGTTGTTGATGAGCAGCGGCTTTGACGAAGCCAAGGTTCGCGAACTGGCAGCGGCGCAGACGCAAACCATGACCGAACTTATGGTGCAAAGGGCCCGGGTTCAGTCGGAGATGCTGCAGGTTCTTACTCCGGATCAGAAAACCAAGCTGTCCACGATGATGACCGAGCACTCGCAACGGATGATGAATCACCTGCAGGGACAGGGGCAGACGCAGACTCCGAATCAGTAATTATGTGTGGTCGCGGGCGACTCGCCCGCGTCGTTTTCAATTGCCGCTCTGGCGGCGGCCTCCCGCGACCACATCAGCAGCGAGAAAGGAAATACCCGTGGCGACTACAGCCGTGAACCGGGAATTGGTCAGGGTCATCGCCGAGGAGATGGCATACGGCGTGGAGACTGCCGTCGAGTGTTGGATGACCCAGATCGAGCTTGCCCTCGCCGATACACGTCTCACCACTCTGGGCAGGTTGCAAGCGGTTCGGGAAGTGGTGGAGAACTACAAGCATCTGACCGGCAAGGTTCAATTCGATTGCCGCCGGGCCTGAGCGCTCCACTTTTGAAAGGCATTTAGCATGAACGCAATGTACGTTTACCTCATCGCCTCAAGCTGGTTCTTCCTCCTGGGATGGGTGGTGCTGCTTCTGGTGGCTTATGCGCTGGCATTCCAGGGCGATTCCGCCTAAGCCAGAGTATTGTTGAACGCGCCGCGCCATCGGCAAATCTGAAGCCTGTGCTGATAGAATCACATCTATTAGAAGCACATGCTGCCCAAAAGCCTGCGGCCACTGTTTCCCTACCTGAAAAAGTACCGCCACAGCTACATCATCGGAACCATCTGCGTTTTTTGTAACAACGGCGTCTGGATCCTATTCCCGCTGGTACTTCGGCGGGCGATCGACGACCTGAATCACGGCGTCACCCAGCACAAGCTCCTGATTTACTCCCTGCTTCTGTTCGGCGTGGCCGCGATCAAGAGCATCTTCCAGTTTCTCACCCGCTGGATCGTGATCGGCATCTCGCGAGAGATCGAGTTTGACCTGCGCAATGATCTGTTCCAGCACCTGGAAAGCCTGTCGTACTCCTACTATCAGCGCACCCGTACCGGCGACATCATGGCGCGGGCAACCAATGACCTGAATGCCGTCCGCATGCTTCTGGGCCCGGCCATCATGTATTCGGCGAACACGATCGTGTTTACCGCCGGCGCGTTGGTTTTCATGCTCTCGATCAGCCCCAAGCTGACCATCTATGCCTTCCTGCCCCTGCCCGCGGTCAGCATCGTGGTGCAATATTTCGGCAAACTGATTCACGAACGCTTTGAGAAGATTCAGGCGATGTTCTCGGACATCTCTGCCCGGGCGCAGGAGAATTTTTCAGGGGCGCGCGTGATCCGGGCGTACGTGCAGGAAGAGCCGGAGATTGCCGCTTTCGAAACTTCAAACCGCGAGTACATCAACCGCAGCCTGAAACTGGTCCGGCTGATGGGCATGCTTTGGCCCACGCTCGAAACCATGCTTGGCCTCGCCATCGTGCTGGTGCTTTGGCTGGGCGGCCGCGAAGTCCTGAGCGGACGCATCACTCCGGGCGGGTTCGTTGCCTTCAATACCTATATGGTGCAGTTGACCTGGCCGGTAATTGCATTGGGCTGGGTCATCAATATTTTCCAGCGCGGCACGGCTTCCATGGGGCGGATCAATGAGATTCTGACAGAAAAGCCCGAGATCGAAGACAGTCCGGCGGTGAAAGCACTTGGCGAGATCCAGATTCAGGGTGAGATCGAGTTTCGCGGGCTGAACTTTGCCTACAACGGAGTGCCCGTTTTACACGATATCAACCTGCGTATTCCTGCCGGCAGCAGCCTGGCCATCGTTGGGCCGACGGGTTCGGGAAAAACCACGCTGGTCAGCCTGATCCCGCGTATTTACGATGCGGAACCAGGAACTGTATGGATTGACGGCCGGCCGGTCCGGGAATATCCGCTGGAATCGCTCCGCCACCAGATCGGTTTCGTGCCCCAGGAGACTTTTCTGTTCAGCGAAACCGTGCGCGAGAACATCGCCTTCGGCAGGGCGGACGCCAGCGATGAAGAAGTTCGTTCGGCTGCGGAAGCCGCCAATATTGCCACCGACATCGAAGAGTTTCCCGAGCGCTATCAGACCATGGTTGGAGAACGCGGCATAACGCTCTCGGGCGGACAGAAGCAGCGGACGGCCATCGCCCGGGCAATCATCCGAAACCCCCGCATCCTGATTCTGGACGACGCGTTGTCGAGCGTGGATACTCACACCGAAGATAAAATCCTCAACCACCTTCGCGAAATCATGCAGGACCGCACCACGATTTTCATCTCGCATCGCGTGTCCACTGTGCGCAATGCTGACAAGATCGCCGTGTTGCACGCCGGCCGGATCGTAGAACTGGGCACGCACGACGAACTCCTGGCGCGGAACGGCTACTACAGCGACCTGTACAACAAGCAATTGTTGGAAGAGGAACTGGCAGAAGTCTAAACCTCGGCTCCTCGATCTGGCTTCTTTGTGTGACCCCGGTGTAGGCGCGAGCGTCCCGCTCGTGCGGAACCGTCACTGCCGCTGCGGCACGAGCGGGACGCTCGCGCTTGCATTGTGTCCTCTGTGGTAAAGCCCTTTTTATGAAACGTGTCGTCATCGCCGAATTGCTCGACACGGACTCTGGCACGGCTGCCGAAGTGGCCTCCTCGCTGGGTGATTTGCAGCGAATCAATCGCTGGTTCGGCGGAGTCTCCACTACCGAAGAGATGGTCAGACGGGTAGCCACGAAGCTCAATGCTTCATCGCTCTCTCTGCTGGAGGTGGCCGCAGGATCTGGATATGTCCCCGAGACGGCCCGCCAACGCCTGCAACGCCACGGGCTGAACCTGCAAGTTACCCTGCTGGATCGGGCACCTTCGCACCTGACTAACGGCAACCGTGCATTGGCCGGCGATGCCCTCGCGCTCCCTTTTCAGGATGCGAGTTTCGACCTGGTGAGCTGCACCTTATTCGCACATCATCTGACCGCAGAAGAGCTCCCACGATTTGTCGACGAAGGCTTGCGGGTCTGCCGGGTTGCGGTGCTGATTAACGACCTGGTGCGGCACCCGCTGCATCTGTCGCTGGTGTATGCGGGTCTGCCGCTCTATCGCAGTCGCATCACAAGATTTGACGCTCCCGCGTCGGTTCGGCAGGCTTACACGCCGGAGGAAATGCGGACCCTGCTGAAGCAAACCGCAGCGGCAAGAGTGGAAATTCTCCGCCACTACCTGTTTCGTATGGGAGTGATAGCGTGGAAGCAGCGGTAACGTCGAATTAATGGAATGTCATCCTGAGCGAAGCGAAGGACCTATGCATCTGACTTTTGTTGAGATGCAAAATGCATAGGTCCTTCGCTTCGCTCAGGATGACAAGTATTGTGGGGATTTACTGAGGGCTGAAAGCTGATAGCTGACGGCTGAGTGCTGAATGCTTCGATACGACCTGATCATCATCGGCGGCGGCCCTGCAGGGACCTCCGCCGCAATCTCCGCGGCGCGCAGCGGCGCCAGCGTCCTGCTGTTGGAGCGAGGACGGTTTCCACGGCATAAAGTCTGCGGCGAATTTGTCTCGGCCGAATCTCTCGGCCTGCTCACCGATCTTCTGGACAGACGCACCACGCGGCCTTATTGCGAAATGCAATACGCATTCCGCAAGCCCGCGTCTTTCTCGACGGCCGAATCGTGCAAACCGCCGTGGATCCCCCCGCTGCCAGCATTGCCCGGCTGGATCTCGATGCGGCGCTTTGGCACTCGGCGGAAGGCGCGGGTGTCGAAGCCCGCCAGCAAGTCACAGTACAAAGCATTGGCGGCACCGGGCCGTTTCGTCTCATGACTACGGAGGGCGAATTTGAAGCGCGTGCGCTGGTCAACGCGTCCGGGCGATGGTCAAATCTGAATCTCACGCCCGACGAAGGCCAGCCGAGTAAAGGCCAGCATAAATGGCTCGGCCTCAAAGCTCACTTCGCCGAATCATTTCCAGAGCCGTCGGTGGACTTGTATTTCTTCGATGGCGGCTATTGTGGAGTACAGCCGGTGCTGCTCAGCGGCGAGGGCTCGAGTGCTGGACGGGTGAATGCTTCCGCCATGGTAAGAGCCGATGTGGCCAGTACGTTGCCGGAAGTCTTCGCGCAGCATCCGGCCTTACTGGAGCGCAGCCGGAACTGGACCCGCCTGAGCGATCCCGTAAGCACCTCACCGTTGATCTTCCGCGATCCGCAGCCCGAGCGGAATAACGTGCTCCAGGTGGGTGATGCCGCAGGTTTCGTAGATCCCTTCGTGGGTGACGGCATTTCGCTGGCCATGCGCAGCGGGGCGTTGGCGGCAAAATGCCTCGCACCGTTTTTTGCGGGAAAGATCTCCCTGCCCGACGCAGCAGCCCGGTATGGCGAACTCTACACGCAGTCGCTGCTGCCCGTGTTTCGCGCCTCTTCAAGAATCCGGCAAATGCTGAAGTTGCCGCGCGGCGTGCGCAAGCCGCTGCTCTTCATTCTGGAAAGCGCTCCGGCGCTCACGCGCTACGCGGTCAGGAAGACCCGGTAGTACGGGGTCTTGACGTCATCCTGAGTGGCCTTCAGGCCGCGAAGGATCTCGCGCGGGCTACCCGAGCCGTGCGGCGAGACCTCATCCGCTGCACGCCAGATCCTTCACGGCCTAAGGCCGCTCAGGATGACGCATTCTTAAGGTTAGGAGTTTGAATCAGAGAATTCTTAGCGGACGACCAGCACTTCACGAACATTGTCTCGCGCCAGAAAGAACTTGATGTTCGCGAAGTCGCGGAAAAGATTTTCGATATTCCGATTGTTGAACACCCGCTGCAGGCGAAAGCCATTGGAGGCGGCGCGCTGCGCCCCTTTTTTCGCGTCGCCGCGCGTATCGATGAGCTGCATCTCCAGAGTATCTGTGCCCACGATGTGATAGCGATAGCAAGGCGCGTCCGGCCCCGCCTCCTGGGTGTGAAAGAACGCCAGCAGCGTGCCTCCCGGTTTGAGCAGGGACCACAGGCGCCCGACCACCGGCTTGACCAGGCTTTCATCCAGATAGTCCGCCAGGTTCCAGCAAAACACCACGTCGAACTGCGCGGCCGGAAACACCAGGTTTTCCTCCAGGAAGCGCTTGCTGTCCAGAGCCGGGTTGCCGGCTTCGTCCTTCGTGGCCAAGCTCGGGTCCGTGGAAGACAGCAACAGATCGTCGCTGTAGATTTTGTGCCCACGCTCAGTGCAATAACGGATGTTGGCCGGAGAGGTCGAGCCCAGATCGAGAATGCAAAGTGCTTCGTCCGAGTCGAGTGTTTTGACCAGCTGGCCCAGACTGCTGGAGCGGCGCGTCAGCCGATTCGATTCCCGGGCTGATGCAGTGCCCTGCGCGGCGCTGTCGGATGAACTGCGGAAAATTTTCATGAAGCTTTGTGTCACTGCGCCGTTGGCTGACTACTTTCCCGTCGTTGATCGCGGTTTTCGCCGCCATCACGGAACTGCCGGCGGAACTCGAACCAGCGGCTGCGCTGGCCGCGACCGGCCTGGCGCCATCGGCCTTCACTCCCTCGCGCTGGATATCCACCTTGCCCTTGAAGTATGCGCCCTCTTCGATCGCGACGCGCTGGGTGGCAATGTCGCCTACGACGATTGCCGATTTGGTCAGTTCCACGCGCTCGCCGGCGAGGATGTTGCCGTCCAGCTTGCCCTGCACAATTACTCCCTTGGCGTTCACCTTGGCACGCACCTGCCCATGCGGCCCGATAATCAACCGGTTGCCCGATAATTCGATGCTACCCTCGACCTGGCCATCCACGTAGAGATCCTCGCTGCCGGAAAGCTCTCCCTTGATGATGACGGACTTGCCGATATGCGCAAACTCTGTCGTCTTCGGCGTCTCCATAGATGCGGCCTCCTCGAGCGGATTTACCAGATGACCCGGCGCGGGAATCCTCGTTCACCTGGCACTTGCCAGGGCCAGGAATAACCAATTGAAAGGAAACCCCGTAAACCTTCGCGAACGCCATCCCTGCTTCATCGAACTATATCCCACAGCGACCACCGGGGCAACCGCACAAAGCTCGAATCCAGTGCAAACCGTTTAGCTTTGCGGTTCCGGGCACGACTTCCGTAACCCTTGGCCGCGGTTATTTAGACAACACTGCTTCGCGGTTTGTCGTCTAATCTAGTTAGGGCGTGCCTCCATTATGAAACTATTCCCATTCCGGACAGTTTCACAAACGCTGTTCATCGCGCTCGCCCTCACGTCCACGTCAGGCAGCGCTGCGGAGGCGCCTCCCGCGTTACGGCCCGCCGAATTGGTCCGGCGCGCGGTCGAGAACGAGATCAAAAGCAACGACCAGCCTGCCAAGTACATGTTCCGCCAACGCAAGGAGACGCCTGAAGGTTCGCAGACCAGACTTCTGGTGGAAACCCGCGAGGCTATGGCCGGAATGGTGATCGCCTACAACGATCGCCCGCTGAATCCGGAACAGCGCCAGGGAGAATATGGACGCATTCAGCGATTCATCGACAACCCTGCGGAATTGGATCGCAAGCGCAAAAAAGAAAAGGAAGACTCGGACCGAGTGCAGAGCATTCTGAAGGCATTGCCGGACGCCTTCCTTTACGAATATGACGGGACGGAAACCAGCAGGCCGGGCGTGGGAAAACCGGGCGACGAACTCTTGCGACTCAAGTTTCGCCCCAATCCGAAATACGAGCCTCCAACCCGCGTCGAGCAGGTGCTCACCGGCATGGAGGGCGTCGTTTTGGTGGACGCTCAAAAACTGCACATCGCCAGAATCGACGGCACCCTGTTTAAAGACGTAGCCTTCGGGTGGGGCATCCTCGGCCATCTCGATCGCGGGGGACATTTCCAGGTCGACCAGACCGATGTGGACGCCAACAATTGGTCGATCAGCCGGATGGTACTGGCGTTTCACCGGCAAGATTCTTTTGCTCAAGAACCTCAATATCAAGTCCACCACGATCTATAGCGATTTTCAGTCCGTGCCGGCGAATTTGTCCTTTGCCCAGGGAGTGGACTTGTTGAAGAAACAGCTTGCCATGGTCGGGGAAAGCCAGGCGAGGAACACGCAGCAGTAAGTAATCTGTTAGTCCTCGCTCGACCAGGGCCTATGATCTCCGACGTGAATGGCAGCTTTGGGGGGTGTTATGTCGATTCGCACTTCGGTCGTCCTCCTCGTTCTCTTCCTCTCGCTCTCGACGATTTATTCAGCGGAGGGAAAAAACAACAAAAAGCAACAACTGCCTAACTATGTGCTTGAAGCCCATCGAGTGCTGGTGGTCATTCGCCCCGACGCTGGCGAGCCTGTGACCAATCCGACCGCCAATCGAAATGCTGAGGAGGCGGTGGAGAGCGCGATTTCGAAGTGGGGCCGCTTCACTCTGGTCATGGATGCGCAAGCCGCGGACTTGATCATTGCAGTTCGCAAGGGACAGGCCGGCGGCCCGGTCATCGGCAATTCGCCGATAGATAACCGTACCGTCATCTTTCAGCCGAATGACGGGGGCGTTCGCGTCGGGTGGCCAGCAAGGCCGTTCTCCAGATTTGACCAATCCTGGAATTGGAACCGCAGGATCGAGGGCCGGGCATCGGCGGTGAGATCGGTACGTCCGACGATCTCTTTGAAGTTTACCGGGCAGGCCCCGAGCATCCACTGGATGCCCCAGCCATTTGGCGATATAGCGCTAAGAACGCGTTGAAAGGCCCGAAGTCCCCGCAGTCGAGCAGTTTCGCAAGGCGATTGATGAGACCGAGAAGCAGCGGCAGAAGAAACCGTAGAATTCTTTCTGTAAATGGAACGGACTCAGCTTACGAAGTGATCGTTTCCTTGCGTACGGTCAGTCTCTCGATCAGATCCTCTCGAACGCGATATCCAGTACCAGGTTGGTCGCTGACGGCGATCGTTCCCTGGGGGCTGACCTCGACTTCAGGTTCGATGATGTCTTCCTTCCAATAGCGTTTCGAGGCAGAAACATCTCCCGGCAGACGGAAATTCGGCAGCGTGGAGAGCGCAATGTTGTGGGCGCGGCCGATGCCTGATTCCAGCATCCCGCCACACCAGACGGGAACATCATTGTCCCGGCATACGTCATGGACTTTCCTGGCTTCGCTGAATCCGCCCACGCGGCCGACTTTAATGTTCACGATGCGGCAGGCGCCGGTTTCGACCGCAGCCGCGGCGTCGCGGGCGTGGCGAATCGACTCGTCCAGACAGATCGCTGTGCTCAATTCGCGCTGCAGCCGGGCGTGGTAGTAGATATCGTCGTTCCACAGCGGTTGCTCGATCATCAAAAGCTTGAAGCGATCGAATTTGCGCAAGTGTTCGACTTCGTCAAGCCGGTAGGCGGAGTTGGCGTCGCAGCTCAGCACAATTTCAGGCCAGCGCGAGCGAATCCGCTCCAGCACGTTTATGTCCCAGCCCGGCTTCACCTTCACCTTGATGCGCCGGTAACCTGCCGCCAGTTCGTATTCAATCTTCTCGAGCAACTGCTCGACCGAATCCTGAATGCCGATCGAGACACCGCACTGAATCTCCCGCGTCGTGCCGCCAAGCAACTTCCACAAAGGCTGCTGCTTCTGCTGAGACTCAGCATCCCAGAGCGCGTTCTCGATTGCAGCCTTGGCCATGCGGTGACCGCGTATTTTAGCCATGGCTCCGGCGCTTTCGTGCGCAGCGACCAGCGAACGCCCGAGGACGACGGGCGCCAGGTAATGCTTGATGGTGGACCATGCGGTATCAATCCACTCCGAGCTGTAAAACGGGTCTTCGGCGGCGACACACTCCCCCCAGCCAACAACATCTTCACACTGGGCAGAGAGCAACAGAATGCGGCGGCCGTATACACGGCTAAAGCTGGTTTCAAAAAAGTGGACGAGTGGCATCCGGATTTCGCGCAGGGTAATCGATTCAGTCTTCATGCGAATTTAAAATGAGTACTCCCAATTTTCATCCCAACGGCCCAGCAGGAATTTACCGTTCCGTGCCGCATCTCGTTCATATCCTAGAACCGTCAATCCGTCGGAAAACGCCTGCAGGAAGTCTCGACGGTTGCATTCCTGCACCTCGATGGCGCGCTCCCGCGTCGTTGGCGAGGCCTTCCACTCATAGATTTCCGCGGGAACTGAAATTGTCTTAACCGTCTCGAAAGCAGCCTTAGGCGAAGCATGCAGCGCGGCTTCGACGCGTTTCGACTTCAACCACCACTCCGCAACCAGCCGGTCAGAGGGCAAGCCGCCCTGGAGCGGCGAAGAGGTGATGCCATACTGGTTGACATGATAGCGGCGGGTGATGGCTCCCAGGCGTTCGATGTTGAGATAGGCGTTTTTGATTTCCAATGGATCAAATGTCCACTCGATCAGCTCAAATCCGCGGGCCAGGGCATCCTCGCGTTGGAAAAGCTTGATCTTGCGGCCCAGTCCCGCATCGCGATATGGGGCGCTGACCGCCAGCATCTGGGAATGCAGGTAAGAGTGTCCGCCTCGCGCGCCGGGTAGAGCCAGGGCAAATCCCACCATCTTTCCCTTGTCGAAGGCGCCGATGACCTGCCCTCCGATTTTTTCCGCCACCACGAACAGGCGCAAGGGCAACAATTCCGCATCGGCAAAATTCCAGATTTCTTTCTGCAGGGAGACGCAGGCCGACATTTCATCCAGATTGTGGCACTTGCGAATCTGAATCGTCCCGGCGGCGACCGCTCCAACGCCGACTGTTCCCGTACTCATCGGGACTCGCTCTTGGTTTCCAAAGCCGCCTCAGACGGTTCGCGTTTTGCCTGTTGCCATAGAGATTCCAACTCGGTCATGGAGGCCTGCTGCGGGTTGCGGCCGGAGGCGCGCAACTGCTCTTCCATCCATTGAAAGCGACGCTTGAATTTTCGATTCGTTCTTCTCAATGCCGACTCGGGATCGAGCGCCAGATAACGCGCGATATTCACCAGCACAAAGAAAAGGTCGCCGACTTCGTCTTCCAGATTCTGGCGAAGCTCTTCGGAAACTTGCGGTTTGCCGGCTCCGGCCACGCCCTGGGAGTGCGGTCGCGGTCCGGGCGCAGGAAATTCTTTTAGACGTTCCTGCAATTCTCGCGTTTCTTCCTGCAATTTCTCAAACAGGCCATCCATGTCGGGCCAGTCAAAACCCACCTGCGCCGCGCGCGAGCTGAGTTTGTAGGCTTCCATCATCGCAGGCATCGCGGTGGAAACGCCGCCCAGCACGGACTCTGCGGCTTTTGCATCCGTCGCAGCCTCGCCGCCCTCCTGCCGCTTCTTCTTTTCCTTCTCTTGTGCCTTGAGAGCCTGCCAGTTGCGCAACACTTCGGACGAGGTTTCCGCCTTCACGTCCCCAAAAACGTGAGGATGCCGGTCGACGAGCTTGTTGGCGAGCCGATCCAAAACTTCGTCGATCGAAAACGTGCCCTGGTCCTTTGCCATCTGCGCATAAAAGAGAACCTGCAGGAGCAGATCGCCGAGTTCCCCAGGAAGTTCATCCCAATCGCGATTGTCGATGGCTTCCAGGACCTCGTACGTTTCCTCCAGCGTGTAAGGCTTGATGGAATCGAAGGTCTGCTCTTGGTCCCAGGGACACCCGCCCGGACCGCGCAGGCGAGCCATGATGGAAACCGCGCGTTCGAAGCGTTCCCCAGTGCTTGGCATGGAAGCAAACACTTTAAACGAGAGGCGCGCGTACGGGCAATGAACCTGTTCCGACAGGTGATCCGAATGGTTGACCCGCTCTGCACTGGCGCCATCCATAACCGTGCTTTGACCCCGGTCGCAGCACCACCGGCGTCATCCCGAAACCGGGCTTCGAGCCCGGTTGAGGGATCTTGCGCGCATCTTCACTGGCGTCAGGTGGACATAGTGACGGAGGTCATCACAGCGATAGTTGGGAAACCCCGCGCTAGATCCTTCGCGGCCTCAAGGCCACTCAGGATGACCACGGACATGATTATATAACTCTATGTGCACCAATTAGTTAACCCGCATCTCGTAAATGTATCGCTGAAATCGTCCGCCGGCCCTGAGGTTACTCTCTTCACCCGAGTTATCTTTTCTCTATCCACGAAGCGGGGCAATATTATGCTTGGAGTTCTGAGAATCTGCGATCGCGCATGATCTTTGCTCCGACAATCCGGCGGCCTCTGGAGAATGAACGCTTCCAAGTGATCGTGATTGGCGGCGGTATCAATGGCGTCGCCATTGCGCGGGAGTGCGCCCGGGCCGGACGGCGCACACTTCTCTTGGAGCAGCATGATTTCGCCGCCGGCACCACCAGTCGTGCTACCCGCATCATCCACGGCGGCCTGCGCTACCTGGAGCATGCGGAGATTGGACTGGTGCGCGAGTCGCTGCTCGAGCGGCGGCGTTTGCTGGAACAGCGACCCCACCTGGTACACCCGGTTCACTTCCTGCTTGCGCTCGATCAGGATAGCGGCCGCAGCGCTTTCGCCGTACGCACCGGGCTTTGGCTATATCGCAACCTGGGCGGCGGCAAACTTCGAGCTGGATTCCAGCCAGGACGATCAGCACAAGCTGGAGCGTCTGCTGGATTCGGGACGCCGGTGGTCAATTTTCAGTTACGAGGACGCGCAATGCGAGTTTCCGGAACGGCTGGTGGCGGAGTGGCTGGTCGAGGCCATGGAGGCGGGCGCGGTAGCCCGCAATCACACCCAGGTCCTGGCCGTGGATGTCCGTCACCGGCGGGTGGTCGGCGTGCTGTTGCGGGATCTGCTCACAGGAAAAGAAGAGCGCGTCGAAGGCACATGGATCATCAACGCCACGGGGCCGTGGGCGGACCGGTTGTGCCAGCGCTCCCGCATCGAGACCGGCCATCCCATGGTGGGTGGAGTCCGCGGATCGCACATCGTCCTGCCGCGATTCGCCGGTGCACCCAATGCGGCCGTCTACACCGAGGCGGTGGACAGGCGTCCAATTTTTGTCATCCCCTGGAATGAACAGATATTGGTCGGAACTACGGAGGTTGCTGATCAGGCCGATCCCTCCAAAGTCCAGCCCTCGCCGGAAGAGATTGACTATCTGATGCGCTCTCTGCTTCACCTTTTCCCGCACGTCAAAGTGTCGGCGGCCGATATACGCTACAGCTTTGCCGGCGTCAGGCCACTTCCCTTTTCGCCCAAAGAAAAAGCCGCTTCGGTGAGCCGCAAACATTTCCTGCATGATCACGCGCAGGATGGCGCGGAGCACATGATTTCCGTGATCGGCGGAAAACTGACCACAGCCGCGGAACTGGCGCGGCAGTGCGCTGCCCGGATTGGCCCAATGCGAAAGTCGTCGCAGTCGCGTCGCCATCGCTTCCGCGGAGAGCGGCGGCGCTGCTGTTGGACCGCTGGATGATCGAGATCGGCAACGCCGGTGGAGTGAGCGAAGACACGGCCCGCGGGCTGGTCGAATGGCACGGCAAACGCGCGCTGGATATCGCCCGCATGGCGCAGCGCAGCGCCGAACTTCGGGCCCCGCTTTGCTCCCACAGCGAACACATCGTTGCCGAGGCCGTGGACGCGATTGCCGGCGAGTGCGCAGTCACGCTTGCCGATGTGCTGCTGCGGCGGGTGCCGGTAGCGTTGGGCGGCTGCTGGTCGCCGGCATGCGGTCGGGAAGCCGCTGTCCGCATCGGCGCTGCCATGGGCTGGACCGACAAGCAGGCCGCTGTAGAGCTGGAAGCATTCGAGATCGAGCGCGCGGCTTTTCTGCGCAAGCCGGCTCAGGTTCGCGCGCCGCTGGAAGCCGCGGCAGACTGAGGTTTCGGCGGTCGGTCTATCTCAGCGTGCGCACCAGCAGTTCGGTGTTATCGGCGATGATCCCATCCACGGCCCAATCGGCAAGGCGCAGCATGGTCTGCGCATCGTTCACGGTCCACACGAAGATTTTCAGTCCGGCGTTCTGGACATCCTGTACCAGCGTCCTGTCGACCAGGGAGTGGTGAGCGATCACATAATCGACTGGAAGTTTGGGCCAGCGCGCAAGTTGGGCCGGCGTCTCGCAGATAATTCCGATAGCAACCGTCGCGCTGCGCGCTTCCATATCCATGACAACGTCCGGAATGAACGAAGAAACGACATAGCCTCGCTGCGGTGGATGTTCGTGCAGGGCGGTGAGCACCTTCGATTCCAGGTCTTTTACTTTGAGCTCGATGTCGAGAAACGCCTGCTCGCAGTAGCGCCGCAGGACTTCGTCCAGCCTGGGTAGTTGCGGCAACTTGCTCGCCTGAGCGCGCGCTACCGTGAGTTTACCGACCTCCGCGTCATGGCAGACAACTGCCGTCCCGCAGGCAGTAAGCCGAACGTCAAACTCAAAACCCTGGCAGCCGTGTTCCAACGCTAGATCGAAAGAAGCACAGGTATTCTCCGCGACGCCCTTGGAGGCACGGGCTCCCCGATGGCCCAGGAGGAGGGGAAGTTTGGCCATGGCGCATTCTAAGCCCGAGAATCCGTGAAAGATTCATAAAAGTTTATTGTGGAAAAATTAGTCCAAATCGAAATCGCGGATGGGTTTACCGGTGTCAGGCGACTCTTTGGCTTTCTTGACCGCCTCCTGGAATTTCTTCTCCAGCAGGTCGGAAGCATGCTTCTGGGCCTCGACCGACTGCCGGAAGATCGAATCGCGGCGGCTGTCCTGCTCCTTCATGGCGCGGACAGCCTCTTCCATGTCGGCAAACATCTTGGGTTTCACAGCGGCGGTATGAGCGATAACTGCCTTGCTTTCAGCGTCCACCTTCAGGACCGCGTTGCAGCAAGGGCAGGTGACTTCGAACGGTGGGACGTTCTTCGCCATGACCGAATCATACCCCAAAACTGCTAGTCATGAGGATGCAGCCGGATAGGAAAGATCTTGAACAGATTCAGCATTTCCCAGCCCAGGAGAATGATCGAGACCACCACCACGAGGATGGCGATGGTTTCCCCGAAATTCAAACGGTTGCGCGAAGGCTCAAAGCGCCGGGCGATCAGTCCAAGAATATTAAGGGTGGCGAAGCCGAATACCAGCGCCCACAAGATGCTATAGACGTCACCCTTTTTGTTGGAGTCCTGGAGAAGCATCAATGCCAGTAGCTGCACTCGAAAAGCAGAATTGAGCCAGGATGCGGGTAGGGGGAGAGCAGCCAGCAGCGCGGTCGGAGTCGGGAGCATGGGCGAAGTGTCTGGGTGCCGGCAGAAACGAATAGACGGCTTGCAAAGGAGAAGATATTACCCTTTTCTGAGCCCGAAGTCAGCGGCATCCGCCAGATTCGCCTGAACGCCGGAAATACCTTGCTTCCGATGAGGATTACAGGGAAACGATCTGATGATCCAGGCAATCGGTATGGATCGTGTCGTAGAGGCCGCGCAACAACTCGGCTCCGTGTCGCGAGATGAAGTAGTGCTCCGCCAATCTCTCGCTCCTGCAGGAGCTTTGTTGGGATATAGCGCATTGCTAAGAAACTCGGCGTGACGACCCAGCACTTCGCTCTGCCGCAATTCGGCGCGCGCGGCGCGGGAACGCAGTTGCTCCAGTTGATGTTGCATCTTGGATGCCGGCATTGACGGCCGCTTCCACCAAAGTCTTGTCCAGACGCTCCAGGGATTGCTGAATCGCCGCCAGGGATTCTTCAAGGAGGAGTCGGCCTGATCGAAAGCGGATTGCAGGTCGGGCGGCAGGGTATGTTTTGCCAACTTTTCTCGCAACTCTTCCGGGGCGTGGAAGACGTCCGGCACGGTCAATCCATATCGCTCAAGTAGCGTTTGAGGTTTTGCCTCCACAAGGGTGGCGGAGAACCTGGGCAGGATCGGCGTTGCTCGTCCCAGCAACGCCTTGTAAACCACCGCGCCCTGTCCGAAGTAGGCGATTTCCGCGGCCCCGCCGACGTAGGCAAGAGTGGGCAGCAAATAGTCCTGCACCACCGGCCGCAGCAGAACGTTGGCGCTGAACTGGTGCGGTTCCGATTCGATCTGGCGCAGCATCTCGCCTGCGGAATCTTCTCGTCCCCCACAAGAAAGTCTGGCTCCGCGCCGCCATTGGATCGCCGGTGTACCGGGATGCGCGCTCCGTCGCGCAGCATGAACAGAAGAGTGGAAGACGGAGTGACCTTGACCTGCTGGTGATAGCCCGCGGCTTCCAGTTCCTTGCCCCGGGCCAGCAGCGAGTCGTCCAGTTCAGCCGCCCGTTCAATGGCTGCCTGGTAGATGGGTTCAGCAATCTGGTGCAGCTCCGGGTCGGAAGCATCCAGCAGGATCACGCCCCAATCGGCAAACAGGCGTGAAAACAGGCGAGCGAACGCGCTGCCAAAGTTCTCGCCCGGGCGGTACGACTCCTTCAGAAGGCGGGTCGTTTCGGAGTCGCCCAGGGACGCGGCCAGCGGCTTCAACGACCGGCTCGATTTCCGGACCGAAGGTCACCGTGCCCACGGCGCGTCCGGCACACCCTGCGTCGGAGCGGTCAAATTCTGCAGTGATCCATCCGCTCCCAGAATCGAAACGTGGCGGATTTCGTCGAGATCGTGGTCGGTCGTGGCCAGCCAGAACACGGGCACGCTATTCGAGGCCTGCGGCCGTCGCTTCATCGGCCAACTTGACCGTGGTCAGCGCTTTGAAAATGGAAAATAGCGGCCCGCCGAAGAGTCCCACCTGCTGGCCGGTAACCACCGCGGAAGCACCGCCGCGAAGACGGGCAATGTTTTCCAGAGTCTTTGGCGACGCACCCCAGGCTTTGTTCTGCCGCTCCAGAATGCCCGCGACTCGTTCCCGTCGCGCCGAGTCATAACGTATCGCAGATGTTTCGTCTTTCATCCACTCTGAAAAGTGCGGGGAGCGGGAATAAAAAGGCTGAATGGAAGGAGACCAGGAAAGAAAATCGGTGAAAAGCTTGGTGGTGTGCGGGATCTGGCGGAATGGCAGACACTGCGACTTCACCGGCAGCTCCCCGGACAGCGCCTCTTCATACCTGGTTGGACGTAGGCAGTCATAGCTTGGTCAACACCCGATTGTACAGACGGGCGCCGTACTGTCGTAATTGAGATGTCGCGAAACGGCGGCAGGATGCAAAAGGTCTTTGGTTCGAAAATGTAGGCGCGAGCGTCCCGCTCGTGCGCCAGCAGGCAGCTGGACGCTGCTATTGCTGTTGCTGCTGCTCCTGGACGCATGGTCTTGACCGGAGGTGGCGGCGGTTCCTGCGCCTTCTCGACCAGCACCGACCACTCTTCCGGGACCGGAAGAACCTGATCGAGCTCCGGGGCGTCGGCCGACGCGGTCACGCGCACGGCCACGGAGAGATCGCTGGCGGTATGTCCGCGGAAGATTCCCCGGGTCGGCGGCACATCGGCATAGTCGCGGCCGATGGCGGTGCGAATGTGGCGGTCGCCCGCCAGCAGGCAATTGGTCGGATCGAATCCCACCCAGCCCAGCGGCGGCAGCAGCGCCTCCACCCAGGCATGAGTTGCGTCGGCTACCGAGCGGTCGTGATCCTGAGAGCGGCGGTAGAGATATCCGCTGACGTAGCGGCAAGGAATTCGCAAGCTGCGCACCAGCGCGATCATGATGTGGGCAAAGTCCTGGCACACGCCCTGACGGTTTTGGATGGCCTCATCAATCGGCGAATCCACCTTGGTGCTCTTGGGCACGTAGTCGAAATATTCGTAGAGCCTGCTGATTGAGCTCCCGCAACAAGCTCAGAGGATCGTCCCGCCGGCGGACTTCGAGCTGATTGGCCAGATCCAGCAGACGCGGCGTGGGCTCGGCGAATTCGCTGGGCAAAAGCATCTCCCAGAAATCGCCCATTTGCACCATCGGCATCGGCTTCGGCCCAGGCGTCCGCCGGCAAAGAAGGCGGGATATCGGGCAGCCGGCTGCACATCGAGCAGCGATTCGGCCACGATCACCAGGTAGGAGTGCTGTCCCGGAATATCAAAATGATGAATGTTGTTGCCCACGTGATCGCGATAGGCAAATACCCGGCAACGCGGGCTCACCGCCAGGTGGAAGGTGAGACAGCGCTGGTTGCCTTCGCTGCGCGGGTGCATGCGCGCTTCCATCACGCTCTCGCTGACCGGAGAGGCGTAGTGGAACTTCGTCAGATGCTTGATCGAATAGAACATTCTTGCTCTCCTCTTCGTCTAGCCCGCCAACGCCGTGTGAATCGAATAATTCACGTAAAGCTCGTAGATGGTTTCGTGAATTTCCCGGCACTGCCGCAGAATACCTTGCAGATAGGAACCGACATCCTGCGACAGAATTTCCGAAATTTGTCCAAAGCTGAGCGACGCCTGTAACCGGCCGGCCAGCCGGCTCAACTGATCTGCCCGCCGCTTTCCGCCTTCTCCGTGGATCGATTCCAGAGCGTTGTGCAGGCTGTCGATGGAATAGCGCAGGGAGTGAGGAAATTCCTGGTTCAGCAGGAGAAATTCAATGATCCGGTCCGGACTGAAATCGGCGGTGTACACCTTGCAGAAGGCCTCGAAGGCGGTACAACAACGCAGCAGGCCGATCCATTCCAGATATTCGGCGGCTTCAGGAGTTTGATCGGAAGGTCCCCAGAACTCGCGGTGATACAAGTCCAGCAGCGTGGCGGTGGCGCAGGCTCGCTCGATATACCGTCCCACGCGGATGAAATGCCAGCCTTCACCATGACTCATGGTCGAGTCCGTCACTCCCTGAAACAGGTGGACGCCCTCGATCACTGCCAGCAGAAAATCCGAGGGCAAAACGTCGGCGGTCTCATTCGGTTTGTGGCGCGTGACCTGGTGAAACAGGTGGTTGAGCCTCTGCCATTGTTCGGTGCTGATCTCTTCACGCACCTGGCGCGCATTCTCCCGGGCCGCGGTGACGCAGGCGGTGATCGATGAGCGGTTGCCGGGATCGAAAGTCAGAATTTGAGCTACCTGGTAGGCATCTCCGCTCCAGGCCAGATTGGGCGGATTGCCCAGCGCCGCCAAAACCCGCTTCCAGCGGCGGTCCGCGCTGGAAGCCGACTCGTCCAGCATCAGGTTCAGATTGATGTCCAGCAGCCGGGCCGCATGCTCGGCGCGCTCCAGATAGCGGCTCATCCAGTACAGGTTGTCGGCGACTCGAGAGAGCATGGTTTGGTTGGTTCGCTTTACTGGTTCAGAACCCAGGTATCTTTACTTCCGCCGCCCTGCGACGAGTTCACCACCAGCGATCCGCGGCGCAGCGCCACCCGCGTAAGGCCGCCGGGAACGATCGTGACTTTGTCTCCGAACAGGACATAGGGACGCAAATCCACGTGCCGGGGCTGCAGCAGGTCATCGATAAAACATGGCGCGCGCGAAAACTGAATCGTGGGCTGCGCAATATAGTTTCGCGGGTCGGCGAGGATGCGTTCGCGAAACTCCTGCTGCTGCTCGCCGGGTGCTGTGCGGCCCGATCAGCATGCCGTAGCCGCCCGATTCTCCCACTGCCTTGACCACCAGCTTGTCGAGATTCTGCAGAACATAGTCGCGCTGCGTCGGATCGGTAAGCAAAAAAGTTTCCAGATTATTCAGCACCGGATCTTCGTTGAGGTAGTACTTGATGATCTTGGGCACATAGGCGTACAGGGCTTTGTCGTCGGCGACGCCGGTGCCAAACGCGTTGGACAGAGTCACATTGCCGGCCCGATAAGCGTTGAACAATCCGGCCACGCCCAGCACCGAATCGGAACGGAAGGCCAGCGGATCGATGAAGTCATCGTCCACGCGGCGGTAGATCACATCGACGCGCCGCAACCCGGTGGTCGTCCGCATATAGACGATGTTGTCGTGGGTGACCAGATCGCGGCCTTCCACCAGCTCGATTCCCATCTGGCGCGCGAGATACGCGTGCTCGAAATAGGCCGAATTAAAAACGCCCGGACTGAGCAACACGATCGTGGGCTCAGGCCGGCCTTCCGGCGCAAGCGACCGCAGCGTGCTCAGCAAGGCCTGGGTGTAATGCTCGATCGGCCGCACTCCCTGCAGGCGGAACAGGTTGGGGAAAATTCGCTTCATCACCCGGCGGTTGGTGAGCATGTAGGAAACCCCGCTGGGCACGCGCAGATTATCTTCCAGCACCACGAACTCGCCGCTGGGCAGCCGGATCAGATCGGAGCCGACCACCGCGATGTAAACGTTGCGCGGCACCTGCAGCCCGCGCATCTGCCGGCGAAAATGCTTGCAGCTATACACCACTTCGCGCGGAACGACGCCTTCGGAAAGAATCCGGCCTTCGTGGTAGATATCGCGCAAGAACAAATTAAGCGCGGTGATCCGCTGCGTCAGTCCGCGTTCAATGTGGTTCCATTCCGCGCTGGTGATCAGGCGAGGCAGAAGATCGTAAGGAAAAATTCGCTCCGTTCCCTCCTCGCGCCCATAAACCGTGAAAGTGATGCCCTGGTTCAGGAAGGAGAGGTCGGCGGAATGCTTGCGCCGCCGGATCTCGTCGGCGGGCAAGGACGAAAACATTTCCAGCAGGGGGGCGTAATGCGGGCGGGGTTTGCCCGGACGTTCAAACGTCTCGTCGTAGGCTTCATCGACGAGATAATTCTGCACAACCGGGTGGTCGAAGCGGCTGATTTCCGCCAAACCCATGGCGAAGTATAAGGTGAGCGATTCGCGGCTAGGCAATAGAGTTGTAGCCAGTTTTCGGGTTTCCCGCCAGAAGCGTCCCGCTAAACTTGCAGGACAATGGAGTTAGCGGCCATGGCCGCAACTTTATCGATAGGCAACATCAGCAAAATAGCGCCACGGACTATGCCGCGAGGGTGCCCGAGCCCCATTCCTACTTTGCTTGCGAGAAGTCCTCCACCGCAAACAATTCGCCATTGCGCTCGACGATCCCGATACCCATGACGTTCATATCGCTGTCGAGGATATTGGCCCGGTGCCTGGGGGATTTCACGAACTCGGTGTGAATGAGCGACGCATTGGTTCCCTCAGCGACATTCTCGGATAGCCACACGAAATGCGCCCCTGCCTGCCTCACCCGGCTGGGAAGGCTGGGCTCGCCGGGAAACTGGTGAGAAAGTTCACCTTTTTGAGCCATCTCGCTGGCGTGCTTGCGGGCAGCCACGGCGAGAGCATCATTCCACTGCAGGGCAGGCAAACCATGCGCCACCCGCTCCCGGTTGGTGGCGTCGAACAGTTGCCGCTCCGGGCTGGCGGCTCTGTTCTCGGCCAACCCGGGCCGATGAGCAAGATCAGACAAAGTACAGGCAAGAAGGCGATCCGGGACAAGGTCTTCATGACTCTACTCCTGCGCCCCATTTAAGCCCATTTTTCAGGGTTTTTCGCCTGTCTGTAGGCCATCACCCAAACCTATGCGGTGCAGCAACTTCGGTAACATTTCCGCATCTAATACAGGTAGATTGACTTCCATCCCTACTAAACTTAGATTGGAAGTGGCTCTTTGAGCGTTGCTCTGAAGGGCTTTGTTCTTTGAATGGCCAACCCACCAGTGGGGGCGTCACGGCTTCGACGGAGATGCTTTCGGCCAAGAGGCATGCCGGGGTCCACACACCCGTAATCGCGTGGAAAATGATAATTGCCAATCAACAAATGGCATACGCAGCCTAATTAATTAGGCAGCCGCTCTCCACAGCTTTGCCTTCGGGCTGTGAGCGAGCGTCACACAGAGGGCTGCTCTTCTCTGCTACGTCTGGGCAGGGAGGCTAAGATTTCAGGCTAGCGTCTACTGTTTCTTGTCCGTTCTGAGCAGCAGCCGCGAACGTCTTCGGGTAATGCCGAGGGCATGAACGCGAACAAGCATGTAGTCTCTTGACCTGTAACATTTTCGGACGCGGGTTCAACTCCCGCCGCCTCCACCAATACTTCGGACTTCGGACCGTCAGACCTTAACGACCATCACATCGAGCGGTGGCCCATTCAAGCCATCCTTTGGCTTGAGTGGGGCAGTTCCACCAAAATTTTTACTCCATGCACAATGAAGTTTGTCATTCGGTCCCCAAGTCTGCGACGCGCGAACATCCCCACTCAAGCCAAAACCGGGCCGTTTGACAGGCTCAGGGCAGGCTTTGAATGGGCCACCCATCTCGTGGTCGCGGTCACCGCGAGGTAGACTTTCGCCGTCGCTGCTCGCTCTCTTTTATGATTGCGCTCAAATCCGCAACCGGCCGACATCTCAACCTGTCCAAGTCCAGACTTAAAGCCTGGAAGCGTGAGAAAGTGAAAGGCTGATTAGGCCGGGCGGCGCACCATCGACGGATCTTTGCGACACATGCCTATGAAAACCTGAGACAGTACGACCTTCGCCAATTTCTATTCGTCAAAGATTGGGGAACGTTCTGTATGTGCCACGTTACTTCTGTCCCCGGTTCTTCCCGCCACATCATAGGCCTTGGGTACCCAGAGAAACCGGAAAAGGGGAACGGATGGCCCGCACGCCCTGGGTGATCTAGATAGGCGGTTTGGTCTATATCTAGCGATGCGAAGCGTCATCTGGACCGTTGACCCACGGCTTGCGACAGAAGCGAAGAGCAACGTGTCGATCCTTCCGAAATGGCCCGATCGAAGACATGCATGCAGCAATCGATGCCCAAGGTTTGCGGCGACGAGAAATATTTCATATCATAGCGTGAGATGAAGCGAACATGAAGGACGCAGGAAGGGCGCTACCTCTCCTCTGGCTGAAAGAACACCACCCTGACAAATATAAAGCTTCATCGAGTTACTGGATCGCACTACACCAGCGAATGTCATAAAACGAAGATGACTTCAAAGTTGTGAGTTCGCTACAATGATCGCGCCAAGACCGACGACACAGCACATCGAAGCGAACTGGATCGGGATCGCAGCCAAGCGCAAGGGTGGTGATTGGATGGGTGGCCCATTCAAGCCCGGTTTTGGCTTGGGTGGGGAGGTTCGATTGCCGGACAGCGTCCTGTAGCTGTTGTTTTCGTCTCGTCTATTTCGAGTCGACCTCGACCCGTTCATTCCAGGCATAAACAGAGCCTCACTCGAAGTCGCCTTCGCAATGACTACTCCGGTCCCGTGACGGAATTGAGAAGATCGCCGGTGTCCCACTCAAGCCAAAACCGCGCTTGAATGGGCCACCTGCCTGCCACCCGCCCGCGTTCAATTAGTGCTTATCGTCGGACAACATGAACACCAGCGTTTCCGTGCGTGAGTCATTGAACGTCGCCGCCGAACTTGGACGCGATCTCCTGGAAATTGATGTCTTCGATGGCACAAAATCCGTGCGAGCGAAGAATCGCTGCAATGTGAGCCGGTTCGAAAGGCTCACCGAATGTTCATCGATTTTCTTAAGCTGTTCGGTCCGCTCTGTTTCTAATTGCCTGAGCGCTTCGGAGAATGCCTCGGGAGATTCCATGTAGTCGAACACCACCTCCGAGTTCTGGATACACAACTTGTAGGCAAGAGTACGGCCGACAGCGTCCCGTGTCAGATATGGCGACAACCCCGAGCCAAGTGAAAAACGCGGGCGAGTTCTGCTGAAAACCTGCGGCGACGAGCTTCTCTCCCACATCGTCTCCGCTCGAAATCGACTGGCACGAGAATAAGCCATGGCGGAAGTGCGATTTGAGCTGCGGGCCAGGCGCTGGCGTTTGCAGCCTGCGTCCAGGGTGGTCCACCTCATAGATACGGATCAGTCGTGCGCCAGGGGAATCCGGAGAGCGAAAGTGTCGAGTCCGGCGCCAAGAATGACGATCTGCTTAACCCCTCTTTCGACAGCTCTCGACAAAGCATCTTCCGCAATCCGGCTTCGCGCGGTGGTGAACAGACGTCCGATACTGGCCAAGGGGTGTTTGTTGGCAAATTGAAGGACGTCCTTTTCGTCTTCACGCAGAATCTTCAAGGCAAATGGGTCATGGAGGATTGAGCCATGATCGAGTTCCTGAGGAGCAGCTCGGTCGGGCGATACATCCGGGCCAGCCACTGCATTCGGTCCCGACTATGCGCATGACGTCCGTAATGTCTCTCTCGCGCCGGCCATCAGCATTCACGCATATTCTCCTCCGCTTAGCGATATGAACGAGTACGAGTTGGATGGCAGTCGATTGGTTCCGCGTGACCCCGAATCTGGAAAGGCGGCGACGGTCGGGCGTGAAGTTATTCTAAGTGGCGAGTGCAGAAGCGGAAACCCTTAGACCGGGCCGGGCTTTGAGCATTGAGCAGGTGCTTGCAGCGGCACGCGCCCGGCTGCGACGGCTATCTCCAGATAAGGCCCATGAGGCGATGGTCAAAACAGAGGCGACACTCGTCGATATTCGTCCCGAAGGCCAGCGCGCGATTGAGGGTAGTATTGCGGGCGCGTTGGTTGTTGAACGTAACGTGCTCGAGTGGCGGTTGGACCCGGCCTCCAGCGCGCGGCTGCCGGTCGCGACCGATCATGACATCCAGGTGATCGTATTCTGTTCCGAAGGCTACAGCTCAAGCCTCGCGGCGATAGCTCTGCAGGATCTTGGACTCTCACCGCGCGACCGACATGATTGGTGGATTTCAGGCGATGGAAGGCAATGGGTCTGCCGATTGTTCCGCCAAGCGAGGTTCGGCCTTAACCCACTAAGCCAAAATCGGGCTTGAGTGGGCCCATGTTAACGGCAGGATTAATCGAGCAGAGGGTCCGAGCCAGTCCAGTGCGGCTTGCTCAGAAAAGATTTCGCGTTTCTCCTCGATTGAGCGAGAGCAATGAATTCCATTCCGGGTGGCTTGCCGACGAGCGCAAATTTCGTCGTTGGCGGGCGACGCGCAAGGTAAGCCGCTATCTCGACTCCGAGAGGGGACCTTTCGAGAGCTGGATAAGTGCCCCTGGACTGCAAGACCGTTCAACAGAATTTTTTTGGTTTTTTCTCGACTGCTTCACGTCATACATATGCTAGAGAGCCGTAGAGTCGACTCAAAAGCCAGATCGCCTGTGGCGGTCACGCGCAAGATCCATTGGTGAGTTTCGATATGAAAGGTCGATCAGCCATTGTTCCGGGCGGGCAATTATTTTTCTGAAATTGAACGACTACACGCCAATCTACAACGCTTGGACATCCCCACTCAAGCCAAAATCGGGCTTGAGTGGGCCACCCGCTTTTCTCAATTGCTCAGCCCAGCATCGCGTTTGCTATCCGCATCCATAGCGCGGGCTGCACTGTCGCCGTGTACATCACCACGACCTGCCCAACCATGATCGCGGGGAGCGCATAGCGGTAGACCTGGTGAATGCTCCGGTTGACGATCAAGTCGCGGACTACTCCGAGAAGAATCAGGGAGTCTACTCCGGCGTAAAACACAATCCGGGGAAGAATATTCGGGGGAAAGCGGCCGAAGGACGCAGCGGTAAGGGCGCAGCTGGCAATCAGAATCAGGCGGCGATGGAACTCCGGCTTTTTTCGCCAATACACGGCGAGCGCAAAGGCCGGGGTAAAGGTGGCCATATCCCACAAGGGAATGATGAGAAAGGCTGCGGCGCCGGGTTGGTGAAGTTGGATGGAGGTTGAAACGTCCCATGGTGATCGCGGTGGCGACGCCCAGACGGGGATCAAAGCGCCGAGGCCTGCGCCAAACCATCCGACGCGGCGGTGCCAGCGCACGTGGTGGCTGCGGACCAGCGAGGACTGGAGCACGAACAAGACCAGCCATCCGGAGAAAACGGCCGCATGCACATAAAGAATGAAGGGGCGGGGCACGGCGGGATGGATGAGGTTCTGGTCCACGGTGTGGCTGAAGCCATACACCACGATCCCGAAGATCAGCAGCGTCATGAAGAAGTAGAAGTAGTTTTGCAACAGGACGTGTCGGCGGGGCGCGGTGGTTGGTCGCGATGGTGCAGCTGATCGGGAAAGAGCGGCAGTGGCTTCAGTCGACATGGCGAGCCATTTTAGTCTGAAAGGGGGCTGCGGGTGGTTGGAATTCGGCGGGTGCCCCGCGTTTCGCGGTTTTCGAAACGTGGGCTACAACGCCCGCCCCGCACTACGCTCCCGACGCCCATGCCCACTGAAAATTGAATCCGCCCAGGTGTCCGGTCACATCCACGACTTCCCCGATAAAAAACAGGCCAGGCACTTTTCGGCTTTCCATGGTTTTTGCCGATAGCTCGTCGGTGTCGACGCCTCCGACGGTGACTTCGGCTTTGGCGTAGCCTTCGGTACCGGCGGGGATCACGGCCCACTCGTGTATCTGACGCTCCAAGTCCTTCAGGGCGGCATTGGTCCAGGCGCCGGGGGTATATGTATCGACCCAACGATTGGCCAGGCGGTTGGGGAGAAACGTCTGCAATGCCGCCCGTAGCGCGGCGACCGTTCGCGGCGAAGTGGATTGCAGAAGCGACGCCGTGACCTCTGCTTCCGGGACCAGGTCCAGAGGATGGCTTGCTCCTTTTTCCAGTATGACGAAATCTGCAAGATGGCGGGGCCGCTGAGTCCGCGATGGGTGATCAGCATCTTTTCCCGGAAGCGCTGGCCATCGTATGCGGCGATAACTTCGGTGGAGACTCCCGCCAAATCCGCGTACGGCCTCGGTCAGCTTCGTTGAAGGTGACCGGCACCAGCCCGGGCCGGGTTTCGCGAATCGCCAATCCAAATTGCCGCGCCAGCCTGTAGCCCAGATCGGTGGCTCCGATCTTTGGAATCGAGAGCCCGCCGGTGGCCACGACCAGAACCGGAGCGCGAAATTCTCTTTCGCCGGCTCGCACCACAAACTCATCGCTGTGGCGCACTTCCCGTACCGCGGTCTTCATGATCAGATGACTCCCGCGGCCGAGCATTCCTGTTCGAGCATCCCCAGAATGTCCTGCGCGGAGCGATCGCAGAATAGTTGTCCCAAAGTTTTTTCGTGATAAGGAATGCGGTGCTTTTCGACCAGGGCGATGAAATCTGCCGGTGTGTAGCGCGCCAGCGCCGATTTGGCAAAATGCGGATTGGACGAGATGAAGTTTTCCGGCGCGCAATGCAGGTTGGTGAAATTGCAGCGCCCGCCGCCTGAGATGAGGATTTTCTTGCCCGGACGCTCGGCCAGTTCCAGCACGGCTACGCGGCGTCCGCGCTTCCCTGCTTCAATGGCACACATCAGACCAGCGGCGCCCGCCCCTAACACCAGCGCGTCATATTTTTGCTTCTGAGGAGATGAGGGCATCGGCCAAAAAAACAATATGGAATATACTGTGCTGCTATCACGCAAGGCTTTTCCGCCATTAGAATACTAGGCATCCCGGCCCAATCCGACACTGAAGACGGAACAGGAGACAACTATGATTGGCTTCTCCGTGAACGGCAAACACGTCGATCTTGACGTAGATCCTTCCACTCCCCTGCTCTGGGTCATGCGCGATACACCTGGGACTGACCGGCACCAAGTATGGGTGCGGCATGGCGCAATGCGGCGCTTGCACCGTGCACATCGACGGCGCGGCCGGTGCGCTCATGCAGTCGCGCCGGTATCGCGAGCCAGCGGGCAAGGAGGTCACCACCATCGAAGGGCTGTCATCCGACCTGAGTCATCCCGTTGCAAAGCGCCTGGCTCGAAGAAGAAGTGCCGCAGTGCGGCTATTGCCAGTCCGGACAACTGATGAGCGCGGCGGTGCTGCTGCGCGAAAAACCCGAAGCCGACCGACGAGGACATCGACCAGGCCATGACCGGCAACATCTGCCGCTGCGGAACCTATCCGCGCATCCGCAGAGCCATTCATCGCGCTGCCGGAATGGTGGCGAACGGAGGTGCCCGGTGAGCACCCGAAATGTCTAGCCCAGGAATACAACGCCGCGATTTCCTGAAATTCTCCGTGGCCGCAAGCAGCGGCTTGCTGATTGGATTCTACTTTCCTGGAGTCAGCGCCTCGGCGTCGGCGCAGGAGTCAGCAAATTCATTCATGCCGAACGCCTTTGTCCGCATCGGCACCGACGAACGGGTGACCGTCATCGTGAATCACTCCGAGATGGGCCAAGGCGTCTACACCTCGTTGCCCATGTTACTGGCCGACGAACTAGACGCAGACTGGTCCAAGGTAGGCTTTGAGTCGGCGCCGGTCGATCCGAAATACAATCACCCCGCCTTCGGCATGCAGATGACTGGAGGAAGCTCAAGCGTGTGGTCTGGGCTGGACCAGTTCCGGCAGGCCGGAGCCGCCGCGCGCGCCATGCTGGTCGCCGCAGCCGCCCAACGTTGGAATATTGATCCGGCATCCTGCCGAACCGAATCGGGCGCGGTGTTCGATGGGTCCAACCGAAAACTGACTTATGGCCAACTGGTGGCAGACGCCGCCAAGCTGACTCCGCCCGCGAAAGTCCAACTGAAAGATCCAAAGAACTTCAAACTTGATCGGCAAGCCCATCAAGCGCCTCGACACACCATGGAAATTGAACGGCCAGGCGGTCTTTGGACTCGACGTGAAGCTGCCGGGAATGCTGACGGCGGTGGTGGCGCGGCCTCCGATCTTCGGGGCAACGCTGAAGAGCGTTGACGATTCCAAGGCGCGCTCCATGCCAGGCGTTCGCAAGATCGCGCAAGTTCCCTCGGGAGTTGCCGTGGTTGCCGACACTTTCTGGCAAGCGAAAGTGGCGCGCGATGCGCTTCGTCTGGACTGGGACGACGGCGCCATGCGCACCTTCAGCACCACGCAGATGATGCAGGATTTCCGCGAACGGGCAAAGTCGCCCGGGGTGAGCGTCAGAAAAGAAGGAGACGCGCCCGCGGCGCTGGCCGGTGCGACCAAGAAAATTGAGGCGGTGTACGAGGCTCCTTATCTTTCGCATCTGATGATGGAGCCCCTGAATTGCGTGGTGGACCTGCGCCAGGATTCGTGTGAGGTCTGGACCGGTTCGCAATTTCAGACCATCGACCGCGCCAACGCCGCAAAAATCGCTGGTCTCCCCAATGAGAAGGTGCAGTTGCACACTACTTTTCTCGGTGGCGGCTTCGGCCGTCGCGCCAATCCGCAGTCGGACTTCGTCGTGGAAGCAGTTCACGTCGCCAAAGTCGATCGGAGCTCCAACCAAAGTAAAGGTGGTGTGGACGCGCGAAGATGATATGCAGGGCGGTTGGTACCGGCCGGCATTTTTGCATGCGATCGAGGGGTCCATTGACGCGGCGGGCAATGCCGCGGCGTGGAGGTCGCGCTCGGTGGGCCAGTCGATCATGGCGGGAACAATGTTTGAGGGCATGTTTATGAAGGGCAAGCAATATGATCCCTCATCGGTCGAAGGTATCGAGGATCTGCCTTATGCCATACCCAACCTGACGGTCGAATCGCACCAGGTAGATATCAAAATTCCGGTTCAATGGCTGCGTTCTGTGGGACACTCCCACACTGCGTTCGCGGTCGAGTGCTTCATCGATGAACTGGCTGCTCTCGCCGGAAAAGATCCGTACCAGTTCCGGCGCGGGTTACTGGTGAAACAGCCGCGCTATCTCGGCGTCCTGGATCTCGCGGCGCAGAAATCGGGATGGGGCACGCCCCTGCCCGCCGGCATGGGCCGGGGCATCGCGGTGCATTTTGCTTTCGGCAGTTACCTGGCCCACGTGGCTGAAGTGTCGGTCACCGACGGAAAGGTCAGAGTTCACCGCATGGTGTGCGCCGTTGATTGCGGCCAATACGTGAACCCTGGAATTATTGCCGCGCAAATCGAGGGTGGGGCGATTTTTGGCGCCTCGGCCGCACTCTTTCAGGAACTCACCTTTGAGAATGGGCGACTGCAGCAGACCAATTTCAACAGTTTCCCGGTGATGCGTATGAACGAGAGTCCGGAGATCGAAACCTACATCGTGGAAAGCAACGAGAAGTCTGGCGGAATCGGCGAACCTGGTGTGCCTTGCGCCGCGCCCGCGATTGCCAACGCTCTGTTCGCCGTAACCGGAAAGCGAATCCGGCGTTTGCCCATCCGTCTGACGGAGGCCGTATGAAACGCTTCCTCAAGTTAGGGATGTTTCTGATTGCGATTCTTTTCGCCGCAAGCGCGCTATGGCTCTCGCACTCCGTCATCGCCGCCGAGCCTGCCACGGCAAACCCAACGCCATCGTCTGGCGACGGGGCGCTTTTCACTGCGTTCGTGCCCGTACTGAAACACCCAAGATGTATGAACTGCCATTCGCAAGGCGACTTCCCGCGACAGGGCGATGACGGGCATCCTCATGCCATGAACGTCCGGCGCGGTGCCGAGGGCCATGGAGTAACGGCGGAGAAGTGCAGCACCTGTCATCAGGATCACAATCTCGCGGGCCTGCATCTGCCACCGGGAGCGCCGAACTGGGGCTTGCCGCCCGCCAGCACTCCCATGATCTGGCAGGGCTTGACGGATTCCCAGATTTGCCGATCCATCAAGGACCCAAAGCAGAACCGGAACCGAAATCTCGATCAACTGGTCGAGCACCTAACCGAAGACAAACTGGTGATGTGGGCCTGGAACCCGGGAGAAGGTCGAACACCGGCCCCCATGCCGCACGAAGAGTTTGCCGCGAAGGTCAGGCAATGGCGGGCTGCGGGAGCGCCCTGTCCGTAAGGATCTTCGAGGTTTATAAGTGTCACCTAAATCCCACGATATGGATCCACCCTACACGGCCGATCCTCGTGTCCACATTGGCCACGTGCATCTGAAGGTCGCGAATCTCGATCGCGCGCTGGCTTTCTATTCAGGCGTGTTGGGTTTGGAGGTGACACAGCGGATGGGAGACAGTGCTGCGTTTCTGTCAGCGGGAGGTTATCACCACCACATCGCACTGAACACCTGGGAGAGTCTGAATGGCTCCCCGCCGCCACCGGGCACCACCGGTCTTTATCACACCGCAATCGTGTATCCCAGCCGCTCCGCGCTGGCCGACGCCTTGCATCGGGTGCTGCGGGCGCACATTCCGCTGGAAGGAGCCTCCGACCACGGAGTCAGTCAATCCATTTACCTGCGCGATCCGGACGACAATGGAGTGGAATTGTATTGGGACAAGCCCAAAGACCAGTGGCCGCGCACAGCGGACGGTAAGCTCGCCATGTATACCCGCAGCCTCGATCTGACCGAGTTGCTCAAGGAAGCTTCGGTCGCAGAACACATCGGTTCGGGCCCTCGCGATTTGTAGACCGGGACAGCCGCTCTCTTTTTCGATCCGAGTTAAAAGCCCAGAGTGTCATCCGCAGACGGACCATATGTCGCCGGCACCGGCGCGTCGTTTAGGCGCAGGTACACGCCGAGTTGGGCGCGGTGATGCACGATGTGGTTGAGAAACATCTGGCGGTAGGCGAGAAAACGCGACCCTTCGAAAATCGGCTTGCCGCCGAAAGACAGCTTCCAGCTCTGCGTCCATGCCTCGTCTGGCATGCTCACCAGAGCGCTGCGGACCTTGGCTGCGCCTTCATCCAAAACGCTCACCAACTGCGCCGCCGATTCCATCGGTATCGGTTTATAGCTTCCTTTTGAAAAGTCCAGCTCCGGGGTGGTTAACACGGCCAGGCCGAATCCGGCCAACTGGGCCACATGGGGTGCGAGCTTTCCCAGCGGCATAGACTTGGGATGGGGTTTGAAATCGGGCTTGTCGGCGGGTACGCGTTCCAGCGTGGTGCGCGTCTTCTTCATCTCTTCATCGAACTCGGACACCAGCAATTTGCCGATCGACATACATCCTCCATTCAGACTTGGGACTGCCCGCTATTGTAGCGGCATTCGAACTTTTGGGTCATCCGGAGCCCCACCGAAAACAGCGCCACTCGCATGTGCCCGTAAATCCTTGATGGACATGGAACATATTGACCGGAACATGATTGGCTGGGTAGATCGGCCATAAGCCGCGTCCAGAGCCGCTTTCCGAGCCGAGAATGTGCAAATAGTTGCGCCCTGGCCAAGCCAACGGCCTTGCAAGTCGAGGTTCAGCTATGCCCGGTTTGGTATGGGGCTTGCACATAGCCAGAGTGGAGTTAAAACGCAGGAGGAACTCAAGCAGGTCCCAGAATCGTGATCCAGGGATCCTCCGGAGCCGGAGATAAATTCGATGAAAGTTACGTTATTCGTGTTGTGCTTTTTCTGTGCGACTGTGGCATTCGGACAAGCCTCCGGGGGCGGGGGATCTTTGAGCAACGAACCAGTCGTCACTCAATTTACCAGCCACCCCGGACATGCCGCGCAGGCAGGCATGTTGCAGTCACAAAATCTGCTCGAAAAATCGGTAAACGTTCAAGCGCATGGCGAACGCCCACTGTGGGAAGTCGCCGTACCCGCGCCGGTCACGCCGCTTGGCGATTCCGCGCGCCTCCTGAAACAAGAGCACGAGGCGGCAAAGAAGGCCGAAGTCGTCTGGAGCAATTGAGCAGCGCCGAAGCGCGACATGATCGCGTGATCGGCTGACCGATTTCGAGATCGAATTTACACGGCCGAAGGCGCCCCATTCTTCGTGTGACTTGCGAAGAGTGGGGCTTTCTTTTTTCGCTCCAACATCCTCAGAACTGTCCCCAGCCGGCAAGTGATAAACTTCGCCGGATCGTTTTTCAGCGATCGCCTTTCGGCGATCTTCTATTATTTATTTCTACGATCTTCATTTGTATTTCTACCGCTCTCTGTAACAGGAAAACTATGCCCAAGCAGAAGCTGAATATCGCGATGATCGGCACCGGTTTCATTGCCAAGGCCCATTCCAATGCTTTCCGGCAAGTGGGCCATTTCTTTAATATCCCCTACGAACTGGGGTTGAAAGTCGTGTGCGGGCGCAATCAAACCAAGCTGGAGACCGTCGCTGCGCAATGGGGATGGGAGGAAGTCGCCACCGACTGGCAAAGCGTGGTTGCGCGACCGGACATTGATATCGTCGATATCGCCGTCCCTAACGCGCTGCACGCGCCGATTGCGATTGCCGCGGCCCAGGCGGGAAAGATCGTCTTCTGTGAGAAGCCTTTAGCCACTTCCCTGGCGGAGGCTGAGACGATGGCAAAGGCGCTGCGCCACGTCCCGACCCTGGTCTGGTTCAATTACCGCCGCATTCCGGCCGTAGTTCTGGCCAAGCGACTGATCGAAGCAAGGGCGCATCGGCCAGATTTATCACTACCGCGCCACCTACCTCAATCAGTCGGGAAACGATCCGGCCAAAGCGACCACCTGGCGCTACAAACGGTCGGAGGCCGGCATGGGAGCGGCGGGAGATCTGCTATCCCATTCGATCGATTCCGCGCTCTACCTCAACGGGCCGATCGCCGAATTGACGGCGATGACCCACACTTTTGCGCCGGGCCGTGATGTGGACGATGCCACTCTCGTGCTTGCGCGCTTTGCCAACGGCAGTATCGGCACGTTTGAGGCGACCCGGTACGGCGTAGGCTGCCGCAATCGCAAGACCTTCGAAATCAATGGCTCGAAGGGCATGCTAGGTTTCAATCTGGAAGAGATGAATCAACTGGAATTTATCGACGTTACAGAAACTCCGAGCCAGCAAGGGATGCGCAACATTAGCGTGACCGGACCGGATCATCCCTACTCTGAAAATTTCTGGAAGCCCGGACACATCATCGGCTACGAGCATCCCTTTATTGCGATGCTTGGGGATTTTCTCGGAGCGCTGGGTCGCAAGGAACCACTGCCCAATGATCTCGACGCCGCGGTCGCGGTGCAACGAGTGCTGGACGCCATCGAGCGATCGGCCGCTTCTCGCACCTGGGTAAAAGTGTAGATAGACGCCCTCGCAGCTATAAATCGCATATTGCGAATGGTTGACATGGCAATCTGCTGATAACCTCCGCGACGATTTTCTCTTTTCTGAACCGAGCTCACCGCTGTACTCTTCCCGATCCGTCGCCTTTGAGCAGGGCATTCACCTCATCCACCGTGGACCGGCTGAAGTCGCCGGGGATCGAGTGCTTCAGGCAACTGGCAGCCACCGCGAACTCGAGCGCGTCCTGATGGGTAGGCAGCACTTGAAAGCCATAGATGAGTCCCGCAGCGAAGCAATCCCCCGTGCCCACCCGATCAACGATATGGGTAATTTCATAGGAACGGCTGACCATGAAACTCTTCCTGTCATTCAGGCAGGCCGACCAGCCGTTGTGTGACGCGCTTTTCGATTCCCGCAATGTAATTGCAATGGCCTTTAAATTCGGATACTCGTTCAAAACCTTTGCCGTCAGCTTTTCGTATTGCCCGCGATCGAGTTTGCCGGAGTGGACATCCACTTCCGCCAGAATACCGAGCGCCATTTGCACATCCTCTTCATTGGCGATGGCAATGTCGATGTGCTTCACCAACTCGCGCATCACTTCGGCGACCGGCTTTCCCCACTTCCAGAGATTCTTGCGGTAGTTAAGATCGCAGGAAACGGTAATGCCATGTTCCCTCGCTTTCTTCACCGCCTGAAGCGCCAGATCGGAGGCCGAACTGCTGATGGCCGGCGTGATCCCGGTAACATGGAACCAGCCGGCGTTCTTCCAGAACAAGGTCCCAATTGATATCGCCCACCTTGGCTAAAGCGATGGCGCTGTGGTCGCGGTCATACACGACCTTGGAAGGCCGTTGGTTGGCGCCGGCTTCGAGATAGTAGATGCCAACGCGGCCCTTGCCGCGCACGATGCTGGAAGTATCCACGCCGAACCGGCGCAGTTCGCCGATGACGGCATCGGCCACCGGGTTCTTCTCCGGCAAAACGGTCACGAAAGCGGCGGGCAGGCCGAATTGCGCAATGGCGACCGCGACGTTGGCCTCGCCGCCTCCGAAGGTCGCGACAAATTGCGGTGTCTGCAGGATCTTCTCGACGCCCGGCGGCGCCAGCCGCAACATGATTTCGCCGAAACTGACGGTCGTCTTTGCCATATTCTTCGTTCTGAGCCCCGCCGAGCCTTGGGATTGATTGCTTTAAGGACGCTGGCCTTCCTGCGCTGCGATCAGTTCTACGCCGAGGGTCGCCAGAGCGATGTCTTCGCTCGACGAAAGGCCGCTTACGGCGATAGCGCCGACCACTTGGCCATCTTTCCATACCGGCAGGCCACCGCCCCATCCCACGAACTTGGGATCGCCGTAATAGGCGATATCGTGGCCCTTTTCAGGATGACGCACTTTCTCTCCGATATCTTTCGTCGGCTTTCGCTCCCGCGCCGCGGTCCAGGCCTTGTTGGCGGCGATGCGAATCGAAGATACCGGCGCGCCGTCCATGCGGGCAAAGGCAATCAACTCGCCGTGCGGGTCGGCCACGGCGATGACCGCTGCTTTCCGCATCTGCAGCGCCTTTTCAACAATAAGGTCGATGATTTTCCTGGCCTCGGAGTAGTCCAGACTCTGTGTGGTCCTCATGAGTAGCTTCGTTGGGAGCTGGATTTGGACGAGCGCATGGGCGCACAGGATTGTAAATCAAGCGGACTGGAACCGATACAGCGGAATGCGGAATTTAGACTAGCCCGCGTTCGCGCAAGCCGGGGCGTTTCTAAACAAAAAAACGGACCAGGGCAGAAACCCTGGTCCGGAAGTGTCAGCCCCGCCTAGAACTCGAACTTCAGTGCGAACTGAATCAGGCGTGGGTTGCCGATGGTGTTGGTCACCTGTCCAAAGTTTCCGTTGGGAGGCGCCAGGCAGCAGGTCCCGTTCGGCGGTCCAAACTGCGGATGGTTGAAGAGGTTAAAGAACTCCGTGCGGAATTCGATCGCCGCTCTTTCGGCGATAGTCGTCTTCTTGAAGATGGCGAAGTCGAAGTTCTTCGCGCCATCCTGGCGCAGGGAGGCGTCCACTCGCGGCTCGTTACCGAAAGCGTAGTCACCCGGCGGAGTGAAGCAGGAAGTGTTGAACCACTCGGCGAGCCTGGCGGCCGTGCCGCCAGAGGTGCTCTTATCGCAGCCCTGGACGTAGTTCGGACGCAAGGTCCTCCGATACCCAGTCCAAGGGATGATAGCGGGGTTCCCTGTCCGTAGCTGATCTTCACCGGGAAACCGCGTTGGAATACGGTGACGCCGTCGAGTCCCCAACCGGAGACCAGTTTATCGGTGAAGCCGCTCACTCCACCCATGTACTTCTTGCCCCGGCCAAACGGCAGGTCGAGCACATAGCTGATCGCCAGGCGTTGGGAGACATCCTGCGATGACAGTGAGCGTTCACCCGCCAGATTGTTCCAATCCTGGATGCCACCCACGCCGCCAGTCACTCCGCCTTCCAGCCAGGAGGTCAGAGTATCGGTGTTCGACATCAGTTTGGAATTGGTGTAGGCAACTAACAGGGTCCCGCCGCCGCCGAAACGCTTGTTGACCGTCGCCTGCAACGAGTTGTAGTTGCTGCTGCAGCAACCTTGCCCGTTGAGGTTCAGCCCGGTGTACTCCGGATACGGCCGGTCAAGCTGTCCCGCTCGGAGGTTGCCAGGGGACAACGCGCCCGGAAGGCTGTTGGGGGTGTTGCAAAGCGGGCAGGTGAAGGGATTCGGAACGATCTGTGCGATCGCAGATCGGCTGTCCTGCCGCTTCCTGCTGGGCCGCCTGAGAGATGAAACTGTCGGGTATCTGGTTGATGTTGGTATTGAACTGAGGAAGGTGTACGCCATGCGATCCGGCATACGCCACGTCAGCAAAGAAGCCGTAGGGCAGTTCGCGCTGGATACCGAAGTTCCACTGTTGCACGTATCCGTACTTCTGGACCGTATAACCGGTGGCCGAGAAGTTGCTCTGGTTGATCGCATATTGCGAGACATTCGGTATCGGGTTGCGCCCGGCCACTGGGGTGAGGTTCGCGCCCGGGAAGAACGGGCCCGTGGTGGGATCGCACAGCAGATTTCTGGGCCAGCCAAGGTACAGTTGCTGTTGGTCAGCGTGCTCGCCGGGGTAAATCCGCTGTTGGCGCTGGCGATGAAGTTCGAAGTGGCGCTGCTGACCGGATCAATGTAGGGATTGGTTCCGAAGGAAACATAGTTCGGAATGAAGAACATCCCGTATCCGCCGCGGATCACCGTCTTCTGGTCCAGCCCGTAGGCAAATCCTAACCTCGGCATGACCTGTGTATACGACAGCGGCAGGTTATTGCGGCCACCGTTCACACCGGTCTTAACCAGGAACAGATCGCCAGGACAAGGGCTGCCCGCAACTCCGCTGCATCCCGTCACCGAGGAGTTGGCCACGCTAGGGTTGAAATAAGTCATCTTGTCGTAGCGTTCCGACCACGGTCCCTGAAGTTCGTATCGGAGGCCTAGGTTGAGGGTTAATTTTGGGTCACGTGCCAGTTATCCCCGAGGTAGAAAGCGCGGTAGGTTTGCTTGCCTGACACTGGACCGGAAATCACCAGCGAGCCCGTGGTCTGGTTGCCGAAGGCTGAACCCTGCCCTTGGCCGAAACCCTAACAGGAAATCTGCGAAATCTTTTCCGTTCTGCAGGTTGCTGCCGACTTTGTCGGTCGTCCACGATCCCACGAACGAGATCAGTCCGCCGCCGGTGTTGGTCTGCAGGTAGTTGTCATACCCTTCTTCCAGCTGTGCGCCCCAGGTAAAGGTGTGTCGCCCGCGGATCATGGTGATCTGCGGAGAGAAGTTGAATTGGGTATTGTGGTCATCGATCGAGCTTTGCCCCTGACTGCAGCCAACCAAAGCGTCACTGTTGCCAAAGCAAGGCGTGAGCGGTGTGCGCTCCGTATCCGGGATAAAGCTGTTGTAGGATGCCGGCCAGCCTTCCTGCGTCATGTCGAAGGCTGAATTGATCGGCAGACGCAAGTAGTGGAATCGGCTGGCGCTGATATTGAAGTTCGCGATCGTGGTGGGACTGATGACCCAGTTGTAACCAACCGCGACGCTCTTGCTGCGAGTATTTTCCTGGCAGCGGTCTTTGCAGAGTCCGGTGCCGAACGGGTCTTGCGCCAAACTCAACAGCTTCCAGTAGCTGAATCGGCCGAAGACGCGCTGGTTGGTGGTGATGTTCTGGTCCACGCGGGCCTACATATTCGTCGACGTCTCCGCCGGTGCTGGCCGCCTTGATGAAGTTGTTGCTGATCGAACTGCTCAACGGATCGGGAATGAGGCTATTGAGCAGAAAGAGAGCGGTCGGGTTCATCGGGTAGGGAAGGTTATTTAGGTTGTTGCCCGCGATCGGGGTGCGTACGCCGGTGGTCAGGTTCACGCTGAGCGGGTCGTAAAGCTGGTGAATGAAGTTTCCGCTGGAATCCTTATCACCGCAAATCCCGCCCGGTCCGGTGAAACCTGAAAGGCACTGATCACTGAAGTCGCCGGTGCGTTCGGCCAGGGTGGGAACGGTGGTGTTGAATACCGTGCCCGTCCTCAGACGGAACCCTTCATAACTGCCGAAGACGAAGGTCCTGTTCTTGAACACCGCTCCGCCAATCGTCGCTCCGAACTGGTTCTGGGTGAACGGCGGCGGCTCATTGGTTTCGCCCGACGCGATTTGCGTTCCCTTGTTGAAGTATTCGTTCGAGTTGAAAAGCTTGTTCCGGAGATAATCGTAGGCCGAGCCGTGCCAGGTGTTGGTTCCCGACTTCGTGCTGAGGTTGATGACGCCACCGGAGAACTTGCCCCACTCAGGTCCCAGGTTGTTGTATTGCACTTTAAATTCACCGATCGAGTCGGCGGTCGGGACCAGCGCTGGGAGGTTGATGTAGCCGATGTTCAGCGGCTGGCCATCGAGGTACTCTGCGCTTTCATTGGCGAACGATCCGCCGATCTGATAGTTGGCGAAGTCGAATGGGTTCTTGCCGACCGGCGAACCCTGGGTGTTTCCTTGCGGAACCACGGAGGGGGCAACCGCAGCAAGGTTATAGATGTTGCGTCCGTTTAGCGGCAGTTCGGTCGCTTTGCGCGCATCAACAACTTGTCCGAGAGACGAACTCTCGGATTGCAGAAGCGGCGTTTCCGAAGTCACTTCGACAGTCTCTGTTGCCTGCCCAATCGGCAACGCCATGTCGATCTTGGAGTTCTGTTGTACCTGCACCACCACGGGTTCCTGGGTGACACGCTTGAAACCCGGCTTCTCCGCTTCGACGCGGTAGTTCCCAGGAATCAGGTTCACAAACCCGTAAAGGCCGTCAGATCCGGTTGGCTGGGTGCGCTTTTCTGCGGTTCCCAAATTGGTCAACGTGACCCGGGCATCGGAGATGGCTGCGCCCGAGGGATCAGTCACCGATCCGGTAATTGAGCCATAGGTGGACTGGCCCTGTACGAACATGCAGGTTGAAAGGAGAACGCCCAACGAAAGAAGCAACGGCAGCAATCTGCGAGAAATCATCACCCACCCCCACACGAAGTGCACAGCATTACGAACCCTGTGGTGAACCGGCCGTCCTGGGCCGGCTACTGGCATGACTGTAGCTGAGGAGTTTTGTCACACCCCCTAAGACGTTGTCAAGAAGAAAAATATCGATATTGTAGGGAAGTTAATCGGTTACCCTAGCTGCCGGCGTCGGCTCTGGCTTACCCGGCCGGGCGGAGGTATTCTCATACGCCGCGATTTATGGACAGCCGAATCAAAGCCGGTGAAAACACAGGGGTCGTCAGAAAGCACCACCGAGTCACGCTCAAAGCCGTGGCCGAACACGTTGGCCTTACTCCCGGAACGGTATCAGCGGTCCTTAATAATTCCCCGGCTGCTTCGTCAGTCCCTCAACGCACCAAGACTCGAATTCTGGATGCGGCTCGCAAGCTGAATTACCGCCCGAATTTTTTTGCCCGCTCGCTGCGCGTCAAACGAACCTTCACCGTCGGAGTCATCGCGCAAATTGGCGATCCCTACGGAGCGATGGTCATTAGCGGAATCGAACAGCACCTTCGGCAACACGGATTCTTTTTCCTCACGGTGGCTCATCCCCACGACGAAGAACTTTTGGATACTTACTCGCACCTGCTCCTCGAAAGGGGCGTCGAGGGCTTCATCACCGTCGATGCGCCCATATCGCAACCCGTGCCGCTTCCCGTTGTCGCGGTTGCGGGACATCGCCGCCTCGAAGGTGTCACCAACATCGTCCTCGACCATCGCCGTGCAGCGCACCTGGCGCTGAGACACCTGGTGGAGCTTGGTCACAGCGAGATTGCGGTCATGAAAGGACCGCCTGATAGTTCCGATTCGGTGGAGCGGTGGAACTCCGTCTGCGACGTATCCCGCGAGCTTGGGGTTCGGGTGCGCCCGGGCCTGACGATTCAGATCGAGGGAGAAGCAGGCATGCCCGGACTCGGCTATCCCTTCACCAAACAATTGCTGGCGGAGAACCGCAGCTTCACTGCATTGCTGGCTTTCAATGACAGCTCGGCGATCGGCGCGATTCGAGCGATCAACGAAGCCGGCTTGCGCGTTCCCGAAGATATTTCTGTGGTTGGATTCGACGATATACAGTCGGCAGCCTACAGCAACCCGCCTCTCACCACCATTCGCCAGCCTCTGTTGAAGATGGGAGAAATTGCCGCGCGGACCTTGTTAAGTCGAATTGATAATCCGGAGAGCTATCTGCCGGAACTTTTGATCGAGCCCGAACTCATCGTTCGCAAATCTACAGCCAAGCCTGCCGCCCAGGTCCGCGGAAATTCGAGCAGGCAGGATTAGAAACGTAACCATGTCATCTTCTTTTATCTGTGGTCCGTCCTGAGCAAAATTGTGGGCCGCCAACCACCCCAAGCCAGCCGTTTTTGTATCATCGGTACAGGCGCCATTGCGGGCGCGTCATGCTGAGGGCCAGGGACCAAAGTTGCCAACACTCATTCCGCGAATAGCCTCCATCCCGATTCTGTTATTTTGCCTCGCGCTGGGTCTCGTGGCGGCGCCGGTGTCGTTGTTCGAGACCAAATTGCCTCGCGGGGTGGATTTCGTTCTGCAGAACTCTCCTACGCCGCAGAAGTATCTGATCGAAACCATGCCCGGCGGAGTTGCGCTGCTCGATTACAACCACGACGGATTGCTCGACATCTTTCTGGTAAATGGCGGCCGCGTTACCAGCCCGATGCAAACGCCGGAGAATTTCGACCGCAAGAATCCGCGTTATTGGAACCGGTTGTATCGGCAAAACAAAGACGGCAGCTTCACCGATGTGACCGAAAAGGCTGGCTTGTCGAATGCCGGAGACGGCAATTACGGCATGGGAGTTGCTGTGGGGGATTACGACAACGACGGCTTTCCTGATCTGTACGTCACCAGCTACGGAAAAAATATCCTCTACCACAACAACGGCGACGGCACCTTTACGGACGTAACCGCCAAGGCGGGGGTGGCTGCCGGAGGCTGGTCGGTCTCAGCCGGCTTTTTCGATTACGACAACGACGGCAAGCTCGACCTGTTCGTCACCCGCTACATGGAATGGGACACGAAGCACAGCAAGAGCTGCGGCGGGGAGTGGCATACCTATTGTCCGCCGGAAGAATTTCCTGCTACTACCAGCATTCTCTATCACAACAACGGCGACGGCACCTTCACCGATGTCAGTCAGAAATCAGGCATTGCCGCCAAGAAAGGGCGGGCGCTGGGAGTGGCTTTCGCCGACTACGATGGCGACGGCTTCACTGATATATTCGTCGCCAACGACGGCATGCAGCAATATCTCTACCACAACAACGGCAACGGTACTTTCACCGAACGCGGCCTGGAGGCCGGCGCCGCGCTATCCGAGGACGGACGTCGACTCTCCGGCATGGGCGTGGTCTTTCAGGATTACGACAATGACGGCCGCCCTGACGTGATCGTGACCGAGCTTCCACGAGAGATTTACGGCGTCTATCACAACGAAGGCAATGGAACCTTCAGCTACGGCAGCCTTGAGACTGGGCTCGGCGTGCTCTCGAGCGGCAGCTCAGGCTGGGGAGTTGGCCTGGAAGATTTTGACAATGATGGCTGGAAAGATTTGTTCGTCGCGCAAGGCCACGTTCTCGATAACGTCGAGCAGATCGATCCTTCGCTTCACTATTGGGAGCTGCCCTTGCTGGCCATGAATCACAATGGCCGCTTCGAGCGCGCGGACTCCGGCAGCTCGACGCCAGTCGCCGGACGCGGAGCCGCTTTCGGCGATCTCAACAATGATGGCTGGCAGGACGTGGTGATGACTTCACTCGGCGGCCCTCCGCAGATCTTCTACAACCGCGGAGGCAAACAGCACTGGCTGGTCGTTTCGCTGCGCGGAACGCGGAGCAACCGGGACGGCTTCGGGGCGCGCGTGCAAGTCAACGGACAAACTCGATTCGCTACCTCGGCCGGGAGTTACGAATCGTCGAGCGACAAGCGCCTCCACTTCGGACTGGGTGAGGCAAAAACTGCCAAAATAGAAGTCTCCTGGCCGTCGGGCGCGCGCCAGACTATTAAAGATGTGCCCGCCGACCAGTTTCTGGAAGTCGTCGAACCGGAGAAACCGTGATTCGCATTCTTCTGGCAATTTGGCTGGCGTGGCAGACCGTTTCTCCCGAAGCGCTGCAGCATCTGCAGGCGGGCGCAGAAGCCGATAAGCAGCGGCATTTCGATGTGGCGATCGAGGAGTACAAGAAGGTCACCGAGCTCGCGCCCAAGCTGCCCGACGGGTTTGTAAACCTCGGCCAGGCCTACATGGAAAATCGCGACTACGGCGCCGCCATCGCGCCGCTTAAGCGTGCGGTGGAACTTGCTCCGGACCTGGCGGGTGCGCACCAGTTGCTGGGGTACGCGCTGCTGGCGCAGGGATATCCCGCTGAGGCGATTCCGCATTTGGAAAAGATCAACGAGCAAACTGCTCTGGGAATTGCGCAGATCGGCACCGGGCAGTTGCCGCAGGCGGTGGCAAATTTGCAGGCCGCGCTGGCCAAACACCCCAACGACGCTGACTTGCTCTATTATCTGGGCCGCGCCAGCGGTCTGATGTCGAAGCAGTCGATTGACACTCTGCTGGCCGAGTACCCCGACTCGGCGCGTGCTCACCAGGCGCTTGCCGAAAACTATTTTGTTCTGCGGCAAATGCCCCAGGCGGAAAAAGAATTTCGCGAAGCTCTGCGATTGCGTCCCGACACCCCTGAGTTGCACCTTGAACTCGGGCTGGTGTATGCCGGCTCTTCGCAATGGGCGAAGGCCGAGGAAGAATTTCGCGCCCAAACCAGGATGCAGCCGGGCAATGCCGAAGCCGCCTACCGGTTGGGCTCCGCGCTTTTGCAGCAGGGGAAAGCCGCAGAGGCCAGGACAGAACTGGAGCGCTCCAACCGCTTGCTGCCGGATATGCCCGAAACGCTATATTCTTTGGGCAAGGCTGCGGCGCTCGCTGGGGACTCCGCCGCCGCCGAAAAGGCCTGGACGAGGCTGCTTTCGATCGAAAAGCAGAGCTCGTTGGCGGCGCAGACACACTTCGCTCTGGCCGGTCTCTACCGCAAGCAGGGAAAAACCGCCGAGGCAGAGCGCGAAACCCAGGAGTTCCAGAAACTGCAGAATCCCGCGACGCAACCAGAGAGTCTGCAGAAGTAAGTCCACAGGAATGACGTTTACAAAATCACTATGCTGAAACTGAAAGTTCTTGGAAAAGTTATTGAATCGGGACTGGTCGCGATTGTCCGAACCCACAGCTCGGAGCAGGCGTTGCGCATCGCCGAAGCGTGTGCTCGCGGAGGCGCGGCGGCGATTGAAATTACCTTCACCGTCCCCGGAGCGGCCGCGGTCATTGCGGACCTGGCCAAGGAATATGCTTCGGGCGGAATTCTGATCGGAGCCGGAACCGTCCTCGACCCGGAGACGGCCCGGATTGCGATCCTGGCCGGTGCGCAATATATCGTAAGCCCGTCGGTAAGCGCTGACACCGCCCGCTTGTGCAATCGCTACCAGATTCCTTACATGCCGGGTGCCGGCACCATGCGTGAAATCGTGGACGCGATGGAATGCGGCGCCGACATCGTGAAGCTATTTCCCGGAGAAACTTTAGGCCCCGCGTTCGTGAAGGCGGTGAAAGGGCCTTTGCCCCAGGCTTCCCTGATGCCGACCGGTGGCGTAAGCGTCGATAACGTGGGCGACTGGATCAAAGCGGGCGCGGTCGCGGTCGGCGTGGGCGGAGGCCTTACCGCAGGCGCGGAAAAAGGCAACCTCCAACTGGTCACCGATACCGCCAGGCAGTTTGTCGAAAAGATTCGACTCGCGCGTGCGAAGCTAGCGCTGACCGCCGAGTTCTGCAACAAAGAAGTTCTCGAACCAATATGAAGCTCTGGAAAAATGACGACGAACTCTTCTCCATCGTGAAGCGGGAACTTTTCACCTGCGTGGTGGGCGATGTCATGGACAAACTGGACCTGCAGCACCAGTTTCTGCCTCCACAGATTCGCCCGCTGCGGGCGGATATGGTAGTCGTAGGCCGCGCCCTGCCCGTGCTGGCAGTGGATGTGTTTGCGGAGAAAGTTGCAGGAACAGCCAATAAGCTGATGGAAAAACCGTTCGGCTTGATGCTTGAAGCCCTCGACGACCTCCGGGCCAACGAAGTGTATGTCACTACTGGATCATCCCCGCGCAACGCGCTCTGGGGAGAATTGATGAGCATTCGGGCCCGCAAGTTGGGCGCGCAGCGGAGCGGTCCTGAACGGCTATTCGCGCGATACCAAAGCCATTCTCGATTTAAACTTTCCCACGTTTTCCTGGGGGCCTTATGGCCAGGATTCCTCCCCGCGCTACAAAGTAGTGGATTTTCGGGTGCCGCTGGAGATCGGCGCAGTGCGCCTGCGTCCGGGCGACATTCTCTTCGGCGATATCGACGGAGTGTGCCTGATTCCAAGCGCAGCCGCCGATGAGGTTTTCGCCAAGGCTCTGGAAAAAGTTCGCGGCGAAAAGTTAGTCAGAAAAGCTCTGGAAGAAGGAAGCAGCGCAGCAGCGGCATTCGAAAAACACGGCATCATGTAGAAAAACTAAAAACTGGGAACCGAGAACTGGTTCTCAAAAAACAACAACAATCGATAACGGCACACATCGAATGATAAACATCGATCTCTCCGGCAAATCGATCCTGCTCACTGGCGCGATGGGTGCCATCGCCCGGCCCATGGCGCAAAAGCTGGCCGCCGCAGGCGCGACTCTGATCCTGGTCGACATCAAGCCCGAGGAGGCAGCCCTACAAACTTTGCAAGAGTGGCAAATTCCCTCGTCGTCATACGTCTACTTCTCCACTGACATCACCGACTCCGCGGCCCTGGGACGGGTCGTCGACGAATCTTTCCGCCGCTTCCCTGCCCTGGACATTGTTCTCGGCCACGCCGGCGGCTGCGGATTGCATCCCTTCGCCACAACTTCGGAAGACGAATACGATCGCATTTTTCGTTTCAACTATTTCGCCCAGGTTAACCTGGCGCGCGCCGTTTTCGCGCAATGGATGGAGCGCAAAATCGCCGGTCATCTCATCTTTACCTCTTCCTACGTTGCTCGCATGCCCCACACCCAGATTCCCGCTTATGCATCGGCAAAGGCCGGACTGGAAAACTTCGCCCGCTGCATGGCGCTTGAGTATGCCCCCACCGGAATTCGCGTGAATGTTGTCTCGCCGGGCAACGTGGCCGCCGGCAGTTCGCTGAAAGTGTTCGACGAGGATCCGGCCTACAGAGAATTTGTGCTGCGCGTCTCCCTGGGCAGAAGAAACAGTCCGGAATCGATCGCCGACGCGTTCGTCTTTCTCTGCTCGCCTTTAGCCAATGAAATCAATGGCCAGATTTTGAGTCCGGACTACGGGGCCGGAATCGGCAACCGCCTATGAAAATTGGGCTGGGTCTCTATCGCCATATGCTGACCCGCGACTACTACGACTTCGCGCGGCAGGCGGGATGCACCCACGTCGTGGTCCACCTGGTTGACTATTTCAATAACGGCGCCACCAACCCGCGCAACAATCAACCCACCGGCGCGAAATACGAGCCGTGGGGAGTGGCCGGCGATCCCGAAAAGCTTTGGACAGTCACGGAACTGAAACAAATCCGGCGCGACATTGAAGATGCCGGGCTGATTTTGGCCGCGATCGAAAATCTCGATCCCGCGCACTGGCACGACATTCTGCTCGACGGCCCACAGCGCCCGCAACAAATCGAAAAGGTTAAAACCATCATCCGCCGCATGGGAGAGGCCGGGATTCCGGTGCTCGGCTACAACTTCAGCCTGGCCGGAGTTTGCGGTCGCGTCACCGCCCCGCTGGGACGAGGACACGCGGTCACCCTCGGAATGGATGGACCAGCCGAAGATGTGCCCATTCCAAAGGGCATGGTTTGGAACATGATTTACGACCCGAAGGCTCCTGCCGGCACTCAGCCTTCAATTTCTCATGAAGAACTGTGGCGCCGGCTCGAGCGATTTCTGGAAGATGTGGTGCCGGTGGCCGAGCAATCGGGTGTGCGATTAGCTGCGCATCCCGACGATCCTCCGATGCCGACGATGCGGCGTCAGCCTCGGCTGGTCTACCAGCCCCAGATGTATCAACGCTTGATCGATGTTGCGCCGAGTCCGAGCAACGCTCTCGAACTCTGTGTGGGGACGATCGCCGAAATGACCGAGGGCGATGTTTACGACGCTGTGGATCGCTACAGCCGTCAGGGAAAAATCGCCTATATCCACCTGCGCAACGTCGTGGGAAAAGTTCCGCACTATCGCGAAACATTTATCGACGAAGGTGATGTGGATATGATCCGCATCCTGTCGATTCTGGCGCGAAACCGATTCGACGGCGTAGTCATTCCCGACCACACTCCGCAAATGACCTGCGCGGCGCCGTGGCACGCCGGCATGGCACACACCATCGGATTTATATTGGCCGCTCAAGCCATGCTCAAAGATTCTCCCGAAGGCAAAAACTCTTGACGTCGGCGTCGAGCGCTTCAGTACATCCCCGCAAGATTTCTCCCGGCCTTCTACCTCTTATCACAGCCGCGTCGGTTTCAGCCCTCGGCGGCCTGCTGTTTGGCTACGACAACATTGTCATCAGCGGTGCGATCCACTATCTGGCGGTTTGTTTCAAGCTCGATGCCGCCGGCGTCGGCTGGGCTGCTGGATGTGCGCTGATCGGATGCACTGTCGGGGCAGCCGGCGCAGGCGCGGTGGTCGACCGCATCGGTCTGAAAAAAGGCCTGACAATTTGTGCCGCGTGTTTTGCTTTGTCGTCCTCGGGCATGTGGTTTGCCGCCAGCCTGACCCAATTTGTAATTTGGCGATTGATTGGCGGCCTGGGAATTGGCGCGGCTTCGATTATTGCGCCGATGTACATCGCTGAGATTGCGCCTGCCCGGCTGCGCGGCAGGCTGGTCACTCTCTATCAACTGGGAATTGTGCTGGGCATTCTCGCCGCGGTCTTCGTCAATATGCTGATTCAGCGCATGGGAGATGAAGCCTGGAACACTTCCGTCGGCTGGCGATGGATGTTTCTGGTGGGCGTAATTCCCGCGTTGCTGTTTGGCATGACGATCATTCCCGCGGTCGAGAGTCCGCGCTGGCTCATGAAAATGGGCCGCCGCGAGGATGCGCTCGCCGTGCTGTCGAAAATAAACGACAGAGCCACGGCAGTGACCGAGGCGGTCCAGATACAGGATTCCCTGAACATCGAAGAAGGCCACATCTCGGAATTGTTCACCACGTTTCGCAGACCATTGCTGATCGGGATCATGCTGGCGGGATTCTCCCAACTGAGTGGCATCACGCCGCTTTTCTCTTTTCTGCCCGAAATCTTCAGATCGGCTGGAACCGCCACCAGCGATGCATTCTTCCAGTCCGTATTAGTCAGCCTGGTGAATCTGGTCTTCACCCTTTTTGCCCTTTGGCTGGTGGACTTGTCCGGACGCAAGAAACTGATTCTGGCGGGCACGCTCTTGCAGTCTATTTCCTTTGCCCTGGTCGGCTGGTTTTATCATGTTCACGGCAGCGGGCTGGCCGTCCTCATTTTTGTGATGACGTTTGTGGCCGGGCACGCTTTCGGAAATGGCGTCGCCTGCTGGGTGATCATTTCCGAAATTTACCCCACCAAGGTTCGCGGACGCGCCATGTCCATTGCGACCACGGCGCTGTGGGTAGTTGGATATCTGGGCAATCAGAGCTTTCCGCTGATGCAGAAGCATCTGGGCAGCGACGGCACGTTCTGGTGTTTCAGCGCCGCCGCGTTTCTGAACCTGGTATGCGTGCTGTGGCTGGTGCCGGAGACCAAGGGACGGACGCTGGAAGATATCACCAGGTTCTGGACCGCACGCAAATCACTTTCCGCGGCAAACGCGGGCGAGTAAATCCTATGAAGCGAATTTCTTTTTTTTCGTTCGTTTTCCTTCTTGTCGTCGTCTGCACGTTCGTAACTGCGCAGACGCCGAACGCGCCCCAGAGCGAAGCCCGCACTTCGTTCCGGGTCATTCAGGTTGATGCCGGCAAAGTGACGGGCAAGATCCGCTCCTTTCAAGGGCTCAACGGACCGCCGCACCCCATCATGGAAGGGCTTCCGGATCTGGTCCAACAATATAGAGATCTTCGCATCGACAGCATCCGCACTCACGACATTATGGGGCCGACAGATGTTGCAGCGCACTATTCGACCGACCGGCCGCTGCTGATCTGGCTCGTGCCTGACCTACAGCAACGCACTCGCCTGGTGAACGCCGCCAACGAGGGCGCGATTTTCCCCGACTGGAATGCCGATCCGGAGAAGCCGGAGAGCTATCACTTCGGCCCGTCCGATAAATTCATTCAGTCAATCCGCGAGGCGCATGCGGAAGTTTACTATCGCATCGGCCGCAGCTTTGGCGCGGACTACACCGCTCTCCCCGACTTCGACAAGTTTGCCTCGGTGGTAAAGCACATCGCCATGCACTACAACCAGGGCTGGGCGAATGGCTTTCACGACAATATTCGTTATTGGGAGTTCTGGAACGAAGAGGACCTGCCATTTTTCTGGACCGAAACGCCGGAGCGCTTTTACACCCTGTACGAAAAAACAGCTCGCGCTTTGAAGTCGGTGGACCCTGCGATGAAAGTGGGCGCCGATGCGTTGGCTCTGCCTTTCAGCGGCGGGCCTTATCGAGAGGGGTTGATCGCGTATTGCGCCAGCCACAAAGTCCCTCTGGATTTTTATTCCTGGCACTCCTATGCCCTGACCTCCGCTGATCCCTACGACGTGGTTCGGATCGGCGATGACATCAGGAAATTACTGGACGCGAATGGATTTCGCCAGACCGAGAGTATTTTGAGCGAATGGAATCTCACTCCGGACTTCACCGAGCGCGAGCGCGCCCGGATTGCAAGGAATAGAGAATGCCGCCTTCGTTGGCGACTCGTTGATCTACATGCAGGATTCGGCGATCGACCTGGCGCACTTCTACCGCGGCGACGCCGCATGGATGGGCCTGTTCGGTCTGCACGGCGAATATTTCAAGCCGGCATATACTTTCCGTGCCACCGGCGCCATGCTGAAGACTCCGGAACGCCTCAATCTGAGTGGGGCGGATACTTTCGGATTTGCGGCGATGGCCGGGCGCTCGCGCGACGGCAAGACAGTGCAGGTGCTGATCAGTAATTACGAAATCCCGGCAAACTACCAGCCTCCTCCCATGGAGCCTCCGGCAGGCTCGGCTCCCGAAGGCGTGCCGCTGCCTGATTTTTCCAAGCTGAAGTTTTTGCCCCCCAGAACGGACATCCATTACCAGAACAATCAGGGCTACGAACTTGCGATCAATAATCTTCCTTGGGGAGAGAAGGACTCTTTCACAGTCAAGCGATATCGCTTGACGAAGGAGGAGGATTTCAGTCAGGTCGAAGAAACGACAGCTTCGGGCCAGCAGATCAAAATTTCGAACCCGTTGCCGCCTCCTGGCCTCGAGCTCATTGTGCTGCAGCGCGCTAGTTGGGACCGCCGAAGGACGATTCTGCGCTCAACCGGCAAAACGGAAAAACCCAGCGCTGCCAGCTCGTCCTTAAACTGTCCACGGATTGAAAACGAATAGCGTGAATTCCCACTGCGCGTGCGCCTTCGACATTGATCTCGCGATCGTCCACGAACAAAGTCTCCGACGCCGCCGCTCCGAGGGCGTCGAGACTGTGCCGGTAGATGGCCGCATCAGGCTTGGTGAGCCTCACTTCGGCTGAGAATGTCTGATTGTCAAAATCGCTCAGCCAGGCGAAGTTTTTTCGCGCGTAACGGATCATGTCGTGGGGCATATTCGACAGCAGCCCGGTCTTTATTCCGGACGAATGCAGCCGCTTCAACCAAGCCACCATCGCGGGGTTGATCCGGGCCCACATTTCGACATCCCACACGCTGAGGACTTTGAGATGTTCGGGCTCAAGCTTGAACTCTGGCCGCGTCCGCAACTTCCGACCAATAGGCTTCGTAGGAAAGATCGCCGCGGTCATAAAGCAGCCGGTTCCTTCCCCAGAGTTGGCGGAACAAGACCGGATCGATCTTGAACAGGTTCGCCATGCGGCCCCAGTTCTTCCGCCGTCGGCATGTAGCACAGAACTTCGCCGTAATCGAGAATCACCGCCTTGATGTTTACCGTCTTCGAGCGATCCATTGCGCCTCCACTTCCATATTCTCCCGGCCGCTCATATTCAGTCCAATGAATTGATATTCGCTCTGTGATAACTTGTGGGCGGCTTTTAGCCTGACGCGAATAATTCGTCGGGCACAATCTGAAACGGCGGGAGCGGGCATGAAGCTGAATGGATATTTAGCGAAGAGCACGGTCGTTGCGGCTTTGGGCGGTCTGCTGTTTGGCTTCGACACGGCAGTCATCTCCGGCACCACCAGTGCTCTGACCCAGACCTACCAGCTCACGCCGTTCCTGCTGGGAGTAACGGTTTTCAGCGCGCTCTTTGGAACAGTTCTGGGCGCGATGCTGGCCGGGTTCCCGGGCGAGCGTTTCGGCCGCCGCGACAGCCTGCGGGTGATGGCGGTCTTGTACCTGATCTCCGGTCTGGGTTGCGCGTTTGCATGGAATTGGTATGCCCTGGTGATCTTTCGGTTCATCGGCGGACTGGGCGTGGGCGGCTCCTCGGTTCTGGGGCCAATGTATATCGCGGAAATTGCGCCAGCGAAGTTACGCGGCCGGCTGGTGGGAGTTTTTCAATTTAACGTCGTATTCGGCATCCTGCTCGCTTACTTCTCGAATTACGTGATCGGGCTCCAGCACTTCGGCGCCACCGAATGGCGTTGGGAACTGGGCGTCACTGCCCTTCCCGCCGCTTTGTTCTTCGTGATGCTGTTTACCATTCCTCGCAGCCCGCGCTGGCTGGTCAAGAAAGGACGCGTCGAAGAAGCGCGAACCGTACTGCAGAAAACGGGCGACGAAGACTACGAGCACGATCTGCAGGAAATCGTGGCGTCGATTGGCGAGGAGCAGAGTCGGGCTACGGAGAAGCTGTTTACTCGAAAATATGCCTTTCCGATTTTTCTCGCGGTCAGCATCGGCGTTTTCAACCAGCTCTCCGGCATCAACGCGATTCTTTACTATCTGAACGACATTTTTGCCCACGCCGGCTTCAGCAAAGTCTCCGGCAACCTGCAGGCCGTCGCCATCGGGGCCACCAACCTGCTGTTCACCATGATCGCGATGTCGGTGATTGACCGCCTCGGCCGCAAGACTCTGCTTTTGGTCGGTTCGGTGGGCACGGCGGCATGCCTGGCCGGAGTCGCAACGATTTTCTTCACCGGCCAGCACCAGAGCCTTCTGGTTTGGCTGCTGGTCGGATACATCGCGTTTTTCGCTTTCTCCCAGGGCGCCGTCATCTGGGTTTACCTCTCGGAAGTTTTCCCCAACTCGGTGAGAGCCAAGGGCCAAAGCCTGGGCAGTTTCGCGCACTGGTTCATGAACGCCGGCATCTCTCTGATTTTTCCTCTGATGGCGGCAACTTCGGGCGCTTACCCGTTCGTGTTTTTCTCGGTGATGATGGTAGTGCAGTTCTTCGTGGTCTGGCTGTTCTATCCGGAGACCAAGGGTCTGTCGTTGGAAGAGATGCAGAAGAAGATGGGAATCGCCTGACGAATTACGCCGGGACGGTTTGTGCCAGCTCTTCCGAACACAAGGCAGCTCCGCCTGCGATTCCGGCATCGGCGCCGTAACGCGCCCGCAGCAGCGGAATTTCCTGACAACGCGAATTGATGCAGTACCTGGGCAGGCGGTTACGGATTTCATCGAACAGCGGACACAGCATCGCAGCCACGCCCCCGCCAATGATCAGAACATCAGGATCCAGCATATCGACAACGTTGCTCAGCCACACCGACAACAGGTCGACTGTTTCCAGCAGTAGTTCTTTGGCGAGCGCGTCGCCGTCCGAATAGGCGCGGCCGACCATCTCGCTGGTCACGTCCGGAATTTTGCCGTTCGCCAGGTCCAGAATCAATGAGTGGCGTCCCGAGGCAGCCAGCATGGCTTGCGCTCGTTTCGCGATCGCCGGGCCAGCCGCCAAAGCTTCGATGCAGCCGGGCTTCCCGCATCCGCAGCGAGGTCCGCGATAATCGATGCTCATGTGGCCGCCCTCGCCCGCGGCGCCCGTGCGGCCATGATAAATTCGCCCGCCAAATATGATGCCGGTGCCGATTCCGGTTCCAATCGTGGCGTAGAAAACGTTGCCGTAGCCTCGGCCTGCGCCCCATTGCACTTCCGCCAGGGCAGCGGCATTGGCGTCGTTGTCAATCCTGACTGGCACTCCATATACTTTTCCGATTTCCGCCGCCAACGGAAAATTGCGCCAGCAAGGAACATTTGGAGGATTGACGATGACGCCGGTTTTGGGATCGAGCGGACCGGGCGCACAGATTCCGATTCCGCGAATGAGGTTTTGTTTTTCGGGGTCGCCAGCGTATAGGTGATCAATGGCAGCGACCACCGCAGCCAGCCCTGCCGCCGGGCCCAGATCGGAAACCATTGGGGTGCGAGCCTGTTTTTTGATTTCGCCTTCGGAGTCCACCAGGCCAGTGGCGATCTTTGTGCCTCCGATATCGACACCGATAATCAAATGGCCTTCTGGGTGACCCTGCGTCATGGCAGTAGACATAACCAGCAACCAGGCGAACCGGTTAGGACAAGAACATTACCCTATCACAAGGTTAACGTTAAAGCTTTGGGAATTGCACGATCTCGACTGTTCGCAAAATTGATGAAGTTCTATGCATTCTCGGGTAGGATTCTCGTCTATGGCTTCCCACTCTCTCTCCCGCCGCGCTTTTTTAGCTCTGTCCGCAATGCTTCCCTGGTCTCTCCGCGCCTATGCCTCGACGTCGATTCCCGTGGGCCTCGAGCTTTACTCCGTGCGCAATGCGCTGAAGGACGATCTCACGGGCACGGTTCGCACCGTGGCGCAGATGGGATACCAGTGTGTTGAGTTTTACGCACCTTACTTCGATTGGACCGAAGCTCAGACCAAGGACATGAAGAAGCTGCTGGACGATCTCGGCGTGCGTTGCTACTCCACGCATAACAGCAGTTCGTATTTCACCGCGGAGAAGCTCAAGCGGGCGGCCGACATGAACCTGATTCTCGGAAGCAAGTATGTGGTGATGTCCAGTTCCGAGCCCAAACCCGGTCTGGATGGATGGAAAGAGGTCGCCGACACGCTAAATTCTGCCGCCGACCAGCTCCAGCCCATGGGATTGAAACCCGGCTATCACAATCACGAATTGGAGTTCACTCCGATCGACGGCAAACGTCCTATCGAAATCCTGGCGAAGAACACCAAGCCCTCTGTCATGTTGCAGCTCGATGTCGGGACGTGCATTGAAGCCGGATCGGATCCGGTGGCGTGGATTCGCGCCAATCCGGGTCGAATCCGGTCGATTCATTGTAAGGACTGGGCGCCCGGGCCGGATAAGGGTTATAAGGTCTTGTTTGGTGAGGGCGCAGCGGACTGGAAGAATATTTTCGCTGCAGCAGAAAGCGTGGGCGGTGTCGAGTATTACCTGGTCGAGCAGGAAGGCAGCAGGTTCTCAGAGTTCGATACCGCAAAGAAATGCCTGCAGACATTTCGCACGCCTGCATCCGGCCTAAGCCCGAGCGGTACTGGCGAGGGGCGGCACGATGGCTTCAGCCTGAGTACTCTAGCATCTCCGAAATCTATTTTCCGGCTGACCCCGAACCTCGCACTCGACGGTGAAGAGTCCACCCGCCAACCGTTCGCCGGGCGAGCCTGCGCCGCCGCGGTGGTCACATACAGAGTCTTCAGCTCGGAACCGCCAAAAGTACAGGTCGTAATATTGTTCACCGGCATCTCGACCACACAGTCGATCTTCCCATCCGGCGCGACGCGGACAACACATCCGCCGCCATAGCGGCAGTTCCACAGATAGCCTTCGGCGTCAACGGTCGAGCCGTCCGGCAAGCCACGCTCGAAATCCTTAAAGAACGGGACTTCATTTGTCGGGGTGCTGGTGACGGGATCGAAGTCGTAGGCCCAAATGACGTTCGCCAGCGCTGTCTCCAAAATAAAAACGTCTGCGATCAGGACTCCACGCCAGCGTGTTGGAGATGCCAATGTCTCGCCGATGCACAGTCACGCCGCCGTCCGGATTCACGCGATAAAGAATGCCGTTCTTCCCGCCGGCTTCTCCGGACGATCCATCCGGATTCACATTGTTGCGCATCGATCCAACCCACAAAGCGCCCCGCGGATCGGCGCGCGCGTCGTTGAGCCGAACATACGGCCATCCTTCGAGACTGTAAATTGCGGGATGCCGAAGATCGGAAGCCGGCTCCCACAAAATCACACCCGGAGCCAAGCACAACGGTCAGCACTTCGTCCCGGTCGGTGAGAGTGAGCGCGGTTACGGGCTCGTCGAAAAACCATGTTCGGACACAACTGGTCTGCTAGGGTTGAAACGATGAATCAAAAAACGATTAATGTCCGTCCAGTAGACTGCCGCGTGGGCGGCGTGCCAGACTGCGCCTTCGCCACATACATCTCCGGTGGGCGCGACGCAAACCGGTTGCGAGGTGATCGGTGCGGACCTCACTGAACCCCAATGCCGGCCAGCAGGCCGCCATCCACCAGGTAGTCGCCGCCGGTGCAGAACCCTGCTTTGTCGGAAATCAGGAACGCTGCCAGCTCCGCCACTTCTTCCGGCGTCCCAATCCGTCCCAGCGGATGGGCCGCGCCCCAGCGTTTGAATACTTCGTCGAGGGGCACACCGGGCGCGAAGTTTCCTGCCGAGCGCTCCAGCATCGGCGTGCGGATCGAGCCCGGGCTGATGGAGTTCACGCGAATATTGTCGCCGGCATGATCGAGTGCCAGGGCGCGGGTGAGGCTGTGGACGGCTCCCTTGGACGCTGCATACGCTGCGACGCCGCGCTGGCATGCGTATCCCTGCACCGACGCCAGGTTGATTATGGACCCGCCGCCGCGCTTCTTCATCTCTGGAATGCCAAAGTGTCCTAAGAGATAAATGCTTCCGACATTGACCATCATGCACTGGTTCCAGGTTTCGGGAGCGGTCTCGACCACGTTGCCGAAAGGATGGAATGCGGCGGCGTTGACGATCACATCCAGGCCGCCGAATTCTTTCACGGCTTTCGCCACCACGGCCCGGACAGCGTCAGCTTGAGTGACGTCACATTGCTCGACTCGCAGACTCAGGCCGCTGGTTTTGGCGTCTTGCGCGAGCTCCTGGTTGGCGGCGGCTTCGATGCCGCAGGCCAGCACATTGGCCCCGCCCGCCGCAAGGCGCTTGGCAATGGCGCGGCCAATGCCAGTGGTGCCGGTCACGATCGCAACTTTACCTTCAAACTCTTTCATGGATGCGGCTCCTGATCCGCTGCAGAAATACTTCGTAGAGACGTAGCTTGCTACGTCTGCGTTCTGGTTCGTGGCGAGAGACGTAGCAAGCTACGTCTCTACGGCAAATGTGTTGCGGCTAATGACTTTCCCTGGGCACATCCGCGCCGCGGCAGCCGACCAGAAAGTCGAGGTCGGCGCCCTGGTCGGCCTGCAGAACGTGCTCGACATAGAGCCGTTGATATCCGCCGCTGGCTACCGGCGGCGGCGGCGTCCAGGCTTTGCGTCTGCGGCCGAGTTCGTCTTCCGGCACGCAGAGTTCCAGCTTGCGCGCTTCCACGTTCAATTCAATCTCATCGCCGTTGTGGACGAGTGCCAGCGTCCCTCCCGCGGTGGATTCAGGCGTGACATGCAAAACCACCGTCCCATAAGCGGTGCCGCTCATCCGCGCGTCGGAAACCCGCACCAGATCGGTGATTCCGCGCTGCAGCAATTTCTTCGGCATGGGCATGTTGCCGACTTCCGGCATCCCGGGATAGCCCTTCGGGCCCGCGCCCTGCAGCACCATCACCGAATTTTCATCGATCTCCAGCGCGGGATCATCGATTCGCTTTTTGAAGTCTTCGATGTCGGCTGAAGACCACCGCCCGGCCGCGGTGCTTCAGCAAGCTCGGCGTCGCCGCGGAAGGTTTGATCAACGCTCCGCCCGGCGCCAGATTACCGCGCAACACCGCGATCCCCGCGTGCTCGCGGATCGGATTCTCCCGGCTGCGGATCACTTCCGCATTCCAGCAAGGCGCGTCAGCGGTATTCTCGCCCATAGTTTTGCCATTCACCGTCAGCGCATCGTTGTGGATCAGATCGCCGAGCGCGCGCACAACTGCGGGAACTCCGCCCGCGTAGTAGAAATCCTCCATCAGGAAGCGGCCCGAAGGCATGAGGTCGACCAGCAGCGGAAGCTCATGACCCAGGCGATCGAAATCGTCGAGCTCCAGCTTCACGCCCACCCGTCCCGCCAGCGCCAGCAGATGCAGCACGGCATTGGTCGACCCGCCAATCGCCGCATTCACCCGGATCGCGTTTTCAAACGCCTTGCGGGTAAGAATCTGCGACATCTTCACATCTTCGCGAACCATCTCGACGATGCGCCTGCCCGCCTCCTGCGCCAGCACATAGCGCCGCGAATCCACGGCGGGGATGGCCGCGTTCTGCGGCATCCCCATGCCCAGCGCCTCCACCATACTGGCCATGGTGGACGCCGTGCCCATAGTCATGCAGTGGCCGGCCGAGCGCGACATGCAGGATTCGGCGTCCATGAAATCGGCGCAGCTCATCTTGCCCGCGCGCACGTCTTCACTCATGGTCCAGACATTCGTGCCCGAGCCGATCGGCTGGCCGCGGAAGTTGCCATTGAGCATGGCGCCGCCCGAGACCACAAGCGCCGGCAGATCGCAACTGGCCGCGCCCATCATGAGCGACGGCGTGGTCTTGTCGCATCCACAAAGCAGAACGACGCCATCGAGCGGATTGCCGCGAATCGATTCCTCCACGTCCATACTCACCAGGTTGCGGAAGAGCATGGCGGTCGGTCGCAGATTCGTCTCGCCCAGCGACATCACGGGAAATTCCAGCGGGAAGCCGCCGGCCTCGTAGATGCCGCGCTTGACGCGGTCGGCAATCTAGCCGGAAATGAGCGTTGCAGGGAACCAGCTCCGACCAGGTATTGCAGATGCCGATCACCGGCCTGCCGTCGAACAAGTTGGCAGGAAATCCCTGGTTCTTCATCCACGAACGATGAATGAATCCGTCTTTGTCCTGCAAGCCGAACCAGCGGGTCGAGCGCAGAGGAGTGCCGTTCTTGCTATTCATAGTTTGTTGTTCTGTAGGCTCGCGATGCCAGGAACATGGCTCGTGGACATTTTACAACTCTCGCCGCAAGCCCAAGCTTAGTAGCGTCGGCATCCGCCGGCTGTCCCGAGGGCGTTTCAGCCCTCGGTCCTATATGCTTCGCTCTCCCAGCGTTCGCCACATTGCAAAACCTTGTGCGGCTGTCCCAGACGTCGGCACTCGCGCACGAAATTCCTCCGGAGAAGCGGTATTGAATTCGAACATGTCGAAGTGGCAAGGAATCACCAGCCCGGCGCCAATGTCTTTCGCCAGCTGCGCGGCCTCGCGTCCAAACAGATTGCCCGGCACGCGTCTTTCCGGAGCGCGGCCGTTGATGGGCAGCAGCGCGACATCGATTCCGAACGGCTCCAAGCCTCTCCGCCATTCCCGGATAGCGAACCGTGTCGCCGCTGTGGTAAATCGTCCAGCCGCCGAACTGGAGCACGTAGCCCAGAAACTTGGCCCGGCCTTGCTCATCGCGCTCCACGGTTTCGTGGGCCGAGGCGACTCCGGAAAATCGAATGCCCAGAGACTTCGACGGCGGTTCCGTCATCGACGCCGACGGGAATCGCACGGATCAATCGCCAAGCCGCTCCGCAACGAAAGCCGCGATTCGCCTCCGGTATCACCAGTTTCAGGCTCGGGTTGCCGCGCCAGGATCGGGCGTAAAGTTTCCGCATCCAGATGATCGGTGTGATTGTGGGTGGAGGTGGCGATATCGACGAATGACAAGCCGGGCCGGATCAATCACCAATTCCGTCATCCGCACGTGAGGCTTGTCGGTCTGGCTGTACTTTTTGGTGAGCGAATCGGAAAGATAGGGATCGAGCAGCACATGGACGCCCTGCCACTGCAACAGGAAGCCGCTCTGTCCCAGCCACCACAAACGAAAATTGCCGTCGCGCCGGTCGGAAGCGCGAATGTCCGCCAGCAGCGCGTCGTGCGACTGGACCGGACGGATCACGGCAGTCCCAGTTCCTTTCGCACTGTGGCCACGCCGCTCACCATGTTGGCCAATTTCTGCCGCGCCGCCCAACGCGCAGTCTGGCTGAGCCCGCAATCGGGCGCGAAGGAGAGTTGTTCTGCGGGCGCATGCTTCAGGCACAGGCGCACCCGCTCGGCAACATCGGCGGGAGTTTCGATGTAGTAGCTCTTCACATCGATAATCCCGACCGCCACGTCGATGCCACGCGGCGGCAATCTCGTGGATGATTTCGATCTCGGCAAATTCGCGGCTCGCCATTTCCAGATGCATTTCCTGCACCGGCAGATCGAAGAACGCGGGAAACAGCGGCGCGTACCGGCGCAAACCCACCGCGCGGCCCTTGTAGTTGCCAAAACAAAGATGGGTGGAGAGCCGGCAGTGGCCGACCACGGGCTTCGACCGTTTCGGTAAATATTTCGACGAAGCGGCGAGGATCTTCGCGATGGCCGTAGCAGCTCATCGAAGGTTCGTCGAGCGTGATTTCCTGGCAACCGCACTTTCACCAACTGTTCAAGCTCTGCACGAACGATCGGAATCAGCGCGTCGGTGACGTCCCAACGGCTCTTGTAAGCTCCGCCAGGATTGATGCGCCCGCTCAGAGTGTAGGGGCCGGGCACGCTGGCCTTCAGCGCCTGGCCGGGCGGCGCGATCTTCTGCAGGCGTTTGAATTCTTCGACTGCTCCCAGCCCGTGCGCCGGATCTGATCGTTCCCGTAACTTCATATTTCCCGCGCTGATCGTGCGCCGGCGGCCCGAAACGGCGCGGCGAATGGCGGAGTCGCTTGATGCCCTCCAGCCGGCCGTAGAACGAGAGATTGAAATCGTAGCGCGTCTGCTCGCCGTCGGTGATCACGTCCAACCCGGCGGCAACCTGATCGTGGACCGCGGCGATGACCGCGTCCGTGCGCATTTCCTCGATATCGGCTTCGCCGAATTGATCGAGGTGGGCCGAGGCAAACTCCAGCCATCCCGGAAACGGATAACTGCCGACCACCGTGGTTCGCAGAGCCGGCACAGCGGTGGCGTTCGCTGATCCGCTGCTTGCCGACGGATTTATTCTCGCCGTCTTTTTGCGGACTCATTCGCTCACCGTCCATCCCGCGTCCACGGTCACGACCTGACCCGTGATCGGGCTTGAATCGCGACCGCAGCAGGAAGCATGCGGTCTTGGCGACGTCTTCCGCGGTGAGCATGCCCTTCCGCAGCGGTTGCTTGTGAGTCATGTATTCTGTGATCTCAGTATTTCCTTGCGCGCGCACGTCATCGGAGTGTGCACCAGTCCGGGCGCGATCACATTGATGCGGATGCCCTGCGGCGCATAGTACGCCGCCGCCGCCAGGCTCATAGCTTCAATCGCGCCTTTGCTCGCGGCATAACCGGCGGTCGCGAAATGATCCGCGCTGCGGATGCTGCGCCAGCACGCTTCCGGTATTGAGGATGACTCCCGCTTGCCGCATCTTCGTCCACAAGCTGGAGCACCTCGCGGCACATCAGAAATGTGCCTTTGGCGTTCACGTCCATCACCGTGTCCCAGGCTTCGGTGGTGCACTGGTGCAAGGGTCCGTCCCCGAAGGATCGGGCGCTGATGCCGGCCACATTCATGAGCGCGTCGATCCGGCCAAACTTTTCCAGGCACGCGGACACTGCGCGTGCGACCGCAGCTTCATCGCGCACGTCTCCGACGGCGAAACCCGCGCTCGGCAATTCGCCGGCGAGAGCGCGGCATTCATTCTTCGTTTACTCCAAAAATGAATACAGGATTTTCCGCTGCCCACATGCGCGCGACCGCCGCCGCGATTCCCGACGAACCCGTGATTAAAAGTACTTCGTCCACCTGGTTATTCGAACAGATGCTTCAGGCTCTTGCGGTAGGCTTCGTAAAACGCTTCCAGTTGGGTGGCGGCGCTGGTGTTGCCCACAAACTGATGGCTGGGCAGCACCACCGGTTTTACTCCCCGAGCCAGCAGCGCTTCTGCGGTCGCGCAGCGAATCATGTTGATGATCATGGCTCCGGTAATCGTGGAGACCGGGCCGGTCCTCCACTCCAGCCCTTCGAGTTCGACCACGCAATCCCCCGGAGGACACTGATTGTCGATCACCAGGTCGGCGCAATCGATCAGCTTCTTTCCCGAAGAGTGGGCCGCCTTCGCCTGCTCGCAATGCGCCTTCGACACGATGGCAATCACCGGCAATCCGCGCCGTTGCGCGCCCATGGCCGCTTCCACGATCACCGGACGAATCCCGCTGGTCGAAATCACGATGAAGGCGTCATCCGGTCCGAAATGAAAGCCGTTCAGAATCTGCTCGGCGTAGCCTTCGTAATTTTCCAGATAGAGCGGCGCGCGCAGACCGTTGGCTCCGACGATCGCGGCATGATTGGAGAGCGCCAGCTCGACCAGCGCGACGAAGCCGACGAAACATCCCTGGCGCGGAGTCATTTCCTCGCACATCATGCGGGAGTGTCCGTTGCCGAAAAGAAAAACCAGGCCGCCGCGCGCAATTCGATCGGCGCAAAGCTCGGCCGCCTTCTGAATTACCGCAGCCTGGGTGCGCTTCAGCTCCAGCAAAAGCCCATCGCACGTTCGAAGAACGTCAGGCTCGCGCCGCTTTCGCATTGGTGGCTGGTGATTTGATCATCCACGGATGAGTGCCCAGACCGGCTCACTAGGATGGCATAGAGTGCGTATAATGCACAACGATTGTGAGCAAAAGACAGGCCAGCGGCTCATTCCGATGCTGCGATCGCGGTGGGCGTTGACATTGGCGCCACCGCCATCAAAGCCGCGCTCGTAGGACTCGACGGAAAACTCATCGAAAGCTTCCGTGAACCGTCGCCGCGCACTCCCGCCGCGCTGCACGACTTTGTGCATTCCGTTTTGAAACGCGCACAGACTGCCGGTGCGCGGAATCGGCATCGGCTGCAAAGGCGTGATCGACACCGCAACTTCCCGCGTGAACAGCCTGCCCGGAGACCTGTATTTTCTGGAAGGACGACTCCTGGCGGATGTGATCGCGGCCGGCGATTTGCCGGTCTACGCCGACAACGACGCGCGCACCGCGCTGGTTGCGGAAGTCCTGTGGGGGAGCGGCACGCGGAAAGCGCAATGTCGTTCTGTTGACCCTTGGCACCGGCGTTGGGGGCGCGGTGCTGGTGGATGGCGTGATCCTTCGCGGAGCTTCCGGAGCGGCCGGCCATCTGGGGCACATGACCCTCGATCTGCACGGCGGATTGTGTATTTGCGGGAACTACGGCTGCGTCGAGACCCGCTTTTCTTCGCGCGCCATCGAGTCCGATTACCTGGCTCATCTTCACCGCGCCGCATCGGCGAAGCTGTCTTTCGACAGCGCGGGTCAGCCGCCCAGCACGGAGGCCATTTTTCGCGCCGCCGCTCGAGGGAGACGAAAGCGCACGCTATGTACTGGATCGCGCGATGGAATATCTGACCGCCGCCATGGTCAGCTTTCTGCACATCTTCGATCCTGAGGTGTTGATTCTCGGAGGCAATATTGCCGAGGCAGGTCCGCAATTGCTCGACCCGATTCGAGAGCAGGTAGCGCAGCCGCACCCGAATCTTGCTGGGCCGCGAAATCCCGATCGTATTTCAGAGCGCGGCGGGCTATGGCGGCGTTGCGGGCGCTGCGGGTCTGGTCTTTTTGCAACAGCGATTGCTGGAAATCTGACGGCCAAATCGAAGGCCGAGTCTACCGTGGAATTGAGAGAGCACCTAAGAATCAATTTATGGCTGAAATCCAGGGTTCCTCGCGCTATCTATATCTGCCCGCGGCTGTGGCCGCGATCGGCGGCCTGCTGTTCGGCTTCGATACCGCCGTGATTAACGGCGCCATTGTTTTCCTGAAAAGCCAGTTCGGGTTGAGCGAGGCGCAAACCGAAATTGCCGCCAGCAGCCTGCTGTCTGGGATGCGTGGTCGGGGCCAGCCTGGCCGCTTTCACCAGCGACCGCTTCGGAAGAAAACGGGTTCTGCTGGCGGCCGCGGCTTTGTTTACGGTTTCATCGCTGGGATCGGCCCTGCCGCGCGACCTGGTGCAGTTTGTGATCGCACGCGTCATCGGCGGGCTGGCCATCGGAATCGCTTCGACCCTCTCGCCTCTTTATATTGCCGAAATTTCTCCGGCAAAAAGTCGCGGACTGATGGTCAGCCTGAATCAGCTCGCGATCGTGATCGGCATTCTGCTCTCCTACAGCGTCAACTATCTGCTCACCGGCGCGGGCCCTGCCAACTGGCGCTGGATGTTCGCGTCTGCCGCGGTTCCGTCATTCTGCTTTCTGATTGCGCTGCTGTTCATTTCCGAGAGCCCGCGCTGGCTGGTGCAGAACGGCCGGGAGCCCGATGCGGAACATTTTCTGGCGCAAATGGTGGGGTCGGACGCGGCCCGCGAAGAGATCAAAGCCATCCGCGCCGCCATTGCGGAAGAGAGCGGCGACCTGCTGGATCCCGCCTTCCGGAAACCGCTGGTGGTGGCGATCCTCATCGCCCTGTTCAGTCAGTTCACCGGCATCAACACGATCATTTATTACGGATCGCTGGTCTTCCTGGAACACGTGCCGCACCAGACCGCGACCACCGCGCTTTGGGCAAACGTCATCATCGGCGCCATCAATTTCATCGCCACCATTCTGGGAATGTCGCTGATCGATCGCGCCGGACGAAAGCCGCTGCTGATGTCGGCATTTGCGGGAATGGCTTTATCCCTGATGGGGGTTGCCGCGGCCATTCGTTTCCAGGCGCCGGCGATTCTGGTGCTGATTTTTGTTCTCACCTACGTGGCATCGTTTTGCGGTGGGGGTGGGAACCGGCACCTGGGTCGTGATGTCGGAAATATGTCCGACCCGCATTCGAGGACGGGCGATGTCGGTGGCGACTATCTTTCTGTGGTGCGGAACGCTGCTGGTCACGCTGACATTCCTGTCGCTGGTGAAGGCTTTCACTGCGCCGGGAACTTTCCTGATGTACGCCGCTGATTTCAATCGCCGCATTTATTTTCGTGTGGCGATTCGTCCCGGAAACCAAGGGGCGCACCCTGGAGGAAATCGATCACTGGTGGCGGGCCACGCAGCAGTTGACCTTCGTAGCGCCCGCCAGACAACCGCCGGGACGGCGGCGCTACATGCTCGAATTTCCGGGCTAACGTTACTGCGCGGGAACCGGCTCCGGCTCGGCGGAGCCATCGGCGCGCGGATCTGACGCCGCAAAATTCACATTGGTCTTCGAATTGTGAAGCACTGCTTGCCCGCGGCCCATCGCCGTCGAATATTCTTTTCTCACCTTAAGCTTGTGGCCCTTCTGCCGAAGTTGCTGCAGCGTGCCCGGATCCACTCGCGACTCGATCAATATGTCGCAGCCAATTCCCTCATCCGTGGGACGCACGGTGAAGCGCGGCTCGGAGAGCGCAGCCTGAATATTCATTCCGTAGTCCACAACATTCGAAACAAATTGCGCGTGCGCCAGCGGGCTGATTGGCGCCGCCCATGATGCCGAATCCGATGTGGATATCGCCTTGCTCCATGAACGCGGGAATGATGGTGTGAAACGGGCGCTTGCGGGGCGCCAGCGCATTGGGATGGCTGGGATCGAGCACAAACAAGCCACCACGATCCTGCAAAATAAAGCCCCTGCCTTTCACCGCCACTCCGGAGCCAAAGGCGTCATACAGGCTTTGGATGAGGGAGACGATGTTTCCGTCTTTATCGACGGCGGCAAGATAAGTGGTGTCGCTTCTGGCCGGGCTGCCGCTGGCCGCGGTGCAATTCGCCTTTTCCGGATCGATGAGCGACGCGCGCTGCTGGGCATAGTCCTCGGACGAGCAATCCCTGCACCGGCACCTTCGCGAAACGCGGGTCGGCGTCGTAACGATACAGGTCTGAATACGCCAGCTTCATCGCCTCAATGCGGTTGTGCAGTTCCATCGGCGACACCGGACCCGCCTTGTCCGCCGGCAACGTGCTCATGATGTTCAGCATTTCAAGCGCGGCCATGCCCTGCCCGTTGGGCGGCAGCTCGTAAATCTTCCAGCCACGGTAGTTGATCGAAATCGGCTCGACCCACTCCGCGGAAAAATCCGCCAGGTCATCCGCCTGCATGGTTCCGCCCAGAGCCGCCGAAGTGCTCAGGATCGACTGCGCAATTTCGCCGCGATAGAAAACATCGCGGCCCTGCTCGGCAATCAGCCGCAGAGTCTTGCCCAGATCCGGATTGGCAAACATCTCGTCCGATCTCCGGCACCTTGCCGCCTGGCAGAAAAACCCGCTCTGCCTCCGGCGTCTGTTTCAGGGTCTGCGCGTCGCCCTCCCAGAAATCGTGAATCAGTTCGGGCACGGGATAGCCATGCTCGGCGTAGTAAATCGCGGGAGTGAAAAGATCTTTCCAGGGCAAGCCGTCCGAAGCGGGCATGGGCTTTGGCCCAGCCCTCGACGGCGCCGGGGACGGTCACGCTGTCGATGCCGGCCTGTGGCATCTGCAGTGTCGCCTTTCTGCTTCAGGTAGTCAATCGAGAGGCCGCGCGGCGCCCAGCCGCTGGAGTTCAAGCCATACAGCTTGCCGGTCTTGGCGTCCCAATAAAGCAGAAAGAGATCGCCGCCGATTCCGTTCATCATGGGCTCGGTGACGCCGAGCACGGCGTTGGCGGCAATCGCGGCGTCCATGGCGGAACCGCCGCGGGCCAGAATCTGCGCCCCGGCTTGGGAAGCCAGAGTGTGACTGGTGGCCACGATGCCGCCGTCGGTGATGACCATGGAGCGGCCGTAAGAGCGGTCCTGCGCGGCGAGCGGCGCAGCGAGCAGCGAGCAAAAAGCTCATCAGAACCTGGGCGCGGCGTATCGGACGATCGCTCTGAGATTGATTTCATGGGAGATGGATTCATGGAGCACGACATTATAGATGGGGGGTGATTTTCGGAGGTTTGCCTGGACGGCTAACAGATGCCGGATTTCGAGCCTTTACAGCCACTTAGTCCTGCCGAATCAGCCATTTAAGGTTCGCTTCAGGAAACAACTTTTTCGCCGGTGAGGGGTTTAATCAATACGAGGAATGGAGGGGGCTGAAATGCTTAAGAAAACTGCACTTTCACTGTTTGGACTGGTGGTAATGCTGATCTGTATCAATCCCCCGCAAGCCCACGCTGGTGTGGTCATTGCGCTGGGGCCGACCTATCCGCGTCCGGTTTATGTTCGCCCGTACCCTTATGTTGCGCCGGCGCCCTATGTCGCTTACGGACCGGGTCCTTACTGCCTACGGACCGGTGTATGTTCGCCCGCACTGGGATTATCCGGGCTACTACTATCGGCCAGAATTCCGGCCAGGATACTGGGGTCCGCGTAGATTCGAACACCGCGAATTCGTCGAACGCCGCCCATGGCGCCGGTAAGAAGTTCCAAGTGAACTGATGCGGCTCCCGCCGCGTTGCCCCACCCTTCGCCTCCACGGCGGAGGGTGGTTCGTTTTTGGGGTCAATACTTCAGCGAACTCGTTTGCGGGCCGTCGAATTCCCGGTGATATATTCTTTGGCCTATCGGGAGGCCCCATGGCGGAAGCGGCTCCGCTCACCTTTCTCTGTATCACCACTTACGAAAAGGGACAGGAATTCATGCGCGAGTGCAAGCGCCAGGGTTGCCGCGTGTTCCTGCTCACCGCAGAAACGTTGCGGAATGCTGACTGGCCGCGGGAGAGCCTCGACGAAGTCTTCTATATGCCGGCCGATCTGCCGGTGCCCGAGGTCGTGAAAGCCGTAACCTACCTGGCGCGTGAGAAGAAGATAGACCGCATCGTCGCTCTCGACGAATTTGACATGGAGACCGCCGCGACCCTGCGAGAGCACATGCGCATCCCCGGCATGGGTCTTACCACCATGCGCTACTTCCGCGACAAGCTGGCCATGCGAATGAAGGCGATGGAAAGCGGGATTCGCGTGCCTGACTTCATCCCCGTCCTGAATCACGACGACATTCGCTACTACCTTGACCACGTCCCCGGGCCTTGGGTTTTGAAGCCGCGCCAGGAAGCGTCCGCCATCGGGATCAGAAAGATCGATTCGGCGGAGGCGCTGTGGCCGGTCCTGGAATCGCTCGGCGATCAACAGTCTTCTTTCGTGCTGGAGAAATTCGTTCCCGGGGATGTCTATCACGTGGACTCGGTGGTTTCGGAGAAGGAAGTGGTCTTCTCGAGCGTCAGCCGTTACGGCGCTCCGCCGATGGCGGTGGCACAGCAGGGCGGCATCTTTACCACTTACCTTATGCCGGGCGAATCGGAAGAAGCGATCAAACTGCGCCAGCTCAATCTCGAACTGATCAAGGCTCTGGGATTGGTTCGGGGAGTGTCGCACGCAGAGTTTATCGGCGCCCGCAGCGATGGGCACTTTTACTTTCTGGAATGTGCGGCCAGGGTGGGCGGCGCATACATTTGTGAAATGGTGGAAACCGCCACCGGCATTAACTTGTGGCGGGAGTGGGCGCGCATCGAGATCGCAGGCGGCAAGGAACCCTATCATCTGCCGCCCACGCGCAGCGATTATGCCGGAATCATTCTCTCGCTGGCCCGGCAGGAAGAACCGGACACTTCCGCTTATAACGATCCTGAAATCGCGTTGCGCCTGAAGAAGCGCCACCACGCCGGGCTGGTTCTGCGTTCCCCAGATCCCGGAAGAGTGCAGGCGCTCCTGCAAGCCTACACGGCACGGTTCGTCAAAGACTTCCTCGCCATCGAACCGCCAGGAACCAAACCGGCCGCGTAAAACTCTTTAAAGTACAGATCTAAGGGTACTTGTAATCTAATCCCCAGACCGGTCGTCTATATGAGTGATGACACAGACGACGATCCCGGTCGAACTCATCGCACTCTCTGGAGAGCAACGTATCTCAGAGCTGGAAAATATTGACGCCCTGATCCGGCTATACAAGGCGAAGGTGTTCCGGTTCGTGGCGTTCTCCGTCGCCGACCGTGATGCCGCCGATTCCATTACCCAGGATTGCTTTCTCAAGGCTCATCTCACGCGCAATCAGTTTCGCGGCGATTGCAGCATAAGCACCTGGTTGATGCGGATCGCATTCAACCTGGTTCGCGATCACACCAAGAGCCAGAAATTTCGCTTTTGGAAGAATGCGGCGGCTACCGCCATCGATGCCCAGGACGTCAGCCAGCATCTGGCAAGCGGCGCCAGTTCGGCAGAGGCGCAAGTGATCGCGAGGGAGCGCGTGGAAATAGTGCACCAGACGCTGCAGAAACTTTCTGACCGGCAGCGCAGCGTGTTCGTGATGCGCTTCGTCGAAGAAATGGAATTGTCCGATATCGCTACGGCAACCGGAATGTCCCTGGCCACGGTGAAAACGCACCTTTATCGGGCCGTCGGGGCAGTACGTGAACGGCTGGGAGCAACTTTATGAGCGCACATCTTACGCATGAAGAATTGACCGACAATCTGCTGGGCGTTTCATCGTTCACTGTGAACGCTCATTTGCTTAACTGTCCGGCCTGCGCGAATGAACTTAGTCACATGAAGAGTACGATCGCCGGGTTTCGCGGCGCAGCCAATGCGTGGAGCGAAAACGCGCTGGCAAAGGCGCCAAAAGAGCAGGCGTTTTCGAGGAGATCATCGCCCACTCTCAGATGGGTGCTGGCGGCAGCCATGATTGCGCTGGTCGCGAGTCTGACTTTTTATATTCGCGGTCGCGGAGAAAACCAGGCAAATACTGCCCCGCCTCGACCGCATCTCCCGTGATCACCGTCGAGAGCCCGCAGTCGCAGATTGAAAAGGACAACCAGTTGTTATCTGAAGTGGATACTGAGCTGACAGAGGCAGTACCGGCGCCGATGCAGCCCTTGCGCCTGGTGGAGTCGACGGCGGTCGAGTGCCTCCGTAACCAAGTAAATCAGGAAAAGGAATCAATCCGATGCTTTCATTTCGACAGTAGCAGAAATTTCATAACGCTGTTGGCAGTAACCATCTTGCTCGGAGCCATCTGTTTTGGACAGCAGCCCTCCCCTGGCGGTCCTGACGGTGCTCCGCAACAAGGCCCCGGAGGTCCGGGCCGTCGAGGTCCTGGCGGTTTCGGAGGTCCGGGAGGTCCAGGGGGACCCATGCGCCTGGGTCCCCCCGGACGCTGGTGGGACGATCCCGAGTTCGTCAAGAAACTGGGCTTGTCGGAAGATCAGCAGAAAAAGATGGACGACATTTTCAATACCAACCGGCTCAAGCTGATCGACCTCTTCGCCACGGTGCAAAAGGAGGAAGCCATCATGGAGCCTCTGGTCGCCGCCGATCCACCTGACGAGAACAAACTGCTCGCTCAAATCGACCGCGTGGCACAAGCCCGCGCCGAACTGGAAAAGGCGAACGCGCGCATGCTTCTGGGCATTCGACGCCAGTTGACGCACGACCAGTGGCTGAAGCTCAAAGCGGAGCGCCCGCCCATGCACGGATCCATGCGCGGCATGGGTCCGCGTGACGGAGGACCGGGGCCAGATGGGGGCGCGCCGCCGCCACCGCCGCCGTCCGATAAACCACAGCCATGAACTGAAGTGTGCTTTGCACGAGCAGGAAACTAAAGAAGGAGTGACGGCCTCTCTGTTCTTCGCACCGAGGTCGTCACTCCCTGCTAGACCGTGACGTTACATGACTGACTCGATTTCGCAGGGCGCAGAATCAAGCGTCGACTCCACCAATCGAAACAGCAAAAAGATTGGCTTCCAAGTCTTACAGCCCCTGTAAACATCCCTGACGCTGTTCATCTCCGGTCGGTCTGATTCCGGTTGGTCTAATTCGTCTTCACCTCGCAACAATACGCTTTCTAGATGCAGTTGTGCGCTTCGAGTTGGGTACGGCTGCGAATATCTTGCCAGAAGTCGTAGTCTTTTATACGACCAAAGCAGATATCGCCATGAAGATCCAGATTCGGCAAGCCGCCCTTGCAGATGTTCCGGTACTTCGTACTCTCATCGACGCCTCGGTCCGCGGGTTGCAGACCGGGGACTACACTCCTTCGCAGATTGACAGTGGCGCTGGCCACCGTCTACGGCGTGGACACGCAACTGATACGGGATGGCAGCTTATTTTGTGGCGGAAGCCGGAAGCGATGATTCTGCGGCCATTTTGGCGCCTTCCATCGTAGGTTGCGGCGGTTGGAGCAAGCGCAAGACGCTCTACGGCGGCGATCAGTGGACCGGCCGCGAGGCCGCCCTGCTCGATCCGCAGGCAAGATGCCGCCAAGATTCGCGCGTTCTTCGTACACCCCTCCTGGGCGCGACGCGGCATCGGCAGCATGATCCTTGAGGCCTGCGAAAATGCGGCTCTGGCCGAAGGATTTACACGCTTTGAAATGGGCGCCACTCTGACTGGCGTTCCGTTCTACCAGGCACGCGGCTACGTTTGTCTGGAAAATCTGGAAGTCCCGCTGGCAAACGGGGAAAGCCTGCCGATAGTGCGCATGGAAAAGCAGTTCGGACTCGTCCGGTTAAGGCATGACCTGAGCGACGAGCAGCCGATCAAGCAGATGCGACGCGAATCTCGGGCGTCTTCACATGCTCCGGCCGGAATCCGAGTCCGAGCAGGCGCGCCGGAATTCTTTGGAGTAACGGCCAACGTCCTATGAGCTTCACCGGCCACGGAGGCGACAGCGGTTTGCTGCTGCTTAATACTCTCTTGATTGCATTATTCTGCACGATGAGTTGAAGCCGCTGGGTGGCGCGCGTAGGGAAGGTTCTGCGTCGCTGCACGGCCTGCAAGGCGTCCTGATTCACCGTGCCTTGCCGAAGTTTCTCCCCCAGGATATTCGCCGTGGCAACCGCATCCTGGATCGCGAGATTGATTCCCACGCCGCCGATGGGCGACATGGCGTGGGCTGCATCGCCGATGCATAACAGTCCGGGACGCGACCATTGTTTCAGGCGATCCACGGCGACCGTGAGCAGCTTGATTTGGCCGTCCCAGTCGGTCAGTTCGCCCACACTGTCTCGTAAGAACGGAGCCAGCCGCGCGAGCTCTTGCGCGAAATGCCGGCAGGCCTCGCTGCTTAAGTTCGTCGGCTGTCCCTTTCGGAATCACGTAGGCCACCTGCCAGTAATCTTCGCGATTGAGCAAGACGAGAATTCTGCCGGTATCGAATCGCCCCAAGGTTTGTCCGGGATCCGTGGGTTTGCGGCTTACGCGCATCCACAACACATCCATGGGAGCTCCCAGGTTAAGTACTTCGAGGCCGGCCCGATCGCGGACCAGCGAATGCCTCCCGTCGGCTCCAATCGTCAGATCGGCGCGGACTTCCAATGTTCCGCTCGGGGTCTTTGCCAGCACGCCCACGACTTTTCCATTTTCTTGCAGAAGATCGGTGGCCTCGGCCTGCATCTTCAGGTGAAAACCCGGATAAGCTTTTGCCTGCTCGACGATGAAATTCAGAAAATCCCACTGCGGCATCAATCCAACAAATTTGCAGTGGGTGGGCAGATGGGTGAAATCCGCGATGGTGACGGTCTCGCTGCCGATCTGGCCGGCCAGATGTCGAACTTCCTGGTGGGGTCGTTTGAGGAATTCATCCAGAATGCCGAGCTCGTACATGATTTCGAGAGTGGACGGATGAATCGTATCGCCGCGGAAATCGCGGAGGAAGTCGGCATGCTTCTCCAGCACGACTACATCGACGCGCCATGCGCGCCAGGAGGAAACCGAGCATGATGCCGGCGGGGCCTCCTCCGGTAATGCAGCAGCGGGTGCGCAGGGTTTCAGGCATGGCTGTGATTCTAAATACAATCTACGAAAGCAGCGCATTGGAATGGCCAGCACGAGCGGGACGCTCGCGCCTACATTGCTAGGGGTGGGGTACAAAAGGTAAAGGCCGTGACATTGGTTATGCTCTAGCTGCCAGCTCTTGCGAGGGAGCTGAACAGCGTGGAGACATGCACCATCACGGCCCTTGATGTGATCACTGCTTTCGCAGTCCCTAACCCCAACTGCCCCTCGCAGAGCCGTCGGTTTTTTCGGGTTCGGTTGCCCGCCGGGTTGCCCCACCGGGCCGGATCACCCGGCCTACTTCAGACTGGCCAAGTTTTAATTTGGGCCAACCTTTTCGGCCGTCGACGTTGGCGAAGTTAAATGCACTGACCAGAAATGTCAACGCCGTTTTTCGGTGCAACAGCGGATTTCAATCCTGTGCAAAACAAAAATCGTAGTTGATTGCACAGCCTGCTCTTACTCGATTCGAAGATCTCGATTTTCTTGATTTCCACAGACTATTCCACAGCGCTTCGTTCTCGTTTCGAGCGGATGTTGCAAGCGCTCGGAATAAACCGCTTGACTGGGGAATCATTTCTGAAGCATGTTGAACACAGCGGATAGCCGGATGTCGGACCTCGTGGCCTACGTGGATGGCGGTTCCCTGGGAAATCCGGGGCCGTCGGGTATTGGAGTGGTCATCGAGGGTTGTTCTGGCGGCACCATCCGGATCGCCCGATGGATCGGACGCCAGGACAATAACGTCGCGGAATATGTTGCCCTGCTCGAAGCCCTGCAATGCGCCCTGGCGCTGAAAGCCAAGGCGTTGCACGTGTATTCAGACTCCCAGGTAGTGGTCCGGCAGATGCGCGGCGAGTATGCCTGCCGCAGCCCACGCCTTTATTCCCTGCACTGGATCTGCTGCAAGTTAACCCGCTCGCTGAAGTTTTCGATCACCCACGTGCCGCGCGAACGCAACGCTGAGGCCAACGGCCTGGCCAACTCGGCGGTACGCGAGAAGCTGACCCTCAAGCGTCCTCTTCCTCTAGTGACTCCTTAGAACGACTCTAGCTCGGCCGCCTCCAACTTGCGCCTCTGGCACCGCTCTGCTAACTTTTCCCCTTCCTTCCGATCCGGAGAAACTCCTGCATGCGTTTCACCCGCCGAGCCGTGATCTTTGGTATGAGTGCGCGTCTGACTGCCTGTCTGATCGCTGCACTCTTGGCCGCTCCATGGAATCTCCAGCGCTGCGGAGAATACCTCGGCCCAGGCGCTCCGTCAGTTGCTCGATCGCGAATGGGAGTACCAGATGGCCCATGATCCAGTGTCGGCTTCCGCACTGGGCGACCGCCGCTGGAATGACAAGTGGGAGGATCTTAGCCCGAACGCCGTAAGGGAAACCTTTCAGCACGCCCGCGAGGTTCTCGCCCAGTTGCACGCCATCGATCGCGCCCAGCTTTCCCCGCAAGACCAGGTGAGTTACGACGTCTTCGAATACAACAACAACGACTATCTGGAGAGTGAGCCGTACAGGTGGTATCTGGTTCGGACGAATACTTTCGAGGGCATCCAGACGGTCGAAGGCATCGTCAATTCGCTGCGCTTCGAAACCGTTCGGGACTACGACGACTGGCTCGGTCGCATGCACAACTTCCCGGCTTACATGGATCAGAACATCGAACTGATGCGGCAAGGGATCAAGAACCACATCGTGTTGCCCAAAGTGATCGGCGACAAGGTCCTGGTTCAGCTCAATGCCATGGACTGGCAAGATCCGACCAAGCACGGTTTTTACAAGCCCTTCAAGAACATCCCACTGTCTTTCCCTGCCGCCGACCAGCAGCGTCTCATCGAAGCCGCGCTGCGTACCATCGCAACCGAAGTGCTGCCTGCATTCCAGCGTTTTCGGGACTTTATGCAGAAGGAATATATCCCGGCCTCGTTTGAACAGGTCGGGGCCTGGCAGGTTCCTAACGGAGATGCCACCTACGCCTACCTGGCTCGATCGAGAACCACCACGACCCTCACACCCGAACAGATTCACGAGATCGGATTGCAGGAGGTGAAACGCATTGGCGCGGAAATGGATAAGGCAAGAGAGCAATCGGGATTCAAGGGAACCACCGAGGATTTCTTCCATTTCCTGCGCACCGATCCGCGCTTTTACGCCCGGAACGCCGACGATCTGCTGGAATTCACCCGCGCCCGCGCCAAGGAAATTGATCCGCTGCTGATAAAACTGTTCCGTACCTTTCCGCGTCTGCCCTATGGCGTGGAGCCGGTGCCGGCGGAGATCGCTCCGGGAATGCCGGCAGCCTACGCCGACGAAGCTGCACCCGATGGCTCCCGCTCCGGATACTTCTATATCAACACCTACAAGCCGGAGACGCGTCCGGAATACGAGATCACTTCTCTGATCCTGCACGAGGCCGTGCCCGGCCACACGTTCCAGGGCGGTATCGCGATTGAGCTGAAGGACCTTCCGAAATTCCGGCGCTATGGCGGCTATAGCGCTTATCAGGAGGGCTGGGCCCTGTACTGCGAGTCGCTGGGGGACGAGCTGGGCCTTTATGGCGATCCTTACGTGCGCTTCGGAAGGCTGAGCAATGAAATGTGGCGCGCCGTGCGACTGGTGGTGGACACGGGAATGCACTACAAGCACTGGACCCGCCAGCAGGCCATCGACTATTTCCTCGCCCACGTCGCCACCACCGAATACAACGCCACCAGCGAGGTCGATCGTTATATCTCGTGGCCCGGCCAGGCTCTTGCTTACAAGATTGGCGAGCTCAAGATCAAAGAACTTCGACAGCGCGCTCAAAGCGAATTAGGACCCGAGTTCGATGTCCGCGCGTTCCACGATTCGCTTCTGCTTGAGGGTCCGCTGCCGCTCACGGTCCTGGAGAAGCAGGTCGACTCGTATATAGAGAGGGAGAGAAGAGAGGGAGAAAAAAAGAAGAGCGGAGAATAGCTCATGCTCGATTCTTCCGTTGTTCCGGTCCATTCAATACGCCCTGATCAAGCCCAGGCCTGCGCGGCTACGGCCTCCGCGTGAATCCGCGTCGTGTCCAGAAACGGGATGCCTTGGTCAGTCACATCGCCCAGGATCAGGGGCAGTTCGGTACCTCCCAGAATCAAGCCATCGATGCGCTCCTGTTCTTTTAAGTGATCCACGATCTCGAGCAATCCGGCGCGTGTGGCCGGCAAGATAATTCCCTTCACCAGTTCGTTCATGTACTTGTCGTGAACATAGGTCTGTTGGTCGAGATCGGGTACAACCAATGTGATGCCGGCTTTGGAAAAAACTTTGGGGAAGAACTGGCCTCGCATGGTGAAACGCGTGCCCAGCAGTCCGACTCTCTTCAACCCGAGTGCCCTGGCCGCCTGACAAGTTGCCTCCACGATGCTGACCAGCGGAATCGGCGACTGGCGGCTGATTTCATCAAACACAATGTGCGGAGTATTGGCGGCCAAGAACCCACATTGCGCTCCGGCCTTCGCCAGCTTTTGGATTTCGGCCACCAGAAGTTCCGTGACTTTATCCAGTTCGTTCGCTTCCATCAGCCCGACGACTTTATTCAGATCGATACTGTTGACGATGATTGGCGGATAGCTGCCGTCGGGAATTCGCCTGCGGTAGGCAGCAATCAGCAGGCGGTAATACTCGATCGTCGATTCCGGCCCGATGCCGCCAATCATGCCCACGGTTTTCATTCCTTGCTCTCCATTTCGATACTGCTCTTTTAACCGCAAAGGACCCAAAGGTCGCAAAGATCGCAAAGAGAAATGGGACTGCGAATTTATTCGTCTCCGCGATGTCTTCGTCCGGTTGGCTCCATTTTAGGACAGCCGTTCATTTTCTTATTGGCATTGCGCCGTTTCTACACTCGACCGGACGGCCAATGCGCCGCCGATGATAAGCTCGTGTCTCGAATCCTTCACACTTCAGGAGTAATCCAAGTCCGCATGAAAGCCATCCAGGTAAAACAACCCGGCGGCCCGGAAGCGCTCGAGCTGGTGGATATTCCGGTGCCACAACCAAAGCCCAACGAAGCTGTGGTCAAGGTCGCAGCCGCAGGCGTGAACTTCATCGACACCTATCAGCGCGAGGGCCGCTACAAGGTGCCATTACCCTTTGTGGCCGGACAGGAAGGCGCCGGGACGGTTACGTCGGTGGGCACAGAGGTGAAGTCCGTCAAGCCGGGTGACCGCGTGGCCTGGAGTGGAGTTCAGGGTAGTTACGCGGAATACATCGCGGTGCCAGCCGACCGCCTGGTTTTGATTCCCGCCGGGGTAACCGATCGCGAGGCTGCCGCTGTCATGCTGCAAGGTATGACTGCACACTACCTCGCCTATAGCACCTTTCCGTTAAAGCGCGGCGATACTGCTCTTGTGCATGCCGCTGCCGGCGGTGTGGGGCTGTTGCTGGTGCAGATGGCCCACAACCTCGGAGCCCGGGTGATCGGCACGGTTTCGACCGAGGAGAAAGCCAAGCTGGCGCGGGAGGCGGGCGCCGACGACATCATCTTTTATACCCAGGTGGACTTTGAAACCGAGACCAAACGTCTGACGGGCAATAAAGGCGTCGACGTGGTTTACGACTCGGTGGGCAAGACCACGTTTGAAAAGGGCCTGAACGTCCTGCGTCCACGCGGAATGATGGTTCTGTTTGGAGGCTCCAGCGGCCCGGTGCCGCCGTTTGACCCGCTAATCCTCGCCGCGAAGGGATCGTTGTTCCTTACGCGCCCCACTCTGGTCCAGTACACCGCCAGCCGCGAGGAACTCGAAAGCCGTTCCCACGCGCTGTTTGACATGATCGCGGCGAAAAAGCTCAAGCTGCGCGTCGAACATGTTTATCCGCTGACGGGGGCGCAGCAGGCGCATCGCGATCTTGAGGGGCGCAAGACGACCGGTAAATTGCTGCTGGTGCCGTAGAGCTCGCGGTTAGAGTCGAGTCTGCTGACTGGATGAGCAACCTGCCGATTGAGTCTTCCCTCTAAGGGGCAGGAGAAATCGGATGCCAGCGAAGAAAAGCTCCAGTTCACGCAAGAGTTCGGGTGGCCGCAAATACGGCAAGTCTGCGGGCAAGGCGGTGGCCAGCGCCATGCGCCGCGAGAAACGCGGCACCCTCCGCTCCGGCAAGGGTGGAAAGGGTGGCAAGGTCACCAGCCGTAAACAGGCCATTGCCATCGGTCTTTCCGAAGCCCGGAAGAAGGGCGCCAAGGTCCCAATGAAAAAGGCCTCCTGAGATGGTCAGGGACATTTAGAATATGGAGGCCAATGGCGGCGATCCCGGCGCATCCTTGACCGCGGGGCGAGGACTACCGCTGGATATAATTTCAACGTAGGACATTCAGCGCCGCCGAATGGCGTCTGAAAAGCACTATCCGGGCCAGTCTCGTTCATCTTCTGGAGGCGCGAATGTTCAGCACAAAAATGTTCAGCATAAAGAATTTGGTTTACCTGGGATTGATCGTGGCCGCACTCGCGGTTTTTGTTCCGCGCAGTGCAGCGCAAACTTTTTCCTGTTCATCAGACGACGGCAAACGCCATTATTGCTCCGCCAATGCACGCGGCCGGGTTCGGCTGGCGCAGCAGCGCAGCGAATCTCCGTGCCGGGAAGGCTACAGCTGGGGCTCGGACAGGCGCGGCGTGTGGGTGGATCACGGCTGCCGGGCTGATTTCGTGGTCGAAGAAGGCCGCGGTTATGACAGAGATCACAATGATGGATATCGCGGCGGGCCCGGTTATCAAGGAGGACAGGTCATTTCGTGCTCCTCGGATGACATGCGCCGCCACTACTGCGAGGCCAATACTCGCGGCGGCGTTCAGTTGATCAAGCAACGCAGCGACTCAGCCTGCCGGCAAGGCAGCAGCTGGGGCTACGATCAGCGCGGCATTTGGGTCGATCACGGCTGCCGTGCCGACTTTCAGGTTGGCCGGTAACCAGAGGGTCGCTCGACGGAATGGCGGGAATGGTGGGCCGGGGAGGACTCGGCCTGCTACTTCCTGCTCTTTCTAAACTTAACCTGACACCGCCTGCTGACTAGTTGTATAAGTATCCCACCTGGAAATGCCCTCACCTTCTCAGACACCGTAGCGCGAAAGCGGCGAAGTACGGCGAATATTGACTACCTTTAAGGAAAAGCCTGTATTGCCATCCAGAGGCAGGAGTCGCAAACTTTCAGGCGCAGAAACTAAGGGAGGCGCGAATGGGCACCTTGGAGATAGCGGCGTTGGTAGTGCTTGGAGTAATGGCTCTTGGAATTCTCATCAACATCAGAGACATCGTGCGCTACATTCACATTTCGAACATGTAGGCATTCGCATTTTGATCTCGGGCAGACGCTCAACGCGTCGCTCGAATTTTGAACTGACCGGGCGGTAGAGGCCACAAACGTATGTACGCCTATCAGATTTCTGTCGCCTTTGTTCTCGTTGCAATGTCGGTGGTGCTTTTGGCGCTCCGCGAAGCACCGAAGGCCATCCGAAGGCTTCCTCTGACCCGGACCAACCAGGACCGTACGCATCGACCCGTTTAGCCTGAAGGCGACATAAACCCCCAGACGCCGAGGCGCCGGGCTTCAACCCTCGCGCATTCTCGATGGCGTACCTGAGCGTGAATCAGCTCATCTGGCGGGTGTTGATACGAAATGATCTCGGGCTCTGGTAGTAGCTTTGGCAGCGGCTGGCCGTGGGTCGTGCTTGAGGTAGCGATAAAATCGGACTTGTCCCCGCTCTTTCCAATACGGCGCATCGTAGGTATCGATCCCCAGACCTGAACGCAGGGCACTGAAGAAGACGTGCTCAGTTGGATTCACCACAATTCCTACATGTCCCCGCCAAACGGCCAGGTCTCCGGGCTGAGGGTGGGTCACTCGTTGAAATTCATCGATTCCGGCATATAGATCCGACGACTTCGCGTAGCTGTAGGGGAACCCGGCGAGATCATAGATCGCGTGCACCAGGTGCGAACAGTCTGGCCTGCGTGCAAGATGGATGCGGGCGTCGAGCGCAGCGGCAATCACAGCCAGGCCGTCGTCCGAGGTCAAAGTGCGAGAGGCAACAGGGGTTTGACCGTCCCTGCCAGTCTCATCCGATACCCGCTGAATGGCGCCTGAGGTTTCGGATTCCCGAACCTCCCGTTGGGCCGACACCAGGTACGGGGCTCCACACACAATCAGCGCGGCGATCACGCGTTTAGCCTTGAGGCGCATAGTCAGTATTTTGATGCCGTCCTGCGAAACCGGGCAGGTTACGCTGGTGCTATATAAATCGAATTTGACCGCCAAGGACAGAAAAAAGCAGGGCAGCCGCTGCTAAACCGCATGAATAGGATAAGGAAAGATGGTGGGCAGTGCAGGACTCGAACCTGCGACCTCCTGCTTGTAAGGCAGGCGCTCTAACCAGCTGAGCTAACCGCCCCTTTGATCGCCAGGATGCAATGGCGGCGGCGGAGAGTTGGGGCGCCGGCGTTCCGCAATGACTGAGCTTCGAGTATATGCGAGCGCGGAAAAAGCGGTCAAACTTTGGCCACGTTCGCGGTGCTTTTTTCCCTGCTAGACTGGCCGGTGCGCCGCCTCATCATCAATGCTGACGACTTTGGCTTGACTGCCGGCGTAAATCGCGCCATCGCCGAAGCACACGATGGCGGAGTGGTGAGTTCCGCCACACTGATGGCCAACGGACCGGCGTTTGACGATGCTGTCCGGCTGGCACGATCCCGACCCCGCCTCGGAGTCGGCTGTCACATCCTGCTGGTTGACGGCACGCCTTTGCTCCAAAGTGAATCGCACACTCTGCTTGATCCCGACAGCAGAAAAGAGAGAACTCCTCGCTTTC
>CAWEVE010000034.1:0-411977 GCA_963812465.1 Terriglobia bacterium
AGCAGCGGCCTGGCGGCCGCCGCTCGTTTTGTGCGCACTAGAAAGTTAAACTTAACGACATCTGAATCTGCCGTGCGCTTCCAATTGTTTTATTGGTAATGCCCAGGCCGCTGAGGGTCGGGCAGACGTACAGAGATCCGGTGGGGTCTGGTCGAGTGGAGTTGCAGGTTCAGTCGCCGGCTGTTCCACTTTGCGGAAAGCCCTGGAAGTCTGAGGTTCTGGGTCACGTCGTCGATGGGAATGTCGAAGCTCGCCGTATTGGTCAGGTTGAAGACGTCGAAGCTGTACTTCAGGGAGAATCGCTCGGTCATTTGTGTCATTTTCACGATGGAAATGTCCGCGCGCCTTTGCCAGGGTTGGCGGAAAATGTTGCGCTGGCCAGGATCGATGAAATTCGTCTCGTAAGGATCGTTGGACGGAATCGCGCCGTCCAAGGCGCCCGGGGCAAGCAAAGGCAGGCCGAAGCAGGCCGGATTGAGCGCCGGGTTGCGCCATACGCCCCCGACTCCGGTGACGGCATGCTTCGGCGAGCACTGCGAGCGGAACGATGGGGTTGGTGATGCCGTCGTCACGCCATAGAAGATGCTGCCCACCGCGCCCGAGTAGTCAACCACGCTGTAGGGCTGCCCGCTCTGGACCACGGTCAGCCCGGAAAGGCCCATCCGTTAGCGATCTTGCCTTTACGACGATCCCGAGAAGAACTTCGGCAGCTCGTAGCGGTAGTTGAAATTGACCACGTGCGTGCGGTCAAAGTCCGACAGCCCGTAACCGATCGCAGATTGAGCGGATTGTTGCCGTTATAAAAGAGACCCATCGCGCTCTGCTCGTCGGTCGAGTGCGAGTAAGTATAGGAGAAGCCAACCTGGAGGCCGTGGCTCAAGCGCTTTTCGACGTGGGCCTGAAGCGCGTGGTAGGCGGAGATGCCGGCAGCGGTATAGGACTCCGACTCGGAGGAATAACCGATGTAGGGAACGCGCAGGTCGACGTTTCCACCTTCGAAGGTTAGCAGGTATGGCTGTCCGTTCGGCAGAGTCGCCGGCGTGAAGGTGCTGGGGTCACTCAGCACCGTGTAGCCATAGGTATAGTCCTGCTCAAACGGCGTGCCCGGCCGGATGGGATGTGTGGGCGACGCAATTTGCGCTTGGTTGAACGGATGGGAACGACCTCATGCCGGCCGAGATTGCCGACGTAGCCGATCTCGAATCGCCAAGATCGTTACGCGGCTGCCACTGAATATCGAGCGTCTGATTCATGGTGTAAGGGAAGCTTGTTGGCGCGGTTGTAATCGCCGAAGGAGAAAAGAGGCAGCCCGGTGAAATGGCCGCGGCGTTGGGCAGACTGCAGATCTGTGTGGATTGCCGCGTCGGCGGCGGCCCGAGAGTCGGACCCCACGGGATTGCGAAATCGCTGCAAATTGGTATACCCGTAAGGGCTGCAAGTCTGACGAATTCACCTAGGGCGGAGATTGGTTCACACCGAACGGACCTCCGGTAATCACGCCCGAGCAAAGCCGGGCGAGAGATAGGTGAAGAGTTCGCCGCGATCGTAGTACATGCCCCAGCCCGGCGCGAACCACAACTTTGTCGTTGAACATCTTCGGGCTCCAGGCGACACCGATGCGTGGCGCGAGACCCCATTGCCGTCCCGTCAGCGTCGAGTCGCTGACGCCTTTGGTGGGAAATTGCGGATTGTTGCCGGCGATAATGAAACCATTCGAAATGATCGTGTCGGTCGCCGCGTCGTAGCTGTATTCGGACGGATCGAAATTGAAGATGCGTCCATTTTTTTCCGTCAGACCGCCATGATAGTCGAAGCGCAGCCTGCGGTCACGCTGAGGTTCGGACGGATCTGAAACTTATCCTGCAGATATGCGCCTGTTTCTTTCGAGCGGTAGTAGCGGTTGGCGTCGCCCTGCAGAAAGTTCGTGGTGATGAATCCGTCCGCGGTATAGGTAATGGGGATGCCCTGGAGGAAACTCGGCGAAATCCGTGAATCCAATCATTCCGGTATTCGTGCGCTGGTCGCGCGCGTTGAGTTGCGTGTAGGAGAAACTGCCGCCGAAGGTAAACGTGTGTTTGCCGCGAATCCAGATGGCGTCGACCGAAGGCATCCAGCGGTTCTGGAAAACGCCGGTGAAGGCGCCCTGTGAGGCCGCCGTCGACCCGATATTCGCCCCGGCGTTGAAGACAAAGTTCGTATTGTCCGGGGACTCGTTTCCCAGGTCATCGACGATAGTGATTCCCGGGAAAACAGTCGACCCAAACGCGTTGATGCCACGGCTGAGGCGTAAAGGGCTGGGCGATCGTGCTGTAGATTTTCTCGCGAATGAAGCCAAATACTTCGGCGATGCTGAAGTTGGGCGTGAAGGATTGCGTATTGGTAATGCTTGCAACCTGGCTGCCGGCGTCCAAATGCTGGGTGAACCCTTCTACCGAGGAGAACCCGAACGGCGCGGTGGTCGGATCGTGCTGGTAGTAATACTTCAGCGACAAAGTGTCTTTGGAGTTGCCAGGAAGTCGAGATTCGACGACGGCTTGATCGGAGATGAAATAGGCCGGCTGAGTGAGGAACACATTCTCCGGGAAGTTGAGCGTCGGCGTGAAATTCGGATCGGCCGATGGAAACATGTACTGGCCGTTCGGCAATTTGTAGTTCAGCAGTTGGAAGCGCCACGGGCTTGACATCGCAGCGCCGGTCGACAACCGGGTTAACGTTCGCTCCCCAAGTTGTTGTTGGCGACATCTGGCCAATGCTCGGGCTGCGGTCGTCGGTAAGGCCGAAGGGCACGGCGGTGCGCGAGGTTCCGATTTCCTGGTCGGAAACATGAACGTGCTGGTAGCCGACAAAGCCGAAAAGCTTGTCCTTGATAAGGGCGCCGCCCAGCGTTCCGCCGGCGGTGTAGCGGTGCAGTTCAGGCACTTTTTCATTGGCGGGAATATTGTCGTCCTGCTTGTAGAAATACGGCGCAGCGTTCAGCCAATCCGTTCCGCGATGCACATAGGCTCTGCCATGAATGGTATTGGTGCCGGAGGCAGTGCTCATGTCGATGTGGGCGCCGCTGGTGGAACCCTGTTGCGCGTCGTACATGGAAGTGTTCACGCGAAATTCCTGAATTGTTTCCGGGGCCGGGGTCGGCAGCGCCTGGCCAATGGCCAGATAGGGCGACGCCGTGCTCTGAATGATCTGGGCGGTGGTGCTGCCCGCGCCGGCCACTCCGGTATTGTTCACAATGCGCGCGGAAGCCACCTGGCTGGTGCTCTTGCCGTTGAACAGATTGCTGGCGTCGACGCCGTTCAGCAGAAAGGTATTGCTGGTGTCGCGCTGGCCGTTGGCCCAGATAGGCTGATTGCCCAGACCGCTGTTGGCCCCGGTTCCGTGGCAGTTCCGCATTCACCCCGGGCGAAAGAATGGCGAGTCCGGTAAAGCTGCCGGTGGGCAGCGGAACGGTCTCGATCTGTTGCTGATCCAGAATGTACCCGTTGGTCGTGTCCACAGAGTTGACCAGCGGAGTCTCTTCCACGTGATGGTGGTGCGACCTGGCCGACCTGCATGGTGGCGTTCACGGTCGCGGTGCGGTTGGCCTGCACCGGAATCGACGGCACCCTCTGGGTCTGAAATCCATCGTGGGTGAACGTCAGCGTATAGGCTCCCGATGGGGAGGTTCACAAAATCGTAGCCGCCGTTTCCGTTGCTGGTCTGTGTACGGGTCAGCTTGGTTTCGTCGCCAACGATAGTGATGACGGTTCCCGGCAAGGACACTTCCGGTGCTTTCCATGACCGTACCCGTAATACCGCCGAGGGTCTGCTGAGCCTGCGCCGCCGGCACGACGGTGAAGGTATCCCAAGGGACAAGGCGAGAAAGAATACGAAGAGTCTAAGTCTCTTGGTTTCGAACTGAGTCTTGCTTTGGCTCCTGGGCATGGCTAAACCTCAAAGTGTTGGAGTTACACTCATCCCGAACCCTACCGCTGTTATCGAAGCTCTCGAATGGTCTTGCTGCGTCAGATCCGATGCACTGCTTCGAGGCAGAATAAGGATGGACTGCGTCACGGCAGCCCTGATGTTTTTATTTGTGCGGGTCCCCAAGTGCCCTGGCGACAGAGAGTGGACTGGATGGCTCCGCGGATCGGCTCGCGAATAATTGACCGAATGTACGCTACTTTTGCCGCGAACGATAGATACAGGTCGAACGAAAATTTCTTTGCCGGCATCAATTATTTTTATGGCAACCACCAGCGGTGGTTCTTGGATAGAACAACTCACGGCTCACGCTTCACGGTTCACGAAGGCAGAAGGTTCGGAAGTTTAAAAAAGTCTGCGCGCCGGCAACACCGACTTGGGCAGCGCCGCCGTGACGGTAAACATGGGCTCGTTCACCACCTGGCTCAGCCGAAGATGCATAGCCACGCTGCACAACAGATAGGCGTGAATCTCGCTGAACCCGCAACGCCCCGCCAGCAGATCGATCATGCGCGAGGTAGCGGCCCGGGCAGCGGCGGCAATGTCAACGGCGGATTCCACCACAATCCACGAATCCGAGCCCGGATCGCTATCGCTGGACGCAGACGATTCAATCAAGGGCCCCGGCAGAGGCGCTGAATGCTGCTTGTGCAGAAGGAATCGCAGAGTCACGTCGGCAGGGCACTCGATGCCGTTGATGCAGACTTCGCCATCGCCTTGCGCGGCGTGTGCATCCCCAGCGGAAAATAGCGCTCCCGGATTCAGGACGGGAAGATATAGCGTCGCCCCGGCGCAAAGTTCGCGCACATCCATGTTCCCGCCAAAAATGCCCGGCGGACGGGTGCGAAACTCGCCATCTTCGGATGGGGCAACACCCATCACCCCGCAAAACGGACGCAACGGCACCACCGCGGGGGCAGTGATCGGCTGACATCGCCGTCGAGCTGCCAGTGGAAAAGATAAAGCTCGGCGAAGCGCTGCTTGAGAAAACCTAATCCTGGAACTACGCTTGACCAGCCCCAACCCTTGTGCGCGACCTTGATCACGTCAACCTGCAGCACGTCGCCGGGCTGGGCGCCTTCGACAAAATAGGTCCGGTGAGCGCATGAATGCGTCTGCGGTCAATGCCGGCGTACTCCGCCACGGTCATACCCGGTCGCACCTGGCCGCCGCTGGAATCGAGGCATTCCAGATGCACGGTGTCGCCGGGTGCGATGCTGAGTCGCGGCGGTAGAGCGCGGTTCCATCGTGAGTGGACGGGTTCGGCGGAAAGAACATGTTCGGCCATCGTGTTTATACCTCGTTAATTGCTTATACCTCGACCGTCATCTGCAGTTCGACCAGAGCGTGACGCGGCAGTGCCGAAACGCCAATGGCGGCGCGGACGTGCCGGCCAGCGTCGCCGAAAACTTCCACCAGCAGATCGGACGCGCCGTTGATGACCTTGGGCGAATCCGCAAACCCAGGAACTGCATTCACGTATCCGTTAACGCTCACAACACTTTTTACTGAATCGAGCGAGCCGAGGTGTTGCAGTAACACCGCCAACTGCGTCAGAGCGCAGGAGCGGGCGGCAGCGTAACCGTCTTCGACCGTGCGGTCGAGGCCAACCGTACCCGTGATCACGCCCGCCAGGTTCGAGGAAATAACGCCCGCAAGGTAAACCATCTGCCCCACCTGCTTCGCCGGCAGATAGTTGCCGCCCGCGGTGGGCAATGCGGGCAGAGCCATACCTAAATGCTTCAGTCGAGCTTCTATTCTTCCGGCACCACTTGACCTGCCTCTCTGGTCCGTCGGAAACAAATCGCGGTGAAATGAATCCTGCGGAATGAATTTAGCATAGCGACTTGATCGCGAGATTCTTGCTTGCGGTCACGCGACCGGCTATAACATGGGCCATGCGAACGCTCTGCCGTCTCCTGCTGGCAGCCGCTTTACTTCTTACGCCCTGCATCCCGCTGAATTCCGCCGCCAATTTGATATCCCGGTCATGGCTCGCGCGCGCCGATTCCGCGGTTCTTCCCATGGCGCTGCATACTACACGCTCTTCGCCTTCCGACCTCGAGTTGGGCGGCGAGATTAAGGGTCTGCCCGCGGGAAGCACGCGCTACATTACACGCGACGAGCTGCTGGCTCTGCCGCAAGCGACTTATACCGTAACCGGTGATGCCAACTTCACCGGCCCAACCGAAATCAGCGGGGTGCTTCTGGAGGAACTGAGCCGGCGTCTTGCTGCAGCGCCGGAGTCGGATCTGATCGTCGCCATATGCGTGGACCAGTATCGCGGCAACTACTCCCGCGCATACGTGGCGGCGCATCATCCTCTGCTGGTGCTGAAGATCAATGGAAAATCACCTGCAGGTTGGCCGAAGACCTCCTGAAGGGCACGGCAGCGACATGGGTCCGTACATGATTTCCCATCCTGACTTCACGCCGAGCTTCAAGATTCTTACCGAGGAAGAAGAGCCGCAGATCCCCTGGGGAGTGGTACGAATCGAATTCCGCGACGAGAAAACCGTCTTCGGCGCGATTGCTCCGCGCGGTCCGAACGCCGCGGCACCGGAAGTCCAGGCCGGATATCGTCTCGCGCAACAAAATTGTTTCCGCTGTCACAACCTGGGAAGCGAAGGCGGAGAGAAGTCCGGCCGTAACTGGGCTGTGCTTTCGGCCTGGGCGGCAACCTCGCCTGAGTATTTCGCCGCCTATGTGCGCAACCCTCAAGCCAAAAACGCGAAAGCGCAGATGCCCGGCAATCCCGGATACGATGACGCCACCATTCACGCCCTGATCGCCTACTTTCAAACCTTTCTCGTCACAGGAAAAAGAAAAACCATGATGCTCCGCAGCGCCAAGATGTCACTGGTCTTCGCCGTGGCTTTGTACTATTCGTTCGTTGTGCTCGGGAACACGACGGACTACAACTCCAATTACCAATTCATCCGGCATGTCTTGATGATGGACTCCACATTTCCCGGCAATCGCGGTATGTGGCGCGCCATCAACTCGCCGGCGTGGCATACCGTGTTCTATTTGTCGATCATCACCTGGGAGGCGATCACCATGGTCCTCTTATGGTGGGCCGGGATACGGCTGGCGGGGAGCCTGCACGCATCGGCGAAAGTGTTTCATCAAGCCAAGAACCTGGCGATTGCGGCGCTTACCCTCAGCCTGCTCATGTGGCTGGTGGCGTTCTTAAGCGTCGGCGGCGAGTGGTTCATGATGTGGCAGTCAAAGATGTGGAACGGCCAGGAAGCTGCCTTCCGTATGTTCACGGTCGTCGGCATCGTGCTGCTGCTGGTGGTGCAGCCGGAATCAGAGGAACCGGCATAGCACCCCATCGACCGTGAACTGTGCGCCTCACACCGTGCGTCAGAACGTATACTTCAGGGCAAACTCGATCTGCCGATTATCGGTCGAGGTGTTGGTGATGCTTGCGCCTCCCGGTACATCTACCGGGACTGCCGAACCCCCGCCGGGCAACCCGAAGTTGGGATGGTTCAGCAAGTTGAAGAATTCCGCGCGGAACTCCACCTGTTGGGACTCTCGAATCTTGAAATTCTTTTGCAGCACAAAATCGAAATCGACCAGATCAGGGCCGCGCAGGTTCCCGATGCGAGAGTCTCCGTAGCTGTGCGCAGACTGCTGCCCGGGAGCGAGCGGAGGCGCGACGAAGGCCGCCTGGTTATACCAGCAATCCAGAGTCTGGTGGCCGGGATTGGTGCAACCGAAGTCCGTCCCTTGCGAGGCGGTGTTGAATGAGAAATCGTACGGGTTCGCAACCTGGTCGGGACGATAGCTGAAACTTCCGGTATTGCTCAGGTCGGAGGACATGACCGCAGTCACGGCTTCGCCGCTTTGCGCGGTTGTAATTCCCGCCACTTGCCATCCGCCGAAAATCGCATCGGCAACGCCGCTCATTCCGCCCATGAATTTACGGCCGTGTCCGATGGGCAGTTCATACAGATAGCTGATGGTGAAGCGATGCCGCAGATCGGGCACAACCGGCCCATACTCGAGGTCAGGCCGATACGAGTTTTGGATAAACCCGCCGACGTTGCCATCCGCATTTCCCAGGTTCTTGGCGAAAGTGTAGGCCGCAAGGAAATTGAAGCCGTTGGCGAACCTTTTGTTCAGCGAGGCCTGGAACGAGTTATAGAACATCTCCAGCTGCGGGTAATCCAATGGCAGGACTGCCGTCATATTTGGTTGCTGGTTGAAATACCTTCGGCCAAAGTTTGGAAGGCAGTTGTTGGGATCGGGTCCGCAGAAATTGGTGTCGAGGATTTGCAGCGGCTGATTCAGATCACTGGCTTCGTGGTTCCACAAGTGATTGGCGCTGGTGCCGACGTATCCGACCTGAGCCAGGAAGTTGTCTCCGAACTGGTGCTGGACGCTAAGGTTCCATTCCATGATGCGGGGAATGATGCGCTTCGGTCCCGTCGTTTTCACCGGTCCGGAGATATTGATGGCGTCGCCCACAGGCAGCGCGCTGGGAAAACCGGTCGACACCAGCTGTGCCGCCGTGGGGATCGTTCCGGGGTTGAAGGTGTTCGCGAGGAACGTGAGTTGTGGAGGATTCAAACCGAGATCGTCGAAGATATTGGCCTCGGCCGAATAGAAGATGCCGCCGGCGCTTCGGATTACAGTATTCCGCCGCACCGACCAGGCGAAGCCGATGCGAGGCGCCCAATCGCTTTTATCGAATTGCCACTCCGGCGTGCGGCACCGGATTCTGTCCGTACGAGGTGATCACGATGGCCTTATTCAGATCGAAATTGCCGACCCGTCCATTGGCCGGGGACGTAATGTCGTAGCGCAGCCCGATGTTGATCGTCAGGTTGGGACGAATCCGGAAATCGTCCTGAACGAATGCTCCCAGGTCCCAATAGCGCGTGGGATAAAGTCCCAGAAGGAAATCCTGCTCGTTGGCGTCGGGGATGCCGAGCAAGAGATCGGCCAATCCATTTCCGCCATTTGCGGTGCTGAGATCGTTGGTGTAGACGCCGCCGAAGTCGAAAAATCCTCGTGGCGCGGTGACCTGATAAAAGTTCCGCTGCTGACGGCGGAAGTCGACGCCGAATTTCAGCGAGTGCCGGCCCCGGATCCAGGTAGCCGTATCCGCGATCTGAAAAATGTTTTCGAAAACGTGCTCGGGCAGGTACATGCGAATCGCCCAGCGGGGTAAAGCCGGCGATATCGATATTGGTCAGCCCTGACGAGTTGGGATCGGTGCTGCGATTCGCATTGGGAATTCCGAGTTCGATCGGTGCCAATGGATTTGCCGAAGTTGAAGGGCAAGGCGTTGACGGCATAGCGGAAATATCCGCCATGAAGATCGTTCAGGAACTGCGGTGAAAACGTGTGCGTGTAGCCCAGCCCCAGGTGTTGCGCGCGGGAATTGCTGACGCTGGGACAACAGTCGGAGCCGCCAAACAGCGGACCGAGCGGGCCGGGACGCTGGCTGCGCACATCGCCGAAACTGTAGGAGGCGAACATCTGATCCTGATCGCGGAAGCGATGATCGAGCCGCATATTGAAACCGTCCTGATCGTTCACGTGATTCTGGTTGGCAAGATAGTTGTTGGTCAGCCCGGGCAGGTTGGCTTGAGGATAAAAATTGGCCACCTTCTGTCCGACGGAGTTGATCGAACCCGCCGGAATCACGTTCAGCTGTCCGCCGCTTGAAATCGGATTGCGCAGCGACACCACTGCCCCATCGGCGCAGGTGTAGTCGTGGGTGCTGAAAGGATCGAAGATCGTGCCGGTGTCAAAGGTGTCGGCCGGGGACGGGACCGCGCAGGGCGAAAAGGTCTCTCCCGTGAGCCGGTCGGTAAAATCTCCGCCCGCTCTCCGCCGGTGGGAACGGTCGAAAGAAATGGGTGGCTCTCGCGCAGCCGCGAGCCCTCGTAGCCGCCAAAAATGAAAGTACGGTTCTTTTTGATCGGTCCACCCAGGAAAGCTCCAAACTGATTGCGCTTAAAGGGCTGCTGGCCCTGGTTGAAATAGTTGACCGCATCCAGTTTGTCGTTGCGAATGAACTCGTAAAGCTCCGCCATGAATCTGGTTCGTGCCGGATTTCAGCACAACGTTGACGGCCGCGCCGCCGCGGCCGAATTCGGCGCTCATGGAGTTTTCTTCAGTGCGAAACTCCTGGATGGCGTCGGGCGGGGGCAGCACGATCACGCCGCCCAGTCCGAATTCGTTGTTATCCACTCCGTTCAGCAGGAAGTTGTTGTTGGAGACTCGAAGTCCGTTGACCGAAACGGCTTCGTCTGCCCGCTCGTTTTCAAACACTCCGCCGCTGACGTTGGTTCCGGTCTGCCCGCCGTTGGCTCCGGGGCCAAGATATGCGAGCTGAATAAAGTTTCTTCCGTTCAGGGGAAGATCTGAAATTCGTCGCTCGGTCTCGATCGTTCCCAGCGAGGATGCTTCGGTCTGCAGGAGAGGAGCGGCTGCTGTGACCTGGACGGATTCGTTGATGGATCCGACGCGCAAAGCAATGTCCACGCGCACCGTCTGGTTGACGCCCACATCCACATTGGATTGAACCGCTTTCTGGAAGCCTTGTTTTTCGACGGTGATGGAATAGGTGCCGATGCGAAGAAGATCAGCGGCATATTGGCCATTTTCGTTTGTGGTCACGTTGACGGGCTGGTTGGTGCCGAGATTCGTGACCGTAACCTGCGCGCCAGAGACGCGAGCTCCGGCGGGGTCGGTGACCAGTCCAACAATGCCGCCGCGGTCGACTTGGGCAAACAACAGGTTGGAGTTTGTCAGGAGCCAACAGGAGAGCAGGAGAATGACAGCCAGGGACAACCGAAAGCCAGCACGCATAGCGCCTCCCGGATGCCGATACACAGGCGTAATTCAACGGTATGGTGCGGCAACTGTTACATTCTCCGATCCAACCTGTCAAGACTTCCGCAGTGACCGGCGGACACATATTTTCAAATGCGAGCTATCGGAACTGTCCGGCAGCCGGCTCACCATTATTTTTTCTGCAGACGGTTCGACGAATCCTCGCTCTTTGAGCTATCGTATTGCCGCCAGGTTTTCACTGCCCCATCGGAGAACTTAATGCGAACCTCGCTCGCCCTTTCGTGTTCCTTGCTGCTCATCGTTTTTCTTACTCTCAGTTCAGCGCAGGCGCAGGAAACACGACTCGAAGACCTGCACAACAAAACGATTCTGGTTTTTACTCCTCATCCTGACGATGATGTCTTCGGCGCCGGCGGCACGATCGCGCTGCTCAATCGCAATCACAACAAAGTTCTGATCGTCGTCTATACCAATGACGACAAGGGTTCTTATGATCCGGATATGAATTCCCAGCGTCTGGCGCGCATTCGCCGAGCCGAGCAGGAAGTGTCCGAAGGCCTGCTGGGCACACCCAAGGAAAACATCATGTGGATGGGTTACGACGACGGCATGCTGGAGTATGCTGCTCAACCCAAGCTCACCGAGGAAGCCACAGCCATCATCCGCAGAATTCGACCCGATGTTTTATTGAGCGTAGATCCCGGTGAATGGTACGAGCGCTGGCACAAGACCGATCATCGGATGGCCGCGTTCAATACGATCGATGCCGTGCGGGCCGCGGAATTCTGGCTGTATTTCCCCAACCAGCGCTTACAGCAGGGTCTGGAGCCCTACAAAGTTCCGCTAATGTATTTCTTTTATCCTTCGCCGCAGGAAGCAAACTATTTCGTTAATATCGAGAGCGTGGCGGATCTCAAATTCGAATCCGCCGCCAAGCAGGTCAGCCAGTTCGAGCCCGCGGTCAACAAGTATCGCCCGGACTGGGAGCCCGCGAAGACTTGAAAAAGGCGAAAGACGAAATGCGCAAAGAACAGCCTAAGAAAGACGGACATTACGTCGAGGCTTTTCGTCGCGCGACGGAATTTAACCAGTACTGACACGGATGCTTTAAAGGAGATGGAAAATGTCGGAACTCGCACTGCTCGGCGGCAAGAAATCCAAAAGCAAACCTTTTCCGGAGTGGCCGCAGTTCGACGATACCGAGCGGCGGGGCTTGAACGAAGTTCTGGAGAGCCGCGTATGGTGGCGCACTCCCGGCACCAAAACGCTGGAGTTTGAAGACGCCTTCGCGCACTTTCACGGCGCCCGTCACGGAATCGCGGTCACAAACGGCACGGCGGCGCTTGAAGTCGCCATGGCGGCTCTCGGCCTGCAACCCGGGGACGAAGTGATCGTGCCCGATTTCACTTTCGTGGCCACGGCCAGTGCCGTCCTGTTTGCGAATGCGTTGCCGGTGCTGGTGGATGTCCGTCCCGACACCTATTGCCTCGATCCCCAGCTGACAGAAGCTGCCATTACCTCGCACACGAAGGCAATCATCGCCGTCCACATGGGCGGCCATCCCGCCGATCTTGACGCGTTGAAAGACCTGGCAGACCGAAGAAAGGAATCGCGCTGATCGAGGATTGCGCCCATGCGCACGCCAGCGAATGGCGCGGACAGCGTGTCGGCACCTTCGGCGCGGCGGGACGTTCAGTTTTCAATCCAGCAAATTGATGACCGCCGGTGAAGGCGGCATTGTCATTTCCAACGATGATGGATTTGAGCGCCAGGCGCGTTCCGTCCACGATTGCGGCCGTCTGCCGGGCGAATGGTTTTACAGCCATTTCAGTTACGGCTCGAATTATCGTCTCAGCGAATGGCAGGGAGCCATCCTGCTGGCGCAACTGGGGCGTCTGGATGAGCAGACCCGGCGGCGTCATCAAGAATGCCCGCGTGCTGGATCGCGAACTCAGCCAGATCCCTGGCATCACTCCGCAAAAACTCGATGAACGCTGCACTCGCAATGGGCAGTATGCGTACATCTTTCACGTCGACAGCAAACAATTTGCCGGCATCTCGACCGAGAGCTTCATTGCGGCGATCAATGCCGAGGGTATTCCGAACCAGGCCAGCTATCCTCCGTTGCACGATCTGCATATGTTCCGCAACGGAGAATATCGCAAACGGTTGAGCGGGCCGCAGGCCAAGGCGGATCATGGCTTTCTTGCGGCAATCGTTTCCGCATACCCAGCGCGCCGCCTGGGAAACAGTTTGGATTCCGCAGCCGGCTTTGCTGGGGGACGAAAGCGACATGCAGGAAATCGTAGCTGCGATCCGGAAAATTCAGAAGAATGCGAAAGAGCTCGCGGCCCATGACGCGCACGCAACGCCGGTTTCGGCCCGCGGTTGAGCGCAGCGAAATCGACCAATGCTGGAGAGGATCAGTTATCGGGGATGGAAAAACGCGTACCGGATCTCAAATGGCACGAGTCGAACTTGTGGTTCTGGCCGATGTGGGTCCGCGGGTCATATCGTACAGCTTCGTTGGCGGCGAAAATATCTTTCACGAAGTGCCGGAGCAGCGCGGGCTGACCGGCGGCACTGATTTCCGGCTTTACGGCGGCCACCGTCTATGGGTTTGGCCGGAAGTTGAGCGCACTTATTTCCCTGACAATTCGCCGCAGTGACTGTTTCCCGACACAAAATAAGGTGGTGCGATTCACCGCTCCCGCGGAGAGCGCAGCCCCGGGAAGCAATCTGCAGAAGGAACTTGAAGATCCAGTTGGATGAAGTCGGGATCGCGGGTCACCGTCAACCATCGCATCACCAACCGGGATAGCCGCCCGACCGAACTGGCGCCCTGGGCGCCGACCATGATGAGAGCCGGGGGCCGGGCGATTTTGCCTTTGCCTCCGCGCGCGGCGATGGACAAGGATCATTTCCAGTCGGTTGGACCTTTGACCTGTGGTCTTTCACCGATTTTGCGGATTCGCGGTGGACATTGGGAACGGAATATATTCAGTTGCGTCAGCAATCAAAGCCCACGGGGCGCTTTCAGGAACAGATGACGGGCATCTTCAATCCGGCAGGTTGGGGAGCGTATTTCGTGGATGGCATGGTGTTCGTTAAACGCGCGCCGGTGAGTGCCAGGAGCGCCATATCCGGATTTCGGCTGCAATTTTGAAATATTCACCAACCCGGAATTCCTCGAACTCGAGACCCTGGGGCCGAAGGTTCAATTGGGTCCCGGAGAGAGCACGATGCCACCAGGAAGTCTGGACGCTGTTCCAGAACGTTCCCGATGGCGAGGACGAACCGTGGGTGCGGAGCGCGGTAGCGCCCCTTGCTTCGAAGTATGAAGTCTGCAACGGACTCTGACAATCGCGGCGGAATCATGTATGGTACGCGTGCGCAATTCTGATTTATAAAATTTTGCTTGTCTGGATGGAGGGAAGCGATGCGAACACCGGCATCGCGCAGTCTTCGCAGGCAGTTCATTTTAGTTTGTTCCATCGTTGTGATTTCTGTGGGCATTCGACCCCGCGCTCTCACAGTCAGGAACAGCGGCACGTTCCCGACCACGTTCCGCCCAAGCGCTCATCGCAGATCCAGGACGGCTTCGGCATCAACTCCGACATGCCGCGAGATCCGTATCTGCCCTGGAACCGCTGGTGGTGGACGCGCATGTTCGACGCGGGGTTCAAGTGGATCCGCATCGGCCAGTACGAGAACAGTTCGGACTACACCAGCTGGGATTGGATCGAGCAGAAGCGCGGCGTCATGGCGGCCGTGCCGGAGCTGGACGACTACGTCGATTCGCTGGTGGACAACGGAATGAATATCCAGGTGCAGCTGCATGTACGGCAACGTGATGTACACCTCGCCGTCGGGAAAGCTGCCGGACGTGGGCACGCCGGAACCGGGCTCCTTTCACAACGACGACCGCAGTTTGTACTCGGTGTTCTGGCCGCCCACCACGCCGGAGCAAATCGCCGCTTTCAATCGATACGTCGCCTGGATGGTGAACCATTTTCATGACCGCATTCACTATTGGGCGTTGTGGAACGAGCAGGACATCGGATACTGGAATCCCTGGGGCAATCCCGAGCAATACGGGAATCTGCTGGCTCCGTTTGTCCCGACGGTGCAAGAAGACCGACCCGAAGGCCAAGGTAATCTATGGCGGCCAGGCCGATCCCTCGCGCGAATTTACCCAGAAAGCGCTCGATACCTGCAAGTGCGCCTCCGGGATCGACGTGTACGCCTATCACACCTATCCGGGCTACGGACAGAATCTGAATCCGGAATCCATGGATTACGGCGCCTATCTCAACGAATCGCCGCGCGCGCTTGCGCGATCTGGTTACGCACTATCCGGGGATCAAGCCCGACATTCCGTTCTTCGATGACGAATTCAATTCCATTCCTTCCTGGGTGGGCTCGGATGAATCGGTGCAGGCGAAATATGTGCCGCGCGGGCTCATTTACAACCACGCTGCGGGAGTGAAGACTTTCGTCTGGCTGCTGGCGGCCGGGGCGGACGGCAATGAGTACGACGACTTCGGGATCATCCACGGAATCACGAATCACGATACCGATTTCACGCCGCGTCCCGTCTTTCTGGCTTTGCAAAACACAAACGCGCTTTTCTCCGATACCAAATTCGACGCATCGATCGAAATCTCGGGCGCCGACCTGCCCGCGCTGCGCCGACAGACCGGCTTTCCCTTCATGGCTTACGGTTTCCGTTCGCGGCAAGGGCAAAGCGATTGTCGCGTACTGGTTGGCGGCGCACAGCCTTCCCGGGCAAAATTCGTTTCCTCCGCTGTATTCCAGTCTGTCGTTGAAGAATACGGGGATCACGCATCCCGTACTGATCGACGTCGTGAGCGGTGAGATCAGGCCGCTGTCCTGGAAGCAGGGCACTACTGACACTCTGGAGTCGTGCCGATAAGCGACAGCATCATGGCGATCGCCGACGAGAATTATTTCGACTGGCCGGTGCTTCCCGAAGCTCCCAGTTCGCTCAATGTGAGTTGCCGCCGGCGGATTCCATGAAACTGACATGGCAAGTGCATGGCGGCGATACGACTGGCATCGTGGTGGAGCGGCGCATCGAGGACGGGAAAGAAGGGCGAGGAGCCTGGAAGAGGATCGCCAAGTTAGCGCCCGGCGCAACCGAATACAGCGACTCCGAGGTTAAGAATGGCCAGGGGGCAGCGTTTCGAGTCCGCGCAGTCAATGCCGACGGCGAGTCGGCTTACTCGAACATTGCTCGCATCGCGGCGCCCTCTAAATAATGAAGATAGAGGAAATAAGAATAGAGGATAAAAAGGAAGCGTTTCTCCTCGTTCCGCACGAAACATCTGCAAACTAAAGTCCAAGCACCTCCGGATACGCCGGACTTGTCCCTTGGTGTTTCCTGAAAGCCTACCGAGTCAGCTTCTCCCACGCTACGATTTGGCGTGGGCATTCGTTCCAGTATGGGTCCAATCCATATCGGTCCAAGAAGCGCAAAGGCTTTGGCTGTCTTGCTGTTGGCGGGACTGATGTTTGGCTGCGGCGGAGGGTCGATGTCCGGCGGCGGCACCAGTATCAGTACCACGCCCGCTGCATCTACCGCTCCGGCGGCACCCACAGCCCTCGGCGCCACGGCGGGCAATCAGCAGGTAGGCCTGACCTGGACCGCAAGCAGCAGCGCAACCAGCTACCACGTAAAGCGGGCGACCACCAGCGGCGGGCCCTACACGCAAGCCGGCTCCGCGACGGCGACGAGCTACACCGATACTGGACTCACCAACGGCACCAATTATTTCTATGTCGTCTCCGCGCTGAACGCGTCGGGCGAGAGCGCAAATTCGAGTCAGGCTTCCGCCATGCCGGCCTCATCCGCTCCGAGTGTGCCGGTTCCGGCCGCGCCCACGGCGCTTGGGGCGACAGCGGGGAATCAGCAGGTCAGCCTGACCTGGACTGGCGAGTAGTGGCGCGACCACCTACCACGTAAAGCGGGCGACGGCGAGCGGTGGACCGTACACCCAAGTGGGCTCTCCGACTGTGGCGAGTTATCTCGATACTGGACTCACCAACGGCACAAATTATTTCTATGTTGTCTCCGCGCTGAACGCGTCGGGCGAGAGCGCAAATTCGAGTCAGGCTTCGGCTATGCCGGCCTCATCCGCTCCGCGCTGTGCCGGTTCCGGCCACGCCCACGGCCTCGCAGCGACAGCAGGGAATCAGCAGATCAGCCTGACCTGGACGGCGAGCAGTGGCGCGACCAGTTACCACGTGAAGCGGGCTACCACCAGTGGTGGGCCATATACCCAGGTGGGTGCGCCAACCAGCGCCAGCTACATCGACACAGGCCTGACCAACGGCACGACAGTACTACTATGTGGTATCGGCGCTGAATGCGAGCGGGGAGAGCGCAAATTCGAGCCAGGCCAGTGCGACCCCCGCCGCCGTCGCGGCGCCCGATGTGACCATCACGGTGGATCCGACGAAGACCAAGTCGATTTCGCCGTGGATCTATGGCCTCAACTTTTATACCGGCGTCTCAGGCGCTCCGCCGCACCTCACCCTGGACCGTGCCGGCGGCAATCGCTGGACCGCATACAACTGGGAGACGAATGCCTCGAATGCGGGCAGCGACTACCTCTACGAAAACGACGCTTCCTGACCTCGAGCACAACTCCGGCTGAAGCGGTGCGCAGTTTCGTCGCTGCGGATCAGAGCCTGGATATGGCCAGCGTGATGACGGTCCAGTTGCAAGGTCTGGTATCGGGCGATGAAAGCGGGCCGGTGAGCATAACCAACCCTCCCGACCTGACCCGCTTCAAGCAGGCGATTGACAAAAAGAGCACGATCACTCCGGCTGCGTTCACCGAAACCCCAGCACCACCGACGCCAACGTTTATATGGACGAATTTCTGTGGTCGATGGACCAGAAGATCCCGGGAATTTTTGCGGCCAACGCGTCGCTGCCGACTTTCGTGAGTCTGGACAACGAGCCGGAGCTTTGGAATTCGACGCACCTTGAAGTGCAGGGCCCAATCCGATCTCGTCGGACAACTACATCGCCAAGACCATCACCCTCACCAAGGCATTGAAAGACCAGTTCCCCGACATGATGATTTTCGGGCCGGTGCACTACGGATTCGAAGGAATCTACAACTGGCAAGGCGAGCTTTCGGCTACGCCCGATGGGGCGAACTGGTTCCCGGATAAATATCTGGCGGCGATCAAGACTGCCTCTGACACTTATGGAAAGCCGCTCGTCGACGTCTATGACTTTCATTGGTACTCGGAAGCGACTGACGGCACGACCCGCGTCACCAACCTGACCGGTTCGACCTTGACCGACGCGCAGGTGCAAGCCATTGTGCAGAGCCCGCGCAGCCTGTGGGACCCAACCTTCACCGAGAATTCGTGGATCACGAATGACGTGCTGGGAGAACCGATCAAGCTTTTGCCACGGCTGCAGGCAAAGATCAACAGCGAATTTCCGGGGACCAGGATTTCCATCACCGAATATGAAAATGGCGGTGACAACCACATCGCCGGAACCATTGCCCAGGCGGACAATCTCGGCGTCTTCGGCAGTCAGGGAGTGTTTGCCGCGACTTTGTGGCCGCTGGGCAACTGTCCTTATATCCTCGCCGGATTCCGCGCGTTCCGCGGCTTTGATGGTGCCACGGCCAGCTTCGGCGACACCTCGCTGCAGGCCACGTCGAGCAAGGTGCAGAACGTCATCGTGTATGCCAGCTCGGACAGCACCAGGCCGGGCCGGATTGTATTCGTCGCCATCAATCGCTCCACCTTGCCGCAGGTGACGGCGATCAACGGAGCGGCGCTCTCGGGAACCGCTTCCGTATATCAGATGACGGCGTCTTCCGCGGCCGGGCAAAACCCGATCCATCCGGTGCTGGCGCAACAAACGCCGGCCAGCGGATCGTCGCTGACCATCACGCTTCCGGCGCTGAGCGTTTCGACGATCGACGTAGAGTAGCCAGCCCCAAACTTCCAACCGAGTCGTGTATTTATTTGGCCTGTGCTCGTCCCCGGGAGCGAGGTGTATATCCCCAGAGAGTTGCGGTGAGCGGGAGAATGCGTATTCTTCTGTTCCTGTCGCGATGCGCGGATGCGTTCGCGAGATGGCAAAGACAGTCACGAGGGTTCAATGAACAGGCGAGAAATGATGCGAGGGTTGGCTCTTTCCGTCGGGGTGACCGCGCGCGGTAAAAACTTTCTGGTGACTGGCCTTGGTTTCAGTTCGGCGACGGCGCAGCCAGATTCGAAACCGGGGCAAGAGTCATCACCGGATCATGGCCGGAGTCATGGCCAACGACCGTGGCCGGTGTGCGCCTCGTGGATTCTGAGATTGCCAGAACCGCCACTGCCCTGAGTCGCGCAGTCTCGCCACCATATTTGTTTAATCATGCGGTGAGGACGTACTTACTGGGCTCGCTCGTAGGCCGCGCGCTTGGACTGAAATTCGACGAGGAACTTCTATACCTTGCGTGCATCATGCATGACCTGGGATTAACCGAGAGATTTGAGGGAGCGCTTCCTTTCGAGATTCAAGGCGCCGAGGCAGCACGGCGTTTTCTGGAAGAGCACGCGTACGGGAAGGAGAGGATCGGAGTGGTCTGGGACGGAATCGCGATGCACGCTTCGCGTATCGGTCAGTTCAAGCAGCCCGAAATTTTGCTGGTGGGAGAAGGTGCCGGAGCCGACGTGGTCGGACCAGACTGGTCACAGATAAAAAAGGCCGAGGTCGAAGAAGTTCTGACGGCCTTTCCCAGGCTGAAATTCAAGGAAGCGTTCGTGAAAACCTGTGGAGACGTGGTGACCAAATTCCCGCAAGGCGCATCCAGTTCGTTCATGCGGGACATCCGCGAACGCCATGTGCCGAGCTTTCATCCCCGCAACTTCTGCGATGTGATTGCCCAGGCCCCGTTTCCGGAATAGCAGCGTGAGAAGATCACGCCCTGGCTCAGAGAGTCTTTTCGATCAGCCGTTGCAATTCCGGGCGATATCCGCGGCTGCAGGAAAGCTCTTTTCCATTTTTCAGGACAGCAATATATTCGCCGCTGTCGCAGGGTTGAAGCTCTTTGATCTTGCGCACATTGACGATGGTAGAGCGGTGAATGCGGACGAAGCGGGTGGGATCGAGCCTTTCGGAAATGTGGCCGATTCCTTCTCGCAGCAGATACGAGTCCTTGCCCACATTTAACTTCACGTAGTTTGCGGCAGCCTCGATCCAGTCAACTTCATCCAGATCCAGAAACACCACCCGCCCTCCGGCTTTGATGACCAGGCGCGTTTCCTGCGGCGAATCCGCTTTTGCGGAGGCCAGCAGATTCAGAAACCGGCGAGTCACGCCATGGTTGTGCGATCGAATGATGTCGGTGCGGGCGCGCTCAACCGCGCTGTGCAGGCGTTCCTGGTCAAACGGCTTCAATAGATAATCGAGAGCGTGCGCTTCAAACGCCCGAATCGCGTACCGGTCATACGCGGTGGTAAAAACAACCGCGGGCATCTCCTCCTCGGAAATCTTGTTCAGCACCTCAAAGCCGTCTCCCTCCGGCATTCGAATATCGAGAAAGAGCAGGTCAGGCTTGAGGCTATGAACAGCAGCCAGGGTCTGCTTGCCGTCGCGGCACTCGGCCACCACATGGATCCCCGATTCTGATCCCAGCAGGATTCGCAACTTCTTGCGCGCCAGAAGTTCGTCATCAGCGATGACGGTGCGGATTGTCGGAATGATGGTGTGTTCTTTCACTGAGTTCGTCCGTGATCCCCACGGAAGGGACCTCTCCGTCCGGTTGGACGTGCGTAAAGGCAAAAGGTATCTTTACCAGGACCTCTACCCCACCTTCGACTCCGTCGCGGACTTCCAGGGATTGATCACTCCCATAAAGTGTCCGGAGCCGTTCCCGGGTTGTCCCCAGCCCAAGTCCGTTTCCGTTTTGACCGCCTGTAGAGTCAGTCAGGCCCGGACCATTGTCAGCTCACCAGCAGATGAAGATAGCCGGAATCGTGGATCGCGGCGATTCGTATCTCTCCTCCGGATGAGAGTCTGGAAACACCGTGGCGTACGGCGTTCTCAACCAGAGGCTGCAGCAGGAAATGTGGGACCTGTGCGTCCACCGTTTCGGGCTCAATCTCGAGAATGACTTTGAGGCGATCCTCGAACCGGATCTTTTCGATTTCGAGATACCCGCTTACGAACTCGAGCTCGCGCTCCAGGGTGGTGAGCTGCGCTCCATCGTTGTCCAGGGCCATCCGCAGAAGTTCGCTGAGACGGGTGATCATTTTGTCGGCGCTGCACACGTCGGTCAGCATCAGCGCGGAAATGGAGTGCAGGGTGTTGAACAGAAAATGCGGTTGCAGCTGGCTTTTTAGCGCCTGCAGATGGGCTTTTGCCAGATGTCCTTCAAGTTGGGACGCACGGATGTCCCGCTCGCTGAATCTCCTGTAGTACCACAACGCGTGCACGATGACGACGATGGGCAGATACACGAAGAGAATATCGTTGGCTACGTTATAGAAAAACAGGTTTCTTAATAAAGACCATCCGACAGGCACCGGCTGGCCAGTGGTGGTCTCGATAACCGGATAGACCAGAGCTCTCACCACAATGTGGACCGCGGTAAATGCCAGGCTACCGATCAGATAGAGCGTGGTTCGAAGCTTCCACGCACTTCGCTGTACGGGATATCGCAAGCCCACGTAGAAGATGATTGGAGTCAGGAAGGCGTAGATCAGATAGTTGATAAGTGGAAAGATGATCTCGCCGCGAAGGCTGGCCTGAGGATCAAAGATGCGATCGAATTGGTAGAGCGAGACGCCGCGCGCAATTGCGATGAAAATCCAAATCGCGAAGCTGGCCACCCAAATCAACCACGGGCGTGTGATGGCCCGGATGTCGACGCTGCTACTCTCGGAGTTGGCGCTGGTGATCCTTCTTGGCGGCCGGGAGAAAAGCTCGCCTCCGCAATGCGGACAAACCAGGTGTGAACTCAAAGCGCATTCGGGACAGAATGTGCACTCGTAGGAGCAGATGTAGGCCTCGCCCTGCACCCGGAGGGCAGCAGCACATTTCTCGCAACGGGCTTTCATTTCAAGCATGGACAGTGACCGTGACAGCGGTGAACAATACTTTTTGGCCTCCGTCTAGCGGCATGACGAACCTTCAGTCCGACGGCCCCGTCGGAAGCGGCGAAGTGGCAACCACATTCAATCACAATCCAGATCAACCTGGAATCCAGCACGTACTCCGAGATTCACAACTCATGCTTGTTTTGTGGGGCGTTCGTACCTGCTATCGATGGGCTCGGCCCTGAGGGGCAAATCTCTATTTACGTGAGACGCGCCTCCTCCGTTCCATCGTTCCATCATGTCATCGTTCCATCGTTTTCATGCAGAAACCTGAACGAAGCTGATCGAGTGGCTGCGCTGGTGGCGTTACTTCGTCTGCCCATCCCTGAAGCCGTTGTACTAGTCCCAGTCGCTCATATTGAGCGATACAAAGCGTGTTATACGAAGGGTGTTACGTGTCGTACGGCTCGCGATAACGCGGGTTCCAAGAACTGACGGCCTGGGCGAGTAATCACCATGTCAACCGAAGCAGGGGTTCACATTCAAAACGCGCATATTGAAAACGTGCATGTTCAGGAAGTTTTGCTGAAGGCGCAGGCGGAACTGCGCCAATTGATGCATCAGCGAGTCGAAATCACAAGACAGATCGGTACTGTGAAGCAGACTATCTCGGGTCTTGCGGTGGTTTTTGGTGACGACGTGCTGAACGACGATCTGCTTGAACTGGTGGGCCGCAAGACCGGCGGCCGGCAGCGTGGACTTACCCGAGCCTGTCGCAGGATTCTGATGGAATCGTCCAGGCCGATGACTGCCCGTGACGTCTGCGAGCAGATTCTGCGGACGATACCGTCCCTGCTTTCTGGGCACAAGCATTCCATGGCGTCTGTCGCGACTATCCTGAACCGTCTTGGGCAGTACGGAGAGGCGACGGCGGTGACCATAGAGCAGGGAGGACGTGCCTGGCAGTGGGCAGCGACACAGCGAGAACAAATTGACTGACGCAAGTGACCCTAAGACATCACTTTCTAAAAACATTTTTCGTCGGTCCGCGATTATCCTGCCGTCATCCCGCTTGATTTCTCAAACACCGCGTATCGTCGGCGCATCATCGGCGCTTCAGCGCGCGAATAGCTCACCTCGCAATAAACATTACATCGATGTTTGTTTCACCACGCTCAGTCCTCCGGCGACTATCAATTTTCATAGGCGTACACAGCCGCTGTTACAGATTCCAATAGACAAAGCCTGTCGGATGCGGGCGAGGATTCAACGCTAGACAATTGTGAGTCACCATCTCGTGTGAGCCGCGGTGTAGTTCATCCCACAATCCCGTGCATCGGTACCGCAACCACTTTTCGTCGCGACGTTGGCTGGCCGAATGCTAAGTGCAGACCGGTTTGTAAGAGTTCTGGAGAAAAAAGCTGGACGGGGCACGATCAGGCACGCGCTTCGGAACTTGCAACACCCTCAAGTTGTAGCCGTCCTTAGGATCCCGGTGTTGGGTGGTCAAAAAACAGGTCAACGTAGCTTAATCAGGAGGTGGTGGGATGTCCTGCAATCGAGCAGTGCCGTTGAATAAGATTCTGGCTGGTGTTGCAATCTGCCTGAGCTTGGTGCTCGCAGTGGGCACAACCCCGGTGTGGGCGCAATCGGCCGCGACCGGTAACATCTTCGGGCTGGTAACGGATCCGAGCGGCGCGGTGGTGGTCGACGCCACGGTGACAATTATCGACACGACCACGGGCGAAGCCCGAACTACTCAGACCAACGAGAGTGGCCGGTACATCATCACCAATCTCGTCCCTGGCAAGTATGACATTACAGTCGCAAAGAGCGGCTTTTCGGCCGCCAAGCTTTCCGGACAGACGGTGGAAGTCGGAAAAGCCGGCTCCCTCAACTTCACCTTGCCGGTGGGCGCCACCACGGAAGTGGTCGAAGTGCAAGCCAACAACGTTCAGTTGCAGACCACGAACGCCACGGTCGGCAACACCATCACCGGTGTCTCGCTCGAAGCGCTGCCCAGCCTGGGCCGCGACGTCAGCTCGTTCGTGACCCTGCAACCAGGTGTCGCGCCTGACGGCAGCGTAGCCGGCGCAGTCTATGACCAGAATGCCTTCGCGCTCGACGGTGGCCAGAACACCAACGACATGGACGGCAGCATGAACATCTACACCAACAGTTTCGCCGGCGATTCCACCGGCGGCCTGGTTTCATTCGAAGTCACCGGCGGCGCGGCCGGCGCCGGCGGTCCCACGGGTGTGATTCCTACCCCGGCCGATAGTATCGAAGAGTTCAAGGTCGGCACCAACAATCAGACTGCTGACTTCAACAGCTCGGCTGGCGCCCAGGTTTCGATGGTGACCAAGCGCGGCACCAACAACTGGCACGGCACGGTGTACGAGTATTATCTCGACAACAATTTCAACGCCAACACCTGGGACAACAACAACACCGGCACCCCGATTCCCAGCTTCCACTACAACCGCTTCGGCGGCGCGATCGGCGGTCCGATCCTTCCCAAGATGCTGGGCGGGAAGACCTACTTCTTCGCCAACTACCAGGGCTTCCGCTGGCCCAACTCAGAAACGATTGAAACCCTCGATCCGAGCGCTTCGATGCGGCTGGGGCTTTTGACTTACGGCAGCTCGACCTACAACCTGAACCCGACTCCGGTTACGTTCAACGGTGTCACTTATGCTCCGACGCCGTGCCCCGGTCCCTGCGATCCGCGCGGCCTGGGAATCAATCCGCTGGTGCAGCAGATGTGGAGCACGATGCCGCTGCCTAACGATCCCAGCTGCCCGCTGAGCCGTTGCGATGCCAACATCCAGGGATTCAAAGGCAACCTGGGCGTACCTCAGACTGACAATTTTGGCGTTGCCCGCCTGGATCACGATTTCGGCGACAAGTGGCACTTCATGAGCAGCTATCGCTACTACAAGTTGATCCGTACTACCAATAGCCAAGTCGACATAAGCAGCGGAACCCCGGTTTCGCTGAGCGCCCGGCCTCAGGTGCCGTGGTTCCTGGTAGCCGGCCTGACCACCAACATTACCCCCAACGTCACCAACGACATTCACTATAGCTACCTGCGCAATTACTGGCAGTGGGGATCGGCTGGCGATCCGCCGCAGATTGCTGGTCTGGGTGGAGCGCTGGAGCCTCTCGGCGAAGTTTCCCGCATCAATGGACATTCACTCAGCCCGTACAACGTCAACACCCAGGACACCCGGACCCGCTTCTGGGATGGCCAGGACACATGATCAGCGACAACGTCAACGTGCTGAAGGGCAACCACCTGTTCCAGTTCGGCGGCACCTACCAGCGCAACTTCAACTACCACCAACGGACTGACAACGGCGGCGGCATCAACTACCAGTCCGTGTATCAGCTCGGTACCAACAGCACGGGAGCGGGCATTGGCGGCATCACGCCCTTTGTCCCGACGGATGCTCCTTCGGCCACGGTCTTTGGCCGTGAGTACGCCGCGGTGCTGGGCATCGTTTCCATCGCGCAGATTGCTTACACTCGCGAGGGCATCCAATCTGGCTCTGAATCCGCCGCTGACTCCGGCTTCTGACAAGAGCACCATTCCTTACTACAACCTGTATTTCAGCGACACCTGGCACCTGAAGCCTTCGTTGAGCTTGACCTACGGTATGGGATGGACGCTGGAGATGCCGCCGGTTGAGACAGAATGGCAAGCAGGTGTTATTAGTCGATCAGTCCAACCAGCCGATTGAGTTGGAATCCTATCTGCACCAGCGCGAGAACGCTGCCTTGCAGGGCCAGGTCTTTAATCCGGAAGTTGGGTTCGCCCTGGTCGGCAACGTGGGGAACGGCCGCAAGTATCCCTACAACCCGTTCTATGGCGGATTCAGCCCGCGCATCGCTCTGGCCTGGAACCCGCACTTCGAGAGTAACTCGATGTTCGGCAAGGTCTTCAGCCATGACGGCACCGTCATTCGTGGCGGCTACAGCCGAATCTACGGACGACTGAACGGCGTGGACCTGGTGCTGGTACCGCTGCTGGGTACTGGTCTGATTCAGCCGGTGCAGTGCGTGCAGCCAACCATCTCCGGCACTTGCGGCGGCGCGGGTTCGAATCCATCCACTGCTTTCCGGGTGGGACCAACCTCGGCTGGCTTTGACGGCCTGACGGCGCCCATTCCGGCCCCCGCTCCCACTCTGCCCCAACCTGATTTCCCCGGCGTCAACGCGGTGGGCGCGGCCACCGGTTCTATTCTGGATCCGAACTTCCGGCCCAACCACAGCGATAGTTTCGATCTCACCATTCAACGACAGCTCTCCAGCAAAGCCATGTTGGAAGTCGGCTACATCGGGCGCATCGTGCACGATGAATATCAGCCGATCAACATCAACGCGGTGCCATACATGATGACTGTCGGCGGACAGTCGTTCGCCAGCGCTTATGCCGGCCTCGAAACCTCACTGGGTTGCGCCGGTCCGACCAGCGGTTGCGCTCCGGGCGGGGTCGTACCTGCAAACATCAAACCGCAACCGTTCTTCGAAGCGGCGATGAACCCGGCCTATTGCGCCGGATTCGCGAGCTGCACCGCGGCGGTGGCCAACAATGAAATCGGCAACCTGAGCAGCCAGTCCGTGTGGTCTCTGTACAGCGATCTGGACAACGGCGGGTTCAACTTCCCCCGCAGCATGATGAACACTCCTCTCCCCGGTGCCTTCGGGGCGGCGGGTCAGTTGTCGTCCGGTATCGCTTCGAATGCCAGTGTCGGGCACGGCAACTACAATGCGTTGTTCGCCACGGTCAGGATGTCGGAGTGGCACGGCTTGACCATGCAGTCGAACTTCACCTGGGGCAAAGCGCTGGGAACCGGAGCTACGGTTCAGGCCACCAGTTCCTATACTCCCGCCGACGCCTTCGACCTGAATCGCGACTACGGGGTTCAGTCGTGGGATCGCAAGTTCGTCTACAACATGTTCTTCGTCTACCAGCCGCCGTTCTTCAAGGGCCAGAAGGGTCTTGTCGGACACGTTCTGGGCGGCTGGACATTCGCGCCGATCTTCTCCGCGGGCAGCGGTGTACCGATCCAGGTCAATACCGTCACTCAGGGACAGGCATACGGCGAAGGCGATGCCAGCAACTTCCTTAACGGCACGGATTTCGGTCCTGGAGAAAACGCCATCGCACTCGGTGCCTACACCCAGGGCAGTTCGCGCCACAACAACGTCTTCGGTTCGGATGGTATTGGCACCAACGGCTTCGGCGCCAATATGTTCAGCGACCCGGTCGCAGCCTACAACCTGTTCCGCGATCCGATCCTGGGTCTGGATACAGGTCGCGCCGGCGGCGCCGGCACGCTCCGTGGCTTGCCTTACTGGAACGTGGACTTCAGCTTGAGCAAAGCGGTCAACATTACGGAGCGCGTCAGCGCCGAGTTTTCGACCGTCTTCACCAACGTATTCAACCACGTTCAGTTAGGCGATCCGATTCTCTAGAAGTTGGCGACCAGCCGACTGGGGCGTTCTACCTGGCCAGGCCAACCAGCCGCGGCAGATGGAGTTCGGATTCCGCGTCCGCTTCTAACCTGAACTTTCGAGGCGCCACTCAGTGGCGCCTCGAAACAACCCCATCACTTCGGCAGATAGAGAATTCTGTCGGCGACAACTAAACCTGGCAGCGCTTGCCTACCGGGCAGTCCAGCCGCCATCGATGAGAATCGTCTCGCCCGTGATCAGCGAGGCCGCGCTCGACGCCAGGAATACGACGACGCCCGCCACATCCATCGGCTCGCCAATGCGGTGCAGCGCAGCAATGCGCTCGATTACATCTGCCCGGGATTCGGGATTGGCCAGATAACTTTCTGTGCCCGGAGTGTGGATAAATGTCGGCGCGACTGCGTTCACGTTGATGTTGTACTTTCCCCATTCCACCGCCAGACATTTGGTGAGATGCGCGATAGCGGCCTTGGTCATGCAGTAGATCGACTCGGTCGGCAGTGCGACGAAACCTGCCTGAGAGCTCAGATTGATGATGCGGCCGCTCTTCTGTCGAATCATCACGCGCCCGGCGGCCTGACTGGCGAAAAACGTTCCCTTCAAATTCACCGCAAGGGTCAGATCAAAGTCCTCTTCGCGGACGTTCTCGGCCAGGTTGTCGGGCGCGAGCCCCGCATTGTTGACGAGGATGTCGAGCCGTCCGAAATGCTTTACGGTGTCGTCAACCGCCTTGAATATCTGATCCATGCTTCTCATGTCCATCTGTAGCGGAATCGCCCGCCGTCCCATTGCTTCGATCTGAGCCGCCACGTCTCCCTGGGCGTTCAGATCGCGCAGGCCTAATGCCACGTCTGCGCCAGCGTGCGCCAAGGCCAGCGAAATCGCATTGCCGAGGCCGCGTGCAGCGCCGGTTACAAGCGCCACCTGACCAGTGAGATCAAACGCCGGAAAGCTGTTCAAACATTTCTCCTGTAATTCGGGGCGGTCTGCATTTGGAATGGTTTCTAAAATCGCCGCGTGTGCTAAGCCTTCTTTCCTTGCCGCACTACCGGTCCGCGAGGGCGCGCACTCGACTTCGGCGGCGACGCCTGCCGATTCTCGGTGACCGCCGCGTCTAATCGAGCGGCGATTTCCGCGAAGCCGGGCGTGGGGCCTTTCCAGCGCAACTGCTCCACGTCGTCGAAGAGGGGGATGTCAGTGCGAAGCGTGGCCAGCGTGCGGAATAGAAGGGCCCGGTCCCGTTCGCGGGAGAGAGTATCGGCGAGGACTTTTGCGTTGGCTGCATTTACGCGCCAGTCGCGGCTGTCCAAAGGGATGGATTCAAGATGGCCAAACTTGGCAAGTACCGCAGCCGACGACTTCGCACCCCAGCCGGGCAGACCGGGATACCCGTCGGCGCTATCTCCCACCAGCGCCAGGTAATCGGGAATCGATAAGGGAGGGACGCCAAACTTCTGGACTATGCCGGCCTCGTCGAGGGTGACGCGCGTCCGGCGATTTAATTGCACGATACGCGTGCCGCGCACACACTGGGCGAGATCCTTGTCGGGCGTGCAGATGATCACGCGCTCCACTCGCGCATCTCCTGCGGCCGCCACAGCCGCGGCAGCCAGCGCGTCGTCGGCCTCGAATTCCACCATCGGCCAGACCACAATTCCGGCCGCCGCGAGCACTTCTTCGAGCAGAGGGAATTGCGCCAGCAGGTCAGGCTCGACGCCTTCGCTGGTTTTGTACTCTGGCCATAGTCCGTTGCGAAAAGATTCGATCACGTGGTCGGTGGCAACCGCGACATGGGTAGCGCCGCCTTTGATCATGCCCAGAACCGAAGACAGGACCCCTCGGACGGCGGCAACCTCGCGGCCGTTTTCATCTCGCGCCGACGGCAACGCGTAATAGTGGCGGAATAATTCGTACGTGCCGTCGATCAGATAAACTTCCAAGTCGAAACTCCCACATAAACCTATAGGATCGGTCCCGGCTCAATCAACTGCCGAAACGAGATTTCGAAGCATCGTGCGAGAAACGAATAAGACTGCGATGGCTCGAGAACGGCTGAGAAGGCGCTATCGTCCAGCTCATGTTCGGATTCTATTTGTAGGCGAGGCGCCGCCTGCCTCGGGCCGGTTCTTCTACCAGGCGGACTCGGGACTCTATCGCGCCGTTCGCGAGGCCTTCGTGGAAGCCTTTCCGGATGTGGCGGCCGGAGATTTTCTCAAGGCGTTTCAGGAGATGGGTTGTTATCTGGTCGACTTATGTGGGAAGCCGGTGGATCGCATGGCTCCCAGGCAGCGTAAAAGAATTTGTCTGGAGGGCGAAGCTCGCCTGGCCAGGAGACTGAAACAACTTCGGCCGAAAATCGTGATCACTGTCGTGCGTTCGATCTCCAGCAACGTGAAGCGGTCGGAACGGCGCGCCGGATGGTTGGGCGAGCACGTCGAACTTCCGTATCCGGGGCGGTGGTATCGCTACCGGAAGGTATTTCTTGAGGATCTGACATCCGTACTACGCGAGACTTACGGGCTCGAATGAGAGGTCCGAGGTATGGTTAACGCTTCAGCTCGAGGGCTTCGTTCAATGTCGGCTCGAGGTTGCGGCTGATAGCGGAACGCCTGGGAACCAAGTTGCCGTTCCAATTCTTTGCGGACTTCATTGCCTGCGGCGGTTTCCTGAGCTTTGCTTTCCGAGGCTTCGGACGACAACAACGCCTGTGACTTGAGCAGACTCGCGTAGACGAAGCGTGCGGGGAATCCAGTGTCTCGCAGGAACATCGAGTACATATACCAATCGACAGCCTCGCTGTGTCGGTCGTCGAGTCCGGCATCGAGCTGCAGAGCCTGCTGATAGAGCGGCAGCGGCTTGGAGGTCTCGCCGAGCTTTGCCTGCAGTGAAGCCTCCGATACATCGGCAAAGCTCTCCAACTTCTTTTCTCCGGTTTGCGCCGCAAGAGTGCGTGCCATCTTGTAATAGCGCAATGCCAGGTCCGTGTGATTGAGGCGGGCGTTGCAATCCGCCAGCTTCAGCGCCACGCTGATCAGGCTCGCCGCGGGCGGAAGATTCGACGCCGGCTGTTTCACGACCTTGGTAAGAAAGGCTTCGTAGTGATGGATTGCATCGTCGAGCTTGCCTTGCTTTTCCAGTTCGGCCGCCAGATACAGATCAGCCTCGGCCCGCGAAGGATCGACCGTGAGCGCCTTTTGCCAGCTCAGTTCGGCTTCGTCGGCATGTCCGAACTGCTGAGCGAGGATGCCGTGATTTACCAACAAATTTACATCCTTGGGCGCAAGCTTGAGCCAGTTGCCGGTAAGCCGATAGGCCTCGTCAAGCCGCTTCTCCTGACTCAGGTATCTCAGCCAGGCATCGCGCGGGGCAGGATCGGCCGGGTTGGCCTTGATCGCATACTGCCAGGCAGCGACGGAATCCTGGGGATTACCTTCCTCCAGAGCCTGGCGCGCCAGGCGTATCTCGACTGGAGCGTCGTAAGGTGCCAGTGAAGCCGCTCGCTTCAGATCGGCCAGGTTGCTGTTGTGCAGGGCGAGGTAGTAATGCACCTGATCGACACAGCCCCATAAGCAGCAGTGCTGAAGCGGCTCCCACTCGCAGAGCGCGGGCGGCGGAACTGGATCCGGCCAACCAGCGGAATGCCGTCATCGTCCTGCTCCGCGCCTTGACCGCGCGTTCGGCAATCTGGGCGCGGGAGTTTACCAGCAGGGCGGCGATACGTCCGTCCCGCAATTTCCAGATCGCGCCGTCGAGGATGAAGTGGTGAATATTCACCAGGGCGGTGAAGAGCAGGAAGCTTCGGGTGAAATCGAAATGGAACACCAGGCTTGAGAGCCAGGGGCCGGGAACGAACAGGGCAATGCCCCCGACCGCGAGAATCGTGAAATAAACATAGGGACGCCAGGGCCGCTCCGGCGTTGTGGCAGCTTCGCGCTTGGCGTAGTAGCTGGTGATCCAGAGATATTGCGCGGAGTGCATGACTGCCAGAACGCCAGTGCTGTAGCGGCTCTGCGGTACCCGGAATCGTTCCACCAGCGAAAGCAGGGTGGGAACCAGGAACCAGACGCACTGCGTGGAGAACAGGGTCAGCGACGGGATCATTTTGCGGAAACCGGCCTGCGCCGTCAGCCGCGACAGACCGAAAACGGAGCAGGCCACAAATGCGATGGCCAGGATGATCTGGGCTCGCGAGCTGATTACCTCGGGAATATTGAGTGAGACGAACAGGGGATCGGCGGAATGCCCGGTGTGAAAGTTCAAGAACAGGACTGCGTATGAGATCAGGAATGCCGCGTAAAGTGCGTGCCGCTCGCGGTTTGTGGGCTGGGCGCCGGCCCGGCGGGAAAACATCATGAAGAGGCCGTAGTTCTGACCGCTATAGTGCCAGGGGCTGGCCGTCAAATATATGGTGTAGATCCAGGGCAGCGCGGCCAGCCAGAGGTGCGACAAAACCACCGTCAGAGCCAGGAGCAGCGTGACGTGTACGGTAAAGATTCGATACTTATTGAAATCCTCTTCCGTGTGATAGGCGCGATAGATGGTCGCCATGTAATGCGGGTAGTTGAAAAACAAGGCCAGAACGTAAAAGGCGGTGGACCACGTAAGCGTGCTGGCAGCGGAGGAGAAATAGGCGAGCAATAATAATGGAGCCGACCACGCTCCGCAGCCCACGACCAAATCCAACCATGGCCGATAGAGCCAGACCGATTGAGCGGCTGCTCGGAGTTTGCTTGGTTCGAGGCATCGTAACTTTTAAACTGCGTCAATAAAATTGCTGTTCTCTAGGATTGTAGGGTGAGGTTCCGCAGCGCTGGATATCCAGATGGGTTCTAGCAGGTAACTTTCGTCATGCGCCGGGGAAGCTGTGCCTGGCTCGTCCCGGGGTATCGAATTTCCGGCTTACAATATGTCACCGAAATTGATGGCCCGTCAGCATCGTTATGAGAGCGAGCTAGTGTAGTCTCGAAGCGGTCTGACGGCGGATCTGGATCATTTGATTTCTAAAGGTGGCTTGGCGGCATGAGCTTTGTAGCCTGGCTGTTGGCGGATCTTAAGTTACCGAAAGGTGTGCAAGGCCGGGCTGAAGGCGAGCACCCGTGGTGGCGGGTGATGTGCCTGACCGGCGTCGATTACTTCTCCACGCTCGGCTATCAGCCGGGCATTGCGTTTCTTGCGGCGGGAGCACTGTCGCCCGTCGCCACCCTCATCCTGGTCGCGGTCACAATTTTTGCGGCGCTTCCGGTGTATCGCCGGGTGGCGGAGGCGAGCCCCAATGGTCAGGGCAGCATCGCAATGCTGGAGAAGTTCTTTCCGGAATGGAAGGGCAAGATTCTGGTCTTGATCCTGCTGGGGTTCGCGACCACGGATTTCGTCATCACGATGACGCTATCCGCCGCCGATGCTGCCGCCCACTTCACGCATAATCCGTTTACCCCGCACTGGATGACCAGCCAGATGGCGGTTACGTTGATTTTGCTGTCCATCCTGGGCGCAATCTTTCTCAAAGGATTTAATGAGGCGATCAACGTTGCGGTTCTGCTGGTTGGTGTTTATCTCGGGCTTAGCGCGGTGATCGCAGTTGTCGCACTGGTGCATGTGGCCGCGCATCCCCACCTTTTCGTGGACTGGAAGCAGGCGCTTTACGCGCACCATGGCAGTGTGCTCGCGATGCTGGGAGTTTCGCTGATTCTGTTTCCCAAACTCGCGCTGGGCCTCTCCGGGTTTGAAACGGGTGTCGTGGTCATGCCGTTGATCCAGGCCGACGACATCAAGGCCCGGGTGCAGAACACGCGCAAGCTGTTGACCACCGCGGCTCTGATCATGAGCGTCTTTCTGATGGCTACCAGCTTTGCCACGACGCTCCTGATTCCAGCAGCTGCGTTCAAAGAAGGCGGTGAGGCCAACGGCCGCGCCTTGGCTTACCTGGCACATCAGTATCTCGGGGGTGTGTTCGGATCGATTTACGATGCCAGCACCATTCTGATTCTTGCCTTTGCCGGGGCGTCGGCGATGGCGGGGCTGCTGAATCTTATTCCACGCTACCTGCCGCGCTACGGCATGGCGCCGGAATGGGCGCGTGCCTCGCGGCCTCTGGTGCTGGTTTTCATGGCGGTGGCGTTTGCCGTTACATATCTCTTCCACGCTGACGTGGACGCGCAGGGTGGCGCATATGCGACCGGCGTCCTCGTTTTGATCACCTCAGCTGCAATCGCAGTCACCATCTCGCTTTGGCATCGCCCCTTGCGCTGGGCGTTCTTGCTGACGTCGCTGATATTCGTTTACACAACCCTGCTGAATATCGGCGAGCGCCCCGAAGGAATCAAGATTGCGTCCTTCTTTATCTTCGCCATGATGGCTTCGTCCTTGATTTCGCGCGCGCTTCGAGCGACTGAGCTGCGCATTTCCGGAATCCAGCTTGACGGCGAGGCGCGCGAGATGCTCAAGGACGATAAGGACCTGGTCATCCGCATCATCGCTCGCAGGCCGACCGTTGAAAACGAAGAAGAGCTTGATCTAATCGATCGCGAGGTGCGCGACTATCATTCACTTAGCTCAACCGAGTGTCTTTTTTTCTTCGAGGTCGAACCCGGCGACGCCTCTGACTTCAGGAAGAATCTTGTGGTAACCGGCGAACGCGTCGGCAAACATCGGATCCTGCGGGCGACGAGTCCGGTGGTTGCCAATGCGTTCGCCGCCCTCCTGATCGATCTCGAAAAGACAACCGGTAAAGTGCCGCACGCCTATTTCAATTGGAGCGAAGGCAATCCGGTCACGAACTTCTTCGGCTTCCTGTTTTTTGGCGAAGGCGATGTCGCCCCGCTCACCCACGAGGTCCTGCGCCGCGCCATTCAAGATCCGAAACATCGCCCCATCATTCACGTGAGCTGAGGCGGACTCGCGGGCTAGGCAGCAGTCACTCTAAGCCTCGATTGTTGGCGACAGGCGAGTGGGACGTTACAATTCCTTGCCGCTTTTTCTCGCTCCACACAGGAGAATCATGTTTTCCGTTTCATCTCGTCGTCGCCGCCTCGGAAGTTTGCTGGCCGGTATTGCATTGCTTACCGCAATAGTGATCGCGGCCAAGGCCAACGTGGATCCAAAGAAAGGCCGAGTCACCGCCAACCCAACCTCCGGTAATCGTTACACCATTGAGCAGGAAATCCAGATCGGGCAGAAGGGAGTGGCCGAGGTGGAACGGCAGTTGCCACTGCTGCCGGCCAATCATCCGGTGTCGAAGTACATCAACGGGCTGGGGCAGAAGCTGGCTGCCAAGGCGCCCGGGTACAAGTTCCCGTACACCTTCAAGGTCGTGCGCGAGAAATCGATAAACGCCTTTGCCTTGCCCGGCGGCCCCATCTACGTTCACACCGGATTGATTGAAGCGGCCACTGAATCCGAACTGGCCGGGGTTATGGGACACGAAATTTCGCACGTCGTGATGCGGCACTCCACCCGCCAGGCCAGCCGGCAGATGAAGGCGCAACTGCCTCTCGCGATTCTGGGTGGTGTTCTTGGGGCAGGCGTGGGAGGCTGGGCCGGTTCGCTGGCGCAAATGGGGATCTCGCTCACGGCCGGCACGGTTTCCATGAAGTATTCGCGAGATGCGGAGACCGAAGCTGACATCGTAGGGGCGCAGATTATGTATGACGCCGGCTACAATCCCGAGGCGATCGTAAGCTTTTTCAATAAGCTGGCACAGGAAGGCGGGAAGCGGGGTCCGCAGTTCTTAAGCTCGCATCCTGATCCGGGCAATCGCGCCCAAAGTATCGCCGGGATTCTTTCCCGGTTTCCGCCCAAGCAGTATCAGCAATCGGATTCAGCCGAATTCGTGGCCGCAAGAAAAGCGCTTGCTGATGTAAAGACTGAATCGCCTGCGGAAGCGAGCCTCGGCGAGCAACGCATAAAGCTCACTCGCCTACCGCTGCAGAGCATCGCCAGCAACAATTTCACCACTTTTCAGCACACGGCATACGTGATTGGCTACCCCGACAACTGGCATACAAGCGGCGATGCCAGATCCAGCGTTCAACTCTATCCCGAGGGTGGCGTGGCCGGCACTTCGCTGGCTTATGGCGCCATGATCAGCGGTTTCGAGCCGAGCCGTGCCGGCAGCAAGGAACTCGACAGCGCGGTTCGAGAACTGGTGACCGACATAGAGATGACCAACTCGGATCTCCGGGTGCTCAACAGCACACAGGCGTTTACATTGAACGGCCGTCCCGCGAGGAAACTCGATTGGTCGGGTAAGTCTGCCGTCTGGGAGGGTGGTCGCCAACTGAACGAACGGGTCAGACTCGTCGCAATCCAAAGCAAGACCGCGGTTGTGCTGTACCTGGTATTCGTTGCTCCCGACGCCGACTTCAATGGTCTGTGGCCGGTGTTTGACCGAATGTTGAACAGCCTCCAGTTGCGCTAAGTGTCGGGTTTGCGGCGTAACTTTGCTGCGGAAACCACGTCCAGGAATTTTGTTATTCGCATTGAAAGGGAAACGATCGATGTCAGGCAAAAACGTAATACTCGCCACTGCATTTGCCCTGATCTGTTTCGGACCACTGGGTTGGGCACAGGCCGGGGAACCCGGTGTGGTGACGGGTACGGTCGCCTACCTGCAGCGCAGCGCGCTGCCGCCGAATGCGATTGTCCATGTGCAATTGCAGGATGTTTCCGCTCAGGATAAGCCGGCCAGAATTGTCGCTGAAGCGAAAATTCCAACCGAAGGCAAGCAGGTGCCGATCGCATTTCGTATTCCCTACGCCGCTACGGACATCGACCCTGCGCATCGCTATGTAGTTCGCGCGACCATCAGCGTCGGCGGAAAGATGATATTCACTTCCACAACCGCCTATCCCGTGATCACGCGGGGCGCGTCTACTGAAGTTGCGATCATGGTGCAGCCAGTCAGCGCGCATCCGGCGCCCGGTTCCCGGCACAGACCGGCGAAGCTGGAAGGGCGGGAGTGGAGCTTGGTTGAACTCGGGGGGAAGCCGGCGAATGCGTCGCCGGACGGGAAAACTCCCAATTTGTTGCTCAATGCGAACGATAGAAGACTGTCCGGATCGGGCGGGTGCAACCGGCTGGTTGGAGGTTACGAACTGCGCGGACAATCTTTACACTTCACGCCAGCCGGGCTGACCAGAATGGCTTGTCCGGAGCCCTTGATGACGCAAGAGCAGGCGTTCGTGGCTGCGCTCCAGTCAACCACAAGCTACCGCATCGTGGGCGACACGCTGGAATTGAGTGATGGCACGCAGGTGCTGGCAAGATTCAAATCGTCCGCGGCATCATCCGCGGGTCCAACGGTCACATCCAACGCGCCAGACTTTCCCACCGACCTCTGGCTCGGACAATGGAACGGCCCGGAAGGAACCTATCTCCTACTCGCCAAAAACGGAGATAAGTATGTGGTCAAGATCCGGTCGCTCGATGGGTTGGATACATATGAAGGAGTCGCTGCGGGAGACCGTATCCAGTTTACTCGAGACGGCAAGCCGGAATCCATCCGCGCCGGCAGTGGGGAAGAGACCGGAATGAAATGGCTGTTGGACAAGAAGAATTGCCTGATCATCAAAACCGGCGAGGGTTTCTGCCGCGATTAGCGTTTAGCTTTAAAGGGCGAAGGCTGCTTCACCTGGTATTGGCTTCTTTTATTGAGGAAATGTCGAGAACCGGCCGGTCCCCGGTTTCTACTCCATGCCGGTGGGAGAGCCTGCCTATGGCCTTGACCCGTTTGTTCTCCAGCTTCTCGAGTTTCTTGCTGTCAGGATAGGCGACTTCGATGGAATGGACCTGCTTGCCGTCAATCGTGGTTTCGGATTCGAGTTCAACCGCCCAACCGGTCGTTTCTGCGCCAATGGCCATCACTCGGGTGAGCTTGCCGGTTAGGGTCATCTTTGGCGCGCGCGTTTCTGCCGGCAGAGAAATACACAAGAACAGAAGCGCGAGGCCGATGCCGATTAGTGCGCTACGCATGTTTGCATTTCCTTTCACAAAGGTCAGGGTCATTTTACCTGAGTGATGCCAATGCAAGACTCGATCCGGGCGGCGGAGGCAGCACTGGAACAAACTAAGAAGAGACAAGCTCAAGAGAGATGTGTGCTTTGACCAGCCATGACCGAGGCCATGCAATCGGCGCCGCTTAATGACGGCACCGATTGCAAAACCTGGTGGAAGCGGACTTCGGGAACTCGTCGCTATTTGTCGGACATATTTTTTGGAGACTTCTTGGTCAGAGTCGCCAGCAATAATTTCGCGCTCGGTGGCGGAGGCACCGCATTCTTGAAGACAATGTCTTCCGCGCTTACTTCTTTTCCATAGAGGCTCTTGTTGGCGTCGTTGTCGGGGCGCAGAGTCGAACCCGACAGAGAGATTCCAGCGAAGAGTCCACGAGCCCGGGAATAGGAAAGAATCTCAGCCCGCAAGGTCACGTCGGTTTCGGCGGAAGCGTTCCGTCCCACCGGGCCGGCGGCGGCGGAGACGTCGCCCCCAAGTTTCACCTTGCTGGTCAGGATGCTCTGTGCAGATCGAGGGCTCATGAGCAACAGAACAAAGTCGGTGGCCTGTCCGCCCAACTGCAAACCGAAGCTGCCACCCTCGAGCGCCATCATGGTTGGAGCGCCCCAGGGGCCTTTGAAATTCTTGCCGCCGCGGCAGGTCATGACGCCCCGGCCGTAGCTTCCGCCAATTCCGATGGCAAATTTGAGCACGGAAGGCAGAACGACGACACAATCCGCCTTGTCAATAACGTCCTGCGGAATGTCGTCGGGAATATTCAGGATCTCCTGCATTACCTTTCCAGCATTTGCCACTCGCTCCTCTTCCTTCTTTTGTCCAAAAGCGGGCAGCGCAATCACCATCAGCAGAATCACGCCTAACAAAACTCTCTTCATATTCGCTCCTTAGAAAATGTTTGAACTCGTTTAGTGTCCGTCGAAAAATCCCGACTCTTCGGGCTCCGGGCTCGGCCCGCAATGTTCGCTATCATTCAGTTGTCATGAAGAACGGCGAGGTCCACAGGAACTTTACCGGGGGCGCGGGGCTGTTCGTCCGGCTTGATCGCGACTTAATCTGTCCTTCACTCCGATAGCGGATTCCTCCCCGATGTGTGCTTGAGCATGAGGCCGATATATATTTCGCAACCCACACGCTTCTCGGCTATGTGGTCACGCGAAAATGTTCGCCCAATCACTGGCGCAGGATTTTACGTCGGGGAACCGGGCAAGTCAATGAATGCTGCCGACTTGGCCGGGGGAGCCGCATAGATCCAAAGAAAAGATGTGCGGTAGCTCGTCTGTGCAATGCGATCGAGACTCGGTGTCTTCGGATTGTTAATTTCAGATGAAACGCCGCACCGCTCTTGTATCCAACAACATACCTGCCGTAAGCTTGCAAGCCACGCGTTCGACACATTCGAAGACCAACCCACGACGATTGGCCCCGGTTTAGCGCTCGGCACCGTGTTGGAAATTAAAACCTAAATTCCATGGATCAGATATTCCGAGGCTCTCAGCGAATGGCAAATCCGGGCCCCCGGCCGTGGATAAGAAATCAATCAGTAAGCTCTCGAAAGGAAAATCATGCTGCTAACCAATAAAGTTGCGATTGTAACTGGCGGCAACAGCGGCATCGGCCAGGCGATTGTCCTCGAGCTGGCCAGGCGGGGCGCGAAAGTCGTCATCGACTACATCGCGCATCCCGAGGCGACCACCGCTCTTGAACAACAAATCAAAGCGCTGGGAACGCAGGCCATTGGTGTCGAGGCCGACGTCAGCAAGGTCGCGGATCTGCAAAAGCTTGATTGGCGGCCGCGGTGAGTCAGTTCGGACGACTCGACATCATGGTGAACAACGCCGGCGTCGAGACCCGCACCTCGATACTGGATACCACCGAGGCGCAATACGACAAAGTGCTTCAGATCAATCTGAAGAGCGCCTTCTTCGGCACGCAGTTCGCCGCCAAGCAGATGATCAAGCAGGGGGGCGGAGGGAGAATCATCAACATCACGTCGGTGCACGAAGATTGGCCGATGCCGGGCAACACGGCCTACTGTCTCTCGAAAGGTGGCATGCGGATGCTCACGCGAACCGCGGGAGTCGAACTTGCGCCGCACAACATTCTCGTCGTCGGCGTGGGGCCCGGCGCGGTGGCCACGCCCATCAATTTGTCGACCATGAAGGATCCGGCGCTGATGGCGAAGCTGGACGCGCGATTCCGCTGGGCCGAATGGCCAAGCCGGAGGAGATCGCCAGTGTGGTGGCGTTCCTGGCCGGAGACGGCGCCAGTTACATCACCGCTACCACGATCTTCGCCGACGGCGGCATGATGCAGAGCAGCCCGGGACTGTAGCGGAGAAATTCATGAGCGCGGATTATGACGTGATCATCATCGGCAGCGGAGCAGGCGGCGGAACGCTGCACCAGCTCGCGCCTTCCGGAAAACGCATCCTGCTGTTGGAGCGAGGCGACTGGCTCAAGCGTGAAGCGCAGAATTGGGATCCGACGGCCGTGTTCGTCAGACAACCGTTACATCTCGCCCTATACCTGGTACGACCATGATGGCAAAGCCTTCCAGCCCCAGGTGCATTACTTTGTCGGGGGCGCGACCAGAGATGTACGGCGCCGCGCTATATCGCCTGCGCAAGGAAGATTTTGGAGAGATTCGGGAGTATGACGGCATTTCTCCGGCGTGGCCGATCAGCTACGACGACTTCGAGCCTTATTACACGCGGGCAGAACAGTTGTATCAGGTGCACGGCTTGCGTGGTAGACTGACGGAGCCTCCTTCCAGCGCGCCCTATCCTTTTCCTCCGGTTTCGAACGAGCCTCGAATTCAGCAATTGTTCGACGACCTTAAAGCGGCCGGCTATCATCCCTTCCCGGCGCCATGCGGCGTGATGATGGACGAAAAGAACATGGCGTACAGCCCTGCGAATTCCGCTGTCAGACCTGCGATGGTTTTCCCTGCCTGGTTCACGGCAAGAGCGATGCTGACGTCATTGCCGTGCGCCCGTCACTCGAGTATCCAAAATGTGGTACGTTGTTCAGGAATGCATTGTGTCGTCAAACTTAAGCTCAACGCTTCCGGCACGTCGGTGACGGAAGTCGTTGTGGAAATGGAAGGAAGGCAAGAGATTTTTCACGGCGATATCGTGGTTGTTTATGCGGCGCCTCCAACACCGCCAAACTGCTTCTCATGTCGGCCAACGACAAGCATCCCAACGGCCTGGCCAATGGCTGAGACCAGGTGGGTCGCAACTATATGTTTCATAACAGCCAGGCTGTTCTGGCGATCTCACGCGAGCCGAATCTTACTCAGTTCCAGAAGACGGTGGCATTGAACGATTTTTACTTTGGCATGGAGGGATTTCCCTACTCGATGGGAAACATCCAGATGATCGGGAAGTCCCTGGACCGATGTACCGCGGCGAAAAGCCAATTCTGACCGCGCTGGTTCCAACTGGACTGCTCGACGATGTGGCGCGTCACGCGGTTGATTTCTGGCTGTCCACCGAAGACCTGCCGGATCCCAACAATCGCGTAACCGTCGACAAGGATGGAAATATTACGCTGCATTACACGTTCAACAACCAGGTACCCAAGCAGAAGCTTTACGACAAGCTGAAATCCATGCTGGGACAGATGGGAATGCATCCCGATTTATCCTGATCCCCGCGCGATGCTTATCTCAAAAAGTGCATTCGATCGCGGGAGTTGCCCATCAGGCCGGGACCTGCCGCTTCGGTAAGGATCCGAAGACCTCGGTTCTGGACGTGAACTGCAAGGCCCACGAACTCGAGAATCTTTATGTCGTAGACACCAGTTTTTTCGTGAGCATTGGCGCGGTGAATCCATCGCTCACCGCCATGGCGAATGCCATTCGTGTCGGCGACCATTTGCTGCAGCGTCTGAGTTAACCGGCTTGGGCAATCGCCGTTAAGCACTCGACATGACACTTCCGGGGACTGACCACCGAGTCGAAGTCAGGATTATTTATCTGGCGGGGCTCGTGCAAGGATTGGCGCTGGTCACTTTTCCGCCGCCAGCGCCATATTCACCAGCTCACGAGGATTCGCATTCAGCAGCACACGTTACGGCATGATGTTCGTGCCCCAGGTTGTGCTTGCGATCGCCGCGTCGAGCCTGGGGCCGGCCTGGGCGCAGCGCTGGAGTCTGAAACGCGTGCTTCTCCTGGGGCTGGCTGGGGATTTAATTTCGATGATCCTCCTTGCCTTGAGTGCCCTGCTGGAGAGGTCGCCCGAATTGGCGTATGGATTGTTGCTGGCCGCAACCGGAGCGCTGGGTTTCGGTTTTGGCGCCACGGTTATGGCGCTGAACACCTACACCGAGGAATATTCAGCCGGCGGTGCTGACCGTGCTGTCTTGGCCCTGAACGCCCTGCTGGGTACGGGAACCGCGTTGGCTCCATTGTTCGTTGCGATTTTCGTCGCCCTGGGTGCGTGGTGGCTGCTGCCGGTGACGGTTGCCGTCGCGTTAGTGGCCGTGTTGCTGCTGGTGTCGAAGAATCCTTTCCGAAGCGAAAGCCACAGAACGGGCGCGACCGGAATCGAAGCCCGACCGGACTCGCGAGCCTGCCTGCGCGCTTCTGGCTCTACGCTGTACTCGTGCTGCTTTATGGGGTGGTAGAGACGCTGAACGGGAACTGGGCGACGATATATCTCGGAGGGAAGCCGGGAATTTCTGCCCGAGGCGCGTCGCTCGGGCTCACGGCGTTCTGGGCGACGGTCACAGCCGGACGCATCTTCTTTAGTGCGCTGTCGAGAAAGATTCCGGTTCGTTGGATTTACATCGGACTGCCAATGCTTCTGGTGGTCGCTTTCCCGCTGGTGGCGCAGGTTCAGGGCGAGATCGAAGGAATTCTTGCTTTCGCATTCGCGGGCCTGGCATGTTCGGCATTCTTGCCTTTGAGCATCAGCCTGGGAGGGCGTGAATTTGCAGGATTGTCCGCTTTGGTGTCCGGGGAACTCATCGCTTTCTACCAGGTGGGATACGGGGTGGCGGCGTTCGGAGTGGGACCGCTCAGAGATCTACCGGGCTCTCGTTTTCGCGGATTCTCTCCTTAGGTAGTATTGCTGCCGGTGCTATGGTTGTACTGGCCTGGCTGGTGATTCGAGGGCAGAATCGCACTGTTCTCAACTAGCGCCTTAATCCAGTGCATTAAAGAAAATAAGGAGACGCACTGCCATGATTGAACGACTGAAGGAGAGTTACGGATCAGCGCTCGGCTTCAAGGTTGTCGGGAAGCTTACTGCCGACGAGGTCAAGGCGTTTGAGCCTCAAATTGAATTTGTCATCGCCGAACGGAAGAACGGCCGATCGGTATTCTCGCCGACCTCTCGCAGATGGAGGGCGCGGATTGGAAAGCGCGCTGGTATGAGATGCGTTTTCTGCAGAAATATACCAACCATATTGCCCGCATGGCGGTGGTCGGGGCCGACAAATGGGAAGAAGTGGTGGCGATCGTTCTCGCCGGAACTGCCGTGCTTCAGGCTGAGACTCGCTACTTCACCAGCGCGGAGATCACCTCTGCCTGGGAGTGGGTCAGGACTAGCAAGAACGCGGATCGTATCCCGGTACGAACCATACAGGTAGGTTCGGGCCTGTTCAAGGACTACGTTCCGGAGTACACGGATTTGTAACGGCCGCATCCTGGGCTCGGAAAGATCGAACTGCCCCCGACGGAGTCCACACCACTCCACCGGGAAGGGTAATCGCTTACAATTCGTTGCTAAGTCGGTCGGTCCTGTGTCGGTCGTGTATGCCGATCGTGTCCGATCCGACCGGGTGAGGAGTCGCGAAGTTGCTCCGGCTAGTCCGTAACCTAATTCGCCCGTATCTGGGAAGTCTCAGCGTCATACTGGCCGCGATGCTGGTCGAGACTTTGATGGGTTTGGCTGCGCCCTGGCCCCTGAAGGTAGTCCTCGACAATGTGGTCGGCAACCACAAGCTTCCGCTGTGGCTTAGCCATCTGCTCACGACCGTCCTGAAGGGCGATGGCAAGATGAGCATCGCGGTGGGCGCAGCGCTCGCGGTAGTGGCGATTGCGACTCTGGGCGCGCTGGCGTCTTACGTCGCGAATTACTACACCGAAAGCGTGGGCCAGTGGGTTGCCAATGACCTGCGCATGCGGACTTATCACCATCTGCAGCGGCTGTCGCTCAGCTATTACGATCAGCAGCGGACCGGCGCCCTCTTAAGCACGATCACATCTGACGTCCAGACCATCCAGAGCTTTGCCTCCTCGTCGACCCTCGGCATTCTGGTTGACCTGTTCACCATCGTGGGCATGTTGTTCATCATGTTCTGGCTGAATTGGGACTTCACTCTGATCGCCGCTGGCGGTCACCCCGTTCCTGCTGTTGCTGGTATCGAGATTCAAGAAAGCGGTGAAGGCTGCCACCCATGAAGTGCGCAAGCAGCAAGCCAACATCGTTTCGGTGGTGCAACAGGACCTGGAATCGATGCGGGTGGTGAAGGCCTTCGGCAGGCAGGACTATGAGCAGGAGGAACTTGGCGAGGTCAGCCGCGCCGTGGTCGACGCCGCTCTCAAGGCCCGCCGCGTAAAGGCCATGCTTTCGCCGATCGTGACTGTCACGGTTGCTGTTTGCACTGCCATCGTGCTGTGGCGAGGGTCGGCGCTCATTCTTGCCGGCGCCATGACAGCCGGCGCCCTGACCGTTTTTCTCTCCTACCTGACGAAGTTTTTCAAGCCGGTGAAAGACCTTGCCAGCATGACCAATTCGATCGCCCAGGCGGCTGTGGGAGTGGATCGGGTGCGCGCCATCCTCGATGCCGACAACGTGATCCCGGAACGTCCGGACGCGCGCCAACCCCAGTCGCCGGTTCGTGGAGCGATCCGATTCGACCAGGTGAAGTTCGCTTACAATCCCGAATCCCCCGTCCTTCAAGGCGTAAGTTTCAGCATCAAGCCCGGTCAGTTGATTGGCGTCGTGGGTCCAACCGGGGGCGGCAAGTCCACGATCGTAAGTTTGATCCCGCGTTTCTACGATACGACCTCGGGCAAGATAGAGATCGACGGCGTGGACGTCCGCGACTACAAGCTACAATGGCTGCGCAGTCAGATCGGATACGTTCTGCAGGAAACTGTGCTGTTCCGGGGAACTGTCCGCGACAACATCGCCTACGGAAAAGCCGGCGCCACGCATGAGGAGATTATCGAGGCGGCGAAACTCGCCAATGCGGATGAGTTCATCTCGCGCATGCCTCACGGATACGACACCATGATCGGTGAACGTGGGGACACGCTGTCCGGAGGTCAGCGGCAGCGCATCGGGATCGCGCGCGCCCTGGTTCGCGACAATCCGATTCTGATCCTCGATGAACCGACTGCCGCCCTCGACACGGAGTCCGAAAGACTGGTCATCGAGGCCCTGGAGCGATTGATGAAGGGCCGCACCGTGATCACGATCGCGCACCGCTTGAGCACAATTCGCGACGCCGACAAGATCATCGTTCTGGATGGAGGCGTGGTCGCGGAGCAGGGCACTCACGAGCAGTTGCTGGCGCTGGGAGGAATTTATGCCGCCCTTAGCGGCACCCAGTTCGACACCGCACCCGCGAAAGCCAGACTTGAGCCCGAGTGCCTGAGCCTGACTCTGTGGTTTGGTTCTATCACCGATACAGTTTTTGTTACCGGAGGCAAATGTGTCGCGCTCTCTGATCGTGCTGCCCGATGATTCCGCACGGCCGATTCTGGATGCCATCAACGGAGCAACCAAATCGCTCCGAGTGAAAATGTTCGTCTTTTCCGATCCGGCACTGCTCAAGGCCGTGCTGGCCGCCCGCGCCCGCGGAGTAAATGTCCGCGTCATGCTGAATCCGGCCCGCCGAGACGGCGAAGAAGATAACGAGAAGTCCCGGAAGACACTGATCGCCGGAGGAGTCGACGTCCTCGACAGCAATCCCGCATACGACGTAACTCACGAGAAGTCGATGGTGGTGGATGACAATCAGGCATTCGTCAAGTCGCTCAACTGGCAGACCAAGAATCTGACCGAGACGCGGGACTACGCGGTAGTGACCTCACATGCTCACGAAGTCAACGAAATCATCGAGTGCTTCGAGGCCGACTGGAGCCGCAAGGAGTTCGAGTCGGGCGCAGATTCTCACCTGATCTGGTGCAAGGGGAATGGCCGCGACCGGATCGCCGCCTTCATTGACGGCGCAAAGCACTCACTGTTCCTGCAAAATGAGCGCTACCAGGACCCCATCATCATCGAGCACCTGGTGCGCGCTCAGATGCGGGGAGTGAAAGTTCACGTCATGTCCCGCCCTCCGCACACCCTCAAGAAGGAAAAGCTGATCGAGGGAGTTGGAGGTTTGCGCGTCATGGACGACGTGGGGGTCAAGGTCCGCAAGATGAAGCACCTGAAGCTTCACGGCAAAATGCTGCTTGCGGACGGCGTGCGCGCCATCGTGGGATCGATTAATCTTGCCCCCGGCAGCTTTGACAGCCGCCGCGAACTGGCCATCGAAGTGCGCGACGACGAGGTCGTGAGCCGGCTGCACAAAATCGTGCAACATGACTGGAAGCATTCTCATCCGCTCGATCTGAGCGATGCCGGCCTGTTAGCCGACCTCGAGGATAGGCAAGGCGTCAAAGACCTCGCGATTCCCAGCCCCGACAGGAAGCAAGAGAAAAAGCGGGACAAGAAGAAATAGAGGCCCGGTCAGCATCACGCGGCGACACCCGATTGCCTCAGCGCGAGGCAAGCCGCACCTTTCCTTCCGGCAAGAGCATTCCCCTCACAAAATCGTGACCGAACTCTTAACCCGAACACCGGGTTGAGTCCGGTCCGACGGCTACCGGATTAGAGCCACTTGAACAGATGGACGACTTTCTTGCCGCCTTCCTCGGTGTAGTGCACGACGACGTGGTCGCCTTCTTTGGCAGTCCATTCGGAGCTTTTGACAACCCCGTGCCCGGCATCGACGGTCGCGTCCTTGGCCACGTGGTAAGTGGCTTCGGTGCCGTCCTCGGTTTTAACGGTTACCGTGCGCGCTGCCTTATCCACGTGAGTCACGGTGCCCTTGCCTTCCTTCAGCGCATCTTTGCCGAAGTCATCCACTCCGACCGCGGTTTTGTCAGCGCCCTTCTCGGTGTAGTGCACCACCACCCGCGTACCCTCTTTGCCCGCCATGTAAGTATCCACAGCGCCGGTCTTGGCGCCCATGGCGACGTCCTTGGATGCATGCACCGTGGTTTTAGCGGTGTACTTGAAAACGTGCTCGGTCCCGTCCGCGGTTTCGATGGCGATGGTCTTGGCTCCCGAGTCGACCTTCTTCACAACTCCAGCGACGGCGTGCACGACGTCCCCACCCTTGGGTTGATCCTGCCCTGCCGCAGAGATGAAGGCGGTTATGCACAAGCTGGCAAAAGCTAACTGGAGAAAAAATTTCGAACTGATGGAACGCATCTTGACCTCTCGCATCTGACTTCTCCTTTGTGAGTAACGATTCGCATATAGGCGATCTGCATAACTTGCTTACCGAAATCTTTGAATCAATCTCAACAAGCAGTGAAGCGTTATGTGCTGCGCTTCAAGAGTGCTACGGAGCTGGTTGCAAGACCAGGGTCTTCACCAGGCGAAATCTTAGAACACTTTCCGCGGGAACCCGAACTTCTTTCCCGCGGGTGAAGGCCTGGGTTGCGAATCCACTGCCGGCTCCGGCGAGAGCGCCAATTCCCGCTCCCTTTCCGCCGCCGAATATTCCACCCATCAGAGCGCCGAGAGCTGAGCCGCCGCCCAGGAACTCGGCGGTCCGGCTGTTTGCCCCAAAGCCTTTGCGGTTCGATTCGGCGAGGGTGGAACTGGCGACTCTGTATTCCTTGTTGTTAATCCTGACAGAATACAGGTCCAGCATCAATTCCGAACTGTGGATCGCGCCGCCGGTTGACGTCTTCGCGATCAGCAGCCGGGCTGGGGTTCCGGCTGGGATGGCCACGTTCCCCGCGGTATCCCGCACGTCTTCCGTAATCGTCGCCGAGTAGGTCTGACCCTCATACGAATTTGTAGAATCGATAATTTCGTTGGTTCGCACCGGCAGGTCCGCGCCATTGGGGATCACCATCGCGTTCGCAGGCGGCGGCGCAACCGTGCCGGCGCTATTAAAAACGATGGCATCGACGTCGCTGGTGGGAAACTGATATTTGATCCCTTCCGAACCCTGAAAGGCCAGCGGATTAGCGCCGGTAAAGTGTCCGGAGTAGCTCTTGCCGTTGCGCAAGGTCACCGCGTCCGATGACGAACTGAAGGCGAGCGACTGCACGTCCTTGAGCGGAAACTGATACTGGATGCCCTGCAGGTCAGTGAATGTCACGGCTGCACCGTCATATTGACCGGAGTAACTGTTTCCGTCCCGCAAAACAATAGTGTCCGCAAAAATATGCGGTGCTAAACACAGAATGACCGTGGAGATAATCACCGAAACCCGTCTCATGTTCCCTCCAGTGGCGGCCCGAAATGAGGCCGAAGAATAAAGTCTGAAAGCAGAACCTACTTCGGCGCCGCTGCCATCATGGCTTGCAGGCCATTGACAGCGATCTGCACCCCAATGCACATCAAAACGAACGCAATCACCCTTAAGATTCCCTGGGCTGTCTGCGGCGCAACTTTCTGAGTAATTTTTGGAGCATATGTATAGCACACGTACACGCTGACGCTCAGCGCCACAACGGCGATGGCAATACCGACATGTGCCAGTATATTTGCCAGCACCGCGGTCCTCGAGGCGTGCGCGCTCAGGGTCAGCATGACGACGATGCAACCCGGGCCGGCGGTGATGGGAAAGGTCAGGGGGTAGAAGACTTTGCCTTCCAACCTCCCGCCGCCGCTGCTGTCAGCCGCGTCCTGCTTCGTGGCTTTCGTCCCATCCTGGTTATTGAGCAAGCCCCATCCCATTCCCGCCAGAACAAAGCCGCCTGCGAGCTGCACTACGGGAAGAGAGATGCCGAAGAAGGATAGGAGAGTGGCGCCGACCAGTTCGATGATAAGCAGGAAAAGGACCGTGCTTACGGCGACCCGGCGAGCCAGATCCCGAAATAAGTCCGTCGGCGCCTCACCCACAACGCCAAGGAAAATCAATGCCGATCCGATCGGGTTGATCACCGGCAGCAGGGCACTGAAGGCGAGCCCAAAATATTTCAGAACAAGCGCCATTTTGTGGAAGCATCATATCCAAATTCCGCGTACTCGGAAATTTTTCTTTGCCCGTTCAACGAGGCGGTTTGTCGTCGGCATACTGGACGAGTCGCCGATCAATTCGCCTTGCCGGATGAACCAGTTCCTGCGAAAATCTTCGCTGGTTGGAAAGGGTAGCGTGTGATCGTTGCCCAGGCCGCCCGGAAAATCGCTCTGTTAGAGAGCTTTGCCATATGAAGAAGATTTGGAATTTTAGATCGTTGCTGATCGTCTTCGGTCTGACTGCGGCTGGAATGCTGAGTGCGGGCGCGGTGAGCGGATACGGCGCCGAGCCGAGGTCCGAGCCAAGATCCGGAAGCCCGCAACTCTCCAGCGGCCAGGAGCCGGAGCCGGAAACACCGAAGGCGGATCGTACGCCAGATCCCCAGGGTGAGTCGGCCGCAGACGAGGATTCAGCCCCGGCAGCGCTGGAACTCGATGTCTCCGGCGTTTCCCCGCTTATTCGTGAACTCTACCAGGCCACACGCGAAACCAAAGAGCAGGCGATTCTTGCCTCTCTGGCGCGTGCGAAAAAACTCCTGGACGATGGAGCGGACGTGAAGGCGACCGACGAGCGCGGGCGGACCGCGCTGCACTGGGCCATCTTTGGGTCGAGCTACAACACCAAGTCAACCATCCTGGTTGCGTACGAGGAAATTGCCGACACCCTGATTCAACACGGCGTCGAAATCAATAAGGAAGACGTTTACCAGGACACTGCTCTGGACTATCTGTTGTACTCCCCAAGTTTTGAAATGCAGACTCTACTGATCGAAAACGGCGCAAGCAGCGGTTTTCTGGCCGCCTTCTATCACTTTTTTAACGACCGGGCACAAGGCGTTGCCGCCCACGTATGCTTCGGCAGTCCTGTTGTCGCGCAAAGCCGATCTTGCTCCCGGGGCAGACATTGAGCGTGCGGCTGGAAGTTCCTGTCTATAGTGACCGCTCCCGTACCGGTGACCCAATCACGGCCACGGTGACTTACCCTCTCTGCAAGAATGGAGAGCAAGTCGCGTGCAAGGAAGGCGAGCTGCTGATTCCGCCGGGAACCAAAGTCAACGGGACGATACTTTTCGCGTCGAAGGCTCCGGACAAGTATTCCAGGCCGCGGCTGGTGCTCGACTTCTCGAATATTCTGCACAAGGATGGTAAGCGTTCGCCTCTCTATGCCCGAGTGCTCGATGTGGACAATGCGCGCGAGACCATTCGCAATAACGAAATTCTGGGAATCGTGCAGCCGCATGCTACCAGCAAGGTTTCGGTCGCGATGGCGGCGTTAGGCGCAGTCAACCCGATCGCGGGATACACCATCAAAGGTGTGCAAACGGTGTATGGCTTGTCGATACGCCGCGAAATTCTTTTTCCCGCGGGAACAGATATACAGGTTCAAATCGTGCGCCCATCGATGTTGAAAGAGAAGGAAGCCTGGCCGGGATGGCAACCCCTGCCAGTGGATGCGCACCTGCGGCAGTTGGTCGCCTCCGCACCCATGCGCACCCACACCCCAAACAAGACGCCTTCCGATCCGACGAATTTGATGTTTCTGGGCGGACAAAAGCAACTGATTGCGGCCTTTGGCGAAGCCGGCTGGTTCGAGGCAGATGACTGTCGGCGTAAAGTCCGCGTTGAAAGCCGCGCAAGCAACGCTGCGACAAACTGGATACTCCAGCGCTCCGGTTTCCATGTTGATGGTGGACGGACGGCCGCCGGACCTGGTGTTTCAAAAATCCCTGGACACATTTGCCAAGCGTCATCACATGCGCGTATGGAAGTTGTCCAAAACCTATAACGGCCAGGAAGTCTGGATTGGTGCGGCCACGCACGACATTGCCACCACCAACAGCAGGGGCGGCACCAAGTGGGCGCATCGCATTGACCCCCACATCGACCGGGAGCGCGACTGGGTGGAAACCGATCTGCTGTTCGTTGGAACCGGCGTGGCTTATGCGGACGTGGAACGCCCGGCCGCCCCTCGAAAACTGTCCAACTCTACCGGAGATGAAATCGTGACCGACGGCAAACTGTCGGTCGTACAGTTGGCGACTCCGAAACAAGGTCCGGACGGAGCACCCGCGTTGACGACGCGGCCGTGAGCACAACATAACGCTAGTCGAAAATTTCTGGAGCAAAAGCGATGAGCAAAGTTCGAGTACTGGTTGGGACCCGCAAAGGAGCGTTCGTGCTGACGGCCGACGGCAAGCGTGAAAAATGGGACGTCAGCGGCCCGCATTTCGCCGGCTGGGAGATGTACCATCTCAAGGGATCGCCGGCCGATCCCAACCGGCTCTACGCCTCGCAGACCAGCGGCTGGTTCGGGCAGTTGATTCAACGCTCGGACGATGGCGGCAAAACCTGGCATCAACCTGGAACTCCTCCGGGAGAGGCGCCCGCCCCGGGTCCTCCGACGTCTGCCAGCAACAAGTTTGCCTACGACACCTCCGCGGAAACCGGCAAGCCGCTGACCACGCATCAGTGGTACGACGGCACGCAACATCCCTGGGAGTTCAAGCGGGTGTGGCATCTGGAGCCGTCGCTCACCGATCCAGACACGGTTTACGCCGGGGTGGAAGATGCCGCTATTTTCCGCTCGACCGATGGTGGCGAAAACTGGAAAGAGCTCTCCGGTCTGCGCGGCCATGGCACTGGTCCGAAATGGCAACCCGGCGCCGGCGGCATGTGCCTGCACACGATCATCCTCGATCCCAGCGATCCGCAACGAATCTTCATCGCTATTTCAGCTGCGGGCGCGTTCCGCACCGACGACGGCGGCCAAACGTGGCGCCCAATCAACCGCGGACTGCGCTCGCAATTCATTCCCGAGCCGACCGCCGAGGTCGGCCACTGTGTTCATCACGTCGCCATGCATCCCTCGCGCCCGGGCGTGCTGTTCATGCAAAAGCACTGGGACGTCATGCGCAGTGACGATGCCGGTGACTCGTGGAGGGAAGTCAGCGGGAACCTGCCCACGGACTTCGGGTTTGTGATCGATGTTCATGCTCACGAGCCTGAGACCGTCTATGTTGTCCCCATCAAGAGCGACTCGGAACACTTTGTGCCCGACGGCAAACTGCGCGTGTACCGCAGCCGCAGTGGCGGAAACGAGTGGGAGCCGCTAACCAAAGGTCTGCCGCAAAAAGACTGCTACGTGAATGTGCTGCGCGACGCAATGGCGGTGGACAGGCTCGACGAATGCGGCGTGTATTTCGGCACCAGCGGCGGACAGGTATACGCGTCGTCCGATGCAGGCGACAGCTGGGCTCCCATCGTCCGCGATCTTCCGGCTGTGCTTTCGGTCGAGGTCCAGACCCTGGCGTGATTAGGATTTTATGATCCGGGTCATACTTCCACCGCATCTGCGAACGCTCGCCCACGCCGGCAGCGAGGTGAGCATCGATGTGGCCGGCCCGGTGACGCAGCGTTCGGTGCTCGACGCACTCGAGGCCCGCTACCCCATGCTGCGTGGCACCATCCGCGACCACGGGACGCTGCAGCGCCGGCCTTTCTTGCGCTTTTTCGCCTGCGAGGAAGATTTGTCCCACGAGCCGCCGGATGCGCCGTTACCAGACGCGATCGCGTCGGGCAAAGAGCCCTTCATAGTGATCGGAGCCATAGCCGGAGGCTAAAAGAAAGCCGGGTGCCCCATCCTTGCGCGTTCTGTGCGCAAGGGTGGGATTCCACAAAAATGTGTAGCTGGGGATTTCGTCTGATCTGTCCCAGGCCATTAAGAAGCGCAAGCTCGGGCCCGCTCCAGCAGCAACTCCTGTTCGCGAGCGTTGCGCGTAAGCGAGGCGGCGCGCTCGAACTCAGCCCGGGCCTCCTCCAGGCGCCCGAGTTTGAACAGCAGGTCACCGCGCACGCTTTGCAGAAGATGGTAAGTCTGGAGCGAGGGCTCCGTGCTCAGTGCATCGACGAGACTAAGGCCCGCTGCCGGTCCGAACGCCATGCCCACCGCGACCGCACGGTTCAGTTCAATCACGGGTGACGGCGAAAGTTTTGCCAGCGCTTCATACAGCGCCACGATACGAGCCCAGTCGGTTTCGTCCGCTGTCCGCGCCCTTGCGTGACAGGCGGCGATTGCGGCCTGGAAAGTGTATGGGCCGCGAGCGCCGCCGAGCTTTTCTGCACGATCAAGCGCAGCCAGACCTCGCCGGATCAATAGTTGATCCCACTGCGCGCGGTTCTGATCGAAAAGCAGGACGGGCTCTCCTGATGGTCCAACGCGCGCCCGCGAGCGCGACGCCTGGATTTCCATCAGTGCAACCAGGCCGTGGACCTCCGGCTCCTGCGGCGCGAGCTCGGCCAGGATTCGCCCAAGGCGCAGCGCGTCTTCACAAAGAGCGGGACGCATCCAGTCCCCGCCCGCGGTCGCCGAGTAGCCTTCGTTAAAAATGAGGTAGACGACCTCAAGTACGGACGACAGCCGCACAGCAAGCTCAGTGCCGCGCGGGACTTCGAAGGGCACGCGCTTTTCGGCAAGCGTACGTTTTGCCCGAACGATGCGCTGGGCGATGGTGGGCTCTGGCACCAGGAAGGCGCGCGCGATCTCGTCGGTTGTCAGACCTCCGAGAAGGCGAAGCGTGAGCGCAACCCGCGCCTCGGTGGAGAGCACCGGATGACAGGAGATGAACACGAGTCGGAGCAGGTCGTCGCCGACGTCGTCGTCGAGAGCAGCCTCGATGTCATCCATCTGAGCCTCGCCATCCCGAACCTCGCGAGCCCCGATCTTCTGAACCACGCCTTCGCGGCCGAGTTGTTCGTGCTTGCGCTCCACCCGCGTGTTTCGGCGGAAGTAATCGATAGCGCGATGTTTGGCGGCAGCCATGAGCCATGCGCCCGGATTGTCGGGAACGCCTGACTCCGGCCACTGCTCCAGCGCGGCGACGAGAGCATCCTGGGCAAGATCCTCGGCGACGCCAACGTCGCGTACGATCCGTGTCAGCCCGGCAATGAGCCGGGGCGATTCGATCCGCCAGACTGCATCAATCGCGCGTTGGGTATCGGTAGTGGGCACTTCTACCGATGACACCATTTTTATTCCGCCAGCGTCAAGTTGAGGCGCCTAGCGGGCGTGAGCGCAGCGGGAGCCCGCTGCCGAAATCCCGAGGGCAAAGCCGAGGGATCTGGTGGTGAGTGCAACGTGTGTCCCGCCTTGTGGGTTCATTGCAGCGTGAGGGCGTGCCCGGCATTCGCTGGGGAATCGCGAACCCCAGCCGACCCGATCATGCAACCCCACCCTTCATAGTCGAAGATCAAGAAAGGGTGGGGCGCCACAGGCTCCCTGCTATGCCGTCGGAGGGAATTCTCCCGGCTCGAACATCTGGCGCACTTCGGTTTCGCCCTCCCACTCCGGCCAGTGTTTCTTGTGAAGTTCCATGAAGCGCACCGCCGATTCGACCGCTTCCTGCCTGGATTTCAATTCAAACTGCGCATACCCCCCAATCACTTCCTTAGCCTCGGTGAATGGCCCGTCGGTCACGGTTATGTTGCCTCCAGACAGGCGGACGCGAGCGCCCGACCCAGTCTGGCAAAGACCACCGCTACCGAGCATGGTGCCGGCTTTCGTCGCGTCTTCGCCGAGCTTGGCAATGGCATCCATAAGTGCTTTAGGCGGAGGGCCTTGTCTCTCGGGATGTTTGACTATCATCATGAATTTCATTTTCAGATCTCCTTAGCTTTAGTTTGAGTGCTAAATCTCTGAACGGTTTCGGCCGCCAGATTGCTGCTCTACTTACGCGTCGAACGAAGCGCAGTGAAATCGACATCCCGTATTTTTATTTTGAAAATACTTGGATGCCGGCAACCCCTTAACTTTATCGGTGACCACATCGCGCAGCAACACGGTTCCAGCGATCACGAGAAGCAGGGGCCAGAATGACCATAATATCTGGAGCAGACCTTGCAAAAATCCCTGATGGTCAATGGCATAGGCCTGCGCCGCTTGCGAAGCGGCCAGAACGCCGGAGGGCAATACTCCTAACGCCTCTCCCGCATTCCCGCCGAGGAGATGTTGCGCCTGTTCCGCGATCCGATCCAGGTTGCCCGATAGAATATGAAGCCCCAGCCCCACCAGGCCGCTTCCCGCGATGGATCGCAAGCTCTCCGAGAATTTCTGCCGTCTCGCCATAACTGACTCCTGAATGCTCTTTCTTGCCTCTACTTGTATGTCGAACGAGGCAGGGCGAGATCGACAGTGTGGTCGAAGGTTTTCTGCAAATGTTTTGTTATAGGCGTCGAGAGTTTTTATGCACCCAGATTAGATGTATATACATCTATTCTGACATGGAACACTCCCGGCATACCGAAACTCCCATGCATGTGCGCCAACTTCCGCCGGACGTCGCGGGCCCTGACCCAGCTCTATGAAAATGCCCTGCGCCCGCTGGGGTTGCGGGCCACGCAGTTCACCATCCTGCAAGCCCTCTCGCTGGCCGGAGAAGTTACCCAGAGCCAGCTCGGCGGAATCCTCGCGATGGACAGCACCACGCTTACCCGAACCCTCCGAATCATGGACCGGGAAGGATGGATCGCGGAACGCCGCGGCCAGGACCAGCGAGAACGGCGCTTACGTCTGTCCAAGGCAGGCGAAACCCAGTTCAAGCGCGCTCTTCCCGCCTGGGAGAAAGTTCAATCGCAATTGCGCCGCCAACTGGGAGAGCAATCCTGGAAAAACCTTCTGGAAATCACACATCAGGTCACGGAGCTGGTCACGGCTCCCTAACGTTTACTTCAAGGAGAATTGTTATGAAAAACCTGGACGCCACCCGCCGAACAACAAACTATGGAAAGCTCACCACCGGGCTGATCGTCGCCTGGTTCATCTTTGTTCTGTTTCTTTCAGCTTTCCATGGGTTCAAGAACGATGCGAATCGCATTGGCCTGGCGGTTGCCGCCGCCGCCCTGATCCCGCTTGTCGTGTTCTCACTCTGGTTTGCTGCCTCGGAAAAATTCCGCCAGTTCTGCTTGTCTTTAAACCCGCAAATTCTGACACTGGCACAAACCGGGAGAATCCTCGGATTCACCTTCGTCCTCCTGGAGGCTCACAGTGTTCTACCCGCAATATTTGCGTTGCCCGCAGGATACGGCGACATGGCCATTGGATTGACGGCGACACTCGCGGCATGGAAGCTGGCCGATCCCAGTCATCGCAACAGTTTTATTCTCTGGCAAGCGCTCGGCATCACAGACCTGGTGACAGCAGTTAGTGTGGGCACCACCGCCCCTCTTCTGAGCCCGCACAGCCCTTCGATGGTCGCGATGACGGTGCTGCCCCTAAGCTTGGTGCCAACGTTTCTGGTGCCGTTATTTTTCATCTTTCACGTGATTTGCATCGCCCAGGCAAGGGCTTGGAAAGTGGCTTCTGGAACCGCAATCGAGGCAAGTTCGCTCAGATCTAGTGCGGCATGACGAAAGCGGTCGGGCCCGATTGGAGGAAACTCGTGGCCTTGCGGTGAGATGTGCGGGCTTTGCGTTTCATTAGGCTCCTTATCGAAGCCTGTCTTCCTCCTCGGGAGGGAGCGCGGGAGCAGTGCGAAGGAACTTCATCAGTGCTTCGCCAGTAGCTTTTCCCGCCCGCGCCTTGAAAAAATCAGCGGCAGTTTCGACGACGCCAACTTTTTGGGCTACCGCTGCCGCGATCCATTGGTTCAAAGACACACCATCTTCTTTCGCGAGCCGCTGGGCCGCCTTTTTGATCGAAAGCGGGAGTTTCAGGGGATACGTAGATTTGCTCATGATTTCACCTTCTTCAGCAATTCAGCTGACGACACAGGGATTGTAAAGCGTCTGCGGCATGATTAGTAGACGAAGTCTGACAGATCCAATGCATCCAAATCTGCCAGACATCCGTGACGAGGTGAGGAATGAAAGTCGGACTGATCGGGCTGGGGAATATGGGCGCGGGTATGGCGGCGAACCTGCTCAAGGCCGGACATGAGGTCACCGTCTATAACCGCACGCCCGGCAAAGCGCAGCCGCTGGTGGCGCAGGGCGCGCGCCAGGCCGCGAAGGTTGCCGACGCGTGCCGCGGCGAGGCTGTGATTACGATGCTGGCGGATGATAGCGCCGTCGAAAGCGTCGTCTTCGGCCAAGGCGGTATCGGCGCCAGCCTGGGCAAGGGTGCGATTCACATTTCCTCGAGCACCATCAGCGTCGCGCTTTCCGAAAAGATGGCAGCGGCGCACGCGACCAACGGCCAGCGTTTTATCTCAGCCCCCGTATTTGGACGGCCCGAGGCGGCGGCTGCGGCCATGCTCTTTGTCGCCGTGGCGGGCGCGCCGGATGCGATCGACGAATGCATGCCCCTGTTTAACGCGATCGGACAGAAAACGTTTCGTTTCGGTGAAAAGCCCTCGGACGCGAATCTGGTCAAGCTCAGCGGCAATTTTCTGATTTCTTCAGTGATCGAGGCCCTGGGTGAGGCCATAGCGCTGGTGGGCAAAGCTGGATTGGATCAGCATCAGTATGTGGACTTCCTGACCTCAACGCTTTTCAACGCGCCGGTTTACAAAACTTACGGAGGACTGATCGCCGACAAGAAATTTGCGCCTGCCGGCTTCGCCGCTCCCTTGGGGTTCAAAGACAATCGTCTGGTGCTGGCTGCGGCCGAAACGCTGCGTGTGCCTTTGCCGCTGGCCAGCCTGATTTACAACCGTTTCCTGACCTTGCTGGCTCGTGGCGGCGAGAAACTGGACTGGTCAGCTTTCTCGCAGCTTGCCGCGGAGGATGCCGGACTGAAAGCCCTGCCCGTACACGGGTCTGAGACGCCCGAATAATTTCTCTTAACCGTTTGCCCAACCCGTCTGTTAAATCCCCACCCTGTCGTTCCAAAAACCGGAACGACGAGGGTGGGGCACCCGCTACTTTCTGGCGGCGACCTGCTTGCGCAGTCGTTCTTCCTGCTCCCTGAGTTCGGGCGTGAGTTCCGCGCCGAAGTCTTCGGTCTCAAACACCGGGCGAATTTCGATCTCGGTGCCGCCGTCGAAGGGGCTGCGCTTGAGCCACTCCACCGCCTCCTCCATCGACCTCACCTGCCACAACCAGAAACCTGCGATCAGCTCCTTGGTTTCGGTGAACGGTCCGTCCGTCACCGTGTGCTTGCCTCCGGAGAACTTGACGCGCTTGGCCTTCGACGTGGGGTGAAGTCCCTCGCCCGCGAGCATCACGCCGGCTTTCACCAGCTCTTCGTTGTACTTCCCCATTGCGGTGAGGATCTCCCGGCTCGGCATAACGCCCGCTTCCGAGTCCTTGTTGGCCTTGACGAACACCATGACTTTCATCTTGTTGTCTCCCTCTGTATCGGATTTGGAGCTGGATTCCGAACGGGCTTGACCGGATGGATCCTCGCTCTCCACTTAGACGTCGAACTGTCGACCCTCAGATCGACAGTTGCACGATCTTTTTTGAAAATTTGCTAAGTATCGGCGATTCTTGGTCTTACTCGTACGATTTCGTCTTTCTGCGGGCGGCGACGGGGTTCGAGACGCGATAGAATTTCGTTGTAGACAGCCTTGACCGATTGGGCTTTGCCATCATCTTGAGGAAACGGTAAATGTGCAGAAATATCAAAACGCTCTTCAACTTCGATCCACCGGTTACGCCGGAGGAAGTGCAAGCTGCCTCGCTGCAGTTCGTGAGAAAAATCAGTGGATTCACCAAACCATCAAAGGCGAATGAGGCCTCGTTCCTGGCCGCAGTGGATGAAATAGCCGGCATCTCGACCCGTCTTCTCCGTTCGCTCGAAACCACCGCGCCGCCCAAGAATCGCGAAGAAGAAGCGGCCAAAGCCAAAGCGCGCGCTGCCGAACGATTCGGCGCCTGAGTTCGCCGGGCTACAGTTGCGTTTCCGATCGAGAAGAGCAGTCCTGCTATCGCGGCTCGGCCAATATCGCCTGCCAGTTGATAATCGCATTCCAGAGCAGGCGCTGATCGCCGCGATTCAGGTCGCGGTGGATCGGATTGAAATTGAAGGTGACAACATGGCCGCGGCCTGCGGGCATATCGAGAATGGCCGGACGTCCGATCAGTCGGGCCTCGCCCCAGGCCTGGCCGCTGACCACGAACGGCGCTCCGCTCGCGGTCACCCCATTCCATGACGATGTGGCTGCGGTCTTCCGGTCCGTCGAGGCAGGTGGTGCAGTAGGCCATGCGCAGCCAGTGCCGCGGCACATCGTAGAGCGGGAAAGTTTTGGCGGAACACGTAAGTGCGCGCCGGGATAGCCGTAGGCCAGCGGATGATCGGGCTGGTCGAAGGTCACGCGCACATGCGCGCCCGGAGTGCGCGTGGCCGCTTGCTGTGCCGCCGCGGCAGAATCGGCTCCGCCGCCCTGGGTGCTGCGCGGCACGCCGCCGGAAGAACGCCGGACGCCGCGCACCATGCCGCCTTCGAGCGGAAGCATGGAGCCGCTGCCCAGGGTTACGAGCAGACCGCCATCCTCGACGAAGTGTTGAAGCTGCGCCAGACCTTCCCATCCGATGCCGCCGGTGATGTCGTCGGACTCGGCGGGCGTGCCGAAGCTTGGCGTCTGCGGAGTTTTCTTGAAGGGCATCGGTCCCCAGGCTTTCGGCAGGCCCTGAATCTGCTCGGCAAGTTCGAGATCTACATGGCCATAGAGCAGCGACGTCCACGCGATCGCGCAACCCTCCGGCGCGGATATCTTCATCGCGAAGATAGGTGTAAGGAATCTTGCGCTGATCGAGCGAGTAGCGCAGCCAGCCGATTGAGTCGGTGTCGGCCCACGGCACCCACACGCCGATGCGCGCGGCTTTGGCTGCGTGCCGGGGAACGTCAGGGACGGCGGCGGCGCTGGTGAAGTCGAGACCCAAATCGACTGGCGGTGCTGCGAACTGCATCGGCCAGGCCATCCTGCGCGGGCAGGATCCACGATCCGGCGGGGAAGTCGATTCCGCCCGCGCTGAAATGCGTGCTCGGCGATTTCGATGTTGAAACCGGCCAGCCGGTAACGCGCGGCGAGCAGTTCCTCCTGACCTGTGTCTTTCATCAAGAAGACGGGGCCGGCGCCCGTGACATTGCCTGCCGGATGCGGTTGCTCGGTCAGCGGAGTGAGGGCGGCGGAGCGCACGGACGCGATCGGCGGTGGGAATCGCCTGCAGATGATAGTGCGCGGGCAACTCCCAGGAGACATCGTCGTAGGGTTCGCTGCCGTCTTTGGGATAACGCTGCGGCGTGAGCAGATCTACAGCGTAGTTGCGATAAGGCTGGTCGAGGCGCACGACGTAAGTGCCGGCGGGATAGTCGCCGTCTTTCAGTTTCAATTCCTGCTTGCGCGCGTCCTACCTCGATGTGCTGACCGAGCAGGCGGCCAACCATTTGCGCGACGCGGGTGCGGATCGCCTTGGCCGTCAGGAATCAGGAAGGCATACGGCGGCTCGTTCAAGCCTTTCTGCCAGGAGTCCCAACCCTTCTTGTAGAAATTGCGCAGCATGGCTTTCGCGCTGCCGGCGCTGTAGTCGAGCGCCGCGAGCGCCGCCGTCTCCTGATAGTTGAGGTTGTCGCGGGCCGACCACGTGACCTCTCCGGCGGGAGGGGGCAGCGGCCGATACCACTCCATGCTGGCCTCGGCGGGCGGGACGGTACGGCGCAGGGTCTCGGCGGTGCCATTGCCCCAGGTTTCGTATCCGCGGCCGATGCTGTTGTGATTCATGGCGACGGAATCCAGATAGAGATGGGCGAAGGCTTCGCCGAAATTCCAGGTGGAGACGCCGGGCATGCCCATGGCGGTCAGGGTCTGAACTTCGTGAAAGCTCAACTCCAGAAATTCGGTGTAGGTGATGGGATCGATATTCGGGTTGTAGGGGCCGGTGCCGTTCCACGTCATCAGGAAGGGCGAGCCTTCATGCAGATCGTGGACGACCGTGGGATGCCACTCGTGAAACATGCGGTGTACAGCTTTCGTGGTCTCGTGGGTCTGCTGGTGAGTGTCGCGATTGATGTCCACGAAGGCGTATTTCGACCAGTAGGGAGGCGACTGGCGCGGCAGGGTGTCGCGATCGGTCTTGCCTTTGAGATAGCGGTAGAACCACTCCACCATCTTGTCGCGTCCGTCGGGATTGGAAACCGGGTTGATCAGAACCACAAGCTGTTGGCGGATGCGCTGGATCATCGGCTGTTCGGAAACCGCCAGGCGATAAGCCATCTCCAGCATGGCTTCGGTGGAACCGGTTTCGTCAGAGTGCAGGGCGGCGTTGAAGTAGTAGATGGGGCGGGCATTCGCGATCAGGCGTTCGGCGGCGGCGGGATCGGTGCGACGGGGATCGGCGAGGGCGGCGGTCGCGCTCTTCAGACGATCGAGATCGCGGATGCCGTTCTCATCTGCGATCGCGAGCATCAGGATCTCGCGTCCTTCTTCGCTGTGTCCGATGGTGAAGACGCGCACCCGCGGGGAAGCGGCCGCCAGAGCGCGGCAGTAGGCGTAAGCCTTTGCGCGAGTCCACAAACTCGCCCGGTGCGCCCGCGATTCGTGCCCAGAAAGCGCAAGTGGCGAGGGAACGGTCGCGGACTGGGGCAGGTAGGAGACCCAGGGCGAGAGAAAGTGCTTGTCGCCCGTGGCTGCGGCGATGGCTTCAACCGAGCCGGGCTCGGGAGTGTCAGGAGACGTCGAGGTTTGTGCTGGGCTACGGCGGTTACCGCCTGCAACAGAGAAAGCATAAGAATAAGCGACCGGATCATGCGAGCCTCCGCCCTCGCGATGGTTCAAGCACGCATGCTTTGGTCGAGGGCGCGAGGGGAGTTTACTACGGCGATGTAAGCAGCGGAGGAGCGAGCATGCCGCAGAGGGTCGCCGAAATTCCTCGGGTCGACCCGCGTTGCGATCTACCGTAGCGCGCGGCCTCTATGACACCGCGTCAGAAGTCTCTGAGTTTGCGAAGGCTCAATTTCCAGTATGAGTGATGCGCCAGATGGAGTTCGAGGCGTCATCGGTTACCAGCAACGACCCATCGGGAGCGACGGTGACGCCAACCGGGCGTCCCCAGACATGCTCGTTGTCGACCACAAATCCGGTCATGAAATCCTCGTACTCGCCGGTGGCATGTCCGGTCTGGTGCAGAGGCACCCGGATCACTTCATAACCGACCCGAGCCGACCTGTTCCAGGAGCCATGCTCCGAGGCAAAAAGGTCGCCCTGATATTCGGCAGGGAACTGCTTGCCATCGTAAAACGTGATCCCCAGAGAAGCATTGTGCGGATTCAGGATCACATCCGGCGTGATGACTTTGTCTTTCAGTTCGGGATGTTTCCCCGCATGCCTGCGGATCCTGATGTCCGCCCATGTACCACCACGGCCAGCCGTAGAAGCCGCCGTCCTGGACATGGGTGATGTAGTCGGGGACAAGGTTGTCGCCCAGCCCGTCGCGTTCGTTCACCGAACACCATATCTCGCCGGTCATGGGATTCAGGCCAAGGCCGACGCAATTGCGAATTCCGTAGGCATAAACCCGCATTCCTGAACCGTCCGGGTTGAATTCCAGAACGTCAGCGCGATTCTTTTCTGCAGGAGTCGTGTCGGGATCGTCGACGTTCGAAGCCGATCCGACGGAGACATACATTTTCTTGCCATCAGGAGAGAATACAACGTCACGCGTCGAGTGGCCTTCCCCGGAGGGCAGGTCGGCAATATGTTCCGCCGCGCCGCGCGCCTGCAAGTCGCCATTCTGATAAGGGAAGCGGACCACTGCATCGGTGTCGCCCACATAGATCCACTGCGGATTCGGCCCGGGCGGATAGAAGTTGATGCCGAACGGACGATTCAAGCCGCTGGCGAAAACTGCCATCTGCTGCGGCTTGCCGTTTTGGGTGATACCGCGGAAAACCAGAATGTCGCCATCTTTTCTGGTCTCGGCTACGAAAAAATCGCCATTGGGAGCGGTGCGAATAATCCGCGGAACGTCGAGGCTGGACGCATACTGTTCCACTTTAAATCCGGCGGGAACCTGTGGCCATGCGCCCTCCGGGCGGGCAACGGTCTTAGGCCCATTGCCGGCCGATGGCGTCGCGAAAGGAGCGGGAAGGTCGTTGAGAGTGATCTTGCGAGTCTGTCCCGGCTTCTCGAAGCGATAGTCGGTGAATGGCGGTCGAGGCGGCGGCAGGTTTACGGCTGAGGCCTTTTCCGAAGCAGCGGGACGATTTGCCTTGGCAGCCTGGGGCGTGCCGAGGACTTTGGCATAGTTGACGATCAGCCAGCGTTGCCGCGCCGGGAGTGCGGCCCATGACGGCATGCCGTTGTTTACGTCGCCTTTGGTGATGAACCAGAACAGCTCGCCCGAGCTGGCGGCTTTGATCTTGTCCTGCGCCAGCGGCGGAATGTTCCCGGAGCCCTCGCCATTATCGCCGTGGCAGCGGGCGCAGCGCAGATGGTAAAGCGGCTGACCGGCCGCCGGCGGCTGGCCCGCATAGGGATTTTTCATTTGCTTGGCCGAATCCGGGGCGTTATGGAAATTGGCGTTCTGAGCCCATGCGCAGGGGACTAAAAAAATGGCGGTGACGGCGAATATTGCAAGTGAACTTTTCACGAATGAACTTTGAACGATGCGCTTGCTGACTTTCAAAACATCTCCTCCGTCCCTGGCAAGGCGAGCTGCAGAACCAGGACCAACCCGAATACGTCAAATATCCTTTTATTTTAATCACAACGCAATCGAATTCGTATGAACCCTCAAGCAGAAGCTGGCGGGGAATCCGTGGCGGAATGCGTACGACATCTCCCGTGGACACCTTGCGCCGGACCCCGCCCTGGATCTCACTGCCGATGCTCAATGATCGGCGCGGTGATTGATCCACTCGGTGAAGTTCGAACGGAACAGGCGATCAACGTCGCGCTTAATATCCTGCCGGGTCACGCGGCGGCCGTCCCGGTCAAGCGCGCGATAAGTTGAAGTCAGAATGGGGATGAGGGTCGCTCGCGTGTTTCGCCACTTGTAGATCACCTGTTCCAGAACCCGCGCGTCGGAGTGTTGCGGGATGAAACTGGTTCCGAGCATTTCGATTCGCTCCCGCGTGATCTCCTCCACGATTGAAGGATTGTTCAGAAACCACCAGCACCCGAAGGGCATCAGGTTATTGAACTTCCGCGCATACACGCAGAGTTCGTGCTGATTTTCGCGGCTGAGCACGCTCACCAGAAAGCGGTTGTCGGGAAAGTCCCGGCATAAATTTTCCAGCGAACGAAGGTCGGCTCTGCCCACGCCGTCGCCGCCCAATCGGAGTCGCGGATTCACCTGGCGGCGCACTCCGATCATGAGAGACAAGGGCAAGCCCAATTCGCGGCACGAGGGCAGCACTGCTTCTTTCAGTATCTTGCTTGCGGAGCGTATTCTCGGGAAACTGAAACGTATCGGGCAGGGAGACCGCCATGTACACAGGCCGCATGCGCGCGTACCAGTCAGCGATAAATCGGCGAATCTCGCCGATGGACTTTCCCGAAGCCTGATCGTCAACCTCATAACCCTGACTGGCCAGCAGTTGCCACGGGTCAGACCATTCGCGCAGCAACCGGTCCAGGCGCAAGACGGCTTGAAAGTGCGAGTGCCGCTGCACGCCGTTCATCCAGAACGGAAGTTCTTCCGGCGTCGAGCGGGTCATTGGTCATGACCACCGAGCTCACGCCCGCCATTTCCAGGACTCTCAAGACGTGTTCTTCCGCGCTTTGAGCCTTGAAGAACGAACGTGCCTCGGAAAGGTCAGAGCTCTGAGTGGACAGACCGAAGGCGCTAAGCACGGCGACGATTCCGCGCGTCGCTTCGGAGACGGGAGTGTTTTGAACGAACAGCGCCTGCCAGATGGCGTCAGCCTGAGCTGGCTTCGACAGCGACCAGTAGTGTTCCGGCGTCATGGTGGAGGAGCGAAAGAATTCCGCCTCCAGATAGTGATAGGTCAGTAGTTCGTCGATACCCCACAAACTCAGTTTGTCGAATGAAGGAGGAAAGAGGTGAGTGTGCATGTCGATGCATTGGGTTGTCGCCAATACATCTTCGACCGCGGCATGAATCTGATCCGCCGCGAGCGTATCGAACTTTTCGCCGGGGCCTGCTTGTCCCGAAGACTTGGCTTCCACGTTCGCCTGCTGGGTACTTATTATTGTGCGCTCCGTGAATGATTGCGAAAAGCGCACCGGACGGCGGAGCGCCAGGACTCCAATTGTTCCCGGAGGTTAAGCGTTAATATACCGCTAAAAAAGCGCGGAGGTCGGGCACTATAGGGTTCGGCTGCCGGAGTGTCAAAGGAAAAAAATAATGTCGCTCTTCAGCCGTGCTAAACGGAGAAACAATTTGCAAGCGCAACCCGGCGGATCCTTCTGACTCTATAATTCCCCGTCTACAATTTGCATTTCCAGGAACGCCGCAAACGAAGGATCAGCTCATGGGTCATCCTCTTCTTGATCTAACCAACCAGACCGCGGTTGTGATCGGCGGGACCAGCGGCATCGGACTTGCGCTCACCCGGGCGCTGGCGCAAGCCGGAGCCAACGTGGTTCCCACCGGCCGCCGCGCCCACAGGTGCTGCCGCTGTCTGCGGAAGTTGAGGCACTCGGCCGGCGATCGTTGAATCAGACTTGCGACGTCACCGACAAGGCCAGCCTGGTGCAGCTTCTGCAATCTGTCAACGCCAAATTCGGCAGCGTTCAGATTCTGGTGAACTGCGCCGGCCGCACCAAACGAACGCCCACGCTCGAGGTCCCGGATTCCGATTGGAACGCGATCCTCGAAACCAATCTGAACGGGACTTTGCGCGCCTGCCGCGTGTTTGGGCGCCATATGATCGAGCGCGGTTACGGCCGCATCATTAATATTGCTTCGCTTTCTTCGTTTGTCGCGCTCTATGAGGTTGCCGCATACAGTGCCAGCAAGGCGGCGGTGGCTTCGCTTACGAAATCGCTGGCCATCGAGTGGGCCACAGTCCGGTGTGTGCGTCAATGCCCTTGCTCCCGGCGTTTTCCGCACCGACCTGAACGCCGCCCTGCTGGACGGAACCGACCGCGGCCGCGAATTCCTGCTGCGCACACCGATGCGGCGATTCGGGAAGCTCGACGAACTCGGAGGTGCGGCCGTGTTCCTGGCATCGGAAGCCGCAAGCTTCGTCACTGGACATCTGCTGGTGGTCGACGGAGGATTTCTCGCCAGCGGCGTGAACCAATAGCGGTTCACGAATCGCGAGCCGTCTAACTCGGAGCGAAAACTCCTAGACAGACGCGGCGGTCCTACCTTGCGCATGAACGCAGGATGCACCGTCGTTTCTCTCTCAGTTTAATTATTGGCAGGCTCCAGCTTCGGGGCACCAGAAGCTGAATGGCGGCCAGAGCCAGCAGATACGCGAAGCCCGCGATCAGAAACGGAATCATGTAGCTGCCGGTCCACTGCAAGGTGTAGCCGACGATCTTGGCGATCAGCATTCCTCCGATCGCGCCTGCCATTCCTCCCATTCCGACCACCGAGCCGACGGCCTGCGCCGGAAAAGTGTCGGAGGTAAGAGTAAAAAGGTTGGCGGAGAATCCCTGATGCGCGGCGGCCGCAAGCCCGATCAGCAGAACTGCTCCCCACATACTTTCCATGCGGTAGGCAAACACAATCGGGACGACGCACAACGCGCAAATCAGCATGCGTGGTCTTGCGAGCCAGGTTCACACTTTTGCCGCGCTGGATCAGCCACGACGACAGCCAGCCGCCGGCGACGCTGCCGACATCGGCGATCACATAGATCACCATGATCGGGAGGCCGATCTTCATCAGAGCCAGGCCGTGCTTGCGTTGCAGAAAATCCGGCACCCAAAACAGATAGAACCACCAGATGGGATCAGTCATGAATTTGCCCACCACGAACGCCCAGGTCTGACGGTGAGGAATCAGGCGGGCCCATTTGATTTTCGCCATTGGCTGGCTGCGGATCGCTGCGGATATAGGCCAGTTCCGCCTTGGAGACGCGCGGATGCTCTTCCGGCTTGCGATAGAGCAGCAGCCAGAAGATGAGCCAGACAAACCCCAGCGCGCCGGTGATGATGAATGCCCAGCGCCAGCCCCAGTGAATCGTGATCCAGGGCACGACCAGCGGAGTGATGATGGCGCCGACATTGGTTCCGGCGTTGAAGATTCCCGTCGCGAGCGCCCGCTCTTTCTTGGGAAACCATTCCGCGACCGTCTTGATGCTGGCCGGAAAAACTCCCGACTCCCCGAAGCCCAGCGCCGATCGCGCAACAAGAAAACTGGTGAAGGAGCTTCCCAGGGCGTGTCCCATCGAAGCCAGGCTCCAGAAAACCATGGCCAGCGCGTAGCCCAGGCGCGTGCCCAGCCGATCGACCAGCCGGCCCACCACCACCATGCCCACCGCGTAGGCCGCCTGAAAGGCAAACACCAGATTGCCGTAGTCGATTTCGTTCCATCCCAGGTCGTGTTGCAGCGTGGTCTTGAGAACGCCCAGGACCTGGCGGTCCATATAGTTCTTGGTGGTGCCGAATAAGCAGGAGGGCGCAAATGACCCAGCGGAAATATCCGGCCCGGGGAATGACCGCTGCCGCCTCGGAATCCGACGCCGGGATGGCGGATGTAGCGGCAGGATTCATAGTGTGATGGCCCCGATTAAAGTGCTACTTTTTCCGAGCGGCGTTCTTGCGAATCCAGCAGTGAAAAACATAGACCTCTAGGCGCACGACTCAACAAATCACTGTCAAGTATAGGAATGACTCTGTGGGTGTCAAAGCATAAAAGCTTAAATTTGAATCCAGTCAGACTCAACAGTGGGAATGCTCTGCGGAGTTTCTAAAATGCCCGTAACTGCCGCCAGATCGAGGGTTCCACGGGCACGCCATTGGCCAGATTATCTTTGCGCGTGGTCAGCACGCGGTAGCCGGGATAGCGCACGCGCTCCCCCGTGGAATTGGGTGGCAACTGGAAATGCTCGATGATCTGATCCGCGACTCGCGCGGCGGCCGCATTACTACCTGACGGGTCGAGTGAAGCAAAGTTCACGGCGATAAAAACCTGCGAGACCATGCTCTCCTGTTCGGGGATCGGCGGGATCTGATATGTAGCTTTCCCGCCCGACAATATTGCGGCCAGCAAATCGAGCATCAAGGCCAGGCCTGAACCCTTCCAAAAGCCAATGGGCAATGGGCGATTCGATGTCTCGATGGCTCCCGGGTCTCGCGTAAGCTTTCCGTCTGCGTCAAAGCCGCCTTCCACTGGCAACAACTCCCCCCGCATGCGATAGGAAGCCAACGTGCCGTAGGAAAATTGTGACATTGCCATATCCAGCACTACGTGTCCGCTGGCGCGCGGGACCGCAACTACGAGCGGGTTGTTTCCCACTCGCGGATCGGAAGCTCCCCAGGGTGGAAGATTAGGCAGCGTATTGGTCCAGCAGATGCCGATGACGCCGGCCTCGGCGGCTTGCCAGCCATAGCTGCCGCCTCGCATCCAGTGATTGGTATTGGCCAGAGCTACGCACCCCATCCCATGTTCGCGGGAAAGTGCGATTGCCCTTTCCATGCAGTGATAGGCGTTGAGATTCCCGGGACCGATCTTTCCGTCCCAGCGCTCGAGCGATGCTGAACTGATGAGCAGCCCTGGTTCGGCGTGAATGTCGATCAGCCCACTTTCAATCATCGACAGGAATCGTGGAAAGCGGTTGAGCCCGTGGGTGTAGACACCGTCGCGGTCAGTATCGGCGAAAAGCTGGGCGCAGAGCCGTGCGCGCTTCGGCTCGAAGCCCAGCTTCAGCAGTACTCGCGAAAGAGTCTCGAAAAGCTCTGCGTAAGAAACCCTAAGCATTCATGTGGTCTCCGTTGTAGCGCTCGAGAATGACCGTTTTCTCCTCAATTTATGGGACTCGAATATGCAGCGGCTTGAGGCTAATAGCCTTTCACCTTGACTACAAAGTAAGTAAAGTCGTTTGAGCCATCGAGCAAAAGTTGGTGCGGCACCTTGGGAGGGATGCGGACCACATCGCCTGCGGAGAGTTTCCGGCGAATGCCGCCTTGAATGGTGCCATTGCGTTTTTCGTGCGGTTCGACTATATCGCCGCCCACCATCGTGCCTCCGACAACCAGCGTCGCCGACCCCGACTTCACGAAGAAAACGTCGGCCTGAGTTTCATGCAATTCGACCACGCCATCAGCCTCGCGGCGAGAGAGCATGAACGTATCGTTGGCAAAATCTCCGAGACGCTGCACCGACATGTGGTGATCGTTCTTCGCGGCCTGGGCGTGCAGGGTCTGGTCAAGCTGCTTCAGCGAGTCGGCCGTCCAGATTTCGAATCCTTCCGGCACTGTCTCCTGAGCCGTCATCATGGGAAGGGCTAGCGCAAACAATAAAAACAACATGAATCTCATCATCGGGTCCTCGTTTCGCAATTTGCAGATCAAGGCGGCCCAGGGCTGAAGGCAGATCGAAACAATCCCGGCCCGCCGACTATAAGAATCGCTTGTCGCGGCTGTCAAATCGTAAAAACTGAGTTTGGTCTTGAGCCAAACTAAACTACTTTTGCGGGTTGTGTCACTTATACTTTCGTGGAAGATCATGCATCAAGTGTCGACCCCGGCCGATTGCCTCGACGAGAGTAGCTGGCCGCGGTCGTGCCGATGTTTCTGATTCCATGCTTGTCGTTCGAGTGAACGGGACTAGCAGTGCTTTAAAGTGATGACTGTTTTAGTTCAAACCAGATGGCAGCGAGCGGGCTTACTCGGCATCGCTTCAGCCGCAAGGAGAGAATGCCAATGCGCTCAGAGTTTTCGCGTCGTGAGTTTATCGCGGGGTTGGGAGTGCTAGCTGCCGCCAATAGCACGCTTTCGGCGGCTCCGTTTCAATCGTCATCACCCTCCGTGTCCGGATCGTCCCGTCTGGCAAAATCGCCGTTCAAGATCGCCGTGATCAACGACGAGATTTCCCAGGATTTCGGCCACGCCTGCGAGGTGGCTTCGCAACAGTTCGGCATGGAATGGATGGAGCTGCGCAGCATGTGGGACAAGAACGTCGTCAGCCTGGATGCGAAAGAAATTGCGGAAGCGCAGCGACTCCTGAAGAAAAACAATCTGCGCGTCACCGACATCGCCAGCCCGTTGTTCAAAGTCGACTGGCCGGGCGCCCCGAAATCCAAATTCAGTCCGAAACACGATCAATTCAACGCCAACTTCACCTATGAGCAGCAGGGTGAGGTCCTCGACCGCGCCATTGCGTTGGCCAAAGCGTTCTCCACCGATCGCATTCGCTGCTTCGATTTCTGGCGACTCGATGACCAGGCGCCCTATCGCCAGGCCATCAATGACACCCTGCAACAGGCGGCAGAAAAAGTCGGCAAAAATGGAATGATTCTGATACTGGAGAATGAAGCCGCCTGCAACACCGGCACCGGCGCCGAATCGGCCAAGGTCCTCGCCGGCGTGCCATCCCGCTCCTTCATGCTGAATTGGGATCCGGGCAACGCCGCCACCCTCGGTGAAAAACCCTATCCCGACGGCTACAATCTTTTACCGAAAGACCGGATCGGCCACTGCCATTGCAAAGATGCCGTCAAGACCGCGAACGGCTACGACTGGGCTGCGATGGGCAAGGGCACGATCGACTGGGTGGGCCAATTCGCAGCTCTCAAAAAAGATGGCTATCATCACGCCGTAAGCCTGGAAACGCACTGGCGCGGCGCCGGCACGCCCGAAGCGTCCACCATACAAAGTTGGGCGGGAATGAAAGATGCGCTGGAAAAAGCCGGAGCGCTATAGAAACGACAAGAAACGACGAAGTATTCGGGAATCGCACGAGAGGGAACTCGCGAACGGCGGCGGACGTGCCGGAAGAAGCCGGCAAGCGTTTCGGGAAGGGCACGACTTTAGTCGTGCCGCAAAGCCGCAGCAAACACCGCGGCTTCAGCCGCTGGGGTTCGCTTTTACCGCGGACGATTCTCTCACACATCTTATCTGGAGGCAAAAATGCCGAAGAACACAAGACGGGATTTCATCAAGCAGGCCGCTGCAGGCGCCGCATTCCTGGCTTATCCCACGGCTCGCGCACTTGGCGCGAATGATCGAGTTCGAGTGGCGCTCATCGGCGCCGGCGCGAGAGGGCAGGAGTTGTTAAAGCAATCGCTCGAGGTCCCGAATCTTCAGGTGGTCGCGGTCGCGGATGTCTACAATCGCCGCTTCGATGAGGCCAAAAAAATTGTGCCGGGCCTGGAGACGTTTGGCGACTATCGCCGCGTCCTCGACAGGAAAGACATCGACGGCATCCTGGTGGCCACGCCCGCTGCACATTCACGCCAGGCATTTTCTGGACACGCTCGCCGCCGGAAAGGATCTTTATTCGGAAAAGACGATGACCTGGTCGATTCCCGAGGCAGAGCAGTGCCTGGAAGCGGCGAAGAAATCGGACCGCGTAATTCAAATTGGTTTGCAGCACGAGAGCGAAGGCCCGTTCGCCGACGCGAAAAAGTGGGTCGCGGACGGAATGGTGGGCAAGGTAACGCAGGTGGAATCGTGGATGGGCCGCAACACGCCTCACGGCAAAGGCCAGTGGGTTCGCCCCGTTCCTCCTGACTGCACCGCGCAGAATGTCGACTGGAAAGCCTTCCTCAACGGCCGCCCGGACATGCCCTTCGATCCTTTCAAGTTTCTCAACTGGCGGCTGTATTGGATGTTCTCGGGCGGAAACGTCACCGAGAACATGGTCCATCAGATCGCATGGATCATCAGCGTGCTCGATCTTCCGCTGCCCAGCGCCGCCTACATGTCCGGCGGCGTGTTTTCGGAAAAAGATGGCCGCCAGGTGCCGGACACGATTGCGGTCACCATCGATTTTCCCAATGACGTGGTCGTCGCCTGGCAATCCACTTTCAGCAACCGCCGCTACGGATTGGGCCAGCGCATCCTCGGCAGCGACGGCACCATCGAATACGTGGCGGGCGCCAACGATATGGTCAGCGGCAAATCCGAGGAGAGCGTGCGTTACTATCCCGAGGAAATAAATCGGCCGAGCGGGGCGCCAGTTGACGGGGCAATCACCATCCCAGAATCACATCGCTAACTGGACTGATTGCATGCGTTCACGGAAGACACCGAATGCGCCGGTTGAACTCGGATACCGCTCCGCGGTGGCGGCCCATATGTGTAACATGTCTTATCGACAAAAGCGGCGCCTCACCTTGGAAGAGGCGAAAGCGGCGCCACCAGAATTCTAGGAATTCAAGTCCTCGCGCCAAGTTGTAGGAGCACCTTGAAGAATCGAAATCTATAAGTAATGACGATCGGCGCAAACGCGGCTGATGGCGTGCTCACTCACGATGAGATTCGCCAAATCGTTGCCCAGGCGGCGGCCGAACTTCAAGTGACGGGCAAGCGCGTGCTTGACCATCATTCCCGATGGCACTCGCACCATGCCCATGCCGCTGATGTTCCAGCTCCTTGAAGATGAAATCGGAACGCGAGCCGCGGCCTGCGACTACCTGATAGCCCTCGGCACTCATCCCTTCATGAGCGAAGCGCACCTGACTCGTCTGCTGGGCCGTCCCGTCGTCAACGGAGTCTGTGGCAAGGCTCGTGTCTTGAATCACCGCTGGGATCTTCCCGAGACCTTTGCGGATCTGGGCACCATTCCGGCGGAGGAAGTCGCGAAAGTTTCCGGCGGTCTCTTGTCGGATCCAATCCTGGTCAAGATCAACCGGCTGCTCTTCGACTATGACCAGGTTCTGATTTGCGGGCCGGTGTTTCCGCACGAAGTGGTTGGCTTTTCAGGTGGAAATAAATATCTGTTTCCCGGCGTCAGCACCGGAGAAATGATCAACCAGACGCACTGGCTGGGAGCTCTGCTCGGAAGCTACAACCTCATCGGCACCCGTTGCACTCCCATTCGCGCGCTCATTGATCAAGCTGCCGAAAAAATAAAAGTTCCGGTCGCTTGCTTCGCCCTGGTTCTGACCGAGCAGGGCATTGCTGGCATGCATTTCGGTACCGCACCGGAGGCCTGGAAAGCCGCCGTCGAACTCTCCGCGCAAAAGCATATCCAGTGGGTCGATCGCCCGTTTCGCCGCGTGCTCTCGGTCCTGCCGGAAATGTATGACGATATCTGGACCGGCGCCAAGGGCATGTACAAAGTGGAACCTGCCATGGCCGACGGCGGAGAAGTCGTGCTATATGCTCCGCACATCACCGAGTTCAGCTACACTCACGGAGCTTATCTGGACAAGATTGGTTATCACTGCCGGGATTATTTTTTGAAACAGTGGAACAAGTTCGCCGATGTGCCTCGCAACGCGATTGCGCATTCCACCCACTTGATAGGACAGGGCACATACGATGCCGCGACTGGCGTCGAAACTCCGCGAATTAAAGTGACTCTCGCTACCGGCATTTCTGAGGAACGCTGCCGGAGATTGAATCTTGGCTACATCGATCCTAAGAGCATAAATTTTGAAGATTGGCGGGGCCGCGAAGCCGAGGGCATCAAGCTGATTCCCCGCGCAGGGGAGACTCTTTACCGGTTAAGAGCGCCCGCGGTCGCGCTACCCGGCTAGAAAGGCGGGACGTGAATATCATATCTATGAGCGAACTCAAACTTTTGCAACGCAACGTACTAAAAATCGCTCCCGAGGATAATGTCGCGGTAGCGCTGAGCCGCTTGGACACGGGCGACGAAGTTGTTCTCGAGGGGCAGTCCTACAAAATTCAGTCGAGAGTGCCAGCCAAGCACAAATTTGCTCTCCAGGATTTGAACGCCGGCGACCGCATCATCATGTACGGAGGACTGGTCGGAGAAGCCACCGCTGCCATTCGCAAGGGTGAAGCGATTACCGTCTCCAACATGCGCCACCAGAGTTCTGACTTCCATGCAAAATCTACTTCACAGACCTGGGATGCTCCCGATATTTCAAAATGGAAAGGCCGCGACCTTTCAGGGCTACCACCGCGCCGATGGCCAGGTAGGGACGCGCAACTACTGGATGGTAATTCCTCTGGTCTTTTGCGAAAACCGGAATATCCGCGCGCTGCAGGAGGCGTTCGAAAAGGAACTTGGCATCTCTCCTTCGCAGAACTATCGCCGGCATGTCGCCGACCTGGTGAAGCTTTATCGCGAAGGAAAAATTGCAGAGATCAAGAGACTACAAGTTTAACGGAAGACTCCGTCGGCGGCCGGTGCGTGCGACGATCTTTCCCAATCTCGATGGCATCAGGTTTCTGACCCACGACATGGGCTGCGGCGGGACCCGGCAGGATGCGCAAGCCCTCTGCGGGCTGATGGCCGGATACATCCATCATCCTAACGTGGCTGGCGCCACAATTCTTAGCCTGGGATGTCAGCACGCGCAGATTTCGATGCTGCGCGAGGAACTGCAGAAGCGGAATCCCCGGTTCGATAAGCCACTGCTGATTTTCGATCAGCAGGCGAGCAATCTCGAGTCCGCCATGCTGGGGGATGCGATCCGGCAAACCTTCCTCGGATTGGTCGAAGCCAATCGGCTGACCCGCGCGCCGGCGCCACTTTCCGCTCTGACTGTAGGACTCAAATGCGGCGGCTCAGACGGATTTTCCGGCATCACTGCCAATCCCGCCATCGGCCATCTCTCTGATTTGATCGCGGCATTGGGAGGAAAAAGTATTCTCTCGGAGTTTCCGGAGTTGTGCGGCGTCGAGCAGGATCTGATCGACCGCTGCAAAAGCGCGGAAACGGCAGATAAGTTCATCAGCCTGATGAGAACCTATGCCGCCAGAGCCGAAGCCGTGGGCTCCGGCTTTGACATGAATCCGTCCCCGGGAAATATCAAGGATGGCCTGATCACAGACGCCATGAAGTCGGCGGGGCTGCCCGCAAAGGCGGAACGTCTCCGGTCAGCTGACGTTCTGGACTATCCCCAAGACTGCAACTGAGTCCGGCCTGAATCTGCTCTGCACCCGGGAAGCGACGTTGAAGCGGTCACCGCGCAGGTCGGCGCCGGAGCCAATGTCGTGCTCTTCACCACCGGCCTGGGGACGCCGACGGGCAATCCGATCGCGCCCGTAGTCAAGCTAGCCACCAATTCCGAGCTGGCCAATCGCATGCATGACATCATCGATATCGACACCGGTCGAATCATTTCCGGAGACACCACCATCGAGCAAATGGGCGAGTCAATTCTGGAACAGGTGATCAGCATTGCCAGTGGCGAGATTCACACCAAAGCCGAGCTAAAGTCGCAGGAAGATTTCATCCCGTGGAAACGCGGCGTGTCGCTCTAGCGAATTTCTTTGCGCACTTTGCGTCCTTCGCGGTTCAAAGCTTTTATCTCTTCCCCAGACTCATCAGATAACTCACCAGATCGTCAATTTCCTGCTGGCTCAGCCTCGATCCGTAGTCCGCTGGCATCAACGATCGGGTTTGATATTCAACACTCCGCAACTCCGACTTTCGGAACAGATGGAAAGCGCCGTCGATCTCCTGCATCTGTAGTGAGAAGTTGTCTTCATTCCGGGCCACTCCCGTTAGCGTTTCCCCTCTCTGGTTGTCACCACAGGATTCGACGTCGAGGATCAAGATTCTTATCGGATCGGTGATAGCGCTGCGAATGTCCTTCGCGGTCTGCGCGCTCGCATATCGCGAAAGATCTGAGGCGATGAACCCTCCGTCGCCATTGACCATATGGCAACGCGAGCACCCGGCCTTGGCAAAAAAGAGATCTTTGCCTCGCCCCGGATCGCCTGGCAGTTTCTCTGCAGGGTTTTGACCCTGCAGACTTCGCAGATGGCGGATTACGGCCTGAATCCCGTCCGGCCCCAGCACACTAAACGACGGCATTCCCGTTCCCGCAATGCCGTCCTGGACGATTCGGGAAAGATCCTGGTCACCCAACTGCCTAATTTCGGGTTTGCCCGCGATATCGGGACCGCGTTCCGCACCATGTCCGTCCAGCCCATGGCAGGCGGCGCAACTGGTGGAAAAAATACGCTTTCCTTCGAGCGCATCATCCACCCCAGTCGTGTTCACCTGTTGCGCAGGCAATTGGACGGGCAAGAATACCCGCGATACGCACAACAGGACCGCGATCCTCGACAATCGAAGCAGTGCTCGTTGCATGTGCCTATTTTCGTTTTACTGCGATGGCGGACACTTCAATGTGCGCGCCATTCACCAGCGCGGCTGCCTGAATGGTGGCTCGAGCCGGCTTCGGGATCGGGCATGACGGTTTTGTACACTTTGTTCATGTCCGGAAATTCATGAATGTCGGACAAGTACACGGTCACGGAGACAATATCCTTCAGTTCGAATCCCGCCGCCTTGACCACCTTTTCGACGTTCGCCAGGGCCGCCTGGGTTTCGGGCCCAATGCCGCCTTCCGGCAGCTTGCCTTTGTCGTCCGTTCCTTCCTGTCCCGCAACGTAAAGCGTATTCCCGGCGATCACTCCGTCGCTGAAGGGAAGACCTTCAGTGCCGGGAAACTTGATGACGCGCCGTTCCTCAGCCACACAGGTGAGAGACGTGAGGCAGGTCACAAATCCAGTTATGATAGCCAGCGAGCAAATCGCGCGAGCCAACGAGCGAGTAGACTTTCCGATATTCATGATCGTGTCAGTTCCTTTCGCAACGAGTGAGTCGATCTTTGCCGCCAATAAATCCTAGAAAAAACCTGTCATCCCGACCGGAGCGAAGCAAAGCGAGCGCAGTGGAGGGACCTGCTTTCCCGCGACCTCTTCGCCGGACGCCGGAGTTCGCGTTCATGTATACAACCAGAAGGACGAAAAGCACAAATCATGAATCGTCGAATCCGATGATTGCCAGATTGCAATCCAGCTGGGCTGCACGCAACATCTTAATGATTGCAATATCCCAACTTTCATTGCATAATCCGCCTTCATTAAATCGATTCAGTGGAGACCCTTCTCAAGCGCAGCCGCGGCATCGTCTCAGCGACAGTAATCGCGTTTCTGACATTGGTTTGCCTGAGGCTGGCGGCAACCGATCATTCTGATCATCACCGATCACCGACCGATGAATCGACTTCGGCGGTGATCGATGTCCTTCCCGCTCAACTCGTGGCTCAACCTCCCGGAGCAAACTGGCTTTCGTACAACGGAGACTTCACCGGGCGCCGTTACAGCCGGCTGGCACAGATCAACCCCGCCAATGTCGGACAGCTTCGGGCTCAATGGGTATTCCATTCCAGCAACTCGAACCGCCTGGAGGTCACGCCGGTGGTGGTGAATGGCATCATGTTCGTGACCTCGGCCAATGATACCTACGCCCTGGACGCTCGAACCGGCCGAACGATCTGGCATCATGCCTGGCCGATTTCCGCCGGGCTGGTCGACGACGCCTCCGGTCATCTCAGCCGCGGCGTTGCAGTGTGGGGCTCGCGGGTGTACCGGCAAACCGACAACGCGCACCTGCTGTGCCTGGACGCGCGTTCCGGGCAATCTGTTGTGGGAGGTGGCCTACGCCGACTGGAACAAAAATTACGGCGCCACTGGCGCGCCATTGGTGATCAACGGCAAAGTCATCGTAGGTACCTCCGGCGGCGACGACGGCGTGCGCGGTTTTGTCGCAGCCTTTGACGCCACTCGGGAAAATTGGTCTGGCGGTTCTGGACCATTCCTGCGCCCGGGGAATTCGGCTCCGAGAGCTGGCCCGGCGATATGTATCTCCATGGCGGCGGCACAACCTGGATGCCGGGCACATACGATCCGAAGACCAACACGCTGTTCTGGGGGACCAGCAATCCCAGCCCGGACTTCGACGGCAGCGTCCGCCCCGGCGACAATCTTTATACCGATTGCGTGCTCGCCCTCGACGCGGACACGGGCAAGCTGAAATGGCACTTCCAATTCACCCCGCACGATCTCTTCGACTACGACGCCACCGAAACGCCCGATGCTGATCGACGGATTTACAAGGGAAAGCCCCGCAAACTGCTGGTCGAGGCGAACCGAAATGGCTTCATCTATGTGCTGGATCGTTCCAGCGGAAAATTTCTTTCGGCCACTCCCTTCGTAAATAAGTTAACTTGGGCGAATGGCGTGGATGCTCAGGGCCGGCCAATCCGTTCGGATCTGCAGCCGACACCCGAAGGAACCCGAATCTGCCCGGGCTATGGCGGCGCTACCAATTGGTTTGCGCCGTCTTACAACGAAACCACCCATTTCGTGTATTTCATTGCCCTGGAAGAATGCGAGATTTATTTCCTGAAGCCGCAGGATTTTGAAGAAGGCAAGACATACTACTCGACGGGAGTGAAAAGAATCCCGGGGGAGACTTCGCAGAAGATTCTGTTGGCCTACAACCTGGACACGAAGTCGTTCGCATGGAAGTATCCCCAGGTAGGCAACGCGCACTCCGGCGGCGGAACCATGACCACAGCCGGCGGCCTGGTATTTTTCGGCGACGATGCGCAATCGTTCGAAGCCGTGGACGCGCGCACCGGAAAGCCGTTGTGGCACTTCAACACCGGGCAGGAGTTCACCGCGTCTCCGATGAGCTATGCCGTGCAGGGATAAGCAGTACGTGGCCATCGCCGCCGGCAGCGACATTTTCAGTTTTGCGTTACCGTAAGACTCTGCAATCGAATATGATACGAATAGTGAAACCGAAACCTATCAACCATAAGGAGATTGATTCATGACTTCGACATTCTTCAATCGCAGGATGCTGATGGGCCGTCTGGCTGCCGGACTTTCCGCCTTGGGCGTGGGCAGTTTGTTGGCTGCAAGCGCCGAGGCGAAGAGCCGGGATTCAGGTGTTCGCAAACTGAATCGCGACGGCAAGCCGGCGGATGGGAACGCAGATGATCACTGCCGTCATCACGCACAATGGCCTGCTCTACATTGCCGGCCAGGGAGCCAACTCCAATGGGCCGGTCGGGAAGGATGACATCGACAGCCACACCACGAAGGTGATGGAGAACGTAAAAGAGTTGGTCATTACCGGCGGCGGCACGATGGACAGCATCTTGCAGCTCACGGTTTATCTCGCGGACATGGCCTACTACGAGCCGATGAACAAGATTTTCAAAACCTATTTCCCCAACGGCGGGCCGGCGAGGACCACAGTCGCGGTAGCCGCGCTTCCCGGTAATTCCATGCTGGAAATCAATTGCATCGCGGCGATAGTCCGTAAATAAGTACCCGTACGTGCGCAGGAGCAAAAACCATGCGACTCAGTTCGAATTGGAATCGCCGGACATTTCTTGGAAGCTTGACCGTGGTTGCGGGATCGTTGATGACGCCGCGCAAGCTTTCTGCCGGGAAGGGCGGCACGCTGCGAAGATCGGCGGGTTCGGCCAGTCGGGCAATCCCTATGACGAGCTCGGGGTAAAGACTGTCATCAATTGCGAAGGAACCATGACTGTGCTGGGCGGTTCCATCCTTCGTCCAGAACTCGAGGCGGTGATGGCCCAGGCCGGCCGCCACTTCGTGCACATCGCCGATCTGGAAGTCGCGGCCGGGAATCGCATCGCCGAAATGCTGAAGTTACCGGAGGGATACACTGCGGCTGGTTACCTCGGGCGCCGCTGCGGCCATGCAGTCCGGCCTGGCGGGCATCCTTACCGGTAGCAACGAACAGTTCATCAAACAGATTCCCGACCTGACCGGGATGAAGTCGGAAGTCATCATCCAGAAATCCCACCGCAATCCCGTTCGATCATCAACTGCGGAACACCGGAATCAAGCTGGTCGTGATCGAGACCCGCGATGAATTGCGCCAGGCGGTCAACGAAAAGACCGCCATGATGCACTTCACCAATTTTGCCAATGGCGCCGGGCAAATCAAAGTGGACGAGTGGGTCAAGCTGGCGAAGGAATACAAGATTCCGTGCATGAACGACGCTGCCGCCGATACGCCGCCGGTTTCGCATCTTTGGGACTATGCCAACATGGGCTATGACCTGATCACCTTCAGCGGCGGCAAAGCCATGCGCGGACCGCAGTGTGCCGGGCCTGTTGATCGGGAGAAAAGAGCTGGTCGCGAACGCGCTGCTCAACAACAGTCCGCACGAGGACACGATCGGCCGCAGCCAGAAAGTCGGCAAGGAAGAAATCGTGGGCATGGTCAAGGCGCTGGAGCTGTATCTCAACGAAGATCACGAGGCCCTGTGGAAGGAATGGCAGGACCAGCTGGATTACATCTCGCGTCAGATCACGCGCGTGGACGGGGTCAGCACCGCTTTCTTCGTTCCAGACATCGCCAACCACGTGCCGCACATGGCGATCACCTGGGATTCCGGCCGCATCGCGCTCACGCCCACGGAGGTTTCCAAGCTGTTGCTGGATTCTACCCGTCGATCGTAATGGGAGTCGGCGAAGAACATCCCGGACTGTCCATGAACTCGTTCATGCTGCAGCCAGGAGAAGACAAGATCGTGGCGGAGCAACTCACGCGGATTTTCCGCGAACACTCTGCGGGTGGAAAGTAGACCGGGCGTCAGACTTCGGGCGTCAGACCTCGGGCGTCAGACGTCGGACGTCAAACCGCGGCGAAAACGGATGTTTCGATCTATCTTCGTGGGTTTGGGGTCCGGAGTCCGACGCCTGACGCCCGACGCCTCCCCGGATGCAGAGACTGATGACTCACGCTTCTTCAAACCGGAAGTCACAGAACTGTGACGCGGCCGGAGCATAGCAATGTGCGCTGGTCACTGATCTTCTGGATGTTCATTCTGAGCGCTGTGGCGTTTCTGGATCGCGTAAACATATCGATCGCCGGCAGTTCGATTGCCGCCGCCTATCACCTCAGCAATGTGCAACTGGGTTCGGTGTTCAGCGCGCTGCTGTGGGGTTACGCGTTTTTTCAGACGCTCGGAGGACGTCTTGCCGACCGCATCGGACCGCGGCGCGTGCTCGCCTCCGGAGTGATCTGGTGGGGCGTCTTCACCGCTTTGACTGCCGCGGTTCCGGCCGGCATCAGCAAATGCGCTCGATTCTGTTCATCGCCATCCGGTTTCTGCTTGGGGCGGGCGAGGCAGTGGTCTATCCTGCATCCAATCAGTTCGTCGCCCGCTGGATTCCAACCCAGGAGCGCGGCATCGCCAACGGCTGGATCTTTGCCGGCGTCGGCGCGGGCGCGGGTCTTTCGCCTCCACTGATCACTCTTACCTCATGCTGCACTATGGCTGGCGCGCTTCGTTCTGGGTGTGCTCCGGAATCGGATTGATCGCGGGAGCAGTGTGGTATCTGCTGGCACGCGATACGCCCGCGGAGCATCCGCTGCGTCTCGGCGATCGAGCTGGCTCACATTCGCGCGGGTCTGAGCGGCGGAGACGGAGATTGAGACTTTGACGCGCCGAGCAGCAAGCCCGAACTTGTGCCCTGGAGCAGAGTGTTCGCCAGCAGGGAAGTGATCGCGGTCACGCTCAGCTATTTCTGCTTTCGGCTATGTCGCCTGGATTTTCTTCAGCTGGTTTTATATCTACCTGGCCCAGGTGCGCGGACTGAATCTGAAAGCCAGCGCGTTCTACGCCATGCTGCCTTTTCTCGCGATGGCTGTGTGTTGCACCGTCGGCGGTGCCGTCAGCGACCGGCTTACGCGCTCGCACGGTCCGCGGCTTGGCCGCTGCGTGCTGGCTGCGGTCGTCATGGTCGGCGCCAGCATTTTTCTGGTTCTGGGCTCGCAAGTGGAGAGCGCGCGGCTGGCCAGCGTCGTCCTCGCGGGCGGGGCGGGCGCTCTTTATCTCGCGCAAAGTTCGTTCTGGTCGGTGACTGCGGACATCGCCGGCCGCTCTTCCGGTTCGGTTTCCGGATTCATGAATACGGGAGCACAGATCGGCGGAGCAGTCACCGCTTCGCTCACGCCCTGGATCGCCACCCACTTCGGCTGGACTACGTCGTTTCTGGTCGCGGCCGGCCTGTGTTTGTTGGGAGCGGGGCCTGGCTGCTGGTCGATCCACGCCGCAGCCTCACGGTTCACTGAGACCCGAACGTCTTCGCTGGGAAAGCTCGACCGGGAAAACCGGCTCCGCCGCGAAAACCTGTCGAGCAAGAAAAACTGACTCGACTGGCAGAACTGACTCGAGCATCCCCACTCAAGCCAAAACCGGGCTTGAATGGGCCACCCCGAGACGAACAACCCCGAGAAGAAAAACCGGGAAGGGCACGGCTTCAGCCGTGCCGCCTGACCACGCACCACACGCGGCTTTAGCCGCTGAGGTTCGCTAGGTCAAAGCGCGATCCAGATGCACATATCCGCCGTCGACGAAAAGATGCTGGCCGGTAATATGTCCCGCCCTGCCGGAAATCAGGAAAACCACCATCGCCGCAATCTCTTCCGCCTTGGTCATGCGCTTGCCCAGCGGAATCTTGCCGACGATATTTTCGAGCTTCGCTTGCGGATCCGGAAAGCTATCCAGCCACTGCCGGTATAGCGGAGTCATCACTTCCGCCGGCAGCACCGCATTCACGCGGATACCATAAGGCAGCAGCTCGACCGCCCATTCGCGGGTCAGCGCCAGGATCGCGCCTTTTGACGACGCATAGCCCGAAGTGCCGCCCTGTCCAGTAACTGCCGTCTTGGAACTCACGTTGACAATGCACCCCTGCGATTCCTTCAATCGCGGCAGCGCGTAGTGCGCCATGTTGTAACAGTGCAGCAGATTGCGCTCGAGCGACGCGACATACTGCTCGGGACTTCCATGCTCGAGCCCGACCCGGTCATTGACTCCGGCATTGTTGATCAGAGCGTCCAGGCGGCCTGCGACGCGAACCGTTTCTTCTACGGCGCGAGAGCAATTCTCGGCCGCCGAAAGCTCGGTCGCAATCACGTGACTCCTGGCCCCACTCGCCTGCAATTCAGCCTGCAGCTGCCGCGCCGCAGGCTCATCGCGATCGACAATCACCGGAATTGCGCCCTCACGAGCGACGTCCCGGGAAATCGCTGCGCCGATGCCTTTGGCGCCGCCCGTGATCAGTACAACTTTATTTGTGAGCTGCAGATCCATCGCGTGATATTAAGCCGCAGAAAAGAAGAACGCCCTCGAGCCGTGCGGACTTCGCTAATCGAGATCCTGGTTCACCCCGGCGTGAGAGGTAGACTCGGACTCAAAAAGCATCTTGAAATCTTCGATAGAGGTGAGAAGGACCACGACAGCCGACCCGAAGACGCCGGCGACAAACATAACCTCGATGAGGCGAATCAGGGTAGAAATCAGAAAGTTCATGGTCGCTGAATTTCAGAAGACAGGCACCGCCAAATTACAGCCACTAAGCAAAGATCATAAGCGCAGTTTCCTGGAGTAGCAACCCAAGCTTCTATTGCCGAGCTGCGCTCGGCCGCACGGGCGGGACGCCCGCGCCCACATTGGTTCTTTCGCGCCTTGGCCAGCAGCGCCGCTGCCACTCTTTTGATGTCAGCGACTTCCTGCGCTGTAGCTGTGGCTACGTAGTCGCGCACCAACCGTTCGCAGCGCTCCCGGACTTGATCGTAGGCGGCGGGGTCTTCCCCCCGGACGGCGAGCAGTTCCTTGAGCCAGTGTTTGCCGTAGCCGGCGTGCATGGTTTCGTCGGCCCAGTCGAAGTCCATATCGTGTTCGCTGGTGGCGTCGCCGTAAGCGTGGAAGAGTTGCGCGCGTGCGGGCTTGTGCTTGATGTTCTTGGTTTCAAAAAAGTAAAGCATGCCCAAGCGGTAGATCGGATCCTGGCCCGAGGCGCTGTCGTAGATATAAGTCCCCAGAGGAATTTCCGCCGGATCGAGTCCCCAGGCCATCAGACGCTCATATCCCATCCGGCAGTGGCGCGATTCGTCGTAAGTCCAGCGCGCGGCGTTGTGAATCCACTCCCATGGCAAAACGTCGGCGAAGGCGCTCAACATGACGCCGCCGGCTTCCACCGCCCACACTTCATTCACATGGCTGATGGCGGAGCGGAGCTGCAACTGCAGGCCTTCGCCGTAAGGGTAATTGGGATCAACCACGTCCGGCCAGTAGAAGCGGCAAGGCCAAAAGCGCGGATCGCGCGCAGGCCGGTTCGGAACGACGTAAGTCTTCGATCCCGGCAAAGGCCCGGCAGTTGTCCGCAGCAGGCGACGGCCCAACTCCCACTCCGCCTACTTGCGTAAGTCGGCCGGCGACCGCTTGAGCCCAGGCGAGCGCGCTTTCGCGTAACTCCGGATTCAGGCCAAGCGCAGACTCCGTCCATTGTTCAAAAGACGTTGATCTGCTCTTCTTTCTCAGATAGCGCCAGAGACAGAAACCGATGAGTAGGCCCGTCAGCAATTGCATCCGACGCCTCAAGATATTCGCGGTAGGAATCACGCAAGGCCGGGAGTAAAACCTTTCCCACACTGAGAAGGAAAGCTGGTACCGAAGGCGAATCCTTTACCGCGCCGAAGAGTTCGATCAGCGCGTGGTCCGCACCTTGCTCTTCCAGCAGGCGGCTGGGAAATCGAAGCTCGAACACGCGATTCCTCAAGGCGTCGAGCAGTTTCAGCGCTTTGCCAGATAAAACGCGCCAGGCCGGTCTTGATTTCGAGCGGAGCGATAGCCGGGATCCACGCCGCCTCGCTCACCAGCAGCGAGCGCTCGCAAAAGAAAAAGCGCTTGAGAAGCTGCGCGGTGTCGAGGCGCATCCAGCGCGCCCGAGGCTGCGGACTCGACAAGAACTCGGAAGCCTGTGACATGCACCCTTATTCTAAGACTTGCAAGGCCAGGAGGTCAGAAGGAATTGCTGAGCGCCGCCGTGATCACCGCCACAATCAGGACCAGCAATCCCTGATTCAGCAGCCGCCGGGCGGCGGCCGGCGCGCCTTGCCACTCGCCTCGCCACAAGCCCCAGAGGTTGCCCACAATAATGGACAGAGAAATGAACAGCGGCCAGCCCACCACCACGCCCCAGCGCCCGAGCTTCGCGGCCCCGGCTCCGTAAAGATAAAAACTCCCAATCCACATCACCGCCATCAGGGCGCTCAGTCCCAGATTTCGCGGCGTCTCGCGGTTCCAATATTGTCCCAAGCGTTTTTCGGGTGACCATCAGGTACAGACAATAGGCGGCGTTGGCGACAAAGCCCAAGGTGAACAGCAGAGCCCACACCGTGTTTCCCGACGAAGCCTGCGACACTCCCGAAGCCTCAGCGGCGCTGATCACATTTCCCCCGAAAGCCATGCCGACATTGGGCAGGCAGGAGAGTATGCCCGCCAGGATCGCGATCGCCAGCCCAACTTTGAATGCATTGGAATCGGCCACGCTGGATTTGCCTGCGGATGCCGTTCTTCGCGAACCCGCCACCGCGCACAGCCAGATGCCGAAAATGACCAGCGCAGTTCCCGCAAGCAGAACCAGGCCCTTCGTTGTAAAAAGCGTCTGCGGAAAAAAGACCAGCAGCGGAATCAGGGCGCCCAGGCTGGCGATGAGCCCCATGATGATGGGATAGCCCAGGGCCATTCCCAGCCGATCCATTCCCAGTCCGAAGAGGACGGCGCCGACGCCCCATCCCAGGCCGAAAAGCGCGAGGACCGCGAGATCCCGAGCCGGCGTTGCCGCATACACCGCGAAAATATTAGGAACCAACAGAAGGGTGATGATCCAGTTGAAGACCAGCATGCCCAGCAGCGAAAACGTTGCCCAGGTGTGCTCCCAGGACCACTGCTTCACCATGCGTCATGGGAAGAACGAAGGTGCCCTGCAGCCGGCCGCCAAAAGCACGCAGCAAGAAAGCCCGTCAGCAGGAAGGCATTGCGGTGGCGCAGACTTGTCTCAAACATTGTACGTCGCCCGGAGCCTTCAGATGTAGGCGCGAGCGTCCCGCTCGTGCAGGGCCACCGATATGGTGTCGGCGTTTCCCATTTGCCCGATTCCGCGGAGCGGAAAATAGCTTCGATGACGGCCATGTTCTTAACCGAATCCTCGAGCGGAACTGGGACCTCGCCGCCTTCGCGCACGGCTCTGGAGAAGGCGTCCCCTTGAATCGTGTACTGGTCGCAGGCGGGAATGCTCTCGGTCGTGATCCCGCCGCCGAGAAGGTCGCGTCCGTCATCGATGAAGATGCGGCATCGGCCGGTCGACGGGAGCGTTGAACGGAATTTCAATTTCGATGCGGCCCTTTGACCCCAGAAATTGCATGCGCTGGTAAGGCACAAGCTGCATGCTGCAGGTAAAAGTGGATTGCCCCGAAGGAAAATCGAGGATGGCCGAGGTCAGCCGGTCAATCTTCATTTCCGGGTCTTTTTCGATCAGTCCCAGCACCCGCGAAGGTTCTTCGCCGAACACGAACCGCGAGGTGTTGATGGGGTAGCATCCGATATCCATCAGCGCCCCACCACCGTAGTCGGGGATTATTCCGGATATTTGTGGGATCCCGGTTGAAGTAGCTGAAGAAGCCAATGACCGAGCGCAGTTCGCCGATGCGTCCCGAATCGATCAGTTCGCGAGTGCGCAGCCACTGCGGATGAGTGCGCACCATGAAAGCCTCGCCAATCTTCACCCCGGTGCGGTCGCGCACCGCCACAAGCTTTTTGGCCTCTGCTACCGTAAGGCTGAGCGGTTTCTCACACAACACATGCTTGCCGGCTTCCGCCGCTTTGATCGACCAGGGAACATGCAGCTGGTTCGGCAGGGGATTGTAGATTGCCTCAATCTGCGGATCGGCAAGCAGTTCTTCGTACGATCCGTAAGCCTTGGCAATGCCCAGCGCGCGCGCAGTTTCCTCGGCTTTGCGGCGGTCGCGCGAGGCAATGGCGGCGACCTCGCTCCACTTCCCCTGCTGCATTCCCGGGTATGACTTTCTTAACCGCGATTTTTGCAGTGCTTAGAACGCCCCAGCGAACTTTGTTGGCCATACGCAGACATCATAGCCGCAAATTTGGGCGAGATAAAACCAGGTAACAGGACGTCATCCTGAGCTTGCGAAGGATCTGGCGTGTATCGCATCAGGTGCTCAGGAAGGTTCCGATCAGCTGCGCGCCAGATCCTTCGCGGCCTGAAGGCCACTCAGGATGACGCCGGTACGGCGGCGCGTCTCTAACGCAGTTCAAGACGCCGGCCGCTTCAACTCCCACAGAGTGCCGAGATCAGCGATCACAGTATCGGACGTCGATACCGGCGACAGCAGGAAATCAGTGAAAGCGCCGCGATCGAAATCGAAAAGTTGAAACGCGGACGTACCCGGTTGGAGTGATCCAATAAGGTTGGTAGTTCAGAGCTTCAACGATCTCCCTGGTTCGCTGGTTCCGGTGAGTGCGCGGCAGAACTTCACAAACTATGAACGGCCGATCCCGCCTGATGGTCGCTTGCATGCCCTCGAGAACGTCGGCCTCAAAATCCTCCACGTCGATCTTCACCAGATCAACATGTACAGGATGACGCTCCTCGTATTCATCAAATCGCACGGTCTCGATATCAAGCTGCGGAGAACCCTTTCTTGGCCTGCCAACTCTCAGCCGCCAAAGTCCCCGTGGTTTCCGGGTCCGCGGCCTTCATGCGCTGGGGAGGAAAAGAGTTGAGCGCCCGGACCGGCTCGAAAGCGCGAGGTTCTCGCACTGAACGCGGCCTTCCAGTTGGTTGAGCCGTACGTTCTTCTTCAGCTTTTCAAATATCGCTGGGACTGGTTCAAACGCGATGACCTGGAGGTTTGGATTCCAAAGCGGGCCCAGAATTGAGTACAGGCCACAATTCGCGCCGACGTCAATGAAGGTGGTCGCGTGCTCAAATAAAGAGCGCAGTGTGCGCGAAGTCTCGGGTTCATAGCCGTCGAGTCCGTGCCAAAAAAGAAGCGAGGCCAATCCGATTCCCGCGTCCCGCCCGACAGTCATCTTCTTGCCGTTGGGAAGCTGAATCGTGACCCCGTTCTTGTGAACGCTGCGCTGGGCCCGATGCGCAAAATGACTGGAAACGGAAGCCAGCGGCTTCGCACAACTTGCGAGCAAGGTGCTCAAGTAGTAGTTATCCCGCCACCGCTTCAGGACATCCCGCTAGCCCACTGGCCATCCCGTCCGACTCTCCCGTCTGTTCGCGCAATCCAAGTTCACGTAATCCGGTTCGCGCACTCCAAGCGTAGCAGAGTGCGTTTCAGCGGTTGGCGCTCATCGGGCTGCGGGATCGCCCGAAAGCCAATTCGGAGCGGCCAGGCCCAGTTGCCGGTAGAAAAGATGAACCTGATCGCGATTGGGCAGGGAAGGAATTACTCCCTCTTTTGTGACCGCCAATCCGCCGGTGATTACGGCAAACCGAACTGCATCCTCGAGACTCTCGCCGCAAGCCATCGCCATCGCCAGGCCAGCGTTGAAGGCATCCCCAGCTCCGGTCGTGTCCACGGCCGACACTCTTATTGCGGGAACATGCGTGGAGGATGCCGCAGTCACAATCAGCGCACCCTTTTCGCCCAACGTCATCACCACCTGTTTGACGCCGCTGCGAATCAGTTCGCGCGCGACTTCCACCGGATCGGTAACCGCGTCGGGGCTGCGGCCTGCGAGCACCTTGGCTTCACTCTCATTCGGCGTGAGCACGTCGATCAAACTTAAGACCGAGTTGGGCAGGGGCCGTACCGGCGCAGGATTCAGGATCGTCACGGCGCCGCAGGCGCGTCCCCGCGCCAGGGCTGCCTCGGCCGCAGCCACCGGAATTTCAAGCTGGGTCAGCACTACCGCCGCCGAATCGAAAGCCGGCTCGCACCGGGAAACATCAGCGGCAGTCAAAAGCTCGTTCGCCCCGGGATCAATCGTGATGCAGTTATGTCCGCTGGCCGACTCAACGATGATAAATCCGACACCAGTGGGCGCATCGGCAGTTTGAGTCACATGAGCAACGTCAATACCCTCGTCGCGATAAAGGCGCAGAGCCATTTCGCCAAATGGGTCTTTTCCGATTCTCGCGACGAAGCTGACGTTTGCCCCTAGTCGCGCGCAGCCCACTGCCTGGTTGGAGCCTTTCCCGCCGTAGTCCACTCGATAGCCGGTTCCTAAGAGCGTCTCGCCAGTGCTTGGCATGCGCTCCACTTTCATGGTCAAGCCGGTGGCGTAGCTACCCACAACCGCGATTCGAGCAGAACTCAACGCGAAAACCTCCGTGATATCTGGGTATGAGCGCGGCGAATCACAAATAGGTAATAGTGATTTTCAGATCGAGCCGTCCGCCGGGATAGCGGAAGGCTGCCGCATCGAATTTGGGCGGCCCGAAATGGCCTTTGGCATCATTCGATGCCCCTACGCCTTCGCGCGGAATTCTTATGAAGTTGGTATCCAGTTTCCCGTTCGAGTTTTCGTCGTGAAAAACGGAAACCGCATACGTGCCGGGCGGGGTGCCGGGAAATTCGCACACCGCATGCCGGTTGGCGATTGCGACCGTCTTCTGCATCACTGCTTTGTCAACCTGTTTGGGAAAATCAGCGGCCGACGAAAATAGCGCACAGCGCATCTGCCCCTTATCGCTGTGCAGGCCGCCGATTTCTACATGGATCACGTTGTCGGTTGCCGTTCTGACCTGCGCGAGAGCGGCTGGCGCGAACATCGATAGCAAGCCGGCGGCAATCAGGACCGTGTTCGCTTTGTACATTCTTCTGTTTCTCCAGCGGCGACTCACAAGCCGGGCAGCCGGTCGACCCTCAGCCTCGGCCCGCGCTATAGTATGCACGGCCCGGCCCGGCTAGACAACTTCCGCACATGCCGCGTCCCTATTGGTCTGTGCAGACATTCAGCGGCTCCGCACTGTAGAATCTGCAATGCGATTTCCTGAAATTCTTAAGCCTGAAGTTTACTAAATACGAGGGACCAGCATGCCAGAGAAGCCTCCCACCGTCGATGCCCGCAGCAACATCGAGTCGGTCTTGCACGAAGATAGAAAATTTGAGTGCCCGGAAGACTTCCGGAAGCAGGCGCACATCAAGACCCTGGAAGATTACGAGCGCATCTATCGCGAATCGGTGGAACAGCCGGAGAAATTCTGGGGCGGAATCGCGAGCGAACTGCACTGGTTCAAGAAGTGGGACAAAGTATTGGAATGGAATCATCCCTGGGCGAAATGGTTCGTCGGAGGACAGCTCAATCTTTCCTACAACTGCCTCGACCGCCATGTCCAGACCTTCCGCAGGAACAAGGCCGCGTTGATCTGGGAGAGCGAGCCGGGCGAAGTTCGCACCCTCACCTACCAGCAACTTCATCGCGAAGTACAGAAATTCGCCAATGTCCTGAAATCGCTGGGCGTGAAAAAAGGCGATCGCATCGCCATCTACATGGGGATGACCCCTGAGTTGCCGGTTGCCATGCTGGCCTGCGCCCGCATCGGCGCGCCCCACACCGTGATCTTCGGGGGCTTTTCTTCGAATGCGCTGGTCGATCGCATCCACGACTCCCAGGCTGTAGCGGTCATTACCCAGGATGGCTCCTACCGTCGCGGCGCCGAGGTAAAGCTGTTTCCGCCGGTGGAGGAGGCGCTGAAGTCCTGTCCGTCGGTGAAGCATGTGGTGGTCTACAAGCGGACGGGAACTCCCGTGAACCTGCAGCCCGAGCGCGACCACTGGTGGCATGACCTGATGGCCGAGGCGTCGGACGAATGTCCCGCCGAGCCGCTCGACGCCGAGCACCCGCTGTACATCCTCTACACTTCGGGAACTACCGGGAAGCCCAAGGGCGTCGTGCACACCACCGGCGGCTATTCCGTGGGCACGTACATAACCACCAAGTGGATTTTTGATCTCAAGGAAGAAGACACCTACTGGTGTACCGCCGACATCGGCTGGGTCACCGGCCACAGCTACATCGTTTACGGACCGCTGCAGAACGGCGCCGCAGTCCTGATGTACGAAGGCGCGCCCAACTTCCCCGAGCCCGACCGCTTCTGGAGCATCATCGATCGCCACCAGGTCAGCATTCTTTACACCGCGCCCACCGCGATTCGCACCTTCATCAAGTGGGGCGACGAGTGGCCCGAAGAAGCACAAGCTCGACAGCCTGCGCTTGCTGGGCACGGTCGGCGAGCCCATCAACCCGGAAGCATGGATGTGGTATCGCGAAGTCATCGGCCACAACCGCTGCCCCATCGTCGACACCTGGTGGCAAACTGAAACCGGGCACATCATGCTCAGTCCCATTCCCGGTGCGATTGCTACCAAGCCCGGTTCGGCTACGCGTCCATTTCCTGGGGTGGTTCCCGAGGTTGTGAGCATGGATGGCAAACCGGTGCCTGAAGGCTCGGGCGGTTTTCTGGTTCTCACGCGGCCGTGGCCGGGCATGCTGCGCACCATCTACGGCGATCCCGACCGCTACGTCACCCAGTACTGGTCGCAGATTCCGCCCACATACTTCACTGGCGACGGCGCCCGCAAAGACAAAGACGGCTATTTCTGGGTGATGGGACGCGTGGACGACGTGATCAATGTCTCCGGCCACCGCTTGAGCACGATGGAAGTTGAGTCGGCGCTGGTGGCGCACGAAGCCGTCGCCGAGGCTGCGGTGGTGGCGCGGCCCGATGAGATCAAGGGTCAGGCCATCTCTGCTTTTGTAAGTCTGGAGCACGGACGGAAACCCACGCCCGAACTTAAAGACGAGTTGAGAAAATGGGTAGCCAAAGAGATTGGCGCCATGGCCAAGCCGGACGACATCCGCTTTACCGACATGCTGCCCAAAACGCGCAGCGGGAAAATCATGCGCCGCCTGTTGCGCGAACTGGCCAGCAGCGGAGACGTGAAAGGCGACACCACCACGCTGGAAGACTTCGGCATCATCGCTAAGTTGAAGGAGAGCGAAGAAGCGTAAAGATTTACGAATTGCCGGATTTTTGAATTGCCGAATTGAAAATCACTCGCACCCTGACCCAGTGCTTCAATTCTACAATCCGAAAATCTGGCAATTCGTAAATTTACTCGCCCGCTCCTGACATCAGAATCGGCATCGTGGGCGTCGCCGATCCCTGCTCCGGTTCGACTGTAATCGCAAATGCTTTGGCCTCGACCCCCGCCGGCAACGGCGGTTCAACGACGGTCGCGCTGCCATGGGCGTCGGGCTTGAACACTCCGGCCGGAATAGGCGCCCCGTTGGTTGGAATCAGCCACAGCTCATACGCTTTCTGAGGCGGTAAAGCCGGCATGTTGCTGGCCAGGAAAACCAGGCTGGAGCGGTCGCGAACGTAGATTGCTTTTCCCTGCGGCTGCGGCGGAGTTTGCGCCGCAACCAGCGTCACACGCAACGCGTTGGTCGAGGTCAGAGTGGAGACGACTTCGCGAGCGCGTTCGAGTTGCGCTTGCTGCTGGGTAGCCTGATCCTGCAATTCCGCCACCTGTTGTGACAGGTGGTCGCTCTGGCGGAAAAAGAAAACAGCCAACAGCGCGAACGCCGCCGCCGCGAACCAGGGTATGAGCGTCCACGACCAGCGCCGTGCCGCCGGTTTGGTTGCGCGCGGCTCCTCGGCGATCGCCTTCAGCAAACGTTCGCGGGCGCGGCCCGGAGGCGCAGGACCAGCCGCCGACAACGCCAGCAACGCGGTGTCCCCACGCAGTTGCTCCAGTTCGCGGCGGCAGGCGGCGCACCCTTCCAGATGCTTCTCCAGCGCGAGACGCTCATCACCCTGCAATGCCCCCACGGCGAGAAGTGCGAGATCGTCGGCGTATTGTTCGTGTGCGCTCATGCTTCAAATGCCTTGCGCAGGGCCATCAGCCCGGCGCGAATGCGAGTCTTGACCGTACCCAGCGGTTCTCCCGTCTTGGCTGCAATTTCCGTGTGCGTGAGTCCTTCGAAGTAAGCCATCTCCAGCGCGCTGCGCTGCGCCGCGGGCATGCCGCCCAGCGTGCCCCGCACTTTCGCCATGGCGCGAGACCGTTCCGCCTCGCCCGCCATGTCTGGTTCGACTGAAACCACGACGTCGGCGATATCGGTTTCGGGACGCCGTTTGCGCAAAGTGTCAATGGCGCGGTTGCGGGCAATCACCGCCAGCCACGCTCCCAGGTTGCCGCGGCTCGAGTCGAACACTCCGGGATTCCGCCATAGCTGCATGAACACTTCCTGCAAAACGTCCTCGGCCGCGCCCGTGTCTGCCGAGCACTCGAAGGCTGACTGCATACACGATGGAGGAATAGCGATCGTAAAGCGTCGCCATAGCGCTTTCGTCGCCCGCGCGGATCGCCATCACCAGCGAAACGTCGGTCGCGCCTCCCTTTGATTCAGCGCCAGACAAACTGTCATTTCCTTTCAAAAGTACGGTTTCAACGCCGGAGCGGATTGCGCCCCGAACCGGCACTTTCGTACCATCTTCTTTACTGACAATCGGTTACTCTGCTGCCGGCGGCAAAGCCTCGGCGAAGCATAGTAGCACTTTGCTCCCCTTCGACAGAATGCCGGACTCGCGAGCTGTTGAAGACCGCGGCGGCACTCCCTCAAACATTAAAGAGTAAACTAGCCGGGCAATAATTCAGAGAGGCATGGAATGGGAGATCTCAGCCGCATCGGCGTAGCCATCGATTCGGACTTGCTCCGCCGCTTTGATCGCTTCATCGCGCAAAAGGGCTATGAGAATCGTTCGGAGGCTTTCCGCGATCTGATCCGCGACCGGCTGGTGGGATCGGCGGTGGTCGCACCCGATGCCTTCGTGGTCGGGACGGTAACGCTCATCTATGACCATCACACCCGACTTTTGCCGGAAAAGCTTACCGATCTCCAGCATGAGCATCATCACGTGATTATTTCCACGCTTCACGCCCATCTGGATCACGATAGCTGTCTCGAAGTGGTCGTCCTGCGGGGGAAGTCTAGAGATGTGCAAAAGTTGGCAGACCGGCTGATCAGCACCAAGGGTGTCCAGCATGGCAGGCTGGTGATGAGCTCCCCGCAAACCGCCGCCCATCACAATCATCATCCGCACTAAGAATGCGGGAGCTAATGTAGGCGCGAGCGTCCCGCTCGTGCGATTTTTTGAACAGCAGGTGCAGACCTCGCCGAGCAGACGCTCGTCCCCACACTTTCTGGCTTACTGGCTCTTCATGGCCAGCTGTCTCTCTTCCGGCGTCATCTGTTTCCACAGCACTTCCAGATCCCGCTGCACCCGCGAATTGCTCGGATCCCCATGCAGCGCCTTGGCGAACCAGCGATAGGCCGTCGGCAGATCGCGGTTGACGCAATGCCCGGTGGCATACATTGCGCCCAGCAGGGTCTGGGCCTTGGGATTCGCATCCCGCGCGCCGATCAACAAATTTCTCTGCGCCAAAGCGCAGTCGGAGCGAACTCCGCGGCCGTACAAGTATCTTTCTCCTTCATCCACCAGCCGGTCGTCAGGACTGGCCGGCGAAATCGTCGGCGACGGCTTGGCGGCAGCCGGTTTCCGGATCGGAGCATCGGCTGCTCTGGCGGAAGCGGGTGCTGGGGTTTCCTTTGCCGGCGACGATTCGGTCGCTTCGGGCGCGCCAGTGTCCGCAGGGGCGTTGTTGGGGGCCTCGTGGTCGAATCGCCGGGGCTGGAGCCTGTTGTCGACTGCGAAACTGGGCTGGCTCGCGGCGGTTTCACGGCGGCTACGGGATTGGCAGAAGGCGAGCTATCCGTCGGAGGCTCAGTCGCGGGAGGTTGGGCAGTCTCGCCGACCGCTGGTGGCGTCGCCGCTTGCAGCGGCAACTGGGTTTCCGGTGGAGTCGCGTTCCCGGTCGGCTGCGTATCGGGAGCCGTGCTCGCAGCCTGCGCAGGCAGGGAACTCACAGGGGCATGATTGGACGCCGACCCCGAAATCAATCCCGCCCAGGGATACCCATCGCGTTGCCAGTGCCAGGCCAGCAACCCCCCGCTTATCGCGAGCAAAAGAAGCGCCAGGTACAAGCGTCCGTGCCCTCGGGGCGGTTCGTCGTCCAGCAGGTAGTCGAGATCGTTGGAGCGGTCATCCCCCAGGCCCAGAAAAGACGGCCCGCCAACCGATGAAACTCGCGTTCGTTCAGGGGCGCGGGCGGGGACCGCTTGTGGTGGCAACAGCGGAGCTCCACACATCCCGCAAAAGCGGTACTCGGGATTATTTTCGTGACCGCATTGATTGCAGCGCACTGTCATAATCGTTGGCATGCCTATATTAGTCCTGAGTATTCTAATCCCGAATATTCTAACGTTAGATGCCGGTCTGAGATAAGCCTTTAGTATGCTTACGCGTGGCCGTTGGACGGACGTAACGGGTTACTGTCTGTTTGGAAGACTTCACTACGCCGGCGTCATCCCAGAAGACTGCAGTCCTGAAGGGATCTTGCGCGCAGCGGCCACATTAGCAGCAAGGCGTATATCCGCTGCACGCAGATTCTGAGCAAGCTCAGGATGTCCACACCGGAAGGGAACAATTCAATCGGAGCCGCTGCCTTCTTGTCCCCCTGCTGCCTTTACACTCTGGTCTGCAGCGTGTTACCTTAATTGCACGTTACGAACGAATAGAAATTAATAGAAGACAGGAGTGCACTAGGTTAGTGCTAGCCAGAGAGCAAAAGAAATCCCTCATCGACCAGTACGGGACGCATCCCACCGATACGGGCAGCCCCGAAGTCCAGATCGCGTTGCTAAGCGAGCGCATTGGTCAATTGACGGATCACTTCAAAACGCACCAGAAGGACCATGGCTCGCGCCGGGGTCTTCTCATGCTGGTCAGCAAGCGTCGTCGCCTGCTGGACTACCTCAAGATGTACGATTCCGAGCGTTACAAGACGGTTGTGCATAAGCTTGGCCTGCGTAAGTAGGTTTCAGCGGGGCCGTTCCCGGCTCGGGGTGTTCTCGCCGGACCACCGTCGGAATCATTATCACAGGGTCGTCACCCAATAAGGTTAATGCCGAGAACGGTGTGTTTCCGGCCATCTCCAAAGCGCTACTGGCTCTTGCCCTTCACCTGTGCAGTTTCTTCCATACGCACGCGCGTGTCCTCCTGCCCAAAAGGAAATGAACCATGAAACAAGAAGTATCTGTTGAACTTGCCGGCGGTAAACGAATCTCATTTGAAACTGGAAAATTAGCCAAGCAGGCGCACGGTTCGGTCGTGGTGCGCATCGGCGACAACGTAGTTCTCGCCACCGCCACCGCCAACCCCGATCCTCGCGAAGGCATCGATTTCTTCCCCCTGACCGTCGACTACCGCGAATACACCTACGCCGGCGGACGCATTCCCGGCGGCTTCATCAAGCGCGAAGGCCGTCCCAGCGAACGCGAAATTCTCACCAGCCGCCAGATTGACCGCCCTGTCCGGCCGCTGTTTCCGGATGGCTTCCGCTGTGAAACCCAGGTCATCGCCTTCGTCCTCTCCGCCGACACCGAGAACGATCCCGATGTTGCCGGCATCAACGGCGCCTCGGCCGCGCTGACCATCTCCGACATTCCCTTTCAAGGCCCGATCGGCGCGGTGCGCGTGGGCCTGGTCAATGGCGCGTTCATCATCAATCCCACCTACAGCGAGATGCGGGACAGCCTGCTGAACATCATGGTGGTCGGCACTTCCGACGGCATCGTGATGATCGAATCCGGCGCCAAGGAAGTGAAAGAAGAAACGGTGGTGGATGCCATCGAATTCGCCCACACCGAAATCAAGAAAATTTGCGCCGCCATCAACGATCTGAAACAGAAGGCAGGGAAGCCCAAGCGCGCGGTCACTCCGCCCGAGTTCGACCAGGCGTATTACGACGATCTGAAGAATCGCGTCGGCGCCGACCTGACGGATCGCCTGGACACCCAGAAACATCCCAAGGCGGAAAGCTACAACCTGGTCCGCGAACTGAAAAAGCAACTTCAGGCGGCCATTCCCGCGGATGACGAAGCCGCTCAGAAGAAACTGAAAACCTACTTCGAAACCTTGCGCGAACGCATCTTCCGCGAGCACGTCATCAACAAGAAACGCCGTCCCGACGGCCGCGCCTTCGACCAGATCCGCGATATCTGGATCGAAGTCGGCGTCCTGCCCCGCACTCACGGATCGGCCATCTTTACCCGCGGCGAAACCCAGGCCCTGGTCACCACCACCCTCGGCACCAGCGACGACATGCAGCGCCTCGAAGTCTTCGAAGGCGAAGCCAAGAAACGCTTCATGCTGCACTATAACTTTCCGCCGTTTTCGGTTGGAGAGGTTGCATTTCTGCGTGGTGCGGGACGGCGCGAAATTGGTCACGGCGCGCTGGCGGAACGTTCTATCTCGAACGTGCTTGCCGGATGAAGACAAGTGGCCCTACGCCATGCGCGTGGTCTCGGACATTCTGGAGTCGAACGGGTCGTCCTCGATGGCAACCGTCTGCGGAGCTTCGCTTTCGCTGATGGATGCTGGCGTTCCGCTGAAGTCGCCGGTGGCTGGAGTCGCGATGGGCCTGGTCAAGGAAGGCGAGCAGTACGCCATCCTGACCGACATCGCCGGCGCCGAAGATCACTACGGCGACATGGATTTCAAAGTCGCCGGCACCAAGGACGGTATCACCGCCCTGCAGATGGACATCAAGGTCGGCGGCATCACGGCGCAGATCATGCGTGAAGCCATGGCTCAGGCCCAACGCGGACGCTTGTTCATCCTCGACAAGATGAATGAGGTCATATCCGCTCCCCGCGAGAAGGTTTCGTCCTTCGCTCCGCGTATCTACACCCTGCAGATTCCGGTGGACAAGATTCGCGACGTGATTGGGCCCGGCGGCAAGATGATTCGCAGCATCATCGAGCGCACCGGCGTGAAGATCGACGTCGAGGACTCCGGCAAGGTCAACGTGGCCTCGAACGACGAAGCTTCCGCAGCCAAGGCGCTGCAGATCATCGGCGACCTGACGGCCACGGCCGAGATCGGCAAAACCTATCTCGGCACCGTAACCCGGCTGGCGGATTTCGGCGCTTTCGTCGAGATCATTCCTGGCACCGACGGCCTGCTCCACATCAGCGAAGTCGCGGAGCATCGCATCAAGGACGTTCGCGACGAACTGAAAGAAGGCGACCAGGTGCTGGTGAAAGTGCTGGCCGTCGAAGGCAACCGCATCCGGCTGTCGCGCAAAGCCATCCTCAAGGAGCAGCGCGCAAAAATGGGCGGTGGCGATGGCCCGCGCCCGAGCGGCGGCCGAAGGTCGACGGCGAAGAGTCGGGAGCTCCGGCTCATGCGCCTGCACTGACCATCGAAGGCGGTGGCGATTTTCCCGATGACGAGCCCAACTTCAACCGTGACGCACCCCTGGCCGGCGCCGGCGCCACGGAACGCGGTCCTGAGCGTAGCAGCGGGGATCGTGGCCCGGACCGAGGCGGAGACCGCGGTCGCGGTGGCCGTCCCGGCGGCGGGGGCGGCAGAGGTCGAGGCCGTGGAGGTCCCAGCCGCGGAGGCCGTGGCGGATTCGGCGGCGGCGGACACGGTGGCGGCCGCCACTAAAGGCGAAAACAAGAAAACACGCAACGGATGAAGGACGGGCGGGACGCCCGTCCTTTTTTTGTCCCCGAACCACGTGGGGACAGCCGCCCTCGGCTGTCCAGGCGAGCGCAGCTCGGCAGCGCCAGCCACGAGCCAGGAGCGTATCCTCACCCTATGGACAAGAAAGAGATCGAATCCCCCAAGCTGACCGCCAATTTCCTCATCTGGATCACCGCATTCGTGCTGCTATTGTTCGGCCTGATCGCCCATTTCGTTTGGAGAATTTTCTAGGTCTTCGTCTTTCTGGTGATAGCTCCGCATCACGAAGGATCCCCAGCTTTCGCAGAAAGCGCGAAAATTAGGGCAGCCTGCAGCGCTTGGTATCAAGGCTGGAGTTTTTCCTTGTCGGCAGCAACTTTCCACTCTGCGGCCAGGGCCTGAAATTCCGGCTGTCCGCGAAAGTTTTGGAACTCGGAGGCATCCAGGGCCGAGCTTTCATGGAAACCGCCAGCCAACGAAGTCTTCAGCTCAGCCAGCATGTTTTTTCTGTCGGTCAGCATGGCGTAGGCGCGAGCCCGTTGATAGTGCGCCCACGCCGGATTCGCCGAGCCTGCCGCGGCCAGATCGAAATAGGCCAGGGCGGCCCGGTAATTCTTCTCCTCCAGACAGCGTTGTCCTCCCTCATATGCGGCTACCACCAATCCGCCCAGTGCCCGCCACGCCACCAGCGCCTTCAAATCGTTTGAGTTCCGGGAATCGGTGGCGCGTTTCTTCAGGTCGATGATGCTGGACTTGAGATCTCCAACGTCCACCTTTTCACGGTCACCACCGATGGCCTGCATTTGCGTGTAGAGGCCGGACGTCATTTGTACCTGTTGCGCGAGAGCTGAGGCTTCCTCTTTCTCGGCAACCTTCACCGCCTTGTTTTTTGACAGTTCCGCAATGGCGGTCTCGGCTGCGCTGGCATCAGCCAGGCCACGGAGATCGCGAACTACGGATTGGTACTGGCGAAGCGCGGCCAGCGGATCGTTTTGGGACTGAAATTCACGGGCGCTCGCCAGTTCGCTGGCCAGAGTCTGCTGGATGCGCAAATCGTCGCGCGGCAGGGTTCCGGCAGACATGGCCTGAATGTCCATCCAGTTCAGCGCCTCCATCCATACTTCCGGCGGCGCCCATCCGTGCTGTCCCTCGAAAATGCGAATGTGGTAACGGGTTCCGGCCTCGTCCAGTTGTCGCCGCAGGTCCACAAATTCGCCGTAGTTGAAATCGGCGTTGCCGACCGCCGCGTAGTAAGCGAACTTCATGTCCGGCTTTGGTTCGGAGCCAAAGGGGAAACCGGCGGCGTTGGCAATCACGCCGGCGGCGCAGTCATGGCAGGCGAATGCAATGCCCGTGGCAACGCGAGCGCCTCCCGACATCCCGGCCAAATAGCGACGTTGCTCGGCGACGGGAAATCTTTGCTGCGTGTCTTGCCACATCGCATTCGCCGCCTGGGCGGAATCGCCCATGGCGCCGTTATGGGAATTGTTTGACGCGGCGACGATGTAGCCAAATTTTTCTGCCGCTGCCTGGATTGTTTCCACCGCCACTTGCCCTCTGGCGGCAGGATCAAAGACATAGATAATCGGCCACGGTCGCGCGCCCGAAAAATTGGATGGCAAGTAGAGCGCGTAGCTCTGTTTGTTATCCGCGCCGCAAACCACCTTGGGGATATCGTGCCCGCCGGAAGGGAAGAGGGAGGAGCTTCAGCAGGGGCTAGCGAGCTGAGGAAGGACAGCAAAGACGATCGTCAGGAAGGGGCGAGGCACATAAACAAAATAGACGTAGCGACGATCGGGAAGCAAGGCAGGATGCGGCGGAGTTCGCTTCGCAAAAGAGGCGATCGAAATGGCGGACCCGGCTTTCCTTGGTCCAGCGTTCGCGAGCAGAGAGTGCCACGCGGAGACCACGCAAGCACTCACGCTCAGTGGCTCGTGCGGCTGCGCGTCTGGGCCGCCGCTCGGCAAGATCTCTCCGATGCGGCGGATTTGCGCGCCTACGCCTTTGAGTTTTTCTTCGATGTTTTCGTAGCCGCGATCGATGTGGTAGACGCGATCGATGATGGACTCGCCTTCCGCGACCAGGGCCGCCAGAACCAGCGACGCCGAGGCGCGCAGATCGGAAGCCTGCACTGCGGCCGCGCTCAGCGGCGCTTTGCCGCGTACCACTGCCCGCCTTCCTTCGATCTTGATATTCGCGCCCATGCGCACCAGCTCCAGGACGTGCATGAAGCGATTCTCAAAAATATTTTCGGTGATGATCGATGTGCCCTTCGGCCTGCGTGGCCAGCGCCATGTACTGGGCCTGCATGTCGGTGGGAAAGCCGGGATATTCTTCAGTGATGATGTCGGCGGCGTTGAACGGGCCATCGCCCATGACCCGCACGGATTCGGCTGAATGCGCGGTCTTCACTGCCGACTTCGTGCAACTTGTCAAGCAGCGCGTCCAGATGACTGGGATCGCAGCCGGTAATATTTACATCTCCGCCGGTCATCGCACCCGCAATGATGAACGTGCCGGCTTCGATCCGGTCGGGAATGATGCGGTGTTTTGCGCCATGCAGCTTGCTCACGCCCTTCACGCGAATGGTTGAAGTGCCGGCGCCTTCGACCTGCGCTCCCATCTTGTTGAGCAGGTCGGCGAGGTCGGCGACTTCGGGTTCGCGGGCGCAGTTCCGGAGAACGGTTTCGCCGTCGGCCAGGGTGGCGGCCATGAGCAGGTCTTCGGTTCCGGTGACGGTAATCTTTTCGAATACGATTTCGCCGCCCTTCAGGCGGTCGGCGGTGGCTTCGACGTATCCGTGATCCTGGGTGATTTTCGCGCCCAGCTGTTCCAGTCCCTTGATATGAAGATCGATGGGGCGGGCGCCAATGGCGCAACCGCCGGGAAGCGAGACTCTTGCCCTGCCGCAGCGGGCAACCAGCGGGCCCAGGACCAGCGACGACGCGCGCATCTGCTTGACCAGTTCGTAGGAGGCTTCGGGGCTGGTGAGATTGTCGGGCGCAGATGGTGGTGCGATGTTGCGCGCGGCCGTATCCCAGTTCGACTTCGGCGCCCATGGCGGCCAGAAGTTTGCGGGTGGTTTCGATGTCGCGAACCTGCGGAATATTTTCCAGAATGACCGGCTCGTCGGTGAGCAGGGCGGCGGCCATGGCCGGCAGGGCGGCGTTTTTGGCGCCACTGACGCGAATTGTCCCCAGCAGGGGATCGCCACCGCGGATTACAAATTTATCCATTGCGAGATCGTTCCGTTTGCGAGATCGTCGTTCCGTGACGCCTGACTATTCTAACGGGAAGGACGGAAAAGAGAGGTTAGGAAATTGCCAATCGGGAGGACACGGCCAGAGGGTTGCTTGGATGCGAGAGTGGAGTTCGGTGGGCGGGACGCCCACCGGACGCTGGCGGGACGCCGGCGCTACGAAACTCTAGCTACAGGCTGCGTGCCGCCGCGATGGCCTGGCGCACATGGCCCTTCGCAATTTCAGGGCGTGTTCAGCTTCCCGGCGGTCCACTTCTGCTTCCAGCATGACCAGCGCCACCGGGACGCTGTTTCGCGCAGCCTTCAGAGCCTGTTGCGCGATCGGTCGGCTCACGCTGGCAGCCTTTTGAAGAATGCTGACTCCTCTTGCCGCCAGCTTCGAATTCTTGGGAGGGACATTGATCATCAGGTTTCCGTAAACATATCCCAGCCGGGCCATGGCTCCGCTGGAGAGCATGTTCAGAATCATTTTCTGCGCGGTGCCTGCTTTCATGCGGGTTGACCCGGAAATTACTTCCGGACCCACTTCCGCGACGATTGCGAGATCCGCAGCCTTCTGCAGAGGCGTGTTGCGATTGCAGGCGACCGCGATGGTTTTTGCTCCCTTGCTGCGGGCGTAACCGAGAGCGGCGACGGTAAATGGAGTCCGCCCGCTGGCGGCGATTCCAACCACGACATCGTTTCGGCCCGGCTTCCTCTTTGCCATTTCACGTTCACCAAGGCCGCGAGAGTCCTCATTCGCTTCCAGCGCCGCAGCCAGCGCCGCGGGACCGCCAGCCATGATGAACTGAACGGTTTTGGGATCGACGTTGAAGGTGGGAGGACACTCGGCGGCGTCGAGGGCGGCGATGCGGCCGCTGGTGCCGGCGCCAACATAAATCAGTCTTCCGCCGCGCTGCAGGGCGTCTGCAATCAAATCGATGGCGCGCGCGATTTGGGGGAGAGCGCGTTGTACCGCGGCCGCGACGGTCGCGTCCTCGGCGTTGATGACACGGGCCACCTCCAGCGCCGACTTCAAATCCAGGCCTGCCGAGGCACGATTGGGTTGCTCGGTGGCCAGCCGGCCCAGGTTCTCCCGCGGTTTTCTTTCGGATCGCTTCAACCGTTCTTCTCCTCTTTTTCTTCTTTTCCCTGCAGGGCTTCAACCACGGCGTCGTGAAATCTGGGTCGCACTTCTTTGATCGCTTGACTGCTGGAGTCGGGCCAGGTGCGATTGGTGAGCAGGGTGATGGAAAGCTGGCGCTGAGGATCGATCCAAAGCGAGGTTCCGGTATACCCCAGGTGGCCGAAGGAACCCGAGGAGAAATATTTTCCTGACTGCGATGGCGAGGAGGGCGTGTCCCATCCCAGGGCGCGGGAAGTGCCGGCGGGCGCGGTCTCTCGCTTGGTGAAGAGGGCGACAGTTTCCGGGCGGAGGATCTGCCCGCCGCCGTGGAGCAAGGAGTGGGCAAAGATTGCGACGTCTGCGGCGGAGGCGAAGAGGCCGGCTTGAGGGGCGACGCCACCGAGAATGCTGGCGTTTTCATCGTAAACCTCGCCTTGAACGATCCGGTTGCGGAAATAGTGGTCATCGGCAGTGGGCGGAATGGACTTCCGCCAGCTCGTCGGCGGATTGAAAGTGGTGTGGACCATGCCCAGTGGGCCGAAAATTTCGCGCTGGCAGAAGCGGTCGAGGGTTTCGTCAGCGATGCGTTCGAGAGCGACCCCAAGAATGATAAATCCGATGTCGCTGTAGGCGGTTTTGGTTCCCGGGTCAGCCGCGAGCGAAGTCGAGAAGGCGGCAAACAGGAGGTCGTCGCGCGTTTTGGCCCGGAGAAAAAGTTTTTCGTATGCCGGCAGGCCGGACGAGTGTGCCAGCAACATGTGCAAGGTGACTTCGCGGCGGCGCGGATCCTGGTCGCTCGACCCGGAACTGATGAATTCGGGCACGATGGCCGCCACAGGCGCTTCCAGATCGAGCAGGCCGCGCTGGTAGAGAATCATGGCCATGCTGGTAGTAGCAACCGCCTTCGAAACCGATGCCAGATCGAAGACGCTGGCGGTAGTCACCTGAGGCGAATCGGCTTCGTAGGTGAAGCGGCCAAAGGCTTTGAGCGCCACCAGTTTTCCATGCGAAGTAATCGCAATCGAAGCGGACGGGAAGGCACGCTCCGCGATGGCGCCTCTCAGCACCTCAAAGGCAGCTCCAAAAATCGCGTCCTGGCGCTCATAGGCATGAGCAGGGAAGAGGGCCGCGGCTGCGCTGCTGGTCTTCGGCGAGGAAGAGCTTTCTGACAAAGGGATCGTATGCTCGATGTTCGGGTTATAACAAAGTTCCGAGGACGGGTAAAGCAGCGTCGAGTTGCCGACATTGGGCCGCCTTGGATTAGAAATCATTCATAGATAAGCGGAACAACTGACAAGCGGGACAATCGACAAGCCGGATAATTGATAAGCCGAACAACTGTTAAGCCGAACAATGGACAAGGCCAAACGCCTTCTGGCAGTCCGGAACCTGCCCGGCGCGAATAAGCCCTATCCCGCACATGTGTGCTGTATGAGACATAAATCAGGCGGCTCAAGATGCACACTTGTGGCTGCCGCGATTCTACGGGCGGATACTCTGAATTTGGAGAACCACAATATGTACCGTGCACATAGTTACATCGCTTCGCTATTTCTGACTGCTGTCCTTGCCACACCAGTGGCAATGGTGGCCGTCCCCGTACCTCAAGAGGCTGGCGTTCAGGTCCGGGTTTACGATAAGGGTCACAAGGACTATCACAACTGGGATGACAACGAAAATCGCGCCTGGGGGCAGTACCTCACGGAAAACCATCGAAGTTCCCACGAATTTGCCAAGGCGAACAAGAAAGAGCAGTCGAAATACTGGAAGTGGCGCCACGCTCATCCGGACAAAAACTAGAGTCGCTATCTCGGAAGAAACACTGGCAACAGGAAATACCTCCCGTCCGTAAGATTGCGGACGGGACTGATGGAGTGTGCCAGGCTGCAAGACCCGCGCGAGGGTCCGCGATAACCACCAACGGCACCCCCTTACTTCAGTTCCTTGAGCAATCCGACGCGGGTTGTGTAAATTCAAGGCATCCACTCACTTAGGACAATTCGTCGCCTAAACACGTGTGGCTTGATCACGGTTGCGCTGCTTGCCGGCCTTGCTTCGGCTAGCACCGGCGCGACGCCCGCGCCCACATCTGCATCGGGCGCCACCAAGGCAGCCTCTAGCCTCGGCGTTCTTGATCCCATCGTTCGCGATGCCATTCACGACGGCGAGATTCCCGGAGCTGTCCTGCTGGTCTGGCACAACGGGAAAGTGGTTTATCGCAAAGCTTTCGGCGATCGGTCGCTGGAGCCGCATCGCGAGGCCATGACCGCGGATACGATCTTCGACATCGCATCGCTCACCAAAGTCGTGGCTACGACGACTGCGGTGATGCAACTGGTGCAGAAGGGCGAAGTCCGGTTGAATGATCCGGTCGCGAGATATATTCCTGAGTTTGGTCAGAACGGCAAAGATGACATTACCGTTCGCAACTTGCTGACTCACTTCTCCGGATTGCGAGCGGATATCGACTTGACTCCTCCCTGGGAAGGCCGAGATGCGGCCCTTCGCCTGGCTTTTGCCGAGACTCCCGCATTTCCGCCAGGCTCCAGATTCGTCTACAGTGACACCAATTTCATGGTCCTGGGAGCATTGGTGGAACGAGTCAGTGGTACCACTCTGGATGCATACTGCGCCAGAAAAATCTTCACTCCGCTGCACATGACCCATACCCGTTTTCTTCCTCCGGCAAGCTGGCGATCCAGGATCGCGCCCACCGAGTACGACGAACAGGGCAAGATGCTGCGAGGAATCGTGCACGATCCCAGAGCGCGCCTGATGGCGGGCGTGGCCGGACATGCGGGCGTGTTCTCGACCGCCGACGATCTCTCGAAGTTTGCCCAGGCATTGCTGAATGGCAGCCCGGTTTTGTCGCCTGCGATGGTCGAGAAGATGACCACGCCCGAGCAGCCACCCACCGCTCCGGTTCTGCGTGGCTTCGGATGGGACATCGATTCGCCCTTCTCCAGCAACCGCGGAGATCTTCTGCCGGTAGGATCGTTCGGCCATACCGGATTTACCGGTACATCGATCTGGATCGATCCAACCACCCGCACCTTTATTATTCTGCTCACCAATTCTGTCCACCCCAAGGGGAAGGGAAGCGCGGTCGCGCTGCGCTCCAAAGTTGCCACCGCCGTAACTGCCGCCCTTTCACTCACCGTCAGCGAAAAAGACGAAATGCGCTGGAAGAGCATTACCGGGTACAACGAGGCGCAAACCGCGGCCCGCCATGTGGCCACGCGCAACGGCACCGTGCAAACCGGGATCGACGTGCTGGAAGCGCATAACTTCGAACCTCTTCGAGCCGCTACCACCGGCGACGCGACGGCCAAGAAGCGAATTGGACTATTGACCAATCAAACCGGGATCGACTCGCAGGGACGCCGCACCATCGACGTTCTGGCGCAAGCCCCCGGCATCTCGCTGGATGCGATCTTCAGTCCCGAGCACGGTGTCACCGGAGAGCTGGATACGACCCACGTTGGCAATTCAACGGACGCAGCCACCGGGGTTCAGGTTTACAGCGTTTACGGTGGAACTGACGCCGCCCGGCGGCCCTCGCTCGACGTTCTAAAGAACCTGGATGCGGTGGTCGTCGATCTTCAGGACGCCGGGACCCGCTTCTATACCTACGAGACCACGCTCGGTTACTTTCTGGAAGCCGCAGCCAAGGCGGGAATCGAGATTGTCGTGCTCGACCGTCCGGATCCGATTACCGGTTCGCTGGTGCAGGGCGCAATTTCGGATTCCGGGCCTGAAACCTTCCTGCACTATTATCCCGTGCCCATCCGTCATGGCATGACCATGGGCGAACTGGCAAAAATGTTCAATGCGGAGCGCAATATCAACGCGCGCCTCACCGTAGTTCCGATGGAAGGATGGATGCGCGGGGACTGGTATGACTCGACTTCGCTGCCCTGGATCAATCCTTCGCCCAACCTGCGCAGTCTGACGGAAGCGACTCTCTATCCTGGAGTCGCGGTGGTGGAATTCACGAATGTTTCGGTCGGACGAGGCACCGAGACTCCGTTCGAGTTGCTGGGAGCGCCCTGGATTAAGGCCACGGAGTTGGCGCAATATCTGAACGGCAGAAATATTTCCGGAGTGCGTTTTGTCCCCATCAGCTTCACCCCGACCTCCAGCGAATACGCCGGCCAGGAATGTAAGGGAGTCAATATTGTGCTGCTGGATCGCGCTGGGCTGGACGCGCCGGAGATGGGTCTGGAACTGGCTTCCGCGCTGCACAAGCTTTACCCCGAACAATTCCACATCGAACGGATGATCGAGCTGCTCCTCAACCAGACCGCCTATGACGCGATTGTCGCCGGGCAGGATCCACGGCGGATCGCGGAAGACATGCGCGAGCCTCTGGAGAAGTTTCAGCGCCTTCGGGAGAAGTACCTTATTTACAAGTAGGCATAGTCTGCGATAGCGTCCTCACTTCCGCTAGAATGTTTTGTTGAGATGGTTTTACTCCCAGGGAGTTGAGGATGACAGCTGTCAAATCACCCGCACCTGCTACCAATCTGCTTTACCGTTGCGCCGGCCCCAACTGCGGGACGCTCAAGGGAGCGACCGACCGCTGGTGGCTGATGTGGACGTCCTTCCTTGAGTTCAACCGGCCCGTTCTCTACCTCTGCCCCTGGGATGACGAAATTGCGGTGCGGGAAGGGACTTTGCACGTTTGCGGAGAGCTGTGTGCACAGCGGTTGCAGTCTCAATTCATGGGAAATGTCCGGGAGAATGAGCGCTCTGCCAGCGTGTAACGCTCCTCCGACCGCTCTGACGAAAAAATTGGGCCACGCCAAGATCTGGACCGGTCATGTAAAGATTCTTGCAAACTTTCGATCCGTAACTTGCATCGTACCTTGATAAGGATATCGAGGATATCGAGCCACATATTGGGCTTGGGGAGATAGCGATGCGCACAATCATCCATTCTGTTCCTCGCCTGTGGTTTGGCGGCGGCTCAAGCCAGTCCCGGCGCTCAGCCCGGTTCCGCCATGGCGTCAGCCAGCGATGCTGAACCGCTGACGATTCCATCCGGCACCAAGGTTCCGCTGGCGCTCAAGCAATCCATTTCCACCAAGAATGCGCGCGAAGGCGACGCGGTTTACGCGGTGACCACATTTCCGGTGGTGATTCAATGATCGCATCGTGATTCCCCCGGGCACCTATGTGCAGGGCAGAATCAGCAACGTCAAGCGCGGCGGAAGAGTCAAAGGCCGGGCGGAAGTGCTGATGCATTTCAGCACGCTGATTTATCCCAGTGGCTATACCGTCGTGCTGCCGGGGGCGGTGGAGAATGTTCCCGGTGCCGAGAAAACTTCGATGAAGGATGAAGAAGGCACCATCCGCCAGGACAGCCAGACCGGCGAAAAAGCCAAGACTGTGGCCACAGCCGCTGGAACCGGAGCCGTGGTCGGAGGCCTTAGCAACGGAGTGAAGGGCGGCCTGATCGGAGCCGGCGTCGGCGGCGGCATCGGCACTGCCATCGGCCTGCTCACCCGCGGCAATGACGTGAGGATGGAGGCCGGCACCACCCTGGAAATGGTGATCCAGCGCGAGGTTCCGCTGGATGCAAGCCGGATTCCAAAATAGTGGTACCGATGTGCCTGTGTGGCCGCGGGCGACTCGCCCGGGTTACCGACAATGTAGGGGCACGAGCTCGCACTCTTCCTGCTTCAAACGAGTCTTTCTCGATCCGAACTCTATTTCAATCCAAACATGGCATTCACATGCGCGGTCACCGAAACCGACTGCGGTGTGAACTCTTCCGTCGGCGCCGGCGCGGCAGCCCCTACGCTCATGCGCATCATGGCGCCGGCCATGGGTGCGACGCGCACGTTGTCAAAGGTGTCCACCGAAGCGTAGGACAACTCTCCCAGGGTGCGCCCACTGCTTCGAGCCAGCGCGGACGCCGACTCACGGGCGCGCCGATACGCGTCTTCGATTGCTTTGGCTTTCGCCGCGTCCATATCTTCCAGGGTGTAGGTCAGAGACTGGGTGTCGGTAACGTCGGCGTCGGCAAGCTGCTGCACGATCGGAGCGATCTTGGAAAAATCTTTCAGCTTCAGAGAAACGTTGGCGTTCACGCGATACGCGACCAGCTTGCGTTTGGGGTTTTTGTAATCGTAAACCGGCTGGAGAGAGAAGTAGCCGATCTCCGCCGACTTGGGGTCGATGCCATTCGAGCGCAAAATCTGCCGGACTTGCTCGGCTGATTTGGACGCCCGGTCGTAGGCTTCGCGGGAGGTGGCTTCCTGGGCGGAAATATTAAACTGCATCAGCGCGGTGTCGGGATTGGCTTCGAACTTGCCGTCGGCGCCGACGAAAACGGTGTTGGGCTGCGACGTGACTGTGGGACGATCCTGGGCTGGAGCTACTTGGCTGAGCAGAAGCGCGAGGGTCAATGCGAAAAGAGGTTTCATGAATTTGTCTCTTCTGAGTCCATAATTTGAAGCGGATCACACTCCGGGGCGGTCCATTGTCTCTCGTTTGTTTGATCGGCGCCAGTCGGGGCGAGGCGGGAAACTTTTCTGGAGGGTGGCAGCGAAAGCAGGTCTTTCGACTTCGCAGAATGATTCGCAAGCGAATCATTCTGCTTCGCTCAAGATGACACTCATTCAGAGGACAGGACTCGGATACGACGCAGAGTCCGGACGATCGACTAGCGCTGAGAGACGCCGCACGTCAGCCCCACGAATTAGCGCCAGGGGACTTGCAGTGGGCGGTCCAGCCGAATTTCCAGCGTGGTGCCTTTTTGCAATTGCAGGCGGCGGTCGCTGAACAGGCTTCCCACCGCGCCGGTGACGGCGCCGATGGTTGCGCCCGCGTCCCCCATCCCCATCGATTCCGCCACCGGACGAATCGCCTTCGCCCCGCCGGCTGCCCCCCTGTCGTTCAATCTCGCCTTCGTCGTCGGGCGTCTTCAATCCATGCTCGCCGGGGACGCCTGTAACTGTCGCGATCAGCGGCACCCATCCGCGTGTCGTTTCGATTTCATCGAAGCTCAGCAGCAGGTGAGGATGCAGTCCGTTGCCTACGGCGCTTACGTGACCCTTGATCCGGCTGTCGCGCGGGATGATGCTTTCGTCGGGCCCGACCAGGTCTTCCAGCAATTTCGCTTTAAAGCGTTTTCCAGGCTGAACCCGGCCGGCGTCCAGCTTCTCTTCCAGGCGGATCAGAAACGTGGTTCCGTCCGGGATGGAATGAGGGGGCGCCGCGGAATTCGATTGCTTCGGCGATAAAGCGGCAATCCGGCCAGGACAAGCAGCAAGCAACAGAGCCGGCGCAGTGAAGTCATGGCACAGCCTCAATTCTCGGAAACGACCCGCCAGTTGGGTTGGATGTAACGCGGGTTGGAATTGCTGCCTGCAGGTAGAAGGAAGAGCGCTTAGCTTAACCGAACCTTAACCAGAGAATTGGCGGAGACTTAGCTGGAACTTTTCGCAGCCGTGGAATAGGCAAAGCGCTGGACTTGTCCGTCGACTTCTTTTCGCAAGTCGGGCCAGATATTTTCATCCATGGAGAGGAAGACCTTGACGACTTCGGGATCAAACTGTCGCCCTGACCATTTTTCGATTTCAATTCGCGCCGCGGTCAGAGACTGCGCAGGACGGTAGGGGCGGTCGGAGGTGATGGCATCCAGGGTATCGGCCACCGAGAACATGCGCGCGCCCAGGGGAATCTGCATCGCCCTTCAGCCCGCGCGGATAACCGGTGCCGTCGTAGCGTTCCTGGTGGGCATAAACAATCTCCGCAGCTTCACCCAGGAAAGGAATCTTCTTCAGAATTTCGTAGCCGTGGTAGCAGTGCTCCTGCATGACCAGGATTTCATCCGGCGTCAGTTTGCCGGGCTTGCGCAGGATGGCGTCCGGAACCGCCATCTTGCCGATGTCGTGCAGAAATGCGCCGCGCGCAATCACCGCAATCTGATCTTTGGACAAGCCCATGGCGCGAGCGATGGCGATGGTAAACGCCGTAACCCGCTTGGAGTGGCCTTCGGTCTCGGCGTCTTTCTTGTCCAGGGCGTCACCCAAGCGCTTCCAGAGTGATGTCGTAGGAACGCTCCAGGTCGACCAGCGCCTTGCGCAATTGCTCGGTGCGGGCCTCGACCAGCGCTTCCAGGTCGGTCTGGTAGGCCCGATTCTCCAGTTTCAGGCGGCGGTTTTCCAGCGCCCGGCTTACCGTGGCCAGCAGTTGTTCGCGCTCGAAGGGTTTCAGCAGGTAGTCGTAGGCGCCATTGCGGATGGCCGCCAGCGCGACCGAAATGTCGTGCACCGCGGTGACCATGACCACCGGCATGTCGGGAAAGCGCTCTTTGGTCTTCTCCAGAAGGCCAATGCCATCCAGGTTGGCCATCATCAGGTCGGACAGCATGAGCTCGAATTGCTCTCCGGATTCGAGCAGGGCCAGCGCTTCCATCCCGGACCCGGCCTGACGGCATTTGTAGCTTGGCGGTAGTCAGCATGGAGCAGACGATCTCGCGGATACTCTCCTCGTCGTCGACCACCAGGATGCGTTCACCAGCCATAGGCTTACTCAGTCTACGGCCAATTCTACCGTAGTTCCGAGATTCCGAAAGTAACCGGAAGGACAGGGAAAGACCATTGGCCAGCCGGGGACGCGTGCTATTAAGAGAATGAGCGCTTTAACTCCTGGTTGCGATGATTCTATCGATTTTCTCTACCTGGCTCGCTGTCGGGGACATACTGTCCCCCGGTTGACGCTACAGGAGTCGGCCGCGCTCATCCTGCTGGCGGCCAGCCTGCTGGTGTTCCGCACCTTCCGCGAGCGCTATCTGCTGATTTGGACGGTGGGATGGCTGGCCTATTTTGTGTCCCGTCTGACCCTTCGCGGAATGCGATCGAGTCGGCCTCCGCGCTACCTGACTGTCAGTTTCGCAAGCCGAGTTTGTGCTGGCCGTGGGCCTGTTCGCAGCCGCCATCCTGGTTTACTCCCATGCCCGGAAACTGTTATTGCCGCACGCTGCTGTTCGCGGTCGGCCGTGATGGGCTTTGCCGTGGCTCGGGCCTGGTTTTGGCCGGATGCGTTTGGTCCCCGCGAGTCGCTCTGGAAGTCTCCTATCGGATCATCGCGGTCATTGCTGCACTTCGGCTGATTCGCTACCGCTGGGCGCGCTGGGAAATCGGTCCCTGGCTGCTGAGCGCCAGCATGCTGTTGCTGCATCTTCCCTGGCCTCCGTTCGACCGGCATGTGCCCGTCGGATTCAGCCTGATGGTGAGCTCTGGTGGCCGGACTGAGCATGCTGCTGGTGGTCTTCGACGACTACAAGCTGCACATGCGCCGCCTGGGAGTGGTGAACGCGCTGACCAGCAGCATCACGCGCGCCAATCAGCAGGGACCGATGATGGCCACCGCGCTCGAAGAGCTCAAAGGCCTCATGTCCGCCAAGGCCGCCTGGTTCCGCTTGCTGGAAGGCGACCAGATGGTGATCTCGGATCAGATCGGCCTGTCCCAGGAATTCCTGCGCGACCGGCTGTCGGTTCCGAAGGATGACGACTTCGAACGCACCCTGAGCGCCAGCGCGCCGGTTGTGGTCTTGACCTCAGCCGCGGCCGAAAGCGTTCGTCCCTACCTGAAGCAGGAAAGATTTCATCACGTCGTATTGGTGGCCGTGCTGGGCAAGAAATCGGTGATCGGCACGCTGGCCCTGGGCAGCCGTCACCATCTTTCCTACACTCCGGACGAACTGGAATTTCTGACCACCACCGCCCATCAGCTGGGGCTGGCGGTCGAGAACCTGCGGCTGGTGGAACAGATTCTGCGTTCGCATCGGCAGTGGACGAATACCTTCGATTCCATCCATGACCTGGTACTGCTGCACGACGCCGATTTTCGCGTGATGAAGGCGAATCACGCGTTGCTGGAACGTCTGGGCCGGGCGCCGGCCGACGTGGTGGGCCAACTTTGCGAAGCGTGCTGCCGCGCACCCAGGCCCAATGGAAGGGATGTCCCTACTGCGTCGGATCGGAAGACGGCTTCCACGAAGGATCGGATCCCGGCTTCGGCGGATACTCGATGGTCTCTACCTCCTCCTACGTGGAGCAGGGAAGCAAGCAGAAGGGCACCATCCACGTGGTGCGCGACACCACCGACCGCCGTATCGCGGAAGAAAAATACCGCCTGCTGTTCGAGCAGGTGCAGGAAGGCGTTTTCGTGGCCACGCCTGACGGCAAGCTGCTCGATTGCAATGACGCCTTCATCCGCATGCTGGGCCACACCAGCCGCGAAGAGTTGATGGCGCTAAATGTGGATACGGAACTTTATGCCTCGTCCGAACAGCGCGACGTGTTCCGCCGCCAGGTGGAACAGCATAACTACGTGCGCAATTTTGAAGTCAGCCTGCGGCGCAAGGATGGCACCCTGCTCAGCGCCATGGAGAGCAGCTTCGCCACCCGCAACGCCGAAGGCAAGATCGAGCGCTACCAGGGCTTCCTGCTCGACATGACCGAGAAGAAGCGCGCGGAAGATGAAATCCGCCGCCGCAACCGCGAATTGAATGCGCTGAATGCCATGGCGGTCATCGCCACCCAGTCCTTCGATCTGGACGAAATTCTGAACCTGACGCTGCGCCAGGTGATCTCGCTGCTGGGCGCGGAGACCGGGTCGATCTATCTTTGCGACGCCGACGAGAGCTACCTTCCGCCGCCGCGCCGGCTGGGGACAGCGCAGCGCCGACCGCGCCCGCTTTTCCGAAGTGAAATTCGCCGAAGGCTTTGGCGAACTGGTCACGCGTTCCCGCACCGAGGTGGTCACCGCCGACTATCTGCCGCATCTTCCCGCCCTGGTCGCGGAATTCATTCGCGCCGACGGGCTGGCATCCTGGATCTGGGTGCTGCTGTGGGGAAAAGACGAGCCGATCGGCATTATGGGCATCAGCAGCCGGGAGAGCCGCGAGTACACCAGCAACGACGAGAGCCTGCTGGTGGCGATCGGCCGGCAGCTGTCCACCACCATCGAAAAAGTCCGCCTCTACGAGGAAACCTGCCGCGCCTACGAAGACCTGCGGCAGACCCAGGAACAACTGCTGCAGAGCGAAAAGATGTCGGCGGTGGGGCAGTTGATCGCCGGAGTGGCGCACGAATTGAACAATCCGCTGACTGCGATTCTCGGCTACGCCCAGCTGCTGGAAAGCGAAGGACTTGGCGAGAACGGGCCGCGGACTTCGTGAGCAAACTCTTCAAGCAGGCGCAGCGCACCCACCGCGTGGTGCAGAACCTGCTGTCGTTTGCCCGCCAGCGCAAGCCGCAGAAGCAGCAAGTGGATATCTGCAGGGTGCTGGACGAGACCCTGGCGCTGCGCGATTACGATTTGAAGGTAAACAACATCAAGGTCGAGCGCGAGATCGAAGACGCACATTCCCGGCGTCACTGCCGATCCGCACCAGCTGGAGCAGGTCTTTCTGAACATCATCAACAATGCCGTGGATGCCATGCTGGAAGACGGGCGAGGGCGGCACGCTGAAGGTCCGCGTCTTCGCCCAGGACGGCAACGTGGTACGCGAATTTCAGGACTCCGGTCCCGGCATCAAAGAGCCGAACCGTATTTTCGATCCCTTCTACACCACCAAGAGCGTGGGCAAAGGCACCGGCCTGGGATTGAGCATCTGCTACGGCATCGTCAAAGAGCATGGCGGAGATATTTCCGCCCGCAACCAGGAGAATGGTGGAGCGGTCGATCACGGTGCGATTGCCGGCGACGGGACGCGCCGGCGCTCCCGAGCCGACGCCGGCCGTTTCCCCGCGAAAGTTCGTCATCGAAGGCAGCGTCCTTCTGGTCGAAGACGAAGAAGCGGTTCTGGAATTTGAGCGCGACGTGCTGACCGGCGCCGGAGCGCAAGTGGTCACGCTGATGAGCTTCGAAGAAGTGAAGACTCGGCTGCTGCAAGCGAGTCAGCTTCGACGCCGTGATCATGGACGGCAAAATGCCGAACGGATGGCAACGCCCCCGACGTTTATCGCTGGATCGCCGAGAACCGCGCCGGCCTGGAGAAGCATCTGATGTTCACTTTCTCCGGCGTGGTCGAAACTGAGACTCGCGCCTTCCTGAACAACCACAACGTGCCCTACCTGGTGAAACCTTTCGAAGTCGGCGACTTGATCGCCCACGCCCGCCGCCTGCTGCAAAAGACACTGGCCGCCACCGCCGGATAAACCGCGATCCTACGACCTGGTCCTTCGCGGTTAAGGTCTTTCACCGCAAAGACGCAAAGGATTCCGCAGACCAAGATTACCAGCTTTTAAACGTTTTTTCAGCGAGCGGGTAAATTCGCAGCCGCTTCATTCCTGCGATACCATCTCCACAGGCCGATTTTCTTGGCTTCCACCAATCCCGCCTTGGTCAAAATCGCCATATGGTGCGAAATGGTAGGCTGCGAGAGGTGAATGCGCTGCTCGATATCGGAGGCGCACAAGCCCGACGTCCTTGCCGATGGAACAACCGCCGTGCTCCTTGAGGGCCTGCAAAATCCGGCGCCGGGTCGGGTCGGCGATGGCGTGCAGGATGAGATCCAGTTCGTGTTCTGTAACGCTCATAGTAGATAGGAATAACCGCTGAATTGACCGATGTCAATATGAAGTCGCGAACGTCAGCTTCGGCGTTCGAGAAATCCCGAGACTTCGTAAATTTTGTGAGGTGCAATCGATACGGTCAGATCCATGCTATTCGAAGGTCAAGACCGTAGAGCAACTCGAGAAACTGAAGAAGAGCCAGGGCCTGCCTGCCTCCCGGCCAGTCGCTCACCTTAAGTGGCCGGTCCTGCACTACGGCTCGGTGCCCAGGTTCGATCCAGACACCTGGGATCTTCGCGTGTACGGGCTGGTGGAATCGCCGCTTAAGCTGAATTGGAAAGAGTTCAATGCACTGCCCAAAATTCAGCGCGAGAGCGACTTTCATTGCGTGACCCGATGGAGCCGTTTCGACAACCACTGGGATGGCGTAGCCTTCCGGGAATTGCTGGCGCGCGTCCGCCCCAAGCCGGAAGCAGCCTATGTTCTGGTGCACGCGGAACAGGGATTCACCGCCAATGTTCCCCTGGCCGACCTCGACCGCGAAGAAGTGTTGCTCGCGACCCACCATGACGGCGAACCGCTGACCGCGGAACACGGCTATCCGCTTGCGCCTGATCGTTCCGCATCTCTATGCCTGGAAGTCGGTGAAGTGGGTGCGCGGGCTGGAGTTTCTCGACCACGACACTCCAGGATTCTGGGAACAGAACGGATATCACATGTACGGAGATCCGTGGAAGGAACAGAGGTTTAGCTGAAACTGAATGTGACAGATTTCGACCTGGCAAGGAATGTGCCGGCGCTGAGCCTTCTCTACTTCTTCAATATCGGATTGTAGCCATCGCTCACCAGCTTGCCCCGCGTCTCCTTCCGCTTCCTTGATGTCGGCAAAGGGCCCGACCTGGACGTGGAACAGCTTGTCTCCGGGCGCGTTGGCGGCGAAAGCGGCGTACTGTTTTTTCTTGAGCGCATCCACCAGAGCCTGCGCATCTTCCTGTTTGCTCACCGCCGCAACCTGCACCCAATAGCTATTCAGGGCGGGGCCGCCGTGGGATCGGGCGGCGGGGCGTCGTTGTCGCCTGCAGCCGGTTTAGACGGAGCGCTCGGAGTCGCACTCGGTGTCGACGAAGCGGCTACTGTCGTCGGAGCCAACTGGGTATCGGGATCCTTCTGTCCCACCGCCTTGTAGAAAGTCAGATCGGAAGGTGGATGAGGTTCGTAGGCTTTGACCGCCGTGGGACGCACGGCGCTTGACGCAGTAGTTGCCGCCTGCACCTCTCCGCCGTTGGGCCTGGCGGAATTCTTCCCCAGCGAAAATCCCATCCCGAAAAATACAGCGCACAGCGCCACCAGCCCGAAAAACAGGGCCAGCATCTTACCCGTGCCCAGCGTGATTTCTGTGTCTTCAGAACCGGCCATGGTCATTCCACCTCGATCGTCTCCTCAGCCAACTCTTGCCGCTACCCTCAGCCGGCTTTACCCAGCATCTTCTGAATCCCGGAGAAGAAATCCACCGGAACCGGGAAGATCACGGTCGTGTTTTTCTCCACTCCAATTTCGGTCAAGGTCTGCAAATACCGCAGTTGCACGCTGACCGGTTCTGTGGCCAGCAGCGCGGCGGCATCCACCAGGCGCTGCGCGGCCGAGAACTCGCCTTCGGCATGAATGATCTTGGAACGCTTCTCGCGTTCTGCCTCGGCTTGTTTGGCCATGGCCCGCAGCATGGATTCGGGCATGTCCACCTGCTTCACTTCCACATTGGTGACTTTCACGCCCCAGGGCGCGGTGTGCGTGTCCAGAATGCTTTGCAGGCGAAGATTGATTTTTTCGCGGTGGGCCAGCAGTTCGTCCAGTTCCTGCTCGCCCAGCACCGAGCGCAGCGTGGTCTGCGCGAACTGCGAGGTCTGGTAGACGTAATTGGAAACTTCAACCACCGCCTTGCGCGGATCAATCACCCGCAGGAAGATGACGGCGTTCACTTTCAGAGTGACGTTGTCGCGGGTAATGATGTCCTGCGGCGGAACTTCCAGCGCTTCCTGGCGCAAGCGAAATGCGCACCATGCGATCGAGCGGAGCAAACACCAAAATGACGCCGGGCCCTTTCTCATGCCCGAGCAGGCGGCCCAGACGAAAGATCACGCCGCGTTCATATTCGGCCAGGATCTTGATGGAGCTCAAGAGGTACAAAACGACAACGATAGTGACGATGGCCGAGAACGAAAGACCCATCTAGAAGCCTCCAGCGCCCTGATTGCCAGGAACGCTTCTGTGGCGGATTGTATCGCAAATTCTGCTAGCGGAAACGGCATCTCGCACGAGACTGGGGGTGCCTCGCATGATGCCAAGAGGCTGTTCAAAGACTCAGACCGTGCTCGCTGCCGGAGCGCGCTGACCGACGGGAGCCGGATCCACCCGCAATCGCAATCCATCCACCTTGCGCACCACGACCGTCTGTCCGGCAGCCACGCTGGCCGAGGAGATCGCATCCCAGAGTTCGCCGTGAACGAAAACCTTTCCGCGGGGCGAGAGCGGCGTCTGCGCGATGCCGATTTCGCCCACCAGTCCCTGCGCTCCGGTCACCACTTTGTTGGCTCGCGCCTTCAGAGCGATGCTCATCAGAAACACGGTGATGACTCCCAGCGGAATACTCACCGCCAGCGCGGTCAGCAGGTGCACTCGCATTTCCGGAATGGGCGCGTCCACCAGCAGCAATCCGCCCAGGATCATGGTGACCATGCCGCCGATCGCCAGAACTCCATGCGTGGCAAATTTCGCCTCCAGCGCGAACAGCGCGAACGAAGCCAGAATCAGCACCACCGCCGCGAAACGCGCCGGCAACAGATTCAGCGCGAAAATCGCCAGCAGAATGAAAACGACTCCCACCGTTCCCGGCACCACCGCGCCCGGGATGGTTGAACTCGGCATAAAGCGCCAGCGCTCCGATGGCCAGCAGAATGAACGCGATGTTGGGATCCATGATGAAGGCCAGAATGCGCTGCTTCAGCGTCATGTCAAACGGCCGAATCGGTTCGCCGGCCAGATTCAGCGTGACGGTTTTCCCGTCGAAACGCTTGACGGTTTTGCCCTGCATCTGTTTGCAGCAGGTCTTGTTCGCTGGAGGCCACGTAGTCGATCAGCTTCTGCGAGAGCGCCTCCTGCTCGGTAAAAGACTTCGACTGGCGCACCGTGCTCTCGGCGACTTCGACATTGCGGCCGCGCTTGGAGACCACGGAACGCATCAGCGCGGCGGCGTCATTCTCGATCTTTTCCTTCATCACGTCGTCCATCTTTGCCGCCGCCCAGAGTGACCGGATGAGCCGCGCCGGTATTGGTTCCCGGGGCCATGGCTGCCACGTCGGCGCTTTCCAGAATGAAGAATCCGGCCGACGCCGCCCGGCTGCCGCTGGGCGTGACGTAGATGATCACCGGAACCGGCGAGGCCAGAATCTTCTCGATGATGTCGCGCGTGGAGTCGAGCAGGCCGCCCGGCGTGTTGATCTCGATCAGCAAGGCCTGATCTTTATTGCGCTCGGCTTCGGCCAGGGCGCGGCCGATGTATTCGTCGGTGATGGGATGAATGGTGTCGTTGACGACGATCTTCAGAACTTCAGCCGAGGCAGGAAGGGAAGACGCCAACAGCACAGCCACGAACAGGCCGCACAGCATGCGCGAACTAGAAAGCAGTTTCATCGGCTAGACCCGTCGCACTCTATTGTCTCGCACAGCAAGCGTCCGCCGCGAAATAAGTAGCGCCGGCGTCTCGCCGGCTGTCGCGAGGGCATCCAGCCCTCGCTACACGTGCTGAGCAAATCATTCTCGCTCCGTACGCTCGAATCCACGGCCGCGCGATGAGTTCACATGTCTCGTCTTGTGAGCCGCATTCTCTTCCTCTTCACCAAATCATCCCAGCCCGGCAGATGACTGTCCCCGGTGATCAGCCGCGCGCCGCGTTCGTAGGTGAAATACGACCAGGCCCACTGGATCATCACGATCATGCGATTGCGAAATCCGATCAGAAAGAAGATGTGAACGAACAGCCACGCCAGCCACGCGAGAAATCCAGAAATATGAATCTTCCCAAAATCGGCCACCGCTGCGGCGCGGCCAATGGTGGCAAGGCTGCCTTTGTTCAAGTAATGGAAATTCTTGCGCGGTTCGCCCTGCAAATCGCGTGCGATATTGCGGGCCGTGGCTTTGCCTTCCTGCATGGCGACCGGCGCGACGCCCGGCAGCCACTTGCCATTCTCATCCTTGAGCGAAGCCAGATCTCCAATCACGAACACTTCGGGATGTCCCGGAATGCTGAGATCGGGATTCACCAGCACCCGTCCGGCGCGATCCACCGGCGCTCCCAGCTTTTTTCCCAGGGGCGAAGCCGCAACTCCCGCGGCCCAAAGAATCACTGCGGCCGGCAATCGGGTTGTCCCGCATCTGCACCGCACCCGGGTTCGATCCAGTGACCATCGCCGAGGTATGCACCTCGACGCCCAAGTGCTGCAATTGCTCTTCGGCGCTGCGCGAAAGGTCTTCGGGATAGCGGGCAGAACGCGCGGGCCGCCTTCGAGCAACACGATGCGGGTCTTCTGCGGATCGATGGTGCGGAATTCGTTGGCCAGCGCATGGCGAGCAATCTCCGCCAGCGTTCCAGCCAGCTCCACTCCGGTGGGGCCGCCGCCGACCACCACGAAATTCAGCTGCACCTGTTCTTTGCTCGCTTGCGGCCTGGCGCTCCGCCAGTTCAAAAGCCAGCAGCACGCGGCGGCGGATTTCCAGCGCATCTTCAATTGTCTTCAGGCCGGGCGCGAACGGCTCCCATTCATCATGGCCAAAGTAGGCGTGGCTGGCGCCCGCGGCCACGATCAGATAATCGTAGGCAATTTCCTCGTCGGGCAGCTTCACCACGCGTCGCGAGCAAGATCGAAGTCCTGCACCTCCGACATCAGCACTTCGACATTGCGGTGGTTGCGCAAGATCCAGCGAATCGGCGCGGCAATTTCTCCCGGAGACAATCCGGCGGTCGCCACCTGATAGAGCAGAGGCTGAAAGGTGTGAAAATTCTGGCGATCGATCAGCGTAATCTGCACCGGATAGCGCGCCAGCGTCTGCGCGGCCAACAGGCCGCCGAAGCCGGCTCCGACAATCACCACGCGCGGTTTGGGTTTCTGGTCCATGAGTCTCTACTTTATTAGATTCCGCCGAGCCAGCTCTCGGTCTCGAAAACTTCTGCGCCTTCGGTTTCGCTGAACCGTGGAACTGGGATTAACTGACTCAAACCGCGGTTTTCAGTGAAATCAGTTACGTTGGTTCTCCGACCAGCCATCAGGCCGTAATAGGTTATGAAAGACACGGTGAAGCCGACAAACCATGAGTAGTCGTACCAGAAGCGCAGTGCAGGAACGACCAGGCCTATCAGCGCCACCGCCGCGCCCAGAGCAGCGCGGCCACAGCCCTCCAGTTGAAGCCGCCGGAATATTCGTAGGCCCCGCCGCGCAGATAAAGATCGTCCACCAGCAGCACGCGTTTGCGGATCACCCAGTAGTCGCAAATCATGATGCCCGCCACCGGCCCCAGAAACGCCGCATATCCGCCCAGCCAGCCGAAGATGAAAGTCTTGTAGTTGTCCAGCAGCTTCCAGGGCATGATGGCGATGCCCATGAAGCAGGTGATCACGCCGCCCGGTCTTGAAGCTGATCTTGCGCGGCCACAGATTGGAAAAATCATTGGCCGGAGAGACCACGTTGGCGCCGATGTTCACGTTCAGGTCGCCAGCAGGATCGCAATCAGCGAAACCACCACCGCCAGCCGCGAGTGAAAGCGGCTCAAGAGCTGCACCGGGTCCCAGATCGCGGATCCGTAAATGACCACCGTTGCCGAAGTCACCAGCACGCCCACCAGCGAATACAAAGTCATGGTCGTGGGCAGCGCCAGCGCCTGGCCAATCACCTGCGCCCGCTGGCTGCGGGCAAAGCGCGAGAAGTCAGGAATATTCAGCGAGACCGTGGCCCAGAATCCGACGGTCGCGTTCAGCGCGGGAATCAGGAACTTCAGAAACTCCGGAAAGCTGGTGAAGCGCGAGGGCGCCGACAGCATCGGCCCGAAGCCCCCCGCCTGCACATATGCCCAACCCAGCAGCAGCAAGCCCACACCCAGCAGTACCGGCGCGCTGATCCCCTGCAGAAATCGGATGTACTCAATTCCTTTAAGGATCACCGCCAGGTTGATCAGCCAGAACGCCATGAAGCAGATGCCCGCGCCATGCGGCACCGACTTCCACGCCGGCCAGACCGTGGCCAGCAGGACATTGATGGCCTCGCCGCCGATCCAGGTTTGAATCCCAAACCATCCGCAGGCGACAAACGCGCGCAACACCGCGGCAACGTTCGCCCCCAGCACTCCGAACGAGGCTCGCGCCAGAACCGGGAATGGAACCCCGTAACGCGCCCCGGGATGCGAATTCAGCAGCATCGGCGCCAGCACGATGCAATTTCCCAGAAACACGGTGAACACCGCCTGCTTCCAGTTCATCCCGCCCTGAATCAGGCTGGCCGCCAGCATGTAGGTCAGGATGTTGACCGACATCGAGACCCAGAGCGCGGCATAGTTGTACGTGCCCCAGGTTCGCGCCCCGCGATCGCCCGAGGCGGCCTCGCCGGGCATGACGGTGGGCGCAAGATCAGGGTTATAAAGCGGGCTGGATTCGATGTTGGCGCGCGCAGATGAAGTTGGCATGGCGATCAGTGAAACCTATCTTATACACGGCTTTGTCTACACCGGTTGCGCAGTATTTTCCTGAGTCACCGTTACGGACTTCACGTTGACGCGGCGCAATGGGAGCTACGAAAATGCCATAATTACCTGGGTGAGGCGGCTACCAGGAAAAAACGGCGAGCACGCCAAGGGGGTCACGGATGAAGAGGGATACGACAGTTGGTTTCGCGTACTTGGGAGTGCACCTGCTGCTTCTTGTTTTCATAGCCTTCCCAACCGTAGTTCTTGCCGGTGGCAAAGATTACCCGATACAGGGAACTGTCACCGCGCTGGGGACGAGCCAAGAGACGACAGGTGGAGCAAGCACTGCCGTGGTTGGAGGAAACTCCGTCGTTACTCACGTACATCGAACCTATACTGTAAAAACGCCTACCCGAATCTTCGTGCTGGAATGCCCCCATTGGATGGACGGCTTTCACATTTACTCGGCAAGTGAATGTGGCGGGAAGAAGAAGATCGAGATTGGTGATGCGATTCGTTTCCGTGTAGAAAAAAACCGTGCCCACGTGTTGACCGCCGAAGGCAAGGAACAAAAACTGGGAGTTGTGAGCGAAGCCATGAACGAGGGATGGAACGAAGTCCCTCCAACATCGCAGAAGCCATAAATATCGGAACCCGCCCTGGCGGCAGGCTCAAAGGTCGTAATTGAATAATCGCTTATTGACAACAATCGCTTCCGGCTAGCCCCCAGTGCTCAATCAGCGGCAAGGGTCAGCCTCGATGGAGCGAGTCCCCTGGATGCTCCCCGTTCGAGGAGCGCGCGGGATCTGGGCCGTCAGACGAGTACAGCTTGAACCGGACGGCGGGGGCTGGCGTGGGCCGACAGCTTTGGATAGCCCATATAGAAAACAAAGGTCGGCTGCCAGGTGGGATCTGCGGTGATTTCGTTGAGCAGCGCGGCGCGAGAGGCCGGTCTGCCCAGTGCCCGCTCATGGTCCACCATTTCCACGGCCTCGTTACAGGGGCGCGCGGCAAGTCCGTGGGCAGTCGCGAAGAGATGTGCGCGCTGCCAGATTCGGCCTGCCTGCAAGCACTGTTCCTGGGCATATCGGTCGCGCACGGCGATGAATCCGATCAGCGGCGCGCTGAGCATCAGGTTCGAATAGCCATTGCCGGTGCGACGGGACGCAGCCCAACGGAGCATCTGCCCAGGCATCACTTTGGCAATCGCAGTCGTTATAGGAGGCAGGCCGAAGGCATCAACCGTGAGGCCATCGCGGTATTTCTGGACCGAACTCCAGTTCGTGCGGATCCAATGTTCGCTGCCATGCTGAACATCCGGATCGGAATAGATTTCCGTATTTGCGGCAGAACTAATTTCGGCGATCTTTTTTCGATCGGCTTCGGCCGTGAAAAGGAATAGCTTTACGTCTGCGTCGTCGCCCGGCAGATGCTTGAGTGCGTCTACGAAATCAGGCGAGATCGCTTTGCGCGGATCGTAAGGACCACGATTCGTGTGGCGCCGCGGGATGGCGTTGTAAAGTTCGTTTTCTTCGCGTTTCCCAGGCGCGAGATTCACGCGGGCCAGGAGTTGTGGTTTGGGTTCGGCGGGAATCGGGCCAAGTTTCCCCGAAAGCGAGCTCCGCCGCGGCTGCGTATCCGTTGGCAGGCGCGGCCAGCATCAGATTCTCCAGAGCGCAACCCATGCCGATATGCTCTTCGCGCAGATAAGGATCGAGTGCGCCGACGTTCCTCTGGGTGTCAATGTGCAGCTCGATTGAAGAATCGGTGATCTTGAAAAGCCAGGGCTGAGTGTTATGGGGGCTGGCGGCCAGAATCGCGGCGCGCACCAGCGCGAGCGGACCATCGTTTCCGGTATTGCGCCAGTCCTTCCACGGCTCGTAAGCCGGTCCCTCGCCGACGCTGAAGACTCCTTGATCCCAGGCGCGCCAGACGCCCCCGCCCACGACGGCAACGGTTACAATTCCTGTGCCTTTGAGGAAGGATCTGCGCTGCACGAACCACCTCCACAGACGTTTAGCCCTAGTAGTCCACTGCACGATACGTTCGGAGTCAATGTTAAGTTTCGTTCCGCGCGGATCTGCATCGGAAACTTTACACCCCTAAGCACGGATGGTCGGCTAACTGGAAATTAAGGGTTATTCGGCGTAACATCGCGATTCCACTCGTTGACCGGGCTTGTGAGTGTAATCGCCTGTTCACGTCAACAACGCGGAACGAAGCTGCCGTCCTGGGTATAGCATCCACCTGGACTTTGCTACGCGTAGAGGAACGGCCGCTCTTCCTGGCTTTTCCAGAAGTAGACGAGAATGATCACGCTGGCGACGGCCGCGTATGCACACCATAGCGAGGTGAACGCGTACCGCTTGATTTCCATTACGACCAGCAGTATTACCAGGTTTGCCCAGCCGAAGATTACCATCATCTTGATCTTCGAGAAGAACAGCGAGCCACAAGTTGCAATCACGTAGAGTACGGCAACCGCTGTATTGTTTGTTGCTTGATTGATGTACACGATACTGTTTGCCCTGACGTACAGCTGCAATGGGAATGCCGTCAGCGCCCACAAAATATAGAGCGTGGTTGCTCCGCCGAGCACGAGGAAGGGCAGCATCCGCCTGCGGCTCTTCGCGTTCGGCTCGAACAGCAGCACGCTTAGCGGCAGCAGGAAAGGGAGCAACCCCTGCGCATACAGCATGAACGCCGCGCCCATGTCGTGCGCCACCGCAGGCGAAAGAATCCCATCCAATCCCAGCCAGACGAATCCCTCAGTGAACTGATGAACGGCGAATAGCGTGGGCAGAGCTGCAAAAAGCAGTTCGCGCTTGTGTTTCACCTTCGTCAAAGTGATGACGCCGACGGTGCCCAGAACTCCACTACCCACAAAGTTCGCGGTGGCTGAAAAACACACAGGTGGTTTCTCCGTTGCGAGGATTACACTCATTCATCGTGGAGCGCAAATTATTTCTTGTGATGCCGGGATCGCTGGGATCTTACCTCAGGGCCACGACAACCATCTCCGCTAAGATGATCGCGTCCGAACGGAGCCAGGGCGGGAATTGCAGACGTTCCTGGCCTTGACACCCCTTTGTCGCTGAGAGGAGAATCGGGAACCGGCTCGAACATAACCATCACACCGTGAGCTCGCAAAATTTTCTGGAAACGAGGAGTCCCAAATCGTGGGTAACCGCGCTGAAGCCGTTTCGTGAAATCCATCGCAGGGATCTGGACTCATCCTCGATAAGAAATGAGATGGATTCACACGGCTACTGCCTCATTCGAGGGATGTTGCCGTCTGCTGATATGCACGGGCTGATGGCTGAGATTACGCAGATTGTGAATGCTGCGGGTTGGTTACTGCCTGGCTATCACCCGCTTGAACGCCTGGCGGATACCAACGCAGCCTGCGGCGAATCTGACCCATCTTTTGAGCGCGTCTACAACCAAATCTTCAGCCTGGAATCATTTCATGCGTTCGCGCACCATCCTGCTCTACAGCAAGTGATGACCATGCTCGTGGGTCCGCGCTTGTTAATTCATCCCAAACCAATTGCCCGTCTGATGTTTCCCAACTGCGAGCGTTTCGTCGTACATGCGCATCAGGACCACACCGCCATAGGTGGAGACCCTGAAAGCTTTACCGCGTGGATGCCGCTTCACGACTGTCCCTTAGAACTGGGCTCGTTGCAGATTCTGGAAGCCTCGCACCGGTATGGTCTGCAAAGCGCCGATTCTGCGACAGGCATTATCTCAAAAGAGACGGCGCGCGGAGGCCAATGGCTTGGCGGACGTATTAACGCCGGCGATGTGCTCATCTTTCACAGTTTGACCGTGCATGCAGCTTGTCCCAACATCTCGAACCAACTCCGTATTTCGATGGATTGCAGATTTCAGGACTATGGGCGGCCGCTGAATCCCGCGACGTTAGTATTCCCAGGGGCCAGCAACGGTGAAAAATCCTGGGAAACTACATACGCCAACTGGCAATCTGGCGATTTGAAATACTACTGGAAGCGGCTTCCCCTGCGGTTTAAGCCCTCTCAGGTTGAGCTGGCGCACTTGGCACAGACGGCAGATTCTCCAGCGATGCGGTCGAGATACGCGAATATCTTGAGGCAACTCGACGTCGCGTAGAAGCACGGCGATTCAGACCTTCTGTTGACCGGGTTGTGAGTGAAATCCCCTGGTTTCGTCAACTATGATTTGCTGGCATCGGGTGACGCATGTAAATCTATGCGTTATGAAGACTGGCGACAGAGTGAAGCTTGTAGGCATTCCCCCCGATGTGCGGGATAAGGACGATATGCAAACCCGCACGCTCTTTGAGAAGTGCCTTGGGCAGACCTTTGTTGTCGCTGATGTAGAGTCCTACGACGGTGTGCCGTTTCCCCTGGCGAAACTGGATGTGGGTCACGTCGTTGGGAAACAACCGTGGGAACACACTATCTGGGTCGAACCGGAATATTTGCAAGTGGAAACACCTTAAACGTCGGCCTTTGAATGGGTTTTGAGTGCTTTCGCCTGATACAACAGTTTTCGAGTGGCCCGTTAATCGGCCCTTGGGTCATGGCATGTGCAAAAACACTCCGCGACAACGGCATTTGGCTATAATCCCTCAGTTTATTCTTACCTTCTCCAAAAGGGGATAGACATGAGCGCCAGCACCGCGCTGCCCAGTGCCTCCACGCCGCCGAGTCCCGCGAATATTCAACTCATGCAACTCACCACTGCGTGCTGGGCGTCGCGGTGCCTGCACGTCGTGGCCGAGTTGGGAGTGGCCGACGCCCTTGGCGACCAGCCGCAGTCTACCGAGGCGCTTGCCAAAGCCACCAGTACCCAACCGCAAGCTTTGTACCGCGTGCTGCGCCTGCTGGCTTCGCTTGGGATCTTCGAATGGAGAAATGGAACCTGGAATCACACCGAGTCATCGCGCTTCCTTCGCTCCAATCATCCTGAATCTCTCCGGGACTATGTCCGCATGCTCGGTCTGCCGGTGTTCTGGAGTGCTCTTGAGGATCTGGAACATTCGCTGCGTACGGGAGAATGTGCGTTTGCCAAGCGTCACCCTGAGGGCGTTTTCGCGTATCTGGCCAAACACCCTGATGAGAGCCGCATTTTCGACTCAGCGATGACTTCGAAATCGCACCGCGATATCGCTGCGATATTGCCTGCGTATGGTTTTTCGCAGTTCGCAACCATTGCCGACATCGCCGGCGGACGCGGCCACCTGCTGCGCGCCATCCTGAAGAGTTCGCCGAAGACGCAGGGAATCCTCTTCGATCAGCCGCACGTGGTGGCAGAGGTCGCTCCGGAAGACGGAGAAAAACTCACTGTGATAGGTGGCAATTTCTTCACCGACTCTATGCCCAAAGCGGACGCCTACTTGCTGATGAATATTATCCACGACTGGCCTGACGCAGAATCCATCAAAATCTTATCAGCGATCCGGCGCGCTATGTCGAAGCGCGCGCGAGTGCTGATCATCGAAACGGTCGTTCCTGACGCGCCGGGGCCGCATCTCTCGAAGGAACTCGACATCGCCATGATGGCGATCCCCGGCGGCATGGAGCGCACTCAGGAGGAATATGCCAGCTTGGCTGCAAAGTGCGCTCTTCGCTTGGAGCGCATGGTGGAGACGCAGAGCCCATATTCAGTTCTAGAAATGGTCGCCGCCTGAACGCACAACCTCCGCTCAAGTCCCAAAGGGTTGCTGACTTGGCATCATCATTTAACTCATTTGGGGGCGGCCTCCCTGGCTGGGGGTCAATGAGTGTAATCGCCTGGTTTCAACAGTCGGTGCGGTCTAAACAGGATCGGCTCGAAATGGATTGCGGAGTAGAGTAGTCGCGCTACGGCGAGCGGTTTATTATTCGCTCCACCCGCCGCGATCGCTAATATTGCAGAAAATTGATGCCGAATGAAAGGGAGAACCGATGAGCCGACTCTTGAGTATTTGCTTGCTTGCAGGCTGCGAGATGCTCTCGCTCTTGGCGGTGTCTCACAGTCCACAGAGCACGTCGATGGAGGGCGCACGCGCAAATGTTTCCAAAGCAACCATAGAGGGCCTGGTTCGGGATGTTGCGTGTCCCATTCAGAACCTCGACAACCATGCCACCAGCCTCAGCCGCAAGTGCGTAGAGGATTGCGTGAAGGGTGGCTCGCCGCTGGTTATTCTGACCCAAGATGGTCAGCTGTATTTTCCTATCTCTGCCAAAATGCCCGACACCGATCAGCGGCAGGAACTGATGCCGTTCGTGGGCAAATATGTGCGGGCGAGCGGGATTGTGTTTGAGCGAACCGGGACTCATGCAATCGTGATCACGGAAATTAAGGAAATGAAAGAGGTCCGCTTGACGATTGATGAGGGATAACCCAGGCAGCACGCTCCGCCGAAGCTGGCTGTCGGAAACTATGAGGTCGGTGGCCAATTGGCGAGAAATCGCCATTACGCTCATTGACCCGGTTGTGAGTGTAAACGCCTGTTAACGCCATTTGACGCTCTGCTACTCTGGACCGGTCTCTCTTATGCAAATAAAACTTGTCTGAATAGAACGCGATTTTCGAGGCAAAAAACTGGATCTTGAACCGTGTCTCGCCACTCTAAGTCTTATTCAGAACTCCGTGCAAAATGCTGGGCGAAGAAATCCCCTTTGTTCCAGGCAGGCTTCTGCGAGTCGTCCGCGATCATGGAACCGCAAAGAAACACATAACGGGCAAACGTCGCTGCGGCTTCAAAATCCAGGCCCGGTTGCTGCATGTCGTCGTTCGGCTGGTGCTGACGTGTGGCCAGCCAATTCATGAAGATGTCCGCGGGCTTAATGTTTGGATCAGACGACTTACCGCCCGGAGAAGGCATAATGGCGGGAATGCCCTGCTGCACGAAAGAGTACTGATCGCTCCGGATGAAAACTACCTCTTCAGGCATTGGGTCAGGTGTTACCGCCAGGTGCATGTGCTCAGCTGCTCTACGGACAGCCGCATCCAAACCGGAATGTTCGGCTCCAAAGGCCACGATGTCCTGAACCGGCCAGAACATAGGAACCTGGTCGACATTCAGGTCGGCCACGATCGATCCCTTGGCAATGGTCGGGTTGTGGGTGAAGTAATCGGAGCCGATCAGACCGGCTTCCTCGCCCGTGAAAGCCACAAACAGGATTGACCGCCGCGGCCTCGGTGCCATTCTGCTAAAGGCGCGCGCCACCTCGAGTATAGTGGCCGAACCCGACGCGTTGTCGAGGGCGCCGTTATAGATGTTGTCGCCTTCGACCGGTTCCCCGATGCCAAGGTGATCGAGGTGCGCGCTGTAGACGAGAGCTTCATTCAAAGCCCGATCGCTCCCCTCCAGTCGGGCGACCACGTTGTGGCTATGTGTATCCTGCGACTGGGTCCCATTGCGTATCGTGGCCCTGATCGGAAGTGCGAAGGGCGCAAGTTTTCCAGCTTTGGCGGTTGCGAAAACCTCATCCGCAGTGCGTGCACTGCCCTCGAACAGATGCCGGGTTGCGTCCATGCTTAAGACGGCTACGCCCTTAATCTGCGGGAAATAGGGGTTGGGCGATCCCTGCTTATCGAGCCAGCGGAATTCGGGGAGGATCAAATCTCTAACGCGCTTAGAGAACGGATACATCTGCTCGAATCCGGGATCATTGAGAATGATGACTCCGACAGCACCGTGCGCGACAACATTCCCGGCTTTAACCGCTGGGGATGAGTAATACGCTCGAATCGATGAAGGAAAGTCGGGTGCGCCAAAGATGAGAGCCACAATCTTGCCCTTTACGTCGATTCCCTTGTAGTCGTCATAGCCTTGCTCGGGTGCGGTCACACCGTATCCGACGAATACCACCGGGGCTTCGATCGAGCGCTCGGCACGCACCGGGTCGACGCCCGGGAGGTAGTCCTTGCCGAAAACGAGGTCTTCTTCTTTGTCGCCTCGCCTGAGGACTAGAGCGGACTTCGCGGGATCAGCCTTAAGCAGGCGCAGGGGCACGTTCTGGAAGTAAGTGCCATTATCGCCGGCTGGTTGTAGGCCCATGCCTTCGAACTGTGTCGCCATGAATTTCGCTGCAATGTCGAAACCGCGGGTGGCCGTGCCGCGACCCTCAAGCAAGTCGTCCGCCAGAAAACGCATATCTGCACGAATCGCTTCCGGCCGAATCTAGGCCATTGCCGCGTCGGCGGGGCCGTCCTGCGCACCCATCGAAACTGTCGAGAACAGAACCAATGTCAGAAACATGCAACGAAGAACGGGTCGCTTTGAAGCCGGGAATCTATGTGGTTGAGACATCGAGATTCTCCTGTGAGTGCGCACACGTTGAGCCTGCGTTCGACGTTATTCAGGCTCTTTGCCTTGGATCATGCGACACCTACGATCCTTTCCAGGCTTCTTATGCGTTCCTCATCGCATGCGAATCTGAATCAAAATCGTGGCACCGTCAATGAAACTGAGCGTTAACTGTGCTTTAACTGACAAAACTCGGCTTTTCAAAGCATTAGAGCGGAGGTTTAACGCGGTCCTGTTGGCTCACTGGGCGTTTTCGAGATTGCCCGCTTGGAGGAGATAGTGATGCTTTGTCGGCTTATTGTTGAAAAATCGCGATTACACTCATTGACCTGCCTGTGCCCTAGCAGCCCGGGCCCGGCTTCCCGCTCTGCGTGGTCAGAATGCCGTAACTTTCCGGACGCCGGTCGCGGAAAAACTGCCAGACTTTCCTGACTTCCAGGATCATGTCCAGGTCGAGATCGGCCACCAGCACTTCATCGTTGTCGCGGCTGGCCTGGGCGATGATCTTTCCGCGAGGATCGCAGAAATAACTCTTGCCGTAGAACTGGCCAATGCTCCAGGGTTTTTCTTCGCCCACCCGGTTGATGGCGCCGACAAAATATCCGTTGGCGACGGCATGGGCCGGCTGCTCCAGTTCCCATAGATATTCGGAAAGTCCCGCCACCGTTGCCGACGGATTGAAAACGATCTCGGCTCCGTTTAATCCCAGGGCGCGGGCGCCTTCGGGAAAGTGGCGGTCGTAGCAGATGTAGACCCCGATCTTGGCGAACTTGGTGGCGAAGACGGGATAGCCCAGATCGCCAGGCGTGAAGTAAAACTTCTCCCAGAAACCAGGATGGCAGTGCGGAATGTGATGCTTGCGATATTTCCCCAGATAAGTTCCGTCAGCATCGAGAACGGCCGCGGTATTGAAGTAAAGGCCGGGAAGTTCCTGCTCATACACCGGAACGACAATGGCCATGTGATGTTTGGCGGCGAGGTCCTGCATGAGGCGGACCGTGGGGCCGTCGGGGACGGGTTCAGCCAGTTCATACCAGCGGGGATCCTGCTCGGCGCAGAAGTAAGGGCCGTAAAAGAGCTCCTGCAGGCACAGAATCTGGACCTGCTGCCGCGCGGCTTGCTCGATCAGGCCTACATGCTTCTTTACCATCGCGTCCCGTATCTCAGCCAGGGAGTGCTCGGCGCCGAGCACGTTGCCCGCCTGAATCAAGCCACAACGCACCATTCGTGACATCGGAGAAACCTCAGTGTGCAAAAAATATAACAGAAGTTAGTGTCGCGCCCCGGGCTTGCAAGACAAGGCCGTGCCGGGAAGTTTGTAGCGCCGGCGTCTCGCCGGCTGTCTGGCGGGCGTCCCGCCCGCCTATCGGGCCGGCCGGAGGCCGGCGCTACAAAATTCGGCGGCCAGATGGCCGAGCGTCGCCGGAACCGGCGCCGCGAATTCTGCCGCCGGTTCGCCGAGCCGCTCGAGCCCCGCCTGCCGGAAATAACTTTGCGCCGGGGCTATCCCCTCCGACGTATAATCCGTCCAATCTGCTTCCTGGGGGCTTGCCATGAATTACCGCCTCGCTTGCTGCACATTTCTCACCCTGACTTTGACTCTTTTCGCTTCCGCGCAAGGCGGCAAGTCGCCCAACCGCGGCGGTACCTCGCCGACCACTTCGACCGGACCATCCGTCAACACCACGCCTTCATCGACCCCGCCCGGCCCGGGAGCGAGCCAGCGGGCGTTCATCTCCGGCAAAGTGGTCCTGGAAGACGGCTCGAAGATCACCGAGCCGGCCTCGATTCTGACCATCTGCCGGGGCCGCAAGCAGACGGTGACGCACACCGATTCTCATGGCAATTTCAGCTTCGACTTTGGCGACCGGGCCTCCGCCGCCGCTGCTGGAGTCGGTGACGCCGAAGACGATAGTTCCTGGAACACCGCCGGACCGCGCGGAGGAACCCAGCGCGATTGGCGCGATTGCGAACTGCAGGCCCAGCTTGCCGGATTTACTTCCCAACCGATCGACCTGAGCAGCAAGATGTCGACTTTCGAAACCACCGACATCGGTCGCCTGGTGTTGCACCGGATGGGCCAGGTCGAGGGCTTGACCATTAGCGCCACCAGCGCCATGGCGCCCAAAGATGCGCAGAAGGCCTATGAGAAGGGGCACGAAAAGGCAACCAAGGAAAAGTGGGACGAAGCCGAGCAATTGTTAGGCAAAGCAGTGCAGATTTATCCCAAGTACGCGGTCGCCTGGTACGATTTGGGCCGTGTCCAGCTTCACAAGAACGAGGCACCGGAAGCGCGTCATTCGTTCGAGCAATCCATCGCCGCCGATTCCAAGTACGTCAACCCCTATCGTGGTTTAGCCGAGCTGGATACCCAACAGAAGCAGTGGCAGCCGCTGGTGGTGGTTACCGACCAGCTTCTGGCGCTTGATCCCATCAGCTTCCCCGATGCCTGGCTACGAAATGCGCTGGGACATTATTCCCTCAGCGAATTCCCGGCGGCAGAGAAGAGTGCCCGCCAGGGCATGAAGGTCGACGATACCCACCAGATGCCCAAGCTGGAATACTTGCTCGGCCTGATTCTGGCCCAAGAGCATGCCTATCCCGAGGCCACTGCTCACATCCAGAACTATCTCCGGGTAGCCACTCAACCTTCGGACATCGCGGACGCGCAGAAGGAGCCTGGCGGAGATCACCAGGGTTTCAGCCTCGGCCACGCCACCCCCGGCAAAGTAGTTGTAGCGCCGGCGTCCCGCCGGCCCGATAGGCGGGCGCAAGCCCGCCATCGAGGATGTCAGCGCCAGGCAGCGAAGCCGTTCTCCAGACGACGAAGCCGCCTCAGTCGTCCCATTTCAGTCCGTCCCAAACCGCGCATCCATGTCCCAAAATCATTACTCACAAGGGCCATATCGCGGTGATGAGCCCTGCTCCGACTGCTAGAATTCAAGCTGAGAATAATAAAACTGAAGACAGTACTGACGGACAATTAGGACGGGAGCACAAGTAGTGATGAGCAGTGTTTTCAACCGAGTTTTGCTGTGGGGCCTGATAGTGGTTTCCAGCGTCTCCTTTGTAACCGCCGAAGCCCAGGTTTCGGACAATCCAGCCAGTCCATCGGCGGTCAAACCTGCCGCCAAGTCCGCAGCCCGGGTCGATAGCGTCACCGTCACCGGCGGCAGCGCCGGCATCGTGCTAGAGATTTCCACCAGCCAGTCGGTGGCACTGCGCAGTCAGGTGGTCACCGGCCCCGATCGTCTAATCCTCGATTTTCCCGATTCCCTGCCGGGAAAAGATCTTCACAACCAGGCCATCAATCGCGGCGAGGTGAAGGATATTCGCGTCGGAGTCTTCTCCGAGCATCCCCCGGTCACGCGCGTGGTCATCGACCTGAAAAGCCCGCAGCCCTATCGAATTTACCCCTCGGGCAAGACCGTAATCGTCAGATTAATGACAAACCAGCAGCAGGCGGCGATGACGGGACAAGGCAATGGCACCCAAAACAACGCCGCCCGCCTCAATACTGTTTCCTACGCGCCACCGCCCGCGGCGCCCGCTCCCACGCTGGTCGTCGACTATAAGAATGGACGTCTCAGCATTCTGGCCGAAAAGGTCAGCCTCTCCCAGGTTCTCAGCGAAGTGCAGCGCAAGATCGGCGCCGATATTCCCATACCTGCCATGGCCGCGCAGGAGCAGGTGATCGTAAACACCGGCCTGCTGCCCGTCCGCGAAGCCCTGGCCTCGCTGCTGAACGGCTCGCGCTTTAACTTCATCATCGTGGGCGCGGACAACGATCCCTCAAAAATAAAAAGCGTGATTCTAACTTTCCGCGGCGCCTCCGGAATCTCGCAGCCCGCCATGGCCGCACCCCAAGCACCCGCAACCGAAGCTCAGCCCGAAGCCGAGCCTCCTGTGCAGGAAGCCCAACCGCAACCTGAGATGCAACCTCAACCCCAAGAGGGAAACGGTCAGCCAGAAGCTCCGCCGCCGCAGGAGAATCCGCCGCCACAACAATAATCGCCGAATCTAGGAAGACCGTGTGGTTGCGAGCGACCCGCTCGCAGGGTCTTGCGGGAATGTCGCAGACTCTCTCTACTCTGAGCCGCGCTACTGTGAGCCACGCTCTCTACTGGTGAATCAGTCGCACCGGAATGGGAGACACGCCGCCGCCGGAAACGGGCGTTCCTCCTGCGCCGGTGTTGCAGCCGGCAACATTCATGATTACGCCTTCGATTTTCCCATTCGTTCCGGGGGCGGGTGCGGCTCCGTTCTGAACGTTCTGCGTAACCCCCAGCTGCAGAAATCCAACAATCGTCCCTGTTCCCGTGCAGCCCCCGGGGCAGAGATTCGGGCCTGCGGCCTGATGGTAGATCGGTAAGGTAACAATCGAATCGCTGCGGCTGATACTGGTAACACCCTGCAGCGACGGATTCGGATTGTTGTTGCCGCCGCTGATCGTGACCGGAGCATTCCCGCTGGGCGAGCCGCCATCCGGCAGCAGTTGATCCTGGCCCACCGTCAAGCCCTGACTCCCCGCATGGATCAGGCATTGCGTTCCTTCGTTGGTATGGAGACCGGACCCGCCGCCGACTGTGACCGTCTGCCCTGCTCCCACAACCTGTCCGCAACTGAATTGAAAGGTTGAAGCGCACGCGATGTTGTCAAGGTAGTCGTCGCTGCCTACCTGTGCGCAGGAAACCGCGCTGGTCGACGGACAAACCGCAGCCGGCGGATTAATCGGCACGGTGGCGCGGTAGTAATCAAGAGTTCGATTAGGGGGGACGGTGGTTACATTCGGAGCCGCAGCTCCTGCTACGTGGGTCAGGGTGATGGTTTTTCCGATGAACGAGCCTGTGTTCTGAATGCTTCCCGTCGTGTTGTCGATAAATCGGCCGCCGGCCGCGCAGTCTCCGGGCCCGCCATTCGTGGGATCGCAGTTTGGAATCAGCCAGGGTTTAACGTTCTGCATCTGGATCGGGGTCGTCGAACCTGACGGGTTATAGGCCTCGGCGATGGCGGTTGCGGTTACGGTGTTCGCCGTCCCTCCCCAGATCCGCGCGAAGAAACTGGGCAAACCAGTCCGCCGTACGGTAACCGTAATTTGCGGATTCGCCGGCGTGACGTCGCATGCAATGGTCTGCACCGCCGCGGGCTGTCCCGCAATTACGTTTCGAGCCGCAGCGGCTTCCGCTTGCCGGTTTGCGGCCGCCGCAAGTCCGGGACCGCCCCCTTGACAAATGTCTGCCGACGCCACCGTAGCCGAAGCGGATGTATATCCCGACGCGGCAAACATCCTTGCCCCGGCCAGCGCCGCCGCATCCGCCGCGCGCTGAGCCTCGCCGCGAGCTACATAAAGCGTCGCAATATCGATGGCCAACGCCGCCATGCCCAGCAAGGCCAACAACGAAAACGCAACCAGCACGATCGTCACGCCTTGCTCGCTCTTGCGGTGGGATTTATTTACGCGGTTCACTGGAGCATCCTTCAATTCAAATTCTGCATGACCGCAACAGTATCGATTTGCGAAGTGGCCGGGTAGTTGGCGCCCGCCGCTATAAATGGCACCACCCGATTGAATTCCCAGCGATAGGGATAGCTCAACGTCACCCGGGTGCCTTCAATGGTGTAATTTCCTGCCTGAAATGGCGGGTTGGGCAAAGTCGTCGTGTAGATGAATCCGCGCTCGACGGTAAGCGTCAACGTCCCCCCGCACGCGGTATTGGCGGTAAACGTCCATGCCAGCGCCGCGCCGGCATTCAGCGGCGTGCCCGGCGTGGCGTTGGCGGTCGCCAAGTCCGCAATCGTTGAGCTTGCTGGCAGTCAGGTCTTGGTCAACTACATCGCGTACCGAACAAACCGAGTTCGGAGCGGCGCAACCACCCGCCAATGAAAGATCGGCTGTCGGCTGATTCGAGGCGACGCGAGCGGCCTCCAGAGCGATGTTTCCCACCTTTTGTTTGACGATGAACGCGGAGCCGAAGTCGAAAACTCCAACCACCACCACCAGCAGCAAGGGCAGGGAAATGGCGAATTCCAGAATTTCCGCGCCCTCGTCCCCGGCCAGCTTGGCCAGCCGTCCGGACCAGGACTTCATCGCCAGTGCGCGCCACAACCGCACCCTAGTTCTCCCTTCGCGCTTGCGCTTTGCCTTGAGCGTGATGCCGGTGCTGATCGGCGACAGCGTGGGCGGACAGCAGGTGATTCCGTTCAAGCGGAAACTGTAGGGATAATCGAAGCTCACCACCGTGCCATGCTCCTGCAGCGAGGACGCTGGATTCAAAATCACGTCCGTCTGCAAGGTGAAGTTCTGCACCTGGCCAGGATCAAGGTGCGCCGCACTCAAAATAGGATTCACCACGTTGGTCTGGAGCGGGCCTGCAGTCGTGGTGAATGTGTTTCCGCAGGTCGCGCAATTCGGAGCGGCTGCCGCCAGCGCCGCTTCGCGCGCCGCGTGATTGATGGTCGCGTAGATATTAAACGCGCGCCCGAACCACATGATCCCGAAGAGCAGCATGAACAGCAAAGGCAGCACCACCGCTGCCTCGGCGATTTCCGCGCCCGAGGTCTCTCGGGCGAGCCCTATGATCTTTCGCCAGGACTTGAGCTTCATACGCTGTTCCATGCCTGCCCTACAGTATAAAGAACAACCGCCACCGCCATTGCCACCCCAAACGGTACCTTCAGAGAGTCCGGATTATCCAGGGAAAGCTCCGGTCCGGGGAGATGAAGCGTAAACAGGGAGCCAACCATATGTGCCAGATTCCGTAGGGTTCGGCCCACCCGCCTCTTCCAGACGATCAGGGCCACGGCCATCAATCCGGCGACGAAAACCGTTGCCACCAGCACCGTAATCAGCCGGGAAGGCCCCAGAAACGCTCCCAGGGCGCCTACCAGCTTCCAGTCACCCGCTCCCAGGCTTCTCAGCAGGACAAAGGGCAAAAGCAGTCCTAACCCCAGCCCAACGCCTAACAGCGAGCTTTTAGCCCCCACCCAGCCCGAAGCCAGCGTATTCGCCGCCAGGCCCAGAAACAGCGCCGGAACAGTCAGCCAATTGGGGATACGACGGGAGCGCCAGTCGGTCCAACCTCCGGCCAGGGCTGGAATTACGGCCAACATCCAAACCTCCTCCTTCAGCATCGGCTGGCCCACGCAATCCGGGGCCTGGCGTGCGGGAAAGCCTGCCGGAAGCTGAGGCGTGGGGTGGCCATCCGAATCTCCTGAACGGACCGCCGGGGAGGGTCAAAACCGGCCTAGAATGCGGATTATGCGCGGTTAACCGACTCAAGTCAATTTAAAGAATTGGGTAGCGCCGGCGTCCCGCCGGCTGTCGCGAGGGCATCCTGCCCTCGCCGCAGGGGGCAGAGAGAAAAGGCAGGCGAGACAAGAATGAGCGCATTTCGGTAGGTCTTATAATCTTGCCTGTCACGTTTGGAATTTGGCGGAATTGGTGGGATCATGGGAGCAGAAACTAGCAGAGGTGGCGCCATGAAATACCGAATCGCGATGTGGGCGAGCGCAGGCTTTCTTATTGCGGTCTGCTGGGCACTTTACGCCTTCTCAACCACACCTCCAGCGATGACCTCTGCTGACCCGATCCTGGCTCTCGTAGAACTTACTTGCCCGGTTGTGTTTGCGAGTATCCATTTCAACTTTGCCCTTGGGCTGTATTCGTCTCTTTTCGCGAATGCCGCCACGTATGGTTTGATCGGCCTGATGGTCGAAACCCTGCGGCAACATCTTCGTCACGCAAGCTAATTCATTCGCCACCACCCGCACTTCGGAAAGTGGATCACGTGCATCACGCAAGTGTCAGTCGCGAAGTCGAAGGGCCCCTATAAGCTCCCGATAGTCGCTTTCTTGAGATCACGAGCCGCAAGCAATCGCAGCACAGGTAGGGGTCCTTCGACTACACATACACGATCGCAAGCGATCGTGCATGCTCCGCTCAGGATGACAGACGTTGAGTAGCGCCGGCGTCCCGCCGGCTGTCGCGAGGGCATCTTGCCCTCGCCCGGCGCTGTCACCCTGGCGAGTCGAGCGTCTTGAGATCACCAGCCGCAGGCAATCGCAGCCGTAGGGGTCCTTCGACACACACGCCGTCAAAGCGATCGCGCATGCTCCGCTCAGGATGACAGACGTTCCGTAGCGCGGCGTCCCGCCGGCTGTCGCGAGGGCATCCTGCCCTCGCCTTCCCTGCGCTCTGTCACCTGAGCGAAGTCGAAGGGCCCTATAAGCCACGATGGTCTTAAGATCACCAGCCGCAAGCAATCGCGGCACAGGTAGGGGTCCTTCGACTCGCACGCACGATCGCAAGCGATCGCGCATGCTCCGCTCAGGATGACAGGGATCTAGATTTATTGGATTACTGAGAGAAGTCGAAGACTCCCGAGTAGACACCCCGAAATCGCCTTCGCACGCACGATCGCAAGCGATCGTGCATGCTCCGCTCAGGATGATAAGGGTTTTAGGGTTGTTGGCTTAGCGGGTGTCCGCTGCCGCGCTCGGCGACAATCTTGCGGGCGTTCTCCGCCAGTTGCTTGGCCTGGGGCAGAAGCTCCAGCGCCTTGATCACTTCAGGATCGGTTTCCGCGCGCACCTTCAGGCCTTCTTCCTGGCCGAAGGCGTCGACGAAGATTTCGCTCTTGATGTTGGAGCGCACCCAGTCGTTGTTTTCCAGCAGCTCGGCTTCGGTGTATGGGACCTTTTCGTCATCGAGGAATTTGCGGAAATCCTGCAGCACCACATCATCCACTTCAAAGCTCTTGGTCGGGTGATGAGTCGCGGCGTAGTGCTTGGCGAAATTGAAGAATGCGTAATGCTGCAGCAGCGAGTCCTGGAAGTGATTGCTCTTTACCGGCGCAATCTTCACATCAGGCGTAATGCCGCCGCCGCCGTACACCGTGCGGCCGCTGTCGGTGAGCTTCACTTCCCGGTTATTCGGGTTGTTATCGCTGTCCTCGCTCTCGCGATTGAAGTAGTAGTCGTAGAGCGAGACGTTCGAGTAATCGCGCTGGATCAGGCGTCCGCTGGGCGTGTAGTACTTGGCGGTGGTCAGCGCCAGGCCGGTGTTTTCCGAGAGCGGATACACCGTCTGCACCAGGCCTTTGCCGAAAGTGGTTTCGCCGACAATCAGTCCGCGATCGTGATCCTGAATCGCGCCGGCCACAATCTCCGCCGCCGAAGCCGTTCCGCGATTGACCAGCACCACCAGCGGATATTCCTTGCCGCCATTGCCGTGCGCCGCCGTATATCGTTTTTCTGGTGAAGACCGGCCGTGATGGGAAACGATCAGCTGTCCCTTGCGCAGAAACTTGTCGGCCACGCCTACGCCTTCACTGAGCAGGCCGCCGGGATTCTGCCGCAGATCGAGGATCAGCCCTTTCAGATCGCCCATCTGGTCGAGCGCGTCGGCAACTTCATGTTCCGTGGTCTCGTTGAATCCGGAGACGTGCATGTAGCCGATGCCGGGCTTGATCAGGAAGTGCAGGTCAACGCTGTAGCGCGGAATCTCGTCGCGAACCACCGCGAACTCCAGCGGCTTGTCCGCGCCTTCGCGCAGAATGGTGATGCGGACCGTGGTTCCTTTGGGTCCCTTCAGCAGGTCGGCGACGTCGCCGGTGCTCATGTTGTCGGTGGGCTTGCCGTCGACCGCGGCGATGATGTCGCCCGGCCGGATGCCGGCGCGATAGGCGGGCGTTCCGACGAAGGGCGCGATCACGATGACTTTATTGTTGCGCGGGCCGACCGTCATGCCCACGCCGTAATATTTGCCGCGCTGATCTTCGCGCAGCAGCGAATAAGCTTTTGGATCGAAAAAGTTCGAGTGCGGATCGAGCACGTGCAGCATGCCCGGGATGGCGCCGTTGTAGATGGCCTTGTCCGGATTCACCGGCTCGGCGTAGTTCTGTTCGACAACGTCATAGACAGTGGTGAATTGACGAAGGCTGTCACGCACATCGGAGTCACCGCCCGGGGCGGCCGAAGGATTAATCTTTTGTCCGAAGACAATGCCCAGAAATCCGCAGGTGACTAATATGAATACAACCAGGAAGAGTGCGCGACGAGAACTACCAACCATCTTGTTTTCCTTCGCTGGGGAGAATATCCCGTGCACCGCGTCTGAGCGCAGTATAGCATGCACTTAGGCCGGTTTACCCGTGCCTTCCGATACTCGGAAGTAACCACCAGGCAGTGAAATCCGCTCCTTTTAAGATGCGCCGGCGCGGTCCGGCGGTGCGAAAAACTGAGCCCTGTAAATAACAACGGTTGACTGTGAGCGGTCAAGACACCAGCCTGGCCGGATTGCTGGCAGTTGGCTGCGGCAGTATTATGGAGACATGAATTTGGGCTTCCCGGAGATGATCTTTCTGTTCCTTTTTGCCCTGATCCTGTTCGGGCCGAAGAAGTTGCCCGAAATTGGACGGCAGATTGGAAGGGCTCTCAACGAATTCAAGCGGGCTTCCAACGAATTCAAGGCACAGATCGAGTCCGAAATCTCGCAACTGGATATCGAGAATAACCGCCAGACCATCCTGCCTCCGGTTCAGTCCCCGGTGGGCTCAGTAGCCTCGAGCAGTTTCCAACGCCCGGCCGAGATTTCAGGACAAGAGGTTTCGTCCCCGGCGCTTGCGGAACCGCAGATTCCGGCGCCCGCAATTCCCGAACCCGGGATTGCAGAAGCCCGGACAGAACCCCAGACCTCGGAACTCCAGACTTCCGAGCACCAGACGTCAGCACCCCTGACTTCCGAACCACAGACTTCCGAGCCAGAGATTCCGGAGCCGCGGATTTCTTCGATCCAGACGAACTCGCTGGCCAAGGCACCCGATGCCTGAAATGGCAGCCGAACTTCCTCCCGCCGAACACCCGCGCGACGGCCTTACCGCCATGAGCTTCCTCGATCACCTCGAGGAATTGCGGCGCCGACTGATCTACTCCATCCTGGCCGTCACGGTGGGATTCTTCGCCTGCTGGAACTATCACGAATTCATCTTCGGCTACGTGCAGCGCCCCATCATGGAAGCCCTGCACCGCAATGGGATGGCCGAAAAGCTGGTCTATCTCAATCCCACCGAACCCTTCAACCTTTACTTGAAGGTTGCAGCCCTGGCCGGCCTGTTCGTGACCTCGCCCTTCGTGCTCTACCAGGTCTGGATGTTCATCTCGCCCGGCCTCTATCGCAATGAAAAGCGCTACGTCCTGCCCTTCATGTTCTCGACCGTCCTGCTGTTCCTGTCGGGCGGCCTCTTCGCCTACAAGATGGTCTACCCCGCAGCCCTCAACTTCCTGATCGATTACGGCAAACAATTCCAGCCAATGATCACTATTGGGGAGTATACCGACCTGTTTTTGACCATCATGATCGGGATGGGGGCGATTTTTGAGTTGCCGATTCTGGTGTTTTTTCTGGCGCTGATGGGGATTGTGAATGCGGCGTGGATGTGGCGCAACCTGCGGTATTCGATTCTGGTGATTTTCATTATCGCGGCGATCATTACTCCGACTACTGACATTCTGAACATGTGCATTTTCGCTGCGCCGATGGTTGCGCTTTATATCGTGAGCATCGGAATTGCGTGGCTGGTGCATCCCAAACAGCGTAAGGCGCGGCAGGCGCGAAAAGACCGATGATCGGACGCTGCGGCGGGTGGGCGCTTTTGTTTATCCTGAGCGAATGCGAGGGCGGGACGCCCTCGCGACAGCCGGCGGGACGCCGGCGCTACTGGGCCTTTCTCGGTGGCTGTCCTGATTTGCGTCTCGGCCATCTCTTTGGCTCAGGCGGAATCGTTCAATGCTGCCCGGGCCATGCAGTACACGCGCGAGGTTGTGGCGTTCGGCGCGCGTCCCATCGGCAGCGCCAATCACAAGAAATTGGAAAACTACATCCTCAATCACCTGAAGGGGGACAGTGTCGAAGAAGACGCTTTCGTTGCCGATACCCCTGATGGGAAATTTCCTGTACGCAACCTGATTGCGAAGTTTCCTGGAACTCGAGAGGGTGTGATCGTCATCGCCGGTCACTATGACACCAACTATCCCTTGCGCAATACGGGATATGTCGGAGCCAACGACGGCGGCTCTTCCACCGCCATCCTGCTGGAACTGGCCAACCAGTTTCGCGGAAAAAAGCGTGAAGGCTACAGCGTGTGGTTGTTGTGGACCGACGGGGAAGAGGCGATCAGGAATTGGACCGCTACCGACAGCGTCTACGGCTCGCGGCATCTGGCAGAGAAGTGGCAGAAGGATGGCACGCTGAAGAATATCAAGGCGTTTCTGCTGGCTGACATGATTGGAGATGCCGATCTGAATGTGGATCGCGACAGCGATTCGACTCCATGGCTGGAGGATCTGGTCTATCAGGCGGCCACGAAACTGGGCTACCAGTCACATTTTTTCGCGCGCACCATTCCGGTGGAAGATGACCACCTGCCTTTCGTCGAACGCGGCGTGCCCTCGGCTGACTTAATTGATCTCGATTACGGCTATGGCAACGTCTTCCACCATACCCCGCAAGACACGCTGGACAAGCTCAGCCCCAAGAGCATCGCGATTGTCGGCGCCGTGATTCTGGAAACCGTGCGGATGCTCGACGCGAGATAATCCGGTGCAGGTGCAGTCTACGTAAGCGGATGCGTCATGCTGAGCTTGCGAAGCATCTTGCGTGGAGCGGATGTGCCGTTTGGCGGCGACGGTGGAGATGCGCGCGAGATCCTTCGGGACTGAAGTCCCTCAGGATGACTTCAGCGGATGGGCGCAAGATGCTTCGCGGCCTGACGACCGTTCAGGGTGACGCTGGCGCTTGGGGCGAGATTGATACTCTTCTGGATCCTATTTAACGTCTTCGTGGTTGCGATGCTGGTGCTCGACCTGGGCGTCTTCCATCGTCGCACGCACACCGTAAAGTTTCGCGAGGCCCTCATCTGGAGCCTGGTGTGGATCGCGATGGCCGCGGCCTTCGCGGTGGTGATCTATTTCTGGCACGGGCGGACGCCCTCGCTGGAGTTCGTTACCGGATACGTGATCGAGCTCTCGCTGAGCGTCGACAACCTGTTCGTGTTTCTGCTGATTTTCCGCTTCTTTCAGGTTCCGCCCGAGCACCAGCACAAAGTTCTGTTCTGGGGAATTCTGGGCGCGCTGATCATGCGCGCCGCTTTCATCGTGGCGGGAGTGGGGCTGATTCAGCGCTTCCACTGGATTGTCTACGTATTCGGCGCATTTCTCGTGTACAGCGGCATCAAGCTTTTCAGTCAGGAAAACGCCGAGATCCATCCCGAGAAAAATCCGGTGCTGCGATTATTCCGGAAGTGGGTGCCGGTGACCAAGGAGTATGAAGGCAACAAGTTTTTCGTTCGCCGTCCGGGACTCTACGCTACGCCGCTGCTGGTTGTGCTGGTGGTGGTTGAGACCACCGATCTGCTCTTTGCTGTCGATTCGATTCCAGCCATTCTGGCGATTACTCGCGACGCATTCATCGTTTATACCTCGAACGTTTTCGCCATCATGGGATTGCGCTCGATGTATTTCGCGCTGGCGGGAATGATGGAAATGTTCCGCTATTTGCACTATGGGCTTTCGCTGGTGCTGATTTTCGTGGGGGCCAAGATGCTGCTGTCTCATTACTACGAAATTCCCACGGTGGTGGCTTTGGGGTGTGTGGCGGGGGTGTTGCTTGTTTCTGTGCTGGCTTCGGTGGTCAATCCCAGGAAGAGCGTTGGGTGAGTGGCGGGGCGCGGCGTCGCGACCATTCTTTCGCCCTTCGCGGCTTGATCATATCCCGCTTGCGACCTGGGCTACAGTCTTGCGCCGCTTTGCGGCTTTCGCGCCATTTGTGAGTTCCACGCTTTACCGCGAGGTCCGGTGCGAGCGGGTGAGACGTCGTCTTCTGTCGTACAGTGCTGCTCCGAGTCGCGATGCTGGGGTCGGTCCTTCGAGCACTGCCGCGAGACGTCTGCGCTCAGGATGACATCGCGCTCAGGATGACAGGTACGTGACTAGATTATGATGGGTGGGCCATGAGCCGGGTGACCATTGCGCTTCCGCCGCGTCCTTATGACGCTGTGATTGAAAGCGGGCTGTTGCTGCGGGCGGGGGACAAGCTGCGCGAGTTGCTGCGTGTGGCCCCGGGCGCGTCGCCCGCAAAAACTGGGCGGGCGCGGCTGTTCGTGGTCACGGTAGCTCCGGTGCGGCGCAGGTGGGGCAAGAAATTGATGGCTTCGCTCACGGCCGCCGGATTTGCCGCGCAGATTCTGGAAATGCCCGATGGCGAGCGCTACAAGAAACTGGCTACGGTTGAGAAACTATCCGAAGAGCTGAGCCGTCTGGGGGCGGATCGGAATTCGGTGGTCATTGCCCTGGGCGGCGGCGTGGTGGGAGATGTGACCGGGCTATTGGCGTCGCTCTACATGCGCGGCGTTGAGCTGGTGCAGATTCCGACTACGGTGCTGGCGCAAGTGGATGCTTCCATCGGCGGTAAAACCGGGGTCAACCTGCGCGCGGGGAAGAATCTGGTCGGCACATTTCATCACCCGCGTATGGTGCTGATCGATCCGGCGGTTCTCGCCACTTTACCCGACCGCGAATTCCGCGCTGGACTTTATGAAGCGTTGAAGTGCGGAGTGATTGGCAAGCCGGAGTTGTTCCGCGCGCTGGAAAGCGTTGACGTAAAGGAATTGCGTCGCGATGCGGCCAAGCTGGAGTGGGTAATTGCGGAGTCGGTCAAGCTGAAGGCCGAGGTGGTCTCGTCCGACGAGCACGAAAATGGCCTGCGCCGGGTGTTGAATCTCGGCCATACCATCGGACACGCGCTCGAAGCGGAGACGGAATACCGGCACTTCCTTCACGGCGAGGCGGTGGCCTGGGGAATGATTGCGGCCACGAGAATCGCGGCTGCGGTCGACAGAATCGATAAGCCCGCCGCGGAGCGGATTACCGCCGCCGTGCGCAGACTGGGGCCGCTGCCGGAGGTTCGAGCGCGAAGCCGCAATATTCTGGGCTTGCTGAAGTCGGACAAGAAGACGCGCAACGGCGTGGTGCACTTCGTCCTGCCGCGGGAGATTGGGAAAGTCGAAATTGTCGATGACGTGCCTGAGCCGGTGGTCATCGAAGCGGTTGATGAGCTGCGCCGGCTCTCCCGGTAGCGGATCAGCAAGCGATCGACGCGAGCGAGCCCAGTAGACCAAGCGAAGTAACCCAGGTGACCCACACAGCCAAATCTACGGTGATCGGCGCGGCCCCTGAAGGCGCCACCGATCAGCAGTCTTCCGCGCGGGCGGTGCGTGAGATGTTCACCTCCATCGCGCCGCGCTACGACCTGCTGAACCATGCGCTCTCCTTCAATATTGACCGGCTGTGGTGGCGCCGTACGGCGCGAGCCTTTGCGGACGTTCTTTCCCGGCCTGGAGCGCAGGTGCTCGACTTATGTTGCGGCACGGGAGACATGGCGTTTGCCTTGCGGCGGCAGGCAGGGAAGTCTTCTCCCAAAATTCTGGGCGCGGACTTTTCTCACGCCATGCTGCAGCGGGCAAGCAGCAAGTCGACGGCTACCGCGCTGCGTTGGGTGGAAGCGGACGCACTGCGATTGCCTTTTCCTGACGGACACTTCGATCTGGTGACGTCGGCCTTCGGCTTCCGCAACCTGGCGAATTACGATGCCGGGCTGGAGGAGATCGCGCGCGTGCTGCGTCCGGGCGGAGAGTGCGGGATTCTGGATTTTGGCGAACCGCGGGGCGTGGTCGGCGCTGTTTACCGGATTTATTTCAAAAGCGTGCTGCCCGCGATCGGCACGCTGGTTTCTGGGGTAAAGGGTCCTTACGCATATCTTCCAGCGTCGGTGGCGCGCTTTCCTGAGCCCAGCGAGATGTTGCGGCGCATGGAACGAGCCGGTTTCCGGGAAGCGTCGTGGAAGCCTTATACGTTCGGTGTCGCCGGATTATATCGAGCGAAGAGGTGAGGCGTGGCTTCTGGCGTTCTAGCTTCTAGCTTCTGCCTACTTCTGGGTTTAAGAAACTCTTGAATTGGCTTTTCAATTCTTCCCTGAGCGTTGATCAGACCCTGCACGAGCGGGACGCTCGCGCCTACATAGTCGATGGCGCCTGCGTTTTGAAGCAATCGGAGAAGGCGTCGGAGATGGTGTAGCGGATTACGTCTTCGTACTTCGCGCCCAGGAACTTCTGCAGGCGATCGGTGTTCATGATGTACTCGCCGGTCATGTAGGGGGCGGCTTCGGGTGGGATGGCCACAATCCCGAGTTTCCACAGCATTTGCAGGGTCATTTTGAAAGCCAGATTGCCGGGGACCCGCACCAGTTTGGCATTAGCTAATTCGACGCAGCGCTCGAAGGTCAGGGGCTCGCCACGTCCGGCGACGTTCAGCACAGTCAATCGCTGCGACTCCGGCTCGGTCTTCTGCAGGATGTGGGTCATCAGTCTCGCCATGTCGTCGACGTGAACAAACTGGATGCGGTTGTCCAGATATTGCCGGCCAAAGGGCAGCAGGCAGGGAAGGCGTTGGCCGCGGGCGCGCGCTTTGGCCGACCAGTTACTGCGCCCGTTGGGCGTGCCTCGAAAAGCGCCCACCATGTAGTTCTCCACGCTGGCACCGGCGAAAATATGAGGGCGCAGCATGTAGGCGCTGCAACCTCGCAGGGCCGGGGCGCGCTGCTGGACCACTTTGTCGGACTCCATCTTGTGAATGGCGTAGGGCAGGGTGTGCGCGCCGAGAGGATGCTCTTCGGTTACCGGTCCGGGCAAGTCGGGGCCGTAAGCGGCCACGCTGCTGGGAAAAATAAATTTCTGGACGATCGTGGTTTCGCGATTGGCCTCGGTGATCGCCTCCATGACCCGCGCGGTTCCGGCCACGTTGATCTGCCACATGCGGTTGAGGTCAAGCACGCCGGTGCGGACGGGATCGAGTACGTAAGCCAGATGGACTACGGCAGAGGGCCGGGAATCACGCAGCAGAATGAAAAGCTGGCGGCAGGATTCTTCTTCGCCCAGATCCATGCGTTCGAAACGCAGAGGCAGATCGGTGGCGGGGGGCGCCAGGTCGATTCCGATCACGTCGAACTCGGCTAACTGGGGCAGCAGACGAGTGCCCAGATTGCCGGAAATTCCCGTGACGACTACCGTTGGTTTCGGATCGCCCATTTATTTGGGACCGGGATCGGGAGACTTGGCCGGTGGAACGGTTTCCCCATCAGCCGGAGCCTTCCCGCGCGGAGCGGCCGGCTGCGCTTCCGCGAAGTACTTGTCGTTGAGTTCAGGAGTGGCGGACTTCTGAATGGCCTGCATCGCATCCTGTATACGCTGCGCGCGCAAGGTGGAAACAATTTCGTCGTGCACTTTGTCGAGGGGCAGCGTGTCCTTTTCGCCCACTTTGTAGATCAGGTATCCGTTCGGAACGGTGATGAGCTGTGAAGTGTCGCCGGGCTTCAGGTCCATCACTTCGGCCTGGGTGGGCGGCAGGCTGGTGCGGCGCACTTTGCCCAGCTTGGTGGGCGGCTTGCCCTTGAAGTCCGCGGCGGTGGCGCCCTCTTCCTGCAGCTTGTCGAAATCTTCTCCTGCGGCGGCGCGGGTGCGCAGCCCATCTGCCACCTTCTTCATGGCATCCGCGGATTCCTCCTGAGCCTTTTTGGCGTCGTCCCCGGCTGGTTTGTCTTTGCTTTCCGCGATCTGTTTGGTGCGAGGGATGAAGATGCGCTGCAGGTCGACTTCCTCGAACGCGGGTTCGTTGTTGTGATAGTAGTTGGCAACATCCTGATCGGAGACGTGGCCGGCGTCATCCTGCACTTTCTGGCTGAGTTCTTTGGTCAGCACGCCTACGCGGGCAACCTTCATCAGCTCTTCAAATTTTGGGCCCTTGTCGAGCCCCATCTGATGCGCCTTGTGAACCATGACCAGAGCGATTCCGTACTGGGTTGCGAGCTGCTTGCGAGCGGCGAGGCGCGATGGTTGGCGCAACCGCGTCGACGAGTTGTTCGAACTCGGCGCGGGTGACAACAGTTTTGCAGTCGGCAGGCTTGGATTTGTCCACCGGGGGCTTGTCGCAGATGCCGGGAATCGTGATCACGGCGGCAGTTGGAGCGAAACAGTTGCCGTCTCCGGAGCCTTGGCCGCGGCGGTAGTGGGCAGCGGTCGGGGGTTTGGGCGGGGCGGCCGGCTTTTGCGATTGACTCCATGCCGATGTGGTTAACAACAATAAACAAATCCATCCGCGATAACTCATCAAAGCTGAATTCCTCCGGCACCGGAGCGACGAGTGCACCGAGAATCCTAGCATAGAGCGGGTGTTGGACCTTGGGCGTCGGGCATCGGGCGTAAGACATTGCGCGAAGTGTCTGGGGACAGTGCCGGACGGTCTCACAGTCTGCCTGCCCGCTATAATGCCGCTATGGCTGGATCGACTGCGGTTTACAGCTCGGAATCCATGCGCGCCGAAAAGCGCGCGGTGGCGGGGAATTCCGTGCTGGCGGCGATCGCGATTACCGCCTTGAAAATTGTGGTGGGTGTCACTACCGGAAGCCTGGGCATACTTTCGGAAGCGCTGCATTCCGCTCTCGATCTGATCGCGGCGATCATCACCTTCATGTCGGTTCGAGTCTCGGACAAGCCCGCCGACGCCGACCACCAGTATGGCCACGGCAAAGTGGAAAATTTTTCCGCCTTCCTCGAAACTGGACTGCTGCTGCTTACCTGCTTCTGGATCATCTATGAAGCCGTCAAGCGGCTCTTTTTTCATCACGTTCACATCGAGCCCAGCGTGTATGCCTTCCTGGTGATGTTTGTCTCGATGGGAGTGGATTTCTGGCGATCGCGCGCTCTGGGCAAGATCGCGGCCAAGTATGACAGCCAGGCGCTTGAAGCGGATGCGCTGCACTTTTCCACGGACATTTGGTCCAGCGGGATTGTGGTTCTGGGTTTGCTTCTGGTTCTGCTGGGGCGGATCTGGAATATCGACTGGTTGCGCGACGCCGATCCGGTGGCTGCGCTGTTCGTGGCCGGAGTGGTGGTGTATGTGAGCTGGCGCCTGGCGCGAAGGACGATCGACGCTTTGCTCGATGCGGCTCCGGCGGGGGTCCGCAACAAGATTATTGCGGCGGTTTCAAGCGTGGATGGTCTGCTCGAGGTGGACCGGGTGCGAATCCGGCGGGCCGGCAATCGCTATTTTGCCGACCTCTCGGTGGGAGTGGCGCGCAATGTCACCTTTCAGCGCTCCGAGCAGATGGCGACGGCGGTGACGGACGCGGTGCATGACGTCCTGCCCGATGCCGACGTGGTGGTGCATTCGATACCGCGTCCGGTGAGCACGGAGAATATTTTTGACCGCGTACGTGCCGTGGCCACCCGGCATAACGTGAACGTGCATGACGTCAGCGTGCAGGACCTGCTGGGGAAGTTGCATGTGGAGCAGCACCTGGAACTGGACGAGAATCTCAGTCTGAAAGAGGCTCACGACCGGGTGACCGTGCTCGAATCGGAGATTCGGGAAGAGGTGCCGGAGATTTCTTCGATCATCACGCACATTGAGAGTGAACCGGCCACGATTGAACCGGGAGACGAACTGATCCACGACGCCCGGCTGGAAAAGCGGCTGAAGGCGGTGGCGGCCGAGTTTCCGGAGATCCTGGATATGCACGACATACAGATCAAGCGGGTGCGCGGACGGGTTTACGTTTCGGCCCATTGCACCATGTCAGACGAGTTGCCGCTCTCCAGCGTGCATGACATTTCCACCGACCTGGAAATTCGTTTCAAACAGGAGTTCCCGAAATTGTTCCGTGTGCTGATCCACCCCGAGCCCAGCACGGACAACCGACGATAGAAGATAGAAGAAATAACGCGGAGACAGCCGTCCTCGGCTGTCCGGCGGAGCGAGGCTCGACAGTTCTTCTGTACCGAGCAATATTACGGAGCAATATTTGGAAACCAAGATCCGCAAACCGGTGCGGGGCTATTTCTATATCGCGGCTGCCACATTCTGTTGGGGAATCGCCGCCAGCATGGGCCGAGCTGCTTTCACCGGACGGTTGCCTGGCTTGCACGCGTTGCGCCCGATCGATCCGCTGATTCTTTCGCAGAGCCGGGCGACATTTTCTTTTCTTGTGCTGCTTCCGGTCCTGGGGATGCTTCGAGGGCGCCGGTTGCGTCTGCCGGCAGCCGACCTTGGTCAAATCTTCCTGATTGGGATTCTGGGAGTGGCGGCCTCGAACTATTTCTACTATCTGGCCATCCAGCGGACGAATGTGGCTACGGCGATTATCGTGCAATACACCGCGCCGATCTGGGTCTTGCTGTACACGGTCGCACGCGGACTTCAAAAACCGACACTGCAACGGGTGGCGGCGGTGGGCCTGGCGGTAACCGGAATCGCACTGGTGATCGGGCTATTCGGCGGCGGCGGGTTGCGCCTGGACACAATCGGAGTGATCGCTGCCCTGCTGGCCGCGTTTTCGTTCGCCTTTTACAACATCGGGGGGCACAACATTCTGGCTCGCCTTGATCGCTGGATCGTGCTGCTCTATACGACCTGCAGCGCATCCTTATTCTGGATCGTGGTCAACCCGCCCTGGAAGATCACCGCAGCGCATTATTCGGGCGAGCAGTGGCTGTTTCTGCTGCTGTTCTCATTGATCTCGGTGCTCGCCCCGTTTTCGTTTTACTTCGCCGGGACTGCAACATCTCGAGCCGACACGGGCCATCGTGGTCAGTTGTCTGGAGCCTGTGTTTTCGATCGTGATCGCTGCGGTTGCGTTGGGCGAGATCGTGCGGCCCTTGCAGGTGACCGGAATAGTTCTGGTGCTGGCGGCGATTGTGGTGGTGCAACTGCCGGATCGCAGGTCGGCGGAGGCACTGCCGATGGTCGAGCCTATTGAATAGTTGCGCATAACTTGTGAGTTGAATCATAGCCTGCTCGGCTTTCTTTGAACCGGTTGCAATTGTTTCTTTGCGCTCTTTGCGGTTAACAGCTTTTGACCGCAAAGGTCGCAAAGGGCCGACTAAAGGTCGTGCCCTTCCCGGAATCATCGTTCCCGGAATCGTTCCCTCCCGTCGCTTATGGATCGTCAATAAATCAGAAGTTTCGCCAATGATGAGCTGAGTTCGAGCATAGAGTGTCGTAACAGTCGCGAGCGTTCTCGCTCCTGGTTTCCGCGCTCTCGGTCTTTCCAAGGCGATGACCACGGCCCAGCACGAGCGGGATGCTGCGCCTACATCTTGGTCATCATAGATCGCATCTAGATCATTGACCGGGAAGTTTGGAGACCGCTCGATCGCCCATTGAAGCTCCGCAGTAGGGACAATACAAATCATTTGTGCTAACCACGCGCTGGCACTGCGGGCAGTTTGGGCTCAGTTTGTAGCTGCAATGAGGGCAGAAGTTGAATCCGGTCTGGACGGCCGTGCCGCATTGCGGGCAGGAGCTCTGCAGGGGGTGCCGCAGGAGGAAGTAAAGAATGATGCCCAGAGCGTTGGGAATAATACAGGCCATAATCGTCCAAAGCGTAGGGCTCATCCCGCGTCGTTTCGAGTCGCGGTTTATATAGCCGATGATCAGCAGAAAGCAGCCACCACCAATGCCGGCCAGCAGACCAAGCAACGGTCTTGCCCACGCCGGCGGCCCGCCCGAGTGCCGTGCCAACGCGACATTGAAGACAAACTGCGCGGCGACAAACGCGATTCCCGCGAGCACCCATGCCCAGATCGGAACAATCCTGATTTCCGCAGCTTAGTCCAGTTCGAGTTTCGTTTTCTACCTGCATAAATTTGTCCGCCTTGTCACTGCCATTACCGCGACTGCTCGCCGTTATTGGTGAGGTGCGTGCCGCGAGCCAACAACAGCACACTTACCACCAGCGCCGGCGCGATGAAGAAAAACATGAAGCCGGTTTGCCAAACCAGGGTCGAGACTCCGGCCCGTTCCCCCATCCAGGCAAAGAGCCGCCACAAAAAAGGGACGGTGAGGGTCGCCGAAAGACCCACGCCCAGACAAGCCATCGCCACCAGCCACATGCGTTCCCGCGCCTCCCGAAGCCTGCTGGCGTGGAAGCGCACCCGCATCTGCGTGGCCCGCACCAGGCGGGAATCGGCGGCCAGCGGCAGCGAACGCAAAGCGCGAACTACCCCGTTTGCCGTCTCCGCATAGTGACGGCAGGCTTCGCATTCATCGAGATGAGCCCGCAGCCAAAGCTGCTGCGCATCCGCGAGACCATCCCCCAGAGCGATCAGTTCCCGTGCCTGTTCATGTGCGTCCCGCGTCATGCCTGCGCTCCCTTCAGCCGCGACATCAGCATATTCAATCCGCGATACAGTCTCGACTTCACCGTGCCCAGGGGCGCTCCGGTCACCGTGGCAATCTCGTCCAAAGCCAATCCTTCCTGAAAGCGCAACATCACGGTCTCGCGATATTCCACGGGGATGCCCACCAGGGCCGCGTTGACGCGCTCGGCTTGCTCCTGCTGCTGCATAACTTCCCACGCCATCGGGCGAGTGTCGGCCGGTTCGAGCGGCGCATGCTCTTCGTCTTCCATCAGCCCATCCAGGCTGACGGGGCGCTTCTTCCGCAAATAATCCAGGGTCAGGTTTCTCGCCACGGCGTAGAGCCAGGTGCTGAATTCGTGCCGGCCGTCGTACTGATGGCCGCGTTCCAGCACGCGAATCCAGGTTTCCTGGAAGAGGTCCTCAGCCAGTTCGCGATTTCCCGACAGGTAGATCAAATAGCGAAGAAGCCGATGCTGATACTGCTCGATGAGACGGTCGAGTAGGTCCGGATCACGCCGGCGTAGACCGCGAGCAATTGCGCTGGCCTCGGATTCCATCGCATTCAAGAAGTAACAGGCTGTGGCGTTCATGCTACCGGGATATACGGGCGAGGAGAGCAGAAAGATGCAGGATGGAAGGCATTCTGATAACGGCGGTCGGGTCGCCGGCAATCTGGAGACAAAAAGGGACTGTAGGGGACTGCCGACCGCCCTGATTACCGAAGGCCAACGCCCGTATCTTCAGTTACTTGCCCGCTTTTGCCCCCGATTTTCAATGGTTCTACATCCTTCTGCCGGTTGGCAGCGGGAAGGTCAGGCTTTCGGGCACGTGGATGTCTGCCTTCCAGGATATTGGGTGCAAATTTGATCTGGAGGAACATCATAAATGCGTAAGTTGACGGGCATCATCCTGTTATTTTTGCTGGTTTCGGCGGCGGCCGTGGCCCAGGATTTCCCCAAGGCTGAGATCTTTGGCGGGTATCAGTTCACCCGGCAGCAAAGCGTCAACTGGAACGGCTGGGACGCTGCCCTTACCGGCAACTTTAATAAATGGCTGGGTATGACCGGAGATTTCAGCGGCGCCTACAAGTCGCAAAATGGCATTGGCGTCAAGAGCTACACCTTCACCTTTGGTCCCACGGTCGCAGCCCGCAGCAACGAAACCTTTACACCCTTTGGCCACGTGCTGCTCGGCGGGTTTCATCAGGTCGCTGATGCCAGCGGCACCAGCCTGGGCACGAATAATGGATTCGCTTTCATCGCCGGCGGCGGAGTGGACGCGAAAATTACGCCCCATATCGCGGCGCGCCTGGGGCAGTTCGACTGGATGTCATTCCACGCTTCCGATGCGTCGTCGAATATTTTCCGCTATGCGGGTGGAGTGGTGTTCCGCTTCTAGTTGCGGATGGGTACGGGTCCTTCGATTCAGGCTCCCACTCGCTGGCGAATGGGAGCCTGAGCTCAGATGACCAAGCGTGGTTACTCGCCCATCACTTTCACGATGACGCGCTTGTCCCGCTGGCCATCGAATTCGGCGTAGAAAATGCGCTGCCAGGTTCCCAGATCCAACTTGCCCGCGGTGATGGGAACGATGACCTCATGGTGGATCAGCAAAGCCTTCAGGTGTGAATCGCCGTTGTCCTCGCCGGTCTGGTGGTGTTTGTAATCCTGACGGAAGGGCGCCAGAGTTTCCAGCCATTGATCGATGTCTTCAATCAGTCCACTCTCGTTGTCGTTCACATAGACGCCGGCCGTGATGTGCATGGCGGAGACCAGGACCATGCCTTCCTGGACGCCGCTCTTGTCCACGATTTTCTCCACTTGGGGCGTGATGTGGACGTAAGCACGATGCGAGCGGGTGTGGAACTTCAGGTATTCAGTAAGACACTTCATGGTTCGTCCCCTTAATAATTCGTGAAAGCCAGACCAGTTTCGCAGATAATGCTGCGGAAATCAGTTTCCCGGAGGTGCGGTGGATCCTTCTGACAGCGAATCGCAAGATATCCGGCGGCTTCTGGCGGAACTCACGGCGCGGGTGTTTCGCATCGAGCAGGCATTGAACCTGCCCTCAGGAGTTGCGGCCGCATCAGCGCCACCAGCGCAGGCTGCGCCGGCCTCAATGTCACCGGCAGAACCGAAGGCGACCCACGCCGGTGTATTCCTCCGAGGCCGGCAGCAATCCCGCGGCCAAGTAAAGGCGGCGCCGACCTGGAGTCTCGCATCGGTTCACACTGGCTGAACCGGATCGGCATCACCGCCGTACTGATCGGCGTTTCCTACTTCCTGAAATTTGCCTTCGACAACAACTGGATCGGACCGGCCGGGCGGGTTGCCGTCGGACTGCTGGCCGGCATCGCCATCGTGGTCTGGAGCGAGAATTTTCGCCACCGCGGATACGTCATCTTTTCTTACTCGCTGAAGGCCGTCGGCATTGGCGTGCTATATCTCTCGTTGTACGCCGCTTTCCAGGTGTACAGCCTGCTGCCCAGCGGCGTGGCCTTCATCATGATGTTTGCGGTGACCGCCGCCACTGCCGTGATGGCCTGGACCCAGGACGCGGAGATCCTCGCTGCATTTGCGCTGATCGGCGGCTTCAGCACCCCGCTGCTGCTCTCCACCGGCGAGAACCGCGAAGTTGCCCTGTTCGCCTACGTTGTGATTCTGGACCTGGGCGCGCTTGCGCTGGTGATCCTGAAACCATGGCGGCGCTTGCTGCTGTTGAGTTATGCCGGAACGCTGGCGCTGTACGTTGGCTGGTACTCGAGATTTTACGACGTCACCCAACTGCGGATCACGCTCGGCTTCGCCACGCTTTTCTTCGCCATCTTTGCCGTGGCGCCATTATTGGCGCGCCCGGCAACCAAGGGACGGCTGTCGGATTCGGTTCCTCCGTTGGTGGCCCTGGTAAATGCCGCCGGATATTTTCTGCAAATCTACGTCATGTTCGAGGAGATCGGCACCAGGGACACGGCATGGTTTGCTCTGGCGCTGGCGGCTTTGTACATCTTCCTCAGCCGCCAGGCTCGTGGTCGAGCGGGCAGTCCGGAAGCGGCAAAGACCGTGGACTTGCTTCATCTTGCGCTTGCAATCGGATTCATCACCGTCGCCATTCCCATACGCCTCGACGCTCACTGGATCACTATGGGATGGTTCGTGGAGGCGGCTGTGCTGTTGTGGGTAGCCGACAAGATTCATTCGGAGTTGCTCAATGCGTTTGCCGTCGGCGCGCTGGTGCTGGGCGTGGGGCGGCTCGTGCTGATCGACAATTTCTACGTTACGCGTCCGATCTTTAACAGCCGGATGGCGACATACGCCGTGGCGATCGCGGTGTTAGGCGGTGTGGCCTGGTATGCCGGCCGACGAAAAGATGAAACCGGGCGAGTCGCCACTGCGGTTTCGGTGATTGCCTTGAATCTGCTTGCACTGCGCGGTTTGAGCCTTGAAGTTTCCAGTTATTTTGCGCAAGAGATGACGAGCCTTCGTCCCTACCAGTGGAATCCGTCCGGATATGCAGAATGGCGCCATGTGAAAATTGCCCGCGATTTCACTTACTCCGCTCTGTGGATGGGCTATGGCGCCATGCTGATGGTGATAGGCTTCTGGCGGCGTTCGGCGTTTGTGCGCTGGCAGGCGCTGGTCCTGATCGCTTTCACTATCGGCAAAGTATTTCTCTACGACGTGTCGGAACTGGACCGCGGTTACCGCATCGTCAGCTTCATCGTGCTCGGGGCGTTGCTGCTGGCAATTTCATTCGTGTATCAGCGCGACTGGCTCAAGCTCTCGGCTCGGAACAATTCTGCGGGAAGTTCGGGGAACGCCCGGAGGAGAGTCCGGCGAGCCGATGAAAACTGTTTCCTTCGCTCTCGCCGTAGTTGCGGCTGTCGCCGTGACTTCAGCGCCCGGACCTTCGATTTCGTATTTCACCAACGTTCGCGACGTCAATATCTCGCAGCCCGGTGTGCAGAATTACTTTGTAGTGGATGAAGAAATCTGGAGTCGGGCGCGCCCTGATCTGGAGGACCTGCGAATTTACGATGGCGAAACCCAGGTGCAATACGCGCTGAGCGAGCAACGCGGAGGCGTATCCAGCCAGGAGATACCTGCAAAGATACTCAACCTGGGAAGCGTTGGCGGACGCACCGAGTTTGATCTGGATATGGGGCAAATCGGCGAATACGACCGTGTCCGGCTAAATCTGGACGCAAAGGATTTCGTGGTGACCGCCTCCATCGAGGGCAGCAACGAACTCGCTGCAAAAGCCGGCGACTCAACTGCCGCCGGCCACGCTGTACGACTTTACGCGCGAGGCGCTGGGTTCCAATTCGGTGTTGAAGCTGCCCGCTTCGAGCTTTCACTATTTGCACGTCAAGCTTTCCCCCGGAATCTTGCCAAGCCAGGTCAAGGGCGCGTCGGTTTACAACCTGCAGGAAACGAAAGCCGTCTGGACCAGCGTGGGATCGTGCAGTGCGCCATCGCAGACCGGGCGAACGACTGTGGTGAGTTGCGATTCTCCGCTGCACGTGCCTGTGGATCGCGTCCGCTTCCAGGTGGATCTTAAACAAGTGAATTTCCGGCGCGAGGTCGTTCTCTCGGATGCCGGCGACCTTCGTTACGGAGCGGGTGGCGAGATTACACGCGTGCGTATGAATCGCGGCGGCACCACGGTGGTCTCGGAAGAACTGGATGTGCCGATCGGAGGCCGGCGTTCCGGCCCGCTGAAGATCACGGTGGACAACGGGGACAATCCGCCCTTGACGATCACGGGTGTGCAATTGCTGTCGGTTGAGCGGCGGGTTTATTTTGATCCGCAGGGTAAGTCCCTGCTGCAGGCTTTACTACGGCGACTCCAAACTCGAATCTCCGGTTTACGACTACGCCAAGTTCTTCAAGGCTGATGCGGCAGCGGCTCAGGCAGAGCTTGGACCGGGCACTCAAATGCAGCGTATAGCGGCCGGCCGGATGACCGTCCCTGGTCAGAGCGTCACAAAGCGGTACTGTGGCTGGCAATGATGTTGGCGGTGGTAGTTCTGGCAGGGCTGGCGCTTCGAGGATTGAAAGCCAAAGCTCTGTCATCCTGAGCGGAGTAAGAATTTCGCTTCGCGAAATTCTTGCGCAGTCGAAGGACCCCTATAACCCGATGCAGTGCCGGGATAGGGGTCCTTCGACTCCGCTCCGACTTCGCAGAGCGAAGCGTGCTCCGCTCAGGATGACAGGGGATTTAGGCGCGCATCGACTCTTCTACTTCGGAAATCCAGTTGGGTCTCTTCAGCACTTCGCGCGGCTTGGGGCCGTCGGCGGCGCCGACGATACCGTCGCGCTCCATCAGGTCGATGAGGTGGGCGGCGCGGCCGTAGCCGATGCGCAGGCGGCGTTGCAGCAGGGAAGTGGAAGCCTTGCCGAACTCGACCACCAGGCGCACTGCGTCGTTGTAGAGCGGATCGTTTTCCTCTTCGCCGTCTTCGCCCGCGACTGCCCGGTTCGCCGGGGGCGCGTTCGTCTTTCGGCGCCTGCAGGAATTTTTCTTCGTACTCGGCCGTGCCCTGGGCACGCCAGAACTCGACCACGGCGGCGATTTCTTTTTCGGTGACGAACGGCGCGTGCAGGCGGTGCACGCGGGCTGATCCGGAAGGCAGGTAGAGCATGTCGCCGCGTCCCAGCAGGGCTTCGGCGCCGTTGGCGTCGAGAATGGTGCGCGAATCTACCTTGGTCGCGACGCGGAATGAGATGCGGGCAGGGAAGTTGGCCTTGATCAGTCCGGTAATCACGTCAACCGAGGGCCGCTGCGTCGCCAGCACCAGGTGAATGCCAACCGCACGCGCCATCTGGGCCAGGCGGGTGACCGATTCTTCGACGTTGCCGGAGTCCAGCATCATCAGGTCCGCCAACTCGTCGATGATGATGACGATGTAGGGCAGCGGCCGGTCTTCGGAATCTTCACCAAACAGGCTGCGGGTGCCCTCGTCGTCGAAAAGTTTGTTGTACTGCTCCATGTTGCGCACGCCTTTTTCGGCGAGCAGTTTCAGGCGGCGTTCCATCTCGCGCACGGCATTGCGCAGGGCATTGGCGGCCAGCTTGGGCTCGGTGATGATGGGCGTAAAGAGATGCGGCACGCCCTCGTAGTTGCCCAGTTCCAGACGTTTGGGATCGACCAGAATCAGCCGTACCTGATCGGGCGTCGCCTTATACAGAATGGACATGATCATGGCGTTGATCGCCACGCTCTTGCCCGCGCCGGTTGAGCCGGCAATCAGGAGGTGCGGCATGCCGGCGAGATCGGCGGTGACGATGCGGCCGTTGATGTCCTTGCCCAAGGCAAGAGTCAGCTTCGATTTCGTGCCAATGAACTCGGAGGACTCGATATTCTCGCGCAGCCAGATGATCTCGCGCTCGCGGTTCGGAACCTGAATGCCGACCGTGGACTTGCCCGCCATGCGTTCGACCAGAATGCTCTCGGCTTTGAGCGCCAGGCAGAGATCGTCGGTGAGATTGGTGATGCGGCTGTACTTGATGCCGGCCTCGGGCTTGTATTCGAAGGTGGTGACGACCGGCCCGGGATTGATCTGCGTTACCTGCCCGTGGACATCGAACTCGGCATATTTTTCGGTCAGCACCTGGGCCAGGAGCTTCAATTCGTCGGCATCAATTGCCTGTTGCTCGTCAGGACGATGCAGCAGACTGCTCGGGCGGCAACTTGAAGCCTCCGGCGGCGATGCGAGGCAGGGTGGTCTTTGGCTTTACGCCGGTGTCGGCACGCTCGGTGACTTCAACGTCCGGAACGATCGCTTCCGGGGCAGCGAACTGGCGCTGCGGTTCGGGAGCGCGGTCTTCGTTGCGATCCGCCGAAGTCATGCGGTCAATGCCGGTCGCTCTGACGGGCTCGGGAGACGATTGCGGCGACTGGAAAGATGCCTGAGCGGGGGCCGGACGGGCGGGAACCAGTTGAGCCGTAACTGTGGGACGCGCGGCCCGGCGTTTTTCCAGTTCCTTCTGCATCTTCTTTTTCGCGCGGTTGTCCTGCCAGTCCTTGTAGCGATTCCAGAGCGCGATGGCGAAAGCGAAGCGGGTAGGAGCCCACACGCGCAGGGAAGCGAAAGAGAACGCGGTGGTGAGATACAAGGCCACGGCTAAAACCGTGGCGCACACGATATATGCTCCGGCCAGATTCAAGTAATGGATGAGGACGTCGCCGACGATGCGTCCGACCAGGCCTTCCATCGGGATTACGCCCAGCCAGCGGGTGTGTCCCGGCATAAGACCGAGCAGCGCGGGAACAAACACCAGCAACCAGATTGCGCCGAGAGACTTGGCCACGGGCGATACTACTTTGCGCGAACGAAACCAGCGCGAGCCCAGAGCAGCCAGGAAGACGGGAATCAGAAAGGCGCCGATGCCGAAGCCTTGCAGCATCAGATCGGAAACGATCGCGCCCACCAGGCCGATCCAGTTGCGGGCCGCGCGGGAACCGGTCAGCACCGAGGCGCTGTTGAAGGATGGATCAAGCGGCGAATACGAAGCCAGCGCGAGAAAAAGCAGCAGTCCCGAGACACAAAGCAGGAATCCGATCAGCTCGTTGAGCCGGCGGTTGTTCGTGGGCGCGAAAATCTGAGAAAAATACTTCATGAGGCATGTTTGGCGCTTAACAGGTAAGCGAAATCCTGCTCAGGCGACCGGCCAGCCAGAACGAATAATTATGTCAAGAACCGCGCGGGGGGACAATGAAGGAATTGGGGAAGAGTATCGAGTTGGTTTCCCGCGCGGCGCAGGCGCGAAAATGATGGACTGAAATTGAAAGTTGGCGTGCTGGATACGTGGGCGGGCAGGATGCCCGCCCGACAGCCGGCGGGACGCCGGCGCTACGTGGCGCGATGGCTAGGCCATCAGCCTGGCTGCGAATACCAGGACCAGAATTCCAATGACGATGCGGTAGACGGCGAACGGGGCAAAGCCGTGCTTCCTCACCCAGGCCATGAACCACGCTACCGAGGCGTAGGCGACCACGTAAGAAACCACGAAGCCGATCAGCAGGAGCAGCCATTGATGGGAAGTGATCTGCGAGACACCGATGGGATTCTCGCCCTTTCCCGCCACGCGATTTGAGCAGGGTGTAGCCGGTCGCGGCCATCATGGTGGGAATGGAAAGGAAAAACGAAAATTCCAGCGCCGAAGCTCGCGACATCCCGGCTAGCTGACCGCCGGCAATGGTGGACATCGAGCGTGATGTCCCAGGAAACAGACCTGAAAAAATCTGGCAGAAGCCAATCCAGAGAGCCTGTCCCATGCTCATCGCGTCCATCTTCCAGGTATGAATGGTGCTGCCGGGCGCGCCCGGGTCCGGCTGCCTCCCACTTTGCCTTGGCTGCGTCAACAATCCACATGAAGATACCGCCAATCAGCAGCGACCAGCCAATGATGGTCATGCTCTCCAGGTGCTTGCCGATAGTTTTGGTCAGCAGATATGAGGGAATCGCGGTCACCACGAAAGCAATCAGCACAAGGCTGAGGGGATGAGTCAGAATCGTGCGATCGCCGTTTTCGCCTCGCGGGAATGTCGAGAGAAACTGCGCAATCCGGCTGCGGAAGTACACCGGCAAGCACAGAATGGCGCCCAACTGAATGACGATGGAGTACATCTTCCAGTAGCCGTCGGACAGGCTGATATGGAATAGCGCCTCCGCGATGCGAAGTGCGCGGTGGAGCTGACGGGCAGAAATTCTGTGAGTCCTTCAATGACGCCCAGTACAACGGACAGCAGGTAGTCGTTCAAGCTTCCTCCAAACCGAGTGAAGGAAAGTATTACAGAAAAAATCAGATTAGCGAGAGCGAACTTGGGGAATGAACTTACTGGGTTACGTTGCCGTAGGTGGGTACGTTCTGGTCCATCAGGTAGAGCAGGCGTTGAGCGCGCGTCACCCAGTCGGACGGACCTGATTGCGAGGCCACTCTCTGGGCCAGTGCGATTGCTTTCCCTCTGGCTTCCTCGGACTTCTTGGGCTCTTCTTCGGTTTTGTAGATCTCGATCAGCGCCGACCAGCGCCAGGCAGCGTCGTACAGGGCCTCGGCCAGGGAGGGAGATTGAGGGTGCTCGGCGGCATATTTTTCGTAAATCTCCGATTCCTTTACCGGACACTTCGAACTGCCCTGCCAATCGCCGCACAGCTTGTTGTCGATCAACTGAAAGGCCGCGAGGTCAGCCCACTTGGTGCCGGGGAATTTCTTGACGACCTCTTTCATGTATTTTTCTTCCATACCCTCGCGAAGATAAGGTTCGCGTTCTTTGGAAGAGGGGCGCGAAGAGACGTCCGATTTTTCAAGCTGCCAGCGGATATCGGCGGAACGATACATGGCTTCGGCGGCCAGAGGCGAGTTGGGAAAATATTCGGCGGCGCGATAGTAGAGGCGCATCGCATCCTGGGCCGCGCCATTACGCCCGTGACGGCGGCTGGCCTGGTCCTCGGCGTCAACGGCCTCGCCGAAAACTATCTTGTCTCCATTTGGCGTGTTGGCGCGCACCACGCCTTTGTCGAGCACCCAGCCGGTGACGGTGCGTTCCTCGGTGAGATTGGCTTCGACATGCACCCACTCGCGGCTGGTTTCAAGCACGATGATTTCGCGTCCGCGATCGATTTCCGCAAGCTTCGCTGAACTTTGATCGGGCGAGAGATAGATTTGGGCTACACGCACCAGAGTGCCGCGCTGGTAATCTGCGGCTGCGGATGGGATCGCAAGAAGGGTGAGACAAATTGCGGTCAGGTACGCAGTGAGCAAGATGTTCCGGAAGCTTTTTGATTTCGGACGGGGTGGGCGGGACGCCCACCCGACAGCCGGCGGGACGCCGGCGCTACGGCGGCGGTCCGTCATTGGGCGGCCCTCGTTTTTTGCAGGTCCGCGAGCACTGCCGGCTCGATATTTCCTCCGCTGATCACGGCTACGTTTACTGGCGTGCGCGGGAGTTCGTCCTGATGGAACAGAAAAGCTGCCGCGGCCACGGCGCCGCTGGGCTCAGCGAGAGTCTTGGGATCGGCTGCGAGCCGGCGCGTGGCTTCAAGGATTTCGGACTCGCTCACGGTCACAATGTCATCGACGTAGCGGCGAATGTGCTCGAAGTTGACCGGTCCTATGCTTTGGGTGCGCAGTCCATCCGCCAAAGTGCGGGTCACCTCGTCCGCTTCCAGTTGAACAATTTTGCCGGAGCGCAAGCTGGCTTGCGCGTCAGCCGCGAATTCGGGCTCCGCGCCGATCACTTTCACGTCAGGCCGGCTCAGCTTGATTGCGGTTGAGATGCCGCTGATCATGCCGCCGCCGCCGACGGGCGCAATGACGGTTCCGACTTCGGGCAGGTCTTCCAGAATTTCAAGTCCGATCGTGCCTTGGCCGGCGATGATCTTCTCGTCGTTGTAAGGAGGGACGATGACATATCCATTTTTCGCCGCTAGTTCTTCGGCTTTGGCCTGACGCTCGGAGCTGGACGGGCCCACCAGTATGATCTCCGCACCCAGCGCCTGGGTTGCCTCGCGTTTGACCGCGGGCGCGATGGCGGGCATCACGATGATTGCCTTTACCCCCAGAGCCCGGGCTGCGTAAGCCACGCCCTGGCCGTGATTGCCGCTGGAGTAGGTGATGACGCCACGGCGTCGCTCTTCTTCGGGAAGGGCCGCGATCTTGTTGTATGCACCCCTGAGCTTGAACGAACCGATGGCCTGATGGTTTTCCGGCTTGAGATAGAGCTGGCGAGTGTCTTTGCTCTGGGTGTGGACGCCATTGGCTTGGTGAATATGCGATGGGATCAGCCGGGTGCGCACGGCGACGCCGCGCAGGCGCGATTGCGCTTCGCGAATATCGTTGAGAGTGACGATGGGAGAATCTCCGTTGTCATCCCGGGATGACAAAAAACAAAACTGCTCAGATCTCCAAAATCACCGGCATGATCAGGGGCCGCTTTTGCGTCTGCTTGGAAATGTAGCGCTTGAGATCGGTGCGGATCTTTTCCTTGATCACGCCGTAATCGGTCTTTTCCTCGTCGCTTGACTGTTCCAGCGTCTGCATGACGATCTGACGGGCTCCCTCCGCGAAACCGTCTTCGCCGGGGGAGAATCCGCGAGTCACGATTTCGGGAGTGGTCTCGACTTTGCCGGTGAGCTTATGGATGGCGATGATGGGCAGCACGATGCCGTCTTCGCTCAAGTGCCGCCGGTCTTTCACCACCAGGTCCTCGACCACGTCGGTGCGGGAGCCGGAATCGATGCAGACCCGTCCAATGTTGACCCGGCCGGCCTTGCGCGCTCCCAGTTCATCGAACTCAAGAATGTCGCCGCTCTCGATCAGGATCGCTTTGCCAACCGAGCCGTGCATCGTGCCTGCCATTTCCGCGTGCAGCTTCAACTGCCGGTATTCGCCGTGGATGGGAATGAAGTATTTCGGCTTCACCAGGTTGATGATCAGCTTCAACTCGTCCTGGCTGGCGTGACCGCTGACGTGGACCGGCGGGTAGGAGCCGTCGTCATAAATCACATACGCCTCGCGGCGGAAGAGGTGATCGATCATGCGGTAGATGGCCTTCTCGTTGCCGGGAATGATGCGCGACGAGAGCATGACCGTGTCGCCCTTCTCGATTTTGGCGTGCTTGTGATTGTCCACCGCAGCGCGGGAGAGCGCCGACATGGGTTCGCCCTGGGTGCCGCTGATCAGCACGCAAACTTTTTCCGGCGGGAAATTCTTCATCTCACCGGGATGGATCAGCAGGCCCTCGGGAATCTCGATGTAGCCCAGATCCTCGGCGATCTCGGCGGAGTTGTTCATCGAACGCCCGGCGAATGCGACTTTGCGCCCGTGCTGCCAGGCCAGTTCCACCGCCAGCTTGATGCGATGAATGGAAGACGAAAAGCACGAGATGAAGAGACGGCGCTTGGTGTGAGCGAATACCTCGTCGAACTTGCGCCGCACCGCGCGTTCGCTCGGGGTGTAGCCTTTGCGCTCGACGTTGGTCGAGTCCTGAAACAGGGCCAGCACTCCGGTTTTGCCGTATTCGGCGAAGGCATGCAGATCGAACAGCCGGTTGTCGGTGGGCGTGGGATCGACTTTGAAATCGCCGGTGTGAATGATCACGCCGAGGGGCGTGTGAATCGCCAGGGCAACGCAATCCACCAGACTGTGGGTCACCTGAATGGGATGGACGGTGAATGGTCCCAGCTTGAACCGTTCGTTGGGACGGATCTCGTGCAAATCGGCGTCGTCGAGCAATCCGTGCTCTTCGAGTTTGTCTTCGACGTAGGCGAGCGTGAACTCGGTGCCATAGACCGGCACATTCAACTCGCTCAAGACCCATGGCAGCGCGCCGATGTGGTCTTCGTGGCCGTGGGTCAGAACGATGCCGCGCACCTTCTGCCGATTTTCCAGCAAATAGGAAATATCTGGAACAACGATATCGACACCGAGGAGTTCGGCTTCAGGAAACATCAGGCCCGCGTCGATGACGATGATATCGTCGCCCCAGCGAACGGCCATGCAGTTCATCCCGAACTCGCCCAGGCCGCCCAGGGGCACGATTTGCAATTTTCCAATTGGCATGCGGAGTATTGATCGTAGCACAAGGAGGCGGGAGCCGCGTCCCTGCTGCATGATCACGAGCAGGACGCTCGCCTGCATTGGTAATCTTCCACTCTCCCGCAATCTGCGATAAGGTTGAAGGACATGGTCGAACCGGCGCAAAAGACATGGTTGAGGCGGCGCGTTGAGGATGGATTGCGCCGCGGCTTCCAGCACGCTTATGAGACCGTGAAGGTTGATCCGTCGAAATTCCTGTTGCAGGTGCGCGCGGCATACGGGCTGCCGATCAGTAATTTTCAAGGCGTTTACTCGGTGGAGGTCGGCCAGCTTGATGACCTGGCTCATCGTGTGATCCGCAGCGGAATGAAAGTTGCGGCCGCCGAAGGTGCGGGATTTGGCCTGGGTGGATTGATCACCATCATTCCCGATCTGGGGATTTTATCGGGCGTTACTTTGCGGACCATTCAGAAGCTCAGCTTGATCTATGGTTTTGAATTCAACACCGAAGAGGAAACGGCGGAGCTTTGGATTGCCGCGGCCAGCGCCGCCGGTGTGGACATCAGCCGCGAACTTCTGGAGAGGGAAGTGGTCAGCCGATTTATTCCGCGCGTGATTCAGCGCATCGCGGCGCAGGCCAGTGCCGAAGTGGTGGAAAAATGGTCGGGGCGGTTGATTCCGCTTGCCAGTTCCTTGATCGGCGCCGGGCTGAATTACTATTTTGTTCGAGCCTGGGGAGAGCGTGCCCGGTCACACTTCCGCAAGCGGCATATGGAAATGCGAGGGCGGATGCTGAGGGGAAGTTGATCGTCGTCGCAGATCCACAGCTGTCATCCTGAGCGGAGTGGCTGCTTCGCTTCGCGAAGCAGCTGCGCAGTCGAAGGATCCCTATGGGCGCAAAGGATGTATGCGGTGAGCGGTTGGCGTTGGAGAGAAAATGTATATAAGGTAGGGGTCCTTCGACTCCGTGTGTTCGTTCGCGAGCGAACGAACACCCTCCGCTCAGGATGACAGGGAACTTGGGAATTTCTTTGCGTACTTTGCGCCCTTTGCGGTTAAAAGCTTTTGACCGCAAAGGATCGCAAAGGGCCGCAAAGAGAACCTGACAACACATGAAAGTATTCGACTGCGCCGCTATTCTCTTCGATCTTGACGGCGTGCTGGTGGACTCGACCGGCTCGGTGGCACGGCAATGGGCGATGTGGGCCGAGGAGCAGAACATCGATCCGCAAGCCGTAGTGGCGATCGCGCACGGGGTGCGCACCATCGAGATCGTTCGGCGGCTGGCGCCGCATCTCGACGCCGAGGCGGAAGTGAGGCGACTGGAGAAACGCGAGGCAGACGATCACGAGGGCGTCAGCGTCATGCCGGGCGCGGCCGATCTGCTGAAGTCGATTCCCAAAGAACGCTGGTGCGTGGTGACCTCCGGCACCCGTTATCTGGCTACTTCACGATTGCGTCTGGGCAACCTGCCTATTCCAAAAGTTTTGGTATCGGCGGACGATGTGTCCAAGGGCAAGCCTCATCCGGAGCCGTATCTCATGGGAGCCAAGTTGCTGGGCATGAAACCCACTGAATGTCTGGTGATCGAAGACGCGCCGGCTGGGATTACTGCAGCCCACGCCGGGGGGATGAAAGTGATTGCTATCACCAGCACCTATCCGGCATCGGGGCTGAGCGAGGCCGATGCGGTGATTCAGAACCTGGCCCAGATTCAGGTGAAGACTCTGGATGGAGCGGCGGGCCTTACGGTAAACGTCGCTTAATCGAACCCTTCAACGCAGCCATTCTTCCAATTCAATCTGCTGATCGGTTTTGTCGTCGCGATATTTCACAATCACAGGAGTGTAGAGCGACAAATTCCACTCCGCGGCGTGTCCTTTTTTTACGGCTCGCGATCCGGGCACGACGACCGCATTTTCCGGCACTTCCAGCGGTTGTTCGTCGGTAGCTTTGTACACCTGCCCGCGCACCAGATCGTAAAGCGGAGTGGACCGGGTCAAGATTGTTCCCGCGCCCAGGACCGCGCGAGTCCGCACCAGCGTGCCCTCGTAGACGCCACAGTTTCCGCCTACCAGAACGTCGTCCTCGATGATTACCGGGGCGGCGTTGACTGGTTCCAGTACGCCGCCAATCTGAGCCGCGGCGCTGAGATGCACCCGCTTGCCGATCTGGGCGCAAGAGCCGACCAGGGCGTGCGAGTCGACCATGGTTCCTTCGTCCACATAGGCGCCCACGTTGATGAACATCGGGGGCATGCAGATCACGGAAGGTGCGACATACGCGCCTTCGCGCACTGACGATCCCCCGGGAACCACGCGAACTTTGTCAGCGACCGTGAACTGGCGGGCTGGGAAGGTGTCTTTGTCGACGAAAGAAAGGGTCGCGTCTCCCATTTTGCTAAGTTCTCCGAGGCGAAAACCCAGGAGGATGCCCTGTTTCACCCAGGCGTTGACCTTCCAATTTCCATTGACCTTTTCTGCGGCGCGGATTTTTCCTTGCGTCAGTTGCTGGCGAAAATCAAGGAAAGTCTGGCGCGCTTCGGGATTGCGTTCTACCTCGCCCAGTGTGGCAAGGCGCTTGATGGCAGATTGGAGGGAGGGCATGAGAAGGGAAGTATAGAAGAAAGGATTTCAGATTGTAGATTTTAGATTGCAGATTGCAAACCTACGACCTGCCGCGTGAAAAACTCGGAATCGTGGGTTGTTTAATCTTAAATCTGAAATCTGCACTCTGAAATCAAATGCACTTGCATTCGCTTCGAATCAACACTCCCGGCATCTGGTGAGAAGCCTCGCGCGCCTCGGCGAGGGTTGGGTAGGGTCCATGCCAGCGGGCGTGGTTGGGGTCGTGCCCTGCGGGGCGGCCCTTGCCGTGATTGCACTGACCGCAGCCGGAACGATGAAGCACGATCTTATGCGGCCCGGCCAGCCAGTTTTCGTAGACATAAAAGTCAGCGGCTTCCGCGACGGCGGGTTTGGCGATCACGCCTGCTTCGGCCGCGATCTTCTGCAACCTGGATCGGGTATCGCGCCGCATGGGCAACATGGGAAGGCGGTACACTTCTTCGATTTTGCCCATCATGGCCAGCACGGCTTTCACCGGCAGGGGATTGGACTCGATGAAATTAGCCTGCATGAGCGGCAGATATTTCCGGTGGATGCGGCGAGCGGTTTCCCAATCGTTGGCGAGGGCGGCCCGAGTCATCTCCGCCATTTCGCGCGGGATTTCGTTGGACGCCACCGAAATAATTCCTACGCCGCCGAGCGCGATCAGAGGCAAAGTCACGGCGTCATCTCCGGACAAAACTGCAAAGTGTTCCGGAACCAGATTGCAGACCTCAGCCATCTGGGTGATGTTGCCGCTGGCTTCTTTGACTCCGGCGATATTCGGGACCTCGGCCAGGCGTGCCAGACGTGCCAGGCTCGATGTTGGCACCGGTACGGCCGGGGACGTTGTAGAGAATGATGGGCTTGTCGACGGCTTCAGCGATGGCGCGAAAGTGCCGGTACTGGCCTTCCTGCGTGGGCTTGTTGTAGTAAGGAGAGGCAGTGAGGATGCCATTGACTCCGGGCCGCGCCGTCAATTCTTTGGCTTTTTCCACGGCGTCCTGGGTGGAGTTCGAGGTAGCTCCGGCGACGACGGGTACCCGTCCGGCAACGACCTCGATGGTGATATCGATGACCCGCAGCCATTCGTCGTGAGAGAGTGTGGGCGTCTCGCCAGTGGTTCCGCAGGGAACCAGAAAATCAATTCCCGACTCGACTTGCCATGCGACCAGATTGCGCAGAGCAGTTTCGTCGATCGAACCGTCCTGTCGAAAGGGAGTAACTAGAGCCGTACCGCAACCACGGACTTGCATTACATAAAGATAACGCTATTTGGGTGCGGAGGGAACTGGGGGCAGGAACAGAGTTTGGGAGCGGGTAGGGGTCCTTCGACTCCGGCGTCCATTCGCAAGCGAATGGATCGCCTGCGCTCAGGATGACACGGGTGCGGGGCGGAGCTAAGGTCGGCGGTTCAGGTTTGGCGCCAGACGTCTTTAAAATCGTAGAAGCCTTTTTTGTCTGCCAGCCATTCGACGGCTCGTACGGCCCCTTCAGCGAAGCCGCGACGCGATTTGGAGTCGTGGCAAAGGTAGATTGTGTCGTGGGGAGAATCCAGGACTACTTCGTGCATGCCGACCGCATCGCCTTCGCGGAACGAGGTGATTTCGATCTGCGTGCCGGATGTGTCCCGGATAATCTTCTGCAGGGTCGCCGCCGTTCCCGACGGCGCATCCTTTTTCTGGGCGTGGTGGCGTTCGAAGATGTGTCCCAGATATTGATGCTGCAGTATTCCGGCCGCGGTCTGTGCGGCTTCAAAGAGCAGGTTTATGCCAATGGAAAAATTCGCGGCATAGAGGAAACCAGTCTTTTTCGTTTCGACCAATTGCTGCACTTTTTCCATTTCGCCATACCAGCCCGTGGTTCCGACCACCATGTTCTTTCCGGCTGCGACGCAGGCTTCAATATTTCCAAGGACAGACTGGGGCGTCGTGAAGTCAATCACGGTGTCAACTTTTGCGAGTCTATCGGCGGTGAGGGCGGTTGCGTCCTGGTTGTCGGTTGAGCACAGCATGCTGATTTGGTGGCCGTGTTCGCGGGCGACTTCCGCTACCAGCGAGCCGGTCTTGCCGCGACCTAGGATAAGAAGGTTCACAGGGAGATTTTATTCGAGGTTACGAAAAATTGTTCTGCGGGATCAAACGGCGAACCGCAGCGGCTAAAGCCGGCTGTTTTTCGGCAGTTTGCGGCACGACTGAAGTCGTGCCCTTCCCGAGTCGTCCTTTCCGACTCGTGCCCTTCCAAAGTCGTGCTCCTCGAGTTGCACCGTCGTAGTCGTGTTTTCGCAAGTCGTATCTCTCGAGTGCGTGTGCACCTTCTAGGCGAACACGTCTGGATCCAGATCGGAGAAGAACGTTTTGTGTAATCGTTTCACGATTTCGTTTACCGTGTCTTCTTCAACCACGAAGGTCAGATTGATCTCAGAGGCGCCCTGGGAAATCATGCGTATCTTGACGTCGGCCAGTTCTCCAAAGACTCGTGCTGCGATGCCCGGAGTGTCGCGCAGATTCTCTCCCACCAGGCACACGATGGCCTTGCGTCCTTCATATTTTACGTCCGCCAGCTTGGCCAGGTCCGCGGCCAGCGGCGGGATGGACTCGTTCGAATCGACGGTAAGTGACACGCTCACCTCCGAGGTTGAGACCACGTCGATGGCCACGCGATGCCGGTCGAAGGCGGCGAAGATCGAACTGAGAAATCCATGCGCCAGCTGCATGCGCGGGGCGGCGACGTCCACGATGGTGATGCGTTTCTTCACCGCAATGGCCTTGAAGGAATTGCGGCAACGCGGCGCGCGAGCGGTAATCCGCGTTCCTTCGCAAGTGGGATTGGATGAGTTCAAAACGTAGACCGGAATATTTTTCTGTACCGCGGGAAGGACGGTGGCCGGGTGCAGGACTTTGGCGCCGAAGTAGGCCAACTCGGCCGCCTCGTCGAAGCTGATGACCTTGATTCGGCGCGCATCGGGGCACAGGCGCGGGTCGGTGGTCATCATGCCATCGACGTCGGTCCAAATCTCGATGCGCTCGGCGCCCAGGCCGGCTCCGGCAATCGCGGCGGAATAGTCGGAGCCGCCGCGACCAATGGTGGTGGTGATGCCGGCTTTGGTCGCGCCGATGAAACCGCCCATCACCGGCACTTTGCCCGCCGCAATCAGGGGAGCGACTTTGGACTGCAAACGCTGGTTGGTCTCTTCAAACAGAGGAGCGGCGCGAGTGTGGGCGGAATCTGTCACCAGCCAGTCGCGGGAATCGACCAGCGCGGAGTCCATGCCGGTTGCGGAGAAGGCCGCAGCCACAATTTTGCTGGAGAGTATTTCGCCGAACGCGGACACGTAGTCGGTGGTGCGCGGGGTCAACTCGCCGACGGCGGCGATGCCGCGCAGGAGTTCTTCCAGGGTCTCAAAGTCCGCGCCCAGATCGCTATGAAATTGGGTGAAGAGCGCTGTTCCCAGAAGTTCGCCGGCGGTATTGTAATGGCGCTCCTGCAAGGCGCGGCAAAGTTTCAACGCGGTCTTGCGATCGCCGGAGCCGGCGGCGCGGGCCATGGCCAGAAGCTGGTCGGTTACCTTGGCCATGGCGCTGACCACCACGACCGGCTTTTGATCCAGGCGACCCTTGACGATCGCGGCAGCCCGGTCGATGGCCTTGGCGTCCTGCACCGAGGTGCCACCGAACTTCATCACGATCATCGGGATAAATTCCTTGGATGCGCGGGAGCGATGGAAGCGAGAAGCGCGTATGCACTGGCAAAGAATCTCACTCGAGATATCCCTGGACCTTCAGCACTTCGGCATTCAGCAAGGCCGCTCCGGCCGCGCCGCGGATCGTGTTGTGCGAGAGAACGGTGAACTTCCAGTCCAGAACTCCGCAGGGGCGCAGGCGGCCCACCGTCGTCGTCATTCCACTTCCGCGGTCGGCGTCGAGGCGGGGCTGCGGGCGGTCGCTCGCGGTGACATATATCACTGGCTGTTCGGGCGCGCTGGGGAGACGCATCTCCTGGGGCAGGCTGCGAAACTCGTTCCAGGCCGCTACGATTTCTTCCGGCTTCACTTTTTTCTTGAGCTTCACGGAAACCGATTCGGTGTGCCCGTCCTCGACGGCTACACGATTACACTGCGCGCTCATTCCGAATGTGCCCATCGCAATGCCGGAGCCGTTGAGCTTTCCCAGCAGCTTGCGGGTTTCCTCTTCCATCTTTTCTTCTTCTTTGGCGATGTAGGGAATTACGTTGCCCAGGATGTCTAACGAAGCTACTCCGGGATATCCCGCGCCGCTCACTGCTTGCATGGTGACGGCCATTACGGTGTCGAGGCCGAACGCCTTATCGAGGGGAGCCAGCGCCAACACCAACCCGATCGCCGAACAGTTCGGATTGGTGACCACGAATCCGCCCGACTTCTTGCGCCAGGCCTGGCATTCGAGCAATTTGATGTGCTCGTGATTGACTTCCGGAATCACCAGCGGAACATCCTTTTGCATGCGCAGCGCGCTGGAGTTGGTGACGACCGCGCATCCGGCTTCGGCGAAGCGAGGCTCCATCTCGGCGGCGATGGACGCATCGAGCGCGGCGAAGATGACTTTGGGTGCGCCCTGGGTGGTTGCGGGCGACACTTTCATATCGGCGATATTCGCCGGGATCTGGTGTCTTCAGTTTCCAGCGGGCGGCTTCCGCGTAGGGGCGGCCTTCAGAGCGGTCCGAGGCCGCCAGCCACGCGACTTCAAACCAGGGATGATGCTCCAGCATTTGCACGAAGCGCTGTCCGACAATGCCGGTGGCGCCCAGAATTCCCACAGGAATTTTCGCAGTCATAAGAGTTTGTTGAGATTTTACAACACGCATCAGCCCTGAAGCCGGTTCAGATCGAAAGACTTAACCGCGAAGGTCGCAAAGGGCGCAAAGAAAAAGAACGAAGCTCGCCTGACGGCCGGCGGATGTCAATGTCAACCGCCTTTACTTTCCGGGAATAATTTCTGTTCCGAACGAATACTCGTTCAACGGGCCGAAGTTTTTCTTTTCGGCATAGAGCCGCCAGCGCCGCCACACGATGCGCAGGCTGGCCATGATCGGAATGGAAAGATAGATGCCAAGTACGCCAGCGATTTCGCCGCCGGCCAACACACCAAAGATAGCCGCGAGCGGATGCAGTTCCATGCTCTTTCCCATGATGCGGGGTGAGATCACATAGTCCTGCACCAGGCGCCAGGCTGCGAGAAAAATCAGCAGCACCAGCCAGTGCGGATAACTCATCAGCAAAGCCACGCCGAAGATGACAGTGGCTGCGACCAGAGGTCCCACGACTGGAATAAACTCCATGATTCCACCGGCGGTGCCGAGCACCAGGGCATAAGGAACGCGGGCCAATTCCAGGAACCCAAGATAGGCGACGAACGAAAATGCCGCCAGGGTTAATTGGGCGCGAATGAATTGGGCCAGCATCTGATTCAGATCGCCCAGGACGCCTTCCAGAAATTCGCGTTGCGGACGCGAGTGGACGAAGGAGAGCAGGACTTCGCCGAAGGCCCGTCCATCCTTGAGAAAAAATGCCGCCAGAATCGGAACCACAATCAGCAGCCAGGCCTGCTTGGCTACTTCCGCTACCCGCAATCCGGCTCGTTGCGCGATGCCGATCAGATCATCCCGGTGGGCGGCCAGAAGCGCCGACAGTTGCCCTCGGGTGTGTACGCTCCAACCCTGCTCCTTTCCAATCTGCTCGGCGATCTGGCCGGAGCTGACAGTTTCCAGAAGCTTGGGCATTGATTCGCTCAAACGCTGTGCCTGGCGGGCGATTTGCGGCCCCACGAAAAAGAAGAAGGTAATCAGCAAAGCCACCAGCAGGAGGTAAATCAAGCCAATGGCCCGGCCTCGTCCGCGCACCCATTTTTCAACCCGGGAAACGGCCGGATCGACCAGGTAGGCAAAGAAAACAGCAAACAGGAATGCGATCAGGGTGCGGCGAGCGACGTACAGAAAGCCCAGCGCCAGCGCGAACAGCAATAACGTAAACGTCACCCGCGCCGTGCGTACGTCAATCAGGGACATTGAGGAACTCCCGACCGGTTAGCGCCGGTTCACTGCCGGCTCGCGGAGCATGCCGTCCGCAGAACGCCGGACAATATGCCCACACGACAGCCGCCGGGACGGCGGCGCTACTGGCTCAGTCCCGAACTACTTCGGTGTTATCGCTTGCCACCAGAATCCGCACCAGCTTGAACTGATCGTCGAGCCACATCGACCAGTCGCCGGCGTCACTCTTCAGAACAAAATGGTTGAGCTCGCGTTCCACACCACGCACCGGTATCTTTTCTTTCCCGGTGAACGCCATGCTGACCAGCAGCGAAGAACGCTGATGGGGATTGATGGCGCCGAACTTTACCTGCTGGTTGGGCGGGCAACTGACCTGTCCTTTGTCCTGGCGGCAGCCGGTGGCCAGGTACTTCCACGCCAGGATTTCCCGGTGCACGAAGAAATAGTCGTCGAGAACGCTGGTCGAGGTGGGAAGCAGGAACGGGTGTTCTTCCGGTTTGTCCTGAGGATTGGTGGTGGAGTGCTCGATCAGCAGGTTGTCACTGGGCTGGATCACCGCCTGGGCTTTGCCAGGGCTGATTTCCTTCCACTCGTATTTTTTCAGGTCACCGGTTGGAGTGAGTTGCAATTCCGAGGACTGGGCAGCCTTGTCCATGCCCTCCTCGGTCTTGAACTCGGAAATGGCAACGCTGCCGCTGCTGTCCTGCTGGATGGAAAATTTCTCGGTGGCAACCCGCCGTCCGTTCATGAACACGCCAAAAGAGCCGGAGTCAACCGTTTGACCCGACGGGCTTTTCTCTTTGTCATTGGCCGGCGAGGCCACGGAGGTCGAGATCAACCAAAGACACGAGATTCCGCCACCAGCAGACTTCTCACAGTCACCTTTCCACTCCTATTAACGTCAAAGGCGTAAACCACCAAGGGCACGAAGGTTCACGAAGGAATCCCATTCTGCCTTCATCTGGTGAGCCCCAGGCTCCGGATCGCTTCCGCAGCCACGCTCTCGATGTTCTTGCCGCCGGTTTCGATGCGTACTGCCGCCTTCAGATAGCAAGGTCGTCGCGACGCATACAAGCGGCGGAACTCGTCCAGATCGCGGCGCAATGGACGCTCCACCTGCTGCTCCTGGCAACGACGGAACAATTCTTCCACCGGAGCATCCAGGAAGATAGCTGGAAATCCCGCCTCTTCGAGGAGAGCGGCGTTATTCGCTTGTGCGAACGCGCCACCCCCGACCGCTACTACCCTCGGGGACGCGCCCAACTCCTGGATCAGCGAGCGCAAAGCCGCATGCTCAATCTGGCGGAATGCAGCCTCTCCCGATTGCTCAAAAATCTGCTCAATCGATCGGCGCTCCTGAACCTGGATACGCTCATCCAGATCCTCGAAGGGCCAGCCTAACTTGCGGCTCAGCGCCAGGCCGACACTGCTTTTGCCGGCACCCATGAAGCCCACAAGAAATACGCTCCGCACCGTGCTCCGAATCTCCGAAACAGACGCTGAGGCTGTAGTCTCGCGCTGTCCGCCGGATTTGGCGCTCATGAAAGACGGCCATCGGCAGAGCGTTTGAAACACCCTGCCAGCCTCTCAAAGATTTCTTGCTTTTAACGCGTCTCTGAACGCTTCTTGAGGTGAATTTTACCACTGAAGGAAAACAATCGGACTGAAGATGCTGCCTTGTTCATCGTACCTGCGAAGGCACTCCCTGCCTTGACCACGAAGGGAGTGTGTTTGGGTTCCAGAAGAAAGTCGTTCTCTACCTGACCGCGCACCGAACGAGCGGTCACGTCGATCGAGGCATCGTTGGGGGCGCTGGCTTCGATGTCCCCGGTATGACTGGCCAGGTAGTATTCGCCGCCGTTGCCGAAATCGCCGTCATAGTGGATCTTGCCACTGGTCGAATTCACCTGCACCAGGGGGCCGCTGACGGAGTGCAGCACCACATCGCCGCTCACGGAGGTGACTTCTACGTGTCCGTTGTGAATATTGGTGAGAGTAACGAGGCCGTTCAGAGTCTTGATATGCACGTGGGCGTCGCTGACACCGAGCACGTCCATGTTGGATTGGCTGCCCTCCATACTTACGTCGCCATGCAGGCCTTCCGTCCGCAGGGGACCGGTGCTGGAGCGCAGATTGACGCTAGCGTCGGCGGGCACGAGGACTTCGTAATCCACGCGGCCAGTGTCGGGGGTTGCTTCGAAAAACAGGTGGGAGACAATGTCAACCCGGTTGCCGCTCTGGCTCTGATCGATTTCTGCGCGTTCGGAATGGAGGATCGCGGTCACTACCACCTGGTTGCCTGGGCCAGGCTTAACCGAAATCGGGCCATACTGATTGGTGATTGAGATAGCTGCCCCGGGGCCAACGGTAAAACGGTATTCCTTCCGAATTTCGGCCGAGGCGCAAATCGCCGTCGCCAGAATCGCGACTGAAACCAGCTGTGCCGCCCGCTGTGCGCTCTCCATGTGTCTCCCCTTCTCGACCTCAAAATGACTTGGGCTCGAACTTAAGGCATCAAGGCAAAGAACGGTCTAACGCCATCTCGTACACCGTCGCCCGTTGTTCATACGCGTCCATCACGATCTGTTGCGCTTCCTCATCGTTGGGATCGGCCTGGGCGGAGGCTTCAGCATCCCGAATGTAGGCATCCACGTTTTGCAGGTTAGATGCGTACTGCGCCTGCACTGCCGGAGAGCGTGATCCGACGGCTTCCAGGAGCTGCTGATCTTCACTGCTACGATTACTATTATTCAGGCTCCTGAGGTTTTTACCAGTCTGCATGCTGGTCATGGTGGCAGGAGCAGAGGTAGTTACTTGCGCGACCGGTCGAGTGTCTCGCGCATTATTCTGGTAGATGAAGACTCCGACGGCCAGTGCAGCCACGGCGGCGACAGGTGTGAGCCAGGCTAGTGTCCAGCGTCTCCTCACCGGAGGGACGAGTTCCAGCCCATGCGAAGGCTCGCGGATGAGCCCTTCCTGCCGCAGCGCAATTTCAATGGAATTCCAAACCCGCGGGTTGGGATCGGCGAATTCCTGCAGTTGCGGCGCCTCCCGAGAAATCAGATCCAGCTCCGCTACCAGCTCTGAACACAACGGACAGGATTTCAAGTGCGCTTCCTGTTCGACGGTTCGCGGACTATCGATCACTTCCGGCAAAATTTCCTGAAACTCTGCGCAGTTCATACTTCATCTCTCCCCAAGTTTCCTTGCTCTCGCTCTCACGGCTTGGTGGCCTTTTCGGCTCTGCTCGTTTTGAGCGCCTCGCGCAACTTCATGCGCGCTTTATGGAGTTGCGACTTGCTGTTGCCGATGGAACATCCCACCATGGTCGCAATCTCGTTGTGCTCGTAACCTTCTACGTCGTGCAATACAAAAATTCTTCGATATCCGGGTGGCAGTGCTTCCACCGCACGCTGTAGCCGCAGTCTGTCAATCGAGCCCGAGAGGACTGGGTCCTGCGCACCCAGCTCCTTTTTCGGCGCTTCTTCCTCGCCCTCCAGCGTCTCTTCCAGCGGGACTACGGGAAGACTCTTCTTGCGTAGTTGCATCAGGACAACGTTTACCGCCATCCGGTGCAACCAGGTGGAAAAAGCTGACTCGCCGCGAAACGTTCCAATCTTGCGAAACAGCTGGAGGAAAGCTTCCTGAGTCAGATCCTCCGCCTCCGCCGTGTTTGCGGTCATGCGGAGACACAAGGAATAAACGCGCCGCTTGTGCAGGCCATACAGCAGTTCGAATGCAAGTGCATCGCCCTGTTTGGCGCGCTCAATCGCGTCTGCTTCGGAAAGCTTGTCGCCCTGTAGTTTTCTCGCGTCCGTCAAGTCGCCTTTTTCGGCCGCACTCAATCAGATGCGGCGTAACTATCTTTTCGTTGTACTGCTTGCAGGGTTTGGGGGAGGCCTTAGAAGAGCCTAACATGCGGCGCCGGCAAAGTCGGGCCAACGCTTCGCAGGTGACTCCGGTAACCACTAGCAGCCTATCGAGGCAAAGCAAAGCGCGTCAACTATGGTTCCTGGTAGGCGCTCAACAATGGCTATGATTCCTTGTATTCCCGTTGCCTTCCTTCGACCTTACTAACCCGGATTTTGATCACAAGATGCGAATCTGGTGCCTAGGGCAAAGCTGGTTCCACGGTTGCCAAGGCAATAGAAGACTAGCAGAACCGAGATAGCCTGGCACTTGGAACCCGGCGGCCTGTCACCCAGAAAGGTCGATGGGACCTAGAGAAGATCGCCCAACTTCTAAGGACGACTAAAAACTAAGCCTGGTCCTTTCGGTTGTCCCTTGATTTGACGGCTTGATGAGAAACCTGGGACACGTCAGGTCTGAGTCTGAAATCGGCCTGCTCCGGTCAGGTTTGATAAGCAGCAGATTCCACGTAACTTAGTAGTAATTAACCAACCCCTCATGGGTCAGTGACATCTTATTCGCTACCTGCCCACCTGCACCGCTCCTGCAGTTTCCTTTTCCAGGGGTTCGCTCGCCCCAGGCTTAGGTGTGTGGAAAGGATGACCGAACCCTCAGGAGGAGATTCAAACAGATGAAACGCTTAATTATTCTACTTATGTTGACCTGCGGTCTGGCTTTGCCGTCAGCCATGATGGCGCAAAGCTACGATCACGGCGAAGTAGGAGCCTTTGCCGACTACTTGAACTTCAGTCAAACTGATCCTCATATTAACTTTGTCGGCGTAGGCGGCCGGGCCGCGTTCAATGTTCACCCCAATGTCCAGATCGAAGCTGAAATGTCGTACGACTTCAAACGCAATTTCACCAGCACTTTTTCGAATGGCGTCTCAAGTCAACTGGTCAACACCAACCTGCGTCCGCTGACCGGCCTGTTTGGACCCAAGTTCCAGACCAGTTCGGGTCCCTTTCGGGCCTACGTCACCGGTAAAGTTGGTTTTGTCAATTTCAGTGTGACCGACCAGAACCCACCGGCGGGCTTTGTGGGAGCGCTGGGTGCTGTCAATGATGGCGACACGCGTTTTGCGCTCTATCCCGGCGGCGGGGTGGAGGGCTTCTGGGGTCCCATCGGCATGCGAGTCGAGGTTGGGGACGAGATTTACTTCAACAATGGTGCACGCAACAACCTGAAAGTCACAGCCGGCCCGGTATTCCGCTTCTAGGCGGACTGATCCGACTGCGACGGTGTGAACCTAGCGGCAGCCTTGGTGGCTGCCGCTTTTCTTTTCTGGATCCCGGTCTTTCCTTTGGCCATGTCCTGGCCACCTGTCCGGGGAGGAGCGAAGCCACCTGCAGACCCGGTGAATCCGTTTAAAACCAGCCGCCATACGTGGTAGAGTGTTGCACTTCGTCGTCCGGGAAGGGCTCCCAAAGCTGATTCTGAGGAGGGGTCTATGTCGCATGTCTATGATCTGGTGAAGGACCGCCGGGTCCATTCCATTGAAGCGGATCAGACCGTCCTCGAAGCGGCTCGTTTCATGATGGAGCACCGCATCGGGGCGCTGCCGGTGCTGCGAAATGGCGAGTTGGTGGGCATTTTCTCCGAGCGCGACATCATGAACCGCGTGGTGGCTGCCGGGCGCCTGCCGGGAACCACCAAGATCTCAGAGGTGATGACCGCCAATCCCAAGGCCGTCAGCGTGGAAGAAACCATCGAAAATTGCCTCTATCTGATGCGGGAATTCGGCTTCCGTCATTTGCCGATTGTGGATGGCAAGGAGCTTAAAGGCCTGGTTTCTTCGCGCGACATCCTGCTGCGCTACATTTCGATGAAAGAGGCCGAACAGCGTCGCATGGCGGTTTGAATCCCGAGGTTTGAATCCCGAAAAGAACGGCTCCGAGCAGGGCCTTGGGTTCTCGATTACCTGGCGGTAAAAACTGCCCAAAATTAGGCCATCAGGCGCTCCGATATAGCTTCGATTTGCCGCCCAAATGGTCTATTCTCAACGCGACATGATTCGTTCAGCAGCCTTGAAGCCTTGCCGCTCCCGCCGCCTTTTCCCCTCTTCTTCTTCTGTGCATCGCGCTCTCTCTGGCGAGCACGCGATCGTATGCGGATGAGCAAAAGAATTCCGCGCCGGAGCCCGGTCTGGCGCCGATTCTCAACTACATTTCGACCGGTTGGGATACCCTCACGCGTTCGATGACGGACTGCCAGACGGTGGTCGATCCCAAATTGACCGAGGCTTCGGTTCTTTATCTTCCCGCCGACTTCGCGGCGCCGCCAACGGTGCAGGAACTGCAGAAACGATGCAAGGTTCATGTGCGAGCCGCTACCCGCGGTGATCACCACGCCCGGCCAGATTGATCCCTCCAAGATCGCTCCCGGCTTGTTGTATCTCGAGCACAAGTACGTGGTGCCGGGCGGCAGATTTAACGAGATGTATGGATGGGACAGCTACTTCATCATCCTTGGACTGCTGCGCGACGGGCGCATCGATCTGGCGCGCGGAATGGTGGAGAACTTCTTTTTCGAGATCGAGCACTACGGGACCATTCTCAATGCCAATCGTGCCTACTATCTGACCCGCTCGCAACCGCCGTTTCTGACCTCGATGATCATGGCGGTGTATGACGCCGAAAAGGCCGCCGGACACGAGGACCGCGGCTGGCTGGAAAGGGCCTACGGCTTTGCCAGCAAGGATTACGAGAGCTGGAACCGGGAGCCGCACACCGCCGGATCGACCGGCCTTTCGCGCTACTACGATTTCGGGAATGGTCCGGCGCCGGAGAGCTTGAAAGACGAAGCGGGAAGCTATCGCAAGGTTGCAGGCTACTTCCTGCTTCATCCCCAGGCAGCAGAACTATGTGGCGGAAAATACCGGCGGGGCAGATTCCGGGACTGGCTTTCAGTACGCTGTGCAGATTTGTGATGCGCCCAATACCATGGCCAAGCCGGATTGCGAGCCCGCGCGTAAGATTTCGCTCAGCCCTGACTACTACAAGGGCGACCGCTCGATGCGCGAGTCGGGCTTCGATATTTCTTTTCGATTTGGACCGTATGGCGCCGCGACTCATCATTACGCGCCCATCTGCCTGAACAGCCTGCTCTATAAAACCGAAAAAGATTTGCAAATGATGGGAGAGATTCTGGGACGCAAGGATGACGCCCAGAAATGGCTGCAGCGGGCGGAGTTGAGAAAAGACAGGATCCAGAAATATTTATGGGATCCGGGGCGCCGTTTGTTCTTTGACTACAATTTCGAAACCGGAACGCGTTCCTCTTACGAATATGTAACCACTTTCTATCCGCTGTGGGCAGGACTGGCGACCCAGGAGCAGGCTCAGGAACTGGCGCGCAATCTCGGCATTTTCGAGCAGCCGGGCGGTTTGGCCATGAGTGACAACGACGCCGGCGTGCAATGGGATTACCCCTATGGCTGGGCTCCGACCCAGATTATCGCCATCGAAGGTTTACGGCGATACGGATTTAACGATGATGCCAATCGAATTTCCTACAATTTTCTGGCCACGATCGCGGAGAATTTTCGCCGTGACGGTACGATCCGGGAGAAATACAACGTTGTGACTCGGTCCTCGGAATCAGGTGTCCACGCGGGATATCAGCAGAACGTGATCGGCTTCGGCTGGACCAATGCGGCGTTCCTGGTGTTTCTGCATGAATTGCCTAAAGACTGGGTGGATCGCCTGGCCAAGGAGCAGACGGGCGCAAGGTGATCCGGTCCACGAGCGCGATGCAGCATCGCCCGGTCAGCGAACTGATTCGCTATCCGTGGAAACAGCTTGCTACGCTCCGGTAGCAGACGTAGCAAGCTACGTCTCTACAGAATCTTCACCTCGTTAGCTTACTGCTTGGCGTTGCTGCTTTCCTGCAATTGCTCGGCGATTTTCAGCTCCCGTTCGGCGTCTTCGTTTCGGCCCAGGTCGCGATAGGCTTGGCCCAGCAAGTGGTGAGTCACGGAATTGTTCGGATCCATGCTCAGGGCATGCTCCAGGGCCCTTACTGCCAGCTCGGTTTCGCCCTTTCTCTCTAACACTTTTCCCATAAGGATGTAGGGGCCGGTTGAGGTCGCGTCCAGCCAGATGGAGCGCTGCAGGAGCCGTTGGGCGTCGTCAAACTTCTGGATTCGAGAATAGGCGTCGGCCAGTTTGTAGTAGGTCGGCGCGTGTGCGGGATTGAGGGCCAGCTCTCCCTGGAAATCGCTGATGGCCTCGGGAACGCGGGACTTATAAAGATGAAGTTCGCCCAGGAAAAAGTGGGCCAGGGGCAGCTTGGGATCGAGAGCAATCGCCTTCTGGGCGTATTCTTCGGCGATAGGATCGAATTCCTGACGCAGCAGCATGCGCGCGGTCAGCAGATAGCTGGCGGCCGAATCAGGCGGAACATCGAACATGCGGGCGAATGATTTCCGCGCTTGCGGATAGTCTTTGGTCTGGATGTAACACAAGCCCAAAATATAGGCAGCATCCACATTGGCCCGCGGATACCAGCCCTGAACCTTTTCCAATGGCGCAATGGCTTCGCCCGGCCGGCCGGATAAATAGTAGGAGAGTCCGAGCAATTGGGTAGCTTCCTTGTTCCCTGGATTTCGTTCCCGGATTCTCGGCAGGGCCTGCTTGAGCGAGTCGATCGCCTTGATGTAGTCGCCCTTCTGGTAGTAGGCCGTGCCCAGTTCGCTGGACAAGCCTTTCAGCCCGGGGTCTTTCGCCGCCAGGGTCTCAGTTGCGAGATGGCGTCGTCGTATTTTCCCTGCTGCTCCAGCTTGTGGGCTTCGGCAAAATCAGGCTGCGGCGAGGATTCAGTGCCGGCGCCCGGCGGCGAAGCGGGAAGCAGTCTGGGCCGGGAGTGAAAGACAACAGGCGAACAGAAAAACTGCCATCCACCTGGACACTCTGATCGAGATGCTCGTGGGGAGAAACATTCATGATGAGAAGTCAACTCAAGCCGTTCCTCTGAGATTAAAACACAGACTGCCCGGATACCGCGGGAACGTCTGCTGATTACTCTGAGCAACCCGGAGGCGTGCGATTCAAGCTCTGCAAGGCGCGTCTTGGCGGCGGCCATATCGGGATTGAACTCGAGCACGCGCAAGGTCGTCGCCGCGCGCCTGATCGAATTGCCTGGACTCACAAAATGCCGCAACCAGGTTCATGCCTACGCTGCTTCTGCCAGGCGCGCGCTGGAATGCCCCCTGCCAGAGTTCGACAGCTTCGCGCAGGTGGCCGGTTTGTGCTTCGATCACGCCCAGATCGGTGGCCGCGTCGATCAGATCCGGGATTTACCGCCAACGCCCTGCGATACAACTCACGAGCCGGGGCAGTCAAGCCATGCCTCTGCTCAACGTAGGCGAGCGCGGAGAGCAGATCGGGATCGTTGGGGAACTCCGCGACGGCGGAGCGCAACAGCGCCTCGGCGTGGGGTTCGGCGGCTTCCATTCCGCCGTTGGCCAGCGATTGCCAGGCCAGGGCCAGATCACGCACGTCGTGCTCGGCCTCGGCGGAGTCGGGAAAGGGAACCAGGCGTTGGGTCACGGGCACGGGATTCGCGTCCGGCGAGAGCGCCAACGACTGCTGCGTGGCGCGGGATGCGGTGATCCGTGACCTGGGTATGAGCCACATCGGTGCTGGCGGCCGCCGGCATGTGGCAAAGCGTGCAGTCGGCCTGATCAGCGTGATGCTTGGCTGCAAAGTGGGTTCCGTGGCAGGCCACACACTTTTCGCGGTAGTAGGCGATGCGCTCTTCCGCTGGGGGCTCGTAGTGCGGGTCATGGCAGCTGGTGCAGGACATGGCGTCTCCGGATTTTCTTTTGCACATGCTCTGGGTGAGCGCCTCTACCTGACTCACCCCGCCCAGGCCGCCCGGCTGAGCTGCCCGCCATGACGTAATAGCGTATGTAATCGGTAAGAGACTGCCCCGGCTGAAACTCATAGGCGTGGCGTCCAGGACGCTCGATCGCGACCTTGCCCTCGAGATGGCACTGCATGCAGACCGCGTCGCGGCGCTCCGGCGTGAGCTTGGCGGGGTTCACGATCGCGCCTGGAGCGCCGGCTATGTGGGCGGCTCCGGGTCCATGACAGCGTTCACAGCTGACGCCGGAGTGAAGGAACGGCGGCATCGGGTAAAGGTTTTCGGTTCCTTTGACCGGCGCTCGCATGGCGCTGACGTGGCAGCGCAAACAACTGGTAAAAGCCGGGAGGTTGAGGGGAATTTCACGCGTTTCCTGATAGGCGGGCGCCATGTCCCACCGCCGTTCATGGGCGTACCAGTTGACCGGCGATTCAAAAAGGAAACTGTCGCGGGCGAACAGATAACTTAATCCCCGGCGTCCCGAACCAACGTAGTAGAGCAATTCGCGTTTGCCGCTGACGACAGGATCACCTGGGCGGTCGAAGCTGAGCCAAACGCGGTTGCCTTCAGAAAAAACCCGATAATGCACTCCCGATGGGGCATGGACAAAATCGGCGGGAATAACGTTTTCGATCGCGGGGCCGCTGGCATGAGCCATGGGCGTGCGCTCATAGGACTGGAAGATGGCAGCGTGACAGCCGGCGCAGGCTTGGTTGCCAACGTAGCCGGAGGCATCCGCCGCGGAGCTTGGGTCTGCGCTGGTGGGATCCGGCGTGGGCGGAGTGGCTCGATGGTTCGGTGCCGACGTTGGCGGGAGGCGCAGTCGGCGCGGGCTGAGATTGTGCCCGGCAGAAAACCCAACAGCATCCCAGAGCCACGATCCCGCCGAGCCGTTTGATCGAAGCCGTCTCACCCTAACCGAACCTACGCGCCTAGATTAGACTATACGTTCGTGAACGGTCGGATGCGAATACGTGAACGCAGAAAAAATAGGAGGGAGTCGGTTGACTCCCTCCACTAAGTAGTTCGCTTCTGTCTCTCTATCTTAGAAGTCGAAGCGGACGGCAAACTGCAGCTGCCGCATCGTCGTTCCATCTTCCAGAGCGGTAATTTTGCCGTTGTTGCCGCCCTGGCAATCAATGCAACCGTTGGCGCCGTTGTTCTGCGCTGAAGGCGTAAACCGGATGATTGAAGATGTTGAAGGCATCCATGCGGAACTGCCCGCTGAGCCTCTCCGTGAGCCGGAACTTCTTGACCGCCGACAGGTCAGAGTAGAAGCCCGCCGGTCCGGTGTAGGTGTTCCGTTCCGAGGTTGCCCAGGTTCCCGACGCCCGGGTCGGTAAATACTCCCGGGCTGGTGACGATATTGGGAAGCGGGGTGAAGTAGGTAATGGTGTGCGCGATGGGGTCAAGTTTGCCGACACCCGTGTGCAGTGTGCCGGTACCTTTGTTCGGGCGGCAGACGCCTACGTCTTCTTCCGGACCGCATTCGTTGAAGCTGGGGGTCCAGGGCAAGCCGGCTGCTCCAGTTGGTGGTGTTGCTCAACTGCCATCCGCCGACGATGTAGTCCACGGGCTTGCTGGCGTTGCCCATGAACTTCTTGCCTTTTCCGAAGGGCAGCTCGTACACGGTGTTGAACACGAACACCTGGTTGCGGTTGAAATCGACCGGCCCCCACGCGATCTTGTGGCTGATCGCATAGTAGTTGCTGTCGTAGCCATCCGCGTGCGAGTAGGTGTAGTGAGTGATGAACTGCAGACCCGTAGGTGAAGCGCTTCTCCACCTTCGCTTCAAACGCGTTGTAGGTGCTGGAAGCGTCGTTGCCGTAGTAGTTGCCCAGATCGAACGGGATCCTGAGGCCGGTGAAGAGCGGACGACGCTCGTTCTGGGTGAGCGCTGGTGCCGTGACCCAACGATGGAAACCGGGTTGACGTCATAGTTCGGTCCGTCGCCGGCGAAGCCATGCGTACCCTTGCTGCCGACGTAAGCGACTTCGGTTGAAATGGTGTTCGTGAGTCTGCCGTTGAACGGTGGCGTTCCACGAGTCCACTGTCGGCAGGACTTGCCTGATCGGACGGATGTGCGTGCCGCGCCACCTGACCGCCGAGAGAGCTGAACGGAATCAGGCCATCGGCGGGAACCGCCGGGAACGCTGCCGCAATCGGCCCCTGCGTCCAGCAAGAACACCGGAACCAGGTTCGCGGAGGCGTTGGGATTGACAGTTGCTCGCGTCCACGTTCTGCTTCAACAGCACCGGCAGGTTCTGGGTTACGGTGTGTCCGAAGTTCGAGCCGAACACGCCGATGTCATAGCTGCGTCCATAGCCCATGCGGACTACGGTTTTGGGAGTCAGTTGGTAGGCAATGCCGACGCGGGGAGCGAAGGCCTTGAAGTCGTTGTTGACGTTGCCGTTCAGAGCCATAGGGGCCGACGCCGGCCACGCGGATGGCGCCGGTTCCGCCGAGATCGACGATGTTGGCGAATCCACCGTTTCCCTTGGCATTGACCGTCTCAGGGAAGTAAATTTCCCAGCGCAGGCCGTAGTTGATGGTCAGCTTGGAGGTTGCGCGCCAGGTGTCCTGACCGTAAAAGAACCAGCGCTTCTGGCGCTCGGCTGCATCGCTCGCGGCCGGAAGGTTCGGATTGTTGACGTAGCGGGCAAACGACGTGACCTGGCCGAGCAGGAACGATGCCAAGTCCAGGCCGCCGGAGCCGCCGTTCGAGGTTGCTTCAGGACTGAAGTTGTATTCTCCCGTCCGGTTGTTGTCGCTGGGGATGCGCAAGTTCATGGCGTAGCGAATGTCGCCGCCGAACTTGATCTGATGGTTGCCGTGAATCTTGGTCCAGTTGTTGACGAACTGGAATCTGCTGCTCGCTTTCGGTCAGCGGGCAGTTGCAGCGCGCCACGCCCAAGACCGTCTCCGAAGCTCGAAATCACGCAGCCCTGGCCGCCGTTATTGGTGGTGCAGCCTTGACCGCTGATCGGATCCGGACCCAGCAGGAATGCTCCCAGACCTGCTGTCTTGGGGTCGCCGGTGTTGGCGTCCGGAATTCCGAAGGCGGTCATCGGAGCGCCGGTATCCGGCTTGCTGGTCTGCGGGTTGTATTTGAACTAGCCGAAGCGGAAGTCGGTCAACAACGACGAGCTGACGGTCTTGGTGAAGCCGGTCGCCAGGCTGTAGTTGTGGGTGATGGAACTGCCGGCCAAGACCGAGCAAGCCATTGCCGGGCCCGCCTACCGCGCCCAGCAGGCCCTTGCCCGACAGAGTGAAGTAGTCGAGACTGAACCGGCCGAACACGCTCAAGCTTTGGCTGGCGGCGTAGTCGATGCGGGTGTCGAAGCTGTTCTGGCTGAACGGGCCCGAACCGGAGCCGATCAAGTTGTTCAGAACGCGTGTCCGTTTGCGGAGCGGGGAACGCGCCGAGGATCTTTGCCGCGGCCGGTGAGATCCTGCCGATCGGGATCTGGTTTCCGGCGAACGGCGGTGCGACCGGCTCCGGTGTTGAGGTCGCCGGTGGTGGGATCGTAAACCTGGCCGCCGCCCGCAACGCCCTGCGGTCAGATACTGGCTCAGAGTCGCAGAATCCGGGAGTCGCGCTAGTCGGTTCGTCGCCGGGTTGCAGCTGAGCGCAACCTGGCGTCGGAACCGTGAAGGTGCCGCTGACGCCGTTGGTCTGACGGGTGCCTTGATAGTCGCCGAAGAAGAACAACTTGTCTTTAATGATCGGCCGCCGATGGTGCCGCCGAACTGCGCCCAGCGAGACGGCGGAATGAAGCGGCCGGTGATCGGATCCGGCGCGTATTGCGTAAAGGGATCGCGCGCCTGTTGGGCATCGGAGCGGCGGAAACAGGAATCCGCTGCCGTGAATGTCATTGCTGCCCGACTTGGTTTGCGCGGTTACGACGCTGGCGACTGCTTTGCCAAACTCGGCGTCGTAGTTCTGCAGCGAAACTTTGGCTTCGGTGACTGCGTCGAGGTTGGGATTCACTACGATGATCCCAAGGATCGGATCCTGGTTATCGGTTCCATCCAGTTCGAATGCGGTGCCGCTGAAGTGCTGTCCCTGGGTGAAGATCTGCAGGCTGCCCTGCGGATTTTCGGTGGCGGCGTGGCTCCAGCCCACCATCTTTTGCGAGCCCGGCGCCATCAGCTGCAAGGTCGTGAAGTTGCGATTCAGGATGGGAACATCCTGGACGTACTTGTCATTGAAGGTGGTCGCGACATCGGCGCGGTCGGTCTTCAGTTGCGGAGTCTCCGCCGGTCACTTCCACGGTTTCCGTCGATCCGCCAACCTGGAATTGTCCGTCCACGCGCGCGCCGGCGTCGGCCGAGACATGAATGTTCTTTGTTCAAAAGCCTTGAACCCGGCGCCTTCGGCTCGGACGTTATAAACGTCGGGGATAAGGTGGGTGACGCTGTAGTTGCCGTCGGTATTGGTCGTGGCTTCGACCGTCGTACCCTTTGCTGGCCGACGTGACGGTGACCTTCGCGCCGGCAACCGCCGCGCCCGAAGGATCGGTGATGGTTCCGAAAATACTGCCGTAAACCGCCTGAGCGGACGCCTGAGGCGTCAACACTGCGCAGAAAAAGCGCCAACACGGCCAGAGTACACGAGTACCACAAAGAACTTTGTCTTCATTGCAGCCTCCACACCCTCTCTCACTTTCTCTTGGCAAACTGCTTTTGAAAGAGAAGCACGCCCCGGGACTGGTGAAATCGTGCACTGAATCGATTCGCTCTCTGGAATCTCAATTGCGGACCTGCCCCCCTACAGAACGCAGCCCGTTAGTACAAAAGCACTAGCTTTGAGCTGGAGCGTGCAGTTGGACCTCCCAAATCAAAATCGATCTGTAGATTGTTGAAACTGTTAGAGAAGTGACTCGTCGAACCGTGCGAACTGGCTATGACATTTGGAAGTTCGGGCGAGACGCTATGAAAAAAAAGAATCTCGCTAATTCGGTTTTGCTGACTATAAATCGGTCATGCATTTGTCGTAAATGATTGATTCAATAAGACTAATCGTAGTTTCGAAGCAATGCTCGAAGCGTCCGCTTTTGCGATTCAGGCGAAGAATTCCACAGGAATTCGTTGGCAGCCGAAATCTGTTCTTGCATGAAGGTTGATTCAGGTTTCATGAGGTTTGATACGGTTACATGCAACGTAAGTCTCTTGTATTGCAGTTGATACCTGAGCTTGTTACCCTAGGTTAAATGGCTGTTACACGACGCCTAGTCCGGAAAGAGAGCAGTACCTGGCGCAGATCGACAGGCTGGTCAACAGCCATGTGCTTCACGGCTCGGAATCGCTGTGCAAATTGCTTCGATATCTGGCCGAACACGCACTCGATCATCCCGGCTCGTCCCTGAAGGAATACCAGATCGCGACCGAGGTCTTCGGTCGTCCGCCGATTTCGATCCGCAGTCATGATTCCACCATTCGTGTTCAGGCCGGCCGCCTGCGACTAAAGCTGGCGGAATATTACGGCTCGGAGGGAGCGGACGATCCCATACAGTGGAAATGCCGAAGGGCACGTACGTGCTTTCGTTCCACCGCCGGCGAAGCGTCTGCCGGCCAGGTTGCCTGCGGTCGCAGTTCACGCTCAGCATGCAGGCGAGAACGCCACCGGACGCGAAGGCAGGGCGAGTTGGCAAAGTCGGCTTATGGTGTCCTCTCCGCCTTATTGACGCTGGCGCTGATTGCGATCGCTTTCTGCTGGCGACGCGCAACTCGCGCGCCGACCGGTCGAACCGCCGAGCCAGCGCCCGCAGCGTATTCGCACATTCTGGAAGAATTTCGTCACCGGACCGGAGGAGCCCTGGGTGATTTTCAGCAACGGCGCATTCGTGGGCCGGCCGGAGACCGGAATGCGCTACTTCGACGCCGGCCACGATTCCCGCGACGCGATCCTGGACCACTACACCGGCGTGGGCGAAGTGCTGGCGATCCATGCTCTCGATCGCACTTTCGGATCGCTGCACCGGCAAATTCGGGTCAAGCGCGGCAGCCTGCTTTCGCTCGACGATGTAAAGAACAACGACATGATTTTCGTCGGTTCGCCGGCCGAGAATCTGACTCTGCGAGAAATTCCCAACTCGCAGGACTTTATTTTCGCCGACTCGAGTCCGGACCGCGCAAGGGCGACCTGGCGATCATGAACGTCCATCCTCAACCGGAGAGGCCGACTACTGGATCGGTAGCCCTTCCCACGCCAATCTGAGCGAAGACTATTCAGTCATCGCACTGGTGCGCGGACTGAATCCGGCGAAGTCAGTATTAATTCTTGCCGGAACCACCACCATCGGCACCCAGGCGGCGGTTGAGTTTGTCTGTCAGCAGAATTCGCTCGAGGAGCTGCTGCCACGACTCAAGTTTTCGAGACAACGGGAGAACTGAAGCCGTTCGAAGCGGTGCTGCGAGTCAAGGTCACGCGCGGCGTTCCGGTGGAGTCGGAAATCGTGGCATTGCGTAGCCGCGAAGCCCTAGCTGCGGTGGCCGACGCATCACTGACTGGGTGGCTTGCAACTGTGGATCGAGTTCCGCCGCCCGCTGAAATTCCTTGTTGCGCTTCCGCCGTTTGCACCCTTTCTCCGCAATGCCTCAGCCAGATGGAAATGAGCCGGCGCATAAGTCGGGGGCCAGAGTTGATGGCAGCCCGAAACTGCGAGATCGCGCCTTCAATGTCTCCCAACCCGAGCAGCCGTTTTCCGGAGTTGGTATCGAAGGTCGCGGCCTGCAGACTGGTTTTGTCCTTGCTGATCTGCGGCGCCCAGTTGGCGCTCGCTGGCGGCTCCCTCGGCGTCGCCCAACTGCCGCAGGATGGTCGCCAGCGTGGTGTGAGCGCCGGCGAAATCAGGCTGCAGCCGGATGGCTTCGCGCAGGGATGCGGCTGCTTCCTGCAATTTGCCCTGCTGCTTCAGCACGGTGCCCAGGGTGTAGTGGGCCTCGGCGTAGTCGGGTTTGGCCTGGATGGCGGCGCGCAGTTCGTTCGCGGCCTTATCGAAATCGCCTTGCTGCCACAAGGTGACTCCGAGCGTGTAGTGAATATCGGCTTGACTGGGATCCAGTTCCGCGGCTTTCTCGAATTCCGCAACCGCATCGGGCAACTGGTCTTTCAATTTCAGCGCCAGCCCCAGATCGTAGTGCAGAGTCGCATCTTGCGGCGCGGCTTTGAGCGCAGTCTTGAAATTGCGTAATCGCGGCATCGAAATCTGCCTTCTGCAAATAAGCGGTGCCCAGGTTGGTGCGGTAGCCGGAGTCGTCGGGGCGAAGACGAAGCGCGGCCTCGAACTCTGGAATCGCACCGGTCGCGTCCCCCGCCTGGATCAGCGCCAGTCCGAGATTATTGTGCGCATCCGGATCGTCGGGATGCAGCTGCACGACTCGCCGAAACGCCCCGACCGCGCCTTCGACTTCACCCGACCGCTGCAGCATCAGACCAAGCTGGGTCTGCGCCTCGGCGAAATCCGGTTGCAGCTTCACCGCGGTTTGAAGTTCCTCGATGGCCTGGTCCGCGCTGTCCCGTATCTTCCAGCACGCGCGCCAGGTAGTAATGAGCGTGCGCGCTTTGGGGAGCAGTTTTGAACCGCGCTTTGCAGCAGGCTGAGAGCTTCATCCATCTGCTTCTGCTGCCAGCGCACTACTCCGAGATGCAGGCGGCCTGCGGGTAACCCGGTTGCAGGCGCAAAGCCTCGGAGAACTGCAGTCGCGGCCTCGTCCGGTTGCGAGCTCTGCGCCAGCACGGCGCCGAGTTCATCGCGCAGGTCGGCCCGTTTCGGCTGCAAGCTCCACCGCCTTTTTCAGTTCCGCGATTGCTGTCGCAGATCGCCGCGAAAGCTGGCGATGCGTCCCAGGGTGCGATGTGCTTCCGCGTCTTCCGGGGCCAGGCGAACAGCCTCGCTGCGCTTCGGCTTCGGCGTTCTGCAGGTTTCCACTCTGCGCCAGGGCGTTGGCAAGATTAATGTGGGCTTGCGGGAAATTTGGTTTCAGACGAAGAGCGATTCGAAGCTGGGAAATGGCTTCGGCAGGCGTGTCCTTCGGAAAACAAGACCCAACCTAACGAATTGTGTCCCTCGGGACTTCTGGGGGCGAGCTTGACCACTTGTTCGAAAGCAGTGCGGGCCCTGGCGAGATCGCCGCGCTTGGCGGCGGAGAGTCCCTCGCGGTAGAGAGCATCGACTTCAGAGGGATTTGCCTGCTGCGCGAGGGCCGGAAAAGCGAATGAGACAAGGCACGCAATTAGAGTGACCTTCAACTTGAGGACGGCAGGCGCGTGGACGATAGTCGGGTGCGAATTCGTACACTGCCTAAAAATACCACTATGCGGCGGGCGGAGATGAATGCTGGGTTCGCCCCGCGAGCAAAGCCGCGGCTTGACCCTCAGATGTCTGCACCCTAGTATTCAGGCTGGGCCATGAATCCAGTCTTTTTGCCGCAGCTTCGCAAATGTTTATCGGCCGACTGGCCTACGCTGCGTTTTTTCTTATTCCTGTACTCGCTTTCACCGCTCACGGCCGCTGAACCTGCGCAAGCCCCGCCCGTCGCCTACTTCGTCGACAACGCCGAAAAAGCGGGCCTGACCATGACCACCGTCTTCGGCGGCAAGGACACGAAGAAGTACATCATCGAAACTACCGGAACCGGGGTTGCCATTTTCGATTACGACAACGACGGCTGGCCCGACATTTTTCTGGTGAACGGCACAACGCTGGAGGGTTTTCCTGCCGGCACCGGCTCCCACGAATCATCTGTACCGCAACAATCACGACGGAACCTTTACCGACGTAACCACGAAAGCCGGACTGGCGTCGACGGGCTGGGGACAGGGCGTTTGCGTCGGAGACTACGACAACGACGGCTGGGAAGATTTGTACGTCACCTACTACGGCAAGAACCGCCTCTATCACAACCAGCAGTGGAGTGTTCACCGAAGTTGGGGAAAAATCCGGTGTCGCCGGAACGGGCAAAGCCTGGGGAACGGGATGCGCGTTCGTCGACTACGATCGCGACGGGCTGCTCGATCTGATGGTCGCGAACTACGTGGATTTCGATATGGCGAACGCGCCTGCGCCGGGGGAGAGGGCGTCGTGCGTGTGGAAGGGCGTTCCGGTGATGTGCGGTCCGCGCGGCTTGCCGGGCGCGAAAAATATTCTTTATCACAACCTGGGCGGCGGCAAATTTGAGGACGTGACCGCGAAAGCAAAAATCGATCAGACCAGCGGACACTATGCGTTCAGCGTCTCGACGTTGGATTTTGACGACGACGGCTGGCCCGATATCTATGTGGCCTGCGACAGCACTCCCAGCATTCTCTACCACAACAATCGCGACGGAACTTTCACTGACGTGGCGGTAACGGCCGGCGCCGCCTACAACGAGGATGGGCGCGAGCAGGCGGGCATGGGCTCGACGGTCGCCGATTACGATGGCGATGGCAGGCTGGATATTTTCAAAACCAATTTCTCCGACGACACCTCGACCCTGTATCACAACAATGGCAACGGAACTTTCGATGACGTGACTTTCGCCGCCGGCCTGGGCCTCTACACGCGCTATCTGGGCTGGGGAACCATGTTTCTGGATTTCGACAACGACGGCTGGCCCGATCTGTTGCTGGTGAATGGCCACGTGTATCCGGAAGTCGACAAGCAGAACCTGGGCAGCAGTTATCAGGAGCCGCGCATCCTGTATCACAACAACGGCAACAAGACTTTCAGCGACATTTCTGCGCAGGCGGGTCCAGGAATCACCGAGGTGCAAGCCGGGCGGGGACTGGCGGTGGGCGATCTTTGGAATGACGGCCGAATGTCAGCCGTGATCAGCAACATGAACGCGGCCCCAAGTCTGCTGGTGAATCAGGTGCGCTCCGCGAATCATTGGGTGGGGATTCGGACGGTGGGCACAAAATCCAACCGCGATGGAATTGGCGCGCGGGTCTCGGTGAAAGCGGGAACGAGAGTCTTGGTGGACGAGGTTCGCAGCGGATCGAGCTACGACTCGAACAACGACATGCGGGTCCATTTCGGTCTGGGAGCGGCGGCGAAGATTGACTGGGTGCAGATTCGCTGGCCGAGCGGGTTGACCGAACGCTTCGAAAACGTTGCGGTGGACGCGATCCATACGCTTAAAGAAGGATCGGGCTCGGCTGTGGTCGTTCGCTGATCCGGCGAACAAGTTCCTGAAGTCCGAGACGAATTTTCACAAAATTCAATCAAGCAAAATTCAATAACTTGATCGTGCCTCCATCACCAGGCGTGGCCGGCTCGGCCAGCGTGCTATGACAGTTTTCCTCTCATGTGTTCGGCTTGCTCCTCGGTGAACAGCAAGCTTATCTCTCCTCACTTTCAGCAATTCTTCCTGCTGCCAGCGAGCCTTCATGATCCCGTCTCGAGCGTGCGAGTTCGATCCCAGGAGAAGATGTCCGAGTTCGTGGGCGGCAACATTTCCCAGAAGGCTTGCCAGGTCAACATTCCAGTCAGCGCGCAGTTCTGTCGCCTGATCAAAAAATACGTCGCTGTAACAGCCTGTCCCTTCGGCGGACAGAAAGGCCACGCCGAAGACCTCGTTCATCGGGCTGCTGGGGCGGTGAACGATACGAAGCGCCAGGTGCGATGGCCAATCGAAGTGGACACAGTCTGCGCGGTTTGCGGGGCCGGTTCGTGCGGGAACCGGCAGTGTCCGGGCTTACCCGGTCTCGGGAGGACGCGCAGTTCGACCAGATCACCTCTAGTCCGGCGCGGGCGAAAATTTTCGCAGCCTCCGCCTCTGCCTGGGTCAAGACCTCGGACGACACACCGGCGTCGTTATAGACAGAAACAGTGACCTGTGGATTCCCGTCAGCATCAGAGTTTTGGGGCCACGCGGGGAACGACACGCTTAGCAAAAGCGTACCTAGAAGGAGACATGTTTTCGAGACTTGAAGCACGGGATGTGACCTCCGACGCGCCGATCTTCGATTTGCGCGGAGGGTGCCTCAAGGCTTTGCGGGTAACCTGCAGAACATATGTGGGTGACCTGTTAAGCGCTTTCACGTCAAATGGTTAGGAGCTGAGGTGACGGAGCTGAAAAACACCGGTTCTGCTAGACTTCGCTGGTTCGAGGAAGGGAAGGCGACCGTGGAAAGCAGGAACGGGACACGGTTGATCCAGTTCGGAATCTTCGAGGCCGATCTGCACACGGGCGAACTGCGCCGCAATGGCGTCAGGGTGAGATTGCAGGAGCAGCCCTTCCAGATTCTCGCCATGCTGCTCGAGCGTCCGGGCGAAATCGTCGCGCGCGAAGAGCTACGAACCCGTTTGTGGCCGGCAGATACATTTGTCGACTTCGACCACAGCTTGAATGCCGCGGTCCGTCGGCTGCGAGACACACTGGGGGACACAGCAGAGAATCCACGTTTTGTGGAGACGGTGGCGCGGCGGGGCTACCGCTTTCTGGCGCCGGTGAACGGAGGGGCGCACGCGGCCGTCTCCGAAATCGCGGTGACTCCAACCCGGCCTACACATTGGTGGTGGATTGCCGGAGCGTCGGCACTCTTGTTGCTGGTTGGAATCGGTGCAGGGATCCTCGTAGGGAAACGTGGCTCGGTTCCATCTCCTATATCCCCGCCGATCACCGAGCGCCGGCTAACCGCCAATCCCACCGAAGATCCGGTGAGCCGCGCCGCCATCTCTGCGGACGGAAAGTTTCTGGCATTCTCTGACGACACTGGGTTCGTATCTAAGGCAAATAGAACCGGTGAGATACATCCCCTGACCTTGCCGAGCGGGTTCAAAGCGAAACCGGTCTGCTGGTTTCCGGATGGTACTCACATTCTGGCCACCTCGGCCGCAGGACCAACGGCGCAGCCCGGTTTGTGGCAGATCTCAGCCATAGGCGGAAGCCCGCGCAAAATTACGGAAGAAGGGGACGAGGCGGCGATTTCACCCGACGGTTCGCAGATTGTTTTTCTCAAAGGAACTGCCAACAGCCAGGAACTTTGGCTGATGCACGCGGACGGACAGCAATCTCACAAAATCGCGGGCGAACTGGGTGATCTTTTCCGATCCCCGGCGTGGTCGACCGACGGCAAGCAAATCGCATTTTTGCGAGGCGTCTATCGTCCAGGGACCTATGGAGTACAAGCCCAGATTGAAATCCTGGACCCGGCCACCAGCCACCGATTGGTGGTTCCGATACTAGGGCGGCTGGGGCCGGCCCTGGCATGGATTGAAGACCGTCTTATTTACGTACTGGACGAAACCCCGCCCAGCCAGGGCGATTCCAATCTATGGTCGGTGAAAATCGATCCGCGCACGGGAAAGCTGTTGGGCACAGCGACGCGGATTACTTCCAGTCCCGGCGCGGTCCAGTATCTTAGCGGCGCAGCCAGTGGAAAGCGGCTGGCCTATGTGAAAGAGGGCTGGCAACCCGATGTTTATACGGCCAGGGTGGAAGCGAATGGAACCAGGCTGAGTACGCCGCGACGCCTGACCCTGGACGAGAGGCAGGACTTTCCCTGGGCCTGGACGCCTGATAGCAAGCAGGTGCTTTTCGGTTCGGACCGTGACGGACCATTCCACCTTTTCCGGCAAGCGCCAGATCAAGCCACGCCAGAGCTGCTGGTAGGCGGCAATGAACAATCGATGTTGCCGCGGCTGACTCCGGATGGAAAGCAACTCGTATATCTGCAATATCGGCGGGCGTTCGACTGGTCGGACAGCGTTCGCATGATGCGTATTCCCGTCGCCGGCGGCCCACCCCAGCTTGTGCTGGAAGCGCGCGGCCTGACCAATGAACAGTGCGCACGCCAGCCTTCCACTCTTTGCCTTTACAGCGTTTCCGACAACAAGCGCCTGACGTTTTTCAGCTTCGACCCGGAGCATGGCAAAGGACAGGAAGTTGCGCATATTGAGGACGACCTGCCCTACTCCTTTAACTGGACCCTTTCGCCGGATGGCTCAGTGCTCGCGATCGCTAAATCAAACAAACTGGACATAGCAGTACAGCCGGTGATCCGGCTGTTGACCCTGAAAGGCGGCAAGGAACGAAGCATGATGTTGAAAGATTGGTCTTCGATTAACTGCCATCGACTGGGCGGCCGATGGAAAAAGTTTGTGGGTCAGCGCATCCACCACGACAGGCACGAATGCTTTGCTCAATGTGGACCTGCAGGGAAGAGTTCACCCGGTCTGGGAGCAGACAAAGATGTACGTGGGCTGGGCGATTCCTTCGCCTGACGGGCGCTATCTGGCTTTGTGGCAGGCCAGCGGAAATTCCAATGTGTGGATGGTCGAAAACTTCTAAGCTGTTCTGCCACTCAATGCTGTAAGGCTTCGATCTCGTTGCTCTTGCCCAGGTATTCGTAGCGCAGCAGGGCGATGGGAACGTTGCCGTTCTTCCACACGAAGTCATCGAAATCGCGCAAGTTGAACTTGTCGCCCTGGGCGAGGCGAGCCTCTGCCAGCAATTTGATGATCTGCAGTTTGCCGGTCTGATAAGAGATCCCTACGCCCGGCACTGACGCGTAGAACGTGGCGTCCTCCATTGCGGTGTTGCGATCGAGCGGAACGGTTTTCATGAAATAATCCGCGGCTTGCTCGATGGTGAATTCTCCCGTGGACAGCTTCACATCGACTTCGACTCGCAGAGCCCGAAAGCGCATGAAGTTGTAAATGATCTCGCGAGTACGTGGACTGTCGTCGAACAATCCGGCCTGCAGCATCATTTCTTCGGCGTAGAACCCGATGCCCTCGTTGGCGCTGGAATCGTAGTAGTGACGGCGAATGGGATCGTCATTGGTCCAGGACATTGCCTTCTGGAAATAGTGTCCCGGAATGCCTTCGTGCACGATGATGGCGCGGGGATCGCGGGCAGTCGATAAATCGAAGTATCCTCGCTCGGGAGAAGGTGTCTTGATGTAGCTGGTGGCGTTTTCCTTGAGCCGGGTGGGGCTGGTGAGATCGTCGGCCACTCCGAAGGCGGAGATCGGGATCAGATAAGCCGGATAAGGCAGATTGCGATAGTGCGGCAGCCAGGCCGGAACCGTCAGAATATTTTTCTGTTCCAGAAAGTCGCGAATCTCCTGCTCCTGGCGCTGCTCTCGCGCCATCTGGGTTGCTTGATCTTTCGCCAGAGCCAACTGCGGCAGCTTGGAATTGCGATTTTTCTCGTAGGTCTCGAAGGCGACCGCGCGTTCCCATTCCTGGCGGCCCATCGTCGTCAACTGCTCGGGGGTGTAGGGAATGAGCGCGACGTGCTTCAGGAAGAAAAGATATCCTTCGCGTCCGACTGCGACGTTATTCGACATCGCAGGCAGACGCTGCTCCAGCCAGCCGCGATATCCTTCCAACGCCTGAGTCGCAGCCTGAACTGCGGAATCAAGTTGGGCGGCGCTGGCAGGAGCGAGGAGCGGCTTTAGCTGACGCGCCATTTCTTCGAGCCGCGGTCGAATGTCTTTCAGTTCATGGATCGACAATTCAGCCAGCGGCCCGTAGGCGTCTTTAAGGTTGGCTTCTGCGTCGGAGATGATTTGCGGGATGGCTTGCATGCGACGGACGATCTCCGCACTGCGCGCTTCTCCGAATGGTGGCGGCGGAGTCAGACTGACAAATAGAGACGCAAGCGTCTGATCCAGATAGAACCAGGGATTGCGCTGCCATCCGCGCACGTAGTCCAGTTCCCAGCGAGCGCGCGCAATGGCGGAACCGACCAGGAGATAGTCGACGACTTCGGCACGTGAGCGGTCGGGCGAGTTCGAGGCTAATTCGCTCCAGCGCTTTTCAAAGGCCGCCAACTCGTCGCGACGCTTTGCCACGGTCGATGCCGACCAGTCAGCCGCCCATCCGGCAGGCCGATCGAGCCGGGGAATATCGTCGAAGGAGAACGGTTGTTCGCTGGCGCGCCATGCCCAGAAGTCAGAATCGAGCTGTTGCAATCCGCTGAGCGGCTGGGTTGACGCGGGCGGTTGTTGCGCCGCGCGGAAATCAAGAGCACAAAGCTGAAAAGCAGAATCGCCGTGGTCGCGGATCGTGGTTTCATCAAAAACTCCCTGGCGTCATCCTGAGGGACTTCAGTCCCGAAGGATCTCGCGCGCAGCTTAACTAACCTTGGCAAAGTGCACATCGCTCGCGCATATCCTGACGCCAGGGCAGGCTCTTCGCAAGCTCAGGATGACGCCTGTGATCAGGGACGCTGCGAGGCCGGGAACTGCATGGTGCGCACAATGCCCTCGCCTTCCTTCACGAAAATCACCTGATTGGGCTTGATGTCTTTCAGCGTATCGACCTGCCCGCTGGGCCATCGGACTTCCAGCAATTGCACTTTGTCAGCTTTGCCCAGGCCAAAGTGAACCCGCAAGTCATTCTGCGAAAAGTAGCTGCCGCCGCTGCGAACTTCGTCGATCTGCTGATGAGGTTTGGTCTCGCCCGCGGCTTGCGTGATGCAGCGCAGGCGGGCGCCGATGCCGCTGCGGTTCGACTTGGTGCCGATGGTTCGCACCTTGATCCAGTTATTTCCGGGCTGCAAGTCGCAACGCAGAAGCTGGGGAAAATCATTGACGGTATTGACCACGACATCGAGATCGCCGTCGTTATCGAAGTCTCCGAAGGCACAGCCTCGCGACGCCACGGGTGTCGAAATACCGGGGCCGGCCTGCAGGGAAACATCTTCGAAACGCAGGTTGCGCAGATTGCGATAAAGCAGCTTGCGCTGCGGGTAGCCGGCTTCGGTCTTGAGCTGCTCAACTTCGGGATACACGTGGCCGTTGCAGATCAGAATGTCGGGCCAGCCGTCGTTGTCCATGTCGAAAAATCCGCAGCCCCATCCCAGATACTGGGTGTGCGCGCCCAGGCCGGCGGTAAAAGTGGTGTCTTCAAAATTGCCGTCGCCCAAATTGTGATAGAGCGATGGCGTGTCGCCGGCAAAATTCGTCTTGACGATATCCAGATAGCCGTCCAGATCGTAATCGCCTGCAGACACTCCCATGCCGGCTTGCGGTTTGCCGTCGGGGCTGAGCGCGCAACCGGCTTCCATGGCGATGTCCACAAACTTCCCGTTTTTCTTGTTCTGGTAGAGCGCGCTGGCGGTGGAATCGTTGGCCACGTAGATATCGGGCCAGCCGTCATTGTCGAAATCCGCGGTCAGACACGCCCAGGCCGAATGTCCCGTTGGCTTGCAGAATTCCGGAGGACTCGGAGACGTCGGTAAAAGTTCCGTCCCCGTTGTTGTGGTAGAGAATATTTTTTCCGCCTTTGAGCCCGGGCGGACCGCAAGCCACCATCACGCTCTTATACAAACAAGGCCCCGACTCGGGCACCGGCGCTGTCGCCAGGTCGAGATCGATGTAGTTGGCAACGAACAGATCGAGTTTGCCGTCGCGGTCGTAGTCGACGAAGGCGCAGCCGGTATTCCAGCGCTTGCCATTTCCTGCGACACCCGCCTTCTCGCTCACATCGGTAAAGGTGCCGTCGCCGTTGTTGTGGTAGAGGACATTCTTTCCGAAGTAAGTGACGAACAGATCATCGAAGCCGTCGTTGTCGTAGTCGCCAACGCAAACACCTTGTCCCCATCCCGAGTGGACGAGGCCCGCTTTAGCGGTGACGTCGGTGAAGGTGCCGTCGCGATTGTTCTTGAACAGATGAGACGTCGGTTCCTGGCCGGAAGGGAAGCCTTCCAGGCGCCAGCCGTTTACCAGAAAAATATCCAGCCAGCCGTCGTTGTCGTAGTCATAAAATGCCACGCCGCAGCCGGTGGTTTCGAGCAGGTATTTATTTTTGTGTTCGCCGCCGTAGATGGTTTTCACGTTGAGTCCGGCCGGCTTAGCGACGTCGACGAAGCTCAACCCCAGGCTGGTGCCAGGTTTTACCGAGTCTTCGCCGGCAGAGAACAAGGCGTGCAGGCGCGGCGGACGAGCCAGGGCCAGGACGCTTTCCAGGGAGAGGACAGCCGCCGACTTGCCGAACGACTGGAGAAACGTACGGCGCGAAGAGGGCAAAAGGGCGGTACCTTCCCGGAAATGGCTCGTGCTAGAATTCGCCCCTACTTTATTAACTGCATCGCGACTTTGCAAGTTCAGGCGCGTATCCTGATTCAGTCTCACGAATGGACCGCACAATTCTTACTTCGCCGCGCCAGTTTGCATCTTTGTCTGATCCCAGTCATTGTTCTTTTGGCATTTCTCTCCTCGCCGGCTCAAGCCATGGAACCCGCACATTCGACCGACTCGCCCGCAGTAGAGTCCCCTGGACAACCCGCGCGCCCGATCGAGCTTTCCCGGACCGACCGTCCCTGGGAATTTCTGTCGGCGGTAGGGATGCGTGGGGGGCTGTTTGGAAATGAAGCCGGGCAATTTGAGGCGTGGGTTTATCCGCTGAAAATCCTGCGCGACTTTCACCTTCGCTTCCACGTGGAGGGGCGGGTGATTCCCGCGGAAACACTGGCCCGCACGGTCACCACCCGTCCGGAATCGAGCACGATTCTTTACAGCAGCGACACCTTCGCGGTGCGGGAGACATTCTTTGTTCCGGTCCATGAATCGGGGGCGGTCATCGTGATCGAGGTGGAGACGGCGGAGCCTTTGGATGTGGAGGCAGCCTTCGAGCGCGACCTCCAACTGGAGTGGCCGGCCGGGCTGGGCGGGACATACGGGTATTGGGAGCCGAGGTTGAACGCCTTCTACTTCGGCGAAGAGCAGAGGAAATTTTCCGCGTTCGTCGGTTCACCTACCGCGAGCGGCGTGCAGCAGGAATACGACACCAACTATTCCAGCTCGAAAGAAGATTCTTTTCATCTGGGTGTCACCATCAAAGGCAGGGACACGAAGATTGTTGTGGTGGCTGCATCCACGAACGGCGCTGCCGAGGCCGAAGCCACCTACCATCACCTCACCGCCGACTACGCGGCGCTTGAGAAAGAGTCCGCGGATTACTACACGCGCCTATCTGAATCGCACGGTGAGTGTCGATTTGCCCGACCGTCAGTTGCAGCAAGCCTACGACTGGTCGCGGATCAGCGTGCTGCAAGGACTGGTGACCAATCCCTTTCTTGGTACGGGATTCATTGCGGGTTATCGAACTTCGGGCGGCAGCCAACGCCCCGGCTTCGCCTGGTTTTTCGGTCGCGATTCGCTTTGGACTTCATTAGCGCTCGACGCCGAGGGCGACTTTGGCAGCACCCGCACCGCGCTGGATTTTCTCAGCAAATATCAGCGGGCGGACGGCAAGATTCCGCACGAGATTTCCCAGGGCGCAAACTTCGTGCCGTGGTTCACCGACTACCCCTATCCCTACGCCTCCGCCGATGCAACGCCGCTTTACATCATCACCATGAACGACTATGTGGTGACCAGCGGCGATGTGGCTTTTGCCAGGCAAAAGTGGGACAGCCTGTGGAAGGCTTATCAATTTCTGCGGTCCACCTATGACTCGCAAGGGCTGCCGCAGAATTTTGGGATCGGGCACGGCTGGGTGGAGGGCGGCCCACTGCTTCCGGTCAAGACCGAGCTTTATCAAAGCGGACTGGGAGCGCAGGCGCTGCGAGCGCTTTCCAGTTTGGCTCACCTGGCGGGGAAAGAAGACGTCAGCCAGCAACTTGGGCAGGAGTTCGCGCGCCAGAAGCCGCTGGTGAACCAGAGTTTCTGGTTGGCGGACAAGAATCGTTTTGCATTTGCGCTCGACCGGAACAATCAGAAAATTGACGAGCCCAGCGTGCTCGCCACGGTGCCTATGTGGTTCGGATTACTGGATGACGACAAGGCTGGGGCGATGATCACGCAGCTTGCCGCGCCTGAACATCAAGCCGATTGGGGGATGCGGATCATTTCCAATCAGTCCGCGAAGTACAGCGCTGGAGGCTATCATTTCGGCTCGGTGTGGCCGCTGTTCACGGGCTGGGCCTCGGTCGGCGAATATCGCTATCACCGCGCCCTGCCTGGCTTTTCGAATCTTCTGGCGAATTCTCAGCTGGCGATGGACGGATCGCTGGGGCATGTCACCGAGGTGCTGTCGGGCGACTACTATCAGCCGCTCTCCACCAGTTCTCCTCATCAGATATGGTCCGCGGCCATGGTGATCAGTCCGCTGCTGCGCGGGTTGTTCGGCCTCGAAGCGGATGCGGGCGCGTGTCATCTTACTTTCGCGCCGCACGTTCCCGCCGACTGGACCTGGTTCACGCTGGAAAATGTGCGGGTGGGTTCGGCTTCTTTGCGGATGTCATATCGCAAGACTTTGACGGAGATCGTATTGGAAGTCAGCCGCTCCGGCGCGGGCGACTGCAGCCTGGAGTTTTCGCCGGCAGTGAGCGTACGCGCGCAGATTGCAGGTGCCGAAATAAATGGCGCCCGCGTACCTTTCCAGGTCAACAAGAGCGAAGGTGAAACAGACCAGCATATTTCCGTGCGATTTCCAATTGGCAGTGGAACCACTACTTTACGCATACGTCTCAAGAATGATTTCGGACTGAGTATTTCGCCGGAACTGCCCGCGCTCGGAAGCGCAAGTCAGGGGCTGCGAGTGATGTCGGAGACCTGGACTCCCGCGCGAGACAGCCTGACCCTGGAAGTCGCAGGAGCCGCGGGCAAACAGTATGAACTTGGCGTATGGAATCCGGCTCAGGTGACGGCAGTCGAAGGGGCTGAGCTGACTAAAAGCGTCTCGGGGGACGCGAAAATCAAAATTCAAATTCCGGCCGGTGTGTCCGGTTCCTACGTTCGTGAGAGAATCACGATTCGCTTTTCCGGCAATAAGCCTTAGTGTTTCTGGTTCAGTCAGGCACTCTCGCACCCGTACTCCAAAAGAGGCAACACTTATGTTGAAAAAGCTTTCCTTGCGATCGCTCCTGATCGGTCTTTGCTTCTTCTGCCTTTACTCCAGCGCGGAAACCAGGCCGGTTGACGCTGAGGGCCACGAATGGTGGCAGCATGCGGTGTTCTACGAGGTCTATCCTCGCAGCTTCGCCGACAGCGACAACAACGGCATCGGAGATCTGAAGGGAATCACGTCGAAACTCGATTATCTGAAAGACCTCGGGGTGAGTGCCATCTGGATCACGCCCTGCTTTCCCTCGCCGCAGGTGGATTTCGGCTATGACGTTTCCGATTACACCGACATTGATCCCATGTACGGAACTCTGGCGGATTTTGATGCCATGACCAGCGCCGGCAAGCAGCGCGGCATTCGCATCATTCTGGACCTGGTGGTCAACCACAGTTCTGACCAGCATAAGTGGTTTCTGGATTCGAAGTCGTCACGTACATCGGCGCATCGCGACTGGTACATATGGCGGGACGGAAAGGGCCCAAACCAGCCGCCTAACAACTGGATTTCGATTTTCGGAGGCCCGGCCTGGACCTTCGATCCTCAAACCGGGCAGTGGTATTACCGCATTTTCTACTCGGCGCAGCCCGACCTGAACTGGCGCAATCCCGCGGTGGAAAAGGCGATGTTCGACGTCACTCGCTGGTGGTATAAGCGCGGCGTTTCGGGCTTCCGCCTGGACGCGGTCGATACCATCTTCGAAGATCCGAAACTCAAGGACAATCCGATTCTGCCCGGCACCAGCAAGTACGGCGATCCCAACATGGAGAACCTCTACAACAGCAAGCTGCCGGAGTTGCACGGAGTTCTGCAAAGACTTCGCGCCGTGGCCGATGAGAGCGGAGCGGTGCTGATCGGCGAAACCTGGACCAAGAATATCGACGAGCTCAAGCTCTACTACGGCGGGCACAGCCGCGAACTGCAGATGCCGATGGATCTGATGTTCACCACGGTGAACAAATTATCGGCGCCGGAATTCCGCCGCCAGATTGCCGCGGCGGACGCCTCCGGCGGCTGGCCGGTTTACGTGATCAGCAATCACGACATCGTTCGCTCCTACAACCGCTACGGCGATGGACAGCATAACGATCAAATCGCCAAACTCATGGCCGGTATGTACCTGACCCTGCGCGGCACGCCCATCATGTATTACGGCGAAGAACTTGGCATGGAGAATAACGACCCCAAGCGCAAAGAAGATGTGAAGGATCCGGTCGGACGTGTGGGATGGCCCGTGGACAAAGGCCGCGACGGTGAGCGGACTCCCATGCAGTGGAATGACAGCGCCAACGCCGGTTTCAGCACGGCCGATCCCTGGCTGCCGGTGCCGGCCAGCTTCAAGACTCACAACGTGGAAGCCGAACTCAAAGATCCCGATTCGATCTTGCAGTTCTACAGGCACGTGCTGACTCTGCGCCGCGAGGATCCTGCGTTGCGCGAGGGTGAGTACATTCCGTTGAATGAGGACCAGCCCAGCGTGGTTTCGTATCTTCGCCGCTACAAGAACCAGGCTGTGCTGGTGGTGCTGAACATGTCAGGGACAAATCAGAAGGTGAGCTTCGATCTGTCGAAGCAGGGATTTTCCGGAAGCAAGGCAACGACGCTGCTCACGACACTGAGTTCTCGTCCGCAGGAAGTGCAGCTCTCGGATGTTTCGCTGGAGCCGTTTGCGGTTTACATTGCGAAAGTTGTGAAGTAGGCAGAGTCGCGGCTGACTGGCACGCGCGCTCTTTAATGGCTGTCATCCTGTAACGGCGTTGTCGTGTAACAGGCGTCATCCTGAGAGACGTTAGTCTCGAAGGATCTTGCGCGGATCGGCATGGCTGCCGCCGAAGAATCTGGATACGCTCCACGCGAGATCCTTCACGGCCTGAAGGCCGCTCAGGATGACGCCACTGCTGTGTTAAATTGAATAAGAGTGGGCGCGTAGCTCAGCTGGCAGAGCAATGCCCTTTTAAGGCATGGGTCGATGGTTCGAGTCCATCCGCGCTCACCACAGCCAGGGATTTCCACTAACTCTAAAAAGGCGGCCTGACACTCGGCGTCGTTACTGTTCTAACCCCGTTGTGAACCTTTCCACGTTCGAGAGGAACTATTTCAGTAAGCCTTATTTTTTCAGCACCAGAGGCATCCGATATGCCAAGGAGCTTCACATGAAGCGCACTCTTGATTTTTTTTCGAATCTGGCTCTACTGGGCCTGCTGTGTATCTGGATCTTACCTTCGCCGGCCTTGGCTGACTCTTCCAACAAATCTATCGCGGCGTACGATACCGCGGTCCTTGGAGTCAAAGTACATTACCTGATGGCCGGCCATGGTCCAACGGTCGTTCTGCTTCATGGCTATGCCGAGACTTCGCGCATGTGGATTCCGATCATGCCGGTGCTGGCGCAGCGGTTCACCGTGATCGCGCCGGATCTGCCCGGTATCGGCGACTCGGCGATTCCGGCTGACGGTCTTGATCTGAAGACGGCCGCGATTCGCATTCACGAGCTTGTCCGCTCGCTTGGCATCGGGCACGCGAAAGTTGTGGGACACGACATCGGATTGATGGTGGCTTACGCCTACGCGGCGCAGTTTCCCGCGGAGGTGGAAAAACTTGTGGTGATGGATGCGTTTCTGCCCGGCGTCGCGGGATGGGAGGGCGTTTACAACAACCCGAACCTGTGGCATTTCCGCTTCCACGGATCGACTCCCGAAGCCCTGGTGCAAGGACGCGAACGCACCTACTTCGATTATTACTGGAACGAGTTTGCAGCCGACGGGACTCGCTCGCTTCCCGAAGCCGATCGCCAGGCCTACACCGCCGCTTATTCGCGTCCGGGACGCATGCGAGCGGGTTGGGGCTACTTCGATTCGTTTCCGCAGGCCGCCAAGGATTTCGCTCAAATGGCCCAGACGCGGCTGACCATGCCGGTGCTGTCGATCGGCGGAGATAAATCACTCGGAGTGGTGCTGGGGGAACAGATGAAGCTGGTCGCGTCCGATGTCACGGTTGTGGTGCTGAAAAACACCGGGCATTGGGTGCTTGAGGAAAATGCCCAGGAGACGACTGACGCGCTGGTGAAGTTTCTCTGAGGTTGGGAGTAAACTGAAGCCAGGCGATCGACATGAGTACACGATACTGGAGTTGGATCTTCTGGCTGTTCTGCTGTTTTTGTTTCTGCGTTTATCCTTTCTGCGTTTAACTCTCCTGCGTTTAGCTTTTCTGGGTTGACCCAGCAGAACGACAATCCGGGGCAAGCTGAAGTTCCTGCCACTGTCCCGACAGACCGTCAGATCACTCTCGATGTGGTCGTCTCCGATAAATCTGGACACGCGTTCCCCGGCCTGCAACAGCAGGACTTCACACTTCTGGATAATAAAGTGCCGCAGAAGATCGGCTCTTTTCATGCGGTCGAGGGCGCGACCGCGGACCCGCCGGTAGAAGTGGTCCTGCTGATGGATGAAGTGAATACTTCCTTTACCAGCGTCGGAGTGGAGCGTCAGGAGATAGAAAAGTTTCTGAAACAAAATGGCGGGGAGCTGGCCCGTCCGGTATCGTTTGTCTTTTTTTCTGATTCCGGAGCGACCATCGGGAAGGCGCCTTCGCGCGACGGGAAGGCGTTGCTGGCAGAGCTCAATCAGAACAGCAACTCGTTGCGCACCGTCGGGCGCTCGCAAGGCGTGTACGGCGCCCTTGACCGTCTGCAGATGTCCCTGCGCGCAATCGGACAACTCGCCGACTACGAAGCCACCCGGCCGGGACGAAAACTGGTGGTCTGGGTGAGTCCGGGTTGGCCGCTTTTTTCCGGCCCGAACACGGAACTGGATTCCAAGGCGCAGCAGGAGTTATTCAACTCCGTTGTTGGGCTTTCGGATGGGCTGCGACAGTCTCGCATCACTCTTTACAATATCGATCCGCTGGGAACCGCGGATGCGGCCGAGAGTCGAACGTCGTACTACAAAGATTTCGTAAAAGGAGTGCGCTCGGCCAGACAAGTGCAGGTGGGAAACCTGGCATTGCAGGTTCTTGCTTACCAGAGCGGCGGGCGGATTCTGAATTCAAGTAACGACATCGCGGGCGAGATCGCAACCTGCATTGCGGACGCGAATGCGTTCTACGTCCTTACCTTCGAGGGTGAGCCCGGCGACGGTCCGAACGATTATCACGCGCTCGAAGTCAAAATCGACAAACCGGGACTGTCGGCGCGAACCCGGTCGGGATACTACGCCCAGCCGGAGCACCCGAGTCATGCCGGGTCAAATTAGCGAACGCCGTGATTGGCGGGCTTTCTATTGGATATCGGAATCTGCGAATCAGGAGATTGTGGCGGTCCGAGCGATAAAATCCCCGGACGTAAACCGTGGCTCGTCCTTTGGTCGAATAAATGACCTGACGAATGCGGAGTAAAGGTTGGCCCTTTCCGATTGCGAGCAACTGTGCGGTGCGAGCGTCGGCGTTGGTGGCATCGATTTCTTCGTCCGACTGCGCCAGTTCGAGTTTGTATTCACTCTCGAGAATGGAAAATAGCGAGCTACGTTCGAGAGCGGCTTGCTTGAGCCTGGGAAACTCTTCTTCCGACAAGTAGCAAGTTTCCAGGGCGAAGGGCTCTCCCGCGCCTTCGCGCAAGCGCTCGAGCCGGATCAACGGGCTTCCATGAGGCAATGACAGCCGCGCGGCAACTTCTGATTCCTCCGATGTGACCGTGCAGGATAGAACTTTCGATCGCGCCACCAGGTTACGCGAAGCCATCTGTTCCGTGAAACTCATCAGCTTGTTGAAATGAATTTTCGGCGGCGCGACAAAAGTTCCCGCTCCGCGGCGCCGCACGACTACTCCTTCGCGTTCCAGATCCGCCAGCGCGTGACGCGCCGTCATTAAACTGACTTGATGAACTTTTGCCAACTGCCTTTCGGAATCGATGGCATCGCCGGCTTTCAACGCGCCGCTTTCCATGCGCTTCAGGATGACGTTCTGAATCCTTTTGTAGGCCGGAATCTCGCTTTGGTGATTTTGCTGCATGAACGCCCCTGAGTTGGATCGCCCAGCGCCGCTGCACCCTCGCCGTGCGAATTGCTATCGAGCGGAACTTAATATACTGCGAGAGACGGGTAATTCGCCAATGAGTTTCTTATTTATCAAAGATGGGGTGAATCGAGGCACACAACAAGGCAGCAGATTACCCGGCATCAATAATCGGCACTTCCTGGAATGATCGGGGGCCGGCGCAACTTGTGAACTCTCTGTGTAAGTGCATGTGTTAACAATAACTTACAACGAACTGCGAGAATCGACTCAGAATCCCGGGACGATGTTGCAAAGGGGCCCTCGTCTTTTTTGGGGAAAACTGCCGCATTTCCGATCAACCGTATTCAAATAAATTTTCTGGCGCTACCACTTTTTTCTTGACGATGCTCATCGCTCTGCTATATAGCAAGTACCCAATGAGGCTTGTCACTTGCGCCAGCGTTCTAAACAGGCTTCTCTCAGGAGGTTTGTAATGCGACAGTCGATGAAGGTTGGGTTTGCCCTTCTAGTGCTGGTCGGAGTTCTCGGCGTTCTACAACCTGCATGGGGTCAGGAAGTAACCGCCGCGATCGTGGGAACCGTTACGGATCCCAGCGGTGCGCCGATCAAGGATGCAACGGTGACGGCCACTGATTCCGATCGGGGAGCCGTGATCAGTGTGCGGACCAGCGACGCTGGCTCGTACAACATTTTGCGCATTCCGGTTGGGACTTATTCGCTGAAGGTGTCGGCGCCCGGATTTCAGACGGCGGCGTATCCTGCCTTCGCGCTTCAACTGAACCAGACCGCGCGCGTCAACGTGGAAATGAAGGTCGGTCAAGTTACGGAGACCGTCGAAGTGACAGGTTCGGCCCCGGTACTTCAGACCCAGACCACCGAAGTGGGCACCGTCATCGACGCCCGAACCAGCGACAATCTGCCCCTGGCGACCCGCAACTATGTGCAGTTGACGTTGCTCAGCCCAGGCGTCATCTCGGTCGATCCGCATAGCATGAACCTGGGATCGAACACTGCCGAAGAGGGCGGCCGTCCTTACATCAACGGCAATCGCGAACAATCGAACAACTTCCTGCTGGACGGCGTGGATAACAACCAGGCCTCGGACAATCTTCTGGCCTTCACGCCCTCTCCTGACGCCATTTCCGAGTTCAATCTTATTACTCAGAACGCGTCCGCCGAGTTTGGCAACTACAACGGCGGAATCATCAACGCCACCATCAAGTCAGGTACGAACAGTTTCCACGGTGACGTATTTGAGTTCTTCCGCAATGACATGTTCAACGCCAACAAGTGGGAGAACGGTCTGGGGGCCGGCACTGCGACCGGTGTCCTGCCGACGCCCAAGTTGCGCTGGAATATGTTCGGAGGCACAGTCGGTGGTCCCATCATCAAGAACAAGCTGTTCTTTTTCGCGGACTACCAGGGTGGGCGTTTGGACTTCCCGGCGTCCGCCAACACCATCAATGTTCTCACTGCGCCTGAAATCGGCGGAGATTTCAGCGCTCTGAGCTCAGCAGCTGTACAACCCTTGCGCTGCGGGAACCGGCGGAACTTCCGGTAATGCCTGCACGATCCTGGCTCCCGGTCTCAGGACGCCATTCGCGGGCAACATCATTCCCACCAACATGCTGAATCCGGCTTTTACCTCGTTGGTGACGAATCCGCTGTATCCGCAGTCCGTAACTACTCTGGCGAACGGTTTCGGGCAGGCGGTGAACACCAAGGCCCAGCAATTCAATTCGGATCAGGGCGACATCAAGGTGGATTACAACGCCACCAACAACGACCATATTTTTGCCCGCTATTCGAAGGGCAATCAGTATGATCCCTCGAGCAACTCGGTGGCCTTGTTGGGCAATACGGTCAACGAAGCTTTCTTGCAGAATGGCGCGGTCAACTGGACCCACTCGTTCTCGCCGAACATGACCAATGAGGCGCGTTTTGGCAAGAACTACGTCAAGCTGCCTACGGGCCTCACCACGTTCGACAGTTCAGTAGGAGCGTTGGGCAACACGATTGGCATTGAGAGCGGCAATCCTGCTGGAGTTGACGGGCTTCCGGAGTTGGGTTTTGGCGGCGGCACAATCACGAACATTGCCAACGGGGCGCTGACCAATCTGGGTTCAGCGGTCGTCGTGCAAAAATTCTCCTCGACCGTCACCCAGTTTGACGATGTGCTGATCTACACTCACGGCCGGCACGTGATCAAGACCGGGTTTCAGACCAATCGCTACAACATCAACGTCTTCTACAGCGGCAATTCCGGCGAATTGGGCGTGATGCTCTTCGGTAACGGTCCAGGCGGAAGCTATTCCGGAAACGGCGACGGTGGCGGCGACCCGGCTGCGGATTGGGCGCTTGGGCTTCCGCAGGACGTAGGAAGAGGCACCAGCACTGGCGGATGGCATCAGCGCGACTGGCTCTTCGCCGGTTTTGCGCAGGACGACTGGCGTATTACGGACACCCTCACCTTGAACCTGGGTCTCCGTTATGAAGCGCGTACTCCCTGGATTGAAATCAACAATCGCCAGGTTGGGGTGAACATCCTGACCGGCACGCTGGAGTTCCCGGGCAACACGCCTGTACCGGCTGGCGCGGTCGGGACCAACGGCTTCAGCGATGGGCTCTACAAGTCCACCTACGGATTGCCGAACTTCCAGCCGCGACTTGGCTTTGCCTGGAGTCCGCAGGAGCATGGCAGGCAAGACGGTCATTCGTGGCGCCTTCACCATCTCCTCTTACCTGGAAGGCACGGGAACCAACCTGCGCCTTACGCAGAATCCACCCTTCACGCCTCCGCAGGTGGAAGCCAGCAACATAGCGACGGGCAATGGATACACCACCGAGACCGCATTCAGCTTCGGCAGCGCCGCCGGCGGGAAATCCATTCGTCGGAGCGACACTGTTGGCCTGGAGCGGCACGGTTCAGCCGGCCATCGCCGACCAGTGGAATGTCTCCATCCAACACGAGCTTGCCAACAACACGACCTTCCAAATTGGTTATGTTGGCCAGCGCACGACTCACTTGATGGTTCCCGAGTGGCTGGGACAAGGGGATCTGCAACCGAACGGAACGATCACTTATCCCTTTATCGGGGGTAAGAATTCTGCAGGCATCGGGCTTGACCGGATTTGGTCCGAACCAGCTGGGCAATGTGAAGAACACGGCCTCGGTTGGAAACATGAACTATAACGCGCTGCAGGCGGTGTTGCAGAAGCGCTATGGAAACGGACTGCAAGGTCAAGTTTCCTACACTTTCCAGAAGTGTATGACCAACGACGACGGTTATTACGGTACCTGGGGCGCTGAAACGCAAGCCGCGCCTTCGGGCAACTACTGGCAAAACCTCTATAACCCCAACGGCGACTATGCGCGCTGCTACTGGGATACGACCCACGTCCTGAGCGCATACGCCGTGTATGAGCTGCCTATCGGACGCGGCAAACAATTTGGACACGACATGCCGACTGCGGTGAATGCCGTGGTGGGCAACTGGTCGATCAACCCGATCGTCTCGTGGCACACCGGTTTCCCGCTCACGATTTCAGGATCGGATAACTCAGGAACCGGCAGCCCGGAAAACCGTCCGGACTGCACCGGTCCTATTACCTATCCCAAGACCGTAACCCCGCTCGGCATACAGTGGTTTGGTCCGGGCTCATTTGCAAATGCCCCGGCCGGCCAATTCGGAAACTGTCCAGCTCAAGGTCCGGTGATTGGGCCGGGATATGTCGCTGCCGACATCAGTCTGCAGAAGAACTTCCCGATTACCGAAACCATGAGGCTGCAGTTCCGCGCAGACTTCCTGAACGCGTTCAACCACCCGAACTTCGCGGTGCCTAACTTCACCTTTGGCAGCGGGACATTCGGGATCAGCAACGTGACTCAGGATGCCAGACAATTGCAGTTCGATTTAAAGTTCTACTTTTGACGGGCCCTAACGAAGAAAATGGCAGGCTGCCGCTGTTGGCAGCCTGCCATTTTCATTTATCATCAAAACCATACATGCTTCGGCTTGGTCTGGCAGTTGGCGGGATTCTGATTTTCGTGATGGGCTCTGTCTGCTTTGCGCAGACGAAACAACACGTTGCTTCCGCCGCTTCTCCGGATGTACAACATGCCATCAAACTGGCGGAAACCGGTCATTGCGCGGAAGCGCTGCCCGTCTTGAAAAAAGGCCTTGCCCAGGTGTCGGACAAGGAGTTGAGGCGCAATCTGGGGCTGAGCTGGCGTGCGCTGCGCCATGAGCCAGAACCAGCCGGAAACGCCCTGCTGTTCCTGCAAATGCTCTCCCGTGATTTTCCCCACGATCCGGACGTCCTGTATCTGGCGGTCCATGCCTATTCCGATCTGTCCACCCGTGCCTCGCAAGAGCTGGCCCAGTATGCGCGAACTCTCCTACCAGGCGCATGAGCTGAATGCCGAGGCCCTTGAAATGCGGGGAAAGTGGGATGAGGCGGCCAAGGAATATCGCGCGGTGCTGCAGCAGAACCCGCGTTTGCCTGGCATTCATTTCCGCCTGGGGCGATTGCTGCTCTCGAAGCCCAATCCGGGTCCGAACGGTGGCCGAGGACGCGAAGAAGGAGATGGAACAGGAAATTGAGATCGATCCTTCGAATGCAGGCGCCGAGTACGTGCTGGGCGAATTGGCGCGACAGGCGGGGCAATGGCCCGAAGCGGTCGAGCATTTTTCCCGCGCGGCCAAGCTGGATGCCGGATTCGGAGACGCGTTCCTGGGGTTGGGCAGCTCGCTGATGTCGCAGAAGAAATTTCCTGAAGCGATCGCGCCGCTCGAAACCGCGGTCAAGCTTGAACCGGCGAATCCGACTGCGCACTACAGCCTGGCGGTCGCGTACACGCGAGCCGGACGCAAGGAGGAGGGCGAAAAAGAGTTCGCCATTCACCGTCAGATGGTGCAAAAAAACCAGCCGGCCGGAGCCGCCGCCGATTCGGAACCACAGTCGCAAGGTTCTCCGCAATAGGAGCCGCCGTCATAATCAAACGCGCCGACGGCAGATCTGTGATCAGAGCCATTCGAAGCTCTCCCGCCATGATCCTGAACCCTTCGAGCGTCAGTCGTTCTCGTCGCGATTTTCTGCAGGTGTCTGGCTGGCGGATTGCTATACGCCGGTACTTCGCGTATGGCGCGGGCCATGGCGCTGCCTTCGGAAGTTTCTCTTTATCCTTTTGTGGAGGTTCCACCGGCCGCGAGCGGCATCACCTGGGTTCACACTGCGGGAAAATCGGCTGAGCATTATCTGCCGGAGACCACCGGGGCCGGCTGCGCCTTCCTCGACTACGACAACGACGGCTGGATGGACATTTATCTGGTCAACAGCGGCAAATGCGATTTCTTCGATCCCAATCCGCCGCTTCGCAATGCGCTCTATCGCAATAATCGCGACGGGACATTTACCGACGTGACCGCAAAGGCAGGAGTTGGCGGAGGCGGATACGGCCAGGGCGTGGCGGTTGGAGACTATGACGGCGACGGCTTCCCGGATATCTACGTCACCCAATACGGCCGAAGCATTCTTTACCACAACAACGGTGACGGCACTTTCACCGATGTCACGGAAAAAGCCGGAGTGAGCCGCGCCGGGATGGTCCTCCAGCGCGGTCTGGTTCGACTATGACAATGACGGCAGGCTGGATCTGTTCGTCTGCCAGTTTGTGGAGTTTTCCAAGGCGCAAAGCAAAGACTGCCGCGCCGGCGAGGACGCGAAGCGACGGATATTGCATTCCCCATCTTTACAAACCGACTTCCAGCTGGTTGTTTCACAACAACGGCGACGGAACGTTTACCGATGTCAGCAAGGCGTCAGGAATCGCGGGGCATCGAGGGAAAGCCTGGGGAGTGGTGGCTACCGATATCAACAACGATGGCAATATGGATCTCTTCGTCGCCAATGACACTGTGGCCAACTTTCTCTTCGTCAACAAGAGCGGAAAGTTCGAGGAGATTGGCGAACAGGCGGGCGTGGCTTACAGCGCGGAGGGCCGCGCCGCGCTCGGGGATGGGCGTGGATTCCGCGGATTTCGACCAGGATGGCTGGATGGACCTGTTCGTGGCCAACATCGACCACGAGATTTATTCCCTCTATCGAAACAATAAAGACGAAACCTTCGACGACGAGGCCATGGCGAGCGGGATCGGCGCCGCCACCCGCATGATGAGCGGCTGGGGGCTGAAATTTTTCGACTACGACAACGACGGCAACCTGGATCTCTTTCTGGCGAACGGCAATCCGGATGATCTGATCGAAGCGCTTCATCCCGGGGTCACCTATCGCGAGCCGCCTATTCTTTTGCACAACACCGGGCATGGGCTTTCAGAACGTCAGCGCAGCAGAGTGGTCCGATCTTCGCCACGCCGGTTTCGGCTCGAGGCATGGCCATCGGAGACTTCGACAATGATGGCGCGGTGGACGTTTTGATTGCCGTCAATGATGGCCGCGCCGTTGTTGCTGCGCAATCATGCCGGGAAACAGAATCACTGGCTGGGAGTGAATCTCGTGGGCAAGAAGTCGAATCCGGATGCGATTGGCGCGCGAGTCAGTTATCAGTCAGGCGATCTCAAGCGCAGCCACATGAAGGTGGGAGGCGGCAGCTATCTGTCCTCCCACGATCCCCGCATGGTGCTGGGCCTGGGGCAGCGCAAGAAAATTGACTGGCTGGAAGTGAAATGGCCGCGCCCGAGCGGCAGCGGTGGAGCGCTTCACCGATCTGCCGATCGATCGCTACATCACCATCGTGGAAGGGCAGGGAAGTTGGAAGTAGATTTCACGGGGGAAGGGATGGCATCCCGTACGATTGAGCGGCACGAATAAACTCTTAGCGGTGGAAATGGGAAGGGCACGACTTTAGTCGTGCCGCCAGATTATTAGCCGACCGCGGCTTTAGCCGCTGGGGTATGCTCGGCGAGTTTGAACCCGGGTTCATTCCCGAAAGAGAACGACGGTCGAAGTTTTGTGAACCGGGAAGGGCACGACTTCAGTCGTGCCGAGTTAGGCTCACAGGCACGGCGGCTTTCAGCCGCTGGGGTACGCTGTGAAGCCTACTCGTCTGATGTCGCCGCCAGGCACTTATTTTGTGACCTTCACAACCTGGCAGCGCAGAAGACTCTTTGTCGTGGATTTCTATGCCAGACTTTTCCTGAAAACGATTTATGCATATCGAAGGCAACGCAAAGTTTCAATTGCATGCTTTCGTCTTGATGCCGGAGCATGTGCACTTGTTACTGACGCCGTCCGACGAGGTTACGCTGGAACGCAGTGTTCAATTCATCAAAGGTGGCTATTCGCACGCGCTTGGCATGCAATGCGGAGCCCGGGAGGTCTGGCAACGAGGATTCACGGATCATCGGATTCGTGATGCGGACGACTTCGTTCGGCATCGGGATTACATTCATCAGAATCCGGTCAAGCGCAGACTGGTGGAGATCGCGATGGAGTATCGTTATTGCTCCGCGTACCCAGGGTTCAAACTGGACGAGCATACCTCAGCGGCTAAAGCCGAAGTCGTTTATACTCTGGCGGCACGACTGAAGTCGTGCCCTTCCCGGTTCGCAAGAGCTGACGCCGTTCTCTTTCGGGAATAAACTCCGCGGGTTCAAACTGGACGAGGATACCTCAGCGGCTAAAGCCGCAGTAGGCTAGTCTCTTGTGGCACGACCGAAGTCGTGCCCTCGGCACGACTGAAGTCTGGCGCCTTCCCAGCTTATTTGATCGCAACAAATTTAATGCAAACTGGCGACGGTGTTTCCAGCACCTGGCCGGTCGGAGTCAAGTGGCCGGTTGTCTTGTCGACCTTGAAGATCACGACGTTGTTGGACTCCTGGTTGGCGGCGAAAACATAGTCTCCGCCTGGCGCGATTTCGAAGTTGCGCGGTGTCTTGCCGCCGGTCGAAACCGCTTCGACGAATTTTGGTGTGCCGGTTGCCGAGTCGAGGGAGAAGGTGGCAATGCTGTCGTGGCCGCGGTTGGAGCCGTAGAGAAACTTGCCGTCAGGACTCACCTTGATTTCCGCCGTGTCGTTGCTGCCCTTGAAACCTTCGGGCAAGGTTGAGACTGCGGTCAACGATTGCAACTTTCCGCCGGCGGCGTCGTAGGAAAATGCGGTGACCGTGGAAGCGACCTCGTCAATCACGTAAAGAAATTTCGCGTTGGGATGGAAAACGAAGTGTCTCGGTCCCGCGCCCGGCGCGACCTTTGCGAAAGGCGGGTCGTTCGCAGCCAGCGTGCCCTTCGCCGCGTCGAAGCGGTATACCAGGACTTCATCAAGGCCGAGATCCGACGCCAGCGCAAAACGGTTGTCCGGAGAGGTGTCGATCTGATGCGCATGCGGCCCTTCCTGGCGTTTGGGGTCGGGCCCGTGACCGGTGTGCTGGATCACGGACGACGGCTCGCCGAGTTTCCCGTCCGCCAGTACGGGGAAGACGGCCACGCTGCCGCTGTCGTAGTTGGCCACCATGACGTGCTTGCCGGTCTTGTCCAGCGACACGTAGCATGGTCCGGCGCCGCCGGAAGGCAGCTCATTCAGGAAAGTCAGCTTGCCCGATTTGCGATCGATGGAAAATGCGCTGACTGCGCCGCTCTTCTTTCCCTGATAGTCGGAGACCTCATTGGCCGCGTAAAGAAAACGGCGGCTGGGGTCGATGGCGAGGAACGACGGGTTCACGGTTTCTGCGACCAGTCCCAGCGAGGTCGCCTGACCGGTGGCCGCGTCGAAGCGGTAAGCATAGATACCTTTGCTGGCCGGCCCCGTGTAGGTGCCGACGTAAACAAGGTATTTGCCCCTGGAGTGACTCTTTTGTGCGACGCTCTGAGTCGGCATGAGAAGAAGTAGAACAAATACGGCGATGCAAGAAGCAGTCACTGACGAAAGCCGATGGCGCATATTGTATTTCCTTTCACTTAGTGAGGAGCATCTTAGTGATGAGCATCCTGATGAGGCGCCGCAATTCCCTCCGCCAGGCGGACGCGGCCCGCGATCCAGAGCGAGGGTACGACAAATTCCGTGAATTCGCCGCGCTGCACCGGCACAAGAAACTCGCAGCAGCCGTGCTCGGGAGTTTCGTAGCGAACTGAAGAAAACAATCCTTTGACCTGAACCTGCACCCGAAGCGGCTCTTGCGCATAGTTGACCAGCTCAACAATCTTTTCGGAACTGCCGGGTTGGCGATACGAAACCGCCAGCGTGGTGAGGGAGTTCCACAGGCTGATCCATGCACTGTCTTTATTCAGTAAGCGGCGTATGTCCTGGGCAAAAGTTTCGGGGTCAGTAACCGCTTCGGAGAGTTCGATCACGCGGCCTTTGCCGGTAGCGTAGGAAACTGCGTGCTCACCGGCGGGAACTGGCTGAGCGGACTGCCAGGGCCGTTGTCCTCCTTGTACGCCGACCAGAACCGCGATCCCGCCGCGGGTCGCGAAATCGGCTATGGCCGCGGCGGTTGGTTCGTCGGGCGCGGCGAAGGTCACGAGCAGATCGAAGTTGTCGAAGCTATGCGGCTTCACGCCGGAAGGGGTCAGGACGTGAAACGGAATGTTGTGGCGTGCGAGTAAATTGATCGCTTCATACGAATCCCCGTACGTGTTGGCGATAACGCCGACATTGGCCTCCGGCTCGCCGGGGCGTTCCACTGCCGAAAATGCCAGGTACGTCTTTATCTGCTTTAAAACAGACCATGCGGCTGGATCATTCCGCAACAGGTCGGTTTGAAGTTTGGGGTACAAGTCCAATACGAGATCGGCGTGGAAACGCCCCGGCTTCAGCTACTGCCAGCAGGTAATCTGCGGCATCGGGTCCCTGCTCCTGCTGCAGCGGATCGGACAGGTCCCACTGGAACTCATAAAGAGGAGTTTGACCGGGCGGAAAGCTTGATCGAACCGGATCAGCCCGAGGTTGGAATCAATCCACGGCTGGGCAGTGGGACTGGTCACTTGCAGCACGCCATCTCTTTTGATGACTAGTTGTCCCTTCATTTGCGGCTGTTTTCCCCTGGTATCGAGAACCAGGACCGGAAGCTCGGCGTAGGCGGATCGCAAGGCAACGAGCGCTGCGTCAATCTGGCTGGGCTGCGAATTACCCGCGTTGAGCACAATGCCGGCCAGATCATTCTTTAAGGTGAGCGCCGGCGCCGTCACTTTGCTCATGGGAACTTCGGCGTACACCCGATAGCCCTGCTGATGAGCAGTCTTGATCAGAGCCTCGGCATCGCTGGAAACCAGCAGGTCGGCAATTCCCATAGTTGCTGCGGGGGGAATTGAAGATTGCGTCCAGCGCAAAATCACTTTGCCCCAGCCCGGCGTTGCCAGCACAAGGCAAAGCAGCGTAATAATTTTGTTACGCACGGATATTGATCGCATAAATTTGCTGCAAAGGAATCCGAGACGGCCGCGCGTGCTCAGCGAGGGCCTCCTGACTCGGCGCCAATGCTTTTAGCCAGCCCCTGCACAGGTCCCGGAAGTAAAATCTGCGGGCCGCTCGATGCCATTTTCAATTGGCCATCCGATGCAATCCAGATCGCAGCCGCTTCATCTGTGCCCTTGACGATCTGACTGCCTCTCTCCGGGCCCACCAGCAGCAAGGTTGTCGAAAGCGCGTCGGATGCAGTTCCGGTTTTTGCGACAACGCTGACGGCAAAAGGCGTTTTCAGCGGCACGCCGGTATCGGGATCGATAATGTGGCCGGCCGATTCGTGGGACAAAAGGCTGGCGGGTGTCTGCTCAGAAGTAGAAATGCTGTTGTCCGCAAGCATCACTTGCGGATCAATCCGGTTCGACGGATCTCTGAGATGAACCAGCCAGCCCTTCTGGCCGGGAGGCGCGCCCATGGCGTAAATCGAGCTGCCGCCGGCGTTAAGCAGGGCGCGGGAGATGCCATGCGAGCGCAGCACATCAGCGGCCTTGTCCAGGGCATAGCCTTTGCCAACACCACCTAAATCAATCCGCAGACAGGGCGAGCGGAACTTGATCCGGTCGGGCGGAAGCAATTCAACATTCTGATAGCCCACGCAGGCCCGAAGCTTCGCCTCTTCCGCGGGCGACGGAGGTTGTTCTCCGCGAAGCGCGGCTTTCCATCGATTGACCAGCGGTCCCACGGTGACATCGAACTTGCCTTCGGAGAGGCGGGAGTAGCGCAGCGATTCCGCGATCACGCGGTAGAGGTCAGGCGGGACGGGCTGTGCTTGCGAAAACGCCGTGCGGTTTAACTGGTTCAGGGCACTGTCGGGTTTGTAGTCACTCATCACCTGGTCGAGGTAGACGATTTCCTGAAAGGCCTGATCGATGGCTTCGGCAACCTGTACCGGCGACTCGCCGTAGGCAACGATCTCAAAGACCGTGCCCATCACATACTTTTTCTTGTGGACGAAAGAATCACGAGAAGAGGTCTGCGAGATGCCGGTTGACGGCAGGGCAACCATCGCGCAGATGAGGATGACGCCAAGTTTATTCCAGCGCATAGACCTCACCGTCGTTCGTGCCCACATAGATCACGTCTCCACTTAGCACGGGAACAGATTGCACGGCGCCGCCTAAGCCGGCTCTCCAGACTATTCCGCCGGTCGCAATGTCGACCGCGTGAATCCCCCAAGCCTGAATGCACACGATTCCGCTCGCGATAACCGGAGGGGCAGTGACCACGTCACCCACCTGAACTTTCCAGCGCAGGCGGCCGCTTTGAATCTCGAGTGCGTAGAGAAATCCGTCCTTGCTGCCGACGACGGCCAGGTCCTCCGAAACCGCGGGAGAGGAAAAAATGCCCAGGCCGGTTTCGTATTTCCAGCGTCACTGATCCGGTATCGGCATCCAGCGCGTAGAAGAAAAAGTCTTCCGATCCGATCAGCACCGTGTCTCCGGCCACTGCGGGCGAGGAATCGATTCCGTTGCCGGTCGGGGTGCTCCATAAAATTTTTCCCGACGCCGTGTCCAGGCAATAAACCTTGCCATCGCCGCAGCCGGCATAAAGATGGCGCGCGCTGATCGATGCGGTAGAGTAAATCTTGCCGCCCAATTCCTGGGTCCAGACTTTGCTGCCTGAATTCGGCGTCCACTGCGTACATGTGGGAATCGGCGCTGCCGAAGAAAGCCACGCCGTTGCTGATGACCGGCGAAGTCCACACTTCCGCCGCCGCGCTGGCCTCCCACACCTGCTTTCCGGATTCGCCATCGACGGCATATACCTTGCCGGAGTCGCTGCCGAACAAGAACCTTGTTTCCGAAGAGAGATGGAGTGGAGTGAATGTGGCCTTCGGCCCGAAATTGCCAGATCTGGCGGCCTTTTTTTACATCAATCGCGTGCAGATTTCCCGCCAGGGAAGTCACGTACAGAACTTCGCCGCGCAGCACCGGAGCGGTGCGGACGGAACTCCCCATGCGTGATATGCCAGCGGACTTTTTCGGGCGCTTTGGCGGCGCGAATTCCCAGGCCTCCGGTCCGCGAATTGTCGTGGAGCAGCGTGGGCCAGTCGCTTTCAGCTACGGATTCGGGCGTCGGAGATGGGGCTGGCATCTGTCAGTGAGCCGGGCGGGTCAGCCCAGGTTGATTCGACCGTGGTCGATGCGCTTCAGGTCGGCCACGCCCAAGCCCAGTTTTCCCGCCGATGCGATATGGCCGGGCCGGCGATAGAACAGATTCTTTCGCGGATTGTGGTAGAACTCGTGGCTGTTGGTGGTGATGCTTTCGGGATCGTGGGTCCAGACCGAGGGCACGCCTTCCTCGCGCCGCTTCTTCTCGATGGCCTCCAGTTCAACCGTGTCGATCGCCACCGGGTCAGTGCCGAAGAAGAGAGTGCCCGCCTGATAGATGAAATCCTGAACCTGGGTGAGCGGGCCGCCGTGCCAGACCTGGCGCGTGCCGTCCATGATGTGCAGTACTGCCTTCGAACGCAAAGGCTCAACTGAGCACATCACGCCAATGAGCGGGTCGGTAAACGAATACGGAGAGCGATGCGAGCGCGCCACATTATTGAAGGTGCCGTAGCCCAGATTCTTCAGGCAGCCGGTGACTCCGGAGGCCGAATGGTCCTTCATGGTGGGGACATTGATGATTTTGGTGAGTCCGTGAGCCACGACCCTCGCCATATAAGAACGATTCTCCCACTCGCCGAAAAAAGTAGCCTGGCAATAAATGTTGGGATCGTAGCCGGCGTCGGCCAGTCCGTTCTCGATGCCCATCACGCGGACTCCGCGAGGGAGCAGAGCCTGGTAGCTGCCGATATCGATTTCGTCTTCGTAGCGGTCGTACACGACGATGTTGGCAGCGGGCACACCGGCGGACTGCACGCCGTTGATGATCTCGCGCACGATCTCGGGGGACGAGCAGCAGGCGGGGGCGCCCGACGGATTGATCTTGATGCCAACAATGTCGGCGGGCTCGACGAATTTAGCCCACGCTGCCGCAGCAGACTTCTCGCCGGTCAATTCCTTCATTCCGCGGTCGATCATGCCGCGCACAACAGGCTGCGAAACCCGGTTGCTCACAATCGAATTTGAATCGTGGACTTCCACCACTCGTCCGGGAAACAGTCCCGGCATTCCGTTTGGAGCTTTAGCTGGCCGGGGCCCATGGACGACCTCAATCGGAGGCGACTGGGGCAGGGTGACGTCGCCAAAAGCCTTGGGATCGAGACCATCGAGGAACAGGCTGGCACTGCCAACGCAACTGGCCTTGACGAAGGTGCGGCGATCCATAAACGGGCTCCGAAAGAGAACGGAAAGTATCGTTCAGGCTACGCTACAACTCCAGCCTTTTCAATAGCATAATGACTTTCCAGGCATATTTTTAAGGATGTGACAAGCGGGCTTCGACTGGATAAACTTGCGAGGTTTTCTCCAGTCAGGAAAGGTCACTCAGGAAAGGTCCAACATGCAGGAATGGATAGGGAAGAGGATCCTCGGAGCTGTGGTTTCGATCATGATGGTGATGTGCGTGGCGGCGAGCGCGGGGGCGCAAACACCGCGCTACGATCTGCTACTCAAGGGTGGGCATGTGATTGATCCCGCCAACCACCTGGACGCGGTGATGGACGTTGCGGTTTCCAAAGACAAAATTGCCGCCGTCGAAAAAGACATTCCCAGCAGCGAGGCGGGCAAGGTTGTGGATGTTTCCGGGCTCTACGTAACCCCTGGTCTGATCGATATCCATGTCCACATCGGTCATGGGGGCGCGCCCCTCGACTGGTTCACTCCCGAAGGCCGCGCCCATACCAGGCCCTATGGAATTCCTACCGACATATTTCTGCAAGCGGGCGTAACCACGGTGGTTGATGCAGGCAGTTCAGGGGCGGATACGTTTCTTCTGGAGAAGGAAGAGGTTATCGATCGCTCAAAGGTGCGTGTGCTGGCCTTCCTGAACATCGTTGCCAACGGAATGCAGGGTGATCTGGAGCAGACTGTCGACCAGATGGATCCGAAGCGCTGCGCTGACACCATCAAGAAATATCCAGACATTATCGTCGGAGTAAAGACCGCGCACTATTGGACCGAGAAGCCGTGGGACGGCGAGCACACTCCATGGGCGGCAGTTGATCGCGCGGAAGAGTGCGGACAGGCCGCCAACGTGCCCGTGATGTTCGATTTCTGGCCGCGTCCGGATCGTACCTACGCCGAACTCATTCTTAAGAAGATGCGGCCCGGCGATATTCATACCCACGTCTTTGCCCAGCAATTTCCCATCCTGCTTCCGGATGGAAAGACTCAATCCGATTTTGGCCGAGGCGCGCGCGCGAGGAGTGATTTTCGACGTTGGCCACGGCGCTGGAAGTTTCTGGTTTCGGAACGCGGTGCCCGCAGTGAAGCAGGGATTCATTCCGGATTCCATGTCCACGGATCTGCACTCGGAAAACTTCACCATTCTGAGTCTGACCCAGGTGATGTCCAAGTTTCTGGCCATGGGTGTGCCGCTCAATGATCTGATCGTGCGGGCTACGGTCAATCCGGCGCGCGAGATTCACCGGCCGGAGCTGGGGACGCTTTCGGTTGGCAAGGATGCGGACATTGCGGTGCTGGAACAGCTCAACGGCAACTTCGGATACATCGATTGCGGCTTTGCCCGCATGGATGGGAAGGTGAAGCTGGTGGCCCGCATGACGGTGCGTGCCGGTCGAATTGTTTACGACCCCTCGGGCCTAAGCATGGTGGAGTGGGAGAAGGCGCGGCCGCAGTACTTCAACACGCCCGGATTGGGAAATTCGGCGCCGGCTCGAGCGGATGATTTTCCGCGATAGGGGCTTTTGCGGATTTTCAATAACCATTCGAACGCGGCGGACACCCTCAAGGAGACCACATGCCAGGAAATATTAGCCGTCGAAAGCTGTTACGTGCAGGAGGACAGGCGATTGTTGCCGGATCCGCTGCGGCATGTGAGGGCATCAGCACATGCCTGCCGTCGAAAGCTGTTACGTGCAGGAGGACAGGCGATTGTTGCCGGCTCCGCGGCGGCGTGTGTGGGCTCAGCGCTGCCTGCTTCTGCGGCGTCCTCGCCTGCGCAGGTGAAAGGTGTGGACTATTACGAAAAGCTGGGGGTGACACCCTTCATCAACGCCGCGGGCACTTACACAGTTCTTTCGGCGTCGACCATGCCGGACGAAGTGCAGGCCGCTGTCGCACTGGCTTCGCGGCAGCCGGTTAATTTGAATGAATTGCTCGAAGCCTCGGGCCAGTACCTGGCCAAGAGACTGCGTTGCGAAGCCGCCTTGATCACGTCTGGAGCGGCGGCAGCGCTTACGGTTGGGACTGCGGCATGTGTTTCCGTGGGCAACGATTCAGCGGTTCTCAGTATGCCCACCGACATGAACGGGCTCAAGAATGAGGTCATCGTCCAGAAGTCGCACCGCTACGATTACGATCATGCGGTTCGCAATTGCGGCGTGCACTTTGTGGAAGTGGAAACTCTGGAGCAGTACGAGCAGGCATTCACCGACCGCACGGTGATGACCCACTTTTTCAATGCCGGGGAAGACCACATCAGCCGCGAAGACTGGGTGCGCGTGGCGCACAAGCACGGTGTCCCATGTTTCAACGACGCTGCCGCTGACGTTCCTCCCATCTCGAATCTATGGAACTACACCCAGATGGGATTTGATCTGGTGACCTTTTCCGGAGGCAAAGGGATACGTGGTCCACAGTGTACGGGACTGCTGCTCGGCAGGAAGGCCCTGATCGACATGGCGAAAAAGAATAATTCGCCCAACTCGAACACCATCGGCCGTGGGTTGAAGGTGGCGAAGGAAGAAATCATCGGTCTGGTCGCCGCCGTGGACTGGTTTCTGGCTCAGGACGATGCCACGATGGAAGCCGAGTTTCAGCGAAGAGCAGAGCGTATCGCCGGAGAGTTGAAAGGTCTGCCTACCGTGGAAACCAAGATTTTCATTCCTGCGGTGGCCAATCATGTTCCTCACCTGCTCATAACCTACGACCCGAGCCGGATCAAAATCACAGGCGCAGAAGTGATGCAGAAGATGCGTCAGGGTAAGCCCCGCATCGAATTGAATCCCGGGACTGGCGGCGCGCCCGCGAGCGCGGGCCTGCCCGGCGGGCCCAACACGATTGTGGTCGGAGTGTGGATGATGCAAGCCGGAGACGATGTCATAGTCGCGAAGCGGCTGCGAGAGGTCTTGCAGGGAGCGATGAGTTCCTGACAGGCGCGTTACTCAACGATGGGTGTCAGAGCTGGCGGCCTTCGACGGCATTGGATTGAACTTCTGACTCTGCAGCTTGTCGCTGCCTTCCTCGATCAGATAGAACTTGTCGGCTTCGACGTTTTTGAATGTCTGCTGCAGACCGCTCGGCCACTTGATCTCCACGGTTTCTGCGCGCGCCGCTTTATCCAGGCCAAAATTGGCTCTCAGATCGCTTTGCGAGAGATAGCTGCCACCGCCCTGGATTTCTCGAATTTGTGAAATGCCGCCAGCCACAACCCGAATTCGGGCTCCGATCGCATCGCGATTGCTCTTTGTCCCCACCAGTTTGAAATTCAGGAAGTGATTGCCGTTGCCGCCGCTGTTGTGCAGGAGCAATGGCACGTCGCCATTGTTGGCAACCACGATGTCGATAAATCCGTCATTGTCGAAGTCCGCAAATGCCACCCCGCGACCGACGTAGGGAGTCAGAAAGCCGTTGCCCGACGACGAGGTTACATCCACGAACTTGCCATTGCGCTCGTTGTGAAACAGCGAATTAATCTGCTTGTAGTGCGTCCCTGGAGTGGCCTGCTCAACTTCCGGATACACGTGGCCGTTGGCGATGAAGAGATCCAGGAAGCCGTCATTGTCGTAGTCGAAGAAGCCTCCGCCGAAGCTCAGCACCTCGTGCGTCGCGCGCGTGATGCCGGCCTGATCGCTGATTTCATCGAAGTAGCCGTTGCCGTCGTTCTGCCAGATGTGGTCTGAGGATTTCTGAAAATCGGAAATGTAGAGATCGAGCCAGCCGTCATTATTAAAATCGCCGAGCGAGATGCACATGGCGGCCATGGTCCTGCCCTGTCCGGTCAGAGCCATGCCGGTGGCTAGTCCGATTTCCTTGAACGTGCCGTCGTGCTGGTTGTGGTAGAGGTAGGCGTTGAGTCCGTCATTGGCGACGAACAGATCGGGCCAGCCGTCGTTGTCGTAATCGGCCGCGCCTACGGAGAGGTTTTTGCCTTCGGGCTGATAGATTTTTGCCTTGACCGTGACATTGGTGAAAGTTCCATCACCATTATTATGGTAAAGCGCGTCAGGGCTGCCGTGATAAACGCTGGGAGGGCAACTGCTTTGCACTCCGCCCAGGTCGCAATAGCGATGGTCGCCGATGTCCACGTAGCTGCCCACGTAGAGATCGAGGCGTCCGTCGCGGTCGTAATCAAAGAAAGTTGCGCCGGAATGAAACGTGCCTGATTCGGTCCCGGCGACGCCAGCCTTGTCGGTCACGTCGGTGAACGTTCCATTTCCGTTGTTGTGATAGAGGACGTTGCGGCCGTACTGGGTCACAAACAAGTCGGGGAAACCGTCGTTGTCATAATCGCCCCAGACACATCCCAGCCCATAGCCAGTGCCCGGAACCCCAGCTTTGTCGGTGACGTCGGTGAAAGTTCCGTCGCCATTGTTGCGATAAAGCGAATTGCGGACGGAGATGCCGCGGTTGTACAGGTCGCGTCCGTTGACAAAGTAAATGTCCTGCCAACCGTCGCCGTCAAAGTCGGCCACGCAGACTCCCGGCCCAAACTCCTCGCGGTTGATGGAGATGCCCTTGATTGCCTTTAAAGTGGGTGAACTTGATGCCTGCAGATGCGGTGATATTGGTGAACTGGATCGCCGGCGATGGAGGCCGTCTGCGCACGCCATACCTGGGCAAAAGAGTTGAACCAGACACATCAGGGAGAGCACCCGGACAGACGTGCTTGTGCGCGACGATTACGGTGAATTCCGGCCACGAAATCGAGGATAGCATCTCCCCAAATGTGGGGCTCAGGCAATCAGATGCTCGTGGGAACGTGACCTTGAAATTGCTATAATTTGGCCCAGATAGCGGGCTTCAAGGCGGTCCACTCTTGATTCTGGGCGGAGACATTGGCGGCACCAAATGTAACCTGGTGATCTTCCAGGAAGGGGAAGGAACCACTCTTCAGCCGGTCTTCCAGCGCCGCTACGCTACCCGGGACTTCTCGCGATTTGAAGATTTGGTTGCACACTTCCTGCAGCAGGCCGCCGAACAGGGATCCGGGATGGTTGGCCAGCGGATTACCGCGGCGGGTTTCGGCGTGGCCGGGGCGGTGGTCGAGGGTCATCTCCACGCCAACAATTTGCCCTGGACGCTGAATCTGCCGGAGCTGGCAAAGCGCCTCGATGTAAGTCCGGAAAACATCGTACTGCTCAATGATGTCGTCGCCACCGCCTGGGGTCTTGATCAGCTACCCGCAAAAGATCTGGCGGTTGTGAACCAGGGAGTGCTGCAGCCAAAAGCCACGCGGGCGCTGATGGCAGTCGGCACCGGCCTGGGCGAGGCTTTTCTTGGTGTGGGACGGCCGGCAGGACCGCGTATTTCCCTCCGAGGGAGGTTTGGCGAGTTTTGCGCCTCGAACCGATCGTGAAATCCAGCTTCTGAGTTTCCTGAAAAAACGCCTTCCACAAGTTTGTTGCGAGGATGTTCTTTCCGGAAGGGGCATTCTCGCCATTCACGAATTCCTGGATGCGAGTGTGCGGCATCCCTCGTTCGACGATCCCGACAGCGACCCTGCGCCGGGATATCACCGAGCGAGCTGCCGCCGGGTCTTGTCCGGTGTGCGTAGCGACGCTGGATCTTTGGACAGAAGCCTACGGCTCCGAGGCTGGAAACCTGGCGCTTCGCTCTCTTGCTTTTGGCGGGATTTATGTGGCGGGTGGAATTGCGCCAAAGATTTTGTCCAAGATGCAAGACGGTTCGTTCTTCCGCGCGTTTTGCGACAAGACCATGCTCGGTCCGGTGTTGGCTCGCATTCCGATCTACGTGGTGCTGAACCAGGACGCGCCCGTCTGGGGAGCCGCCTGCCAGGCGCTGGCGGCCGCCCGTGCCCGTCCATTGCCGCAGACGCAACGTAAGGTGGGTTAATTCGGCAGTGTAACTGCCTTCAGAGCATTTTTGCAGACTTCAATTTTTGTAGTTTCAGGATTGAGCGGAATCGCTTCGCGCAAGGAATTGAGTGCTCCGATTTTGCCAGACTGGGCGTATATACTGACTCCGCTTGGGGAGAATGCATGCCACAGACCGGTCGTAACGGGACGCCGGCGTACAAAAGAATTCAGAGTGTCATCTGGAAGCGAATCGAGGCCGGACAACTGAAGCCCGGCGATGCCGTCGATTCAGAGCGGGAGTTGGCCAGAATTCATCAGGTGAGTCTGATGACGGCGCGGCATGCACTGACTTCGCTGGAACGGGAAGGCGTAGTGGAACGCCGCCGCGGCGCCGGCACTTTTGTGGCGCCTCCCAAAATCCATTTCAACAAGCTGATGAGTTATTCCGAGCAGATGGCCAGCCGGGGACTGGTGGCCGCCTCGCAGCTTCTGTGCTGCAAGATCATCGACTATGAGCCCGAGATCGCGGCTCGCCTTTCGGCGACATTCAACAGCCGCCTGGTCAAGGTGGAACGCCTGCGCCACGCCGCCAACGAACCCTTCGCGCTGGAAGCCTGCTACCTGTCGGCAGATGAATTTGGCGGCTTGACATCCGCGCCTTTGGCGCGAAGTTCTCTATTTACCACGCTCGAGCACGACTACGGAATTGAACTGGCGCACGCGGACGAAGAGGTGGACGCCACCGCTGCCGATCCCAGAACGGCGGAACTTCTTAGCCGTGCCCCGAAACGCTCCCCTGTTGCGTATTCGCCAGGTGATTTATTCAACCAAGGGCAAAGCTACCATCTACGTGCTCGGCTTTTACCGCTCCGACCGGCACACTCTGCTGATCCGCAGATTCCGCTGACGGCCTAAAAGGCTTTAAGAGACTTTCCGCACTCCAGGCAGCAGGTTTTATTCTTGGATGTGATCAGGCCGCAGGAGGGGCACATGGTTAGGGATCCGAAATCCTTGATCCGCGGCTTCACGCTTTGGAACAGGCTTCCGAACGTCCGGGCGATAGACGACAACCGCATTCGAGAACGAGTCAAAAATCGTTGAAGCCCGGGTCCCATGAATCAACCCTCGCTCTTTCTGCCGATTGAGCTCGGAATTGCCGCGAAGCAGGCGAGGTAATCGGAACGAGGGGGACACAGTCAGACGTGTCCCCACCGATTGAGTATGGCAGGTTATGGGCCCGATCTCTGTGCAAAGTTGCTCACTTTGACGTCGAAGCCCTGATTTCGGCCTAAATCGGGGCTCACGACAGGCTGGAACTGACGCCGTTGGTGTGAGTTTTCGGACCGAGCCACTACTGGCCCGGCCGTTCGTTTGCCGGTAGAATTCGCTCTCGTTTATGATTCGGGTCTTCGCGATTCAGGCATTCGCGATTCACCGTACGTACATCGGAGCTCGTATACCGTGAAAACTATTCGAGGGCCGGCAATTTTCCTGGCGCAGTTTGCGGGCGATGCGGCGCCTTTCAACACTCTCGACAATATCGCGGGCTGGGCCGCCGGGCCTGGGTTATAAGGGCGTGCAAATACCATCCTGGGATGGCCGCCTGTTTGATCTGAAGCGCGCCGCGGAAAGCAAAACTTATTGTGACCAGGTGCTTGGTGTGCTGGCCGGACACGGATTGCAACTTACCGAGCTTTCTACTCATCTCCAGGGTCAGTTGGTCGCCGTGCATCCTGCGTACGACCTGATGTTCGATGGATTCGCTCCGGAGCAGGTGCGCGGAAACCGGCAAGCGCGGCAGGCGTGGGCGGTCGAGCAATTATTGTTTGCGGCAAAGGCGTCCAAAAATCTCGGGCTGACGGCGAACGCCACTTTTTCGGGAGCCTTGGCCTGGCCGTATATCTACCCGTGGCCGCAACGACCGGCGGGGCTGATTGAGGAGGCCTTCGTCGAGTTGGCGGCTCGCTGGCGGCCTATCCTTGATGCGTTCGAAGAAGCGGGCGTGGATGTCTGCTTTGAGATACACCCCGGCGAAGACCTGCATGACGGCGCCACCTTCGAGATGTTCCTCGATCGAGTCAAAAATCATCACCGCTGCAACCTGCTGTTTGATCCCAGCCATTTTGTGCTGCAGCAACTCGATTATCTGCAATTCATCGATCTTTATCATGAGCGCATCAAAATGTTCCACGTGAAGGATGCCGAGTTCCATTCCTCGGGGCGGCAGGGTGTTTACGGAGGCTATCAACCGTGGATCGAGCGGGCGGGCCGATTCCGCTCCCTGGGCGACGGGCAGGTCGATTTCAACGGCATTTTTTCCAAGCTCACGCAATATGGATTTCCAGGCTGGGCAGTTCTGGAATGGGAGTGCTGCATTAAAAGCTCCGATCAGGGCGCGGCCGAGGGCGCTCCATTCATCGCCCGCCACATCATTCAAGCGGCGGCGCGAGCTTTCGATGATTTTGCCGGTTCTGGCGCGGATCGGGCCGCCAATCGCCGGATGTTGGGCTTGGAGTAAGCTGTCAGCTTTCGGCTCTAGCTGTCAGTTAAGCTGCTCAGCTTTCATCAGCGTCAGCTGACTTCGGCTCTGCTAGCAGAATGGCGGATGACGCGGAAGCTGAGCAAACCTGAGTGAGATAAGCTGACACAGCCATCCGGAGAGGAAAAATGAGTCCTGACACGACGCGTGACCCCAAAGACAATCGGAGATTGCGACTGGGCATGGTGGGCGGAGGTCCAGGTGGATTCATCGGAGCCGTGCATCGTATTGCGGCTCGGATCGACGACCGTTTCGAGTTAGTCGCGGCAGCACTGTCTTCCGACCCGGCTCGCTCGCGCTCCGGCGCCATCGATTTGCACATCGCGCCGGATCGGGCCTACGGCAGCTTTGCCGAAATGGCTTCCAAGGAAGCGGGCAGAAAAGACCGGATCGACGCGGTTTCGATCGTCACGCCCAACCATCTGCATCACGCGCCGGCGAAGGCGTTTCTCGAGGCTGGCATCCACGTCATTTGCGACAAGCCGCTTACGACGACTCTTGAAGACGCTGTGGACCTGGCTCAGACCGTCCGCCGCACCGGCCTTCTCTTTGCGGTGACTCACAACTACACCGGATATCCCATGGTCCGGCAGGCCCGGCAGATGATTGCGGACGGAGAACTTGGCCCGATTCGAGTCGTTCAAGTGGAGTACGCGCAGGACTGGCTGTCTACGCCGCTGGAAAAGACCGGGCAGAAGCAGGCGCTCTGGCGTACTGATCCGGCGCAAAGTGGGCCGGGTGGCTCTCTTGGCGACATCGGAACCCATGCCTTCAATCTCGCCTCTTTTGTTACCGGCCTGAATTGCCAGGAACTGGCCGCAGAACTCTCAACTTTCGTCCCCGGCCGGCGGGTGGATGACAATGTGCAGATCATGTTGCGTTTTGCGGAAGGCGCTCGCGGTTTGCTCTGGGCCAGCCAGGTAGCCCCCGGGAACCAGAACAATCTGCGCCTGCGCGTCTTTGGCGAAAAAGCCGGACTGGAATGGAAGCAGGAAGAGCCGAACTACCTGTGGTTCGCTCCGCTGGGCAAGACTCCGACCTTGATCTTCCGCGCTGGACCTGGAGCGACCCCGGTAGCTGCACATGCCAGCCGCGTTCCTTCAGGCCATCCGGAAGGATACCTGGAGGCATTTGCCCAGCTGTATACCGATATGGCCGAACAGATCAGCGCCCGCATTCAGGGGCGTCCGGCGGCTCCGTCATCTTTATTGGTGCCCACGGTCGAAGACGGGGTAGCCGGCATGCGCTTCGTGTCCGCGGTGGTCGAATCGTCCCGCAAAAATGCAGCCTGGACGCCTCTGCCCGGCGCGAAGGGATAGCCTCTGGCCCAGAGCTGGCGCTGGGCTCAGTGATGTGCAGCCACGTCGGTACGCCGCTCGGGATGGCTCGCGAGTCGAATTCCACAGCCATCATTAGGTAAATACCCACATGAGCGAGTAGTCTGGATGTAGTCTCTTCCGCATCTTCCCGCCGTACCCCTCTTCGGAGACGGTTCCTTGCGAAAACAGACAGCATTTTGCTGCGCAAGGAGACCGCCATGGTTGACAAAACTTCCCGTGTTCGTTCGAAGTCCGATGGGCAGGGCTATCCGACAGTCGATGGAGAGCCGGTTCAGAACGAGATTCTGCTGGCCTTGTCCGCGAAGGAACGCGACCTCATATTTCCTCAGTTGACCTACATGGAGCTGAAAACCCATACGGTATTGCATGAGCCCGGAGAAGCCATCAAGTTCGGCTATTTTCTGAACAGCGGGCTGGCTTCGGTGCTGACCGTTCTCGCCGAGGGGAAGAGCGTGGAAGTGGGCTTGACCGGGAAAGACGGCTTCGTCGGCTTGCCGCTGATCGTCGGATTCACCACCAGCCCAACCCAGACAGTAATTCAGATCGAAGCAACCGGTTTCAGGATCAATGCCAAGAATCTGGTGCAAATCCTGCGGCAATCTCCCGGCCTGGAAAAGCGGCTGCAACGCTATGTACAAATCCTGGGGATGCAGGGAACCCAGGTGGCGGCCTGCAATCGACTTCACGAGGTGGACGAACGCCTGGCCCGCTGGCTCCTGATGTGCCAGGACCGGATCGGCTCCAATTTCGTGGCCTTTGACCCAGGAATTTCTGGCGCACATGCTGGGCACCCGGCGCGCCAGTGTCACCGTAGCTGCGGGCATTCTGCAGAAAGCCGGGCTGATTACCTATCAGCGCGGGCACGTCAATATCGTTGACCGGCCCCGGCTGGAGAGCGCTTCCTGCGAATGCTACGACATGATGCGGCAGCAGAGCATGAAGTGGCGCAGTGAACCGGTCTGATGAAGGAGCGCGAACGTCCGAGAAAGCGCCAGCGCGTCCCGGAATCGACCGATTACCCAAGTACCCAATCCCAACTGCAAAAATGAGCAAAAAGCTGAGCCCACACAGCGGGTTGCTCGCTTACAATAGCCGGGATGCAAAACAGCGGAAATGCGGGAACCAAGATGGGCCGCGATTGGAAGCAGTGGGAAGGCCGGATCGTCAATGCAGCTTCCCCTTGCGCCAATATCTGGGTGGCTCAGACCGCAGTGCGGTATTTCTCACCGAACGGCGCGGGCGCGACCCGCAGAGAGCCGCCATCAAACTCATCACGGTGGATCCGGCAAACACCGCGAATCAACTTGCGCAGTGGGAATTCGCGGCCAAGCTGTCTCATCCGCACCTGTTACGGCTTTTTGAAACTGGAAGCTGCCAACTGGATAGCGTTGTCCTGCTCTACGTGGTAATGGAATACGCGGAAGAAAACCTTGGGCAAATCCTGCCGCAGCGGCCGCTTACGCCCGAAGAAACGCGTGACCTGCTGGAGCCCGCTCTCGACGCACTCGCCTTCATCCACGGCAAGGGACTGGTGCACGGGCGCCTGAAACCATCGAATGTTATGGCGGCGCAGGATCAGTTAAAACTCTCAAGCGACAGCCTGATGAAGGTCGGCGAGCCCGTCGCCGGGAGTGCGAGGGCAAGCGCCTACGACGCACCTGAAATCGCGAGCGGGAAGATCTTACCCGCTTCGGATTCGTGGTCACTCGGCGTAACCCTGATGGAAGCTCTCACCCAGCGCCTGCCCGCACGCGAAATCGGAATGGGGGAGCCGATGCCGGAGACGGTGCCGGCGCCGTTCATGGGAATCGCGCACTGCTGTCTGCGCCGGGATCCGGAGCGCCGATGTAGCGCTGCTGATATCGCCGCGCGGCTGCGTTCGACTTCATCTTCACCGCTTTCGATGGCCCAGGGGCCATCGACTCTCCGAATACCTGCGGCAGCAGGGAAGTGGCGCTACATTCTTCCCGTGGCGGTCGTGGCACTGGTGGCGCGCCGCTCTTTTGTTCGGACCAAAGTTAGTGAATTCGCATCCTGAAAGTCAGCCGGCTTCGGTTTCGTCGGAAAATTCTGCAACGCCTTCAGCCGAAACTTCTTCCGGACGATCCGAATGCTCCGGCAAAGCTCGAAGCAGCGCCATCGGCGACTGCAACCAAGCCCTCTGCGCGCAAGTCCGGCAATGCCAGTGGTGGCAATGCGAATACAAATGCAGGTGCCAATGCGAAAGCAAGCTCCGGCTGGCAACCCAGGCCAGCCGCGCCTGTTCCGGCGAGTTCCGCGGCCGCGCCAACCGCAGCGCCGGCGACGATATCCGGCCAGGTTGTGCAGCAACCCATGCCTGCTGTCTCCAAGTCAGCTCGAGATACAATCCACGGCACCATCAAGGTTCGGGTAAAGGTCGCTGTGGACGCTGCCGGCAACGTGCAGAATGCGACATTCGTGACTGCGGGTCCGAGCAAATATTTTGCCCGCCAGGCCATGGAAGCGGCGCAGCAGTGGAAGTTTGTCCCGGCGCAGGGACAGGATCCGCGCACCTGGATCGTGCAGTTCGGCTTCAAGCGATCCGGAACCGATGCCGCACTCGAATCCGCCAGGCCCTAGCAGAAATGAGTTTCTGTAAACTCTCTAAACGCCCATCGCGCAACTTTTTTGATGCGTCCTATTCAAAACTTTCATCCAATGCATTCAGAAGCCAATTGACAGGCTTCCCAGGGTTATCTACGATTAACGAGCTAATGTCAGTTTCCCAGCTAATGCGCTGCCAGTGTTGTACTTGTTGTTGTATGGGTGTGTCCACTGGCGCCCGGGGGAAGCTGACCTAAGAATCATTTAGAAATCGGCAATTATACCCACCGCCAGTGCAGTTTACTGGCGGTGGGTTTTTTTGTGGCTCAAAACCTCTTATGGCAGACGCAACGACAGAGACCGCAGTGGCAGTGAAGGAAACCAAAGCCCAGCGGGTTGAACGGCTGAAGCGGGAGAAGAACCCGTGGGAAGGCCTGGAAGAGATCCGCCGGTTCGCCCGTGAAGGCTTCGACTCGATCACTCCGGAGTGGTTGGGAACCTATTTCCGCTGGTGGGGTGTTTACACCCAGGGCGACGGCGCCGGCGTCATCGGCGGGAAAAACGGGGAAGGCAAATCGCTGCCCTATTTCATGGTGCGCATCCGCATTCCCAACGGCCTGCTTCATTCCCACCAGCTTCGAACCATCGCCGATGTGACCGAGAAATACGCGCGTGGTACCGCCGACTTGACCGTCCGGCAGAATATCCAGCTTCATTGGGTGACCATCGAAGGACTGCCCGAGCTACTCGACGCATTGTGGAGCGCGGGCCTGACCACGAAGGGTTCTTGCGGCGACGATACCCGCAACATCACTGGCTGCCCTCTGGCCGGCGTAGATGCCGACGAGATCTGCGACGCGTCGTCGCTGGCGCTGGAGGCCAACCGCTTCTTCGTGGGCAACGGAGATTTCTACAATCTGCCGCGCAAGTTCAAAGTCTGCATTACCGGCTGCCACGTCTGGTGCGCCTATCCCGAGATCAACGATGTCGGTTTCACCGCCATTCATCGCAACGGCAAGGACTCCGAAATCGGCTATTCGTTGCGCGTGGGCGGCGGCCTTTCTACCGATCCCCATCTTGCGCTGCGCTTGAACGCTTTCGTTCACCGGCACCAGGTAATTCCGGTTTTGAAAGGCGTGGCTGAGATTTTTCGTGAGAGCGAGAAGCTGCGGGAAAACCGTGAACGCGCCCGGCTCAAGTTTCTTTTTCTAAAGCATGGCTGGAGCGCAGAAAGCTTTCAGGAAGAACTGGAGCAGCGCATCGGCTTTCGCCTCGATCCCGCGGCCGACGAACAGCCGCCCGTGGACGTTTATCGCGATCACGTGGGAATCCATCCGCAAAAACAGGCGGGATATTCCTACGTTGGAGCGGCCGTGTTGCGGGGCAGGATTTCTGCCCAGCAAATGCGTGCCGCAGCCGATGCCGCTGATGGGTTTGCGGCGGGAGAACTGCGCACCACCAACATGCAGAACCTGCTGATCGTGAATGTTCCGAATCGCAATGTGGCAGCGTTAGCCGGCGAATTTGAAAAGATCGGCTTACCAGTTGGAGGCTCGCCCTTCTGGCGTGGTGTGGTGGCCTGCAGCGGATCGGAATTCTGCAAGGTCGCGATCACCGAAACCAAAAGTTTTTCCCGCTGGCTGGTGGAAGAGCTGGAAGAGCGGCTGCCGGGCTTCGAGCAGCACTTGAAACTTCACGTTACCGGATGTCCCAACAGTTGCGGCCAGCACTGGATCGCGGACATTGGCATCGAGGGCAAGAAGATCAAAGTGGACGGCCGCCAGGAAGATGCTTACTACTTCTGCGTGGGCGGTGCGGTGGGGTTGCACCAGTCGGTGGCCCGTCCCATCGGATATCGCTGCCTGGCGACGGAAGTGCCGGACGCAATCGAACGTCTGTTGCGCCGTTATCTGGACGAGCGTCTACCCAACGAAAATTTGCGGCGGTTTTTCGCGCGTCATAGCGATGAAGAATTGCGCGAGTGTCTGGCAGGAGAGTTTTTGGCGGCCGTGGCGAGGGATCCTTCGCCGGGAAAGGTGCCGCATGCGGTCGAAGGCTAGGAAACACGCCGGTGTCATCCTGAGCGGAGTCGAAGGACCCCTGACATCGAAGCTCCGCGCATGGGCCCTGATTCGGAGTCGAAGGAGCTATCGAGCAGGTAAGGGTCCTCGCCTAAGCAGCTTGCGACGGATCACCCGTCAGGATGACGGGATGCAATGACACTCTTTCCGATGTTTCTGAAACTCGAAGGTCGCTCCTGCCTGGTGGTGGGCGCCGGCGTCATCGGGGAGCCGAAGATCGACAGCCTCTTGACCGCGGGCGCATCGGTTCGCGTGATTGCGCCGCATGTAACCCAGGCGGTTGCGAAATGGGCTGAGGTGGGAGCGATCAGGTGGGAAGCGCGAGAGTTTCAGATCTCGGACCTTGACGGCGTATTTCTGGCCATCGCGGCAACCTCTTCCCGCGAAGTGAATGGGATCGTCTTCCGGGAAGCCCAGCGGCGAAACATTCTGTGCAACGTGGTCGACGATCCCGAGTATTGCGACTTTTATTATCCCGGCTGTCGTCCGGCGCGGCGATCTTCAACTGGCGATTTCGACCAATGGCCATAGTCCGGCGCTGGCTCAGAGAATCCGGCGGGAACTGGAAACACAGTTTGGGGCGGGGTACGGAGAGTGGCTGGAAGAATTGGGAAAGATCAGGCAGGAACTGTTTGCAAGCGGACATGGATGCTGAAGCTCGGCGCCGTCTGCTGCACCAGTTGGCCAGCCGTGAAGCCTTCGAGGCACGAAGTGCGGCAATCGATATCGAAGCAATCGTGAACGAACCAATCGGGGCGGGAGCAAAGTCATGACCGGTAAGGTGTATCTGGTGGGAGCAGGGCCGGGCGATCCGGAGCTGCTGACCCTGAAAGCGCTAAAACTTCTGAAGTCCGCCGACGTCGTGCTGTATGACGATTTGATCGGACCGGAAATTCTTGCCTTCATTCCTTCCTCCACGCCGTTGTACAGCGTTGGCAAGCGCTGCGGGCGCAAGAGCATCAGCCAGCAGGGAATCAACGAGCTGATGGTTCGGAATGCGCTGCTCGGCTTGCAGGTGGTTCGGCTCAAGGGCGGCGACCCTCTGATCTTCGGGCGGGCTGGAGAAGAGATCGAGGCTCTGCGCAAAGCGAACATCGAGTTCGAAATCGTTCCTGGGATCACCGCAGCCCTGGGCGCGGCCGCACATGCGCAGATTCCGCTCACTCATCGGCAAGTCTCATCCGCGCTGGTGTTGGTTACAGGCCATCACGCCGGCAGCGACGAATTCGCCGACTGGCCGGCGAAGATTCCAACCGACGCTACTGTCGTGGTCTACATGCCGGGTTACAACTACCGCGCCACCGCGCAACAACTTTTGCGGGCGGGCGTGCCGGGCGCGCACCGCTTGCGCCATCATCTCGCAGGCCACGTCGGCGGACGAACAGTTTCACGCCACCACGGTCGAGGAACTCGACAAGTCTCCGCGGCTTCCGGCGCCGACATTGCTGGTAGTCGGCGACGTGGTGCGCATGGCGAAGCCGGCAACTCTACATCGACAGTTTGGATGGCAGAAAGAGGCCTCGGCCGCATTTCCTTCCGCGTTCCTGGCTGGTCAGGAGCGTGCGGAGTGAGAGAGCATCTGGAATTGATATCGGCTCAGGCTGAACATTGGAAGCCCGAAGAGGTGTTGCAGTGGGCGTTTGCCACGTTTGGCAACGATGTCGCCATCGCATCAGGATTCGGAGTCGAGGGCATGGTGCTGCTCGACCTGGCCTCGCGCGTGCGCCGCGACTTCCGCGTGTTTACGCTTGATACCGAGTTCCTGTTTTCCGAAACCTACGATCTGATGGATCGGGTGGAAAAGCGTTACGGAATAAAAGTGGAAAGGGTTTACAGCACTCTGACCCCGGAGGAGCAGGAGCGTGAACACGGTGCGGCGCTGTGGAGCCGCAACCCTGATCAGTGCTGCAATCTGCGCAAGGTTGAGCCGCTGCGAACCAAGCTGACCGAATTGGCCGCCTGGATTACGGCGATTCGCCGGGATCAGACCTCGTCGCGCGCGTCCGCCCGAAAGGTCGAGTGGGACGAAAAATTCCAACTGGTGAAGGTCAATCCTATCGCCGACTGGAGTTCGAAGATGGTGTGGGGCTATGCCCTCCGCCACAAGGTTCCCTACAACCCGCTTCACGACCAGAATTATCCAAGTATCGGGTGCACCCACTGCACCCGGGCCGTTCGTCCCGGGGAAGATGCACGGGCAGGGCGTTGGGCGGGATCGGAAAAAACCGAGTGCGGACTGCACGTTCCAGCTCCGGCAGTGGCGCCCCTGGTGGAAATCAAGAATTCTCAAATCAAGACTGCCGTGGTTTGCGAAGAACCTTAGGTCGAAATTCATTAACCACCAAGGACACGAAGTATCACGAAGGAACCCGCAGCTAACGAATTCCTTCGTGATACTTCGTGTCCTTGGTGGTTAGAGCCTTGCTTCTCTGCCCGAAAAATCCATCCACCTCATCGAAATTCTCGATTGTACTTACTGGGTTCATTGGAGATACACAATGTATAGATGAACCCGAGCTCCATAGCCACAGACCACGACGCCTGCGGTGTCGGCCTGGTCGCCCGAATCGGAGGAGCGCCTTCGCGCGAGATTGTTGAGCGTGCGCTTGAGGCCCTGATCCGGCTGGCGCATCGAGGTGGAGTGGACGCGGACGGAAGGAGCGGCGACGGCGCCGGCCTGCTCACCGGCATGCCGGACAAGTTCATCCGGAAATGCGCGCTTGAGGCAGGCATCGATCTGCCCTCCGTTTTCGGACTGGGCATGGTATTCCTGCCGCAGGGCAAAGAAGATGCGGCGCGACAGGCCATCACGGCCCTGGCGGAAAAGAGTGGATTGCGATGTCTGGGCTGGCGTCTGGTACCGACCGATCCCGAGGTTGCCGGGCCGCGTGCCTCCGAAGCGCTGCCGGCGATCGAGCAATGCTTCTTCGCTCCACAATCAGAAGCTCCGCAATCGGAAACCGCGGACTTTGAAAGCCTGCTTTTTCATTTTCGCAAGGAGGCTGAAGCTGCCGCCCCTGCCGGAACCTATTTCTGTTCACTCTCGTCGCGTACCGTAGTCTACAAAGGTCTGCTGACGCCCAGTCAACTGCCTGCCTTTTATGCCGACTTGCGCGACCCCGATTTTGAAAGTCCATTCGCGATCTTTCATCAGCGCTACTCCACCAACACGCAGCCCAGTTGGTCGCTGGCTCAGCCTTTTCGTTTCGTAGCCCACAATGGCGAGATCAACACCATCAGCGGAAACCGGCGCTGGCTGCGCGCGAAGTCGCCGGAGCTGCTCCGCGATTTTGGATTTTCCGACGGAGTCCGCCTTCTGGAAGACCGGGTTAGCGATTCCGCCAGCTTCGACAACGGACTCGAGCTTCTTCTGCGTCAGGGCTACAGCCCGGCCGAAGCCATGCTCGCGATGGTTCCTCCCGCATGGGAGCGGTCTCCCGAGGCCACGCCGGAGCTGCGAAGTTTTCTGGAGGAGCGTTCCCGCTACCAGGAACCCTGGGATGGTCCCGCCGCATTGATCTTTACCGATGGCTGCACGGTAGGCGCGAAGCTTGACCGCAACGGACTGCGGCCTTTGCGCTACACGCTGACGTCGGATGGATTGCTGGTAGTCGGTTCCGAGGTAGGCATTGCCGACCTAGCGGCAAGGAGATCGTCGAAAGGCAACGCCTGGGCCCGGGAGAAATTCTGCTGCTGAATCCCGCCAGCGGAGAATTTGTCCGGCCAAAAGATTCGCTGCGGATGCGAGACGGGATTCGCGCGGTTGCATCCGAACTTCCGGTTCTGGTCCCTCCCACCGACAAGGCATTTCTGAAAGAGACGTTGGAGCCGAAGCAGGTGATGGCGGCTCTGGGCTGGAGTGACGATCAATTCAAATTGCTATTTCTCCCGCTGGTCGAGCAAGGGCAGGAAGCGGTCTGGAGCATGGGCGACGATGCGCCTCCGGCCTCGATGTCCAGCCTGCTCCGTCCGTTGTGGGATTACTGCAAGCAGCGCTTTGCGCAGGTGACGAATCCTCCGATCGATTCTCTGCGTGAGACTCATGTGATGTCGCTGCGAGTGTTTCTCGGCAAGGCCGCGCTCGACTCTCCGCTGCTCGATGGCGGGCAGTTGCAGTTGCTGCAAGAAGAATTGGGATCGACCGAGCGAATCAGCATCGTTTTCCCGGTGGAGGACGGAGTTCGCGGAGCGAAGGCCGCGCTGAAGCATCTCGAGGAGAATGTAAGAAGCGGCGTCCGCCAAAGCTCCTGGCCTAATTTTGCTGACCGATCGCGGCGTGGACAGACATCGCGCCGCATTGCCTGCGCTGCTGGCTTTGGCTGCGGCCTGGAAGGCGATGGTCGAAGCCGGCGCCCACGACATCCCGCTGGTGATTGAAAGCGGTCAGGTCATCGATACCCATCACGTGGCCCTGCTGGTGGCGGCTGGCGCCAGCGCCGTGTTCCCGTATCTCGCGCTGGAACAGGCGGCGCATCTGAAGCCGGGTGGCGCGGTCGCTTATCGCGGCGCGGTAGAGAAGGGTCTGCGCAAAGTCATCGCGCGCATGGGCATCTCGACCATTGCCGGTTATCGCAATAGTCAGCTGTTTGAGATCATCGGTCTTGATCCCGATGTGTGCAGCCGGTTTTTCGAAGATGCAAGCTGCTCGCTCGCGGGCAAGGGCTTGCCCGACCTTTTGCAGGATTGTGTCGACCGCCACAACTCCGTTTTCTCCATCACCTTCCCGTCGATGACGATGACGGCCCAGTTGCAGGATCATGGGCTGTATCGCTTCCGCCACCAGGGCGAACAGCATGCCAGTTCGCCGGAGCTGGTGAGGCGAATGCACCGCTACATCAAATTTCCTACCGAGGAAAATCATCGCGCCTTCAAGGAACTGGCCGAGAAGCGGGAGCCGGTCGCGGTGCGAGACCTGCTGGAGATTGTTTCGGACAAGACCGCTGCCGCTTGATGAGGTCGAAGCTCGGAGGCTCCATTCTGAGCCGGTTCAGCACGCAGGCGATGTCGTTGGGTGCGATTTCGCCCGAGACCCACCGCACTCTTGCCGTCGCCATGAACCGGCTGGGCGGCCGCAGCAATACCGGCGAAGGCGGCGAAGACTCGGAAGTTTATAGCAATGGCGGCGAGGCCAACAATCGGATCAAGCAGGTGGCGTCGGCGCGCTTCGGAGTCACCGCGGAATATCTGGTCCACGCCGACGAGCTGGAAATCAAGATTGCGCAAGGCGCGAAGCCCGGCGAAGGCGGTCAGCTGCCCGCCAGCAAGGTGTCGGTTTACATTGCGCGTTTGCGGCACGCCGTCCCGGGATGATGCTGATCTCGCCGCCGCCGCATCATGACATTTACAGCATCGAAGACCTGGCGCAACTGATCTACGATCTGCGGGCAATCAATCCGCAGGCGCGCATCGGAGTGAAACTGGTTGCCAGCGCCGGGCGTTGGAATCATCGCGACCGGCGTGGCTAAGGCGGGCGCGGATGTAATCACCATCAGCGGCCACGACGGCGGCACCGGCGCTTCGCCGATTACTTCCATCAAGAATACCGGCCTGCCCTGGGAAGTGGGCCTGCGCGATGCGCACGCCGCACTGGTGAGAGCCGGGCTGCGCGGCCGGGTGCGTTTGCGGGTCGACGGCGGATTCAAGTTTGCGCGCGACGTTGATCATCGGCGCGATGCTGGGCGCGGAGGAGTTTGGTTTTGCCACCGCGGCTTTAATCGCGCTGGGATGCGTCATGGCGCGGCAATGCCATCTCAATACCTGTCCCGGTCGGCATCGCCACCCAGGACGAAAAGCTGCGCACCCGCTACACCGGAAAGCCGGAGATGGTCGAAACCTACTTCCGCGCGGTGGCCGCGGATGTGCGCGAATTGCTGGCTTCAATTGGGGCCGATTCGATCGATGACATCGTGGGACAGGCGCAACGGCTGCGGCCTCGACTCCGCAGGCGGCGCGGACGCTGGCCGGGTTGCTCGATCCGATCGTGTCATTCCGCGAGCCCGCTTGCCCGTCCCGAGGACGAGAGCAGTCTTTATCGGGAATTGAATCGCACTTTAGTTCGGCGACGCACGACATTCGCACAAGCGAGATGCCAACGCGCGCGCTACGCGCCGCCGTCAATTTCCGATCACCAATTCCGATCGCGCCATCGGAGCGCACTTGAGTGGAGAAATATTGCGGCAGGGCGGGCACCCTGGCTGGCGGCTCCGGCTAAATATGAATTTGTCGGCAGCGCGGGGCAGACCTTTGGCGGATTTCTGGTGAAGGGACTGGATTTCCGGCTTCAGGGCGAGGCCAACGATTATGTTGGCAAGAGCTTGTCCGGTGGCACAATCGCCATCACCGCCGGAGAAGAAGCTTCGGCGCGCGGCGACGTGCTGGCCGGCAACACTCTGCTCTACGGCGCGACCAGCGGAGAACTGTACATTGCGGGACGCGTAGGCGAGCGTTTTGCGGTGCGCAACAGCGGCGCTCTGGCGGTGGTCGAAGGCGTGGGGCAGCACGGTTGCGAATACATGACCGCCGGCGTGGCCGTCATTCTGGGACCGGCGGGAATGAATCTGGGCGCGGGCATGACCGGCGGCCTGGCTTATCTTTTGCGCGATTCAATTGGCGGCTATGGATACAACCAGCAATCGGTTCGCCTCGCCCCGATTGAAGTTCGCGAAGAACTGTGGCTGCGCCGGGTCCTGCGCAAGCATTTGCGTCTTACCGGCAGCCCGCGGGCCGCGGCTTTTTTGAATGCTGCCGCGCCACTGCCATTTCTTGCGCGTTGAGCCTCTGGCTCTGCCCTGCACCATCGCGGAAACATGGGCCCCGATCCTGACCAGGTTCAAACGCTCCCCGGCGCCGGCGGTTTATCCGCCCTCGGTGGTCCATGCCCAAGCCATGGGCGCGGTTCTCAAAGCAGTCGTGTTGAAGGAGAGAGAGCGGCTGTCGTCAATGCAGCCCGGGCTGGCTTGAGCGTATCAAACCGCAGGCCTTAGTTTCGGATACCGAGTTCGGATCCAGTTAGATACCGCGCTCGCAATTAGCTCTTGCGAAGCTGGTTTGCGAATCGGTTCCGCATCTCCGCTATAATCATCTCACTACCCATGGACTTTGACCAGTTAGTAACGTTCCTGGAAGTGGCCAAGCTCGGCAGCTTTTCCCGCGCCGGGCAGAAAGTCTTCCGTTCGCAGTCCGCGGTCAGCGCGCAGATCCGCCAATTGGAACAGGAATATGGCGACCGCCTGCTCGACCGCTCAGGCAAGGACGTGACCCTCACTCCAGCCGGCAGAGTGCTGTTCGCCTATGCCGAGCGGCTGTTGCAGATGCGGGATGAGTCCTTGCTGGCGGTCGCGGATCAGGGCACCAGTCCCCGCGGCACGCTGGTAATTGGCGCCAATGAAGCGACCTGCCTCTACGTGCTGCCGGATGTGTTCGCCAAGTATTGCCATCTGTATCCCGGCGTGCAGATCAGCATCTATCGCAACTTCAGCTACAAGATCGTCGAGAAACTGGAGAACGGCACCATCGACGTGGGCATTGTCACCCTGCCGGTAAAATCCGCCAGCCTGAAGACCCATTCCATCTTTCGCGACCAGCTCATGCTGATGGTGAGCCCGCAGAATGCCCTGGCGAAGCTGGAAGTCGTGCCGGTCAGCGAAATCGCCAAGCAGCCGCTGCTGCTGCCCAAGACCGGCTACAGCCGCCGGGTGATGGACAAACTATTTCGTCCCTACGCTTCCCAGTTGCAGGTGCGGATGGAATTGCCCAGCGTGGGCATGATCAAGAGCTTCGTTGCCGCCGGGCTGGGAGTTTCGCTGATCAGCTCCAGCTTTGCCCGCGACCAGGTACTGGCCGGACGGGTGAAGCTGATTCCCATCAAGGATGAAGAGCTGTGGCGGGAGTTAGGGATCGCCTACCGGCGCGACCGCACCCACACCCGGGCTACTTCAACCTTCATCAGCACGGTCCGGCAGCTGGCCATCGGCCTCCAAGTAAGCCGGATCCAGGCTGAATCTGAAATGCCGTCTATCGAATTTGTCGATGGCGGCCATCATAATTTCAAATTTCTGTTCGGCGAGACGAATTGCTACTCTAACTCGGTGTCTTAGTGGCCTCAGGAGTTTTCATCGCAATAGCGTTATCAACGTAACTTGAACCCAGCTGAGGGGGTGCGGTATGAATCAATTGGAAAGCGGCTTGAACAAGATCCTGGAAGAGCACCAGCACGAGAGCGGTCTGCACGTGATCGGAGGCAGACGCAGGTTGGTCGACCGGCTGATGCAATTCTTCGAAGAATTTAACCCGGAGACCCGGAGCAAAGATTGGGCCGGGAGCAGCACAACTAGTTTCCGGCAACTGGTTTCTCCTAGAGCGCAGCGATATCAAATGACCTCAATTACCCAGAAGGCTAAGGCTAAGCGAATTACATCGATGAGCACAGGCACATCGACACGAATTAGCGTGTCTTCTGGGGGAGGGCGCCTGGTGAGCTGAGCAACATAAAGTTCTACGGCTGACAAGACCCACCGCCAGAAGCAACTGGCCGGTGGGTTTTTTATTTTGCGCGGAATTGGGACTCAACCACGAGGGCAATAAGGGAGACGACAATGAACGGCTTATCGTGAAAGCAGCGAAGCCGGCGGAGCAAGAATGCGTGGTCATGAAATTTGGCGGCACCTCGGTGGAGGACGCGAGTTCAATCCGGCGGAGTGTGTCAACTGGTGAAGAAGGCGCTGCCGCGCCGTCCGGTCGTGGTAGTGAGTGCGCTGGCCAGGGTGACCGACCAGTTGATCAATGTGGGACTGGGCTGCCGCCGAGGGCCGGCTGGATTCGGTGGCGGAGAGTCTTCATCTCCTGCGCCAGCGCCACGAAGCCGTGGCTCGCGACCTGGTTGCCGGGGACGAATACGGGCGCCTGTGCGAAGAACTGGCCGCTGAGTTCAAAGCACTCGAGGCTGTGGCGCAACGGCATCGCGGCGGAGAAAGCGCTCAGGCCGGTTTCTCAGGATCGACTTCTGGGAGCGGGTGAATCCCTTTCATCGCGGCTGGTAGAAGCGGCGCTGCGATCCGTGGGAGTGGACGCCGCGCTGGTGGATGCAAGAACGTGCGTCATCACCGACGCCGCTCACACGCGCGCCACGCCGCTGTGGGAAGAGACCAACGAGCGTCTGAAGGCGGTGCTGGTGCCGCTGCTGCAAGTCGGGCCGGGTTCCGGTCATGGGCGGATTTGTCGGCGCCACCCGGGACGGCATTCCCACTACTCTGGGCCGCGGCGGTTCCGATTTCAGCGCCTCGATCGTCGGCGCGGGACTGCATGCCGAGCGCATCGAGATCTGGACCGACGTGGATGGCGTCATGACTGCCGATCCCGACTCTGTGTCCGGATGCCCGTCGCGTGCCTCGCATGAGTTTTGACGAGGCGGCGGAACTGGCATATTTCGGCGCCAAGGTACTGCATCCCGCGACGCTGGTGCCGGCGATGCGCTGCAATGTTCCGGTGTGGGTGCTCAATTCGCGCAATCCCGATTGCGCCGGAACCGAGATCGTGGCGCATTGCGAAAACGATGGGCGAATCAACAGCGGCTGGAACAACGATGGCCAGGTTAAAGCCATGACCGCGAAACGAGGCGTGGCGATCGTCGATATCGAGCCGGTTCGCTGGTTCGCGCCCGAGTTGCTGCGCGAAGTTTTCGATGTGTTCGAGCGTCATCAGCACAGCCTGGAACTGCTTTCCGCATCCCGCGGCAGTTTGGCGCTGCTGGTAAGTTCGGTGACGGCTTTGCCGGCGATCGCCGAGGAACTGAAGGGCATGGCCAACGTTCGCTGGGAAAATCACAAGGCGCTGGTGTGCCTGGTGGGAGAGCAGATTCGCCGCCATCCGGAAATTGCCGGCCAGGCCTTCCGCGCTATCGGCGACATCGATGTGCGCATGATCTGCCAGGGCGCCTCGGAGCGCAACATCAGCTTTCTGGTGGATGAGTCCCGGGCGGTCGAGGCGGTGCAGCGCCTGCACCGGTCGTTTTTCTCGGTCGCCAACGCCGGAACCGGTAGTAGAAGCGATTTCTTCGCACGCGATGTGCCAGGCCGAAGGCGCATGGGGATAGATGTGGGCGCGAGCGTCCGGCTCGCGCGACGGCGGCAACAGCAGCAGCCACGTGGGGACAGCCGCCCTCGGCTGTCCGGCGGAGCAAGGCTCCGCTATTTTTGGCACCGGTAAGGATTGTCGAGCTGCGCTCGACCCGACAGCCGAGGGCGGCTGTCTCCACGCAGTCGTGCCGCTCCCGCACGAGCGGGGCGCTCGCGCCTACATTTTCTCTTGACACATCCTGCACATCCACTATCATAAATGAATAATTATTCAGCACGATGAATAGTCATTCATATGAGCAAGCCGCTGCGACAAAAGGTGATCCTGGAACTGCTGGAAGAGAGGTCGGTGGGCAGTCAGGAAGACCTGCAGCGGGCGTTGAGCAAGCGCGGGCTGAAAGTGGGCCAGGCGACGCTTTCGCGTGATATTCACGAACTCGGCCTGGTGAAGGCCGGGGCAGGGTTACATGCTGCCGGCGGAAGCGGTATCGGAGCCCGCCCTGCCGCCGGTTTCGCGCCTGGTACGCGAGTTCGTACTGGAGGTCCGCGCCGCGCAGAACCAGCTGGTGATCAAGACCACGGTGGGCAGCGCGCAGCCTGTGGCCGCCGCGCTCGACGGACAGGATTGGGAGGAAGCCATCGGAACTATCGCGGGGGACGACACGATATTGATGGTTTGCGCCGACAAGAAGGGCGCCAACCGGCTGGCGGCCCGGATTCAGGAGATGCTCGCCTAGTGTCGCAAACTGACGGCGGGCATAAATCATAGTGATGACGGGCAAACTAAAAACCGCGATTCTGGGCGCGACCGGCTATTCCGGTTTCGAACTGGCGCGCATTCTCCTGCGACATCCGCAGGTGGAAACTCCGGTGATGCTTCAGCGTTCCGGCGAAGACCGCCACGGCGAATCTGGCTGAAATGTATCCCGCGATTTCCGGCAACGGGGGCTATCCCTGCAGCCGCTTTCCTGGCCTGAGTTGCAGCGGCAGAAAATCGAGTTGCTGTTTCTGGCCACGCCGCATGAAGTTTCGCGCGCGCTGGTTCCGGAGGCTATTGCCTGCGGATTGCGGGTGATCGACCTGAGCGGCGCCTGGCGGCTGCGAGCAGGCGCAGCATCGCGCGGTTTACGGCTTCCAGGACACGAATGCGGTTACTGCGGCCGAACTCACCGAAAAAGCGGTGTACGGACTTCCCGAGCTGAATGGTGACCGGCTTCCGGGCGCGGCGCTGGTGGCCAATCCGGGCTGCTACGCGACTTCTGTCATTCTTGCGCTGGCCCCGCTGCTGGCCGCGGATGTCGTCGATCGGGAGAAGGGAATTATTTCCGATTCGAAGTCAGGGGTCTCCGGTGCCGGCAAGGAGGCGACCGCCCGCACCCACTTCGTTTCGGTGGCCGACAATCTTGTCCGCGTACTCGGTGTTCGGGCATCGCCATGTGGGAGAGATTCTCGAGCAGTTGAAGCTGAACGCGCGCGAACTGATTTTCACTCCGCACCTGCTGCCCATTCCGCGAGGAATTCTTTCGACCATCTATGTGCATCTTGAAGCGTGAGATGAAGCCGGCGGAAGTGGAGTCCTGCTTCCATGGATTTCTATGACGGCAAGCCCTGGGTGCGGGTTTTCGCGACGCCGAAGCTGCCGCAGATCCAGTTTTCGCTGCACACCAACTACTGCGATCTGGGATTTTGCCTGGCGGAAGATGGACGCCGGCTGGTGCTGGTTTCCTGCATCGACAACCTGCTTAAAGGCGCGGCCGGTCAGGCGGTTCAGAACATGAACCTCATGTATGGGTTTAAGGAAGAGGAAGGTCTGCAGTGAAGATTGTAATCAAGCTGGGCGGCGCGGCACTCGAAGACAAAACCACGCTGCAGAAGTGTGCTCATGCGATCGTCGAACTGGCGAATGACGGCCACCGCGTCACCGTGGTGCACGGCGGCGGAGCAGCCCTCACCCGAACGCTGAAACTCCTGGGCAAGGAAAGCGATTTCGTAAACGGTCTGCGAATTACCGACGCGGAGACCCGCGACGTAGCGCTGATGGTGCTGGCCGGAATGGTGAACAAGAGCCTGGTGGCGGCGATTGTTGCGGCGGGGCGTCCCGCGATCGGTCTGTGCGGCGGCGACGGCATGTCATTCCGCGCCCGCAAGAAACAGACGCCCGGCTACGACCTCGGATATGTGGGAGAAATCTGCTCGGTCGAACCGCGCTGGCTGGACGCCATCTGGGGTCAAGGTGGGATTCCGGTTTTGTCGTCGGTGGCGCTGGGTTCCGATGGCGAGTACTACAACGTGAATGCGGACCAGATGGCCTGCGGCCTGCGCCGTGGCCTGCCATGCCGACACGCTTATTTTCCTTACCGACGTTGCGGGCGTGAAGAACGCCGAGGGCGCGGTGATGCCGTGGCTGAACACCAAGCAGATTTCCGCCATGGTGGAGAGCGCGGAAATTGCCGGCGGCATGCTGCCCAAGCTGGAGGCCTGCGGCCAGGCGCTCAAAAGAGGCGTGGGGCGGGTGCGAATTCTTCCGGCAGCACAGGCGGACACGTTGCCGCAGTTCTATCTCACCAAGCTCTACGGCGGCACGGAGGTGACAGTCGCATGAGCCTCGACTGCCGTCATTCGTTCAGAATCGAAATTACTGCTGCCGACCTATGATCGCCAGCGCGTGCTCTTTGAGCGCGGCCGCGGCGTATATCTCTGGGACTCGAAGGGCAAGCGCTATCTCGACTTCCTGAGCGGCATCGGGGTCAATGCGCTGGGTCACGGACATCCCGTGATTCAGTCCACGCTGAAGCGACAGGCGGGACGCCTGATTCACGTGTCGAATCTTTTTTTCCATGAGTTCCAGGCGGAACTTGCGAAACGGCTGACCAAAATCTCCGGCCTGGATAAGGCATTTTTCTGCAACAGCGGGACCGAGGCATGGGAAGGCGCGCTCAAGATGGCGCGAGCCTACGCGCGCACCCAGAACAATAACGGCCACAAAGCCAAGTGGCGTCTGCTGGCGCTGGAGAATTCTTTTCACGGACGCACCTTCGGTTCGCTGGCGACGACTGGTCAGGAGAAATACCGCCATCCTTTTGCGCCGCTGGTGCCGGGAGTTGGTTTCGTCGCATTCAACGATGTGGACGATCTGAAACGTCAGTTTGACGGCAGCGTCTGCGCCATTTGCCTGGAGACCATTCAGGGTGAAGGCGGAATCCGTCCGCTCAGCGCCGAGTTTCTGCAGACCGCGCGGCAGTTGAGCGACCGCACCGGCGCGCTGCTGATTCTCGACGAAATCCAGTGTGGCCTCGGCCGCACCGGACAATATTTTGCCTATCAGCATTACGGAGTGAAGCCGGACATTGTCACCGTGGCGAAGCCGTTGGCGGCAGGCCTTCCGCTGGGAGCGCTGCTCACGACGGATCGCGTCGCCAGCGGCATGCATCCCGGCATGCATGGCACAACATTCGGCGGCGGTCCGCTGGCGTGCGCGGTGGCCATCGAATTTCTGCGGGTCCTGGACGGGATGCTGGGGCACATTCGCCAGACCGGAGACTACTTTCACAGCCGGCTCGAAGGGCTCAAAGCCAAACACGGTGGCGTGCAGGAAATTCGCGGCATGGGCCTGATGCTGGGCATGAATCTCGATTCCGCGGACAGGGCAAAAGCAGTCGTAGCCGAGTTGCTGGGGCGCGGCATCCTGATCAACCGCACGCAGGATACGGTTCTGCGCTTCCTGCCGCCTTACATCATTCAACGAAGCTCATGTGGACCAGGTGATCCGAGCGCTCGACTCGGCTCTCACTTCCACGCAACCGAAGAAGAGTATCGGCAACATAAAGCCAACTCGAAGGAGCCAATCACGGTGAGCAGCCAGCCACAGACAACCCAGGTCGTAACCCCTCCGGCGACGACAACATTTCCCGGACGCGATCTGATTTCCATCCGCGACCTCAGCCCGATCGAGGTTGAGACGATTTTCCATCTGGCGGGACTGATGAAGGCGCGTCCCGCGAATTTCCGGTCGGCACTGGCCGGGAAGCAGATGGTGATGTTTTTCGAAAAGCAGTCCCTGCGCACCCGGCTGACGTTTGAAGCGGGGATGGCCAGCATGGGCGGCAATGCGTTTTTCATGGACCAGACCTCGGGCCGTCTCGATGCGCGCGAAAAATTGAGCGACATCGCGCACAACGTGGAACGCTGGATCGATGCCATCGTGTTGCGTACCTACGCCCACAGCACGGTCGAGGGAATGGCCGAGCACGCCTGCGTTCCGGTGATCAATGCGCTCAGCGATCTTGAGCATCCCTGCCAGGCGTTGGCCGATTACTTCACCTTGCTGGAGAGGTTTGGAGATCTCAAGAAGATGTGCCTGGCCTACGTCGGCGACGGCAACAATGTGGCTCACTCTCTGTTGCTGACCGCGGCTACTCTAGGCTCCAGGATTCGTATCGCTACGCCTGAGGGTTACGCTCCCGATGCGCAGATCGTTGCCGATGCGCAGGACATTGCGCAACAGACTGGCGCGGTGATCGAGATCCTCAACGACCCGAACCAGGCCGTGGACGGGGCGGACGCGGTCTATACTGATGCCTGGACCAGCATGGGCCACGAGCACGAGGAGCAGGAGCGGAACCAGATATTTCCGCCCTACCAGGTAAACCAGAAGCTCGTGTCCGGCGCGGCGCCTCACGCCGTCTTCATGCACTGTTTGCCCGCACACCGCGGCATGGAAATCACCGACGAGGTGATGGATTCCGATCGCTCCGTGGTGTTCGACCAGGCGGAAAGCCGCTTGCACGTGCAGAAGGCCATCCTGTTACTACTGCTGGGCGGCAAGGTGGGCCGCACGAATTCGAGGAATGCAAATGCCTGAAAAAGTTGTTCTTGCTTATTCCGGAGGGCTCGACACCTCCATCATCATTCCCTGGCTGAAGGAGAACTACGCCTACGACGTGATCGCCATGGTCGGAGACGTGGGGCAGGGAGACGACATCGAAGCCGTCGTCGAAAAGGCTTACAAGACCGGCGCCAGCAAGGTGATCGTCGAAGACATGCGCGAGGAGTTCCTCACCGGATATGTTTTTCCAGCGCTGAAGGCGGGAGCGGTGTACGAGCATAAATATCTGCTCGGCACCTCCCTGGCGCGGCCGGTGATTGCCAAGCATCAGGTGGAGGTCGGCTCTGCGCGAGGGCGCAACCGCAGTCGCACACGGCTGCACCGGCAAGGGCAACGATCAGGTCCGCTTCGAACTTACCTATCAGGCGCTGGCTCCGGAGCTAAAAGTCATCGCGCCGTGGCGGGAGTGGAATCTGAAGTCGCGGGAAGACTGTCTCGACTACGCCGAGAAGCGCGGAATATCCGTGACCGCCAGCCGAGAGAAAATTCACAGCCGCGATCGCAATCTGTGGCACATCAGCCACGAGGGCGGGGAACTGGAAGATGCCGGCAACGCGCCCTTGCCTACGACATGGCAGTTAACGCGTTCACCGCAGGACGCGCCCGACCGCGAGGAGCAGGTGGTCATCGGCTTCGACAAAGGTGTGCCGGTTTCGGTGAACGGCATGACCCTCGATCCGGTTTCACTGGTCGAGTTGTTGAACGAAATCGGCGGACGCAATGCCATAGGCCGGATTGACCTGGTGGAGAACCGCTTCGTGGGCATCAAGTCTCGCGGCTGTTACGAAACTCCGGGTGGAACCTTGCTGATTGCGGCGCACCGCGAACTCGAGGCTCTGTGCCTGGAGCGCGATGTCACCCACTTCAAGCAGCACGTCGGCCTGAAATATGCCGAACTGGTTTACTACGGCCTCTGGTTCACCCCGTTGCGTGAGGCGCTGGACGCATTCGTCGAGAGCACGCAGCGCGATGTGACCGGCACGGTCACGCTGGCTTTGTACAAAGGCAACGTCTCGGTAGTCAGCCGTCACTCGGACAATTCGCTGTATCGCACCGATCTTTCGTCATTCACCATGGGCGACAGCTACGATCAGAAAGATGCGGAAGGATTCATCCGCATTCTGGGGCTGCCATCGCGTTCGCGGGCGCAGATTCGAGCCCGGGCGAAGTCTGAGGCGGCGAAGTCAGAGGTGTCACCGTCTGGGGTTTCACGATGAAGATGTGGTCGGGACGCTTTCGCCAGCCGCTCGATGCCGATTTCGAGCGCTGGCAACGGTCCTTTGAGTTCGACCGGCGCCTGCTGCGGCAGGAGCTGGCGGCCAGTCGCGCCCATGCGGGCGCACTGAAGAATGCGGGCGTGTTGTCATCGAGCGAGCTGATCGCGATTCTCCAAGGTCTGGATCAGATTGCGGAAAAGGCCGCGTCATCGCCGGCTTTCCTCGACGACAGCGAAGCGGAAGATGTGCACCATTTCGTCGAGAAGCAACTGGTCGCGCTGATTGGTGATACCGGCTACAAATTGCATAGCGGCCGCAGCCGCAACGAGCAGATTGCAACCGATCTGCGGCTTTATGTTCGAGCGGCGATCGATCAGATGCAGGTCGATCTGGCGGATTTTCTCGGGATTATTCTCGATCGCGCCGAGCAGGCGGGAAGCTCCGCCATGCCCGCCTACACCCATCTGCAACGCGCCGAGCCGGTGCTGGTGGGGCATTGGCTGCTCGCCTATGTCGAAATGTTTCTGCGTGACGCAGGAAGGCTGGCCGACTGCCGCAAGCGCCTGAATCTCTCTCCATTGGGATCGGGCGCGGTCGCGGGCGCAACCCTGGCGCTCGACCGTCGCGCCATGGCGGAAGAACTTGGCTTTGACGCTCCCACCGCCAACAGTATTGATGCCACCAGCGACCGGGATTTCGTTCTGGAATTCGTGGGTGCGCTCTCCGTGCTGGCCGTACACCTGAGCCGTTGGGCAGAGGAAATGATTTTGTTTTCCTCGCAGGAATATGGATTTATCCGGCTGCCCGAGGCGTATTCGACCGGAAGCAGCGCCATGCCGCAAAAGATGAATCCCGATCTGCTGGAGCTGACGCGGGGCAAAGCCGCTCGCATTATCGGCGACTCAACCGCTTTGCTGATCACCGTAAAAGGCCTTCCCCTGGCCTACAACAAAGACTTGCAGGAGACTCAGCAACCGTTGTTCGACGCCGCCGGTACCATCCTTTCTCTCCTGCCGCTTGTGTCCGGCTGGATGAAGGCTGTGGAATTCAATACCGAGCGCATGCAGGAAGCCGCGCAGTCGGGCTTCATGAACGCCTGGGCCGGAGCGACTTACCTGGTCCGGCGCGGCGTTCCGTTCCGCCTGGCGCATGAACAAATCGGCAAGGCCGTGCAAACCTGCATCGAAAGAAACTGCGAGCTGGCCGATCTTCCGCTCGAAGACCTGCGGCTGTTGAACCCGGCATTCGATCAGGATTTCTATTCCTCTTTGAGTCTGCAGGCAGTGCTGAACATTCACGATGTGCCGGGCGGTACTGCGCCGTCGCGAGTCCGGCAAGCCATCGCGGATGCCAGGAAGAAAGTGGCGTCCATGCAGGAGGAAGTCCATGCGCACGCGTGAAGCCCTTCTTCCTGACGCTGAACAGATACACAGTCTGATCGCCGCTTATTCCGGTGATGGAACCCTGCTGCCGCGGACTTTTGCCGAGGTATGCGAAAACGTCCGCGACTTTGTGGTGCTGGAAGATCACGGCGAGATTATCGGCTGCGGCGCGCTTCATCTTTACGGTCCGCACCTGGCTGAGATTCGATCCATCACCGTAGATCCGGAGCGCCAGGGCTCGGGCGGCGGCGAGCGTCTGGTCAAGGCATTGCTGGCGCAGGCCAACAAGCACAACGTCAGCTCGATCTGCCTGTTCACGCGCATTCCGGAATTCTTTGCGCGCCTGGGATTTGCCATGGCGCAGCGCGAGGATTTGCCCGACAAGATCCACAAGGATTGCTGCGTTTGCCCTCGCTTCCATCAATGCGATGAGGTGGCTATGGTGCGCGGCGAACTGCCCAAATTCGCCATCCTGCCGCAACCCACAAATTGGCTGGTGAAGATCGAGGTATGAAACCTCGCTCCGGCCCCAAAAACAAAATCTCCCTGCCTGCCGGATTCAGCTTTTCGTCGGCGTGTGCCGGAATCAAGGCCAGTGGCCGGGCCGATATGGCGCTGGTCGAGGCCTGTCCAGGCACGACCGCCGCCGCGGTGTTCACGAAAAATCGGGTGATGGCGGCGCCTCTTGTGGTGGATCGAGCCGCTCTGGCCGCCAGTCGCGGCCGTATCAGAGCTGTGATCGTAAACTCGGGCAACGCCAATTGTGCAACCGGCAAAGCCGGGGTGAAGGCTTGCGAGCGAGTCTGTCGGCAGCTTGGCCAGTTGCTGGGAGTGCCTTCTGAGGCGGTATTTCCGTCGTCCACGGGAATTATCGGAGTGCCCCTGCCCGTGGAAAAGATCATTTCCGCTTTGCCTGAACTGGCAGCCGGCCGGAATACAACGCAGCAGGCAATTGCCGGCTTCGCCCACGCCATCATGACTACCGACACGCGAGCGAAATTGGCCTTTGCCGAATTTCCCTCAAAGCAGGCCTCGGTCAAGGTGCTGGGAATCGCCAAGGGTGCGGGCATGATCCATCCCCAGCTCGCCACCATGCTGGTTTATCTCTTCACCGATGTTGCCGCGACTCCGGCAGAACTGCGCCGGGCGTTACGCAAGGCCTGCGACACAACTTTTAATTGCATGTCGATCGACGGAGATACCTCCACCAACGATACTGTGCTGCTCCTGGCCAGTGGAAAAACCGGGCTGCGCCTGAAAAGGGCCTCGATCCGTAAGAAATTCGCCGAGGCCGTGCGCCAAGTCTGCCAATCTCTGGCCGAACAGATCGTTTCGGACGGCGAGGGTGTACGCCACGTCATTCGGCTCTCGATCGAACAGGCCAGGAATCAGGAAGAAGCCCGCAGGGTGGCCCGAACCGTGGCCCATTCCTTATTAGTAAAGACCGCGTGGGCTGGCGCCGACCCCAATTGGGGACGCATTCTGGCCGCGGTCGGACGATCTGGAGTGGACATCAATCCGGAGCGGGTCAGCATTCAGATTGGCGATCAAACCGTATGCCGGAACGGTGTCGGGTGCGTCTTTGATGAAAAACGGGCCCATCAAGCCCTGGCCAAGTCGCGCAGCCAGATTCGTGTGCAATTGGGGCGAGGCCGAGGTTCTACTGCCTTCCTCACAACCGACTTGACCGCGGAGTACGTGCGCATTAATGCCGACTATTCCACATAGTCCGCACACGCCACACCTGAGAGGCTCCTGGTCAAATCTTTTTTACGATCTACAGTATTATCCGGATGGCGCAGCAGATATAGAAAGCAGTATTAGTGAGATAACCCCAACGCGAAGGAGCGAACGGCAGGCGCCGGTTACCTCCCCATAACCGGCCGGCGCCTGCCACTCCTGTAAGACCTCCCGTAATCTCCAGAAAATCAGCTCGAAGCGGTTAACCGGTCCGGGAAGAAAGTCTCCCCCCTCAGCACGGCTTCCACTGCCCGAGCCAGATCCCGGGCCGCGTCGGCCTTGGCGACGGCACCGCGAACCCCGTCAATTTTCATATGCCGGTAGATATCGTCAGACACATGCATGGAGAAAAGGATTACGGGGATTTGCGGATGGGTTTTGGTGATTTGATGGGCGGCGTCCAGGCCGTTCATGACCGGCATGGTGATGTCCATAATGATCACGTCCGGCTGAAATTGCTGTGCTTTTTCCACAGCCTCCTGCCCGTTGCTGGCTTCCGCGCAAACTGTCCAGCCCGACTGAAGCTGCAGCAGATTACGAATTCCCATGCGCATGACTTCGTGGTCGTCCGCGATCAGAACTCGTACCCGGGGATGGGGCGAACCGTTACCACTCATTGTGATTATGCTCGATTGTCATGGTCGGATTCCTGAGTCTGCCAGCCGCGCCTCGACGGCTGCCGCGCTGACGTTATCCGGCGCGCCCATGGAGCCGCATCAAGCGGGCCAGAAAATAAAATGATGATTTGAATGTCTGAATGTGAGCCTACCTGTGTCGGCTTCTTCCGAGCAATGGCCCCAGAGTGCGGGTGGTTGGCACAAAAGTGTTAAGGGCGCGTGTGCTCGACGAGAATACTTGGTTCCGGTATCTTGACGCTCAAAACGAAAATGCGAACTACTCATGGTTTCGGCCGCGGGGTTTTTCTGTTATTCGTCCTTTCACTCTCACTTAACGCGCACTCTCAACCTTCGCCAAATCAGCCCGCCGCGGACCCGATCATTCATAACGCGAAGGTGTGGACGGTGGATAAGCGTCACCCTAATTACCATCGATCCTGCCAAGATCCGCGACGTCGAGATTGTGAAGACGATTGTCGGCGGAAAAACCGTGTGGGACAGCAATCAGAATGCAACCGACAATAAAGGACGTTGATATTTCCGCCGCTGACGGCCATATTCCATAGCCGTTTTGGGCGAAGTCGGTGTTGACTGGTTTTCTAGCGATGTCATTGACGGAAAAGGGCAGTGGCCGCTCTCCCGTTCCTCCGGTTCCTCCGCAAACCCAATCCGCGCCAGATTCCTTGCTGGCAAAGGCTTTTGCACAGGTCAGGATGTACTAATGGCCATCTTGACTTGATCCCGATTCGGGCGTAACTTCCATTAAGTTTTTCTTAGTCCTTCGCGGATCCGTCAAAAGCCGCACCGGTAGCCACTTCCAGGCGGTTCGACCGAACGCAGCGACGCCAACGCTGGTTGGCGAGGTCGAGCCGGCAGGACAAATCGCGCCTCTCTCAGCAAAGACAGACCTGGCTTGTGCCGGGGTGTGGTCCTACACATGCATCGAGGTGCAGCATGAAACACAAGAATTTGCTAGCGGTTGTGGGTCTCGCGTTGACTGTTGTCGTGAGCGCTGGAACCCTTGAGGCTCAGCACGATCCCGGGCCGCGCGGTGGAGACCCTGGAGTAGGGGGAGCTTTTCCAGGGGTAAGTACCGACGAAGAAATGTTTTTCAAAGCGACGATTTCGGATTTCATGGAAATAGACTCGGTAACTGGAAGCGTACCTGGGGAAACCGGCTCGGGTTTGGGGCCCACGTTCAACGGCAACAGCTGTGCGCAGTGCCACGCCCATCCGGTGGTTGGCGGCAGCAGTCCGACACCCAATCCGCAAGTGGGTCTCGCTATTTTGGATGGCGCTCGCAATACTGTCCCTTCGTTCATCACTAGCTGACGGTCCGGTACGGGAAGCTCGATTCATCCGCAACCCCGACGGATCAAACGATGGCGGGGTCCACGGGCTCTATACCATCACCGGCAGGAGCGATGCGGAAGGTTGCAACCTGGCTCAACCGAACTTTCGCGCAGCAACTGGCCGCTCACAACGTCATCTTCCGCATCCCGACTCCGACCTTTGGGCTCGGCCTGGTGGAAGCCACACCGGATTCAACCCTGCAAGCAAACCTGGCGGCCAACCAGAGCGTCAAGTCGCAACTCGGGATTGCCGGCAGCTTCAACATGAGCGGGAACGACGGCACCATCACCCGCTTCGGATGGAAGGCTCAGAACAAGTCTTTGATGGTCTTCGCCGGGGAAGCCTACAACGTGGAGCAGGGAGTTTCCAACGAAGCCTTCACCAACGAACGTTCAGCGGTGGCCGGTTGCGTCTACAACGGATCGCCGGAAGACAGCACCAATATTACTGAAAACGGCAGCCTCACCGGCACGGCGTCAGAAATGTCGTCGGACCTGGTGAACTTCGCCGCTTTCATGCGTCTGTCGGCGCCTCCGACACCGGCGCCGATGTCAAGCTCGGCCGCGAACGGAGCCAAACTCTTTAGCAGCGTTGGCTGCGCGCTTTGCCATACCTCCACACTCACCACCGGCAAGGCGAAATCAAGCGCGATGTCAAATGTCACTTACCACCCATATTCCGATTTCGCTATCCATCATATGGGCGCGCAGTTGGCGGATGGGATCAACCAGGGGGCGGCTGGGCCGGACCAGTTCCGCACGGCGCCACTCTGGGGCCTTGGCCAGCGCTTGTTCTTCCTGCACGATGGAAGAACCTCTGATCTGTTGCAGGCTATTCAGGCCCATGCCTCGACTGACTGCTCCAACGGCAATTTCCGCTTCCGGTCATCGACCAGCCAGAGTTGCGGGTCGGAAGCCAATGACGTGGTACGCAGATTTAACTCCCTCAACCGCTCGCAAATGCAGGATGTGTTGAACTTCCTGCGTTCGTTGTAACGTGACTGCTCGTTTCTTCCCGGATCGCGGAGAGTGCTGGTGAGACTCTCCGCGATCCTCTCCATTTCTCGATGTCCTTGGATGCAGGTAGGCATCGCTCTGCTTTTCCTGGCGCGGGCGCCGATTGCGCACTCCGCCGTTTGTGAGCTGTCTCCCGAAATCCGTGCCGAGCTGACAAGGACTTCGAAAGTCGTGGCCAATCCCACGGACTATGACCAGAATGTTGCGCCGTTTCTCGCGTTGCGCGCGCGGTACCCGAATGACCTGCTGGTCCACGAGCTCTACCAGGACGCGGTGCAACGCCACGGAATCGAGGGCCATTTAAGAAAATTGACCGAGGAGTATCAGGTTCTTTCCATGCAGCATTCCGACGACCTGATGTACAGCTACCTGTACGCGCGCAGCCTGATCGGGCGTAATACTCCCACGGCCATTCAGCAGATCAGTGAAATCGTGACGGAGCATCCGGACTTTGCCCCGGCCCATGGCGCCCTGGCTGAGATCTATGCTTCCGCGCCGTTCCGGAATGACGAAAAAGAGAGAGTCGAGCGCGAGCGCTTTCTGGGGCTGTGTCCCGGCTCGGTGCTGCGATCGCGTCCGGAAAAGTTGCCTGACCCGAGTCCATTGCTCGACCAGGCGGAACGCCTGCTGGCAGGGAACGGCAACCCCGCGCAGGTCGAGGCCATGGCTCTTCAGGGCATTCGCGACGACGAGTGGCGCCTGCAGCGCATCCGGCCGTTCGACTGGTACAGCGTTACCTACAAACGCCAGGCTCAGACCGATCTGCAAGCCAGGTACTGGAGGGCGTGGAGCGTCCAGGTTCGCTGCGACCGCCGCTCCGGGCACTCGGAAAAGGCGGCGGCATTGCTCGCCCAGATGGATCAACGGGCCACCGCCTTGGAGGGCCACACAGATCCGATCTATTGGGATGCCCTGGCCACGCTCGCACGTTTGTACGAAGAGGGAAATCAGAGCGACTCGGCAAACCGGAAGCTTGACTCGATGCGGCAATTTCTCGCCCTGCATCCAGACCCCCAGCGCACGGCCGAGCTGGAAGATTTACGAAAGCTGATTGCGGCCCAGAACAAGTAGTTGTGATCCGTCAGCGGCTGCGTCGCGCAGCGCCTGCTGGCCGAGTTGGGCTGCGAGTTGTGGTTGGGGGGACGCGGCCCAGTTGCTGCAGCTGCTGCTGGAAGAGCGCTTCCCGAAGATCTGGGTGCCGAGCCTGGAAGAATGACGAATGAGGATTCGCGGAGTCGATGACCGAAGCGACTCTAGCGTTTCAGTTGTGCAAGATAACCGTTCTCGGTGTTGTAGCCCTGGGTGGTGCTTTCGACGAACCTCAGAAAGTGACGCAAGTTTTCGCGTTCGGTCTGCTCGAGCTCGGAGAACTTGATCCGCACTCCGAATGAGGGGCTGCTCTTGGTCACCACTCCGGTGAGAATCAGTCCCTTGATCCAGATCTTGCCGTTGGCCAGCCAAAGACCGATTTCTACATTAACCCCTGATGGCACGGGGGTGGCAGTCTCGACGAAACACCCACCTAAACCCGTATTCGCCAGATTCCCCCAGACCGGCACAGTTGAGTTGCCCAGGCGCAGCTCGACCGCAACAAAACACTTCATTCGGGCATGGCGGCGCCGGTCCTCATTCCGGGTAGGAGTGAAGATATCTGGTTGGAACGGCGGACTGAAGGCTGGACTGGTTGCCACTGGCTTGACCGTTGGCGGCGCCACCGCTGCGGGCTGTGCCACAGGCGAGGAATCTGCACTCTGAGCGGCAACGGCCGCTTTGGCATTACCGCCCTTTAGATTGCGCATGGCTTCGAGCAGAGCCTGATCGCGCTTTTCGGGCGTGGCTTCACGATAGACCTGAAGCAATTCTCCCAGATGGCTTACCAGGGCTGGATCGGTCAACAATTGCGTCCAGTCCGCACCCGTGCCGGAATACTTGGGATCACTCATAAGTAAGGGAACGACTCCCCAGAAAATCTGGTTGTGCCTCCACCAGATTGAAGCAGGATATCTTCTGGAACAAGATGACTATAGTCACCGGCAGGGGTAACTCTGGAAAGTGGCTTTAGTGAAAACTCCCGATAAAATATGCAAGGAGGATTGCGGTCGAAAGGAACCCATGAACATTCTGGTAGTTGAGGCGGAAGAAACGACGCGGAAAGTGATGGGCGTCATGCTCAACCGGCTTGGCTACAAAGTTGAGCTGACCTCAAATTGCAACGAAGGCTTTCGCGCTTATTGCGACCGGGGACCATACGATGTTGTCCTGATCGGAATGAGATTCGTGCGCGGCTCCGCCGGCGGCGGCTCGAAATTTATCGACGATATGCGCCGCAAGAATCCCGATCAGCACTTTGCCTTTGTTACCGGCTCTCCCGTGCTGCACAAGCCCTTCACGTTGCAGGAACTGGATGACTTTATGGGCGCGTTCCGGCGCCCTGCTAATAGCCGATTTGGGTAAATTTTTTTCGGATTGCTGTAGTTTCGCGGCGGTTGGGAGAATTGTTCAAGCTGCCAGGCTGTGGCTTACTCTTCGATCTGAGGCCTTGCTGCGGTCGGCTAACTCCTCCAGCAATGCCTCTTTGCTCTCGCCCCTCACGAATAGCCGTATCAACACCGCGTAGTTGAGCAGGCTCCAGAACGTCATGGCCTTGCTCGGGTCTCTGCCCTGCAGATCGCGAAGTTGTTTTATGTCCACTACCTTGGCGGCAAGGGCGACCAGCGGCTCCATCGCGCCGCCTGTTTCCGCCCAGCGGTCCGAAGCGATGCCGAAACTTTGCTTCCGGCGATCCAAAATGAAATCGGGAACGCCCAGCCGGCGTCCAGCGCCGCGCACGATGTGCTTGCCGGTTTTCAACTTGATTTCCCAGGGAATGGAAAACGCTGTGTCCAGAATGTCCTGGCTGGCGAACGGATAATAAAGAATCTTGCGTTGCTCTTCCGCAAGTTTCGACCATATTGTGGTGGTGATCGCCACATCGCAGTAGTTAAGCGCATAGAGCGCAAGCGCATCATTAAACGATCTGTCCGCTACCGGTTGCAATTGCTCCGACCGGGAAGCGATGACTTGTTCACGAGACGCCCCATAGTTGTTCCTGACCCACTCAAAGTCTCCGTAGGCGGCATAGCTCCAGATCGGATGGAGGGGATCTGAGATCGGGAGGTGCAGGCTCCGGAATTCGTCCATATGCGCGGCCATCGCTCTCGCTCTCGGCCAGCCGGAACCCAGCGCGCGCAAGCCAAGATGCACGGGCGCCAGCGAGAGGAATCGCCGGCGCAGGTCATTGCGTGGGCGAAACGCGAAGTGGGTATCCAGGCCAAAGGCTGAATCCGCGGCCTCTCCACAGATAATCCGGTCCATGTGTCCGGGCAGGGCACTCTTGAACAGCAGATACAGCAGCACCGACTGCAAGTGATTCAGCGGAGCTTCTGCGGCCGCCAGTCCTTCTACAAATCCCGTCAGGAAATCCGTCGCTGTTGGGACAAACAGCGAGTGCCTCGTTCCCAGCTCGCACGCGGCGGATAAAGCATATTCCTGTTCGAAGTTGGTCTCAGGATTGTCGAAAGGATATGCAGTCGAAAAAGTATCGCGCACCGAGAGCTCATCTCGAGCAATGGTCGAGAGAATCGAAGAATCCACGCCGCCACTGAGCAGGGTTGCCACTCGAGGTGAGACCGGGGCCAGCCGGGCCACCGCGGTCTGCAGAGCCACCGCCACCCTCCGGATGGATTCCTCTTCCGGTTCTGAAGCCGAGGAGCCGGGCGGGTCATAGCCGCGGGACGCATCACTGATCCGCAGGTTTCCGTCCTTCAGGTCGATGACCAGGCTTCCCGAGACGCGCAACTGCCGAATGCCACGGAAAAGGGTTCGCGGCGGAGCGACAACCCGGTAGACCAGGAGTTCGGGCAGAATATCTTTGTCTTCTTCGATGGAAACGCCCGCCCGCCGCAGCCAGGCGATATGCGTGGAAGCAAAAAACTCTCCTCTGGAATTCGTGCAGTAGTACACCGGCCGTCCAGATACGGAAGATTTGGACACTTGCAGGGTCTGCAAGGCAGGCAGAAAGCAGGCCGTGACCAACGACACATCGTGGTTGGAATCTACGTGCCCTCCCAGCAGCGACTCCCAGACCACAATCTCGTCCTTTGACATCGACAACCGGGAAAGAAAATCGTCCGTGGCGCAGGTCAGAAGCCAGCCCGGAGCAAACGGAAACTGCCGCGGGGAGCCACTCGTGGGCAATTGCGGAATACTCGAACGGGTTAGGGCCACGAAGAGCATTTAGGTGTTAGTTCGAGAGTTCCAGCTTAAGGTGTTCGCGAGTCGCGTGAGCCTTGGAGATCGCCTCCAGATCGTGAGCGACGTACATTCGTTCGAGCCAATCGCTCTCCGGGAATGCGCGGCCTTCAGTGATTCCTCGCCACCTGTCAATTTTCACATTCTCATTCATGGCATTGAATTCGTCGATCGCCAGTAATTCTCCGGCAAAGCGGTGATTGAAAATTCGCTTGACGTCGTCAAAATACATAGGCAGGTGCATCAGCATCCTCTTGCCCGGAAGCGACAATACCTGCAGGGCGTCACGGGTCGAGGAATAAAGGTCAACATCAATCGCAACAAATCCCAAAGGCGGATGCTGCTGGTTCCGCACGAAATCGGCCACGGTGTCTTTCACTTCACCCAGAATCAAAGTGGTCCGGCTGGTCAGCCGGGCGCGAAGCGCCCGCTCGTTCATCACGTAGTCGCCTGCTACCCATCGGTCCGGATGGTCGCGCTGGTCGCCGGTCAACTCGGGAAGTCCTCTGCCGGTGTCGAAGCCATAAACTGCTACATGAACCTTTGTTTCTTTCTCTACGTCCTCGCTGATCTTCTGCAATGCTAACAGCCCTTGTCCCCCGGCTACTCCAAATTCGATGACCGAAACTGCAGATATACCTTCCCGCCCAGCCTGATCGGCGGCCGCCAGCACGCCGGCTAGGTAATTGGGACGGCTGACCGCATCCCACTCCGATTTTACCCGCACGGAGACGGGCGCGACGCTGAGAACCTGTTTTGCGAGGAGGCGGAAAGGAGGCTCTTTGGCAACCCTGGATAAGCGTGCGACTAAAGTACTGGTCATGGGAGGAGGACACCTTTAAAGCAACCGAGCTCGAACCTGACGCCAAATGCCCGAGCCGCTCGACCGGCGAGCCGTACATCGGGTCTTCAATATCGGCTCTCTATGAGCGACTCAGTGGTGGATTTCAACAACGGCCAAAATTAGCCCAGCCGTTCAAATTTTGGATGCCGAGGACTGCGCCATGGCTGTCCAAGCACGGTTAACGCCGAAGATGATCGCGGACAGGAAGCAACGTCCTGGGATTGGGTCTTAACTATATAAGAGTAATAAATAGAATAAGATAGAGGTAAAGAAAGGTCGCGCCTGTCCCTGGCCGAAATCAAAGCGGCCCTTCATACTCCCATTGCAACGTGCAGTTATATGACCACAAAACCGCAAAATTAAGGTGTCGCGGTGTAAGGAAGGAATGGTGCGCCCGGAGAGATTCGAACTCCCGACCTATTGCTCCGGAGGCAATCGCTCTATCCAGCTGAGCTACGGGCGCGCTGTCCCAGTTTACATCCCAGAGCTTGGGCCATCAATCAGCAGAGGGAAAATGGATAGGGGGCACCCTCGCACTTTGGCTCGCAGTTGTCTAAGCCAGTCCACAGATGCATCTGATCGAAGCGAAAGCCCTGATTCGCTGAACCGCAGCGCCCTAGCTGATGGGGTTCCGCGAACTAGTAACGACCTCTGCCCCCGCCGCCACCGCCGCCGCGGCCGCCTCGATCTCCGCGATCTCTGCCACCGCCTCCGCCACGCTCCACCTTGGGACGGGCTTCGTTGACGTTCAGAGTGCGGCCCCCGAGTTGAGTGCCGTTAAGGGCGGCGATTGCTTTTTCTCCGTCTTCTGCATTCGTCATTTCCACGAACCCAAAGCCGCGTGAGCGGCCCGTGTCGCGGTCGGTCATGATGCTGACGCGGTCCACCTGTCCGTAGGCCTCGAACATCTGCCGGAGTTCTTCTTCCGAAGTATTGAAGTCCAGGTTCCCAACGAAAATGTTCTTCAAGCGAGTAGCCTCTAAGTGAGCTATCTGAGAGTGACTGACTTCGGCGGAAAAGCGGAGGCTGGTTTGCCGTCTTGCTGCCGGAGCAGGGGAACAGTCAAATGCGTGGGGAAGTATAGCAGGTCTTTCCATTCTGGGAAGTGATTCCGTGGCGGGGCGGTGGAGCTCCCTACAGATCCGCATGAACATGGTCTTACTTTGCGATCTTGTGCGGCTTCGCGGGCAAAAGTTTTCAGCGCAAAGCTCACCCCGGAGAAGAGAGGAAGAGAAGAAAATTCGATCCCTTGCTAGAGTTCCAGCTTTCCGATTACCGTTTTCAAAACTTCTGCTGAGTGCCGCAACTTGTCGATCTCCTCCGGACTCAGTTCAATGCGGAGGACCTTCTTTACTCCCAGACGATTGATCACCGTGGGCAGGCTGAAACAGACATCACTCATGCCGTAATAATCGTCAATCAGGCTGGAAACCGAAAGCACGGTGCTCTGGTTGCGAAGAATGGCCTGAGTGATGCGCATCAGTCCAGCGGCCACGGCGTAGTAGGTCGCGCCCTTACGTTTGACGATCTTATACGCCGCGTCTCGCGTCTGCAGAAAAATCTCTTCCATGGTTCGCGGCTCAAAGGGCATACCTTGAGCCTTGCAGAATTCCGCGAGGTGCATGCCCGCAATGTTGGCCATTGACCACACCGGCACTTCGCTGTCTCCATGTTCGCCCACGATGTAGGCATGGACACTACGCGCATCGACACCGAAGTGCTGGCTGAGCAGGTAGCGGAAGCGCGCCGTATCCAGGACGGTCCCTGAGCCGATCACGCGCTCGCTTGGCAATCCCGAGAGTTTCCAGGCCGCGTAGGTCAGCACATCCACCGGATTGGTGGCAATCAGCAGCACGCCCTGGGGGTTATGCTTTACCACCTCGGGCACGATCGCCCGCCAGATGGCGGCATTTTTTTGCACCAGATCAAGACGGGTTTCGCCGGGTTTGGTTCCGGCCCCGGCGGTGAGGACCGTGACTGATGCGCCGGCGCAGTCCGAATAATCGCCCGCCCACACTTTGGTGGGAAAAGCGAAGGGCACGGTGTGGTTGAGGTCCATGGCCTCGCCTTCGGCCTTGGCGTGGTTAGCATCAATCAGCACGATCTCGGAAGCCAGTCCGCTCAACAGCAAGGCATAGGCAAAGGTCGCACCCACTTTGCCGACGCCCACTACGGCAACACGGACAGGATGTGACTGTTCTGCAGTTTCAGTGCTCACCGAGATCTCGCCTAACACTTATCTACCGTCCAATATCCACCGCGCTGGTACCCGATCTGCAGCAGCCGGTTTTTCGGATCGTGCCGCTTTTCACAGTTGGGACACTTCAAGTATCGGCTCCAGGCGGTCCCTTGACGATCGTAATTTTCGGCGACGGCAAAGGTAGTCCCGCAACTGCAGGGAACAAGAAACATCTTAAGTCGTTTTTCCCCTGATTTGGGCATCGCAATCCGAGTATACAATCTCGCGCCACGCGTTGTCATCCTGAGCGGAATCGATGCGTTCGCGCGAACGCATCGATGAAGTCGAAGGACCCCTGCATGCTCATGAGCACTTGCTGGATTGAGATTTGCGATTACGAATGGCACGAACTTAGGCGTTCGTGGAACCGATAGAGTTCCTTCGACTTCGTAGTTGCTTCGCGTTGGGAATCAACAACTCCGCTCAGGATGACATGGAAAACGAGGATTACTCTTCTACCGCGACCATCGAATTTTTCTTGCCGCGTTTGTTGGCCTGGAGAACTTTTTTGCGCAGGCGCAGCGACTTTGGAGTGACTTCGACATACTCATCGTCGGTGATGAACTCGATCGCCTGCTCCAGATTCAGATTGCGGAAGGGGACCAGACGGATCGCCATGTCGGACGTGGAGGAGCGCATGTTGGTCAGCTTTTTCTCGCGCACGACGTTGACGTCGAGGTCGTTGTCTTTGGCGTTTTCGCCGACGATCATGCCTTCGTACACGTCGATGGTGGGGCCGACAAACAGTTCGCCGCGCTCCTGCAGATTGTAGAGAGCGTAAGGCGTGGTCACGCCATTGCGATCAGACACCAGCGCGCCCGTCAGCCGGTGCGGGATCTCGCCCTGCCATTCGATGTAGCCATCGAACAGCGAATTCATCACGATCGTGCCCCGGGTGTCGGTCAGCAACTGGCTGCGCAACCCGATCAATCCGCGGCTGGGCACGCGGAACTCGATGCGCACGCGCCCGTATCCGTGATTGTGCATGTTGAGGACTTCGCTCTTGCGCGCGCCCAATTGTTCCATCACCACGCCGACAAACTCTTCCGGAACGTCGACCGTGAGCTTCTCGATCGGCTCCATCAGCTTGCCATCTACGCGTTTGGTGACGATCTCGGGCTTGCCCACCATGAGTTCGAAGCCTTCGCGCCGCATCATCTCAATCAGGATGGAGAGCTGCAACTCGCCCCGCCCCATGACGACGAAGGAATCCGTGCTCTCGGTTTCTTCCACGCGCAGTGAGACGTTGGTCAGCAGCTCTTTCTGCAGTCGCTCCCGCAGGTTTCTCGAGGTGACGTAGGTGCCCTCGCGGCCGGCGAAAGGTGAAGTGTTGACCGTGAACAGCATGGCGATGGTCGGTTCATCAATCGCGATGTGGGGAAGCGGAGAAGGATTCTCCGCATCGGTGATGGTCTCGCCGATGGTGATGCCCTCCACGCCCGCGACCGCGATGATGTCGCCCAGCGAAGTTTCCGTGATGTCGACGCGCTTCAGGCCGGAGAACGAAAACAGCTTGGTAATTTTCGTCTTGTGCAGCGTGCCGTCCAGCCTGGCGATGCCCACATCCTCGCCGGTGCGCATGGTGCCGTTGAAGACGCGGGCGATGGCGAGCCGTCCGAGGTAATCGCTGTAGTCGAGATTGGCCACCAGAATTTGCAGCGGTCCGGCAGGATCGCCTTTGGGTTCGGGAATGGTCTTGACGATAGCTTCGAACAGGGGCTGCAAATTTTCCCCGCCGCCTTTGATGTCGGTAGAAGCCGTGCCGGTCTTGGCATTCGTGTATAAGACCGGGAAGTCGATCTGCTCTTCCTTGGCGTCGAGGTCGATGAACAGGTCGTAAACTTCGTTCAGCACTTCCTGCGGACGCGCATCCGAGCGGTCAATCTTGTTGATCACCAGAATCGGAGGCAGATGAGCTTCGAGCGCCTTGCTCAGCACGTAGCGCGTCTGTGGCAACGGGCCTTCGCTGGCGTCCACCAGCAGCATGACTCCATCCACCATCTTGAGCGCGCGTTCTACTTCGCCGCCGAAGTCGCTGTGGCCGGGCGTGTCCACGATATTGATCTTGATGTCGTGATAGAAGATCGCCGTGTTCTTGGCCAGGATGGTGATGCCGCGCTCGCGCTCCAGGTCATTGGAATCCATGACCCGCTCGATCAGGTGCTCGTTGGCGCGGAACGTGCCGCTCTGGCGAAGCATGGCGTCAACCAGCGTGGTCTTGCCGTGGTCGACGTGGGCGATAATGGCGATATTGCGAATGCCGGGATTCAAAAGTCAGATGCCTTTCTGGGTGTGCTCAACTACTACTTTACTATGTATTTGGCGTTCCGCAGCCAGCTAGTTTCCCAACGGTAATGTCATCCTGAGCGAAGTGGCTGCTTCGCGTTGCGAAGCAGCAGCGCAGTCGAAGGACCCCTACTGCGCTCCACAGGTGTCGGTGTTTATCCCAAATTTGAACCGCGGATGGGCCAAAGACGGCGATGACGCCGAGGTGATCAAATAATGATGTCGAAGAGGGTAGGGTCCTTCGACTTCGTCTTTCCATTCGCGAAGCGAATGGAAAGACTCCGCTCAGGATGACACTAGACTGAATATTGTTGAGGGACGCTGGCGCTACAACACCAGATCCGTTTCGGCTCGCGCTCGCAGCCGGTACCAGGTCACGATTGCGGCCAGTGAAAAGATGAAAATGATGGTGGAGATGGCATTGATTTCCGGGGTGATGCCGCGACGCAAACGTCCCCAGATCTCGAGCGGCAGGGTATTGTCGCGTCCGATCAGAAAAAAGCTGACTGCGATTTCGTCCATGGAGAGAGTGAAAATCAGCAGCGCCGCGCCGATGATCGACAGTCGCAGATTGGGCAGGGTCACGCGCCAGAAAGTCTGCCAGTAATTCGCGCCCAAATCGAGCGAAGCTTCTTCCTGTGCGCGATCGAGTTTCTGCAAGCCCGCGAACACTTCGGTGGTGGCTACGGAAATCAGCGCCGTGCCGTGGCCCAGCACGATTGTGAGCAGGCTCAGCTTCACGCCGCCTTCGCGAAACAAGCATCAGCAGCGAGAGCCCGGTGATGATGCCCGGCAGGATCAGCGGCAGCAGGACCAGCCTGCGAAACAGGACTTTGCCAGGGAAGTTCGCCCGATCGAGGGCCAGGGCTGCGGGTATCCCAAAGGCGAGCGAGATCGCCATGGCCGCGAACGCCACTAACAGGCTGTTCAGCACGGAAGTCCAAATCGCGTCATCGGCGAAAAGCAGGCGATACCAGTTCAGCGTGAGGTTGCGCGGAGGAAATCCACCCACGCCCGAACCGTTGAACGAGTAAACGATGAGAGTGACGATCGGCAGGTAGAGAAAACCGAACACGACAATGCTGCGTGCCACGGGCAGCCAGCGCGAACTGGGTAGGATTCGTTCGCCGGCTCATCGGTAGCTCCACTTCTTCTCCAGATTCTCCGAAAGAAAGAGGAGCGCGAGCACCAGCGCCAGCATGCAAAACGAGATGGCCGCGCCCAAGGGCCAGTTGTAGGCCGCACCGAACAGGCTGACCACAATGTTCGAAATCATGATGCCGCTGGGGCCGCCCAGCAGCAGCGGCGCAAGAAAGTCTCCCAGGCTAAGAACGAATGCAAATGTCGCTCCCGCCAGAACTCCGGGAATGGAAAGAGGAAAGATCGACTCTCCAGAAAGTCTGAAAAGGCGACGCGCCCAGATCATGGGAGGCCTCGATCAGATTTCGCGGGATGTGTTCGAGCGATGCGTAAATCGGCAAGAACGCGAAGGGCGTGTAGATGTGGGTGAGCGTCAGCACCACCGCGAACGGGCTATACAACAAGAAATTCCAGCGGATGTTTGGTCAGGTGCACATACTGCAGCAGCGTATTGAGCACGCCATCACTGCCCAGGATGGTTTTCCAGGCGTAAGCGCGAACCAGGTAACTCACCCAGAGCGGAATGATCACCAACTGATAAAGCAGGTCTTTTCGCTTGCCCGCATAAAACGAAAGGTAGTAGGCCAGCGGATAGCCAAGCAGCAGAGAGAAGATCGTGACTCGCGCGGCGATCCACATCGAGCGAAACAGAGTCTGCCAGTAAACATTGACCCGAAGGAGCTGGCGATAGTTGTCCAACGTCCAGGAGTGAACGATCACCTGCGACGGCGAAACCGACCAGAAGCTGTAACAGAAAAGAAGCGCGTAGGGAACGAGAAGGAACACGACGACCCACACCAAAGGTGGGACCGTGATCGCGGCTCGATAGGCGCGGGAGAACATCAGACTCGTTCCTGGGATTGCTTGTACGGGTACGGCATCTGCCGACGAGAACTCCAGATCCAGATCGCCGTTCCAGTTTTCCCGGCTGGCGGCGCGGATCGAAAGTGCCAGTCCGTCGGCGCATTCGATCTGCAGAAGTTCCGTGGCGCCGTGGAAGGCCTGGCGCAAAACTCTGCCGCGAAAGCGCACCGTCGCTGCTTCAGCCGGCCCGTCAGCCAGCCGGATGTTCTCGGGTCGCAGTGAGAACAAGCCGGGACCATCGCGCAATCCGGTTCGCCACGAAAGCGAATGGCATCGCGCCACTCCGTCCTTCACTTCACCGCTCAGCAGGTTGGTGTGACCGATGAACTGCGCGGTATAGGCGGTCGCCGGGCGGTTGTAAATCTCGCGCGGGGACGCAACCTGCTCCAGTTCTCCCATGCGCAACAGGGCGATGCGGTCCGACATGACCATGGCTTCTTCCTGATCATGAGTGACAAATACGAACGAGATTCCGACTTCACGCTGCAGCGATTTCAATTCCACCTGCATCTGGCGGCGAAGGTTGGCGTCCAACGCGGAAAGCGGTTCGTCAAGCAGCAGCAGGCGCGGCCGGTTTACCAGAGCCCGGGCCAGAGCGATGCGCTGTTGTTGTCCGCCGCTGATTTTCGACGGCTTGGAACCGGCGTATGGCGTCATCTTGACCATATCCAACGCTTGCTCCACTCGGGTCGCGACTTCGGGTTTAGGCAGCCCCGCGATCTTCAATCCGTAGCCCACGTTCTCCGCCACGGTGAGATGAGGGAACAGGGCGTAGTGCTGGAACACGGTGTTGACCCGCCGCCGGTAGGGAGGAAGATCGTCGAGACGCTCGCCACCCATGAAAATTTCGCCCGAGGTGGCGTTCTCGAAGCCGGCGATGATGCGCAGCAGAGTGGTCTTGCCTGAACCGCTCTCGCCGAGGATGGTGAGAAACTCGCCCTCTGCAACCTGCAGCGAGATATCGCGCAGTACCGGGTTTTTCCCGAAGGATTTGGCGACCTTGCGGATGTCGAGCAAGGGAGCAGGTGAGGCTGGGGTTGCGTCGGTGATTGCGGATTGGCTCAAGGTGGCCACGCTGTCCTTTTAAAGGCCTTGTGCTATCTGGCACCGGCGTTTCACCGGTAATCCTGTTCTTGGAAGCGCGGGCGAGTCGCCCGCGGCCACATGGCCATGTATGGCCACACTGCGCGTCTATTGCGCTGCTTTTACTTCGTTCCAGATCTCGGTGTACTTCGCGCGGCGCGGAACATCCTGCCAAAAATAGAGGCGCCTCTGATAATTGTCCACATCGTCGAGGTGGAGGCTCTTGATTTCCTCGGGCGTCATGAACTGCGCCGCCTGCGGATTCGCCGGCGTATACCCAGTCACGTCCGTCACCTTCTTCTGGGTCTGCGCCTCTACCATGTACGCCAGGAATTTGTATGCCAGTTCCTTGTTTTCGCTGCCCGCAGTGATCATCAAGTGATCGATCCAGCCCGTCGTGTTTTCCCTGGGGATGGTTTCTCCCACGGGAAAGTTGATCTTGCGCAACTGGTTGGTCATCAAGCGGCCAGCCCATGGCGGCGACCACTTCGTGATTCTGGAACAGGTTGGTCAGCTCGCCCGCAGTCGACCACATCTTGCGGATGTTCGGTTTCAACTCCAGCACTTTTTTCTTGACCGCTTCCAGTTGTTCATCATCCAGGTTGTAAAGCTGCGTAGGATCGGGCTTGTCGTAACCCAAAATCTGAGCCGCCATATACATGGTGGAGAGATCGTCCCACACCGAAATTTTGCCGCGATACTTCGGGTCCCACAGCACCGACCAGCTCTCCGGAGGTTTGGGGAACGCCGTGGTGTCGTAAATCAGCGGATCGGGCCCCCACATGAAGGGCACGCCATAGACCTTCTCCTTTTAGGTGTACCAGGGGCAGGGAAGTGAGCTGGGGCGAGAGCTGGTTGTAACTGGGAATTTGCGAGAGATCGAGGGGGAGCGCAAGGCCGGCTGCGGCGATTGAAGTGGCAACGTCGCTCGAAGGCGAGATCACATCATAATTTCCCGCGCTGCCGCCGCGCAGTTTTGAAACCAGCTCGTCGCTCGATCCCATGTAGGTCGCGGAAACTTTGCAGTGATACTTTTCCTCGAAGCCGCGCACAAAAGATGGGTCGGCATAGCCTTCCCACACCAGCAGGGTCAGCGACGGTGTCTTCTTGCTGCAGGAAGCCGCCAGAAGAATGACTGCAAACAATGAAATGCCAAATCGCAAAACGCCGGAGCATCATTTAACCTCCGCGGTGGAAGCTGCCGTCCATTCAGGCGCCTGATAGACCGCTTTTCCGCCGACCATGGTCAATAGGACTTTCGTGTTCGCGATCTGGTTGGGCTTGATCTTGAACAGATCCTGCGAAAGCACGATCAGATCGGCCAGCTTTCCGGGCTCGAGCGAGCCTTCAGTTTTTTCGCGATGCCCGGCAAACGCCGCGCCCAGAGTATAGGCCCTGATCGCGTCTTCCAGGCTGATACGTTCGCCGGGTACAAAGCCGCCCGCCGGAGGATCCTTCCCGGGTCTGGCGGGTCAAGGCGTTCTGTATTCCTTCCCAGGGATTGAGCGTGACTACCGGCCAGTCACTGCCGAAGGCAAGCACGCCGCCTGTGCTCTCGACGCTGTGCCACACCCATGCCCTTTGCACTCGTTCCTTTACCGACGTTGCGGCCCAAATGTCCAGAGTATCGGAGTCAGGATAGGCATGGAGCGGCTGGAAGCTGGCAATCACGCCCAGCTTGCCGAAGCGAGGAATATCCTGGGCGCTGATAGTTTCGATATGTTCAATTCGGGGACGCGCATCCTGGTGTGATTGGTCTCTGCTGCTTGCTGGTAGGCGTCGAGAGCCAGACGAACCGCGTTGTCCCCGATGGCGTGAGTAAAAATCTGCAGTCCGCGGCGATCAAGCTTCAGTCACTGCTCGGTGTACTTGGCCGGAGTCCCAAAACAGTTTGCCAATCTGGGTTGGATCATCGCTGTACGGCGTCAGCATGGCGGCGGTGTGCGATTCGACTACGCCATCGAGGAAGAACTTTGACCGCTCCCGCCGAAATCCACTCATCGTGATATTTACTGCGGGCTTCTTCAATCTGCTTTAAGTCTCTAGGTCAACTGCCGGAGGGTCGAGGTGGTACGCCATATAAAAACGTAGGGTCAACTCGCCGTTCTTGCGCAATTCGTCGTAAAAATCGACATTTTCAGATCGCTGTCACGAAGTCGATGCCGCCCGCGACTGTGGACGCGGACCAGTCCGGCCCGATTTGCTTCCTGAAGCCCCCGGCGCAACGCCTCGAAGCCTTTCCTCGTGATCGGGTACAGGCATAACGCGACGAAATATCGCGTCCGCGCCATCTTCTTTAATTGCTCCCGTGGGTTCGCCGGTCGCCGGATCACGCACGAGATCGCCGCCGCGAGGATCGGGAGTTGTCGCTGGTGACTCCGGCCAGCTCCAACGCCTTGCTGTTGGCCCACCAGCTATGCCCGTCGAAAGCCTGAAGATAAACGGGGCGGTCGGGAATGATCTCGTCCAGATATTCTTGTCAGGCAAGCCGGCGGCACCGAAAATCGGATACTTCCAGCCGCGGCCCAGAACCCACGGCGATCAGGATGCGTCGGCGAATTCTTTCACATCTTTCTGGATTTCAGCACACGGTTGTCGCGTCATCCAATCGGGCCTGCTGCAGATTCAGCGATCCTCCGATGAAAGTGGATGTGGGAGTCGGTGAAACCCGGTAGAAGCAATGTCCCTGAGCGTCGATGACCTGGGTCGAAGGTCCGCGATACGCGGCGATCTGCTTCGCGTTACCCACGGCCAGAATCTTGTCTCCGCCGATGGCGAGTGCCTCCGCCCACGGCTGCCTGGGATTGACGGTGTAAATGCGGGCGTTCAGAATCACCGTGTCCGCCACCGGGGACTGGGACTGTGCCTGCGCCGCGTGGCCAGAGCAAGCAGGGCAAGCAAAGCCAGCCCGACTGTGAGTTTCCCGGGCTTGACCAAAGATTTTGCCTTTCGATCCGCGTTTTCTACGTTACATCTTCTTTAAGTCTTTCGCCCACGGTTCTCTGCGCAACGCGACATACTAAAAGGTGGGCGGGGTATTCACCCACAGCACCCAGGTCTCACCCCGGCCGGGATTTTTCCAGCGATGCGGCGTGGCGCTCTCGAAATAAAAACTGTCGCCGGGTTGAAGCCGGTAGTCCTCGCCTTCCAGCGAAATCTGTAATTCTCCCCGCAGGATGTACAAAAACTCCTCGCCTTCGTGGGTATAAGATTCTCCGCTGCCAGACTGGGGAGCGATGCGGAACAGGTGCGGCTCCATCACGGTGTTGCCCCAGGCCAGCAATTCCATACGGACGCCGGGCCCGGCCTCGAGCACTTTGCGTTTGTCGGGTGACACCAAACGAATGTTGGGTTCCGCGGGATCGAAAAAGCCCAGGATGTTGGTTTTGTAAAAGCGCGCCAGTTTGCGCAACGTGGAAACCGACGCGCTCATATGCGAGCGCTCCAGAGCGCTCAGGAATCCCAGTGAAATGCCCACCGCCTTGGCCACATGGGCCAGCGAAAGGCCTCGCCGGATTCGCAACTGGCGCAGACGCACACCGATCGCGCGGGCGCCGCCGTCGGGCACGGAGCGCACCTGGCCGTTGCGCTTGAGCAGTTGCACGATCGCGGGAGCGTTCAACCCGCGGACCCGGCGCAGAAAGCGCGCTCGCTTGAGCAGTTTGACGTCTTCGGGACCGTACAGGCGGTATTTACTGGCGGTGCGGCGGGGATGAGTGAGTCCAAGGCTTTCCCAGGAACGAATGACCGAGGGAGACACGCCCACCAAGCGCGCCACGTCCCCAATTTTCAGGTAATCTTTCGAGTCTCGCCGCTTCATCCCAAGCCAGCTCCGCGCGAGTTTTGCGATCAAGCAAAGAAGTATTTTTCTCTTGACATTGCGGGAGATAGGCTACTAACCTTGCGCGATTATAGCAAGGTTTGTTTTCCCGCAATACGTCGGTTTCTAAATAAAAAAATTTGGCATGCGTAACCCGGAGGTTCCCCCATGTATCCGTTGACGGCGCGTGGTTCGTCAGCCTTCTGTTTGGCGACACTGGGATTATTGGCGTTCCTCTTGACACCTGCTTTGGCACAGAGCACGGGTGGACGAGTCCTCGGGCGAATCGCCGATCCGACCGGCGCCGTGCTCTCTGACGTCGCGGTGCATTTGACCAATCAGGCCACCGAGCGTCGCTCGTGACACCAAGACCAACGCCAGCGGAGATTACAGTTTTCTGGAGGTCGTGCCCGGCGTTTACACCGTCGAGTTCGAACTGGCCGGCTTCAAGAAGAACGTACTCAAGAACGTGACGGTGGAAGTCAACGGCGTGGTCACGCTGAATTCGGTTCTACAGATTGGCCAAGCCAAAGAAGTGGTGGAAGTAACTTCCGAAGCCCCGCTGGTGGACACCACCAGCACCCAGTTAGGAACCGTGGTCAACGACCGTACGGTTTCCGGGCTGCCTTTGAATGCGCGTGATACATACCAGTTCCTGCAATTGCAGCCCGGCGTGATGTCAACCGTGGGCTCCAGCAATTCGACGATCTACGGCAGCAATAACGCCGGCGCGGTTTCGGTCAACGGCGGCCGCGGCCGCTCCAACAATTTCAATGTGAATGGCGGCGACGCCAACGACCAGTTCGTGAATCTGCCGACCGTGCAGCCTACCCCGGACAGCATTCAGGAGTTTCGTGTCCTGACTAACACGTTTGACGCCGAATATGGCCGCAACTCTGGTTCAGTCGTTAATGTGGTGACGAAGTCCGGAACCAACCAATTTCATGGCAACGTGTACGAATTCTTCCGCAACAAGGTCCTGAACGCCCAGGGCTATCTGAATGTGGTGAAGCCGGACCAGCAGCAGAATCAGTTCGGCGGCACCTTTGGCGGACCGATCAGGAAGGACCGTACATTCTTCTTTGCGTCGTATGAAGGCCGTCGCATACGACAGGGAATTCCGTCCCCAACCGTGACTGTTCCCACGGCGGCGGAACGTCCCAGCGCTTCCCAGCCTTTTGCGGACTTCACCGACGCCGGCGGCTTTAGTCCCACCGCTGTGTTGAACAATTCCAGCAACTTGAGTAACCGGCCTGGGTGTCAGGCCGCAATATCCGCCAATGGCGGAGGCGTCCTGAGCGATGGTGTGCTCTACACCAGCCTTTTTCCTAACAATCAGATCCCGCTGGCCTGTATGGACGCGACATCCGTGGATCTTCTCCAGTTCGTCCCCTTGCCGACTGGCGGCAGCAACCTGATTCAGAGCGTTCCGGTGCAACCTACGCGTGGCGACCAGGCGACTTTCAAGTTTGATCACAAAATCAACGACCGGCAGAACTTCAGCGCTTACTATTATTTCACCGACGACACGACGACTCAGCCCTTTGCCAACTTTCAGCTGGCCGGCGCCAACGTTCCCGGATTCGGTAGCGTGATCGCAGAGCGTTTTCAGCAATGGAACCTCTCGCACACCTGGACCGTCAGTAACAACTCGGTCAATGAATTTCGTTTCAACTACAACCGCGAAGCCCAGCGCACCTTCCAGCATCCCGAGACCACCAGCCTGGTGCAGGATTCCTGTCCCCCCGCGCCGTCCTGGCTCACCAGTGTTACCGGTCCGGTACCCTGCTTCTCTGACGGCACTCCGGGCAACGACACCGGAATACACCCCGGGTTGGGTCCGACGCGCGAAGGTCTGCCGTTCATTCAAATCTCCGGCGGGTTCAACCTGGGAAACAATGCCGAAGGTGAATTGCCCCAGGTCGGGAACTCTTTCCAGTGGTCGGACAATTTCACCAAGGTAGCGGGCAACCACACGATCAAGTTCGGCGGCGACGTTCGCCGTCAGCGTTTTGACCAGACTCTCTACTTCAACGTGAGTGGTGAATACTTTTATTTTGGCGGCGGGACGAACGACCCGGGCTCATCGAACCTGTTTCCCAATTTTCTTCTCGGCTTGCCCGACCAGTTCGGTGAAGGCTCGCCGCAAACCGAAAATGTCCGCAGCACTTCTACCTATGTCTTTGCTCAGGATAGCTGGAAGATCAAACCAAATCTGACCCTGAACTACGGCCTGCGCTGGGAATTCAACACGCCGATCGCAGACATCGGCCACCGCGTGCAGACTTTCCGTCCTGGCCAGAGCACCAGCTATTATCCCTGCCTCTCCACCGGCAGCAATGACTGCGCGTCGCAGTTTCCCACCGGCCTGGTGGTGCCCGGGGACACGGGTGTTCCCAACGGTCTGACGCAGACCTACTACAAGGCGTTTGCGCCGCGCTTCGGACTCTCCTGGAGCCCTGGCAAGTCGGGCAAGACCAGCCTGCGTCTGGGTTGGGGCTTGTTCTACAACCCGATCGAGCAACTGGTGCTGGAACAGTTCAGCGCCGAGCCTCCCTTCGGCGGCAGCATCATCAACTCCAACACCCAATTCAACACCCCGTTTGTCGGTCAGGACGGAACCGTCTTCCCCAATCGTGTTTGGCGGTTTCATCACGCCCAAGCCTGGAACGGCGGTGGACTGGTCACGTTACGAGCCGATTCTGCTGTTCGGGCAGTTCCAGCCCCACATGCGCGCTCAGACTACCGCGCAGTACAACGTAGGCATTCAGCGTGAGCTGACCAACGACATGAAGCTGCAGATCAACTACGTTGGCTCCCAGGGACACCGGCTGCTGGCCACTCACGACATCAATTTTGCCAACCCCCAGACCTGTCTCGATATCAACGCGATCGAAGGAGACGGAACCTGCGGTCAATTTCTGGAAGATCAGCAATATCAGTTGACGGTTCCTGCAGGCTTTCAGTTCCATCTTCCGAGCGGCAAGATGCTTACCGGCGCGCCGGGTGGCGGCACTCCGATTAACCTGGTCGGCCTGCGGCCGTACTCCTCGCCGAACTGCGATCCGGTTACCAGCATTGGTTGTCCACCGGACGGCGTTCCCGTATTCACCAGCATTTTTGCCCAGGACACGATCGCCAACTCCGCCTACAACTCACTGCAAGCGTCACTGGAGAAGCGATTCTCCCATGGGTTACAGTTCGAATTGGCCTACACCTGGAGCAAATCCTTCGACGAAGCTTCCAGCTTCGAAGGCATTCTCAATCCCATCGATCCCCGGCGCAGCCGCTCACTTTCGCTCTTCGACGCTCGGCACCGGATTGTATTCAGTTATGTTTGGCAGCTGCCGGTACCTAAATACGACGGGATCAAAGGGGGAATTCTGAATGGCTGGTCGCTATCTGGAATTACGACCTTCCAGACTGGTTTTCCTATCCGCATCACGTCCAGTGCTGATAATGAGCTGATGAACAGCTTTGACTTCGAGCTGCCGGGCGAGCCCCTGCAACTGGCGCCATTCAAGACCCAGAATCCACGCACGGTGGGTTGCGCTCCGGAAACCGGACCTACAGATCCGACCCATAGCGGCACTCCCTGTTCTCCGGTTACGAACCAATTCTTCGATCCCAATATCTTTACGGAAGATTCAGGGGCGTTTCCTCAAATACTGGGGACGATTCCTGACACCAAGCGGACCCTCTGCTGCGGTCCGCACATCAGCAACACAGATCTCGCCATTCTCAAGGTCATTCCGATCAGCGAGACCAAGCGCATGGAATTTCGTGGTGAGTTTTTCAACATATTCAACCACACGCAGTTCCTGAACCCGGATGGAAACAGTAGCGACGGTTCGCAATTTGGCCAGCTCACCGAGACGCGCGATCCGCGCCTGGTGCAGTTTGCCCTGAAGTTCTATTTCTAGTTCGAAGCCCGGGCAGCTTCGTCTGTCCGGGCACTCTAATGGCCGCATCGGCCTGAGCTTTCCTGGAGACCAAGATGTACCCCGCATTGCAGAAAGAGCTCGAAACCTTCGAGCGTCGCACGCCGAAATCCGCCGCTGCTCACAAGAAGAATCTCAAACGCATTCCCCTGGGGGTGGCAAGCAACTATCGTGCCTACGATCCCTACCCGATTTTCGTGAAGGAGGGGCAGGGCAGCAAGTTTCGAGACCTGGATGGCAACGAATACATCGATCACAACCTCTGCTTCGGCGCGTTGATGGCCGGCCATTGCCATCCCGCAGTGATGAAGGCGGTGGAGAAGCGGCTCAGCACCGGGACGATGTTCGGCATGCCCCATGACATGGAATGGGAACTGGCTGAAGAAATCTGCAACCGCTTCCCGGTGGAAATGTGCCGCTTCGGCAACAGCGGGACGGAAGCCACCATGCACGCCATCCGCCTGGCCCGCGCCGCCACCGGGCGCGACAAGATCATAAAGTTTGAAGGCGGTTACCACGGCCTGCACGATTCCGCGCTGGTCAGCGTCAAACCGCATGCTCCGGAATATGGAGATGTGCACGCTCCCGACGTCTGTTCCCGGGGGCTTAGGAGTGCCAAAGTCCGCAGTCGCCAACGTCGTCATCGCTACCTTCAACGATTTAGCGACCGTCGAACTGCGCTTCAAGCAGAATCCGGGCGAAATTGCCGCCATCATTCTTGAACCCATCATGATGAATGTTGGGTTGTGCATGCCGCAATCCGGTTTCCTGCAGGGTCTGCGCGATCTTGCCACCAAGAATGGCGCATTGCTGATCTTCGACGAAGTAAAGACCGGCGCGAAATTGGGATGGGGCGGCGCCTCGGAATATTTTGGCGTGAAGCCGGACATGATCTGTCTGGCCAAGTCGATCGGCGGCGGCCTGCCGCTGGCGGCGTTTCGGCGCCCACAAGTCCGTGATGGACCTGATTTCGCAGCACAAAGTTTTTCACGGTGGCACCTACAACACCAATCCGGTTTCGATGGCGGCAGGATTGGCTACGTTTCGCGAAGTCCTGACCCGCGAAAACTATGCCCATGTCGACAAGCTCAGCCAGAAGTTGACTGAGGGCTACCGCAAAATCGTCGCCAAGGCCGGCATACAGGGCTACATCGCCAGCGCCGGGGTCAATGGCGCTTTGATGCTTTATCCCAAAGAGATTCGCAATTACCGCGACTGGGAAGCCATCGATATCGACCTGTGGCGCCACTACTGGTTTGCCATGGTCAATCGCGGCGTGATGGCGCAGCCCTACTGGTGGGACGAGCAGTGGACGATTTCGGTGCAGCACACCGAAGCCGACATCGACAAGCATCTCGCCGCCTTTGAAGATGTGGCCCCGGCCCTGGCCAAGGCGCAGCAGGAGCGCGTGGGAGAAGTGGTAGCGGTGGCTCACTAGATTTTCGTAGCGCCGCCGTCCCGGCGGCTGTCGTGGGGGCGTCCCCGCCCCCACAGCGAGGGCAGGATGCCCTCGCGACAGCCGGCAAGATGCCGGCGCTACATAACCCAACCCCAAGGAGCAGGTATTGCCGGCGACCGATCCTGAGCAGCCTCATCTCAAGCGCGTCCTGGGCCGCGCCGACCTGGTTCTCCTGTTCGTGGTGGCGATTTTCAATCTGAACGTGGTCCCGTCGATTGCGGCCAATGGCGGGGTCACAGTCTGGCTGTGGATCGTATCGCTGGTCCTGTTTTTCTGGCCGCAAGGGATTGCCGTCATCGAGCTGGCTCATCGCTATCCGGGAGAAGGTGGCGTCTACCTGTGGGCCAAGGAAGTCTTCGGCGACTTCCACGGCTTCCTCTCGGGCTGGTGCTACTGGACCAACAACATGCTTTACGTGCCGACAGTCATGTTGTACTTCGTAGGCGTCTCGGTATTCGTGTTAGGTCCGAACCATCAGGCGCTGGCCGACAATAAAGTTTTTGCTCTGGTTGTGGCGTTGGTGCTGCTGATTATTCTTGTCGTGCTCAACATCGTGGGCCTGGGAGTAGGGAAGTGGGTCAACAATCTGGGCGGCATCGGCACCGGCGTCGCCGCCGCGGTTTTGATCGGCCTGGGCCTGGTTATCTGGTTGCGTTTCGGTTCTACCGTGAGTGCGGCTGATTTTCGAATTCCGGCGAACCCTCGTTTTGTGCTCAATTCATTTGGTGTGATCTGTTTTGGACTTGTCGGTCTGGAATTGGCATCCGTGATGGGGGACGAAATACAGGATCCGCAGCGGACGCTGCCTGGCGCAGTGGCCTGGGGCGGAGTGCTTTCAGGCCTTCTCTACATTGGAGCTACACTCACTTTGCTGATCGCGGTGAGCAAGGATGAAATCAGCGTGTTGCAGGGCATCGTACAGGCAGTGGCCCACATGGCGGCGCGAGTGGGCGTCGCCTGGATCGTGGCGCCGTTTGCCCTGTTGCTGAGTTTTTCCATCGCCGGTATTGGTTCGGCGTGGCTGGGAGGTTCGGCGCGCATTCCTTTCGTCGCCGGTCTCGACTCCTACATGCCGGCGTGGATGGCCAAGGTGCATCCGCGGTATGCGACACCTTATGCGGCCCTGATCGTTCACGCCGCGGTTTCGATGGTCCTGATTGTGATGAATTTTTTGGGCGCCGGTGTGCAGGAAACATTTCAGAAGATGCTGTCGCTGGCGGTGGTCCTGCAGTTGATTCCGTTTCTGTATATGTTCGGAGCTTTGTTGAAGCTGGCGGTGAACGACTCTGCCGGCGAGGGACACTACAGCAAAACGACTCTTGATCCTCGCCGGTATCAGCGGCCTGGTGACAACAACTTTGGGTATTGTGCTGGTATTTTTCCCGGCGCAGCAGATCAGCTCTTTGTGGTCGTATGAAATATGGATGTTTGGGGGCACGCTCTTCTTCGTCGGACTGGCCGCATTCTTCTTCTATGTGTACGGCCGCCGGAAGGCCCACAGCAAACTGAGTGATGTGGGCGCGGGAGTCTCGCCGTAGGACCGAGCGGAGCTCGATAATAACTTCGATTGATGCAGGAGGCCCCATGCCGGGCGGAGTAAAGACCGACGTACGGACTTATCAGCTATACATAAATGGTGAGTGGGTCGATAGCAAGTCGAACAAGACTTTCCCGGTTTATGATCCGGCGACCGAAGAGGTGATCGCGCAAGCTCCCGATGCGAATGCCGACGACGTCAACCGTGCAGTCGCCGCCGCCAAAGCCGCCTTTGAAGACGGTCCGTGGGCGACTACTACCGCTCAGGAGCGCGGCCGGGTGCTATTTCGCCTTGCCGACAAAATTCGCCAGAACACGGCCATGCTGGCCGAACTGGAATCCCGCAACACCGGAAAGCCCATCGTCGAAGCGGAATACGACATTGCCGACGTTGCGACTTGCTTCGAGTACTACGGCGGCCTGGCTACAAAAATTCTCGGATATGTGAATCCCGTTCCCGACAATGCCATGAGCCTCACGCTCAAGGAGCCTATCGGCGTCGCGGGCCAGATCATTCCCTGGAATTATCCATTGCTGATGGCGGCATGGAAACTGGCGCCGGCTCTCGCTGCGGGTTGCACCTGCGTGCTGAAGCCGGCTGAGCAAACTCCCATCACGGCTCTGGAAATGGCGAAGTGGCTGGCTGATGTCGGCCTTCCGCCCGGAGTGGTCAACATCATTACGGGCTTTGGCGAAACCTGCGGTGCGCCCCTGGTGCAACATCCTGACGTCAATAAGATCGCCTTTACCGGCAGCGCCGCGGTGGGGAAAATTATCGTCAAGCAGGCTGCCGACACGGTCAAGCGGGTGACGCTCGAACTGGGCGGCAAATCGCCCAATATTTTTTTCGCGGACGCCGATTTCGAAGCCGCCATCGATGGCGCGCTCTTCGGCGTCTTCATCAACCAGGGCGAAGTCTGCTCCGCCGGCAGCCGCATTCTGGTGCAGAAGCCGATCTACAAGAAGTTTGTCGACGCCATGGTGGAGAAGGCCAAGAACATCAAGCTGGGAGCCCCGCTCGATCGCGACACCAAGATGGGACCGCTGGTGAGTAAAGATCAGTATGATCGCGTACGTTCCTACCAGGAAGTCGGCAAGAAAGAAGCCAAGCTGGCCACGGGCGGCGGACGCGCCGAGAAGTTTGCCAAGGGCTTTTACGTAGAGCCAACCATTTTCTACGACCTGGACAACAGCGCCCGCATCGCGCGCGAAGAAATCTTCGGGCCGGTGGCCGCCGTCATCCCGTTCGAAGACGAAAAAGACGCGGTGAAAATCGCGAACGACTCTCCTTACGGACTCGCGGCGGCAGTCTGGACCGCGCGACATCTTCAAAGCCTTCCGCACGGTGAAAGCCCTGCGCGCCGGCATCGTGTGGGTGAATCACATGCAACCGACCTACGTGGAAGCGCCCTGGGGCGGCTACAAACAGTCCGGCTTTGGCCGCGAGCTCGGCCCCTGGGGGATCGAAGAATATCTGGAAACCAAACAGGTGCACATCAACCTGAACGAGGCTCCAATCGGCTGGTACTGAGAACCGAGAACCAAAGACTAGAAACTGGTCGTGAGAAAAAAGTTGCTTGGTCAATGGTCAACCAGGTATTCAAGATTTGAAGAGTCAGCCGAAGGGCAACGACTCAACGACCAACGACTGGGATTTAACATGGCGACTATTCAACTGCACACTGCGATTCCCGGGCCCAAGTCCAAAGCGCTCGCCGAGCGCCGCGTCAACGCCATACCCCGCGGGCTATCGATCGGTACGCCCGTCTACGTGGCCAAAGCCGAAGACGCCTGGCTCGAAGACGTTGATGGCAATCGATACCTGGACTTTGCCGGCGGCATTGGCTGCCTTAACGTGGGTCATCGCCGCGAGCCGGTGGTGAATGCAGTCAAAAGCCAGCTCGATCGCTTTCTGCATACCTGCATTCAGGTGACGCCGTACGAAAATTACGTGCGCCTGGCCGAGCGCATGAACCAGATCACGCCCGGCAAATTTCCCAAGAAAACTCTGTTCGTGAACAGCGGCGCCGAAGGGGTAGAGAATGCGGTGAAGATCGCGCGGGCGCATACCGGACGGTCGGGCATCATCGCCTTCGAGGACGCTTTCCACGGCCGCACCATGATGACTCTGGCGCTGACCAGCAAGACTCATCCCTACAAAGCCGGCTTCGCCCCGTTTCCGGGTGATATCTATCGCATTCCGTTTGCGTACTGCTATCGCTGCTCGTATTCGCTGAAGTATCCGTCCTGCGATCTTTTTTGCGCGCGCCATCTGGAAGACACATTCAAGCGGGTGGTTGCGGCAGAAGATGTGGCGGCGGTAATCGCGGAGCCGGTTCTGGGCGAAGGCGGATTCGTGGTTCCACCCAAGGATTTCTTCCGCGTCCTGATGGAGATTTGCCACAGGCACGGCGTGCTGTTCATCGCGGACGAAATACAGAGCGGCTTCGGACGTACCGGCCACCTGTTCGCCAGCGAATACTACGGCATCGAGCCCGACATTATGGTGACGGCGAAGTCGCTGGGCGGAGGACTTCCGCTGGCTGCGATCACGGGCCGCGCCGAGATCATGGACGCGCCTGGCCCCGGCGGACTGGGCGGGACCTTTGCGGGCAATCCACTTTCCTGTGCCGCCGCGCTGGCTGTGCTGGATATTTTCGAACGTGAGAACTTGCTGCTTCGTGCCAACGAGTTGGGCGATCACTTTCAGAAGCGGGCGCGGCAGTGGCAAAAGCGTTGGCCCATCGTTGGAGATATCCGAGGCCTGGGAGGAATGCAGGCTATCGAGCTGGTCCGGTCATCGGATAAAAGGGAGCCTGCCCCTGAAGAAACCAAGCAGATTACGCAATATTGCTACGAGCACGGACTGATCACGATCACCGCAGGCACGTATTCCAACGTGGTTCGCATCCTGGTGCCACTGGTAATTACCAACGAACAGATGGACGAGGGGTTGGACGTGCTGGAGTCCGCGCTGCAGGTGGTGTATGAAAAAAGAGGCGCCGTTGCCCAACCTGTTTAGAACGACCAGTTGGCAAGGCCGCGGGCGACTCGCCTGCGCAAGGCGTTACAATATCTGTGAGATTAATTTATGACTGTTGCTACTGCGACTCTTACCAAAGTTCCCAACTTCGTTAACGGCCAGTGGGTCGACTCCAATGCTACGGAGTGGATCGACGTTACCAACCCCGCGACCGGCGAGGTAATCGCTCAGACTCCGCTGGGCAGCGCGGCCGAAGCCGCAGCCGCAGTCGAGGCCGCTGCCGCCGCCTTTCCCGACTGGCGCCGAACGCCGCCCGAAGATCGTATTCAGCCACTGTTCAAGCTGAAGCAGCTTCTCGAAGAACATGTCGACGAACTGAGCCGCATCCTGACTCAGGAAAACGGCAAGACTTTCACCGAAGCCAAAGCTGAGTGGCGACGGGCCATCGAAAACGTCGAGGTAGCTTGCGGCATTCCGATGATGATGCAGGGCTACAACCTTGAAGACGTAGCCCGCGGCATCGACGAGATGATGATCCGGCAACCGCTGGGAGTCGTGGCCGCGATCGTCCCATTTAATTTTCCGGGGATGATTCCATTCTGGTTTCTGCCTTATGCCATCGCCACCGGAAATACCTTTGTCTTAAAGCCATCCGAGCGCGTTCCGCTGACCATGCGTCGAGCGTATCAACTGATGGAGCAGATCGGACTGCCCAAGGGCGTTTTGAATATGGTCAACGGCGGCAAAGCGGTAGTCAACGCTTTGATCGATCATCCCAAGGTTCGGGCGATCAGTTTTGTCGGTTCCACGCCTGTAGCGCGATATGTGTATGCGCGGGCGGGTGAGCACGGAAAGCGCGCACAATGCCAGGGCGGGGCGAAGAATCACGTAATCGTCTTGCCGGACGCGGACATGAAGATGACCACGCAGATCATTGGCGACAGCGCCTTTGGTTGCGCCGGACAGCGCTGCCTGGCCGTTTCCGTCGCGGTGACGATTGGCGAAGCGCAAAAAACTTTTCGTGACGCGATTACCGAGGCTGCCGCAGGGCTGCGCGTGGGGAATGGTCTCGACGATGGCGTCCAAATGGGTCCGGTGATTACGGCGCAGAGCAAGGCCCGGGTCGAATCGCTGATCGCAGAAGGTGAGAAACAGGGCGCAAGAGTCGTGCTCGACGGGCGCAACTCAAAGATCCCCAAACATGAGGCGGGAAATTTCGTAAAGCCAACCATTCTTGATGGGGTTTCCGCGACCAGCGATCTGACGGACACCGAAATCTTTGGCCCGGTGTTGAGCCTGGTCCATGCCAACGACATGGACGAAGCCCTGGCTTTCCTGGAGCGCAGTCCGTATGGCAATCAGGCGTCGCTGTTCACTTCGAGCGGTGCGGCTGCTCGCCGCTTTCGCTACGAAGCGCCAGCAGGCAATATCGGGATCAACATTGGGGTTGCGGCGCCCATGGCGTATTTCCCCTTCAGCGGCTGGAAAGACAGCTTCTTCGGCATCATGCACGCCCAGGGGCGGGATGGCGTCGAGTTCTATACCGAAAAGAAAATCGTGGTCGAGCGCTGGGCGAAAGAACATTCGCGGAAATTCTAGGCTGAATAGAATCCGCGTAGGGGCTGCTGTTCCACCTGGCCAGCCTGTGAAGACTGAGGACTCATGTCCGACACCATCCAAAAATACAAAGACTATGTGATAACCGGCTTCATGAAGTCGGTTGTGCCCATCGTTATCGACAAAGCCAGCGGCGCCGTCGTTACTGACATTAACGGGCGCGAATATCTCGATTGCTTTGCCGGCATTTCCGTGGTCAATGCCGGACATTGCAATCCCCAGGTGATCGCCGCGGCCAAGGCGCAGATGGAAAAGTTAGTCCACTGCTCGTCCTACATCTATCACGTGCAACCGGTGGCGGACCTGGCGGAGAAAATTGCTCAGATTGCGCCCCGTGGATTGACCAAGACATTCTTCGGCAACGGCGGCGCCGAAGCCATCGAAGGCGCCATGAAGCTGGCGCGGCTATATACGGGAAAGCATGAATTCATCGCCCTCCACGCCAGCTTTCACGGACGCAGTTGGGGCGCGCTCAGCGTCACCGGCAACATGGGACGCAAGAAACGCGGCGGCCCTTACGCTGCCGGCGTGACCTTCGCGCCCGCTCCGTACGCCTATCGTTCGCAATGGCCCAATGATCCCGAGGAGTGCGGACGCCAGTGCGCACAGGCCATCGAAGATGTGATTCGCTTCACTACGGCCGACGACGTGGCTGCCTTCATCGCAGAGCCAGTCATGGGCGAAGGCGGAATCATCGTTCCGCCGGCGAACTATTTTAAAGAGGTAAAGAAAGTTCTCGACCGCCACGGCATTCTTTTCATCGCCGACGAAGTTCAGTCCGGCTTTTGCCGGACCGGAAAGATGTTTGCCATCGAGCACTACGGTGTGGACCCTGACATTCTGGTCACCGCGAAAGGCATCGCCGACGGATTCCCGCTCAGTGCATTTACCACGCGGCCTGAAATTGCCGCGGCCTTCAAGCCCGGCGATCATCTTTCCACCTTTGGCGGTAATCCGGTTTCCTGCGCCGCCTCGCTGGCCAACATCGAGTTTATGGAGCAACAGAATCTTCCGGCACGCGCCACTGAGACTGGTAACTACGCCATGAGCAAGCTGCGCGCATTGCAGAAGAGCAATCCGCTGATCGGAGAGGTGCGCGGTCTCGGGTTGATGATCGGTGTCGAACTGGTGAGGGACGAAAAGCTCACGCCGGCGACTTCAGAAGCCGAAGCCATTCGTGATGGCCTGTTGCGCCAGGGAGTGCTGGTCGGCGTGGGCGGCATTTATGGCAACGTCATCCGCTTCCAGCCGCCTCTCATCATCAGCCAAGCCGCAAATCGATCGTGCGATCGATGCATTTGCCGCGGTGCTGCAGGAAATCGCCCAGCCCGCGCACGTCTAGGCTCGCTCGGCAGAGAATGACTTCAGTCCCAGTTCGTGCTGCAGCTTTGTTTTCTGCGCTTCCGAAATCACATACACCATCAGGATTCCCAGTTCCGGCTCGATGGGATGACGATAACGTGGATGCGGAAAGACGGCATAGTACACGGCCGGATAGCACAGGATCAGCCAGAAAAACAGCCAGGCTCCGGGCCGTCGCTTGCGCAGCGCGCGTCCCAGTCCCCAGAAGGCAAGCACCGAAGAGGCCAGGAATACCGAATTTTTGATCGGGGCCAGAGCCGGGATCTCCGACAATCGCGGAACTCCGCCCCAGTAATAAATGAAGCGCTTGACGTTGAGGCCCATGAAGCGCGCGATAGTCCTCGCGAATGAAAGCCATTGCTTCGCGCTGACGTTCGGTCACGTAGGCAATCTCGCCCAACTGCCGGTAAAGCCGCATCTGGTAGACGTTCTGGGTGGGATGAAGGTATTCCCGCCAGGTTCCGTCGGCTCCGGGGCCATTTCCGATGCGCAGTTCGGCGCCGAAGTTTGAGCGCAACGTCAATCGTCCAAGAATCCGGTAGTTTCGCGCCGCCCAGGGTGCGATGCAGACGACGAATAGCAGCGACGCCAGCACGACTCCAGCCAGCGAAGGCTTGCCGCGTTTCCAGCGCCGGTACCACGCCCAAAGTCCGGACGCCGGCAGAAACGCCAGCAGGGAAGTATTGGTCAGCGCCGGCGATTCCCCAGAGCAGTCCGAACTCGAGCCACGGTTTCAGCCCGTCTCTTTCTTCCAGGTCCAAGAGTCAGCCAGAAAATAAGCGCGAGCAACAGCGCCGCCAGACTGGTCTCCCAAACCCAGCGGGTGCACCAGTACATGACGGGCGGCATCACGGCCCAGAGCCAGGCTGTCCAGATCGCCAACTTTTCGCTGAAACATCGTTTGGCGATCAGGAAAATAGGAATGCAGGTCAGCGCGGAAAAAAAACTGTTCAGGCCCAGCAGGACCAGCGCGGAGGCGTGCGTGTAGATCCCGAACAGCTTGAAAACGCCGGCGATCAAAAACGGATAGAGCGGCGGCTCCCAGGCGGTTGGTCCCGTGGTCTCGTTAAAGGGATTGCTGAAACCCTGACCCTGCGCCAGCGCGCGCCCGATGCGGCCCATTTCCCAGCCAAAGCTGAAGTTGTCATCAAGAGTTTTGAACCTGTAGGTGTGGGCGACCACAATCCAACCAAAGCGCAGGGCGAAGGCGAGAAACACCATCCAGAAGAATGAAGTGCGAGCCTCGACCCACCAGCGGCGGAAATAGGCACAGAAGATGTTTGCGGGAGTACTGGTAACGACATCAGCCATGAGTGTGCCCGGCGGAATTCCGGGGCAGTTCCATTTGTAGCTGATACGGCGACAGCAGCAGCAACTTTCGCGGCCGAGACGATCCTAAAATGTTAGGGAGGATTCAGCTGCGAGGCTATCGCGCTCGCGGTGTCGCGGGTTTCCGGAGCCAGCTTCGAATAGATCAGCGATTCCACCTGATTCCATACTTTCGGATCGCATTCAATTTCGGTGTGGCCTTTACCAGCACGCGGTCGAACCAGGGATATCCTTCGCAGTGATCGGATTGGCCTTGTAGTCGAATCGAAAATTTCCAACAATTTCGGTTTGGCCGGATCGGCGGCGCGAATCTGGGGCCGGCCGTGCACAATTCCGTCCGGCTGGTAGAAATTTACCGCCTGCCCTACGTTGGCGGGAATGACGCATCGTTCTGCCCGATTTTGGAAACGCTATCGACCTGAATGGTGAGCAGAACCGGGATGCCTTCTTTTTCCAGTTTTCGCGCCAGCGTGACCGTCTCCGAAGCGCCCCAGCTGTGTCCAAATATGATGATGCGGGCATTGCGTTTTTCTTCGGTCGAGAGCGCTCCGTCGTTGTTCAGATCCAGCCGCCGCAGAATCTCCTTGTGGGCCTTTTCGCGACGGCGATTCTCGAAGGCCTGCACGTACACGCCGGCGGGATACTCGTTGCGAAGATGCTCCACGACCTGAACCGTACTGTGAGCGGAGGTGTCGTGTTTGACGAAGCCTCCCACGAATCCGATGACCATGGCCGGCGGCAGGCGCAGTCGGCTCGAGCGGCTGTGATGGGGCCCGGTGAGCCGGCTTCTCCAGAGCCAGGGAGCGAAGGCGAACGCCAGAAAAAACGAGACAGCGACGGGCCAAGGCAGGCATACAGCGCATGACAGAGAGGGATCATAACAAAAAACGCGGGTGCCGGACGGAGGAAATCGTTGTATCAGGGTAAAAGTTCTGGTTGAAGAGGAAGTTAGTTGCGCTAGATGGGAAATAATTTGCGCTCCTGGAAGGAAGCTCGAATGCGGCGCCCGATATGCGGATTCGATTATTTCCGGGTCCAGGACATCGCTGCCGCGGCTGCCCGCAGGCGTGGCCGGGTTCGCCCGGTGCTTGCGGTGTACGAGGGCGCGTGACTGAAGCATATCCCAGTCCTTCTTGAATTCCACCATGTTCTCGCGGCTGTGTTTGGGACTTTTCAAGACCCGCCCGATGCGTGCCAGCACAACTCGTAGGCCAGTTCCGGGTCGGAGCCTGGACTAAAAATGTTGCTCGCGCTCAAGCCGACCTGGGATAATTCGCCGCCATCCGAAATTTCCATCCACAAGGCTCCGTTGTGGTCGGCGACGGGAGTTCCGGCTTCACCGAGCCGCTGAAAGAAATTATTCGGGGAGCGCGCTCCGGAATGCTGTCCCCGCGGGCCGCTTCGGCGACCACCGAATTGAACTCGGTACGATATCTCTTCCATTCCTCTGGAGTGCCCACAACTCTTGCGCGTCTCTTTTTCCTGTTTGGCCTCGAGCTGTTCAGTGCGGAGTGTCGTCGTTCTCCGCCTTCGCCAGTTGAATCTGATGCTCGAGTTCGGTGGCTTCGATGGTCGGATGTTTCTCCAGTTCGCTCTGCGGATTGAATCGCCCGGTGAAAAGGTAGGATGCCGCCACAACCGGCAATGCGTGATCGCGCAAAAATAAGCATGGGGACCAGCAGCTTCTTCGAACGAAACAATTGCTCGGTTCCGGCTCGAGCCACGGTGCTCCGTTTGATGGTGCCCGGCACCTGCGCGAAATGAAGGACCCGGAAATTCGCTTCCGGATGCCGCTTGGCGTAGCGCGTGAAAGAGCGCGCAATCGCCTTCGGGCTGGTCATGCCAAAGTCGTTAATGTAGTCGGGCCCGGTGGCGCCGGGGAAATAAGCGTTGATCACCCGCCGGGTGAAGTCCGCGCAGTTCCGGGTCATGCCATTGAAGTGATTCTGATTCGGGAGCCGAATTGAACTGTTCGATCAGACTGCGGTCCTGCTCGACCGTGGTCTCGCACCACGAACATGTACATGCTTCGCTCTAGAGTCGCGCCCACCATTTCCCGCCACTCCGCCTTGTTGCTGGTCTGGCAGGATTCGCTGGCGCAGTAACTCGCCAGATACTTCTCGCGATATCGTTCTTCCAGCACGTGCTTGATCTGCTGCGAACCGACCATGGGCCGGTAGTGAGCGTTCTCCACGCCGTACAGGTACACATTGAGCGGCACGATATTCCATTCGAACGGCTGATCTTCGCCCAGAGTGGTGTAGTTGCTCATCACCGAACCCTGCTCGCCGGCGTGGCAGAGGCGCAGTTTCACGGGAGAGTCGGGGCAGATGCGGGAAAAATAGACGGCGCTGTGTCCGGAACCGGTGATGCGGGCCACGCTGGTGTCGAGCGACTCGTTAAGGACAACGCCCACGTCGGCATTTGCCCGGAGGCAGGTCAAGCCCAGGATGCATATCAGAACGAGCGAGGGCAGGAGCCAGAAATGATCCGTCTGAAGGACGTCTCCAGAGATCTGTGCAGCCGCCGCCGCCGAGAACGAAGATGGATTCCAAAGCAGCAAACCGTCTCCCTACTTTCCACAGGGTCCGCAACCAGTGGAACCTAGTGATTAAGAATCCCAAACTAAGGTGAAGGGTTGTATGGGACAGTCTCAAAACATGACGTGTTATCAATGCTTTAGGCCGCCAGACATCCTCACTGCAGCTCCTATTCTCCACGCCGAAGGCCGCATACAAAAGTCACCATCGTAATGGGACTTAGGTAACGTCGGCGGGGTGAGCCGATTTGGCGTATATCGGCTTACGCCCTGTGACCGACCGAGGAAACGAAGCTGCCCGGTATACAATGCCGTTGCTCGGAGTTTCACCAGAAAATGCCTGCAAGTATGTTCCCCGAAGTCTCAGTTTTCTGCCCCCACGGCGGCCCTCGCAACCATTCGGTTTCCGAACCGGCAATGAATCAAGCTAGTTGTTCCACCGTCAGTCGAGCCAACCACAGCCGCCGGAGAATCTGGTTTCTAGCTGCAAACCTTGGGTTCACAGTCTGCGTATTGTTCTCCCACGGCGCCCTCGGCCAGACGCGGCCTTCGACTTTGCCAGATCCGACTAACGCGATGATGAGAACCTACAACCCGCAGGGCGCGATTCTGGTGCTGACGGTGTTGAGCGAAAATGGGACGCGACTGGATCGTCAGGCCGTGGTAAAGCTCACCAACCTGAGCACTCAGAAAGTCATGTGGCAAACCACAACGAAAGGAGCGGAGGCCACTTTCGTCGACTTGCCTGTAGTGCGCTACGACGTTGAAGTGAGCGCGGTCGGATATCTGACCGGGCATAAGGAAATAAGCGGTCTTGGTGCACTGAATACTTATCGGGTGGAAATAACTCTTCAGCGGGATCCGAACAGTATTGACCTGAGCGCGCCGACCGTTTCACAAATGCCCAAGAAAGCCCGCAATGAGACTCTTCGCGGTATTGCGGCGCTGACGTCGGGAAACTACAAGGAAGCCCAGAAACGCCTGGACGTGGCGTACAAGATATATCCGGACAGCGCGGACCTTAATTTCCTGTTGGGCTACATGGCTTTGCAACAAAAACAAATCGAGCCGGCCAAAAACTACCTGGAGCGGGCTGCCACTCTCGATCCCCACAACGCGCGGACGCTTATTCTGCTGGGACGCCTTTATCTGCAGCGGGAAGACTATGCGGCGGCCAGGACGACACTCGAGCATGCGGTCATTGCAGATCCGCAGGACGGAACCGCACATGCTTTTTTGGCGGAAGCCTACTTCCGGCAGCTCGATTTTGACAAGGCGCTACAGCACGCCCAGATTGCGCTCGACAAAAGCAAGACCGGGTCCAGTCAGGCGCAGCTCGTGCTTGGGGAGGCACTGGCGAATCTAGGCCGAACGCAGGAAGCCATTCAAGCGCTCAAGACTTTTCTTCAGGAAACGCCGGCAAGTCCGATGGTGCCGCAGGTGCACGACGTGATTGCCGAACTAGAAAAACGAGCTTCCAACCCGGTCCAGAAAGTGGATGCATCATCGAAGGCCTTGACCTCTTTAGCCGGCGCTGGTGCGTCACTGGACAGTACGGAATCCGAATTGCCCCTGCAAAGCTGGGAGCCGGCGGGGGTCGATGACTCCAAGCCCGACGTAGCTGCCGGCGTTGCCTGTCCTTCCGAGATGGTGATCGACAAAGCCGGCGAGAGCGTGCAGCAGTTGGTGGATGACGTATCCCGGTTTGCTGCGATCGAGGATTTGCGGCACGAAAGGCTCGATCGCCTCGGCATTCCCGTGACCCTGGAAACCCGCAAGTTCAACTATGTCGTCGCTATTTCAAAACCGCAGCCCGGATTTCTCGAGGTCAATGAGTTTCGCAGCGAGCGTTCGGGGCTGGCAGACTTTCCCGACAATATAATCAGTCGCGGTTTTACTGCGCTGGCCTTCGTTTTTCATCCTGACATGCGCGACAATTTTGAGATGAGCTGTGAAGGGCTGGGCCAATGGCGCGGGCAGGCGACCTGGCTGGTTCACTTCGGGCAGCGCAAAGATCGGCCCAACCGCATCCACTCGTACAGCATTGCCGGGCAGATTCATCCGGTTGGACTGAAAGGGCGCGCCTGGATCACGGCGGATAAATTTCAGATCATTCGCATGGAATCTGAAATGGCTGCCCCGATGCCGGAGATTCAGCTTCTCACCGAGCATCAGATCGTGGAATACGGCCCGGTCTTGTTCGAAAAGAAAAATGAGGAGCTTTGGCTGCCCAAGAGCGCGGAATTCTACTTCGACTTCCGCCGCCACCGCTACTTCCGGCGGCACAGTTTCGACCACTTCATGTTGTTTTCGGTCGACTCCGACGAAAAGCGAAAAGAGCCCAAGGTCGAGTCGCGCGGTCCTCGCCCGGATTCCTACGACAAACCACAGCCGTAATTCGCATTTCCGCCGGCATCTTCACGGCCATGGCCTGGGCCGACAAGTTTTTTCAAATGCGGCAATCTGATTACGCCCCCGGATACGTACTCCTACCACGGATTTCATTTTTCATTGGCGATGAATTCCGAACCCAATGTATCGAAGGAGACGTGATGGGCGAAATCTTGGTCGACAAATTCCTTAGTTTTGAGATGAAGAAGGCTTTAAATCGCCGCGGTTTTGTCAGGAACCTGGGCCTGGCTGGAGCCGCCCTGGCCGGGACCGGCCTGCTCTCGGCTTGCGGGGGCAGCAGCAGCGGTTCCTCCATGATGACCGCCCAGGCTGCCACTCTGGACAATACTTCGGGAGACAGCGCCCAACAGGTCTTCACCGCCGCGCTAATCGCGGAGGACCTGGCAAGCACTTTCTATTTCAACGGGGTGAGCGCGGGAGCGATTACCTCCGCACTCCAGGCGGACGACATTGCCTACCTTAAAGCCGCTTTAAACGAAGAAATCGATCATGCCAATCTTCTGCGAGCTCAGCTTAATATCGCAGCCTCCACATCCGATCCCGTGCAGATGTTCTTATTTCCTACCGGCACCTTCAGTTCGCTAACCACGTTCTTGAGCGTGCTCGATGCATTGGAAAACGCCTTTATCGGAGCCTACCTGGCGGCGGTGAAGGAGTTTGCCCAGATGGCGGTCGATACCAAGGGCGGGACCTCGCAAATGTCGGCTGCCGGAGCCGTCTACACCACTCCCCAACTCGAATATTTCGCCGAAGTCTCAGCTTCCATCATGGGGGTCGAGTGCGAGCACCGCGTCCTGGGACGCGAGATCGCAAGCCTGCTTCCTAACAATGAGTGTTTCGAGATGCAGGACAGTATCACTACGGTGTTCAACGGAACTACATCGGCCGCGGCCGCGCTGGGTCCATTTATCACCGCCGGTGACACCTCTTTGCAGACGGCACTCGCCGGAGCGGCTGCCCTGATTGGTACGGGGACCTGCACGGGAACCGTGCCGGCTTCATAGCGTCGTGAGAATTTCGGCTGAAGTTGAGGACTCCACGTAGTGCTTCTGAGGCCCTGCGTGGAGTTTGTTCTCGCTATCGCCCTGCGGTCGTGGGGTCGATGATCCTGCCGATCTCCGTGACCTTGGTGGCAGGGAAGCCGCTCAGCTCTGCGTGCCGGTAGATGAGCTTCTCGTCCGTGGCCAGGTACATGCAGTACATCTTGTTGCTGGTAACAAACGATTCCAGCCACTGGATGTCCGGCCCAAGCTGGCGCAGCACCTGGTTGGATTTGGCTGCTCCCTCCTGCAGTTGCTCCCGCTCCAGCGTGCCGATCTTCGGGATTTCCCGCTCGATCATATATTTTTTCATAACACCCTCCTTTAGATTTCGCAAATCCGACGACTGCCGGTTTCTTGCTGATCGTCTCCACGGTAAGTGCAAAATGCCCTTGCCACAAGATGGCAGATTTGCCATTATACGTAGGTTATTAAGCCATGCCGTTCCCGGAGGCCCCAGCCATGACAGAGGTCACAATCCTGTTTCTCGATGAAACTTTCTCCTCCACCGCGATTGGCCCGATGGAAGTCTTCCGCCACGCCGGCACGCTGTGGAATGTTCTTACGGGAAAGCGCCCGGTTCCCCGTTTTCGCGTGACCACGGCATCGGCGGATGGGCGCGCGGTTCGCTGTGATGGGCCAATCCACATTCAGCCTATGGCTGCGCTGAAAGACATCCGCAGGACAGATCTCATCTTTATTCCCACCACTGGGCTAAGCATAGACGACGTGGTAGAGCGCAACGCGCCGGTTGTGCCCTGGCTGCGGCGCTGGCACAAGCGCGGCGTTGCCATCGCCAGCGTGTGCTCAGGCGTCGGTCTGGTTGCAGCCACCGGCCTGCTGGATGGCAAACGCGCCACCACTCACTGGGGTCTGGCCGAGCGCTTCCGCGAGAAATATCCCAAGGTAAAGTGGATGCCGGAATTGATGGTGACCGAGGACCGCGGCTTCTACTGCGGCGGTGGCGTGCATGCCGCGCTTGATCTCAGCCTGTATCTGGTGGAGAAATTTTGTGGGCACGACGTTGCGATCCAAAGCGCCAAGGCGCTGCTCATCGAGACGCCTCGCGCATGGCAGGCTGGGTTCGCCATCGTGCCTCTAAAAACCGAACACTCCGACGACAGCATCTCGGCTGCACAGGAGTGGCTGCACCAGAATTTTCACCATACTTTCCCGCTCGAGGCTCCGGCCCGGCGCGTGGGCATGAGCCTGCGCAATTTCGTTCGCCGCTTTAAACAAGCTACCGGCGACAACCCGCTGACCTACTTGCAGAAGCTACGGGTGGCCGCCGCCAAACGCCTGCTGGAAGGCGACCATCGCACCATGCAGGAGATCAGTGACGCCGTGGGCTATCAGGATGTGGCCTATTTCCGCGGGCTGTTCCAGCGGCACACGGGAGTCTCGCCCAGCGCATACCGGCGCAGGTTCGGGGTGTAGCGGGTTGGCCGGAGCGAGTTTGTATGGGGTCTGGAGTGTTGACACTCTTCGGGCTCACCTCTAGGCTCGTGGGCGTCCGTTGCTCGCATCGGGTGTGGACGGCTATAGTGAGTGTGATATAGCTTTACCGACACCGAGGGCACTCCATGGGCTGGCTGCAGAACAAGTTCGAAAAGAATTTCATGATCACCACCGTGGACTACGTGTTCAATTGGGCACGCAAGTCGGCGGTTTGGCCAATGACATTTGGGCTGGCTTGTTGCGCGATCGAGATGATCGCGTCTTCGACGGCGCGATTCGATATTGCGCGCTTCGGTTCCGAAGTGTTTCGTCCCAGCCCGCGGCAGAGCGATCTGATGATCGTGGCCGGGACAGTCACGTTGAAGATGGCGCCGGTGGTGAAGCGAATTTACGATCAGATGCCCGACCCCAAGTGGGTGATCTCCATGGGTGCGTGCTCCTCGGTCGGCGGGCCGTTTAATACCTATGCGGTATTGCAGGGTGTGGACAAGATTGTTCCGACCGACGTATATGTGATTGGCTGTCCGCCGCGGCCGGAGAATTTGTTTTATGCGCTACTGAAGTTGCAGGACAAGATTGACCAGATGTCATTGGCCAAGACGCCCACCGAAGTCCGGCTGGATCCGCACATGGTGGAGAATTTCAAACGGCAGGTCATGATCGCGCAGACCCTGCAGCCCAAATAGCTGTCAGCTCTCAGCTCTCAGCAAGGTCGATGCAGTGGCGGAGACCACGTGGGGACAGCCGCCCCCGGCTGTCCTGGCCGAGCGAAGCTCGGCAGTTCGTCACTTCCATTTTCTGAAAGGTTCCATGGCAAGTTTCATAAAACTCACAACTGAATCTGAACTTCCTCCAGCAGGCGAAGCCAGAGAATTTCCTCTCGGCGAGAAAATCATCTGCGTGGCCAATGTGAATGGGACAGTCTCTGCCATGGACAACGTATGCCTTCATCGCGGCGGACCCCTGGGCCAGGGTCTGATTGAGGGAGACAAAGTAGTCTGTCCCTGGCACGGGTGGGAGTGGGATCCTAAGACTGGCCAGGCGGCGCATAACCCAGGCGCAAAAGTTCAGGTGTATCCGCTGAAGGTTGAGGGTGGAGATGTGATGATTGAAATTTAAGCTTTTAGCTCCGTCTTACATGCCCAGACGTGGTTCCTCGTCTCCTGGGCCAGTTTATCCGAGGTACCTCAAGAATCTTCCTGTCTGGTTGTCGAATCCCGGGAACACCTGATTCAGCGCGCTATTCCCCAGATGCAGGTCAACCGCTTCGCCCACCACTCGACGGAAGTCTGTGGTTACCGCCAGGTCGCGGCCTTCGTAGAGCTGGGACTGATCGAGGCCCGGCCAGCGTCCGTAAACCTTGCCGCCTTTCACCGGCCCGCCCATCACAAACATTACGTTCGCGTGGCCATGGTCGGTGCCGCGGTTGCCGTTCTCGCGCGCGGTGCGGCCGAACTCCGACATGGTGACGACCACCGTGTCTTCAGCCAGGTCGCCGAGATCGATCCAGAAAGCGCCCAGAGACTGCGAGAATTCGCGCAGCACATTGGCGATTTGCCCCTGCGTGCTGCCTTCGTTGACGTGATGATCCCAGCCGCCGATATCGGCAAAGGCTACCTGTACACCTAAGTTAGCCTTGATGAGTTGGGAAAGCTGTTTGAGGCTGTCGCCGAAGCGGCCCCTGGGATAATCCGCGCCGGCGGCAGGCTTGTACTTCGAGGGATCAGCCGACTTCAGCATCTTTACCGCTTCGAAAGTTTCCTGGCCGGTGCCATGCATCACCGAGTCGACCGAGTTGGCATACATGGCTTCAAAGGTGTTGGAGACGGGCACCGCGTTGGGATTGCGGCCGCCCACGCCAAAGTCGTTGATGTTGTTTACGGCCACCGCCGGTTCCGCTCCGGAAAGAATTCGAGGCAATGATGGCCCCAGTCCAATCGCGCGGAAGGCCGACTTGTCGGACGCTTGGGGTAGGGAATGCAGGGCTCGATTCAGCCAGCCGTCTGCGGTGGCCTTGATGCCGGGCGTGCCCGACTCCATAAAATCCTGCGCGTCGAAGTGAGAGCGGCTCGGGTCGGGAGAGCCGGCCGCGTGCACGATCGCCAGATGGCGCTGGTTCCAGATGGGCTGCAAGGCTGACATCGACGGATGGAGACCAAAAAATCCGTCCAGATCAATCACCGCGTTGCGCGGGATGTTGATGGATGGCCGCATGGCGTAATAGGCCTGCTCGCCGTGTGGAACCACGATATTGAGGCCGTCAGCCGCGCCCCGCTGAAAGATGACTACCAGCCGCTTGTTGCGAACTCCAGCGTCGACCGCGGAAAATGCCGCGCGCGTCAGAAAACTTGGGATCGCGGCGGTACCGACAACCGCAAGAGCGCCGTTGCGCAGAAATACTCGGCGAGTGATGGGCATAAAACAGCTCCTGGCTTTTAGCTCCTAGCTCTTGGCTCTGGCCAGAGTTACGAGCTCATGGCCGACCTCCAACGACTAACGACAACCGACCTACGACAAACCCCTCTACCTTCTCTGAAACTCAGGCGATCCCAGCAACAGGCCTGCGATCGTGCCTGTTCCGGGCGGAGCAGTTTTCGTCTCGCCCGGTCTTCGAATTGTTCATCTGCGCAACAATCGTGTCATGCGTCTGCCGGGATACGTCGCCTGCCAGCAAACTGGTCTCCAGCGACGCGAGTGTCGCTTGCGTATCGCCGGGCGCGCCCGGTTGTGCCGAGCAGGTGATCGGAGTCTACCTGCACGCCTTTCAGTTTTCCTGCGGTCAGGGCCAGCGCAAAATTCATTCGGCCCAGGAGCGCCGACGAATTGACCCAGGCATCGGCTTTCATCGAATAGCCGGTTGGCGGCTGCATGCCGTAAAGCTGCATGCCCATGGTTTGAAGCTGACGCGCCAGTGGCAAAGCATCGCTGACTTCGGCGCCACTGGCGCGAACCGCCGACACCACGAACTCCAGCGGAGTTTTTACCTTGGCGCGATACGAATCGGGCGCCCAGAACTCCGGAGATTGCAGCATCGTCTTCAGCACTTCGCGGATGTCGCCATTTTTCTTCAGGAAGGTTTGTGCCATGCGATCAACCAGGGCCGGAGGCGGATTGTCGGAGACGAAGCGCATGGCCAGTTTCGTGGAAATAAACTTCGCCGTCGAGGGATGGCGCGCCAGAATGTGGAGAACTTCGCGTCCTTCTTTTTCGCCGCTGGGCTTGATGCGATGACCCAGCACGAACTTGTCGCCGGGTTCGTGCATGCGCTCTTCAAAAGTGAAGCCGCCACCTTCTTTTGGTTGCTTCAACGTCCAGCCAGTGAGGACGCGGGCAACCTCGGTGACATCTTTCTGAGTGTAGCCCCCGTTCACGCCGAGAGTGTGCAGCTCCATCAGCTCGCGGCCGTAGTTTTCGTTCAGACCGCTGCGCTTGCCTTTGGCTTGCTTCACTTGCGGCGGGCGCCGCTGGCGCGGAGGCCTGCGCCAGTTGTAATTATTAGGCCGCTTCGGAATGCCGTTTGCGAAATCGGAATTCGGTCCGACGCTCAGCCAGTTATCCAGATAGAAAAGCATGGCGGGGCTTTGCGCGGTTGCGACCAGCAGATCCTCAAACTTGCCCAGGGCATGAGGACGAATGACGTCGCGCTCATAGCTGGTCAACAGGTAGCGGTCGGCTCCTTTGCCGATAAATACGTTGAAGTGATTGAACCAGAAATCGGTCATCACTTCTTCCAACTGGCGGTCGCTGTAAATCGCGCGCAAGAGTTTGCCCTGTACCAGTTCGCTCGGTGACGACCTGTTGCGGATTGTTGAGCGCCATCAGGGTTTCGCGCTGCTGCGGCTTCATCCCGTCCATGAATTCATCGCGCTTGTCGCCTTTGAGCGAAGTCTCAAGGGCGCGCTGGTCTTCGGGAGACATTTTGAGGATCGCCTTCATGCGCTGATCGGGCGGCAGATCCAAAAGGTCTTCCGTCTTGAGATCGGCATAAAGGCGATCCTCACGGCGGCGGGCCTGCTCTTCATCGCTCAACTGGGGCTTTCCCGCGGTGGTTGCGGGATCGGCAGCGGCCGTGTCCTGCTTGCGTTCTTGCTTCTCCTGATAGCGCTGAAGCTGGGCCTCGTAAACCGCGCGCTTGGCAGGATCGGAAGGCAGCGATTGCTTGCCATCAGCGATCGCCTTAATCACCTGCGGCGTCGGAAAATTCTCCACCAGTTCGTGCGTGTCCATGTGCAGGGTGCGAAACGGGGCAAGGCGGGCATCGAGCGCGTGATCGTCGATCTTGTCTGGGTGCAACTGCTGATCGATCCATTTGTCGACGCCCATCGCGGTTACTCGTTCGACGTCGCCGGGGCGGGGCCCGAAGGCCAGGCGGTTGAGCGCGTGCAGGGCCCGCTTCTGCTCGTCCATCTGGACGGCGGCAGAATCTTTTTTGTTCTTCTTCTCGTTTTTCGCGATCGCGAACTGGAGGGAGACGGCAAGGCCGAGCGTGAGGACGATTACGAGAAGAACGGTTTGTCGTCGCAGGAAACTCATGTTGTCGAGTCAGGCAGAGAAGTGGCCTTCTATTATTAACCCTGATGCGATGAAAAGTTGCTGCCCGAGCAAGGGCGAGAGTTCCTGGATCGATATCTCTGTAACCCCAAGCTGGACAAGGACTTCGCGGGATCGGAGATTACGTCAGATATAAGCGGCCGTGGGTGACTTTGTGTTGCAGGGTGGCGGCGAGCTGATCAATGTCCCCGGGCGCGATGTTGACGGCCATCCGATCTTCGAGAAATTTCGAGCGGTTGCTGCCTACCGAATCGCGGCGGATTTGCAGAAGCAATCCGTGAACCGCGTTGGGATCAAATTTCTGCGGGGAGAGGCGCACAATCTCACTGAGCGTGCTGCCCACCGAAAGCGACTCGCGGTAAGGACGTTCGCTGGTCATGGCATCAAATGTATCGGCCAGGCCAATGATGCGAACCGGCATGGCGACATCTTCCATCACCAATCCGTCGGGATAGCCCGAACCGTCGCTGCGTTCGTGGTGCGAACGCACGATCTCGGGAATGCGCGGCCAGGGAAACTCCACGCCACTGACGATTTGATGTCCGACGATGGTGTGGTCCGCCATTTCACGAAATTCTTCGGCATCCAGGGATGTGGGTTTTCCGAAGAGGCGTTTGTCGACTGCAACTTTGCCGATGTCGTGCAGGTAGCCGGCGGAGCGCAGAGCGGCGATGTCATTGGGGTCCATGCCCATGGCCTCTCCGATGGCGGAGGCGTAACGTCCTACCCGCAGCGAGTGCCCGTGAATGTTCACGTGCTTCACATCGATTGCAGTGGCGAAAGCTTCGAGTGCGGTGTCGTAGAAGCCGTGGAGAGATGCCAGAAGGCGCAGGTTCTCTGAAACGCGTTGGGCCAGGGTTTGCGACAGCACGTGATTCTGCATGGCGATCGCCACGTAGTTGCACAGCAGGTCGAGAGCGCCCAACTCTTCGTCGTCAAACAGGGCATCGCCTTCACGACGACCCAGCGCGACCATCCCTACCAGTTTGCCGCCCACCTTCAGTGGTGCGATGCATTTGAACAACTCGGGAGCGACGTTTCCGTTGGAGCTTAGAAAGATTTCGTAGGCACCGGGAGTCAGGACAACCGGTCCGCGCGCCGAGGTGAGGGCGTGAACATGCTTGGGCAGCAAGGGCATGATCGCCGGTTCGGGCATTAAGGCAAAGCCTTCGGAGGCAACTGAGGAGAGCAGGGAAGGCTTGTCGCTGAAAGTAAAGAGCACGCCTTCGCGAGCGCCGCCGGCCTGCAGCAACGCCGAGACCATGGCCCGAGCGGTCTGCGAAAACTCGCGCTCCGCCGTGATCTCAGGACCGAGATCGGACAGAGCCTCGACAGTTCGCAGCAGCCGCCGCAAATTGTTTTTCTGCACAGCCACGCACGGATGCGGGCAAAAGACCAGAGCAAAAAAAGAGTAACACGCGGCGAAACAGCGGGATACGGAGCTTGTTGGTTAGTTTGGTGCTAGGACTTGGCACTCAGCACTTCGTTCTGCCTGTAGAGACGTAGCTTGCTACGTCTAGCTGACGGCGTTCAAACCCGGAGACGTAGCGAGCTACGTCTCTACGCGGAGATTGAGATCGCGCAGACGGTCAGAAGTGGGTCTGCAGCTCCGAGAACTTTTCCACCACCAGCAATTGCCTGGGCGGCTCCGCCGATTCGACTTCCTCGTGTTCGAGCACCCAGGTGCTGCCATGTGGCACGAACACCGCGTTCAGACCGGCGGCCAGTGCGGGATTGATATCGGACTTCGGGCTGTTGCCGATCATCCATGTAGCCTCGGAAAGCAAGCCGTACTTTGATACCACCGTGTGGTAGGTCGAGATATCTTTTTCGGACACAATTTCGACTGCGGCGAAATATTCCTTCAGACCGGAGCGTTCGACTTTGCCGGTCTGTTCCGCAATGGCGCCCTTGGTCACCAGAATCAGGTGATGACGCTCACAGAGATATTGCAGTGTCTCCGGCACGCCGGCCAGGATTTCAACCGGGTGACCGGCGATGGTATGGGCGAACCCATTGATGGTCTCGTGCAAAGCCGGGGTAAGCGGATCAACCGCCAGCCGCTCGAAGGTTTGGACTAAAGAGTGGGCGAAACTGTGCAGCCCATAGCCGTGAGTGACTATGGATTCACGTTCTACCTGATTCAGAACTTCGCGTACCTGGTCAGGAGTGTATTCGTGATGATTCAGGAACGATATAAAGTTCGCGATGGCGCGTTCAAAATAGATGTTGTTTTCCCATAGCGTGTCATCGGCATCGACGAGCAGGGTCTGCTTGACATTGAAATTGGAATTGGAACTGGAGCTTGCATCGAGCATTGCACAATATGATAACGAGGATGTGGTTCGTTGGCGAGACGCGATCATAATGGGCGGGCCCAACAAAATCGTGTCTTAAGCTCTGGTAAAATCGAGTGCAATGACCATACAGGGCTTCGTGATTCCCCTGCTCGTTCTCGTCCTGATCGTTTCTCCTGCCTCATCCCAGAAAACAAAGAAGCCCATGACCGGATCAGCCGCGAAAGGCGCGGCTTCCGCGGGTGCCCAAGTCGCTCCTGACCTGGCGCAGCGGTTGGCGAGATTCCGTCGCCTGGAAATGCCTTTTCGCTCTGCCGGCTTTACCGCCCAGGAAAAGATGATGGTCGCGAAACTAGTGGACGCATCCCGCTACCTGGAAGATATTTACTGGCGCCAGACCGATCCGGAGGGCTTGACGCTCTACCAGTCATTGGCCGGCAGCAAGAATGCGAAGGATCAGGAACTGCGTCACTATCTCTGGATCAACGGTTCACGTTTCGACCAGATTGAACAGAACCGTCCGTTCGTTGGAATCGCATCGGTGCCGCCCGGTCGAGCCTTTTATCCGGAGAACCTCACCCGCCAGCAGATCGAGCAATACGTCCAGGAACATCCCGAGAAAAGGGCCGAAATTTACAGCCCGACCACGGTTGTGCGCTGGCATGGGAATCAACTGGAAGGACTGCCTTACCACATCGCCTACCGCTCATTTCTCGAACCGGCTGCCCGGGATTTGCGTGAAGCGGCGAAATTGAGTCCTGATCCGGCGTTCGCCAATTTTTTGCGGCTGCGGGCCGATGCAGTGCTGGACGACGATTATTTCCAGAGCGATCTGGCATGGCTGACTTTGAAAGACCCCAAGTTCGATATCATCTTCGCACCCTACGAGACCTACACCGATGGCCTGCTCGGGGTGAAAGCCACCTACGGGGCCGCTGTGATGGTGCGCAATGACGAAGAAAGCCGCAAGCTGGCAGTGTTCCAGAAGTATGTCGCTGACATTCAGGACGCGCTTCCGCTGGCTCCGGTCGACCGTCCTTCCAAGCACGGCCTCGAAACCCCGATGGAAGTCATGGACACCCCGTATCGTGCGGGCGACTTGCGCCACGGCTACCAGGCTGTAGCCGACAATTTGCCCAACGATCCGCGCGTGCACGAGCAAAAAGGCAGCAAGAAATTATTCTTCAAGAACTTCATGGACGCCCGTGTGAACTACGTGATTCTGCCGCTGGCGCAATACGTGATGCCGCCAGAGCAGGCGGCCAAAGTTTCCGGCGAAGGATATCTGCTGACCACGATCATGCATGAGATCGCCCACGGGCTGGGTCCGGCATTCGCCAACGGCGTCTCCGGCAAGGTGTCGATTCGTGAATCGATCGGCCCGATTTATGCGGGGCTGGAGGAAGCGAAAGCGGATGTAGTGGGCATGTTCGGCCTGCGCTGGCTCATGGATCACAATGTATTGCCCAGGGATAAATCGGAGGAGTATTACGCGTCTTACGTCGGCGGAATCTTCCGCACCGTACGCTTTGGCGTCGCTGAGGCCCATGGCCAGGCGGAGATGATGGAGTTCAACTATCTGTCGGAACGAGGCGCCATCAAGCGGCAAGCCTCGGGACGATATGCGATTGACTACGGCATCATGCCAGCGGTGCTGACAGACCTGGCCAAAGAACTGCTGGACATCGAAGCCACCGGCGATCGGACGCGGGCAGAGAAGTGGTTCGCGAAATACGGCACAATGCCGGCGGACCTGCAGGTGTCATTGAAGGCGGCTTCGAAGGTGCCGGTGGATGTCGATCCGGTATTTTCGTTTCCGGAGACGGTGAAGTAGGAAGCTTTTAGCTGTTAGCTTTTAGCCTTTAGCCTTGATGCTAAAGCCAAGTCCTACGCGACGAAATCTACGCGTGCTTCTCTCGGAATAATCCCGGCCTTATGTCCCATATCGAGCAGGCGGCGTACTGCTTCACGTCCATCCGGTCCGTAGTCCAGCGTCCGCTCGTTCACATACATGCCCACGAACTTGTCGGCGAGCTGGGGATCGACGTCACGCGCGAATTGCATGGCATAAGCAAGCGCTTCCTCGCGATGATCGAGGGCGTACTGGATGCTGTCCCTCAGGGCGTTTGACACACTGGCAGTCAGCTGCGGACCGAGGCTTCGCCGGATCGCGTTTCCTCCCAGCGGCAGCGGCAACCCTGTCATTTTCATCCACCACTTGCCCAGGTCCACAATGCGTTGCAGCCCGGCTTTTGAGTAAGTTAACTGCCCCTCGTGGATGATGAGGCCAGCTTCATATTTGCCTTCGACGACCTGGGGAATGATCTGATCGAAGGGCACCACTTCGGTCTCTACTCCCGGCGCAAACAGCCGCAGTGCGAGATAGGCGGTGGTCAGCGTGCCCGGAATGGCGATGCGTTTATGCTTAACTTCGCTCTGGGAGAATCCGTGCGTAGCCACGATCATGGGGCCGTAACCGTCCCCGACGCTGCCTCCGCTGGGCAACAAAGCATAGTTATCCTGAATGTAGGGGTACGCATGGAAGGAGACCGCGGTAACGTCGTAAGCGCCATTGCCCTCTCGCGCTTTCTGATTCAAGGTTTCAATGTCGCAAAGGGTGTGAGTGAAGCGCAGCCCGGGGACCCTGACCTTGTTCGTCGCGAGAGCGTAGAACATGAAAGCATCGTCCGAGTCCGGACTGTGGGCGACGCTGATTTCTCGAACCGACGCAGTGCCGTGAGACGAATCTTTGGTTTCCGGCGAGGGCGTTTCAACAGCCGTATTTTCGGAGGGGGTACCCACGGAACTCATGCCTGCTCCTTGCGAGTGTGTTGCCAACCGGTGGCGACTCCGGCCGCCATCATCACCTTGATCACTTCCGCGAACACGAACCAGTAGAGTCCGAAGCGCACAGCCTGGGCGAAGGAGTGAGTCAGGACAGCGAGCCACGAAAGACCGCCCGCGAACAGCACCACCTCCGCCAGCACCCCAGCGCCGGCGGCACGCGCAAAACTTGCCTTGCCGCGTTCCATAATCCAACCTGCCAGGCCGGCAACAAACGGGTAAGCCAGCAGAAATCCCCCCGTCGCTCCCAGCAGTTGAGCCACGCCGCCAGGACCCGCCGGATTGAAGACCGGCATACCGGACGCTCCCTCAACCAGGTAGAGGGCCAAAGCCGCAAAGCCGCGACGGCTTCCCAACGTAAGCCCGACCAGCAGCACGCCAAAATTCTGCAAAGTGAGAGGCACCGGCGTAAAGGGCAGCGGAAGCGTGACCCGGGCGCAAAGGGCAACAAACAGGCTGGCGGCAATCACGATCGCTGCCTGCTCCGCCCAGTGCAGGGCTCGACCACCTCGGCTGAGTACAAGAGTAGCGGGCTTCGCCATGTTGGATTTTCTCCGATGTCCGGATCTAAAACGTGTGTAGTGGCCGCGAATGAAAAACCTGGCGCCGGATTACTCCTTGCCGGGGGTCTCCCTGGGAGCAGCGCCCTTCATATGCTGTCGTACTCGAAGGTAGGCTGCCAATCCGACCAGAGACACCGCCACGGTGCTCAGGGCCAGGATCAGGAACAACCAGATCATCCGCACGATGTCCTAGGATATCAAAACGAAGTGGAACGTGCGGGTGAAGCGTAAGCGCTGCGCCGGAGCGTCAAGTCGGCGCGAGCAGCGAAGCGGCTTCCGGCCCCTACCTTCCGGCCATGGCGTGCTCAACGTCGTCGGCGGTATGGGGCAGGTTGCCGGTCAGGTTAATCAGTTTGCCGTCCTGGTCGACGTAAAGAATATCTTCAATGCGAACGCCCAGTTTTTCCTCCGGGATGTAGATTCCCGGCTCAAGAGTAAACACCGTTCCCGGACCAAGCGGAACGTCATAGTCATTGGGGTCGTGGACATTCAATCCGACATAGTGGCTCAGGCCGTGAATGAAGTATTTGCCCAGCGGTTCGCCATGCAGGTCTTTGCCATGAGAATTGATGTAGTTGTAGGCCACGTCATGGAGTGAACCCGGCTGATTGCGCCGCAGCTTTGATTTGCCGGAGACGAACGCGGCCACCGCGGCCTGTTGCGCTCCCAGGACGATGTCGTAAATTTCGCGCTGGCGGGCGGTGAACTTGCCCGAGACAGGCAGAGTGCGGGTAATGTCGGAGGCATACAGGGAATATTCGCCCGCAGCATCGATCACGACCACGTCTCCCGTCTGCATGGTTCCCGAATCGTCCGAATAGTGGAGCACGGTGGAATAGAATCCCGACCCCACAATCGGAGCGTAAGCCGGACGCTCACAGCCGCGCTTGCCCCACTCATACTGCATCAGAGCCGAGATTTCACGCTCCGTGACGCCAGGCTTGACCGTGCGCATGGCAGCTAAATGGGCGGCGATCGAGGCGTCGGTGGCGTGACGGATGCGCTCGATCTCCCCCGAATCTTTGTAGGTTCGAAGCGAGGCCAAAAGCGGCCGAACATCCTGGAAATTCACGCCCACGGGAAATGCGTTGGCACGGTTCAGCCAATCCAGTGGCGTGGTCGAGTTCGAACTTTCGCCATAGGCGGGAACATCGGTGTAAATGGTGACGCGTCCCGCCGGCAGCAGACGGACCAGCTCCGAGCGGAGATTGTCGAGGACCTCGACGCGGTCAAACCCTGTAACTTTGCCCGCGTCCGGACTGTCGGCGCCGAGCTTCGGGCCGGTCCATTTTTCCTGAGAAGGATTGTGGCTGGGAAGAAACAGGATTTCCGTATAGGGATGACCGGCTGACCCACTGCCCGTCGCCGCCGGCATGATCAGCAGCGCTGCGCCTGGTTCAGCCCATCCTGAGAGATAGAAAAAGTTGTCGTCCGGGCGATAACCGTAGAGGTCGTTCGGTCCCTCGGATTCGTCGGGAGCAAACAACAGCACCGCGCCGCTATTGGCTTTGGCGGCCAAAGCCTGGCGGCGCATTCGGTAATCAGAGTTCGGTTGACGGTCAAGAGCCCATGCAAGCTGGCAGAAGATAAAAAACAGAAACAACAACTTGCGCATGCCAAATCCCCCGGTTCGCTCGTTCCAGCTTACTTTGCCCCGGCGGTTACAGTCTTGCTCGCCGCGATGAGAGCATCCACGTTGGTCTTGTCCACCAGGGATGATCCCGTGTCGACAAAAGCGGGAATGGGAGCGAAGCTGTCTCTGGCCCAGTCCGCGTTGAGGTTAGTCAGTTTGTGATGATAGAGATCATCCAGCACCTTCACTCCAAAATAAGCCATGGTGTATGGCTTCTGAGAGATGGTGGCCACGATCACGCCCTTCTGGATCCAACTCAGGGTGTCTTCATCGGTGTCCATCGCCAGAATCACTTTGTCCTTCACTGAATGCTGGCTCACCACCGTGGCGACTTCCTTGCCCGCCAGCGCTTCCAGGCAAACGAAGGCGTCGACATGCTCCTTCTTATCCTGGCCGAGAATTTCGGTCGCGGTGTCGAAGGCGACGCGGGAATCACCCTTCATGTCCACGACCCGCGTGATCTTTTATCTGGGGAAACGCCTCGAGCGCGTCGCGATAACCGCGCAAACGCTCCTTCATATTTCCCTGCTCAGGGATGGTGAAAACCACCACATTGCCTTTGCCGTTCAATTCCTTGGCCAGCCGTTGGCCTCCGATCTCTCCGGCGTGGTAGTTATCGGTGCCGATAAAGAAAAGCCGCTTGCTGGTAGGCGCGTCGGAATCCACTGTGATTACCGGAATGCCGGCGGCGACGGCGCGGTCGATGTCGTCTTTCAGCACGCTGGGATCGGCGACCGAGATCAGGATTCCCGTGGCTTTGCCCTGCACAGCTTCCTGCAATGCCTTTTGCTCAGCCTTGGGGTCGTAGCTGTCGGGACCTGCAAATTCGGAACGCACCTTGAGCTGCTGGGCGGCTTGAAACAAGCCAGCTGCGCCAGCTTGCCAATAGGGAATTTTCACGTTGGTGGAAATCAGAACATACTTTTCGTCCTGGTCATGCCCGGACCCGCAGCTGACCAGAAAGACCACCAGCGCACACAAAACTAGTTTGGCGATTACTTTGAAGTGGCTCATCGCATCCTCCTCTAGAGCAGCCGACGCGACTGCGCCCGGCAGAGCGCCCAAGCGGTACGCATTCTAAACCCAGAGGCAACGAAAGGAAAGGAATTGGATCGAAGAGGTAGTGGATCAGCTTGAGCAAACAGCACAAATGAGTACATCCTGAGGGACTCTTAGTCCCGAAGGATCTTGCGCGCATCGCCACGGTACCGGGCTCAGTGCACATCCGCTTCCGCGCAAGATGCTTCGCAAGCTCAGCATGACGCCTGGCAGAAGGTGGAAGAAGTTCAAACTGACCCACTACCGATCGAAAGCATGTGGGCGCGAGCGTCCCGCTCGTGCTCGGCTACGACTGCCGAGTAGACGCCGGCTAGACGCCCACCGGAAATGGCTTGGTATGGGTCTCCGCACTCAGCGACAAACCGGAGAAGCGCCCCTGCAACAAAGACATCAGCCCCGTGTACCAATAGCCAAGCACGAACAGTACAAGGAAGGGAACTGTAATGTAATTCTCGTTGGCGATGGCATAGTAGACGGTCAGCGCGAAATAGCTGCCGACCAGCAGTTCCAGCCAGGGCACCCATCCCAGGCGGCGCCGGTATTTGGTGGCGTTGAATTTGTCCTTCTTCGACTCCACACGATACTTCGGGGTGCGCGCAAAAGCCGACTTCTGTCCCACCAGCGCTTCCAGGACGGCGCGCGTGTTGGTGATGGTCAGGCCAATCCCCAATGCCATCAGGAAAGGAAGATAGAGCAGGGCGCGCGGCCAGTTCCTGGGAAACAACTCGCGCTGCGACACCAGATAAAAACTGGAAATCGAAAAAGTCGACGCCATAAACAGGGGCAAGTCGATATACAGCATCTGAAACCAGCCCTGGTAAAAACGGATGATCATGGCCGGCAGCAACAGCACCGAGAGCACGACCATCAAGGGATAGCTGAGATTCGCGGTGAGGTGGTACCAGGCTTCGAGTTTCACCCGAAACGGCTGATCGCTTTTCATCACGCTGGGAAGAATTTTCTTCGAGGTCTGAATCAGGCCCTTGGCCCAGCGCGCCTGCTGCGTCTTGAAAGCGGTCATTTCTACGGGCAGTTCCGCCGGGCATTCCACGTCCTGCAGATAAATAAATTTCCACCCCTTCAACTGGGCCCGGTAGGACAGGTCAGTGTCCTCGGTGAGCGTGTCATGTTGCCAACCGCCAGCTTCCTCGATCGCACTTCGCCGCCACATGCCGGCGGTTCCGTTGAAATTGAAGAAGACGCCGCTGCGCGCCCGTCCGGAGTGCTCCAGCACGAAATGGCCGTCGAGAAGAATGGCCTCGACCTCGGTGAGGAAGGAGTAATTGCGATTGATGTGGGTCCAGCGAGTCTGCACCATGCCGATTTTCGGATCGGTGAAATGGTGGATGGTTCGCAGGAGAAAATCTTCGGGAGGAACGAAGTCGGCGTCGAAGATGGCAATAAAATCGCCTTTGGCCGTTTTCATGCCTTCCTCTAACGCGCCGGCCTTGAAGCCCTCGCGATTCGTGCGGTGATGATAAGTGATCGGAAAGCCTTGCGCGGCGTAGCGTTCGACCAGGGCCTGCGCGACGCTCTGAGTTTCATCGGTTGAATCATCGAGCAACTGGACATCGAGCTTGTCGATGGGATACTGCAAACGGCAAATCGCATCCACCAAACGCTCGACCACAAATTGCTCATTGAAAATAGGAAGCTGAACCGTCACGCGAGGCAGATCGGCAAAGTGTCCAGCCGGATCAGTCGTGCGATTTTTTCTGTGCTTGTAGTAGAGATACACCAGCACGTACCGGTGCATGCCGTACGAGGCCAGCAGAATCAGGACGATGAAGTAGGGGACGAGGAGCGCCATGTCAAAAGCGTTGGCGCGGTACAAGCCTCGGAAAGTCGTATCGAGGAAATGCTGGCGAATGTACTGCCCGATGCCCCGCGAGGCCACGAAAGCGGCCATGAAATAAGGTGAAATGGAGGCAACGCCCAGGGGAAAAGTCCTTATCCGGTTATTCTCGGCTGGCGAACCGGAGATCGTTATTGTATCTGATAGGATCCCGGAAAACCGGGGAAAGATTCGCTCACCGGCGGTGCTCGACCAGGTGTCGAAATAGTTGCGCAAGACCGCTAGTTCAGGAAGTACGTCCGGTAGAGCGTGTCGCGCTGGGCTGGTTTGAAGCCTGCGTCCCGGATGATCCTTCGCAGCTCTTCTTCGGTGGTGCAATTGGTGACGCCCGCTGCCCGCACCACATTTTCTTCCAGCATCACCGAGCCTACGTCGTTGCCGCCGAAGCGCAGACCCATCTGGCAGACTTTCAATCCCTGGGTTACCCAACTGGATTGAACATTCAGGAAGTTCGACAGGTACAAACGGGAAATCGCCAGGACCTTCAGGTATTCGACCGAAGTAGCCTCATCCCAGTGACGGCCTCCCAGAGCCGTGTTCTGCGGCTGAAAGCTCCAGGGGATAAACGCGGTAAAGCCGCCGGTTTCCTCCTGCAGTTCATAGAGCCGCTGGAAATGATTCACCCGGTTCTCAATATTCTCGCCCACGCCGAACATCATGGTCGCTGTGGTTCGCATGCCTAACTGGTGGGCGGTGCGATGCACGTTGAGCCAGTCTTCGGTCAGGCACTTGAGGCGCGCGATCTTGTAGCGGACTTCATCGTCGAGAATCTCCGCGCCGCCGCCGGGAATAGAATCCAGCCCCGCATCGCGCAGCCGCACGATGGTGTCGCGGATACTCAAGGCGCTGTATTCAGCGATGGCAATGATCTCGGACGCCGAGTAGCAATGCAGATGAATCCTGGGGAAGCGCTGCTTGATGCCGCTCAACATCTTTTCGTGCCAGTCGATCTTTAAATCGGGATGCAGGCCGCCCTGCATAAGCACGCCGGTGCCGCCCAGTTCGACGGTTTCCCGAATCTTGTCGTAGATGGTTTCGAACTCGAGGATGTAGCCCTCTTTGGCCGCGGGCCCCTTCAGCGGCCGATAGAACGCGCAGAAGGTGCAGTACTCGGTGCAGAAATTCGTGTAATTGATGTTGCGGTCGATGATGTAGGTAGCGACGCCTTCGGGATGAAGCTTGCGGCGCACCGCGTCCGCTTCCATGCCGATGCCGATGAGGTCGTCGGAACGGAACAGATCGAGAGCCTGCTGTTTGGTCAGGGACATAGCTTACAAAGCCGCTGTAGAGATTCTAACGGAGAGGGCGGCCAGTGCCAAACCTGAATCGCATGCTCGATGTCATCCTGAGCGAAGCAACGGCTTCGCATCGCGAAGCCGACGCGTAGTCGAAGGACCCCTACCTCTTTACAGACGCTCTGCCGGAAATCGGCAGCGGAAGTGTCCCGAGTGCCAGTAACGCAATGTCATTGAAGCTTATAGGGGTCCTTCGACTTCACCAGCCATTCGCGAAGCGAATGGCTGGCTTCGCTCAGGATGACATTGGCTTCATGCTGGCTTTCTACGAAGGGACTGCCTACCGCTCTCCTGAGCCGTCCTGTTTTTGTACCGATAATATTGAATCAGCGCCAGAACCCCGCCGATCACCGCAAGCCCAATCAGCACGAACAATGCCGGTTTGTAATATCGGGAGAAGAACCTGACGATATGTCGGCCATAAATCGCTCCCAGTCCGGCCACAATTGTGAAGCGGATCGCACGGCCCAGCGCCAGCGCGGCGATAAATTTCTTGCGGGAATATTGCATGGCTCCCGCCGCCAGCAGAAACGGCACAATCGGAAAGGGTGGCGGCAATAATGCAGGAACGGCGACCGCGCCGAATCCCCAGCGCTCGAATCGTTCAAAAACCTTTGCCGCTTTCTTGCTGGACATCTTGTGCTCGAAGGCCTCTTTGCCACCCTTTCGAGCCAGACTGTAAGTGATGTAGCCGCCGACCACGGCGCCGACCGTGGCCATCAACGCGTAGTACCACCACAACTGATGGTGCTTGGCGGCGAGGTAGATGGTCAGAACATCCATGCTGCCGGGCAGCGGCACCACCGAACTATCGGCGATCCCAAGCAGGATGAGGCCGACTCCGCCCAGGTGCCGAAGCCACGTCCAAACCGAGGTCGCGATCAAGAAATGAATCTGCGCTGACATTCCTGCCTTTAGAAGCGATCTTTAGAAGCAATTCATCAGATGCAAGTGGTACGGCGTTCCGGAAAAGAGTTAGATGGCCGCACTTTTCGCGATGTCAAGAAATCGTAAAGACGGCGCCGCCGGCAACGCGCCGCATTCCTGTGCATAGCGATAAAAGAGGCTCAGCCCGTCAAGACATGCGGGGTCGAGATCATAGTGGATGTTTTGCGTCAGGTAGCTGGTGACGTCCGCTTCGCTCAAGCCCAGTCGTGGCGCCCACTCTCTGGCAATCCGTTGCAAGCTTCCAGCCTGCAATCCGTGATCGCGGGATTCCTGAAACACGCTAGCCAGATCGAGATCGGGTGGGACATCTGCCAAAGCCGCCTGCCGCACCGCCCAGAACGCGAAAACAAAGGGCTTGCCGGTAAAACGAATCCATTCTTCGGCCAGGTCGTAGGAATAATAAAGAGAGCGGTTCACTTTCAACGCCGGGTCTCCAATCACCAGGCCGGCGTCGTGCTCTTTCAGCATCTGCTCGACATCGGGAGCCATGGACGAGAAAGTTCGCCCCGCGCCCCACCATTTGGCGAACAAGACTCTGGTTAATGCGACCGAAGTCAGCGAAGAAGTATCGAGCGCAACCGAGCGAATCTGCTCCAGTGGAACCTTGCTTACCAGAAGAATGGAGCGAACCGGACGCCGCGACGCAATTGCGACCCCAGGAAGGATGACCAGTCCAGGAATGTTGGCGTAAGCGGCAGCAGGAATAATGCCGATATCTGCCTTTCCCGCAGCCAGATCCGCGGCGCATTTAGATGGCACAGTGTAGGAAATATCGAATGCCGCGGCGGTATTTCCAATCGTCGCCATGCTCAAAATCCCACATCAGGGGCGCAGTATTAAGGTAGGAAATGGCGGAAATGCGAAGAGATTTCATGCTTCCGATGGCCAATCGACGTTCGATGGATGTTCAATCTTAACAGAGAGGTGTGTCGGCTAACCTTGACAGCCTTTTTGCCGGATGTAAAAGTCCGCGAGTCAGCCGACTTGCGGAGGTGGCGAAGTGGCGGAAGCTTTGGTGGTAGCGTCCCGAACCAGTGAAAGCGTGGCCCTGAACTGGCTGGCGCTCTCCTTAACCGAAGGTTTGGGCCCGAAGCGCGGCCGCAGCCTGGTCGAGCATTTGGGTGGCGTGCAGAACGTTTTCAAGGCGTCGCTGACCGAATTGGAAGCCGCCGGCATTCGCGCGGTTTCCGCGCAATCGCTGGCCACCGGCCGCTCCATGGAGTTGGCGCAGGATGAACTGGGACGCGCGACCGCCGCCGGCGTTTCGCTGGTATGCCTGGACGATTCCTCCTATCCCGCGCAACTCAAACAGATCTACGATCCCCCACTGGTCATTTATGTGCGCGGAAATGTGGATGCGATTGCGCTGCCCGGCATTGCGGTGGTCGGCACCCGTCATCCCACGCCCTACGGGCTGGGCATGGCCGAGCGGTTGTCGTGTGATCTTGCCGCCCGCGGGCTGGTGATTTTCAGCGGCCTGGCTCGGGGCGTCGACGCGGCCGCACATCGCGGCGCGGTCCACGCCAAGGGCAAGACGGTAGCGGTGTTCGGCACCGGAGTGGACATCATTTATCCCAAGGAAAATAGTCGATTGACGGAGCAGATCCTGGCGCATGGCGGGGCGCTGATCTCCGAATTTCCCATGAACACTTTCGCCGCGCCCCAGAACTTTCCCATTCGCAACCGCATCATCAGCGGCATTTCGATCGGCGTGCTGGTGATTGAAGCTGCCGAATATAGCGGTACTCGCATCACCTCGCGCTGCGCGCTTGAGCAGAATCGCGAAGTTTTCGCCGTCCCCGGAAACGTGACCAACAAAAACTCCTGGGGTCCGAACACCCTGATCAAGCAAGGCGCCAAGCTGACCGCAACCTGGGAAGACGTTTGGGAGGAACTCCCACCGCAAGTACAACTTGCGCTCACCCCCGCTACCGGCGATGAATCGCAGACGGCACCATCAGCATCTCTATTCGGGGAAACCGAGCTGCCTCCGCACGAAAGAAAGATACTGAAGCTGTTGAAGGCGGATGAGGCTATCCACATCGACGAGATCGTAGAACGCCTGGAAACCGAACTATCGTCCTCCGAAATCTTCGCCGCGCTGTTCGAGCTGGAGCTGGCAGGAAAAGTAAGGCAAATGCCGGGGAAGAATTTTGTCAAGAGCTTTTAGCTATTAGCTTTTGGCTTTTGGCTTGGAGCATTGATCTGATGCAGGAGGGAAGGATGAGGAATTACAAGGATCTCCAGGTTTGGGAGAAAGCTCACAAGTTGACTCTCGTGGTCTATAAGGGCACGCAAGACTTTCCGAAGGAAGAGCGCTTTGGTTTGACGAGCCAGATCCGTCGATCGTCCGCTTCCATCGCGGCTAACTTGGCGGAGGGCTGTGGCCGCAGGTCGGATGGTGAGATGGCGACGATTCATTCAGATATCGATGGGTTCAGGAGCTGAACTCTCATATCACTTGTTGCTCGCGAGGGACCTCGGCTTCTTAAAGAATTCGGACTATTTCAATTGGAACTCCGACCTAAGCGTGGTGATGCGAATGCTATCTTCGCTCTCACAGAAACTGAGAAATGCTCTGGCAGCCTAGGGCTTCAAGCCAACAGCTAACGGCTAAGAGCTAACAGCTTCACTTGTTGCCACTACCGCATTCATGCTAGCTTCAAAACCAGTAACCACCATTAAGAGGACACATTGTCTAAAGGTTTAGTCATTATCGAATCGCCCGGCAAGGCGAAAGCCATTCAGAAGTATCTTGGCAAAGGCTTCGTTGTCGAAGCATCGTTTGGCCACGTCAAAGACCTGCCCAAGAGCACACTAGGCGTCGATATCGATAACAATTTCGAGACGGAATACGTCGTCATTCCCGGCAAGGAGAAAGTTCTCGCCAAGCTGAAAAAGCTGGCCTTATCCGCTGACAGCATCTACCTTGCACCTGACCCGGACCGCGAAGGCGAAGCCATCGCCTGGCATCTGGCCGAAGAACTGGGCGACGGCAAGACCAAAAAGAAAAAGAAGAAGAAGGACGGCGACGAGCCCGACCGCATCCGCCGCGTCACCTTCAACGAAATCACCAAGCGGGCGGTGCAGGAAGCTTTCGAGCATCCCCACGATATCGACCGCAACCTGGTGGACGCACAGCAGGCGCGGCGCGTGCTCGATCGCCTGGTCGGCTACCAGGTTTCACCGTTGCTGTGGGATAAAGTCCGCCGCGGCTTGTCCGCCGGCCGCGTTCAGACCGTCGCCCTGCGACTCATCGTCGAGCGCGAGCGGGAAATCAAGGCTTTCCAGAAGGTTGAATACTGGACGATCGACGCTCACCTCGCAGGACCGAAGCCTCCGGCATTCGACGCCCGTTTTGTGGGCAAGGGTGAAGAGAAGGTCGAAGTAAACAATGGCGAGGACGCGGAGAAAATCCGCGCCGCCCTGGAGAATGCCGATTGGCTGGTCCGCACCGTCGATCGCAAAGAGCGGCGGCGCAACGCCACTCCGCCCTTCACCACCAGCAAGCTGCAGCAGGATTCTTCGCGCAAGCTGCGCTTCAGCGTGAAGCGCACCATGATGATCGCGCAGCGCCTCTATGAAGGCGTGGAACTGGGCGAGGAAGGTTCGGTCGGCCTCATCACCTACATGCGTACCGATTCCACTCGCGTTTCCAATGAAGCTCTGGCGGAAGTGCGCGAGTACATCACGTCGCAGTATGGCGCCGCCGTACCTGCCCGAGTCTGCCGAATACATATAAAGAGAAGAAGGCGGCGCAGGCGGCGCACGAGGCCATTCGTCCCACTTCGGCGATGCGCCATCCTGATCAGATCAAGCAATATCTGAAAGAAGATGAGTACAAAGTCTACAAGCTCATCTGGCAGCGCTTTGTGGCTTCGCAGATCACGCCCGCCGTCTTCGACCAGACCACTGTCGACATCGACGCCAAATCCGGCGCGGAAACCTTCTGGTTCCGTGTGACTGGCTCCGTGCTCAAGTTCGACGGCTTCCTGAAAGTTTATGAGGAATCCAAAGAAGGCAAAGACGAGGAAGAAGAAGAACTCAAGCACAAGCTGCCCCCGCTCGAGCCGGGACAGAAACTCACGCTGCGTGAACTGAAGCCGGAGCAGCACTTCACCGAGCCTCCGCCCCGCTACAACGAAGCTTCGCTGGTAAAAGAGCTGGAAGAACGCGGCATTGGGCGGCCTTCTACATACTCGGCGATTCTCAGCACCATCCAGGAGCGGCAGTACGTTCAGAAACTGGGCGGAAAGTTTTCGCCCACGGAGATCGGCCTGGTCGTTACCGATCTGCTGGTGGAAAATTTCCGCGACATTTTCGACGTCCAGTACACCGCGCGGCTGGAAGAAGAACTGGACGAGATCGAAGAAGGCAAGGAAACCTGGACCGACGCGCTCGCCGAATTCTACAAGCGGTTTGCCAAAGACCTCCGCTATGCCGAAAAGCATATGGAGAACATCAAGCGGATGGAGAAGCCGACCGACGAGAAGTGCGAGCGCTGCGGCTCTCCGCTGGTGATCAAGTGGGGCAAGCACGGATCGTTCTACGCCTGCAGTTCTTACGACAAGGAGAATCCCGAGAGCTGCACCTTTACCAAGGAAAACCCGATCAATCTGCCCGACCTGGATTCAGCCGACATTCAGGAAACCACGCAGGAAGAATATTGCGAGAATTGCGGCCGGGTCATGGTCCTGAAGCGCGGCCGCTTCGGCCAGTTCATGGCCTGCACCGGATATCCCGATTGCAAGACCACGCGCCGTCTCGATCAGGGCAAGAAAGTTCCCGACATCCCGCTCGACGAGCTTTGCCCCAAATGCGGCCGCAACATGATGATCCGCCACGGCCGCTACGGCGAGTTCACGACCTGCAGCGGCTATCCCGACTGCAAATATGTGAAGCAGAATTTCATCGGGGTAAAGTGCCCGCTCTGCAAAGACGGCGACCTGGTGGAAAAGAAAGCGCGCAAGGGCAACACATTCTACGGTTGCGGAAATTATCCCAAGTGCAAATTCACTTCCGCGGGCAAGCCGCTGGCGGAGAAGTGCCCGACTTGCGGCAGCGAATACCTGGTGGAAAAATTCCTGAAGGCAGGCCCGGTCGTCGCCTGCCCCAACAAAGAATGCGACTTCGAGCGCGCCGCAGAACCCGCGCCCGTAGCCTGATCCGCAGACCACGTAGGGGCAGATGTCCTCATCTGCCCAGCCGAGCGAAGCTCGGCAACTTTGCCAAGGAGATTCGCCAATGTCCAGAAAGCCCACTGCAGCCGACGCCAAACTGATCCTCAAACTCTACGATCTCCGCCGCGAAGCCGAGATGCGCAAAGCCCGCAACTGGTGGCTGGTGGATTTCTGGCCGAACACCGCCGAAGATTTTATAAGGTGGCGTCCGCCATGGGCACGCAGGAAAACAACTGGTTCCGTCAGGTCGGCGGCTATTGGGATATGGCGGCGTCGCTGGTGCTGCACGGAACCATTCATCCCGAACTGTTTCTCGAAGGCGGATTCAGCGGCGAAATGTTTTTCATCTACGCCAAAATCCGGCCGATATTGAAAGACCTGCGCGAGAAAATGCAAAGCCCGGGCCTGTTCAGCAATGTCGAGAAAGTGATCATGAGTTCAAAGACCGGCCGTGAACGGCTGAAGACGATCAGCGCGCGCGTCGAGTCGCGGCGCAAAGTCATGGCGGAGGCGGCAAAAGCAAAGTAAGCGGTCGATCTGAAACGGAAGGCTAAGAAATATATTCCCTGATGTACTCGTCCTTCGACTTCGCCAGTTCGTCCATGTCCCCGTCGAAGATGACTTTTCCTTCCCGCAGAATCAGAAAAGCCATGGGCACTTCGCAACGAGCGCCGGTCGTCAAGCGGCATCATCTTGTTGGCTTTGCGATCGAAGTAGTGGGTCGCCATGATGAAGGCATCCTGCAGGCGATGGGTGACCAGCAGGGAACTGGTTTTGTACACGTCGCGCTGCTTCACGATCAGTTCCACGATCGTGGTGGAGGTCACCGGATCCAGTCCGCCGGTCGGCGAATCGTACAAAAGTATTTCCGGCTGGGTAATGATGGCGCGCGCAATCGCCACCCGGCGCCGCATTCCGCCCGAAAGCTCCGACGGAAACATGTCCACGGTGTGTTCCAGTTCCACGAAACTCAGGGCTTCCCGCACCCGCCGTTCGATTTCCTCCTCGGGAACACTGCCTTCCTCGATCAGTCGAAACGCAACATTTTCCCGCACCGTGAACGAATCGAAAAGCGCGCTCTCCTGAAAAACCATCCCGATCCGGCCGCGCAGATCGAACAGATCGTCCTCGCTCATCTGGGTCACGTCTTCGCCCAGAACGTAAATGCGGCCCGAGTCTGGTTTGATCAGCCCCAGCGCCAGCTTCAGCATGGTGCTCTTGCCCGAGCCCGCCACGCCGAAAATCGCTTTGGTTTCTCCATGCGGAAGCCGGAACGAGATTTCGTCCAGCATCTGCTTGTCGTCAAACGCCAGCGAAACATTTTCGAACCGGATGGCCTCGGCGGAAGTCTGCCGGGCATCAGCGGCGGGCATCTCGAGCGGTTGAGTGGGCGGCTCGGCCATCGGTTCAGCGGTACCCTAACAACGCCATGAGCAATTGGTAACAAAGAAATCGACCACCAGGATCAGACACGGACGCGACCACCACAGCCTGGGTGGTCGCGCGTCCTACGCCCTGGGTGCCGCCCCGGGTCGACATTCCGAAGTAACAGCCGACGGTGGAAATCACAAATCCGAAAAGCACCGGCTTGATCAGTCCGGTGAATACATCCCGCCACACCAGTGATCTGCCAGGCGGAAGTCCAGTACTGCTGCGAATCCAATCCCAGCAGCAGGCTGCGAAACCATGTTTCCCCCGACCAGTCCAAGCAGGTCGGAGATGATGGTCAGGAAAAACAGCATGAACACGGTCGCGACCACTCGCGGCGTGACCAGCTTTTTTGTGGGATCGGTGCCCAGCGCGCGCATGGCGTCAATCTGTTCGGTCACCACCATGGAACCGAGTTCGCTGGCCATGCCGGAAGCGTTGCGCCCGGCCACCATCAGGCCGGTGATGACCGGCCCCAGTTCTGTCACCATGCCCACCGAAACCAGTTGCGCGATAAGAGTGAGCGAACCGAACCGCGACAGCGTGCTGGCGCTGTTCAGGGCCAGCACGGCGCCGGTGAAGCCGCCGGTCAGGATCACAATGGGCAGCGAGCCCACGCCGATCAGGTCGGCCTGCTGAACCATGTCGGCGACGTACAGCGGGCGGCGGAAGAGGTTGGCAAGAGATTGGCCCACCAGCAGCGCATACTCCTGCATCGCCTGGACCTTCTCCTTGGCAAATTCGGTGGGCGAGATGAGTTCGACACTGCTGAAAGTCCCCAGCTGCCATGCAGTGTGGCCTCTGCTGAAGGAATATAGCAGAGAAAGCTGTCAGCTTTCAGCCGTCAGCCGCTAGCTGCAGACCGAGAACCTCAGAACTAAGAACTGGCATTTGAAACAAAATCGCGAAACGTAAAGCTGATAGCGGAGAGCTGACAGCCGAGAGCTGATAGCCGACAGCTGCGCTACTCCCGAATCTTCTTCTTGATCTCAATATTCAGACGCTTGATTTTCTGGTTCAGGGTGGAAAGCGGCACGTGGAAGCGTTCCGCGGCTTCGGTCTGGTTCCAGTTGCACTTCTCCAGCATGTCCAGAATGATGTGGCGCTCGCAGTCTTCCACGATATCGAACAGGGAAGCGTCGCCGCGGTGTTCAAGCAGAGGAACAGGCGTGCCGCGGCCCACGATCTGGTCGGGAAGAAGTTCCGGCGCCGATTTCCGTGACCGGAGGAAAGCACCACCGCCCGCTCGACCACGTTTTCCAGTTCACGCACGTTGCCCGGCCAGGAATACGACAGCAGCGGGCGCAGCGCCTTCCGGCGTCATTCTCCGCCGCGGGCGTTCGTTTTCTTCCGAATACTTCGAGAGGAAGAAATCGACCAGCAGGGGAATGTCTTCCTTGCGCTGTCGCAGCGGCGGCAGATCGATGGTGATGACGTTCAGGCGATAGAAAAGATCGTCGCGGAACTTGCCTTCGCGCACCAGTTGCTTCAGGTCCACGTTGGTGGCGGCGATGATGCGCACGTCCACCTGCAGTTCGTGCACTCCGCCCAGATGCATGAATTTCCGGTCCTGGAGCACGCGCAGGATCTTGCTTTGCGTGTCCATGCTCATGGTGCCGATTTCGTCGAGGAACAGCGTTCCCCGGTCGGCGATTTCGAACAGACCCTTCTTGGAGGCGATGGCGCTGGTAAACGCGCCTTTGACGTGCCCGAACAGCGTGGATTCCAGCAGATCCGGCGGCATGGAGCCGGTATTCACCGGCACAAAGGCGCGGTCGCGCCGCGGCGAATTCAAGTGGATGGCCTTGGCGATCAGTTCCTTGCCGGTTCCGCTCTCGCCCTGCAACAGCATGGTGGAGCGGCTGGGCGCCACCTGCGCCACCAGGTCGAAAATCTTCAGCATGGGCTCGCTCTTGCCCACGATGTGTTCAAAGTTGTAGCGCTGCTTGAGGGCGCGCTTGAGCTGGATGTTTTCTGCTTCGGTGCGGTGGCGGCCCACGGCGATGCGCACGTCGGCCAGCAGTTTTTCGTTGTCCCAGGGTTTCTGGACGAAATTGGTCGCGCCCGCCTGCATCGCCTTCACCGCATTTTCCACCGTGCCGTAAGCGGTGATCATGATGACCGAGAGCTGCGGGATCGTGAGCGTGAAGCTCGGCCAGCAAATCAATGCCGTTGCGATCGGGCAGCGCCAGGTCGAGCAGCACCAGGTCGAAGGGCCGCTCTCCGATGCGCGCCAGGCCCTCGTCGCCGGTGGCGGCCGATTCCACCGCGTAGCCTTCCAGCTCCAGCAGAGTTTCCAGCGATTCGCGGATCGCGGCTTCATCGTCGATGATCAGCACCGAGCCCGCGGACGAAGACGAGCTTCGTTCAGCATGCGGCGCGGGATGGTCGCCAGCTTCAGACATTGACGGCCTTCTTCATCAGGGGAAAGTCGAGATAGAACGTGGTGCCCTGGCCGGGCTGGCTTTCCACCCGAATTTTGCCCGCATGTTCCTGAATGATGCCGTAGGTCACCGACAGGCCCAGGCCGGTGCCTTTGCCCTGGCCTTCTCGCGGCGCAGCCTTGGTGGTGAAGAACGGATCGTAGATGCGCTGAATGTGCTCCTGCGCGATGCCGGTGCCGGTGTCGGACACCACCACGCTCACGCCGTCGCCGTTCGAGGTGGCGACGCGCAAGGTCTCCGCCGTCGGGCATGGCGTCGCGCGCGTTCAGGAACAGATTCAGGAAACACCTGCTGCAGCCGTCCGGCATTGCCGCTGATCAGCGGCAGGTGCTCCGCCAGATCATCCTGCACCTTGATCTTGGTGATCTTGAACTGGTGCTCGAGCAGGGCCAGGGTGTCGCCGATAATCTTGTTGACGTCCACTTCGGTGAATTCCGTGCCGCTGGTGCGCGAGAAATTCAGCAGGTTGTTGACGATCTCCGAGGCCCGGAAGGTCTGCCGCGTAATCTTTTCCAGCAGTCCGCCTTTTTGCGGATCGTCCTGCAGTTGCTTCGACAGCATCTGCGCGTAGGAGGAAATCACGGCCAGCGGCGTGTTGACTTCGTGCGCCACTCCGGCGGCCAGCAGGCCAATCGAGGAAAGCTTGTCCGCCTGGGAGAGTTGCGACTCCAGTTCGATGCGCTCGGTGATGTCGTCCACGATGATCAGCCGCCCGATCACGTTGAACTTCCGCGTGACCAGCGGGGCGATGGCGACGTTCACAATGCGGCTCTCGCCGGTCGGCGTCGCCAGGCGGAACTTGTACAGATTGTGGATGCCGGGATTCTGCCGCACCCGGTAGAACTCTTCCACAAACGCCGCCGGGAAAACTTCGCTCAGCGGCCGGGTCAGCGCCTGCCAGCGCGGCAGCGCGTACATGACTTCCATCTGCGAGTTCCAGGATTCGATCCGGTCCGCCAGATCCACCGCCATCACGCCCACGTTGATCGACTCCACGATGTTTTCGTTGAAGTCCTTCAGCCGCTCGTATTCGGCGACTTTCTGTTCCAGCGAGGCGTACAGGCGCGCGTTCTGGATGGCGATGCCGATATAGCCGGCCAGAGTTTCCAGCAGTTCCACGTCTTCGCTGGTGAGGAAATCGCCTTCCACCGTCTTGCCCAGCCCGAGGAACGCGATCGTCCGCTGCTGGGCGCGGCAGGGGATGTAGTAGTTCAAGTCCAGCTTGGCGATGGTCTGCTGGGCGCTGGCGGTCTCGCGCGGCACCTGGTGCGCGTTGTCGAAGAAACAGGTGTCCGGCTTCGATTTCCGGCCGCGGCGCGCTGAGGAACTGCAAATCCAGGCCGCTGGTCTGGGTCATGCCGAAGGACTTGGCCAGGAAAAACTGCTGGCGGCTTCGCCCGCGGACAGGAAAATCGCCATGCGGTCCACCAGCAGCGTCCGCGAGAGGCGATCGACTACCGAACTCAGCATCCTGTCCAGATCGGTTTCGGCGCTGAGCTCGCGTCCAAATTCGATCAGCGTCTTGCGGTAGTCATAGCGCGTGCGGTAGAAGAACTGATCGATGCGCTCCTGAATCCATTTGCGGACCGGATCAAACAGCAGCGCCGTGACCACAATCGCCAGGACCAGGCCCGCCGGTCCGGAACTCGGTACCTGGGTGTGAACCAGTTCGGCTACTGCCGGCCACCACCGCGAAGTACACGCCGGCGATCGCCGCCGCCGCCAGGGTGTACACCATGCCGCGCTTGAAGATCAGGTCCACATCCATCAACCGGTAGCGGAAGATGGCGTAGCCAAAAGTCAAAGGCAGCAGGCCCAGCGACAATACGGAAACCTTCATGGCCGCCGTCGGCAGCGCGCCCGTCAGGTAAGGAATCACGTAGAACAGCGTGAACGGCGCGATCGCCAGGATGGTGCCGCGAGTGACCCATTTCAGTTGCTGCCGCAGGATGGGAGTGCCGGCCCGTCGATAGCTGAACCACAGCACTCCCGCCGCCACGACGAAGAACAGGGCCAGATAGCCCATCTGAAGGCGATCCAGATTCCAGCGCACCCGCTCGCTGGCCTTGAGCAGGCGCAGCGTGAACACGTGGATTCCGAGCAACAGCGCTCCCGGCACATAGATCGCCGGAATGGCCCAGCGATGCTTGCGGACGAAGTCGCGCTTCTCCGGAAAGGTCAGAACAAAATGCAGGAACAGGGCCGGCTGCAGCAAGCCAGGCCACAACATTGCCCCAGTAGATCGTCCAGTCAAAGTCGTTGAGTTTGCCGGTGTACTTGAAGGCGTAGAAAACGAACGAGACCAGGCAGAAAATGTAGAAATGGGTGGAGCTCGGCGCCGTCCAGCGCCGCAGCAGAACATAAAGCCCAATGCCCAGATAGATCAGCGCGATGAAGCGAAGCCAGAAGTTCAGCGATCGCTCGGCCGGAACCAGGATCACCGTCATGTCCAGCGGAACCGACTGCCGGACCAGCGAGTACGTCGCCTTCGACCACGCGCCGATCCGATACATCTGACGTATGCGCGTCGGGGTGTCATTCACCTCGCGCTCGTTGATCGCGGTCAGGTGATCGCCGGCCCGTATGCCGGCCTTGTCGCCCGGTCCATTCGGTTCCACCCGATCGGCGACCAGGCCGCCATTGCCGCCACTCTGCTCCACCCACCACACGCCATCTGACGGGAATCTGAAAATCGCGCTCTTTCTGAAAATTGATCCAGGCCAGAATCACGGCTGCCGTGGTCAGGAGAATGAGCAGACCGGCGGTAAAGCGAACTTGGAATTCCCGGTTCATGGACCGCAATGGCTCCTGAGGCAGGGTAGGGGAATTACCCGATTGATGGTTCTGCACGTTCGGGGCCAAGGTGGTGTGCAAAGCGATAACCTCTAACTTACTTCAAAGAAACGACTTCTTCGATTATAGAGGCCGCGTAAAGGTAAAGCTATGTTTTTTGGAAGCCTTATGTGTGGTTTGGTAACTCTATGTACGGCAAAAGCTTAATGAGCACCGGTCGGACCAGCGCCAGCACGGCCGCAGCGCCGACAGATCGGCAGCCAGGGCATTCTCTTCGCATTCATCGCGGCACCTTCGCGACCTTCGCCCTCAAAGAACTTTCATCGCGGAAGTCAGAATGTCCCAAAATGGGCCGGCGGCTTCGGTCAATTCCGAGTTCACCTGTCCGATCGAACCGGTCCGATAGAATCAGATTTGAAGTGGACGACCAAAATTAAGTGGCGAATAAGCTGGAGACAGAGACCGAGCCGCAAGCTTCGCCGGAAGTTGACGAGCGCTGGTGCGTCCTCGACGGCTACCACGTGCGCTATCTGCGTTGCGGTTCCGGACCGCCCTTGCTGCTCGTCCACGGACTGCTCGGATATTCCTTTTCCTGGCGATATGCCTTGCCGGTGCTTTCGCAGAAGGCCACGGTCTATGCCTTGGACATGCTGGGCGTGGGTTTCTCTGACCGGCCTCCCAATCTCGATTGCTCCCTCCACGCTCATGCCGAACGCCTGCTGCGTTTTCTCGATACCGTCGGGGTCGAATCGGTTGATCTTCTGGGCACTTCGCACGGCGGCGCCGTCGCGATGCTGGCGGCTGCACTGGCGCCGGAACGGGTTCGCAGGCTGATCCTGGTGGCTCCGGTGAATCCGTGGTCCGAACACGGAAAGCGCTGGGCGCCGCTCCTGACCAGCCCCCCGATCGCCGGCCTGATTCTTCGCCTGGCTCCGCGCCTGAAAGGTGGACACAATGTGATGCTGCAACGACTCTACGGCGACCGCGGCCGCATCCGTCCGGGCACCCTCGAAGGCTACTCCGCGCCTTTGCGGATTCCGGGACTGTTCAACTACTGGCTGAGCGTGATGGGCTCATGGAACCGCGATCTTCGCGAGTTGGAATCTGCTCTGCCCCGCATCAGCCATATTCCTGCGCTGCTGCTGTGGGGCGACAAGGATACCGCCGTCGATCCTGCATCGGCGCAGAAGTTGCGCCAGCAGTTCACGAATTGCCGTGTCGAGATGTTCGATGGCGTGGGACACTTGCCTTACGAGGAAGTTCCCGAAGACTTCAATTCGGCGGTCGTTCGGTTTCTGTCCGAGCCTTTGTCCGGGGACAGCCGGCAAGTTTTCTGAGTATGTTTTGCTAAAGCATGTCCGACTATATCCTGGAACTTCTGCGCGGCTATCTGACCCACTACGGTTATTGGGCGGTCGGGCTTGCGCTGCTCCTGGAAAATGCGGGACTGCCGGTTCCAGGCGAAACCATTTTGCTGCTGGCGAGTTTTCTGGCTTACTCCGAACACCGGCTCGGCCTGCCCTACATCATTCTGGTGGGCATCTGCGCCGCCACAGCTGGGCGACAATCTCGGCTTCGCGATCGGCTCTTATGGCGGACGTCCACTGCTGGAGCGCTATCAAAAAACCCTGCGCATCCGGCCGGCGGTGATCGCACGCGGTGAGTATTTATTCGCCCGCTACGGAGCGGCCACCATCTTCGTGGCTCGTTTCATCGCCGGAATGCGGATCATCGCCGGACCTCTGGCGGGCGTCCTGCGCATGCCCTGGCGCAAGTTTCTGCTGTTTAATTTTCTCGGCGCCGTGCTGTGGGTGAGCGCCATCGCCAGCGTGGGATATCTCTTCGGCAAGCACTGGGACGCGCTGGTCGATCTGGTGCAGGATGCCAATCTCGCCATCGCGGCCGTGGTGATCGCCGGCGCCCTGCTTTTCTGGTGGCGGCGAAGGAGGAAAAAGCGGTAGCGTGCAAGTTGAAACGCGATTCCTTTGCGTCCTTTGCGAACTTTGCGGTCAAAAGCTTTAACCGCAAAGAACGCAAAGATCGCAAAGTTTCCGCGGTGAACTTCCGGTGGTTACTTTCCTCACCAGGCGGGAGCCTAAAGCGATTGGTGCAGGCCGCGCCCGGATGCTAACCTCGAGACAGCGAAATCTGTACATGGCTGATTCAGTAATCATCGCCGGCAATCCCGGCCGCACGCGTTTTCCCTTCGAGATTTCCCAGGTATGGGCGCGCTTCCTGTTCGCCCTGCTGGGTCTGATTCTGGCTTTTGGGGCGGCGCTGTTTTCCACCGTGGCGCGCGAATCGGGCAGCTTGTGGGCGACCGTAATTTTTTCATCGGTGGCATTACTGCTGGCGGCGGTGGTCGGGCTCACCACGGTTCCTTACCTGGCGCGGCGAGTTGCCGGCAATCGGGTGCGCGATGCCTTCGACTACGACGTAACCCGCGTGGGAATCGCCTACGTCCTGGCTATCCTCGTGATCGGAATCGCCGCGCTAAACACCGGGAACAATCTTCTCTACGTGATTGTGGCGGCGATGCTGGCTGCCATCATAGTTTCGGGGTTGGCGTCGGCGGGGGTGTTGCGCGGCCTGGAACTCGATGTCCGTTTGCCGGAACGGGTTTTCGCCGGCCGTCCGGCGTCAGGGAAAATCGCCGTGCGGAATTGCCGGCGCTGGCTGGCTTCGTTCTCTATCAGCGTGATTCCGCCCAGGAAAAACAAAAGCTCCGAACACTGGCAATGGCAGCCGGCGACGTTTGGTTTTCCGCCCGGCCGCCCTCCCGCCAGCCAGTGGGTGAGGTTGCCGGACTGGCAGTTGCGCCGGGTTGCGAACGCCGTGGCCGCGCCAGACATCTTCAACGAGCCGGCGTATTTCGCCTACATTCCCGCCGGCGCTGAACTGGCTGCCGAGATGGAATTGTCCTTCCCGCGCCGCGGACGCTATCAGCAAAACGGTTTCGGTCTGGCCACCCGCTTTCCCTTCGCATTTCTGACCAAAACACGACGCGTGCCCCTGGCCCGCGAGATACTGGTGTATCCGCCAGTTGAGCCGACCGACGAATTCTTCGAAATACTTCCGCTGATTACCGGCGAGCTTGAAACTTTTGCCCGCGGCCGCGGCGACGATTTATATCGCATCCGGGAATATCTGCCGGAAGATTCCGCGCGCCATGTGGACTGGAAGGCGACGGCGAAGTCGGGCTCGCTGAAAGTTCGCGAGTTCAGCCGCGAGGACGAACGCAAGCTTCGACTGGTGTTTGATAATCCCGGGCCGGGAGCGGTTTCCGTGGAGGCTTACGAAAATGCCGTGACCCTGGCGGCATCGCTGGGATGGCACTTCACCGAAGCCAATACCGAGGTTTGCTTCCTGGCGCAAGGCTGTCCGGCGGCAGCGGACATCGATGAATTCCTAAGTTATCTGGCGACTGTCGATCCGCAGCCTTCGCCCTCGTTGCTCGACAGCCTGGAAGTTTCCGAAGACTACAACATCATTCTCACCACGCGTCCGCGTGAAACAATTCCCCGCAACCTGTGGGCTTGCTCGTATTTTGTTTTCATCGGGAGCAATGGCGAGGCGCGGCAGTAATATTGAAGGCGGGGACACCAAAACCTTTTACCGCAAAGAAGCGCAAAGGATTCCGCAAAGAACGCAAGGATCCGCGAAGAACGAAGAACGGTCAATGCAGCCGACATTTGATGCAGCCACATGGCATGGGCCTGCATCCCAAGATAGAGCGCCGCTTTTGCCTGGCCAGCCGAAAACTCGACGAGGTGAACAAGACATGAATCGCAAGAGTTTCCCAGTCGCAACAGCGGCGCTTACTTCTCTCCTGCTGGTGGTCGCGTCTTTGTCTTTGCCCGCGCTGGCGCAGAGGGACGTGGAGATTCCTTCCGGAACCACCATCCGGGTGCGCATGATCGACCGGCTCAGCAGTGAAGAGAACCAGACCGGAGACACTTTCCACGGAACGCTGGACGAGCCGATCGTGGTGAACGGCAGAGAGCTCTATCCCAAGGGCGCAGACGTCATCGGACGTGTCACCGATGTTCATCCCACCGGCAGGCTCAGTGAACCGGGCGAACTCGACCTGGTGTTGAATACGGTGAGTTCGGGAACCGTGGCGGCGTCCATACACGTGCAGCCCCTGGTCATGAAGGGCGAGTCGCATGCGAAGAGCAACGTCACCAAGATCGGCGGCGGAGCCGCGTTAGGCGCGGCCATTGGCGCCATCGCCGGCGGAGGTAAAGGCGCGGCGATCGGCACTCTGGCGGGCGGAGCGGCGGGCACGGGCGCGGCTGCAGCCACCGGGAAAAAACCTGCGCTCATCGATTCAGAAGCGATTCTGACTTTTGTGACGTCCACGGCTTCGAGTCCTACTGCGCCGCTGCCTCCCAACCAGGCCGCCAGCGATTCGCCTCCATACCCGCGGCCTCCCAACCAGGGCGCCAGCGATTCGCAGCCTCCGTACCCGCGGCCTCCAGTCGCGGACTCTGCTCCGCGTCCGGATTCTGGGCCACCGCCCGATTCTGCCGATCCCGGGCCGGGACCGGATGACAACACGCCCCTGTTTACCCTGCGCGATCGGCGGATTATCCGAAGCTGCGTGAGCCAACATGCCTCAGACCTGCCCGCGGCTTCGACGCAGCATCCGGAACTGCCGCCCGGTTCCGATCGGCAGCTTCACCGCGGCGGAACTTTATCGACCGACATTCAGAACGAAGCTCAGGCTTTGCCTTTGGATTGCGAAGATCAGCTCACCAGGCTGCCCAGCGATCTGGAGCGCGTGGTTTACAGCGGGCGCGTCATGCTGATCGACAGTAAGGGGCACGTTCTGGACATCTTCAGCCTCGATCAGAATCAATAACTCGGCCGGCGGGCGTCGCCTGTCGCCCGCCGATGTTGTTCATTTGAGTGCAAATCCACCGGTGTGACGAAGCCTCCTCCCGGCGCCAATCTGGCTCCCATCCCTCTCAAACCGCCTCGGTTAGGTAACCATTACTTTCGATTACGTTAGTACATTGACCGTTCAGAGCAAGCTGCTAAGGTTATATCTAAGGAAGACCTAATTCGAAGTAATCCGTCAACCGTGGCGTCCCCGGCTGGCAGAAAACTGGTTGATGACCGCTGACCACCAACTCGCGCTCTGGATCGCACACCCGGTTCTGCAACTGGCTGTTGCCGCGGCGATGGTGCGCAACAAGGTGCGTCGCTCTTTTCCGGTCTTCTTCGCCTACATCGGATTTCAGATTCTGAGTTTTTGCGTGTTGTTTCCCATCAACAAGTGGGGAAACTATACGACCTACTTTTACCTGTACTGGGCCTGCTGTGCGGTCAACCTGGTTCTGGGCTTCATGATCATTCATGAAGTTTTTCTCGACGTGTTCCGCCCTTACCACACGTTGAAAGATCTGGGTTCGGTGATGTTCAAGTGGGCGGCACTGGTTATGTTGCTGGTGGCCTTCGTGGTCGCGGCGTCCAATACCGGGGAAGGGCTGGCACCGATCCTGCAGGCGATTCTTACTGTGCAACGCTGCGTACGCGTGGCCCAGTGCGGACTGGTTTTGTTTCTCATTGTGTTCTCCCGCTATGTCGGAGTGTCCTGGCGGCAGCAGAGCTTCGGTATCGCATTCGGGCTGGGCGCCTCGGCCGGGATGGAACTGGCCACGTTCGCGTTGTACGCCGGCGGCCCCATATCCCAGGTGACGGTCAACTCAATCAATCTGGTGGTCTACAACCTGTGCATTCTGACGTGGTTCGGATACATGGTGATGAAGAGTCCGGCACGCACCTCGGGAGAAATCCTGTTTACGCCGCGACGCTGGGAACAAAGCTTGAACGACCTGCAGAATCCCGCTACCGGAGACTCGCTCATTCCGATGTTTGAAAGCATGGTGGACCGCGCTCTTTCGCGCAGTCAGGCCGACTATTCGGCCCGGGAAGCCGCCGCGGAAGCCGTCGGGGAACCGGCCGTCGCTTCTTTACGCGGATTGCACGCCGTCCCATCCCGAGCCCGTCGGATTCAATAGCTGCTTAAAGTAATAGCTTAGCTTGCCCGATTGATCACATTGGAATAGATAGCTATTGCTGTTTTTTCCAAAGGTTCTGTCAGGCTCCGCTCGCAATTCAGCGATCTTCTACACAAAAAACCCTAGACTGATTACCCGCGTTCTGTATAATGCCGCAACCGTGAGGTTCCGCTCCCAGGGACTTCGCACAAGTAAGGAGAACCAAGCATGAAACGTGCGGTCAGGATGTTGATCCTGATGGTAGGTTTGGCTTGTACTTATGTGGCTATCGCGACCCCGATACTGAATGCTGAATTGGGCCCGGCGCCACTATGTCCGCCAAGCAACCCACACTGCGGCAGGTAGCCGCTGATTAAGGAGCCGCTCTAGCGGCTTCGCAGGCTTCCAGGGCTGACCAATTGCGAATTGCGTGGTCAGCCCTCCTTTTTTGTCTGCAAGGGAATTCCTGAGTCAGCTTTTCGCAACTCCTGCCAGGTCTTTCCTGAGTTCTTCCGGATCCGAAATCGGCGGGCGGCAGCTGAAGTTGGAGCAGACCACCGCGACCGACTTTCCGTTCCGGATCGCGGGGATCTGAGGAATCGTTTCCGCCAGGGCCGGCGGAAGGTTCTGTGAAACCGCCTCGTTTGCCGCCAGTTTCAGCACTGCCCGGTCGAAGCCGAAGAAACTGGCTGCGACGTTATAGAGCTGCGCCGCCAGGTCGTCGTTGCCGACAATCACGACCTGGGTATGCGGCTGCGAGAAATGGACTGCGGCGATTCCATACGTGGCGGCGAAAATTCCAAACTTCTCCGCCAGTCCAGCGAGAACCTCCAGCGTTTGTTCTGCCTGCTCGCGATAGGCTGGCTGATTGGTGTATCCGTACAACCGCAGTAGAGCGATTATGGCTACGGAATTTCCCGCGGGAGTCGGCGAATCCTGAAACGGTTTACGCCTCGTCCCCAAAACTCCCAGCGCCTTCGGCGTGCCCTCGGCCGAAGCCGGCATGTCAAAAAAACCTCCGGACACCGGATCGAACATAAGATCCACCATCTTGTCTACGATGTTTTTCGCGAAGTTGAAGTAACTGAGGTCGGCGGTGGCTTCGTAAGCATCCAGACAGGCGACAGCGGTGAAGGCATAGTCGTCGAGCAGGCCGGGGATGGCGCGGCTTGCCGCGGCTGGGTCGGAGTAAGCGACCACATGCTTCAACCCCTGCTCTGGCTGCCATGCCTCGGCGAGAACGCGATCAAGCGAGCGTAGGGCAAAGCGCCGCGCGGGTTCGAGTTTGAGCACTTTCGCGGCCTCGAGATAAGCCGAGACGCACAGCGAGTTCCATCCCACATACACCGTCTTATCAACGTAAGGTGTGGGCCGCTTCAGCCGGGCGGCGTACATTTTCTGCCTGGCCGAATCCAGCAACGCGGCTATGCGTTCTGGAGCGAGACTGAGACGCCTGGCGACTTCCTCGACCGGTGCCCGGACGTACAGAACATTCTTCTCCGGATTGTGGTGCATCTCGCCCACTTCATTGACGTCGTAGTGCAGACCGGCGACCGCGGCTTCTTCTTCCGTCAGCACCGCCTGCATTTCCGCGCGAGTCCAGGTGAAGTAATCGCCGTCATCGTCCATCGAGTAGTCAGCGTCCTGGGAGGCGTAAAAGCCGCCGCGCTCGCGGTCACTCAGCCACTCATCCATCCATCGGATAATGTCGCGGGCCACGGCGGCGAAGAATTCCGCGCCGGTCACCTGATAAGCGTGGACGTAATTCTTGAGCAGTTCGGAATTGTCGTAGCACATCTTTTCGAAGTGGGGCACGATCCAGCGCTCGTCAACCGAATAGCGATGGAAGCCGCCGGCAAGCTGGTCATACACTCCGCCACGCGCCATTTTTTCCAGCGTCGGAACGAAGACCTCGCGCAAGTTTCCGTCGCCCGTGCGCGCATACCGGTCAATCAGGAGATCGAGCACGGCAGGATGGGGAAACTTGGGCGCGCTGCCGAAACCGCCGTATTGCGGATCAAACATCTTCACAGCGGATTCCACGATGGCGTCAATCGCTTTGGGAGAAAACTCGCCTTTACTTCCGGCGAAAGATTCAGCCCGTGCGATTGCCACTTCCACCATCTCGGCCTGTTCCATCACATCGCCGTTTTTCTGGTGATAAGCGTCGGCGATTGAATTCAGCACACGTTTGAAACTCGGACGCCCGTAATTTTCGTCGGGAGGAAAATAAGTTCCGCCATAAAAAGGCTTGCCGTCGGGCGTGAGAAAAGCAGTCAACGGCCAGCCACCCTGGCCGCTGATCGCGCTGACTGCCACCTGATAACGGCTGTCAATGTCGGGACGCTCGTCGCGATCCACCTTCACCGCCACAAAGCGTTCATTCACGATCTTCGCGACTTCAGGATCGTCATACGATTCGCGATCCATCACGTGGCACCAGTGGCACCAGACCGCGCCAATGTCGAGCAGGATGGGCTTGTTCTCACGCTTGGCGGCGGCAAAAGCCTCCTCGCCCCACTCGTTCCACTGAATCGGCTGGTGCATGGCGGAGCGCAGGTAGGCGGAGGATGCCTTGGAGAGGGGGTTGAGGGTCTGGGTGGTCATCTTGCAAGTGTAAACGTTCTCTAAAATTGAGGCGGGAAGGTGCTCCCAAGGGCTCTTCAATGAGGACGCAAGATTGGTACTTTATTGACTGTGGAATTGGGCCTTCAATGGACAGGAATCTCGATCGGATTGAGACTTGGCCTGGTGAGCGCATGAAGCCAATCCGGCAGCAGTTCAAGGAAGCTTTCAGCCTCAAAGGGAAGAGTATCTCCTGGTACCGCGACGTCGCACTCACGGTGACCGCAGGTTTGGGTATTTTCTACGGCGCCATCTTTGGCTGGAGTGCCCGTTCCACAAATTCTCCGTTTGATCTCAAAGTGGCGATTGTTTGCTTCGTGGTGGCGTGTGTGTGCGTCCTGCTTGCTGCAGACAAAGTGCTGGTCCTGTCTTGCGCAATTATGGTACCCGCCGCCCTGATGACCTACCACGTCGCCTTCACCTGGGATCGAAAAGTTCTGGCGTTTTACTTTGGATCGTTGACGGCTGGGTTCGCGGTCCTGGTGGTGGGAGTTTTCGTAAGGTCGATGTGGCAAGGTCGGTCAGCGCGCCGCAGCCGGTAGCCGTATTGGCCTTGGCGCAGGCCTCCGCCCGACTTACTCCACTCGTTGCTTCGCAATCGAGGAGTAGCGGAAGCGGATTTCAGATTCAATTAAGTTGCGGATTGAAGGTCCACAACGAGCAAGTGTTAGATTTTCAATCTGTAATCTTTACAAGCGGGTTAACCACTTGAACCGCGCCGTACTTCTGCCCCGCAGCCAGATCCTCGGAGAAGCACGTAAAATGGTGCTGCACGTAATATGTGCTCAATATGAAAGCCAATATCACGCTAAAGCTGGACAAGGCCCTTCTGCGCGAAGCGCGGGTACTGGCGGCCGAAGAAGGTACGTCGATCAGCGCCTTGCTGGCGGCCCGCCTCGAGCAAGTCGTACGCGAACGCCAGACCTATAAGCGTGCGCGAAAACGGGCAATGGCGCGGCTACGCGAGGGGCTCGATTTGCAATGGACCCGATCACGTTCCCGGGGCGAACTTCACGAACGATGAATAGCGGCGATCAATCATGCGCGATAAGTTCTTCGTCGACACTAACATTTTGATCTACGCGCGTGACCACTCTGCCGGTTTTAGCAGGAAAGACATCGGAGGGCGGGACGCCCTCCGGACAGCCGGCAGGATGCCGGCGCTACTTTGTTAGACCCCTGGCGATCGAGCAGTACAGGTCCACCGCTTCCTGCAATTGCTTCTTCTCCACATATTCGCGGTCGGTGTGGGCTACGTGGATCGATCCCGGACCGATCAGCAAAGGCTGTCCCCAATTGCTGAGCGCGGGGATGTCGGTGGTGAAAGCAGCGACCATAGTGGGGAGGCCGTCCAGGGTGCGCAAGCGGACGAACGGGATTTCCAGAACGAATTCGACTTGCGCCAGATCGCCGACGGCGTCGACAATCTCCCGCTTCAATTGCTCCGCCGGTCCGACCAGGCGATAGAGCAGTTGCGCTCGCGCTTTGTCGGGAATCACATTGGGGGCGCGGCCGCCTTCGATCACGCCGATATTCAGGGTGCACGGGCCGATGCCTTCCTCGACCGGGAGTTTCATGGCACGCAGGCGTTGTAGTGCCAGCAGCAGCTTGTCGATCGCGGAATCGCCCAACTCCGGGTAGGCTGAATGCGCCATGCGTCCGTGGGCGATTACCTCCGCGCGCAGCGCTCCTTTGGACGCGACCGCGACCCGGTTCTCCGTGGGTTCGCCATTGACCAGGAACTTGGAGCCTACGGGCCGCTGGTTGGCCACTTTGGCGCCCAGGCTGTCGCGCTCTTCGCCGACCAGAAAAAGCAGTCCGACATGGATGCCTTCTTTTCGCAGCCGCTCCGCCGCCGCAATCTGTACCGCAATAATTCCCTTGGCGTCGCAGGAACCTCGGCCGTGGACGCGAGTAGCATCCTCCGAGGAGGGAATAAATGGCGGAACCGTGTCCATGTGGGTGGAGAACACAATCGCAGGCTGGGATTCTTCGGGAGAGACTGCGAACACATTGCAGCGCTCGCCTTCGACGGGAATTTTTGTCGCCTGAAAGCCTCGCCGAAGCAGTTCGTCGCACAGGAAATTACCCACCGGGCCTTCATTGCCGGTGATGGACTCGATGTCCACCAGTTGACGGGTAAGAGCGACGACCGCATTCACATCGCTTCACCATGCGCGACAGGATATCCTACTCACGGCAGTTTGGGATTGAGGTAGAGACGTTGCTTGCAACGTCTCGGGCAGTGTCAAAACCCGTGCTGCTATCCTGTTTCGACTCGTCGCCCATGAATCCGCAAGACAGCACAATCCGTTCACTTTTTCTGGATGGTCCTTCCGGGCAGCTGGAAGCGCTGCTGAATGCCGGAAGTCCCGATGCCGCATACGCCGCGCTGGTGTGTCATCCCCATCCGCTGTACGGCGGAACTCTCCACAACAAGGTGGTCTTTCACGCCATGAAGGCGCTGAACAGCTTTGGCTTTCCGGTGTTGCGTTTCAATTTTCGCGGCGCCGGCCTGAGCCACGGGGAACACGATCACGGAAACGGCGAAGTGGACGACGTTCAGACCGCTTTGGATTGGTTGCATCACGAATTTCACCGGCCTTTGATTTTTGCCGGCTTTTCATTTGGCGCCGCCGTGGGTTTGCGGGCCGCATGTCCGGACCAGAGGGTGAAAGCCGCCATCGGCCTGGGTCTGCCGGTGTCAGCCATTGATGATCGCACCTACGATTTCTCCTTTCTCGCAAGCTGCGCCAAGCCCAAGCTGTTCGTCAGCGGCGATCGCGATCAGTTCGGAACTCCTGCGCAACTGAAAGCTCTCGTGGCTTCTATTCCCGAGCCGAAGAAACTGGTATTGATCGCGGGCGCCGATCACTTCTTTGAAGGAAGGTTGCGGGAGATGCGAGAGACGGTCGAGCAGTGGGTGGGAGAAGCGGTGAATCTGTAGCGCCGATGCCTTTTATAATCCTTGCACATGTCTTCTGCCACTGATCGCAAGAAGCTTGCTCTGGACATGCGCGTCACTGCGCGCCACCTGTTCGAGCACGCGCTGGGCGAAGCCAGTATCGATCGCGCATTTCAGCGGCACGTGGATTGCGATAAAGGTGTGCTCCGCATTTGCGAGGATTTGTACGACCTCGAATCCTACAATCGCGTGCTGGTGATCTCCATCGGCAAAGCCGCGCACGCCATGGTCAATTCGCTCGAAATGCAGGCGGGCAACCGCTTTCAGGGCATCGTGGCCAGTTCCGTCGACCCGCTTTCGCAAGTCCACGGCTTCCGCTACTTTCGTGGCGGGCATCCCCTGCCTAACCAGGAGTCGGTTCGCGCGGCTGAAGCGATGTTGAAATCGCTCAGCGCTCAGAATGCTTCGTCGCTGGTAATTTTTCTGCTCAGCGGCGGCGGCTCTTCCATCGCCGAGAAACCCATCGACGGTGAAATTTCGCTCGAGGATCTGATCGCAACCTACCGTGCGCTGGTGCACTCGGGCGCGCCCATCGCCGAGATCAACACCATCCGCAAGCATCTTTCCGCCGTGAAGGGTGGAAGGTTGGCGGTGGCCGCCTCTTCGGCGCAGCAGGTTTCGCTGCTGGTGTCCGACGTTCCCGACAATACGCCGGACGCTTTGGCCTCCGGTCCGACCATGCCCGACTCCACTACCGTGGCGGACTGTTATTCCGTCGCGGAAAAGTACGGCTTGCTCGAACAATTTCCGGACTCGGTGCGTGAGCTTTTTCAGCGTCACGCGCTGGAGGAGACTGCCAAGCCTGACGACCTGGCCTTTCATCGTGCTCGCTGGTGGCCCCTGCTGTCGAACGCGTCCCTGCTGGATGCGGCGGAGGCGGAGGCGCAACGCCATGGATTCAGCGTGGAGATCGATAACAGTTGCGATGATTGGGATTACATGCGCGCGGCCGACTATCTTCTCGAGCGATTGCGCGCCCTCCGCAAGAAGTCCGAACGCGTCTGCCTGCTTTCCGGCGGCGAGGTGACCGTGAAAGTGGAAAATGGCGGCGCCGGCGGCCGCAACCAGCAATTTGCCTTGGCTTGTGCGGCGAAGATTTCTGGAGAGAAGATTACGGTACTCAGCGCGGGAACCGACGGCATCGACGGCAACAGCCCCGCGGCCGGAGCGATCGTGGATGGCAGCACTATCGAACGCGCCCAGGCTCGCGGTCTGGATCCGGCCGCGCATTTGGCGGGCTTCAACGCGTATCCGTTTTTTGAGTCGCTAGGGGACGCGATCATTACCGGCCCGACCGGAAATAATCTGCGCGACCTTCGAGTTTTGCTGGCGTATTAACATAGGTTGTGTGGTCGCGGGCGACTCGCCCGCGAGGCCGCGGAATGCGCGGGCGAGTCGCCCGCGACCACACGACCCCAAGCATGCACTCAAAAAAACCGGGTCACGCCTTCTTCCATCACGAACACCCGGTCTTCAATGCCCGCCGCCTTGGCTTCTTTCTCCAGCAGTCGCAACGGTTCGTCCATGGGTTCGTGGGAGAGGCGAAAACTGCCGTAGTGCATGGGCACCATCCAGCGCGAATTCAAATCAAGAAAGGCCCGGGTAGCATCCGCGGGACTGGTGTGAACATTGCGAAATGAAGGCGGATTGTAGGCGCCGATCGGCAGCAGCGCCAATTCAGGCGCCAGGCGCTGTCCGATTTCCCGGAAGCCGGAGAAATAAGCGGTGTCGCCGGCGTGATAAAGCGAATGCTTGCTGTCTCGCAGCACGTAGCCGCCGTAGCCGCGGTGAGAATCCTGAATCACCCGCGCTCCCCAGTGCCGCGAGGGCACATGGGTGACCGTCAGATCGTGATGGCGAAAGCTGTTCCACCAGTCCAGTTCCACCACGTTTTCAAAACCAAGATCGGACACCAGATCGAAAATGTGATGCGGAACGATGAGAGTCGGCGCCATCGTCCGGCGGCGTTTGGTTTGTTGCACGATGGCGCGCAGCGATGGACGGTGCAGGTGGTCGAAGTGGGCGTGAGTGACGAGCACGAGGTCAATGGCGGGCAGGTCGCGGACGTGCAGGCCAGGCTGCCGCAGACGTTTCAGCACGAATAGCCAGCGCGCGAAATTGGGATCGATGACCACATTCTGCCCGCCCAGCTGAACAAAAAAACCAGAATGACCGATGAAAGTCAGTCCCATCTGGTCATTGGTGACCAGCTTCGGCTTGTGGGAACGGCCGGTGCGAGGCGTAACCGCGGAGCGCCGCACCAGGTTGCCAAACTGCCGGGCACGCTTGCGAAGTGCGGAATTCCTGAGGGTATTCTTTAACATCGGTAAACGAACCAGATCGAAGTCGAACTGATGTTCGTCCGGCATGCTGCGATGCTGGTAGTTCGGAGCTGTATTTAATTCTAGAACAAATCCACGCGCGATGCTTCCGGCGCTTCACCTTTGCGGGCGAGCTTTCCACCAATGTGAGCGGTTGTGATCAGACATCCGAATCCATACCAGATAGGGTTTGTGCTGTTCCACTCCGGATGCTCCAGGTTCCCAGGCCGGAACTCAGCCGGTGCACAACGCGCGGCTATTTTGCGCGAGGACCCACAGCAAAACTAAATCCCCAGTGAAACCTCTGACCGCCTCAGGGCGAGAATCTATAGGAGGATTCCATGAAAAAAGTATTGCTACTGCTAGTTGCATCGGCCCTGCTTGTGACGCTCGGGTTGGCACAGACGCCCGACGCCGCCAGTAACACGGATCCAGCCAACATCAAAGGTTGCCTGGGTGGATCGGATGGCAATTACACGATTGCGGAAGACGGCAGTCGTCAGATGTTCAAGATCACCACCAGCAGCGTTGATCTCAAACCACATCTCGGCCATGACGTAAAACTCACAGGTCACAAAGCAATCGCGCCCGTGAATTCCGGCTCTACTGATAACAGCTTTGCCGTCACCGAATTGAGCATGATTTCCGAACATTGTGCCCTGGCCGCCGCGGCACCTGCTGCCGCCACCGTCATTCCGCCTTCGGAGACCGTCATCACACCCGCTGCTGACGCCGACGGCTGCACCCAGTGCGGCTGCCAGCGCACCCGTGGCCGGGCCTGCCGCGCCCGCTGTGGCAGCAAGCCCAGCTTCAGCGACGGTCACCACGCCCGCCGCGGAGCCTGCAGCGCCCGCAGCGACGGTCAGCCCGTCTTCAGCGACTGCCAGCACGCCCCCTGTGGAACCTGCCGCGCCGGCTGCGGCAGTCAGCCCAGCTTCAGCGACGGTCAGCACACCCGCCGCCGAGCCTGCAGCGCCCGCAGCAACGGTAGCTCCCTCTTCCGCGGCCGTCAGCACTCCCGCGGTAGAGCCTCAGGCGCCTGCTGCGACAGTTGGCACGTCTTCAGCGACCGTCAGCACGGCCGCCGTCGAACCTCCTCCCCCGACGAAACGGTCAGCCCGCGCTCGCAAACTCGCGGCAGCGCAAGCTGCAGCCGCGTCCACCGACAGTCCTTCGGCGGAGGTTGCCAGTCCGCTCGCAGCAGAAGCCGCAACCCCGGCTCCGACTGCCAAACCATCTTCGGACACGGTCAGCCCGGCCCAGGCAGACGCCGCCACCGCCGCCTCTTCCCCGGGGACTACCCCCGCGCCTGATGCAGCAGCCGCGCCTGCTCCTGCGGTGACTCACAGGGCCGGCTCTCTGTCGCTCCTGATAGCGTTTGTCGTGCTGGTAATTGTCTTGGGCACGACGGCCCCGCTCATCGGCAGATGGAGAAAAAGGAAAGCGCTCGAACGGGAGGGAAGTCCGAATCTTTCTTTCTCGAACGAACTCAGCTCGAACGAAGTGAGCTCAAACGAACCCAACACGAACGAAGTGCCGCGCGGAAGTGATTGGGAAAGAGACGAGGTCGGACAAGGAAAAGCCGGAACCACGCAAAGTGGCTTAGGCGATCATTGATTGGGCAAACGTGGGTAGTTAAGCGGTGACAGGCTGAATCGAGCATCGGTCCGTCGAGGACCGAGTAAAACCGGGAAGGCGGAGCCCAGCCCCGCCTTCTCGAAAGATTTACAGCTCTTACGCTGTTACTCCAGCGGCGATCTTGTGAAAGGTCGAGTTGACAACTTCGCCCGTCTGAACCCTGGGCGTTCCCTCGATGAATCTCGCCATGGTCTTCAACACTTCCGGATACGCAGTGGCGTTGTAATTATCCGAATTGGCCTTGTTGTCCCACAGACTGATCGCGGTCACATCGATTCCGCCGGGACCGGAGAACGTGATTTCGTCCTTGAAGCCGTTCTGCTTGCGCAGTAATGGAAGAATGTCCTTGTCAAAAGTGCGGGTGTAGTCAGAAAGCATATTCGATTTCAGATGAAACGAGACGTTGCGTGCAAACATGGTCAACCTCCTTAAGGTTGTCATTCGCTAAGATAGGGAGAACTTCAGATGGGCTGACTTAGTTCAGGGAACCTGAAAGAGGAGAACAATACTCACTCCACGTAACTGTTGCACTTGAGTGGCCCTCTCCGTCAAGCGCGCAACTTGTTGTTTCGATACGTCCGGAGCCGATCCGGCGAGTCGGGGTTCCGGGCTCCGTCGTGTACCTTTGGCGGAAGCAAGCACAAACGGCGACGTCTAAACCGAAAAGGGCCATGCTCTCATACAGTGCAACGCGGGATCGTCTTGACCCTTCTGCTGCAGTCGGTTCTAATCACGGTTGGTCATTATCGTTAGAACAGATCGGCAAACATATCCGTAAACATATCGGTAAAACAGGAGAGACTCGGAATGCGTGTTGCTTTCTTAGGTTTGGGAATCATGGGACGGCCGATGGCGTCCAACCTGGTTAAAGCCGGTCATGAAGTTTCGGTCTGGAGCCGCACCGCGGGAAAAGAAGTGGACGGAGCACGGACTGCAACTTCTCCGGCTGACGCGGCACAAGGTGCGGAAGTGGTTTGGATGTGCGTTTCCGACACCGCTGCCGTAGAAAGCATTTTGTTCGGACCGCAAGGCGTCGAGCAATCGCTGGTCGAAGGCATGACCATTGCAGATTCCAGCACGATTTCTCCTTCCGCGACCCGCAAGTTTGCCGAACGGGTCGGGGCTAAGGGAGTGCGGTACGTCGATGCGCCAATGACTGGATCAAAAGTGGCCGCCGACGCCGGCACTCTGACTTTCATGGTGGGCGGCGATGAAGCGGTGATCGAATCCCTGAAGCCGTTGTTTGCCGCCATGGGCAAAGTGTTTTTCCGCATGGGAGAGACCGGCAAGGGCCAGGCCGCCAAGCTGGCCATGAATCTTCAAATCGCATTAATTTATGAGGGCTTCGCCGAAGGCCTGACCCTGGCCACCAAGCTGGGTGTGGATGTCGAGAACCTGCTGCGCGTGGTGCAGGCGTCCATGGTTCGGTCGGGCGTCGTGGACTACAAAGCGCCTTTCGTCATGAAGCGTGACTTCACGCCCAATTTCCCCCTGCGCCTCATGCATAAAGACATCCGACTGGCGCTTGAGGCCGCAAAGGAAGTTCGGGTCAAATTGCCCGCCCTCGAAACCGTGGAAGAAATCTACGAAATGGCCACCGAAGACGGACACGAAAATCTGGACTACGCCGCCACCATCACCCTGCTGGAAAAGTGGGCCGGAGTAGAGGTCAAAGGAGCTTCCGCCTAACCCTGGCCGTGTGGGCGCGGGCGATTCGCCCGCAAACTGCCGCCTGCCTGAATTACCGGGCTAGTACCTCGGTAACGCCCCCTGTGCGTTCTATTACACAACTTTTACATGCGGCGTCGCGGGCCACTGGTACTTTAAGTCTAGGCAGTTCAATCCTGGACACGGGAAAAAGAACATGGCAATCGACCTCCAAGTGCTGGACCGGAAGGCAGCCGCAGACGACCAAATTAACTGGGTAACCGCGATCTTCATGGGCCTGTTCCATGTGGGCGCAATCGCGGCGTTGTTCTTCTTTTCCTGGAAGGCTTTTCTGGTCTCGATGTTCCTGTGGTGGGTTTCAGGGAGCCTGGGCATCGGCATGGGCTACCACCGCCTGCTCACTCATCGCGGATACAAGACGCCCAAGTGGGTTGAGTATGTCCTCACCACTTGCGCCACGCTCGCTCTCGAAGGTGGACCGATTTTCTGGGTCGCCACTCATCGCATTCACCACCAGCATTCCGATCAGGAAGGCGATCCGCATTCGCCGCGTGACGGAAAGTGGTGGGCGCACATGGGCTGGATCTTGACCGGCAAGTCGATGCACCACGACACCACGACGCTGGCCCGCTATGTTCCCGATCTGGCGAAGGACAAGTTCCACGTCTGGATTACCAAATATCACTACGTGCCCATGATCGTCCTGGGCGTGATTCTTTTTGCGATCGGCGGCCTGCCGTTTCTGCTGTGGGGCGTCTTCTTCCGCACCGTGATCGGATTGCATACCACCTGGCTGGTTAACTCGGCGACGCATAGCTGGGGTTCCCGGCGATTTGTCACCAAGGACATGTCCACCAACAGCTGGTGGGTGGCGTTGCTTACTTTCGGCGAAGGCTGGCACAACAACCACCACGCCCACCCGGTTTCCGCCCGCCATGGATTGAAATGGTACGAGATTGACTTCAACTGGTACGGCATCTGGGCGCTGACCAAACTGGGGCTGGCACGCCAGGTCTATCGGGTGAAACTCTCCGAACTGCGCCGTCATGAAGAAGAAGAGGGAGTGCCGGCGGCCGCACAAACCGAACTGGTCTCCGTCTAATGTCATTCTGCTCACTGTCATCCTGAGCGAAGTAGCGGCTTCGCAACGCGAAGCCGCTACGCAGTCGAAGGACCCCTACCTTACCGCACACTCTTGCTCACACCGACAGCCAGCCTTCGCGCTCTGGCTGCTGTCACGATCCCAGGGGTCCTTCGACTCCACCAGCCCATTCGCCAGCGAATGGGCTGCTTCCGCTCAGGATGACACCGCGTATTGCAGCACCGTTTCCTCCTCATCGCGGTAGAATCCTGCCATGCGCATCGCCAGCCGCCGCAGGGCCATCGCCTTCTTTGTCGTGCTGGGCGTGTGTCTGGTACTGCTGGCGGTAGGGCTGAACGTCGGCTGGATCATCCTTAACTGGCGCGAAGGCGTCCTGCTCTTTCTGGGCGTGATTTTTTTCGCCGTGCTGATTGCCGGGCTGATCGTGAACACCAGTTTTCTGGTACGTGAAATACGGCGCAATGAGCAGCATGACAGTTTCATCAATGCGGTCACGCACGAGCTGAAAACCCCCATCGCTTCCATCCGGCTTTATCTCCAGACCCTGGAGCGCCGCGACGTCGATGAGGCCCAGCGCCACGAGTTCTATCGCCTGATGCTGGACGATACCGACCGGTTGATGGGGACAGTGGATCAGGTTCTGAAAGCAGGAGAAGCGGGAAACAAGAAGCAGACCCGCTACGCGCCGCTGGATTTTGGCGATCTGGTTCGGCAGTGCGTGGAAGTGGCTCGCAGCAGCCACCACCTCCAGTCCGATTCGTTGCGCTACGAGCAGTCGGCGGACCACGGCGCGGGCGCCAATGTACTGGGAGATTCCGAGGAACTACGCACCGCGGTTTCGAACGTGCTTGAAAATGCGGTCAAGTATTCCGGCGAGCGGGTCGAGATTTCCGTGCGCGTCGAAACTCCGGACGAAGAACACGTGGCGCTGAGCGTTCACGATCAGGGTGTAGGCATTCCGGCGGGAGAGTTGAAGCGCATCTTCAAACGCTTTTATCGCGTCTCCAATCGCTCGCTGAGCCACGTGAAGGGAACTGGCCTCGGTCTGTTCATCGTCCGCGCCATCGTACGCAAACACGGTGGCCGCGTGTTCGCTGAGAGCGAGGGCGAAGGGCGTGGGACCACGGTAGTTCTGGAATTGCCGCGAGCCAATCCTTAGCGTTACGAGAGAACCCGCGTGAGTCATGTGCTGATTGTCGAAGACGAAGCTCACCTGGCCAAAGGCTTGCAGTTTAACCTCGAAGCGGAGGGGCACTCGGTCGCCGTCGTAGGCGATGGCGAGAGCGCGCTCAAACTGCTCCTGGCAAAGCCGGCGGACGGCAAACGCGCGGATTTCGATGCGGTGGTGCTCGACGTAATGCTTCCCGGCAAGGATGGGTTTGCGGTCGCCTCCGAGCTGCGCGCGGCCAAACAATTCGTTCCCGTACTCATGCTCACCGCGCGCGGGCGTCCCGAGGATGTGCTGAAAGGCTTCGCCTCAGGGGCGGATGACTATCTTCCCAAGCCTTTCGAACTTCCCATCCTGCTGGCGCGATTGCAGGGACTGCTGCGCCGCCGCGATTGGATGCGCCAGAGCCCGGCGGCAAACGCCACTCCGGCCACCGAATATGAGGCGTTCTCCTTCCACGGCCGGACCATAGATTTCGGCAAGCTGGAGTTGCGGGTCAACGGAAACACCATCCAGCTCACCCTGATGGAAGCGGAACTGCTTCGCCATCTCATCCGCAATCAGGGGCGGGTGGTTTCGCGCAAGTCGATCCTCGAGGAAGTCTGGGGCTTGCACGAGGACACGGACACGCGTGCCATCGACAATTTCGTCGTGCGCCTGCGCCGCTACATCGAAGACAATCCTTCCAGTCCGCGGCACCTGCTGACCGTCCGCGGCGTAGGCTACCGCTTCGTCCCCGAACCCGAAAACACCTAAATTTCTGTCATCCCGACCGAAGCGAGCGCAGCGAGCGAAGTGGAGGGACCTTGTGTTCCGCCAGCTCACAACGTCCGAGTCGATCCTACCGGCCAAGCTGGGAAATAAGATTGTCCCGATGATCGAGCGCAATCTTGTCGACATGCTTCAGCGTGGCCGAATAAACCGTGAAGGCCAATACCGCGGGCAGCCAAAAGATCAAAACCAGAATCCAGGAATTTCCATACTGCCGTGAAAGCCAGAGCAACAATGCCCCGATAACAAACAGCACACCTCGAATTCCAAAGCTCGCCAGCACAGTGGTCACCGACGCCCGTTGTCGCCCCAGCACGCCCGCTTCCACGCGACTAGGAGAGTAGATGGAGAAAAGGTTTCCCGCGGCGAGATCAATCGGCAGGACAAACAAGACGCCTGCCAGCGTAGCGAGAGTCACCCCGATCGAGGGTGGGCGATAGAGCAGGCTGGTTCCCAGCCAAACCACGAAAACCTCCAGGGCGAAAATAGCCGAATGCGCGAGGTTCTTTGCCGCCATGATTTGCCGGAACCGCACCGGCGAAGCGAAAAAGAACTGAATGCCGCGGCCATCTCCTCCAAAATTGTTGTAGGAAAGATTGGTCAGCAGGAGCAACGAATAGGCCGCGCCGATCGGAAATGTCAGCTCGGGGGCGTGCGCGAACAATCCTTCGTTTCGTCCTGAACTTCGAAAGACCACCAGCATGAACAGGGGCACGATCAAAGTGAAGAGCATTGGCCCGCTGCGGCCGAGATAGCGCAATTCTTTTTCGAATACGGCGGTGACCGGCCCCGATAGTCCCGGCACACTCCAACCGGGATGGAGCGCGGCGACGCCGTTTGGCACAAGCTTGCGTCCCGCCGATTCGCTGAGATTCTCCCCTCGATACTCCGCGCGCAATCGAAAATTCAGCAGCCAGAGAGATGCGGCCCCAAAAAGTCCCAGCAGCAGAAAGGAGAGCAGCGCCGTCCGCGGCTGCCCTTGCACCATCTCCGCGATTGCGGCGGCGGCGAGGCCCGGCGGCAGCGGCTTCTGCGCATTCGCGACCTCCAGACCGAGAACTCTGGCTTCCGGTTTGGGTCGGTGTCCGTAGAAAGCGATCAACGGGCTGATGAGTTGAAGGCTGAGGATAACCAGAAAAAACAGGAGGCCCATGATTTCGCGCGTCCGCCGCTGGGCCAGCCAGCGCTCCAGCCAGGCGAAGATCATGCGCGCCAGAAGTATGTTGACGATTGCGAAGGTCAGAAGCACCAGAGCGGCCCAGGGGAGCACGCGCGGTTTCGCGATTCCAATGCCGATGGTGATTCCAAGCAGCCACAGGCTGGCAACGGTGGTTGCAGGATCGAGCGACCCGTAGGCCAGGCGAATCAGAAAATAGGAACGGTAACTGAGCGGAAAGCGAAGCAGGCTGGCTGACTCGACATTCTCGGTGAAGGCTGTCGCCAGCAAAGGGAAGAGTTGCCAAAACAGAAACACCGGCCACAGGACAGCTCCAAGCCATTCTGCGCTACCGCTCGACAGTAGAAACCAGGCGGCGCCGCCCAGGCCGACGGCCCCGCCTATTCCGCCGGCCGTAAAAGCGATGCCCACAAGAATGCGCGACGCCAGCTCCAGACGTCCGCGAAATGTGTGTAGAGAGTTGACGAAAAGCCGCCAGCGCAGTTGCGCGACGGCCGCCAGCTGCTCTCGAGCCGACGGGCTCGAGTCAGCCTGACTCGTGTCCGCCCGATTCGACTGGACGCGATTCAGCCCAGCGTTATTCAACCCGGCATCATTCAGCTCGGCGTTATTCAGCTCAACCACGACAACTCCTGGCCGCTCGACCGCGATCCGCCCACCGTACGGAGAAAAATCTGTTCCAGAGTCAACTTCTCGCCCCGTGAATTGCCAGCCGTGCCTGCGACCGGCAGGACGGCCGCCTGCGCCTCCACGCCCGCGCGCAACTCTTCCAGCGAGCCCTGGGCCACCAGGCGGCCGCGATGAATGATGCCGACATGACTGCACAGCCGTTCTACGATTTCCAGCACGTGCGAGGTCAGGAATACGGTTGCGCCGCGGGCGATCATGCGCTGCAACATGGCTTTCAGCGTGCCCGCGGCAATCGCGTCCACGCCTTCGAAGGGCTCGTCGAGAAAAAGCACCTTCGGCCCGTGGATCACAGCCGCTGCCAGCGCCAGCTTTTTCTGCATTCCGTGCGAGTAGTCGGTGATCAGTGTCTTGGGCTGGTCGACGAGTTGCATGAACTCCAGCAGTTCGGAGGTTCGCTTGGCTGCGGTCTCACGATCCAGACCATACATGCGGCCGACGAAATTCAGATACTCCGACCCGGTCAGTCTCCCGAACAAAGCCATGCCTTCGGGCACGACTCCGATCTGCCGTTTCACTTCCACCAGGTTCGTCACCAGATCGAGCCCGAGAATCTCGATACGGCCGGCACTGGGTGCGAGCAATCCCGTCAGCATTTTGATAGTCGTGGATTTCCCGGCGCCGTTCGGTCCCAGAAAGCCAAAGAACTGGCCCGGCTGCCACACGGAGGTTCACCCCCTCAACGGCTACCAGGTCTCCGAAGCGGCGGGTCAGATTTTCAGTGGCAATGGTGGGCGAATCCATGAATCCCCGGCTCCAGCACTAACCAAAATTCCTCTAAACGCAATCCAGGCTTTGACAAAGACCTTCATCGTACTAGACTAGGCGGCAAATTTTACGGGGCGTTCCGAATACAACCTGAGCAAGAGTCATCGCACCACGGGCTATCTGTCAGGAGGCGATTTATGCGTTCTCGCTGGTCTCTACTGCTTCTTTTCTCGTTCACTACCAGTGCGTTGCTGGCGCAATCCGCGCCGGCGCCCGCGTCCGCACCCATAGATAGTCAAACGGTGCAGACCCTGCTGGATCGCATTCAGCAACTGGAGAATCGCATCAGCCAGCTTGAGGACCATGAACGCAAGCAGGAAGCCGCGGCCGTCAATCCCGCTGCACCAGGTTCTGGCGTGCCGAGTCCCGCAGCGCCGAGCCCTGCCGCGTCGACCTCCACCCCCGGCGCTGCCGCCCCAACTCCCGCCGAAAGCACTGCTCAAGCTACTACGGCTCAAGCTGAAGCCCCGGCTCCGACTCCGCCTGCGCCTCAAGCCTCGCTCATGGCGCACGGCGAAGATCACGCCGGAATGGGCGAAATCCGCGACATTGAGAGGCACTTCCCGTCGCTCCAGATTCGGGGCTTCGGCGACGTCGATTTCTCGGCCACCGATCAGAAAGGGTCGATCAGCGGATTTAATCTCGGACAGTTCGTCCTCCACCTCGCCTCGCCCTTGTCGGAAAAAGTCAGCTACTTTGGCGAAGTCACCTTCACCGCACAACCCACGGGATACGAGCTGAACGTGGAACGGACCATCGTCCGTTATGACTACAACGACTACTTCAAGCTCTCCTTCGGCAAATACCACACCCCGATCGGCTACTGGAACACTGCCTTCCATCACGGGGCGTGGCTGCAAACCACCATCGCGCGGCCGGAGATGATCGAATTTGGAGGAACACTTATTCCCACCCACTTCGTGGGCATCGAGGCGGAAGGAAATATCCCCTCGGGCGGCCTGGGCCTCGGCTACAACGTTGGGTTGGGCAATGGCCGCTCGTCCCTTCTGAGCAAGGCGGGAGACGCCGGAGATTCCAACGACAACCGGGCCTGGGTGGCGAACGTCTATGCCCGGCCATCCCGACTCTATGGTTTGCAGGTGGGCGCGTCAGTCTATCGCGATAAGCTCTCGCCGCAGCCTGGTCAGGATTTTCGCGAATGGATTACCGCGGCCGACGTGGTATGGACCAAGGAGAAGCCGGAATTTATCGCCGAGTACGCCAACATCCATCACCGCGAGGTACTGACCGACAACACCTGGGACAGCCAGGCGTTTTACGTTCAGCTCGCCTACCGGCTGCCCTGGCAGCAAAGCAAATGGAAGCCTTATTATCGGTACGAGTATATTCATAAGCCTGAAAGCGATCCGACGTTAGTCAACGTCCTCGATCTTTCAGGTTCGACGGTCGGGGTCAGATACGACATCACCAACTACGCGGCTTTTAAGGGCGAATACCGGAACAGTAGTCATGGTGTCGACCAGCCTCGAGTGAATGGGGCATTCTTCCAGACTGCGTTTACCTTCTGACACGCACATGAAGACACATTGGAAAATCGCCTCCCGAGTCTTCGCTCTTAGCTGCCTGTGCCTGGCGCTTCTGCAGCCGCTGGCGGCCCAGCGCCACGACGTCGATGTCGCGGTGGTGGTGCATCCCGACACTCCAGTCAGCAATTTGAGCTTGTCTGACGTGCGCAAAGTATTTCTCGGCGATCGTCAGTATTGGAGCACCAACATTCCTGTCGTCCTGCTCATTCGCGCCCCGGTGGCCCGGGAGCGGGACGTGGTTCTTAAAATCATCTACCAGATGTCGGAGTCGCAATTTAAGCAGTACTGGATTGCGAAAATTTTCCGGGCGGAGGCAGCCACCGCGCCGAAGGTCGTGTACTCAAACGACATGGCTAACCAGTTAGTAACTGCCATTCCAGGCGCGATCGCCTTCATCGACAGCAAGGAGGTGAAACCCGGATCGAAGGTTCTGCGTGTGGACGGTCACCTGCCGGGGGAGCCGGGCTATCCGCTGCGATAAGAGGCTGAGCATTTGTATTGTCATCCTGAGCGGAAGCAGCCCATTCGCTTGCGAATGGGCTGATGGAGTCGAAGGACCCCTATCGCCGTGATGACAGCTGAAGCGCGAAAGGGTTGCTTCTTAAGCTCGCGAGTAAGATCGTGCGGGTAAGGTAGAGGTCCTTCGACTAGCCGCTGCTTCGCTTCGCGAAGCAGCCACTCCGCTCAGGATGACAATTCTTACGGCGGGTTCAGAAGAATGCGAGCGTTCACTACGGCATGGCGAGCTGCTGCACGACCCTCTGGAATCTCGGGTCGGAACGAATCTCATCAAAGGCAGGTTCGACCCGGACGTAAGTGAGATTGCTGTCGCGCTGATCCAGGGCGGTTTCGAGCGCTGCCAGAGCCTGTTCCTTGTCCCCCAGCCGCGCATAAATTTGGGCCATGTTGTAGGCCGAAACGTATCCTCGCTTCGATACTTCTTTCAAACCTTCCAGCCAGCTCCTCATCACTCCGGGATAGCCGGACGCGTTGAAATCCTCGCCGATGGCCGCCGCCAGGTCGGGATTGCCGGAAAGGGTCAGCACTTTTTGTCGCTGTCCAATCGCCTCTTTGAACATGCCATTCTGCGCGTAGGCGCCTTCAATCGCATGCTGGGCGGGAACAAATTTGGGATCCATTTCCAACGTTTTGCTGAGCTGTTGTATGGCGGCGTCATACTGCCGCGTAAAGTAAAGCTGCCGGCCCAGACTGGTATTGGTGAGAAGCGAGAGCGGATCGAGTTCCTGAGCTTTTTTCAACTCGACCCGGGCTTCATCAAAGCGGCCCATGCGGGTCAGAAAGTCGCCATACCACTGGTGAGCCGGAGCGTTGTTGGGATTTAGTTGAATCGCCCGCTTGAATTCGGATTCGGCTCCCGGCCAATCCCAGTCATAACTTTCGCGCACCAAAGCCAGCGAGATGTGCGCCTCGGGCAGGGTGTCATCCAGTTTCACCGCATGCATGGCCGCCGATTTCGCGTTTTGCCAAACCTGCCTGCGGCGCCATGTATCCGGATTCGCCCAGGAAATTGTAAGTATCGGCAAGACCCGCGTAAGCCTGCGCATAGTTCGGGTCTTTCTCGACCGCCTGATTGAAATAGTCGGTGGCTTTTCTGAAACCTTCTTCGGTCCATTTGTTCCAGTAAAACAGTCCTTGCAGATAGAGCTGGTAGGCCTCGGGATTTTCGGTGTCGTGCTTGGCTACCTGCGTTGACTTCTTCTGCTCCGACAATTCTGGGCCGCAAGTTGTCGTAAATTTCCTTGGCGATGTCTCCCTGCATCGCGATCAGGTCGGAAACTTTGCGATTGAACTGGTCGCCCCAAAGCTCGGAACCGTCGGCCACGTTGACCAGGTCGGTTTGGATCGTCAGCGTATCTCCGCGTTGCGTCACCCGGCCCATCAAAACGGCATCCACGTTGAGTTCCTTGCCGACTTTCTGGGCATTGATGTCGCGCCCCTTGTAGCTGAACACCGTACTGCGCGCCATGACGCGCAATTCTGGAACGCGGGAAAGGCTGCTGATAATTCCTTCGGTAACTCCGTCGGCCAGGTATTCGATGTTGGGGTCGGCGCCTACATTCACGAAAGGTAGAACGGCGATGGCATGGATGTGCCCCGATCCGCCTCCCAGCAGGCGATCACGCCAACGATGCGGAATCAGGAGAACCACCAGCAACAGCGCGCAAACTATCGCAGCAGCGATGATCCCGGGTCTGCGCCACAGGGGAGTCGAAGTCTTCGGCCTTGGTGAACGTGGGAACGCCGGAAGATTCGGTGTCGCGCTTGACCCGCTTGAGGTCGGCTTGCAGCTCCGCCGCCGACTGGTAGCGCAACTTACGGTCTTTTTCCAGCAGCTTGGAGGTGATCCAGCCAATATCCGGAATCAGCTCAGGATTCACCCGTGCCGCCGAAAGCGGAGCCCGGTTAAGAATGGCCTCGAACACCACTGCCGTGGTTCCGCCACCGAAGGCGAGCCGCCCGGTCGCCATCTCGTAGAGTACGGCTCCCAAGGAGAACAGATCGCTTCGCCGATCCAGTTCTTCGCCGCGGGCCTGCTCCGGCGACATGTAGGCGACTGTGCCGAGAGCCACGCCGGTGCTGGTCAAATGCTCGATCCCGGTCAGCGTCGGTTGGTCCGCAACCCCAACATCGGCAACCTGGCGCGGGGCAGTTACCAGTTTTGCCAACCCGAAATCCAGCACCTTGGCCTGTCCGCGCTTGGTCAGGAAGATATTTGCCGGCTTGAGATCGCGATGGATGATTCCGGATTCGTGCGCGGCCTCGAGCGCGTCCGCGATCTGCAGCGTCATCTCCAGATATCTGCGGGCTGGCCAGCGGCTTGCCCGTAATCATGTGCTTGAGGGTCGTCCCCTCCAGAAGCTCCATCACGATGAAGGGCTGTCCGTCGAACTGGTCAATCTCGTGGATGGTGCAGATATTGGGGTGATTCAGGCCGGAGGCGGCCCTGGCTTCGCGCTGAAACCGCTCCAGCGCCTGCGGGTCCTTGATCAGTTCCGGAGGGAGAAATTTCAGAGCTATGCTTCTACCTAATCTGAGATCCAGGGCGCGGTAAACCACCCCCATGCCCCCGCCACCCAGCTTCTCTTCAATTCGGTAGTGGGAAATGACTTGTCCCAGCATAGAAACTCCGCGGCCGATGGCTCATGGTAGGCCGCACATTCTGGCAAGTCAACGCGACCTGTCTACGGTTGCTTGGGTGGTTATGAGACTTATTGGCGCGAGGCCGACGCCCCGGCAAGTTCGCGAAGCACGCTCAAAAAACCAGCGGCTGCTTGCTCGTCAGAGAGGGCTTCCAGAGGGACCGTAGCGGCAAGATGGGGCGACTCGGAACGGAAACGCACGCTGATCAGGTTGTGTCCGCGGGAGGTCATCAGGGTGTTGACCACCGGCGACAGTTCCTGGGTCCAGCGCGTACGAGTGGTGAGAACCACCGGTCCGGGACGAGAAACCGACCAATCGCGCGAGTCTGCGGTCAGGTTGCCGTGCCGCTGCGACAGCCAGCGATGGCGGAAGACATCCAGTTGAAAGCTGGGAGCGTAATCCAGGTCGGCTTCAAAAGTGAGAGTCTCTTTTTGCTTGTGCCAGGCGCTGACAAACCACTTGAACGGAATGGGACGGGGACGCAGGCGGATGGTCACCTTGGCATTGTCGAACCAGTGCGCGGTGAAGCCGAAGCGGGCCTGAAGCAGAGCCACGCCCAGCCAGCGGGCGTCCAGCATTTGGCTTTGCTGGAACAGGCGGATTCCACCCAGCGCAGCGCCAGAGCGCCCTTTGCGGCGGTTGTAGCGGGTAAAGTAGAAAAACCAGGCCCCGAGCAAGAGCGCCGCAGCCGATTGCGTCGATGAGCACCAGGCGTCCCACAGAACCTCTTATTGCGAATATTACGACTTGTCATGCAAGTACCGCAACAGGTTCGTCATACTTTTTATCCAGACCTGTCCGAAGCCGCCTGGCGCCCATCCGCAAATCCGTGCGCTGTTACGCGCCAAAGCTACAATCAACCTGTGGAATTCCGCTTACGAGACTTCCGGTCAACGGATTTCGAGGCCGTCTGGCGCATCGACCAGCAGTGTTTTGCTCCGGGAATTTCATACAGCCGACTGGACCTGGCCGCCTATCTGCGGCGGCCGAGGGCGTTTGCCCTGGTTGCGGTTTCTGCAGAGGCCGAGCAAATCAGCCCGGGCTGGCAGACGAATCCCCATCGAACATCTTCGGATTCATCGTCGCCGAATCGGGAAGCCGCGGCAACGGGCACATCATCACTATCGACGTGCTTCCCGCGGCCCGCAAGAGCTGGAGTCGGATCGCGCTTGCTGCTCGCTGCCGAGGATCGGTTGCGCGCGGCAAACTGCCATAGCGTGATTCTGGAAACCGCGGTGGACAATCGGTCTGCTTTATCCTTCTACAAGCGGCACGCACTACCACGTTGCCAAGACCATTCCCCGCTATTATTCCGACGGCGTGGACGCGCTGGTGCTGAAGAAAGATTTGCTTTCGCAGCTCGAGCCAGCTAACTTGCCGCAATGAAGACTGCCACGCGGGCTGCGCATTCCTCGGATTGCGATACAAGGCGAGGCTGGTTCGTTCAGCGAAGAGGCCGCCCATCGCCTGCTTCCGGGCTGCCAGAGTTGTGCCGTGCGCGCGCTCGGCCGAGGTTTTCGATCGGGTGGAGCGAGGCTCGGTCGCAGCCGCCGTCATCCCGATCGAGAATTCGCTGGCCGGCTCCGTGACCGAACATTTTGATCTGCTGCTGGCGCGAAAGGTTTTCATCGAGCGCGAGCTTCGCCTGCGTATCGTGCACAATCTGATTGCGCCGCCGGGAGTGAAACGCGCCGATCTGCGCCGGGCTTTCTCGCATCCGGTTGCCTTGGAGCAATGCCGCGATTTCTTCGCTAAAAACCCGAAAATTCAACCCCAGCCGTTTTATGACACTGCCGGCAGCGTCAAGCACGTGATCGAAAGCGGATTGCGGGATGCCGCTGGAATCGCGGGCACGGCAGGCGGCCAAGGTGTACAAGGGCCGCATTCTCGCGGCTGGAATCGAAGACGACAAGCGCAACTTCACCCGCTTTTTTCTGATTCGCAAGACCCGGCACGTTCTGCCCGGCGCCAACAAGACTTCAATCGCATTCAGCGTCAAGAACATCGCCGGGGCGCTGTTCAAGGCGCTGGCCGTATTTGCCTTGCGCGATATCAGCCTGACCAAGATTGAGTCGCGTCCGCGCCGCGGCCGTCCCTGGGAGTACATCTTCTATGTGGACTTTCTCCGTGGCGACGACGAGTCCGCCCGCAACGCCCTGCGCCATCTGGGCGAGGTAGCTGATCTGGTAAAAGTGCTGGGAATCTATCCAGCAGCCTGAGAAGCATTGTAGGGCGGACGCCCGGTTGTCCGCCTCCTTTGCGTTGATTTTCTTGGCGCCCTTTGCGATTAGGCTTTTAACCGCAAAGAACGCAAAGTCCAAAGCGGCGGGCGAGGGTCGACCTGACCTCAATCGGCCCCCCGTAGGTCACAATCCGCCTCAGCACCTTTGATTAGGTACAAACCGCTCGATTCAGGGTTTAGAATCCAAGTGGTTTCAAACAGTTTGCAGTCTTGCATCTTTCGTGGCCTTTCGATCATCAAAACTTGAGCACAAGACACTCAAGGTGAAATATGGCAGAAAAAACGCGCGCTGAGCGCCCTCCAAAGCCAAAAGACGAAGAAACCGGGGTACTGCCGATCCTGCCGGTGCGGGATACCGTGCTGTTCCCCCATGCCGTGCTTCCCCTGACCGTCGGTCGGGAAAGCTCGGTTCAACTTATTAACTCCCTCGGCGAGGACAAGACGATCGTCGTGGTGGCGCAGCGCGAAGCTCGCGTCGACGCCCCGCAGGCGAGCGACCTCTACACCGTCGGAACCCTGGCCGTCGTCCACAAAGTGGTCAAAATGCCCAACCAGAGCCTGTTCGTATTTGCCGAAGGCCTGGAGCGGGTACGACTGGCCGAATTTGTTCAACTCACGCCCTTCATGCGCGGACGGGTTGATTCCGTTCCCGAGTCGATTCCACCCAAGAGTTCCGAGGTGGAAGCACTGCAGCGCAACGTTCTTACTCTGTTCCAGCAAATCGTGGCCGGCTCTCCGACTTTGTCGGACGAGCTTTCAACCGTCGCCATGAATATCGACGAGCCCGGACGCCTGGTGGATTTCATCGCCTCCTCGTTGCCCTCGCTCTCAACCGCCGATAAACAGGACACGCTCGAAACCACCGATGTCCGGGTGCGTCTGGAGAAGATCAATCACCATCTGGCGAAGGAACTCGAAGTCCAGCAGCTGCGCAACAAGATCCAGTCCGAAGTGCAGGACCGGGTGCAGCAGACGCAGCGCGAGTACTACCTGCGCGAGCAGATGAAAGCCATCCAGAAGGAACTGGGCGAGCAGGATGAAGGCGCCCGCGACACCGAAGAGCTTCGTCAGAAGATTGACAACGCGGGCATGCCCGATGAAGTCAAGAAAGAAGCCCTGAAGGAACTGGGCCGGCTGGCCCGCATGTCACCCATGGCGGCGGATTATTCCGTCACCCGCAATTACGTGGAGTGGCTGGCGGCGCTGCCCTGGGCAAAAACTTCCGGCGGCGAAGTCGATATTTTGAAAGCCAAGGAAATTCTGGACACCGATCACTATGACCTGAAAAAGGTCAAAGATCGCATTCTGGATTATCTTTCGGTGCGGCGTCTGAAGCCGGGAATGAAAGGCCCGATTCTTTGCTTTGTCGGACCTCCCGGCGTTGGCAAAACCTCGCTGGGCAAATCCATCGCGCGCGCCTTAGGACGCAAGTTCGTCCGCATTTCGCTGGGCGGAGTTCACGACGAAGCCGAGATTCGCGGCCATCGCCGTACTTACATCGGCGCATTGCCTGGACAGATCATCCAGGGCATTCGCCGGGCCGAGACCAAGGATCCGGTTTTCATGCTGGACGAAATCGACAAAGTCGGGCGCGACTTCCGCGGCGATCCCGCGTCAGCCCTGCTCGAAGCGTTGGATCCTGAACAGAACTCCACCTTCCGCGATAACTATCTGGATGTGACGTTCGATCTCTCGAAGGTGCTGTTCATCACCACCGCGAACATGCTGGACCCGATCGCGGAGCCTTTGCGTGACCGCATGGAGATTATCGAACTCCAGGGTTACACCGAGGAAGAAAAGGTCCACATCGCGTTCCAGTACCTGATTCCGCGGCAGATTGAAGAGAACGGTGTGACGGCCGAGCAGATTGAATTTCCGGAAGAGGGTGTAGCGTACGTGATCCGGCACTATACCCGCGAAGCCGGCGTGCGCAGCCTCGAGCGCAATATCGGCACCATCTGCCGCAAGCAGGCTCGCCGGTTGGCTGAAGGCAAAACCGAAAAGCTGATCGTAACCAAGGAAGTGGTGCAGGAATTCCTGGGCGGCATCAAGGTGCGCAGCGAAGGCGAAATTGCCGAGCGCACCAAGCGTGCCGGCGTAGTTGTTGGTTTGGCCTGGACTCCTTCCGGCGGCGACGTTTTATTCGTCGAAGCCAACACCATGAAGGGCAAAGGCGGCTTCACCATGACCGGACAGATCGGCCAGGTGATGCAGGAATCGATGCAGGCGGCTCTGACCTGGGTACGCTCGAATGCGGCTCAGCTCGGCATTCAGGAGAATTTCTTCGCCGAGCACGACATTCACATTCACGTGCCTGCGGGGGCGATTCCAAAAGATGGTCCTTCCGCTGGAGTGACCATGGCTACTGCTCTGGTCTCCTTGCTGACGGGCCATCCGGTGCGTCCGCTGACTGCCATGACCGGTGAAATCACGCTGAGTGGCGACGTTCTGCCCATCGGCGGAGTGAAGGAAAAGGTCCTGGCCGCCAAGCGTGCCGGCGTCCGCGACGTGATTCTGCCGGCTGAAAACAAGATGAACGTGGAGGAAGATCTGACTCCCGAGCAACTCGAGAACGTGCAAGTTCACTATGTGAAGACGATTCCCGAGGTGCTGCAGTTGGCGCTGCCTTCCACTCCTCGCGAAGAGAAGCTGGACGAAGAGGAGCGGGAAAAAGTGCTCACCGCGCAGGCGGTTTCATAAAACTCCAATTCGTCTTTAGTAATTGCTGCAGATTACTGCCGGTTTCCAAATGTACGGAAACCGGCATTTTTGTTGCCATCTAAGTGATTCATAATCAGCACCTAAGTACACACTCGCCCGTATGGAACTTATCCTCTGGCGGGGGGTTTAATGTAAATGAGTGCGGCGCCTTTACAAGGCCGCGGCGAGGAACAATATGCCAAAGACAAAGACATACCGGGCGTGGTTAGTCGGAGTTGTATTGGCGGGCGTATTGATGTTGCTGCAAAGCCCCACGAAATCGTTGGCGCAGGATCAGGATCAGGACGATCAGGATCCGCCGAGCGTGGCAGCGCGTGTGAATTACACCCAGGGTTCAGTGAGCTTTCAGCCGGGCGGCGAGGGCGACTGGCTGACTGTTGTTCCCAACCGTCCGCTCACCAGCGGCGACAATCTTTGGACCGATCAGGACTCGCGCGCCGAGCTGCACGTAGGCTCGACCGCGGTGCGGCTGGCTCCTCAAACCAGCATTACGCTGCTTGATCTCGATGACCGCACCACCCAAATTCGCTTGTCCGAGGGCAGCATCATTGTTCGCCTTCGCCATCTCGATGACGGAGACCTGGTGGAAGTGGACACGCCGAATCTGGCGTTCGATCTGCAACGCAACGGCGAATATCGGATTGACGTAGACAGCGCCGGGAACGTAACCAACGTAGACGTCAAGAGCGGGCGCGGAGAAGTTACCGGCGGCGGATATTCGTACACCGTCGTGGCCGGGCAATCAGCTCGTTTCTCCGGCACCGATCAGCTCAACTATGACATCGCACAAATGCCGCCGGCGGATGATTTCGATAATTTCGCGTTTGACCGCGACCGTCGAGAAGACGGCGCCGAATCCGCCAATTATGTTTCGCCGGAAATGACCGGCTACGAAGATCTCGATGACTACGGCCATTGGCAGTATGTCGGCGGCTACGGAACAGTTTGGGTTCCTGCCGGCGTGGCTTCCGATTGGGCTCCGTATCGCAACGGCCACTGGGCTTACATCGATCCCTGGGGCTGGACCTGGGTGGAAGACGAACCTTGGGGCTTCGCGCCGTTCCACTACGGTCGCTGGGCCTACGCCGAAAATCGCTGGTGCTGGGTGCCGGGACCGGTTGCGGTTCGACCCGTGTATGCGCCGGCGCTGGTAGCTTTCGTAGGCGGCACGGGATTTGAGATCGGCGGCGGCCCTGGTGTGGCCTGGTTTCCGCTGGCTCCCGGTGAAGTGTACATTCCGTACTATCGCGGAAGCCGCGGCTACGTCGAGCGCTTGAATGTAACCAACACTGTGGTGAATGTCAGCCGCGTCACCAACATTTACAACGAACGCGACGTCACCAACATCCGCTACGTCAATCAGCGGGTGAACAACGGCGTCACTTTCGTGTCGCGAGATACGTTCATCAACGCGCGTCCGGTAGCCCGTAACCTGGGACGTTACGACGAGCGGCGGATCGCCGACGCTCCCATTGAACGCGGGATCCCGGTGCAGCCGATTCGCGCCAGCGTTCTGGGTTCCGGCGCTCCCACCCGGGTGCGGCCGCCGCAGGCGGTCATCAACCGGCAGGTGGTTGCCACCCAGCGTCCAATGCCGCCCAAACGGCCGTTCGATCAGCGCCAGGCCGAGAACAATCTGCGCACCGAACGTCCTGGTCAGGCGCAGCCGCTGAACAATCAAGGCGTCCCACGGCCAGTGGCACGTCCGCAAATGCCGGTCAGTCAGGCGGAGCCGTCTCAAGCCTCACGCTCCGAGATGCCGCGTCCCGATGCCCGGCCGCAGCGTCCGGTAGTCGGCTCAAATGAGACTCAGCCCAACCGTCCGGATGCTCCGGTAGTCCCGCATCCGCCGCAGGGTCGCGACAACCAGCCGAGAAATAACGATAACAATCGCTATTCACAGGACTGGTCTCATCCCCAGGCCAGGCCAGTTCCGCCGGTTCAACAGCGGAACCCGGCCCAGGCTCAGGAAGATGAGAATAAGTTCCGCAACTGGCAGCAGCAGCGCCCGCAGGCCCCGCCGGCCCAGAACCGGGCGCCGCAGCCGGAACAGCGACCACAACCCAGGCCGCCGGACAACCGGCCAAAGCCAAACCAGAACCAGAAGTAGTTTGTTCGCAGCCTCAAATTGCCAGTTTCCCAACCGGAAACTGGCAATTTGTTTTGCTGGCTCGCGATAGACTACTGAGAACCGGAAACTGGAAAACCGGGAACCGGTTTTTCATGCAAATCCGCGTTCTATTCTTCGGGATGTTGAAAGACCTCGCGGGACGAGCCAGCGACTCCCTTAGCCTGCCCGAAGATGCCACCCTGGGCGACGTTCTCCGTCACTACCACCAGGCCATCCCCCAGGACTTAGCTGCCTCTCTCGCCATGTCAGTCAATCAGGAATACGCCGGACCCGACGTCCGCTTGAAACCGGGAGACGAGGTCGCGCTTCTCCCGCCGGTAAGTGGCGGCTGCGCCCGGAGAGTGGAAACAGCCGGCACGCCGCCATCGTGAGCGGGGCGATCGATACTGCTTCTCTGCTGAAAGCCATCAAACAGCCCGAGGACGGCGCCGCTGCAGTCTTCGAGGGCATCGTCCGCAACAACACCCGCGGCCGCCGGACTCTCTACCTCGATTACGAAGCCTATGAAGAGATGGCGCTCAAACAGATGGAGGAACTGGCCGAGCGAGCTCTGGTCGACTTCAAGATTCGCGATGTCGCCATTGTCCACCGCCTGGGCCGGCTGGAAATCGGCGAGACCAGCGTGCTCATCGTGGTGGCATCCGCCCACCGGGCCGCCGCCTTCGACGCCTGCCGCTGGCTCATCGATACCCTGAAGCGTACCGTCCCTATCTGGAAGAAGGAATATTTCGACGATGGCGCCGTGTGGGCCGCGGGCGAGCCTTTTCCGGAGGAGATTCCTCTTGTCAGGGGCACCCATTCGACAGAGGGTGCATCTAAGTGACCAGCCGTTTTCTCCGTCACTCCTACGCGTGGAGTTGGCGGAAAATTACTTCAACCTTCCCCATGAGACTGGTTTTAACCGCTGGCCTTCTACTGGTCCTGTCGCTTGCCTCTCCTGCCCAGGAGTCCGACGACACTTTCAAGGTTGACGTCAAGCTGGTGAACGTCTTCGTCACCGTGACCGACGAACGCGGCGCGCCCATCGCCGGATTGAAAAAAGATAACTTCCAACTGTCGGAAGATGGGAAAGAACAAAAGATCGCGGTCTTCGACAAAGAATCGGCTTTGCCGCTTTCGATTGTGCTGGCGATTGATACCAGCCTGAGTACGCGCAAGGATCTTCCGCTCGAACTGGCCTCGGCGCGCCGCTTCGTCCACGCCATTCTGCGTCCGGTGGACGCCCTGTCTCTTTATCAGTTCAGCGAGACCGTGAGTGAGTTGACTTCGTTTACCTCCGACCTGCACGCCGTGGATCGCGGCATCGACCACATTCGTCTGGGTTCGGCCACGGCGCTTTACGATGCACTGTTCCTGGGATCGCAGGCGCTCGAGCCCAGGCAGGGACGCAAAGTGATGGTCGTGATCACCGATGGCGGGGACACCATGAGCAAGGTGGACTACCATGAAGCCGTCCGTGAGGCCGAAACCGCCGAGGCCATTCTTTACAGCATCATCATTGTGCCGATCGAGGCCAGCGCGGGACGGGACACCGGCGGCGAACATGCCCTCATCCAGCTTTCCCTGGACACAGGCGGCAAGCATTTTTACGCGTCTTCTTGCCTCAGTTGGACGAAGCTTTTCGCCAGATCAGCGACGAGCTGCGCACCCAGTACCTGCTTGCGTACTATCCTTCGCAGCGCCTTGCCGATTCTGATTTCCGGCGCATCCAGGTGAAGGTCAATCAATCGCCGGCAGACGAAGGGTTCAAGGTGCGTCACCGGACGGGATACTACACGTCAAAATCGCACTGACGTGTGTAGCATTTGGCTCAGGTCTCCGATCACGTTCTGTTTCGATGACGAGTAGGGCCATTGAAGCGAAAAGTTGGCTCTCCGACGTGAGACTAAGGTCCATCAAAATAAGTAAAGCCGTCCGACTATGGTTCGTCATTCTCGCAGCGGGCCTAGTCTCGGGTTTGTTCGGAGTATGGGAGGATGGTTGGCATAATGGGGATACAATCGGCCTCGGTGCCTGGTGCGTTCTTCTCTTTTGCGTTCTCACGTTAATCAGAAGAGATAACCGAACACGCTAATTCAAAACGGCCCATTACCTATGACATGAGCGGTTGACGAGACAAATTCTGGTGTGAAAGTCTTGTAGGATTGCTGATTGAATATATTCGGCGTGCGTGGCAGTTGTGCTGCGCGCTGACGCCTCTGCCTACCTTCAAACTGGGCAGTGATCAATGGCCTTCGTGCGGGCCGAGGCGTGTCAGGGGCAAATCTTTGTAAGGAAGGTAAGCTAGACGAATGTCGAGCAATACTGGTTGTGCCCGTTCCACCTTCAAGCATTTAAGTCTGTGGACCGGAGCGATCACGGTTCTTCTCGCAATTTCGTCATTGGCTTTTGCCCAGGAGCCCTCCACCGGCAACGTGTCCGGTACCATCACCGGCCTGCGGGGCGCTTCCGTGAGTGGCGCCGAGATTACCCTCACCCCAAGAATCACCGGACAAGCGGTCAAGACTACGACTAGTCCCGCAGGCACCTTCGCCATCCGCGACTTGCCGCCGGGAGAATATGTTCTGCACGTGGAAGCGAAAGGGTTCCAGCCTGCGGATCTCTTGTTGCGAATCCAGTCGGCGCAAACCGCCAGCGGTGACGTCAAATTGCAGCGCCTGGTCATCGCCGGACCCCAGCTGGTAAATACCGAGACGCCCGAGGTCCGCGGCCTGACCGACTCCAGCCAGATGGAGCAGGTACCCACCGATCGCGGCTTCCTGGATCTAACCCGGCTTGAACCCGGAGTTCAGCTTCTCGACGGTCAGGCATTGGCGCCTTCGAAGAGCGGAGTGTCTGCCACTTCCGTAGTTGGCCGCGACGGCCGCACCACCCGAATGCAGGTGGACGGCATGGACATCACTGACGAAACCGTTGGCGCCACCACAACCAATGTGCCGGTCGGCGCCGTGAAAGAAGTGCAGGTTAGCCAGTCGCTGCTCGCGCCATCCTCGGGGCTCGCCTCTGCCGGCATCGTGAATGTGGTCACCAAGTCCGCCACCAACGATATTCACGGCCAGGCCTTCGGCAACTTCCGCGACAAGAAGGCCGGCGTAGCCGATTTTCCCGGCGGCCTGGACAATTCCTATTCGCGCGAGGTTTTCGGTGGAGACGTTGGCGGGGCCTGGAAAAAAGACAAACTCTTCTATTTTATTTCCGGCGAATATTTCAAACAGGATCTGGACGCTCCGGTCGTTTTCAACGCCCCGTTTAACGTTCTCAACGGAAGCTACAGCTCTCCGTTTCACGAGACCGAACTTGAAGGACGCCTCGACTATAAATTCTCTCCGCGGTCGCAGATGTTCTACCGCTTCACCTATGACAACGCCAGCGCGGTCAATGCCTTCGATGGCAACAATTACCAACCCTTCAAGAGCCACGACAATACTCCCGGCAACGCCGTCGGGTTCGACTTCACCCGAGGGCCGTACCTCCACAGCATTCGCTTCGCCTACGACCGGTACTCCAACAACATCGTGGACGCGGTGGGAGGAACCAGCATTTTCAATCCCGCTCCCGGCGTAAGCCTGAATTTCGACGGCGCATCCGGATTCGCCAGCGGCTCCAACCCGCAGGCGCCGCAGCGTACCGTCCAGGCCAACAAGCAAGTGCGGTACGACGGAAGCCGGCCCTGGCAGGCGCACACTTTCCGCTTCGGCTTTGCCGTAAACCGGATTGATAACCTGATCTCCGCGAATCTTTACGGTCTGGCCCCAAGCATTGGTTCGGACACCGACTCGGCTTCCAACGTGTTTGCCGCGGGCGGTCCGTTTCCCGGCGGCGCCGGCAACCCGCTGAACTATCCGGTGGACAGCATCACGTTAGGAAATGGTTTCAGTTGCTTCAGCGAAAAGTCAGCCGCCGGCTCCCACTGCGGCGGTTTCAGCGACACCCGCTTGCAAGGCTACGTATCGGATAGCTGGAAAGTGCGGCCCAACCTTACAGCGACGATCGGCGTGCAGTACGTTCGCGATACTGGGCGCACCGATTCCGATCTGCCATCGATTCCATGTTCGGCGGTCGCGCCTTCCTACGGAGCTCAGGCGCCCTGCAGCGGCAGCGATAGTTTGCTGAACCATTTCGGCGGCACTCCGGGACTCGGTGGCCGCGTGCGCGAGCCCAACTTGAATTTCGCCCCGCAGTTCGGTCTGGCCTGGGATCCGGGAAAGGCCGGGCGCAGCATAATTCGCGCTGGAATCGGCATGTATTACGACAACAATGTGTTTCGCAATGTGCTGGTCGATCGCGTGACCCGCCTCGCGACCGGGCAATTCAACGCGGAGGCAAACGATCCCTGCGCCAGCCATAGCGTGGTCATTTTTCCCGGCAACGTGCAGCAAAGCGCCGCCGGCCTCTGCGGACAACGCATTGGAAACGTGGCGGCCTCGGTCGCCAATCTGCAGACTGCGTTTCAGGCCGCCAGCGCCGCACTTACTCCGACTTCTCCGAATCCCAGCTACCTGGGAGAGGTGCTGAACAGCCAGCAAGGTTTGCTGGCGCCGAACTATCAGACTCCTCGTTCGGTGCAGATGAACATCGGCTTTCAGAAACAAATCAAGCAGGCAACGGTGTTCAGCGTGGACTACGTGCGCAATGTCGGCACCCATTATCTGCTCGGGTATGACACCAATCACGTGGGCGATGCCACCTTCCTCGAGAAGAACCCGACCACTGGCCAGCCTGCGGCAGCCTTGAATGCCATCAGCAATACGATTCTGGCGAATCCGTTGAGTGCCGGTTGTCCGTTGGCCACCAGTGCGGGCGCGAGTTCGCAGACCTCCGTGGGCTGTTACCTGGCAGCAGTTCCCGGCGCCAGCATCGCCGACTTCGCCAATCATGGCCTTGATTCCGGCGGACAATACCTGGGCGGAGCCCCAGCGTCGCTGTTCGGTTTGACTCCCGATACTGGCGCTGCCTTCGCCGGAGTCAATCCGCTGGTCGGCCGCAACACCATGTTTTTTCCCGCCGGCCGCTCGCTCTACAGCGGGGTACAAGTCTCCTTGCGCAGCCAGATCACAAGTCCGGTGCGCGGAGTCCGAGGCGGAAGCCTGCAGATTTCGTACAGCCACTCCAGCTTTCGCAGTAACGTTCCTGAAGGCGACAGCGATATGGACCTGCTGCCGCTGGCGGCGGACTTCAATCATCCCACCGCGTTTTTCGGCTCTGCATCCGAGGACCGCAAGGATCAGGTCACCATCGCGTCGGTCCTGGATGTTCCCTACGGCGCCCGATTGGGCTTCATCGCGCAATTTGCTTCGCCTCTGCCGCAGACGCTCTTCATCCCCGCCAGCGATGGCGTAGGCGGCGAGATTTTTCGCAGTGACGTGACCGGCGACGGCGCATTCGGCGGGCAGAGCCAGACCGGCGCCAGTTCCTACGGCGATATTTTGCCGGGAACCAATATTGGATCCTTCGGGCGCGGCGTCAAAGCCGACGGCTTGAACACCCTCATCGATACTTATAACGCCAACTTCGGCAACCACTTGACTCCCGCCGGCCAGACCCTGGTGAATGCCGGCTTGCTGTCGCAGTCGCAAATGTTTCAGCTGGGTGCGGATTCGCCGGCCATCGCCGCCGCCCCTGCAGGAAATACCGGTCTGGCCTGGCTGCGGACCTTCGATATAACGCTATCGCGCCCCCTCAAGTTGGGAGACCGATTCGTTCTGGAGCCCAGCGTCTCTGCATTCAACGTTCTCAACTTCGCCAACTTTGACGGCTCCGGCAACCGTCTCAGCGGAGTGCTGAACGGCACGCCGGGCACGATAAATGGCACCACCGCGACCGAGCGGGCAGCCAATCGCATTGGCCCGGGATCGGGCGTATTCTCCCTGGCCGCACCTCGCCAACTCCAGTTCGGATTGAAAATGATCTTCTAGAGCCTGCCTCGATCAGCCTGCGTGTAAAATGAGCGCTATGGCTTTTCATGGACAAGGGGCCTCCGGCCCGCCGCGCAAGGGACGACCCGCGCCTCCCGAGCAGACCTCGGAAGAGGCCGCATACCTGAAATCTCTCGGTGAAAAACAGAAGCCGGTAAGCATCAAGCTGGCGGACGGGGAAGTGGTCCGCGGCTGGATCGAATACTACGACAAAAACATGGTCCGCCTGACTCGCGAGGACCAGCCCAATCTGTTTATCTTCAAGCACGAAATCATGTACATCGCGGAAGACAGCGGAAAGCGCAAGTAGCATCTTTCTTCTGCGTCCTTAGCGCCCTTTGCGGTTGATGATTTTGGGGTTGTCCTTAAATCTCAACCGCAAAGTTCGCGAAGAACGCAAAGAAAACTTCATCCATGACTGAGAGCAATCACAACGACTTTGTCCCCGCCATGGCGGAGATCGCTCGCGAGGCTGGCGCCTTGCTGATGGAGTACTTTCGCAAGCACGTGAAGGTGGAATACAAAGGCGAGGCCGATCTGGTCACGATCGCCGATCGCCAATCCGAGATTCTGATCCGCGAGCGAATTAAAAAACTCTGGCCCAGCCACGACATTATGGGTGAAGAGCAAGGCTTGGTCGATACCGGCAGCGATTACCGCTGGTACGTGGACCCGCTCGATGGCACCACGAACTTTGCTCACGGATATCCGGTGTTCTGCGTTTCCATGGCGCTCGAGCACAAGCGCCAGAGAGTTGCCGGGGTGATTTACGATCCCACGCGCGATGAGCTGTTCGCAGCCGAGCAGGGAAGCGGCGCCTACCTGAACCAGCAACGTATCCAGGTGTCGAAGACCGCGAATCTCGCCGAATGCCTGGTGGCCACGGGCTTTCCCAGCCACAAGCGGCACAAGAATCCGAACATCTACTTTTATCATCAGATTACTTTGCGCACCCACGGAGTGCGGCGCGCGGGATCGGCAGCCTTGGACTTGTGTTGCGTCGCCAGTGGCCGCTTCGACGGATTCTGGGAGTTCAATCTCAATCCCTGGGACACCGCTGCCGGCGTGCTGATCGTCGAGGAAGCGGGCGGCAAAGTGACCGATTTTCATGGCGGCCCGTTTCAGATCAACAGTCGCGAAACCCTGGCCACGAACGCCTCCGTACATGAGGCCCTGCTCAGCGAGTTCGCGCAGATTTTCGAGGGGCGCGGACTCGAGCCGCTGCCTGATGTTCATAAGTCCTGATGTTCATAATTAATGTTCACGACTCACGGAAAATTATGAATCGCGAATGGAGACCATTATTCCTCGGCATTGCCTTTCTGGCGCTGTGCGGCATAGCGTCCGCGGCGGACAAACCTTCCGTCGACGCCGCTTACCAGGAATCGTTCGATAAATGGAAAAGCGAATTGGTCGAAGATCTCAAGCAGGAATGGTTGCCCCTGGCAGGCTTGTTCTGGTTGAAACCCGGCGAAAATAGCTTCGGCACTGATCCGAAAAATGCGATTGTTTTTCCCAAAGGCCCTGCCCAGGCGGGTTCGTTCACCTTGCAAGGCAATACTGTGACTGGCAACTTCAATCCCGAGGCACGGCTGCAACCATCGCAGGGAAGCCGGTGACCAGCTCCGAACTTGAGCCTGACACGGATGGTCATCCAACTGTCGTTGAAATCGGAAGCCTGCGTTTGCACGTCATCGTGCGCGGTCAGCGCGTCGGTATTCGCGTCAAGGATGTGGACAGCGACGCCGTGCGCCAATATCGAGGACCGCTATTCTTTCCCCTCGACTTAACGTATCGAGTCACCGCCACCTGGCTGCCCTCCGACGGCAAACAGACAGTGGATGTTCCCAACGTCCTCGGCGACGTCACGCCCACCCCGATTGCAGGCACGGCCGTATTCAAAATCAACGGTCAGGAGCTTCGCCTCTCCGACCTGGGCGGCGATGCTGCCAAAGAATTGTTTTTTGTCTTCAGTGATCCCACCAGCAAGACCAACACCTATCCTGGCGGCCGCTTCCTGAAAGCAGGTCCGGTAGAGAACGGGACCGTGGTGCTCGACTTCAATCGCGCCTACAACCCTCCGTGTTCGGTCACGCCCTACGCCACTTGTCCCCTGGCGCCAAAAGAAAATCGCCTGGCCGTCCCCATTGCTGCGGGAGAAGAATACGACCACAAAACACGGCCATCACTAAGGAGTGCGGTAGCGCACCGTGAGGCAGAGTGTGCCTTTTTTCGCGCTCGGACTATGCGGCAGACGCATTTAGCATATCTTGCCAGCTTTTCCGCCGACTACAGGCCCGTCCCGGCAGTAAAATAGATCTGTGATCACTTCACTGCTGGAACGAAAAATCGAAAAGCGTCACCACAAGGTCCGCCTGCAAGGGCGCATCCTTTTTCTCACCGAAGATCCCGAACTCATCAAGCGCCAGCTCGCAGGGGAAGACCTGCCCTGGGACACCAGGAATCCCGCTAACAATCCCAAGCTGCGGGATGACATTTCGACCGACGAGATCACTCCCGCGCATTACTGCTTCTATTTCGACGAGACCCTGGGCGAGATTCCCTACCTCGGCCTGAAGTGCGGCGATGTTCTGCCCATCGGCCGTGGCGAGGTAAAAAAAGGTGGCTTCATCTGCGCGGTCAGCGGCAAGCGGCGAGGCAAGGGATCAAGCCGCGAGCAATCGCCTTACGCCGAAATGTGTGCCGGAATCCAACTGGTCATCGCCGAAAATATCGAACGTATCTACAAGCAGAATTGCCAGAATCTGGGCCTGCTGACCTCGACCGATTTCTCTCTCATCGACAAAGTCCGTGCGGGAGAGGAAATTCCTCTCAGTGAATTCACCGCCGGCGAAGACGAAATCACCCGTCAGGTGATCGAATACGGCGGCCTGTTTCCCTTCAATGTCGCTCGCCTGCAGAAAAAAGTTTTCCTGCCCCCGATCAACACGCCGAAGCGGCCCATGACCCTGGCGGAGAAAATCTTCGCCCGCCACATGCTGGATTCCAATGTGGGCGCGAGCGTCCCCGCTCGTGCAGCCGAGCAAAGCTCGGCAGGTTCTGGTTCCGGAGCCGTCCAACCCGGCGACACCGGCTTCGCCCGTGCCGATCTCCGCTTCAGCCACGAATACGTCACCCCCATGGCGGCAATCTTTTTCGAGCGCTACGTAGGCAAAGACGCCAAGGTCAACGATCCTTCCAGCATTCTGTTCTTCCGCGATCACCTGACCTTCCTCGATGAGGTGATTTCAGAGGAGAAAAAGAAGCTCGGCCTGCTCGACCTGGCCACCCAACTCAAACTCAAGCAGCAGGATTTCGCGGCCCGGCAGGGAATCAAACTGCACGGCGAGTTAAAAGACCGCAAAGGCTCGGAAGGCATCTGCCACTCCATCGTTCTGGAGAGCTACGCCCTCCCCGGACAATTGAACATCGGCTCGGATTCGCACACTCCGCACGTCGGCGCGATCGGCTGTGTTGCCTTCGGCATCGGCACCACGGATGTTTTCAATTCCTGGATCACCAAGGACGTGCGAGTCAAGGTCCCCGAGTCGGTGAAAATCATCGTTCGCGGCAAGAAGCATCCCAACGTGACCGCAAAGGATTTCATTCTGAAAATCCTCAGCCTGGACTACGTGCGCAGCGGCAAAGCTCTGGCCAAGGTGATGGAATATGCCGGCGAAGCCATCGAAGATTTGAGCGTGGACGAGCGCGCCACCATGACCAATATGGCGGCGGAAATCGGCGGATTCACCGGCATTGTCGCGCCCGACCAGAAGGCGGTTGATTTCCTGGTAGAGCGCCGCGGCATGGATCGCAAACAAGCCGAGTCCATGATCGAAGGTCTATACAGCGATCGCGACGCCCGGTACGCTCACACCATCGAACTCGACGCTGCTGAAATTACGCCGATGGTGGCTACCCCTGGCGATCCGGGCAACGGCAAATATGTTCGTGAACTGAATACTCCGGTTCCGATTGAACTGGCTTACGGAGGCACTTGCACGGCCGGCAAGAACGAAGACATGGACATGTATGCCCAGGTGCTGGCCGATGCGTTGCGGCAGGGAAAGCGGGTCGCCGATTCGGTGAAGTTCTACATTCAGTTCGGGTCGCAGGAAACCCGAGACTACTGCATTCGCAAGGGATACCTGGAGATTTTCAGGAACGCGGGTGCGATCGTGATTGAGCCCAGTTGCGGCGCCTGCATTAACGCCGGTCCGGGTGTGACCACTCGTCCGGAGCAGGTAGTGATCAGCGCGCAGAACCGCAACTTTCCCGGACGCAGCGGGCCTGGGCAGATGTATCTGGCCAGTCCGCTGACGGTGGCTGCCAGCGCTGTGGCAGGGTACATCGTGGAATACGAGCCCAGCACCGAGAGGGAACTGGCGGCAACCAGAGCCTGATTGACCGAAAGTTGGCGGCGGAAGAATGATCCTTGCCTAAACTTGCCCTCCTGACCGGCATTCTTGCTAGAATAACCAGTTCGCAGAGTTCGGCACGTTCGCCGGATCTCAGTCGTCAGACCAGGGAGACAATGAACTATGACCTATGTGATTGCAGAACCGTGCATCGGAACCAAAGACACGGCTTGCGTGGACGCCTGCCCGGTAGATTGCATTCATCCTAAAAAAGATTCGCCCGCCCACGCCGAAGAGGAAATGCTCTACATCGATCCGGTGGAGTGCATCGATTGCGGCGCCTGCGTGCCGGTGTGCCCGGTATCGGCCATTTTCGCGCTGGACGATCTGCCGGAGAAGTGGGCTTCGTTCACCGAACGCAACGCGAAGTATTTCGGACGGTAACTTCTTGGGCTGTCAGGCCTCTAATCTCGTTTTTTAAGTTCGAGGTCGGAGGTCTGACGCCTGCTCCGCCTTTCCATCTCCCTCCGCCTCCGTTACAATCGAAGATTAACCTGAACCTGCTGGGCTTCCATGGCACTGAAGGAGTCGGAAGCAATCGTCCTGCGCACGTATCCGTTGCGCGAGGCCGATCTGCTGGTCACCCTGTTCACGCGGGCCGAAGGGAAAGTTCGCGGTGTAGCCCGCTCGGCCAAGAAGTCAAAGCGCAGGTTTGGCGGGGCGCTGGAGCCGCTCACTTACGTTCGAGCGTTTTACGAAGATCGCGAACGCCAGGAACTGGCGCGGCTCGATTCCTGCGAGGTTCTGGAATCGCCGCTGGCGACCGAAGTCAGTTATCCCCGGGCAGTGGCGCTGGCGCATGTGGCGGAGTTGCTGGACGAGTTGTTGCCGGATCGCGAGGCCAACGACGCAGTTTTCCGGCTGGCGCTTTCGGTCTTGGCCGGACTGCGCGGGACCGATGTCTGGATGCCGGTCACTTATTTTGAGCTGTGGATGACCCGCTTGATGGGCTATCTCCCCGAACTTTCCGAGTGCATCGTTTGCGGGCGCACCCTGAACGGCAGCCGGGCTTTTTTTCACGCACTCACCGACGGTTTGTTGTGCGCCGACGACAAGCGCTTGGCGTCATCGGAAATATCGCCGGACTCGCGGATCCTGGCGGCGCAAATGTTTCGCGCGCCCCTGGAAAGTTTTTCCGGACCCGGAAAGCAGGGAAACGATCTGAGAAAATTTCTGATACAGACTCTGCAGCGGCATATAGAAAAGAAACTGGTAACCGCAGCAATGCTGGACAAAATCATCTGAGAACTGAGAACCAGAAACTAAGAACTGGTATCACCAACAAGAAGTAGCATGCCGCTTCCCAAACCCAATCCGCTGACCTTCCAGGAACTCATCCTCCGCCTGCAGACCTTCTGGGCCGAGCGCGGATGCGTCCTGCAGCAGCCTTACGATGTCGAGGTCGGCGCCGGCACCATGGCGCCGGAAACTTTTCTGCGTGTGTTGGGCCCGAAGCCTTACAAAGTTGCATACGTGCAACCCTCGCGCCGTCCCGCCGACGGGCGTTACGGTGAAAATCCCAACCGGCTGTTCAAGCACATGCAGCTGCAGGTCATCCTGAAGCCTCCGCCGGAAAATGTGCAGGAGCTGTATCTCGAATCCCTCGGCGCGATGGGGATCGATCTGCGCCAGCACGATATCAAGTTTGAAGAGGACAACTGGGAGTCGCCCACCCTGGGCGCGTGGGGCATCGGCTGGCAAGTTATGCTCGACGGCCTGGAGATCACCCAGTTCACCTATTTCCAGCAATGCGGTGGCGTCGATCTGAATCCGATTTCAGCCGAATTAACTTATGGTCTCGAGCGTATCGCTGCCTTCCTGCAGGATGTAGATTCCATCTACGACATCGTGTGGGCGCGCGATCCAGAAACTGGCCGGCCGACGACCTATGGCGATGTGAGGCTGGCCGATGAAGTGCAGTTTTCGGTTTACAACTTCGAGTACGCCGACGTAGAGAAGGCGTGGAAACATTTCGACCTGTGCGAAAGCGAATGCGCGGCGCTGCTGGAGAAATATTCAGCGCTGAGTAAACAGAAGACCGATGGTGCCGGCCGCGACAAGCAGCGTTTCCCTCTGCTCGGCGCTTACGACCTCTGTCTGAAGTGCTCCCACCTGTTCAACATTCTCGATTCCCGCGGCGCGATCTCGGTGACCGAACGCGTGGGAGTGATCGCGCGGGTGCGAGCCTTGGCAGTCGGAATCGCGAAGGCGTGGGTAGATCAGCAACGGGGCGATGCGCCGGCTGAAGAAGAAGAAGAACCGGTCGCAGAGAAAAAGCCGAAGAAGAAGTGGAAGTTGTGTCCACGAACGTATAGTAACTTGTCATCCTGAGCGGAGAGACAACTTCGCAAGAGCGAAGTTGTCGCGCAGTCGAAGGACCCCTACCGCAGGCAAATTGCCGACGTCTAGGGATTTCTTCAACTCCGCTAGAGACATTCAAGATCGAAGCAGAATGCCAGATTTTCTGCTAGAAATCGGTTGCGAAGAAATCCCAGCGCGGATGATTGACGCCGCATCGCTGGAACTGCGCCAGCGTGTGCACAAACTGCTCGACCGCGAACGACTCTTGCCAAAGGGTGAAATCAGCTATCTCGACACGCCTCGCCGTCTGGCGGTTCTCGCGCCGAAATTTCAGAGACTCAGCCCGATGTCACCGAGCAAGTTACTGGCCCGGCGGCAACCGTCGCCTTCAAGGATGGACAGCCCACTCCCGCCGCGCACGCGTTCGCCAGGAAAGCCGGGGTTGAGGTTTCGCAACTGGAGCGAATCACCACTCCGAAAGGCGAATACCTCTCGGCGAAAATTACAAAGAAGGGACGCCCCGCGGCCGAAATTCTGGCCGAGTTTCTGCCCAAAGAGATCGCCTCGATTTACTGGCCCAAGAATATGTACTGGCGCAAGCCCAGTGAGCGCTTCGTGCGCCCGGTGCGTTGGCTGGTGGCCATGCTCGATGCCGAGATCATCCCGCTGGAGTTCGACGGGATTCACGCCGGTAATCAATCCCGTGGACATCGGATTCTGGCCGATGGACCGGTCCAGATCGCTCGCGCCGGAGCGCCCTACGTTGAAGCTCTGCAAAAGGCGAAAGTTCTTAGCCGCGAAGACAGAGAAAAGCAGATTCGCAAGTCTCTCGATGCCGCCACTCGCACTATTTCGGGTGCACGCTGGCGTGAAGACAAGCCGCTGCTCGACACCGTCATCAACCTGACCGAGTGGCCGTCGGCGATTCTGGGCAGCTTCGATCCAGAATTTCTGGAACTTCCCGAAGAAGTTCTGGTCACGGTGATGCGCGATCATCAGAAGTATTTCGCGATCGAAGACTCGAACGGCAAACTGCTTCCGCATTTTCTGGCAGTGCTCAATACCGATGGCGATCCCGACGGCGTCATCCGGCACGGCCACGAACGCGTGCTGCGCGCCCGTTTCAACGATGCGCGCTTCTTCTGGCAGACCGACCAGAAACATCCTTTGCGCGAGCGGGCGCTCTGGCTCAAGAACGTCACCTTCCAGAAAGACCTGGGCAGCTACTACGACAAAGTGCTGCGGGTGCAGCGCTTGGCCAGTTGGATGTGCGAAATTATTCGCCACAACGGAATGGCGGTCCGCCCCGGCGTGATTCACAAGGCGGCGTGTCTGGCCAAAGCAGATCTGACCACGGAGCTGGTAAAGGAATTTACCGAACTGCAAGGCATCGTCGGCGGCTTGTATGCCCGGGTTCAGCAACTGGATCCGGACCTGCCCGAGGCCACCCGGCTTGCCATTGCCGACGCAATTTACGATCACTACAAGCCCGAGTCCATGGAAGATTCAGTTCCGCGGACCACCGAGGGCGCCGTGCTCTCGATCGCCGATAAGGCGGACAGCATCGCCGGCATGTTCGCGCTCGGCCTGCAGCCCACGGGATCGAAAGATCCGTTCGCATTGCGCCGCCAGGCCAACGGAATTATCAAGACGGTTGCCGAACACAAGCTGCCGATAGATCTGGCACAATTGTTCAAGGACGCGCGAGAAGCCTACCGGGGCTCGTCCGCGGAGAAGAAGTTTTCGACCGCAATCGATTATGACAGCAGCGTGAAGCATTTCCTGCGCGAGCGCCTGGAGTTCTATCTCCGCGATGTGCTCGGCTTCAAGTACGACGTCGTGAACGCGGTCTTGGCGGCAAAGGCGGACGACGTCGTGGATGCCGTAGCCCGGGCGCAGGCTGTCTCCAAGGTTCGACAGTCACCCGACTTCGAGTCCATTTCGGTTGCATGCAAGCGCATGAAGAACATCCTGCGGCAGGCCGGCGAAGCAGGCAAATCGATCGGAACGCTGAACCCGGAGGCGCTGCAAGAGCCTGCAGAGAAGGACTCGCCTCTCAGGTCCCACACACTGCGAAGGCTGTGGCCCAACTGAGCGGGCAGCGCAATTACGAACAGGCTCTGCTGGAAGTCTCCCGGCTTCGCCCGGCCGATCGACAACTTTTTCGACAAAGTCATGGTCATGGTCGACGACGAGCGCGTCCGTGCCAATCGGCTGGCGCTTCTGCAAACTTTGTTAAAGGAATTTTCCACCATTGCCGACTTCTCGGAAATCGTAACCGAAGGCAAAGACCCCAAAGACTCTTCGAAACAATAAAAAAGGATCAACATCAATTATGGCGACGCAAACTCTCCCGCAATCGGAAGTCCAGGAACAGCAAAAAGACCTCCACCAAATACGTCTATTTCTTTGGCGGCGGCAAAGCCGATGGCAACGGCAAGATGAAAGACGATCTGGGCGGCAAGGGCGCTGGCCTGGCCGAGATGACCAACGCCGGTCTCCCCGTTCCTCCGGGTTTCACCATTCAGACCGAGGCCTGCCGCGAGTACATGCGCACCAACGGCGTCTCGGCGGAAGTCGAACGCCAGATGGATGCCGCGCTTGAAACGCCTGGAGGAACTGCAGGGCCAGAAGCTCGGCAAGGGCGACAATCCGCTGCTGGTCAGCGTGCGCTCGGGCGCGAAATTTTCCATGCCCGGCATGATGGACACCATCCTCAATCTCGGTCTCAACGATCAGAGCGTCGAAGCCCTGGCCAAACGCAGCAACAATCCGCGCTTCGCCGCCGACTCCTACCGCCGCCTGATTCAGATGTTCGGCAGCGTCGTGCTGGATATCCCCAAGCACGCCTTCGACGAAGTCTTCGATGCCAAGAAGAAACAGAAGAAAGCCAAGCTCGACACCGATCTCGACGCCAAGGCGCTGAAAGAAGTGATCGAGGAATACAAAAAGGTCGTCAAGAAGCACACCAAGCACGACTTTCCGCAGGATCCGCATGAGCAACTCGTCATGGCGCGAGACGCCGTGTTCCGCTCCTGGCAGAACGATCGCGCCAAACACTACCGCCGCATCAACAACATTGACGACATGCTCGGCACCGCGGTGAACGTGCAGGCCATGGTCTTCGGCAATCTCGGCGATACCAGCGGCACCGGCGTCGGTTTCACCCGCAATCCCGCCACCGGCGCGAAAGAGTTCTACGGCGAATTTCTGATGAACGCGCAGGGCGAAGACGTGGTCGCCGGCATTCGCACCCCGGTGCCCATCCTCGAATTGCAGAAGGTAATGCCCGCCGTTTACGACCAGCTGCGCGAAATCACCACGCGCCTGGAAAAGCATTACAAAGACATGCAGGATTTCGAATTCACCATCCAGGAAGGCAAGCTCTACATGCTGCAAACCCGCAACGGCAAGCGCACCGGGCCGGCGGCGGTGCGTGTTGCCATCCAGATGGTGGATGAAGGCCTGATCACCAAGGAAGAAGCAATCTTCCGTGTTGATCCCAACCAGGTTTACGAGTTTCTGCTGCCGCGCCTGGATGAGAAAAGCGCCAAGGTGGAAGTGCTGGCCACCGGGCTTCCGGCATCGCCCGGTGCGGCCGTCGGACAGATTGTTTTCACCGCCGACGAAGCGGTCGAAAAAGCAGGTCACGGCGCCACCAAGAATCCGGTCATTCTGGTGCGCGCGGAAACCACGCCGGAAGATATTCACGGCATGGAAGTAGCCGCGGGCATTCTGACTTCGCGCGGCGGCATGACCAGCCACGCCGCCGTGGTCACGCGCGGCATGGGCAAGTGCTGCGTGGCCGGCGCAGGCGATATCGAAGTGGACGAAAAGGCTCGCGAGATGCGGGTCAAAGGGCAGGTCTTCAAAGGCGGAGACTGGATCTCGCTCGACGGCACCACGGGACGCGTGATCAAGGGCAAGCTCGGCACCATGGCGGCAAAGCCCGACGATCCCGAACTGATGAAGCTCATGAGCTGGGCCGAGCCCTTCCGCAAGCTGGGCGTGCGCGCCAACGCCGACATTCCGCGCGATGCCATCCAGGCGCGCGCTTTCGGCGCCGAAGGCATTGGCCTTTGCCGCACCGAACACATGTTCTTCGGCGAAAAGAAGCTGCCGCACATGCGCGCCATGATTCTCGCCAACACCGAAAAAGACCGCCGCGCCGCGCTCAAGAAACTGCTCCCGTTGCAGCGCGCCGATTTCGTCGGAGTATTTCGCGCCATGGACGGCTTCCCGGTCACCATCCGCACTCTCGATCCGCCGCTGCACGAGTTCTTGCCGCGCCGCGAAGACCTGATGGTCGAGATCGCGGTGCTCGAAGCCACCAAGCCGAAATCCCCCAAATTGAAGGGGCTCAAAACCCTTCTCCGCCGGGTGGAGGAGTTGCACGAATTCAATCCCATGCTCGGACACCGCGGCTGCCGTCTGGGAATCACCTATCCCGAGATCACCGAGATGCAGGCGCGCGCCATCTTCGAAGCCGCGGTAGCCGTGGCTAAGGAGGGGGTGAAGGTTTATCCCGAAGTGATGATTCCGCTCACCGCCACCTTGAAAGAAATGGCGAACCAGGGGGCCATCGTGCGCCGCGTGGCTGAGGAAGTATTCAAAGAAAAAGGAAAGAGGGTCGACTACCTGGTGGGCACCATGATCGAGTTGCCGCGAGCCGCGCTGGTAGCGGACGAGATCGCCAAGGAAGCCCAGTTCTTCTCCTTCGGCACCAACGATCTCACCCAAACCACCTTCGGCTTTTCCCGCGACGACATCAACAAAGTGCTGCCGACCTATCTGGAAGAAGGCATCCTCAAGCAGGATCCGTTTGCGGTGCTTGACCAGGAAGGAGTCGGCCAGTTGGTCAGGATGGCGACCGAGCGTGGACGAAAAACCCGCCCCGGTCTCAAAGTCGGCATCTGCGGCGAGCACGGCGGAGAACCGTCGTCGGTCGAGTTCTGCCACCGGGTAGGACTGAACTACGTGTCATGCTCGCCCTTCCGCGTTCTGACCGCGCGCCTGGCTGCGGCTCAGGCCGCGGCCACGCGACAAACTCAAAGTGGAAGGTGGAAGAACGAAGTAGATCCTCAGAGCGGAGAACACGGAAGCGAAGCGACGAGGAACAAGAATTCCGTGTTCTCCACGCTTCATGGTCTATGTCGAAGATCACTGCACTTTCTGCAGCCGCGCGATCAATTTCTGCGCGAAGTTCTGGTCCGACTCTGACCATAACAGCCGGGCGTTGGCGCCCGCATTCTTTTCCACTTTGCTGGTGAACTCCACCAGTCTTTGCACATTGGCCCGCACTCTGGCAGCGGCCTCGATGGTCAACGGCACATCTTCCTGAAGAAAAGGCGAGTCCATGCCCAGGTCCACCTGAATGTGGCCTTCCTGCTCATAGACGCCGTCGTCAAATTCCGTACCGTGGACCAGGAACTTTACCTGCGACGGTTGCAGAGCCCATTCCCCATTCTCGGCAAGAATCCAAAGATCCCAGAAAGCTTCAAACATGTAAGCGTAGTCTTCGTGCAGCAGGTCGGACGCGATGAGCACCGCCTGCTTCCGGCGGAACCCCGGGCCTGAAGCGCTGTTCGAGGATGGTAGGTTCATTCCACGAGACTGGATGCAGCGCCAGATAAGTGATTCCAGGCTGCTGCGCGGAAAACGGAAATTGCCGCATCACGGCCAGCGCATGAGGCAACATGTCATCGGCCTCAAAAGTGGAAAACCAAATACTGAGATAAAGAGGATCAGGCATCTGAGTTGTCGGTCGCGGCGATTATGCCGCACAACTCTATTCTAATTTGTCGCCCGCGTTCCGGCCTCTCGCCGCCCGAGAAAATATGATCGAAATTCCACCCGCGAAATCTCAGCCACGAATTCCACCGATGCGACCGGATCTTTTGACACTCCCTCGGATGCGCTGATACCATCAAACCTTCAGCAGCAGGCTCCCGCCTCAGCATCGTGGTCCCCGTCGTCTAGCCTGGCCTAGGACATCGCCCTTTCACGGCGGTAACACGGGTTCAAATCCCGTCGGGGACGCCAACCTTCTCAACAACTTGCGGAATCGCCGGTTTTGGCGCACTACGGGTTACGCTACGGTTAAGCTGCTGGATCACTCCACGATGGGCATTGCGCTTCTCTTCCGACATAGCTTCGTCGTAGACATTCATCGTGATCGAGTACGAGGCATGTCGCAACAGGCCTTGCACTACTTTGGGGTTGTTGTTGTTCTGCCGCAGCAGGGTCGTGTAGGAGTGGCGTAATGTGTGCCATCCCTTAATTTCGATCCCTGTTTTCGCGGCGACGGGCTTGATGTGATGCTGCATGATCCGACTCATCCAGTACGGCTGCTTGCCTCTCATCTTTGCGCTAGCAAAGACGTAATCGCTGTCTTCGGCATAAGGAGTCTCTCGACGCCAAGCCAGCAATTCTTCGATCAGCACATCATCCAGTGGAATGCTCTTTTTCGAAGCTTCCGTCTTGACCTTACCTATGCGCTGTTTCACGATTGAGCGCTTTGGGATCAAGACCTTGTCGTCGAAGCAGATGTCTTCCCAGCGGACGCCGCTCAGTTCACCCCTTCGCAGTCCGGTTCCGAAATCCAGCAACACCATCACTCGCTCACGTTGTTTCAGCTCACCGTAGATAAGTTGGGAAAGCTGGTCAACGCCGAGGCGGATGGGTGTTGCCTGGCGCACGCCGCTCTGCCGAACAGACGTAATGGGATTGCGGTCTGTCCATTCATAGCGGACTGCGTGCTCGTACAGAAGATGCATCAGGTCCCTGATCTTCTTTTTCGAACCATCGGCTAGGGGCGTACCATTGTCTTTCTTCAGGGTCGACAGCCAGCTCTCTACGGCAACGGCCTTGACTTGGTCCAAAGCTTGATCTCCCCATCGCGGTTTGACCCACTTCCGGAGGTAGCCACGGTAATTGTCCCGAGTGGAGAATGCCCGACGCTCGTTCGGGTCATCGTCCGTGTCTGGACACTCCGTGTCTAGCCAGTGATCCACGAGTTCTTTGAAAACACGAGGACCCTCTTCAATCGGTCTGCCTAATCCGAGGCGTTCTGCCTCTTGCCTCGCTGCAGCATCAGACTTGAACTGACTGGCGAGCCCAAGGGTTCTCCAACGCTCACGAGATTTTCCGTCAGGGCCCATCTCGTACCAGCGCCAGATAATCACCTTCTTTCCATTTTTCCGCTTAACAACACTGGCAAATCCTGAACTAGTGTGCCTCTTTCTCACGTCTAACACTCCTTTCCGAAAGAGGCGGACGACGAACGGAGTTTATCCTTCGCCCCATCCACTCGTCCAGTTCACTGAGTTTGAAGCGCCACGTTTTCCTGACACCATCACCCCACTGGTAAGCGGGGATTTTCTGTAAGCGGGCCCATTCGTTAAGCGTCTTGACTGCAACCGCTAAGTACAAGGCTGCTCGCTTGACGTCAACGTAAGGTTCTGGGGTTGCGGTGACTGAAATAACGGGACTGACAGGATTTGGCTGGGATGACATAGTGTCCTCGCTACGATTGACAGAACCCGATACGTACACATTGCGGCGCGTACGGGAGAGACATCGGCTTGCTCGACGAACGAATGTGGAGGGCCCCCTTTGGTGCAACACGAGATTGCCAATTGTGGCTGCTAGATCGCTCCTCGGCGTGCCGCGAATTTCCACTCCTTTTCAGTGGATCCCCAGCAGATCCGCCGCTTCTCTCAATGTTAGAGCTGCTCAAACACAACTGCAGGTTTCTGGGCGTTCTTCGCCGGCAGCCACCGATCCATCTCTTTTCGCTCATGCATCATTGCAAGGCTTCCAGATTATCCAGTTGGTATGGTTTGGGAATCTTCCGGAGTCATAAAGGGACTGTCGAGTTCAATCGGAAAACAAAACTCTCCAAGAGAACCTGGAGGTCGTGTATTCGGGGTCTTCACCGAATCGCCCACTCTCTGTGCCTCTTGGGACAGTGGTCTCAACCTTTCTCCGGACGGTCGGCTCACCGACGCCGCCGACTGACGGCCGATTAGCCATCCTTTTTCCGATTGACCGATCGATCTCTACCGTGCCGACCGCTCGTGTGCGGAGAGTGTGCCTCTCTTTGCGGCACAAAAAAGGGTTTCCGCGTCGGCGCACAGGCGCGGCGCTTGTAGTAGCTGAACCCGTGCTATGCCGCAACTGCCCTTCCATCCGCATTTGCCGGATGGCTGAGACTGCTTCCGTGGCATCGCTTACATTCCCTCACGGTGGGTCTCTTCTGTATGCTCAATCTCAACCCGCGCCAAGAACATCGCGCATTAAGGAGCGTTCGCCCAACATCATGCCTGCACCGGAACGAATGCAAAAGCATTTAGCCGATGTTGAGCTAATTTGTGCCGAGATTAAAAGGTTCTCGTCCATGTCTTGGGAAGAACTCAAGGCGCATTTTGCCAAGTTCCCGCAGGACGGCATCCATTCCATTCCGCGCCCGGACCGGCGTGGCAGCTTGATACTGGGTCGGGCCGGCAATCTGGCGTTTTCACGGATAACCGACCGCTACTTACGAGAACTAGGCGTTAGCGGTCTCGACTTTGGTTCACATGAGTTCCGAAACGATCTGAAAGAGGAGTTCATCGAGTGGGTCAGGCAGGAGCGCGACATTAACGAAACCACGCTCCGCGAATTTCTACAGGCGGCAGAGACTCGGAACCGTGCGTCGCATATGGCCCTGGCCCATTGCATTCCGTGCTCGGTTGTCTTTCCGGAGCAGCCCGGCGAATTCAAAGTCGGCATGGTTAAATTCCAGCTGATGAAGACATTCCTGACTGCAAACGAAGAAAGGATTAGGAATCGTGCCGAACATCGTGAAGCATTGCACGCTGCGAATACGCGCGCGTCCGCGGAGACTAGGAGTGCTCAAGCAGTCCCCGACATGTTATTTGATGAATTGAAAGTTTTCTTCTCGACCTTTCGCTGGGTCGCGTCAGTATCGATTCCAAAATGCGACAGCAGCATTTCAAAACAGCGCGCGGAACGCGCCGTCCAGGCCGCCCTTGATTTGCTTAAGCTATTTCTGACTGCGCGATTCACCGCTGGCATGCGGCATGCGCGACGGCTGGGGCGACCTGCCAATAGAACGGAACTGACCCAAGATGCCGAAGGCGAATTCCATATCTCCTGGAGCCGGAATTCCGAAGATGCCCACGTCGAGCCGAACTGGTATGGCATGATTACTCGCCAGTATGCGCCGTACTGGGAGATCGCCGTTCAAATCCTGCAGAACGCCGTAGGCCCGAGTGCAAAGGGCAAGCTGGCCCAGAGATTTCTCGACGGCCTGGCCTGGTATGGTGATGCTGTATCCGAGGAGAGCGAGGCAGGCAAGCTGGTAAAGTTCGTGGCCGCTCTTGAACGCATTTCGATCACGCAAGGGGAGAGTTCGGGAGGCAACAAGCTTTCGCGCCGGGCGGCAATGCTAGCGTGCGAGGGCCCGGAAGAAAGCTTCCGAAAATACCTCGTAGCGTGTGTAAAGATATACGCAGGCCGTTCCAACCTGATGCACGGAGCGCTCTCTCCCCTCGACCGTCGCGTACCGAAACTGTGCGCCGACGCCGAGCACGTGAGCCGCCGCGCGTTGCTGCGATTCCTGACGCTCGCGAGGGCCGCACCTCCACAAGGCAACGCAGACGAAGAATGGCTTCGCGAGCAGTTCGCCAGATTGGACAGCCATTTCCCAAAGGCTTGACACCTCTGGAGGGTTTAGATGACTGCCGGCGTTGAACAGGGGGATTTTAGAAATAATGGCTTAGCTAAATGACCCAAGAAAAAAGACTAGCGACAACAACGAGTGGTCAGAAGCAAAAACTGACCGCCCACCATACGGTGCTGAACCTCAAAGTTACGGGTGGTTTTCTGTCCGGCGTGCAGTTGGAATTCGCCGATGGCTTGAACTGCCTCATTGGGGGTCGCGGAGCTGGAAAGACAACGGTCTTGGAATTTCTGCGCTTCGGCCTTGGACTCATGCCCGATCCTAAGGTCAGCGCGGCCCGTTTCCGAGCCATCGATGGTTTGGTAAAAGCAAACCTTGGACACGGCAGGCTCACGATTGAGCTGCGTACGAAGACAGACATGAAGTACACAGCCGCGCGTAGCGCAAACGACACAGTCCAAGTGCTAAATGAAATAGGAACACCTGTTCCAATCTCGCTTGATCGGGATCAGATATTCGGCGCGGATGTGTTTAGCCAGAATGAAATCGAAGAGATCGCATCCAGTCCTGCGGCTCAGGTAGAGCTTCTCGACCGTTTTCAAGAAAGCCAGACCGCAGAGATTGATCGTGAGCTCGAACTATTGCAAAGGCAGCTCGATCAGTCGAGCGCCGATCTTCGACGCGTTGATGAGGAAATAGATGATGTTCGGGTTCGGGCTTCCGAGCTTCCAGTGGTCCAGGAAAAGCTGAAAGGCTTGGCTGAGATTGCGGGCCCCGATGCAGATCGAATTAACGCGGCCCACGCTGCAAAGAGCCAGCGCGCGCGCGAACAAAAAGTGCCAGAACTGATAATCGCAGCTCTGCAAAAGCTAGTGCGCGAGATCGCCGCCAGTCAATCGTCTTTCCAAGCCGGTGTCCAGGCTCAACTAGACATTCAAATTCGACAAGGCGCTAATCGCGAGCTCTTTGAGAAGCTTCAACAAGATCTGGAAAGCTTTGCAAGCCACGTGGCGTCCTCGGTGAAATCCATAGAGAGCAATGCTCGATCGGTTGAACATCGCATCAGTGTGGACGCAGCTCTCCTTGCAGAACGGCATGCAATTCAGGAGGCCGAGTACAGGACAATCATTGCCGTCTCAGAAGAACAGGGCGAACGCGCGGCCGAGCGCCTGGCGCTGCAAACCGCCCTAGCCAGCGCGCAATCTGCCGCTAACGAACAATTGGCTAAAGAACAGCAGCGGCTTGAAATGCTAAAGGTCCGGACAGAGTTGCTGAAGCGAGTTTCGGAACTGTGCGATCAACGTTTTGCACTGAGAAAACAGGTTGCGGAGCGCCTGTCGAGTCAATTTCCGAGCATTCGAGTGACCGTGGCACAAGCTGCTGAGTTGCAGGACTATCAACAGCTTGTCACTGAGGCACTCAAGGGTTCGGGCGTAAGACAAGGCCCCACGGCAGAGCGATTGTGCCAAGTGTTTCTGCCAATCGAACTAGCTGAAGTCGTGGCAAACAGCGACGTTAGCACATTGGTGCAACGATCTGGATTCGACCAAGAGCGCTCTAAGAAGATCCTGAACGCATTGCACAACGGAGGTACTCACTACACTATAGAGACGGTCGCTTTGAATGATCGGCCCTGCATCGAGCTTCTCGACGGAGACACTTTTAAAGAGTCCACGCACTTGTCGACCGGACAGCGATGCACCACGATCTTGCCTATCTTGCTGACCCAAAGCGAGCGCCCGCTGCTGATCGATCAGCCTGAAGATAATCTCGACAACGCCTTTGTGTATGAAACGATCGTTCGGGCGCTGCAAACAATTAAGGGCGCGCGCCAGGTAATCTTTGTCACACACAATCCGAACATACCGGTCCTTGGGGAAGCCGAGCGCGTTTTCGTATTCTCCTCCGACGGCCAACATTCCACTCTCAAGCAAGTCGGAACAGTGGATGAATGCAAGGAGCAGATCGAAAGACATTCTGGAGGGCGGGCGCGAGGCATTTCTAAAGAGGAAAGTTCGCTATGGCCACTGACGAGTTACTGGCTGCTAATTGGATGCACCCGATTGGTCTGTCACACTTCGGGCGGTCGCCGTTGCCGACGCACGCATACGCGGGTCCATCGTCGGCGATCCCAAAGTCGAGGAGATTGTCGCGAAGCTCGCAGCGCTTGCCGAGTCACGCGAAATGGGAAGTTCGTAGGGCCGTGGCAAACGCCGCCGCACATGCGCCTCACCCAATATTTGAAAGCGTCTTAGCGAAGCTTGCCCTCGATGACAATAGCCGCGTTCGGCAGGCGGCGGAACATGCTGCCCTCCGACGGCGTGACTCGCGCCATGCAAGCACGCTCGGAAAGCAACACGAGGATCGCATCAATTCGACACTCGACGATATCGAAGTCCGTTTCGGCCCAAGGGGTCGGGATGCCGTAAAGCGTGCGGCCGAACAAATTGCGAATACCTTCGCTCGCGAACTGTACCACGAGGTCATCAAGCTCCTATCGCCGCTGGCTACGTCAGCCGATCGTCTGCAAGCGCAGCTTTCAACCGCCAATGCTCCAGCGGAAGCACTTTCGCAAGAAGCCGATCGCATCGGTCGGCGTGTGACACAGCTTCGTGCAGTATTGGAGGCGATGCGCGCCTACACTGCACAACCCGCACTTAATTTCAAGACAGAGATTTTGCGAGAAGTCATTCAAGATGCCGCCAGCGTGGCGCTTGAGAGCGATCGGGACGAAATCGCGCCGGCCATCAATCGACATTAACGTGCCGTCGAAGTATCGTCGTTGACATCGCACGAGCACGATTGGTTCAGGCTCTTACGAATGTGTTACTGAATGCGATTGAGTCCTATCGAGATGTGGATTCGCTGAAACCAATCGAAGTCAGTGCTGATATCCAGGGCGGGCTCGTCGCAATAACAGTTGAGGACTCAGGATGTGGCATGTCTGCTGAAGCCCAACGTGACGCCCTCACTCTGTTTGCGACCAGCAAGCCGAACGGAACTGGCTTCGGCTTACCGCTCGCAGCGAAGATCGTCGAGTCTGAACACGGAGGCCGGCTGAGCATCGATAGCGTGAAAGGGCGCGGAACCATCGTTCGCATCATCATCCCAAGACATCGTCCAGCGGATCGTGCATGAAAGAACGACATCATCGCGCTGATCGTCGAGGACGAAAGGAAACAGCGGAAGATCTCGTCGAGATCCTGCGGTCGATCGACTGTGACAGTGTCGTCGCGGACAATCGTGAAGAAGCACTAGCCGAGCTTCAGAAAAGTCTTTCTGTTTGATTCTGCTGGACTTGCAGATCAAAGGTGCGGCGGACTCGATCAAAGGTCAGTCGAACACGGCAAGGCGCTTCTGCGTAAGATTCGAGAGAAGCACGGCGATCATAACGGAACCGCCTTCTGGTTGCCCGTGCTCATTGTCAGTGGATTTGCGCGCGAGGTTGACGAGGCAGTCGACGTAATGAAAGACGGTGCGAGCGATGTAATCCAGAAGCCGCTTCGATAGTCGGCAAGTATCCGAAGCGGATACGCCAAGCCCTCCAAGCCAGTGGGCGCCAAACGCACGAGCGAGTGCACATGCAGCCGCCTACCACAAGTTCCCAACCTGAAAGACGGGATCGTGATCGCGATTCCAGGCGACAGGATTCGGCGCCGAACCCGCGTAACAATCGCGTCCAAGCCAATAGATCTCCCTGAGCTTCATCTGAAGGTGCTGTTGCACCTCATGGTCGCTCAGCGAAAGGGAGAACCGGTGAACAAGGTCGACATGGGTGCGACAGCAGACCAAGGTTTCAAGGGCATTTCCATATTGCGCAATGAACTCAAGCCAGTCTTGGTGGCGTAGACATCATCAAGAATCATTACCACGGCAACTACAGCTTCGAGACAGTGTGACAATCGGCGAATGTGCCGTTGACAAGCTACTCGAGATCGGCGACAACACAATATCAGACCTCGCCAAGCAACTTCAGGATCGAGCGCCGGCCCCGCCAAAAAGTCTGAAGGAAACTCTGGGGAGTTTCCGACACACCTCCGCCGTCGCTAAGAATAGCCATTGCATTTAAAGTCTGGTAGTTGCCGGTCGTTTGGCGCTGTGCCAACCAGACAACGAAAGCGTCCTCGGTTTGCTCCCTAGACAGTAGGTGCTCAATCAAGTGTCAAGAGGAAGACTGAATGCCCAAATGGGCGGACTACGGAATTTCTGCGGTGCGCTTCAATAGTGCACACACACATATCGATCGTGTCCGGGTGCACCCGGAAATGGCGAAACCATCGTGCTGGGTCTGAGTACGCCCGGGCTGATATTGTTAGCTCGATAAGAATGGCACGACTTTCGTCACAATATTCAAGGACAGTAGCGGCAACTGGAACAAGGGACAACCTGTTTACATCATCAAGGTCGATGGGACCGAGTACATCAAGACTGTCGATAATGGTAAGGCAGTGGACAACTTGGACAATTTACCCGAGTTCTTAGTTCCACCAGCGGTAGCAGATTTGGGGAAGGTCGTCGGAATGATATTACAGGGCGGCGGATCCTGAAAATGAGGTTTCTCTTTCTGTTTTCCGAAGTCTCCGGCCCTTAACTCCTCGTCCGGGACTCTGGCTCCCGGTCCGAGAGTGGGTTTGCACGGGAGAGGGTTCAAAAGGGTTTACTGATTCGTCTCGACGCAAATTAGTCGCAGGGTTAAACAGCGTAAAGCAGGATTGAAAAACGGCCTTAAATGTCACGGGGGCGGTCGCCGCAATCACAGCAGCGCTCTGGCAGGTTAGTCTACTGACTGTTTGAAACGCCAAGTCCAAAGAGGAGCACGTGGTGTAATAGAAAAGGCTGAACTCAACGGGAACGTTGATTCAGACAACAACCACGGAGGCTCCTCAAGGACATATGTATTACATCGGACTGGATGTTCACAAGAAGACGATCAGCTACTGCGTCAAGGATGTGAGTGGTCGAGTTCACCAGGAAGGCAAGCTCGGAGCAACGCGCTGCGAGCTGGACATCTGGATGAGGACTCTTCCGCAGCCCTGGACGGTTGCGATGGAAGCAACGATTTTTACCGGTTGGATCTACGATCACCTCCATCCGCATGCGACACAGGTCAAAGTGGCGCATCCCCTGATGCTGCGCGCAATCGCAGCTGCCAAGAAAAAGAACGACCGGGTCGACGCCAGTAAGATCGCCGATTGCTTGCGCTGTGACTTCCTGCCTGAGTGCCACATGGCTTCGACTGAGATTCGGGACAGACGGCGAACGCTGCGCTACCGCTATCTGCTGGTACGGCAGATGGTGCAGACGAAAAATCGGATTTCAGGTCTGCTCATGGAAACTGGGGTGACGTACAACAAGCAGCGGCTTCACAAAGTGGGATATTTTCGCGAACTGCTCGCGAGCAACGAAGAAGTGAATGAGAGTATCCGACCTCTGCTCCGGCTGAGCCGGGATACGATCGCGAGACTGCAGAAGACGGAACGGGCTCTCGTAAGCTCGCTGCAGCGAGATCCGCTGCTGACCGAGAGAATCAAGCGACTTAGAACTGTTCCCGGAGTTGGGCCCATTACTGCGCTGACATGGGCTCTGGAGATGGGCGAGATTTCGCGCTTCCGATCGATCCGACAAGCGATCAGTTATTGCGGGCTCTGCGGTGACGAAAGAAGCTCAGCCGAGAAGTCGATTCGCACACCGATTTCCAAACAGCGCAACAAGAATATCCAATTTGTGCTGATCGAGGCGGCGAAGTTGGCGCCCCGACAGGATCACGATCTTGCGTTGCTCTATGAAAGAGAGAAACAGAAAGGGAACGCCAATCGAGCGACGCTTGCGGTAGCGCGCAAGATGGTCGCATATCTTCTCGCCGTGGATCGAGGACAACGGGATTTCGTGCCTGCAGAAGACGGCAGATGCGACGCGGCCTGAAAACCAGGCCAACGAAAGGAAAAGCACCAGGATCACACAGCGCGCAGACTGCCAGGTCCCGCCACTGACCGACTGAGCAACGGAGATGAAACTCCCGAGGCTCCCTTCTGACTGTTTCGGGACTGGCAGAGAACACACACTCAATCTTCTGTGACGGCCTTTGGGCCCGAGACAGTGAATGGATGTCTGGTTCTGCGAAGGCAGGAACCACCGCCGAGAGGCAAAATGCGAGCTGAGCGGTTCTGCATCCGAAAAATGCGCGCTCTCCCGAGCGCGCCTGAGGACCCGTGTTTTTCCTTGACAGAAGACTGGGTCGAAAATCGCGTTCCTCATGCCGGATTCGCTAGAGGTTCGACTCGGTAGCCAAGGATTCTGAGTGTCCGGACCATTCGTGCCGTACGGCGTTGTCTGGACTTTTCGGAGACTGCAGGGCCACGTTCCTCATACCGAACGCCCTTATGCAAAATTATCCAGATCAGGTGACAGAGGCGATGCGCAATCACGCCGATGGTTTTGTTGTGTCCGAGGCGCGGCACTAGACGACGGTACACGATCTCGAAGATGCTCCCCTTGTGTTTGACAGCGGCATTCGCCGCTTGATTGAGAACGCGGCGCATCTGGCGGTTGCCCTTCGGCGAGTGTCGGCTGCGGTTCACGCCCGCGCTCTCTTCCTCTCCCGGGCATGCCCCTACCCACGAGGAGAGCTTCTCGGCTGAGGGGAAAGTCGCTGCCTTGGCGCCCACTTCGGCAATGATCTGTTGCGCCGAATCCACCCCGAGCCCGGGGACCACGGCCAGCCTCTCGACTGCATCCTGATGCTGGCGGAGCAGACTCGCCATCTCCTGGTCCAGTTGACCGATCTGCTGCTCGACGAATTGCAAGCCCTCCAGCGTCATGTTCACCAGCCGGCGATAGACCGGATTGAGCTCCGTGCAGGCACCTAGCGCGTCATGCAACTGTGCCGGCGTGGCGCGTAAGCGCTGATCGGCCAAGGCGGCCAGAGCCGCGGGATCGGTTTCTCCGTCCGCTAGCGCCTTTAGCATACGACGTGCACTGGCACCCAAGAGATCTGAAACCAGACTGGACAATTTGATATGGGCTTCTTCCAGCAGTGCCTCTAATTGATTTTGCAGACGTACCTTGTCACGCGTCCGTTGATATCTCGTGCGTGTTAGTGTTCGCCACATTCGCTGTTCGGTATCGGGCACGAAGCTCAAGACTAGCTCCTGCGATACCAGCCGTTTCACCAAACGTTCGGCATCTCGAAAATCGTTCTTACGGCCACGCCGCCCGCGATTGGACAAGGCTTGCGCCAGGTGGAGTGTTCCGGACATCCGGCTTGCACCTGCCCGACTCTGACATCTCGGCTTCCAATATCGCTCTAGCGCTCCCCAAACGGGCTTCCAATATTGCGCGGTTGATTCCATCACCACTTCTTCGATCTGCTGCTCGATGAGCCACTCCGACAGCACCCGCAACTGCTCAGGATTGCTACCGTACCAGCGTCGCTCAAACTGATATTCGTCTTCGACTTCGACGTCAGCCACCACCACGGCCAGCTTCTTTTTATGGACATCGATTCCCGCTATCCTATACGGCATAGGCTTCCTCCTGGCGGGAGCGGAGAGCGTGCTGGAGATTACATTAACCTGGGTCTCGGGCTATCGCCGCTCCCACAGTGGGAGAAACAACGCACCATTTATTCGCTCGATCACGCACGCTCCGGATCAAACTTACATTCGGCTTCAGCGGCTCCACTGTCTTTTCGATCTCGCCACTCCCAGCCATTCTGGATTATGGCCTTGTCCTGAGCGATTTTCATGGAGTTTCGCGGGCCGAAGGCCCTAGTCAACTTACATGGATGTCGGTCAGTCGAGCATCCAACGAGCACTACGTTGAGAATTCCCGTGTGTGCCGCCTGTGTGCTGCTCCAGGACATTTGACACCGTCCGCTACCCGCACGGACCCAAACCCGACATTCAATCTCAAACGGAAGGCTACGCCATCTTTATCCCACTACGACCGCCTCCGGGTGGACGCCCCTCAGCCGGGGCTCTGACGGTCCTTTCGGACTGCGCCGGTTTCGCGCCAAACTAACCCCAACCGCGTTTGGCACTCACCGCGCTTTCACTCACGCCCTGCCACCCTCCTCCGGCCTCCGTTCTGTCCCTTTCACCGTTCCGCCTTGTTTCTTCCCGCTGCCGCTCAAGTGAAGAAAGAAACAAGCCGGAAACGGCAGAAAGGGAAAAAACATGAAATTAGAAGAAGTCAACAAACGAACCAAAGAGGCCGTGGATTTCCTCGTTGCAGCATTGGAGTCCGGTCACAGTGAAGTCCTCACCGCATACCTCGGAGCAATGGCGAAGTTTCACACCTACAGCTTCGGCAACATCATGCTCATCGCACGTCAGAAGCCCGATGCTACCAATGTTGCCGGACTTCGGACATGGAACTCGCTTGGCCGCTTCGTTAAACGGGGAGAAAAAGGCATTTTCATTCTCGCCCCGATGGTCGGAAAACGAAGCACGAAGGATGTATCGACCCACGAGCCGAGTGAAGACGCAACAACGGAGGGTCAGCGGACGCTGCACGGATTCCGGGCCGTCTATGTTTTCGACGTTACCCAGACCGAAGGAAAGGAACTCCCAACACTGACCGAAGTCAATGGCGACGTGAGCGGATACCGCGAGCGCCTGTTCAAGTTCGTGGAAGCGCAAAGCGTCGAGCTTAATTTCTCCGAGCGAATTGCTCCCGCAAAAGGTCTCTCGCATGGCGGGAAGATCACGCTGCTTTCAGGGATGCAACCAGCCGAGGAATTTTCCACGCTTGTGCATGAGATCGCCCACGAAATGTTGCATCGTGGCGACCGCCGCACCCTGACCACCAAACAAGTCCGCGAAACAGAGGCCGAAGCGGTGGCCTTTGTCGTTTGCCAATCGGTCGGACTTCAGAACGGAACCGCATCCCAGGACTACATACAGCTCTGGCACGGAGACGCCAATCTTCTGCGCGAGAGCCTGGAAGCCGTTCAACAAACCGCTGCCGTGATCCTCGGGGGCATTGCCCCCGAGCCAGCGGCACTCGCGGCAACCGCATAACAAGCCAACACTTGTACCCGTTTGGTTTTCGGGCCCAACCTGTGCGCCCAAGTCCACCAACCCAGAACCAAAGACAACTAAACCTAGAAGCATTTAGCGACGGGTATTAAGGGAAGAGTGCTTGAGGCCGTCAGCATCGCGTGACCTGAAAATGTCGACCATCGCAGTCAATTCCAGATGAACGTTTGAGGATTTTTGCATTTCTTCATGGAATTCGACAGGTTGATTAAAGCGCCAGAAGAACTCAGGAGTTCTTGCCCGTTACTCTCGGCGGAATCATCCGATTCGGTCTGGATGATTCGAGGAGGCCGAGGATGCATAAAGGTTTTTTGGGTTTCACTCGCTACACAAGACAAGCTGCAATCAGGACTCTGAACCTTGCCATATCGAAGCGCGCATTGGTCGGCGCATGCGTTCTCTTGGCAGCAGTACCGCTCTATGCGCAGGCCGGCGGTTCTCCCTGGGAGAATGCTGTGCAGGTTCTGCAAACAGCATTCACTTCGACTATTGCGCGCGGCCTTTCGCTGGTAGCGATTGTTGTTGGCGGGTTGATTTTCGCGTTTGGCGAGGGTCAGTCCAAGCGCACGCTAGCGGGCATCATCTTTGGCGTTGGCATGTCCATTGGCGCTGTGAATTTCATGGCATGGCTCTTTCCATAGCTTTCATACGGAGATGGTAACCATGGCGAACGAAGTCCAAGTACATCCCGTTTACCGCGCCATCAACAAGCCGCTCACCGTTTGGGGCGCCGAGCGGCGGTTGTTCTTTCTGGCACTGATTATGGGTGGAGCGACCTTCAATTTCTTCGGCAGCCTCGTGAGCGGAATCGTGATGTTCTTGGCCCTGTTCCTGGCAGCTCGCTGGGCAACCGCTACAGACATTCAGATGCTTCGTATCCTGCTGAATTCCACAAAGTACAAACCGCAGTATGACGCGGGCAAACGGGAACGGTTTCGGGTCGAGGTGGTTCGATGATGCCACGGAAGGTGAGCGAAATCAGGAAGGACCACCAAATGGCAGGCGCGCTCAACGCCCTTATTAATGTCTGCTCCTTCATTGATGAGCACACATTCCTGACCAAGAGCGGCGATCTCGGAGCGGTCTTCAAGGTTCAGGGAATTGATTACGAATGTCTTGACCATTCTGAAATTAATGCTTTCGCGCGCCGCTTTGAAGCGGCGCTCCGCAGCCTCACTGAGGAATTTCGTCTGTACCAATATCTACTCAAGCGCAGCAAACCAGCCATTCCGCATCGCGAATACAGGGATCTGCCTGTCGTCGACCGCGCCATCCAGGACCGGATCGGGTTTCTCGACGGCAAAGCAGACAGCCTCTATTCCCTGGAGCTGTACTTCGTCCTGACCTATGAGGGGTGGCGACAACGTGGCGCGTCTCAGAATCGACTGAGGCAATTTGTGAGAGATCCAGGTCACTTTGTCCAAACGTCTCTTTCCGCAGAGCAACAGCTCACCGTTCTCGCATCGGAGTTAACTCGCGCTCAGCAGGCACTTTCTTCCAAGGTGACGAGCTTTCTTGTGCAGCTCCGGGATCTCGTGAATGCCGAGCTGCTAAAGAAAGACGAGGCCTTCCAATTCCTAAGCCGACTGGTCAATTACGCACCGTATCGAGCCGATCACATGCGGTCTGAAATATGATCTCTTCATCGATCAGCAGCTGGCAGGCTCATCCCTTGAATGCCATCGCGACCATCTTCGGTTGGATGACTACCACATTAAGGGTCTGAGCGTGACTGAACCTCCTGCCCAGACCTTCGCCCACATGCTCCGAGCGTTGCTGGAGCTGCCGGCAAACGTGATCGTGGCCAGCGAATGGAAGCGGGCCAGCAATGCCAGGATTCGCAAGCTGATCCGCAGCAAACGTCGGCATTTCCACAATAGCAAAACCTCACTGGCAAACTACCTCCACGATTCAGCTCCGTCGGAGCGTCACCTGCTGGTGGATGATGCCGACGAATCTCTAGTTAACGAACTCGGTCTATCCCTGCGGGAACTAGAGGTAAACGGCAACTACTTTGGCGAATGGTCGATGACGATCATCCTCTACGACCTCGACCAGACCGCCGTCGACCGCTCGGTTGCGGAGTGCGTCAAGGTCTTTGCCACGCAGGATGCCACTACCATCGAAGAACGTTACAACCTGCTGAACGCCTGGCTGGCAGCCCTGCCCGGAAATCATCAGTACAACCTGCGACGGTTGTATCTGCTGAACACGAACAGTGCTGATCTCTCCTTGGTATTCACCCTGCATACGGGTGATCCTCACAACCGTCATCTCAATCAGGAATATCTTGCGGTTCTTGAAACCAATCATGGGACGCCCTACTACCTAAATCTCCATTACGAGGACAACGCACATACTGTCATCCTCGGCGCGACAGGCGCGGGCAAAAGCTTTTTGCTGAATTTCCTGCTGACTAACCTGCAGAAATATCGCCCCTACACCGTCATCTTTGATCTGGGCGGCGGGTACGAAAGCCTGACGCGGCTCTTCGGTGGGAGCTACTTACAGGTGGGCCTGGAGAAACGCTTTTTCACTATCAACCCGTTCTCCCTGCCACCGACGAAAGAGAACCTGCACTTCCTGTACTCATTTGTTCGGGTGCTGGTCGAATCGAGCGGTTACGAGGTGACCAGCGCGGATGAGCGTGACTTATACGAACAGATCGAGAACCTGTACCAGATCGAGCCTAGTATGCGGCGACTGTTTACCTTAGGGAACATCCTCAACCGCCGCTTGTCGGAGCGCCTGCACAAATGGGTAGGGGACGGCCCCTACGGATCGTTATTTGACAACACGGAAGACAACCTGACGTTGGCCCAGTTTCAGTGCTTTGACTTCGAGGGCATGGACAAATATCCGCAGGTCTTGGAACCGCTACTGTTCTACATCCTGCACCGGGCAAACGCCTCCGTCCATGCCCTTGATTTGGCGACAATCTTCAAAGTGTTCGTGATGGACGAAGCCTGGCGCTTTTTCCGCAACCCGACCATTAAGCAGTATGTCGTTGAAGCATTGAAGACGTGGCGGAAGAAGAACGCCGCGATGATCCTGGCCACACAGTCAGGCGACGATCTATATCGGTCCGAGCTCTTGCCGGTGATCGTTGAGTCCTGCGCGACCAAGATATTTCTCGCCAATCCGGGAATGGACCGCGCGGCATACCGCGAGCGATTCCACCTGAATGAGACCGAAGCCGACCTTATCGCTCGCCTCATTCCCAAACAGCAATTTCTGATCAAACGCCCAGACCTGGCTAAGGTGGTCAACCTTCACGTGGACTCCGCTGGGTATTGGCTTTACACCAACAGCCCCTACGACAACGCGCGGCGGCGCGAAGCCTTTGAACGCCACGGATTCGAGCGTGGATTGGAAATTCTCGCCAAGGAGACAGCAGCATGAAAACAAGATTGGTTCACTCATTCGTTCTTATTTTCGCGGCTTGTGCCCCGGCCTTATCCGCCCAGTCATCCCCCTCCCCCAAAACGACTGCCGCCTCCTCGGCCAAGTCATTCGAGGCTGCGGCAGTCGTCCCTCCCGCTCTTTCTGCAACGGTCGTGGAATATGGCGAGCGAGACGTACTGCGACTGAAGGCGAAGCTGCGCTACACGACTCTCATCGTTCTCCCGAAAAACGAGCAGATCTTGGATTTTACCTGCGGTGACAAGGAATTCTGGATTGTAAATGGCACCCAGAACTTCGCCTACGTGAAGCCGGCAAGGGCCAATTCACAGACCAACCTCAATCTCATTACCGCTAGTGGCAATGTGTACTCGTTCGTGTTGAGCGAAGTCTCCGGTAGCGCAGGTTTGGAGCCGGATCTCAAGGTGTTCGTCCAGCCCAAAGACGGCCCAATGACTTCCGCCTTGAATGGCGCACCGAAGTTTGTTTCCGCAGCCCAGGTCGAAGACTACCGTCAGCAGATCGAGATGGCGAAGGAAGAAACGCGCCAGACGAAAAACACGGCTCAGTCAACCATCGACCATGAGGTGACGAGATTCCGCAGTGAGTATCCGACCGCACTCAAGTTTGTGTATCACTTCGAGCGTGAGCAGAAACCGTTTTTGGTAGACGCCATCTATCACGACGACAAATTCACCTACATCCGCGCTAATCCTCAGGAGACACCCGCGCTTTACGAAATCAAAGATGGCAAGCCGAACCTGATCAATTTCGAGTACCGCAATGGGACATACATCGTCAGCAAGATTCTTGATTCTGGATACCTGACCATCGGCAAAGCGCGAATGAATTTTGTTCGCCAGGAATAACAGTGTTGGCCGTCAATAGCAATGGCCGAAAACAAAGTGACACACCACGGGACCACTGAGTGGGAGGTGATGGATGGCAGAAGGGAAGGCAGAGCAAAAAACTCCGGCGATGGTTGAGAACCGTGCCGCGAAGCCTCTTGGGATTCTGCCGAAGAACACCCAAGCCATGGTCATCGCTGGAATTGCCGCTGTGATGGTGGGTGCAATCGCTTTCTCTGGCTCCGGTGCTCCCAAGACCACAACGAAGCCCACGTTGCCGTCAAGTGCTGTCGTCGATCCCAATCAGTCGCGGATTGCCGAATATCGGCAACGGCTGGACGAGCAGGCGCGCAAGCTGGCAGCCGAACAAGCGCAATTTCTCCAGAGCAAGCAACAATTCGCGGCCGCGGCCGGGACCGAGCCGGGAGCGAGCTCCACGGTCGCCTGCCAGCCATGCAGACGAAAACAGCATTGAGAACGACCGCAAGCGGCGGGCTTACCTATCACTTTTCGCATCGAACGTTGCCCTTAGTTATCGCAAAGAAAATCAGTCCTCCGCTGCTCAAAATCCCGCTCCGAACGCGAGCACCGGAACGCAGCCCCAGCTTTCGGCTTCCCCGATCGAAACGCCTTACGGAATGTTCGTCCCGTTTGGCGTTCAGGCAGCTGCCGAATCCTCGCGGAGCGACCAGGGCAGCCAGGAAGCTGAGACTGAACGGAGCAATTCGGACGAGCACAGTGCGCCCAGAACTGGCCAGAAAAACGCCCGCGATCGGTTCGCCGACCTCAATCAGTCCGAAGGCAAGCAGTACCGGGTGTTCGAAGGAACGGTTCTAGAGGCAGTACTGACGAATCGGCTGAATGGCTCGTTCGCGGGACCGGTCAACTGCATGGCGACGTCCAATGTTTACTCGCATGATGGCCAGCAGCTGCTGATTCCGCAAGGCAGCCGCATTCTGGGGGAAGCCAAGCGAGTAACCAGCTTCGGCCAAGAGAGACTGGCGGTTCTGTTCCACCGGGTGACCATGCCCGATGGGTACTCGGTGAGCCTCGATCAGTTCAAAGGTCTGAATCAGGTTGGCGAGACCGGTCTGCGCGATCAGGTCAATCACCACTATGCGCAGATCTTCGGGACCTCACTCGCGATCGGAGCCATTGCAGGGCTGGCCGAGGCAGACACGCGCGCGAGTGCCTTTCAATCGTCAACCGACGCCTATCGCCAGGGTGTCGCCAGCAGCCTTTCGCAGTCTTCGCTCCGCATTCTCGACCGTTATCTCAACGTCCTCCCAACTGTAACCATTCGCGAGGGGCATCGGGTCAAAGTCTATTTATCCGACGATCTGCTACTTCCCGCATACCAGAACCATCGCATGCCAGGAGATCTATGAATAAGAAAGAAGAAGCTCGATCAAATGTTCATTGGCTATATCGCTACATCTTTCGCGGAGTCGGCTGGGTAGCCGTGGCCGGCGTACTCACGTGGCTTTACCTATTCTTTCGTGCAGGAGTACACCGATAAGGCAAAGGAATGAGTCAACGAAAGGAGCAACCAAAAATGAAGCTCACGAGACCTCGCAAAATCGCAATCGTCATCGTTATTACCGCGATCATCGCCCCTGCTGCCTTCGCCATCTTGGGCCTCGGTGACATCGTCTTTGATCCCACGAATTTCGGGAAATTGGTCGAGCAGCTGGCGCAAATGCAGCAGCAATACACGCAATTGGTTCAGACCTATCAGGTGGTCACTGCCCAGTACAACCAGATGATTGTGATGGCAAAGATGATCCCGGCCAATCTGCGTGTGCACTACCGCTCGCTGATCACTCCGTGGCGCAACTCGACAGCCACCAACACCTACGGAACCACCGGAGGATGGGTCGCCGCCATCAATACCGGCAACGATGTCCCAGGCGGTTATCAGCATGCAATCCAGCAGCTGAACGCATACGGCGCGGCCCTGGGGAACATCCCTGCCGACCAGCTTGATCGTGTCGAAACTAGCTATGCAACGGTGGAACTGACAGATGGTGCTAACCAGAGCGGAATGGATCTTGTCGGTCGTCTACGTGCGAATGCTCCCGACGTAGAGAACTCCATCCAGAGCCTGGAAGATGATTCACTCTCAACCGACCCGGACCTTAACACTGAGGTTTCCGTACTCAACAAAATTAATGCTGCCAACGTAATTGCCCTGCGCAACGGCCAGGACACCAACAAGCTGCTGGTCACATTGGCGGAACAACAAATCATCGAGGCCAAGCGGAAGCGCGACGCTGAGGCCGCAGCGATCAACAGCCATATTCAGTTCATGACACAAGAACAGGCGGTGCTGCACGCGCAGACCGGTGACCCGAGCGCCCGCATGCTCGCTTACCGCATGCCTTGAGCCAGGCGGGTCCTTTTTGACCCACGAGAACCTCGGAGCCGATGAAATGCCGCCAGAAACGATGAACGATCTCTTTGCGTTCTTGACCAACCTCATGACGACCCACGCGGACATGTTCCAGGCGCTGGGCTTGAACCTGTTTCGGGCATTAGCCATCATCCTGATCGTATGGTTCGGGGTGAAGAGCGCACTTGCGTCAGCTTCCGGAGGTGTCGGTTTTCAGCTCGATCACTTTGCGGCTCTGTTGATGACAATCTCTTTCGGCTTCGCGATGATCACGTTCTATGACCGACCGCTGCCTGGGATGGGGGTTAGTTTCTACCACCTCGTTATCGACCAAGGAACAAACCTGGCCAATGCGCTGAACAATGGAATCGTGACCGAGCTGTGGGATCGGCTCAACTCCATCTACTTTGAGACCGAGCAGCCGGGGCTTTCGATCGCGATCAATGCCCTCGAAATCCTCCGCTATGTGGTCACGATCTTGGCTCTCGCGGCTGCCGAGATCGCATCCTTTGTCGTGATTGCTTTCGGTTACATCGCGGCGGCTATTGCTGTCTTGCTGGGCCCCATTTTCATTCCGTTTTTCATCGTGCCCAAGATGGAATGGCTCTTCTGGGGCTGGCTTAAGGCGCTCCTGCAGTATGCGTTCTATCCCGTCGTGGCTAACGCCTACGTCTTTGTTTTCGGCCAGCTTCTCATCCACTTCGTTGACTCACATCCACCGCCCTATGACGGCGCCACACTCGCCGTGCTGTTTCTACCGTTGCTGTTTCTGCTGATTGCTTTCACCTGGGGAGTACTGCTGATTCCTTCGCTGGTGAGCTCGCTCTTTACGGGGCGCTCAGGTGAATCCACGGCGCTAGCTCACTAATGGCACTACGGAGATCCCAATGTCTGCCGCACAAGCCTTGCCGCCTCCCACAGAGGAATTCAATGCCGCCAAGCGTCATTACGTTGAGCAGTTTGGCGCGGCGTTGGTCTCAAACAGCTATTTGAAGATCACGGTGGTGTGCTTAACTGCCGTCTCGATAGCGCTGGTACTGCTGAACATCCGCACCTCGCGAGCACTCCATGAATTGAAGCCTCTCATTATCCGTATCGATGATGTAGGACGGGCCGAGGCCATTACCTACGAAAGCTTCCAATACCAGCCGCGTGAAGCAGAGATCCGATACTTCCTGATGGATTTTGTGCAGCGCCATTACAGCCGCGTACGGGCCACCGTCCGCGAAAACTATGCGCGATCTCTCTACTATCTGGACGGGCGACTGGCCGACGCGACCATCGAAGAGAACAAGAAGAACAAAACGATCGAGACGTTTCTCGCCTCCCGCGGCGATGAGATCGAAGTCAATGTAAAGAACGTCGCGATCGAAGATCTCCGGAACTCACCCTATAAGGCAACGGTCGAGTTTGAAAAGGTCTTCTACACCGCCGCAGATCACGCCGAGACGAAGCGGGAGCGTTATGTCGGACACTTCGTCTTCGTGGTCAAAGAGCGCGTGCCCAACGCGCTGATTCCCATTAACCCGCTTGGCTTGACCATTATCTACTTCCGAGAGGATCAGGCCTTCGAATGACCGGGATTGGCTCGAGAGCAGGAAACAGGAGCTGCTGAAGGCATTCAAGGTGCGCTTTCCGGTCCAAAAGGGATACCGGCTTCAATCTACGGATATCTCCTCGCACCAACTCCGGTTTTAGAAGCGTTCGGAGAGGGCGGAGGTGCTGCCGCTCTCAAATCAACACCTTTCGCTACCCTCGGTGCTGTCATACCGAGCACGGCGACCACGCGATGCAATTCCAGAGTCGCCTATCAAGAGTTCGTGCGATTCAGAGCCGCTGTTTTCCGCAATGTCGCTTAGACTTAAAAGGATCTTCGCGCAACACTCTTTCAGGCCAGCCTTCTTTCCATCACATCCGACATGCGCGCGAAGCACGTGAAAGAATTCCTTCCCAGGCACGGCTAAGCTCTCCTGCATGATGCGGTCTGCATGGTGTTCATCACAGCGGAGCTCTGAGCTTGCTCTCTCACTTTCTCCTGGTGCCTGGGCGGTTATGTCGCGGTTAGGGATGATCGCGTCCTGGGGCCACGGAGAAGGTGATCGCGTCTGGCCTCGGACATGCTCTCATTTCCGCCCTGCTCTACTCAGGCACTGCTTCGGGGCTTGTCCGGCGCCCGGCGCCACGGCCGTCTTCTGCTTCCCCTGGCCCTCAGGGTCTCGGTCTCCCACAACAAATCTGCCGCAAAAAACGCGGCCGAGCCCTGCGGGGAGATTTCTTGCGGGTCCCTCCGAGAAAGCAGACGTTGGGCTTGGGAGCCGGGCCCTCTCGCATGGCTTCGCCCAGGTGTGCCCTGAGTAGATCAGGACAGAAATGGAGAAACAACATGTCGATTTACAACAACACGATCACCCTCAAAGGCTTCCTCGGCACGAACGCGGTCGAGCACACCAACTCTAACCAGAAACCCGTTGTCGTCCTTTCGCTCGCAACTAAGAGCTCCTACAAAGACAAGCAGTCGAGCGAGTTCGTCTCGCGCACCGATTGGCATCGCGTAGTCGCCTTTGGCCGCTTGGCGGAATCTGCCAAGTCGCTCACTAAGGGCGCATACGTCGAAGTCGAAGGCCAGCTTCAGAGCCGCGAATATGTGTCGGGCGAAACCAAGCGTCGCGTTTCCGAAGTGCGGGCCCGCTCGATCACGAAACTCGAACATACTCCGCGCTCGGCCGCCGAAAACCTCGATGCCGAACCGGTTCAGGACGGGGTGCCCGCATAGGGCACCTCTTTTCCAGTAAGGAGGCGCACTGGTGATTGCCAATGTCCTTTTTGCGACGACCATCCTGTTCATAGCTCTTCTATTCTTTCTCGTCCAGGAGTGCGCGTTCTTGATTCCGTTTCGCAGACTCTTGATCGAAAAGTACGGTTCCCAAGTCGCGCTTTACGCAGCCGCCGTTTTCTTCAATGTGTTTGCCGGTGTGCTACGTCGCTGCGCGCAAGCTGTTTCTAAAAGATACCGGCCGCAAGCTCGCTCACATCGAGAAGCAGTTGCGGACAGGGGAGAGCATTTCGGAAGAACTAAGCCGCCGTTTAAGTGAGGAATGAGGGAGACGATGAGCCGCAGCGGAAGTAGAGACGAGCGCGAGCAGGCGAACGAAGCGCCGGAGCCGGGCAGGTTGGTTTTGTCCCAGGGCCGCAGTGGAGGAGCGACATCGGCCAGCGATGAAGCCAAAGAGCAGCCCGGCCCCCGTTCCGATCGACAGCCGACTGCCGAGTCCCGACCATTGTCCATTGTTGTTCCCGAACGCGAGCAGCCCACCGCGCTCATCCGCTCCCGTGACCTGGTGTTCGTGCGAAATCGCGGTTATCGCATCAGCTCAGCAGAGCGGGAAATGATGACCGAGATTGGGAAATTTCGCACCATTGCAGTTGCGGATCTCGCTCGCCATCGCTACCCCAACGAGCCGGGCAAATTGCGGCAGGATCTTCTCAACCTCAAAGCCCAGAAGCTCATCCGTCAGCGTCGGGTGATGGCCGGCAAGGGGCAGGAAAAGCTTTCGGTCCTGGTGCTGACAAGAGCGGGCAAGCACCTCGTCCAGCAAGAATATCGGGCCGCCCGGGGACAGAGGTTCTATGCGGGACTCGTGAAGCCCCGGGAAGTCGCGCACGATGCTGCCATCTACCGCATGTACCAAGTCGAAGCCGCTGAAATTGAGAAGCGAGGTGGATCGGTTAAGCGGATCGTTCTCGACTACGAGCTCAAGAAGAACGTCTACAAACCACTCGCGAAAGCACGAAACCTGCCTCCGCTCGAATACGCCAAACGCCAGGCGGAGGTGGCGGCAGACAATGAACTGAAAGTAATCGACGGCAAGATCCCGCTGCCGGATCTGCGGATTGAATACGAAACCGCGGAGGGCGACATGGCAAAGGTTGACCTAGAGCTCGCCACCGAGCATTACCACGGAGCTCACGCCGCCGGAAAGCTCAAGGCGGGATTCAAGGTCTACGCCGATCGAGCATCCGCATCGCGACTGAATGCCTCGCTTACTTATGGTCGCAGCTCGGTTTACGACGGCCCGGAATTGACCGCCACGATCTTGTCTTTATGACGACTGTGCTCATGAGAAATGACGAACGCAAGGTGGCGATCCAGAGGTTCGGGTACACCGAACGCGAAGCCGCATTCTTATGCCTCGCGGCTCTTCATGGCGGCTACTTCCTCCGCCGCCAGTACAACGCTTTCCTCGAATGCCATCGCGGTGGAAATGCGGACCGCTTGATCGAGAAAGGGGTGCTCCAAGGTCACATCCGCGTTCACGAATCAGCCAATCGGACGCAGATCTATCATGTGGGAGCCAAGTCGTTTTTTAAGGCCATTGGGGAGGAAGACAACCGCAATCGACGCTGGCGGCAGCCCTATCCGGTCAAAGTTAAATTGATGGGTCTGGATTTCGTTCTCGCCCACCGGCAGCATCATTATTTAGCCACCGAAGCCGAGAAGCTCGACTACTTTGCTGGCACACTGGGCCTGAATCGTAGCTACCTTCCGCAGCGTATCTACCGGTCGCGGCACGGCCGCAATATCACCACACGCTATTTCGTCGACAAGTTTCCGCTGTTTCTCTCTGGCGCGTCGAGCGCGCCCTCTCCTGTGGTCGGGTTTTGTTATGTGGACGGCAGCATAGGGAAGCCTTCGGGGTTCGATACCTACCTGCTGCAGTACAAGGACTTGTTCAGTCGGCTAGACCGTTTTGGGATCATCTATATGGCTGGGGATGAGCGGATGTTTCCAAAGGCAGAGCGGATCTTTCGGCCGGGTGTGCGGGAATGGAGCTCAGGCAGTGTCGGTTCCTGGGGATCGGGATATCGAGCGGTTGCGCGAGCACTTTCGGGCTCGTGATCTGTTTGAGCGACGGGAGACGAGTTCTTTTGGTAAGGCGGGGCTCGACCGGCTGCGAGAGGAGTTGGCGGAGTTCGGAGGGCCCGAGTATGAAGCCCTGTATTGCCAATGGCGAGAACGCGGTGATTGCATTTTGGGTGGGGGTGCAGAAAGTCCGGAAAAGGGGTCAGGAGGCTTTGCGACATACCGGGTCGATCACGATTACGAGCTGTTCGGCGAGCTCAGCAGGAAGATACCGGCATGAAACAAATGTGGAATATCGCGGACCATGGCGGCAAACATGATGATCCGGTGAACGGTCCGCCCACCATCCGGGTCCATCGCCTGGAAGAGGTAGGTAGGACAGTGCGAGGAGACGAACTCATACGGGAAGCACAGACGCCAAAAAAAATTTCAAGGGCGGGAGCGACCCCGGTTTGTGCGGCCGTTGAGCCGCCACAAACCCGCTTCGTTCCTATCGTCACTTCGGGGGTCGCTCCCGCCCTTGAGGAACTGCCGTTGGTGATGCGTCCCTGTGGTGATGAGAACTTAGAGAGCGCTGATTGAAGCGCAGTGAAATCAGGAGGGAGAAACCCATGCCATCCTCATTCATTCCTCAACGAATTAAACGAGCCAAGCAGCAGATCACGGTGAAGCTCTACCAGGACCAGCTCGCCATGCTCGACAAGTATGGCCGATTCATCGATGACAGCCGGGATTACATCATCAGCCAGGCGCTAGAACTGGTATTCAAACGAGACAAAGAATTTGCACGCTGGGTGGAGCAGCAGAGAAATGCTAACAGCAATGCGGAACGCATAGTCACCCGCACTGAATCCGCTGGTTCAGCATCACTGTCTGGACCACAGCGGGAGGAGAGAGGGAAGCGTCCTCGTGGAGAAGCCGTGGGCGAGATGGAAAGAGAATCAGCGTAGCAAATGGAGGATCGAGTCGTGAGGCGAGCGGTCGAGAGCCGAAATCTAGTGAGCTTTGTGGTGAGTGCAGCCGTGGGTCTGTATCTGTTTCGCAACTGGCCGTTTCCGGCTGAAAACGATCTGCTGCAAATGGTGCTGCTTCAGAAGCCGTATCTGTTCTACGGAATCAAGTATGGCTTTGTTGCCATGCTGTTTTCAACACCGTACATCGCATTCTCGATCCTATTCTCATTTACATACATTTTTGTTATGCGGCGAGAAGAGCAAATTGGGGCCAGGCGGCTCGCACCATATCTTTCGCCAGAAAGGCGTAACGAACTTTACCTGGTAGTCGGCGAGCTCCATCATCCCAAGCGTCCGCAGCCGGCGGCGGCTCCCCGGTGGCTCATTGTGCCCGAGCGTGGCCTTTTTACCGGGATCGCCATCTTCGGCGCGGTGGGAAGCGGTAAGACCACGGGATGCATGTATCCCTTTGCCGAGCAGGTGCTCGCATATTGTGCTGATGAGGCTGAACGCCGGGTTTCGGGTCTGGTGCTTGAGGTCAAAGGCGACTTCTGCCACAAAGTCCGTGGAATCCTGGAAAAATATGGCCGCGCGGACGATTACGTCGAGATCTCTCTGGCCTCACCCTATCGCTACAATCCGCTGCACAATGAGCTGGAGGCCTACGCGCTCGCATACGGGATTGCTTCCTTGCTGAATAACTTGTTCGGACGGGGCAAGGAGCCATTCTGGCAGCAGGCCTACACCAACCTGGTGAAATTCATCATTCTCCTTCACAAAGTTCTATACGACTACGTGACCTTGTTTGATGTCTACGAGTGTGCGATCAATCCGCACAAATTAGAGGCAAAAATAGCCGAAGGCGAAGAGCTGTTCTCGACCGCCGACTACATTTCGATTGACGATACGGTCTACGTGGCGCATCGCGAGTTGAGTCATTTTCCTTGGGAGCGGATCGAGGGAACGAACTGGATGAAGGCCCCGGCAACTGATGAGCTGAAACGAATTCTGGATGCAAAGAGAATTCCCTGCGACATCCAAAGCGAGAGCGGCCCTCGGGCTCCTTCCCAAGATGAACCGTACGAGGAACGCCGGCAACGGTTTGAAGCGGTCAAGCGCTGGTTTAACGATGACTGGAGACGGATCGAGCCCAAACTGAGAACCAGCATCGTCGAAGGCATCTCGGTCTTCCTCTCTTTGTTTGACGACAACCCTGCGGTGAAGCGGACATTTTGCCCACCCAAGGAATGCTACGATCCGGTTCGAAATCGCGATGGTCGTTACGGTACACCTTTGCCCCCGTTTAGTTCTCTCATTGAGCAAGGGAAGGTATGCGCCTTGAACTTCCCCATCGGTGCGAATCCGGGCTTGGCAAGGGCGGTGGGGACGATGTTGAAACAAGATTTTCAGCGGACGATGATCGGACGCATTCCCCAGATCGAGTCGAATCCCGAAAAACATTGGCGGTCGGTACTGTTTCTCTGCGATGAGTATCACTCCTTTGCCACCACCGGGGAGAGTGACCCCACCGGCGATGAAAAGTTCTTTGCACTCTCTCGCCAGGCACGCTGTATTCCGATCGTGGCCACGCAGAGCATCAGCTCATTGCGCTCGACTCTGGCGGGAGAGACGTGGCGAACACTGCTGCAGACATTTCGCACCAAAATCTTCCTCACACTGAGTGATGATTTCAGCGCCAGGACGGCCAGTGAGCTATGCGGGAAAGAAGAGCAGTTGAAATTGAATTACTCGATTAGCGAAAACGGCCAGGATGCCAGAGTGAGTATATTGACCGGGCGAGCCACGGCACATCGGGCAGCGATCTCAACCTCCAAGAGCTATAGCGTACAGCGGGATTGGGTGTTTGAGCCGAAGGTCTTCGCGGAACTCAAAAATGCGCAGAGCATCGTTTTAGCCTACGACGGGCTGAATCCGCTGCCGCCCTGCTATTGCTATTTGAAACCCTACTACCTCGATCCTAACACCACATATTTCGAACAGTTGGCGGAGGGTCATTTATGAGCTTTGAGGTCATCTTGCCCTTCTTGCGGCCGATCGAGCACCTGATCCGGGACGGCGAGATTTCGGAAATCATGGTGAACGGGTCGGGGCGAATCTACATTGAGAGGCACGGCGAACTGCTGCCGATCCCCGATGCCTCAATTCCAGAGAAGTCATTGCAGGTTGCAGTGCGAAATATCGCCCGCACACTGGGGGATGAGGTCAATGACGAGATGCCACTGCTCGATGCACGCCTGCCGGACGGTTCACGAGTTGCCGCAGCGATCCCGCCGTGCTCGCGCCGGGGGACGACCCTAACCATTCGCAAGTTCCAATCGCGACGTTTCACCCCTGAAGAACTGGTACGCATCGGTACTGTCACGCTAGATGTGATGGACCATCTGAAAGATGCGGTCGAGCAGCGTCGAAACATTCTCATTTCGGGCGGTACGGGAAGCGGAAAGACCACGATGCTCAATGCCCTGGCATCGTTTATCGATCCGGAAGAAAGGGTGGTGCTGATCGAAGACACGTCCGAGATTCAGATCTCACTGGAGAACCTGGTGGAGTTTGAGGCACGAAGAGAGCGGCCCGACCAACGCGCGGTCACGGTTCGTGATCTCCTCCGGGCCACACTGCGGCACCGGCCCGATCGCATTATTTTGGGGGAGGTGCGCGGCGGAGAAGCCTTCGATCTTCTGCAGGCGCTTAACACCGGCCATTCCGGCACGCTTTCAACCATTCATGCCAACTCGGCAGAACAGGCGGTAACTCGATTTACCAGCTGCGTCTTGCAGTCTGGGATCGAGCTGCCGTACAGGGCAATTCGCAGCAACATCGGCGATGCCGTCCAATTCTTGCTCCACATTGAGCGACGCAGCGGGTGCCGCTATGTCGCCCAGCTTCTTCGCCTTATACGTTACGACGCGGGTCAGGACAAGTATGACTTTGAATCGGTTTACGACTCGCGCAACACATGACATCGATCGCAGATCAGAGCGAGATTTCAGTTAGTTACCTCCGCGATAACTTCAATGTTGAGGATCGCATTGCGGTCGTGTTGTTAAACAAGCGAAGCGGGGCCGTGCTGCAACGAGTTGCTTCTATTGAGAGAGTTGTCGCGCCGGAATATCAGGCCTGGCTACGCCACATGAACGCGCAAAAGTACGAAGTCTACATCTCCATGAATACACTGAAGGAGGGAACTTATCGACGAACAAAAGCCGATGTAGACCAAATCCGGCACGTCTATCTGGATTTCGACGAGGACGGTACGGCGGCCGTACGGAAGCTGCTGCAGCGCACGGATGTGCCGGAACCGAATTACTTGATCAACAGCTCACCTGACAAATGGCAGGTGATTTGGAAGATCGCAGGCTGTGGCAAAGGAGAAGCCGAGGAGATCGAGCGCGGGTTAGTAGCTGATACCGGGGCCGACCCAGCCGTGGTCGACATTGCCCGCGTGCTGCGTTTACCAGGATTCTACAATCACAAATACTCGCGACCGCACATGGTGGTTGTAGAGAGCCGCTCCAACCAAATCAGCGGACCCGAGCACTTTCCGAGATTACGGTCGGACTTCGAAGCCAGAGACACGAAGCCAATCGACAGCGAGCGATCTCGTCTCCCAACCGGTAAGATCACGCAATCGGAGAGAGACTGGGCCCGAGTAAGGAGGGAGCTCAGGGAGGGTGCATCCCCAAAAGCGTTGATCGAGGAGTTGACGATTCAGCGTGCGGACAAGTTCAATCCTGAGGATTACGCGCGGCGAACGGTCGAAAAAGCCGTAGCGTCGTTAAGAGGCGGCAATGCTTCCGGGCTGGAGCGTTGACTCACGGTCATGAGTCCATCCGGAAGTTCCGTGAGAATCACAAGGGCCTGCGACGCGCGGTGCAGTCAGTGCCGGTTAGATTTCGATGTATACGTGCGTTAGGACGCTTTGTGCAGGGTCCATCATCGAGCCGCGCCGGGTCCTCAAAAAGTTGTCTGTAGCGCCTGGGAGTCATTCCTGTGAGCCGATGAAACACGTCCGTGAAGTGGCTCTGGTTGGCGAAACCCGCCTCGAAGGCCACGTCCATCAACGGTTCCGTGGTTCCTGCGAGCAAGCGCTTGGCCCGCTCGATTCGTTCATGGACGATATACTCGTGGGGTGCACGACCCGTACTCCTGCGGAAGAGATTGGCGAAATGTTGTGGGCTCATGTGCGCCTTAGCTGCTAGCTCAGCCAGGCTCAGGCGGGTTTCAATGCGGCTGTGAATATGGTCCAATACGAAGCGCAGGCGATTGGGCGGAAGACCGCCGGAGAGAACGACCGGATGATGGGCCTGGGTCGAATATCGGCTGGCTACGTACCGGATCAAAGCATCCCCGAGTTGCCGAACGTAGGATTCGCCGGTCACACAACCAGATTTCAGTTCCTCTTGCAATGCGTGAATCAAGCTCAGAATCTGCGCGTCCCGTAAGCTGAATTGGAACGTCAATCGCAGGTCGTCTTTCATGGACACATCGTGGGCGACAGCCTGCAGGGCGCGATGATCGAAGGTCAGAAGCGAGTTCAGCCGGTCCTGAAAGCTGGATTCCAAGCTCCGTGCATTCCGGAATGATGTGAACGTCTCCCGGCACTACCCGTCGCACGCACGTTTTTCCGTTGACCAAACACTCGAAAGTAATAGGGACTGCCAAATGCACGATCACACAATTGGTTCTTGGCGTCCAACTCAGCCGGCCTGCCGGTTGAAGTCCGTCTTGAATGCTCATTCCATCTACGTCATATCGCCGCATTGGATTGATCAGGAGCATATCGAACGCACGACCGACCGCTTGGGTGGCACAACGGCGGTCGCGGGGGAAATCACGAATCAGGGGTATTCCCCCTACATTAGAAGAGGAGATGGGATGTGAAAACCTCAATGCCTTCGCTCACAAGCTCGGCATCGGCTTCGGAGCCTGCCATGCGGTCAAACAGTTTGTCACGTCTCAGAATCTGACCGGAGCTGTGATTGCTTCAGACACTCGTCTGGGTGTGTCGCGAGTGCTTGGACTGTGTTTGTGGTTGGCGAGGAGAATACAACGAACTGGAATGTTTATTGAAGTATCTCGAGTGCTTTGTTAAGCTGGATGTCTTTTCCCTCAGCCAAACGCTCAGGATCAATGTCCACGGGCACGTCGGGTACCACGCCTGATCCTTCGTTGTGGCTTCCGCTGGGACTGTACCAGCCGAACACAGGCAGGTAGAGCGTATAGCCATGCCCCACATCGAATACGTCCGCACCAAGCACCAAGCCCGCTGTCTTTTGGCCGACAAGAGTTGCGAGTTTCGTGTCTTTTGCGAACTGAGCGGCCATTTCGCCGGCGGAGCTGGTCTTTTCGTTTACCAGGACCGCCATATGGCCATGGAATGGCTGTCTCCCCAATCCTTGCGTAAGCAGCACTAGTGACTTGTCTCGAACTGAAAACTGGGCCAGCCTGAGTAGAACTCCTAGCCCTGGTATCCGGCATCCGTACTCGGGGAAGCTGGGCGACATCGTATCCTCGTTGCTGCCGTTTTCTGGTGATATCGTAGCCGATGGGAATCTGGCCAGGGCACATATAGCTGACGAGCCGCGCGAAGCCTAGACTCCCGCCAATGCAGCCCCGCAGATCAATGATCAGACGATCACAACCCTGTGCTTTCAGCGACGCGATCGCTGCATCGAGCACTTTTGAGAAGCGGATGCCAAACATCCCGGAAAAGTACGCGATTTTCACTATGCCCACTCGTTTTGTCAGCATCCTGTAGCTGACGCTCTTTGGCTCGACGAAAGGGAGCCTCGGTCGCGTCGTTTTCCTCTCAGGAACCATCACCACGATGTCTTGAGTTTTCGTGTTGTTTGGCAGTTGTATCGTCAGCTGGTGTTCTTCTCCGAAGCGAAAGGCGGGATATTCAGGAGGAGCGGCAGGGATCCCGTTTACGCTTATGAGCAGATAACCTGGTGTCACCCCGGAGCGGGCGGCCGGACTATCCTCGAATACGTCCAGAAACATCCACCTTTGCGTGTCGAGAACAGTTACTGAGCGGAGAGTCGCGCCAATGGCGTGCTCCGGTTTGGTCGGATTTCTGTCGGAGCGGTAAAAATCCGTATGGCTCGATTTGAGCTTAGCCAAGAGGTCATGGATGCCCTGCTCGAAAACGCTGTCGTTTTCTGCTTCCACTAGCGCCGGGGTCCGCTCATCGACCTCCCTGCGCCACTCTTGGAGATCGACGTTTCCGATATTAAAGTGGTGCTTCAGCACCAAGGTCTCAATTCGCGAAATGATTTTGAGGCGGGCAGTGGAATCAAGCATCTCTATTCACTCTTCAATCGGTGGCCGGGCAAGCCCCTCTACGGTGAATCCTGCCCAGTAGTAAGGCAGTGCTTTGGTCGGGCCGAAGGTGCTCAGCATGCTCTTTTTTGCGATTCTCAGTGCGTATGGCACGGGCTTCTTCCGAGCTAGTTGTGCATAAAAGCTCTTCATCAAGTAGAGCGTTGTGTCGTCGTCAATGGACCACAGAGTCGATACGACCGTGCGAGCCCCTGCTAGCAGAAAGGCCCGAGAAAGCGTCTTCAACTCCTTCTTCTCCTTGAACTGGTCCCACGGCTGTATCGCAGGCTGAGAGGACAACCAAGTCTGCATTCAACGGGAGCTGCACAACTTCGGAAGTCTGGAGGAACCCGTCCTCCCCATTTATCGGATCGCTCAGCAGCACAAGAGCTGCGCGATCCGGCCGGGCTTCGTTCGCAATGGCGTGGACTGCAAGGTGGAACATGGAATGACTGGTCGCCTTCTTGAAGGCGGTCTCTGTTGCCTTGTTGCCAACGAGCAGCGTATTGAGCCTGTTGGGCAAAGCCGCGACGGCAGCGCGTGCCTCATCCTCGGAGCCTGGGAGATCAGAAAGACCCGTGTCAGTGTAGCCGCGGGTTACGGCGGCCTCTTCAGATTGCTGTGGCCATACGGAACGCCTCCAACCGCAAGAAGACCCAGGTTTGCGTGCTTCGGCCGATTGCTGTGCGTAGCAAGAAAAAACTCGTTGCAGATGGTGCGTAAACCACGGTTTGGGATTCGACCACGTAGCGGTCATGCCGATTCATGAGGGCATCGAAGGGCACAAGGTGAAGCTGCCCGTCACGGACTATCACGAGTTGCTCTTTGTTTTGAGCTTCGGGGATTGGTTCCAGCAGCAACTGAAACAACTTACGTGCCTCGGCGCTCGCGGCGTGCTTAGCCTTCACCTCCCTCAGATATGCAGCTACAGCAGGCGAGATTATTCCTTTTCCAGCCAATTTCGCGATTCGGTAGTTTTTTCTAGTGATGATCAAACAGTACGACGCGGGATCATCAACTACGTATTCGAGGACAGCCTCTGAAGGGGAGAGGCTATTCTGGAGTTGCGCAAGTGTGACTGTCTGGTGCTCTTTTGCTTTCAGTATGCTGATCTCGGGAGTGATCGATCTTGATTGCTCGGCCAAGAAGATGGCGTCGCGAAGCTGTGCAATGTCTCGGTCCGAATGCGCAGACATGAGCTTCAGGCGGAGCTCTGCAATCTTGTGCTCGGCGGCGACAGCTTCGGGCGATGTCTTTGCACCCGACATCAGGAGATCTGTCATGACGCGCCCGCGAACCTGTTCGAGAATGGCGAAGGCTTTTGCCACATTTCCGCTGTGTTCGGCGATCAGGGCAAAATGCTTCGCATACAGGTCACTTGCGCCCTTGATGAGGGCTGTCTTCCCAAGCACGCTGTCGGCGTTTCCTATCATGACGTCCTGAATCGCAGCGGCTCGGTCGTATGTGCGGTCAGCTTCAATGTACTTATGCTGGTCGATCTGAATCTCGGCCAAAACGTTAAGGAGTCTGGGGATCAGAGGGAGAATGCCAAAGCTCTGTGCGGATGTCGCGGCTTCGCTAGCAAGCGCTTCAGCCTTGGGCAGGTTTCCGCTCAGCCTGTACAAATCCGAGAGCTCGCTCTGATACTCGGGAATAATTTTCCTGCTGTCAATAAGCACCACATCGTTGACCGCTTCAGTCATATATGCAATGGCGCCTGGGATGTCGTTCTGGATCTGGGCGAGTTTTGCTGCTCTTGCGTTCAGATCTGCCATGTTCGCGTGGCTGTTTTGCACGTCAGACTGAGCAAGGACCTTCTTCAATTCTGCCTGTGCCGCATCAGTCTCGCCCCATATTAACCATTGCCAGGAGCCGTGCTTCCTCAGCGATAACGGGATACCCTGCATCCGGAGTTGCATTCGCAAGGGCAATGGCTCGATCGGCGTACAGTAGGGCCTGGTCATTCATACCTTGACTTACCAGACCCGTTG
>CAWEVE010000035.1:0-15467 GCA_963812465.1 Terriglobia bacterium
CGTGAAAATAGCCATGTCCATTGGGAAAAGTAAAAATCCGCGCGACCCGAACTGGAGTGGGGCAGTTCTATCGCTGGACAAAGTCGTCCCGCCGCTCGTTCGCGTTTTCGCGCCGGCTATTCCGACTCGACCTTCCTCGTCCCTCATGGCCCGTTGGCATCACAACAGCAGGTCACTCCACTCCGCAGATCATCGCTTTCGCGATGATCTGCTGCGGTCGGGATGACAGAATTGAGAAGATCGAAACATCCCACTCAAGCCAAAACCGGGCTTGAGTGGGCCACCCGTCGGGCTTAGGCGGCAACCCGACCCGCAGCCCGGGCCTTGTGCGGCGGGCCCACGTAGGGGAATACGGCGAGCAGGTCTTTGTGGGGTCCTACGTTATCTTTCGTCACCTTTCCATTCGTGAGCAGAGGAAGGAAGAAATCTACGACGTCGTCGGTGAGTGCCCGGCCATTGTTCGGGAAGGCCGCCGGCCGCGTCGGATGATAGTGGAGGACGTCCGGCAGTAGGGTCCCGGCGACTCGCGTTGCCTCCGCTGGCGTATATCCGCCGGTGTGCTCCAGCGCGTGCGCAAAGACGGGGACGAAACGGGCATCGTCGGCCGGCTCCGCAGCGAGATACGCGGCGTTCTGCTCGCCGGCAAGGAAGGGAGTTTGATTCGGACGCGCACCGCGATCCGCCTGAACCCATTTCCCGCTTGCGCCGTCCAGCGTGCGAGCCCATAGGCCGAGTTGTTTGCTACCGAGGGCAGAGTTGGGTACCTCCAGCACGATGCTGCACACGTCCAAGTCGGCGAAGTAATCGTCACCGGTGAATTGGAGGTTGTTCAGGGCGCCATTTACGTCGAAGAAAAAGGGATCGCTGCGCCAGCCGGCGAAAAAGCGGTGGTCGCCGGCCTCCGCCACCCGTGTCTCCGTCCCCGTCGAGACCGGCACCCCTTCGACGATGATCTGCCCGTCATCGCCGGTCCCAGCGGCCTGCGCGCCCTCAACGCGGCGAAGCGTCGCGGTCTGCGCCCCACCCTCGGAGGACTTGAATCGCACCCGGTACGCGATATCGGCGACGTTGTCGCCGTTGGTATCAATCTTAAGTTCGTAAATCGCATCGGGAGAGAAGGCATCGGCACTGGTGGGCCCTGGCGGGTTGACGCCGAGGGCGGAATGAAAGTCCATAATCAGGATCGACTTGCTGGCATCCCCAGGCTTCGGGAAAGCATAGAGATCGGTGAAGTCGAGACGGGCGTCCCCATGAGGGAACCCAAACTCGGGGCCGGAGTAATGATGGGACATGGCTTCTCCTCTGTGTTTCTAGGTGAGATTGAGATTAGAACGCAGATTTCCGATTGGTATTCTGACTCGTGAATTATACGCCCGGTGCCCGGGTTCGCACTTGCTCCAAAGCTGGCTCTAAGATTCGACGGCTTGCGCCGGGTGGCCCATTCAAGCCTGCTTTTGGCTTGAGTGGGCCACCCGTCCGTGGTTCCTCAGCATCCGCATTAGAATTGATGGCGTATGGGCTGAAGGCATGAACATATCTCCGCTTGCGATCCGTGCGGTACCCAATGGTAAAAAGGCCGTTGAAGCCCTTGTGAAGGAAGAGAACAATGCTCGACCACATGATTCTGACTGTCAGCAATGTCGAACGTTCGTTGGCCTTCTATGAGGCGGCCTTGAAGCCTCTTAATATCAAGTTCTTCCTACCCTACAAGGGCGAAGGTGATCATCCTGATCTGTGGGGATTTGGTGATGGCAAGAGGGCGTTCTTCTGGATCAAGCAAGGAAAGCCTCATCCAGCGTCCATCCACTGGGGGTTCATGGCTGAAAACAATGATAAGGTCGATGAATTCTACAGGGCGGCAATATCCGCCGGTGCCAGGGACAATATTTCGCCGCGGGCACGGGTGGAATACTATCCGGGATACTACGCCGCCGATATATTTGATCCGGACGGGTATTCGTTCGAGGTCGTTCATAAAACCTAGTGATGGAACCTCACATCGCCAAGGTGGCCCACTCAAGCCCGCTTTTGGCTTGAGTGGGGCTGGGCAGACATTAAACGCAAGGTCCCTCCACTCCCCAGATCATCGCCCTTGCGATGATCTGCTCCGGTCGGGATGACAGAGTTGAGAAGATTTGAAACATCCCCACTCAAGCCAAAATCGGGCTTGAGTGGGCCACCCTCTGAACTGCTATCGAACCAGTAAGGGATTCCTACTTGCAGAGTGTTGCAGGTTCCGCTTAGCGCGGCTAGATTAGGTGCGAGAGTTTGGAGCTGTATATGAAAAGGCCCGTCGCGGTGGAATCTGCCTCTGCATTCATCTCTGCTTCTGCGGCAATCGACGAGAAGATCAAGGAACTTGGCGATTGGCGCGGCAAGACGCTCGCGAAAGTGCGCACAATCATCCACCAGGCAGACCCTGAGATTGTCGAAGAGTGGAAGTGGAGGGGAACTCCCGTCTTTTCGCACGGCGGCATCGTCTGCACGGGAGAGACGTACAAGAATGTCGTCAAGATGACATTTGCCAAGGGAGCTGCGTTGAAGGACCCGTCGGGTCTATTCAACTCCAGCCTCGAGGGGAATGTGAGGCGCGCCATCGACATCCACGAAGGCGACAAGATCAATGAGGCGGCCTTGAAGGATCTCATCCGCGCTGCCGTGGCGCAAAATGTCAAGGGCAAAAGTAAGCCGAAGCCGCGACGAACGAGGAAGATCTGAACATCCCCACTCAAGCCAAAAGCGGGCTTGAATGGGGCACCCGCAAGCAACCTCCCCGCTCTAGAGTTCGCAAAGAACGCGAAATTTAGAATGGGGCACCCGGCGCGACATCGGGCTCGTATGACGAGGTTGCAAGCGCGGGTGTAATAATCGCGCCATGGAAGCTATCGACTGGCTGCTCGATTCGGACCCGGCCATCCGCTGGCAGGCGATGCGCGATCTGACGGACGCCTCCCCGGAGGAGATCGCCGCGGAGCGCGCCCGCGTTCCGCGCGAAGGGGTGGGCGCCGAAATTCTCGCGCTGCCAGGGAGCGGACGGCTCGTGGCACCGGGACGACGCCCCGGTCTGGTTGCCGACCCTCTTCACCATGCTCCTCCTGCGCGCGACCGGCGTGGACCGCACAGAACCTGCCGTCGAGTCGGCGGTGGCGCGCCTCGAGGCGGGCTTCCGGTGGGACGAGGAGTTCGGCAAGAAGCCGTTCTTCGAGGGAGAGGTGGAGCCGTGCATCAACGGGGGCACGCTCGCGCTCGGCGCCTACTTCGGGCGCCCGACGTGAGAGCCTCGCGCGCCGTCTCGTCGGCGAGCAACTCGACGACGGCGGTTGGAACTGCGAGGCGCCGAAGAGCACGCGCTCGTCATTCCACACCACGATCTGCGTGCTGGAGGGACTGCTCGAGTACGAGCGAGCCGTTGGGTCGACGCCGGAGATTGCGGCGGCCAGACGGCGAGGCGAGGAGTACCTGCTCGAGCGCGGTCTCTTCCGGCGGCGCTCGACCGGCGAGGTCGCGAATCCGGCGTTCCTGGAGTTCGCGTTCCCGCCCCGCTACCACTACGACATTCTCCGTGCGCTCGACTACTTCAGGGCCGCCGGTCTCCAGCCCGACGCGCGCATCGGCGATGCCTTGCATGTCGTCGAAGAGCCGGCAGCAGGCCGACGGTCGATGGCTGCTCGAGCGAGCGTACGACGAGGCGCTCGCCTTCCCGTTCAGCGAGTCGGTGGGCGAGCCGAGCCGGTGGAACACGCTCCGCGCGCTGCGTGTGCTCCGTTGGTACGAGCGAGGGTACGAGCGAGGGTAGGAGCGAGCACGGCTCGAACCGGCGAGCCCCTCGTAGAATATGGCTCCGATCCTGGAGGCCTCTGCCTGCACAAATTGGTTTTGTGGCGCCAGACGCACATTCGAGTGTACGGTCACACCCGCGGAGTGGCCTTACTCAGCAGCGGTATGTGCGGAGGTTGCGACTGGAGTCGTGGATTTCAATTGCTCCAGCGCGGTCAGTACGCCCTGCCAATCACTTTGATGGGTTTTTGTGGCGATGGGCAGAGACAAATCCGAATAAAAGTCCAGCAGGTTGGTACGCAGTTCAGGTGAGACCTTCTCGAACTTTCCGCCTGATAACTGGCCCAGCAACTTTGCGTAGGTTTCGTCCGTGAGCGAGTATTCCGCCGCCTGAGTCGCCTTGCCGCTATCCAAATCACAATTGGGGAGCACGAGTGAATCGGTGCGCTCCTCTTCCAAGAACGCGCGGTATTGATCCACGGTGGTGTTGATGCTTTTGAAATATAAATCCTCAGTTTGGGCTGTCGGACTATTGAAGGCTAATCCCTTGAACGGACCGATCCTCGGCATGTAGCGCAGCAGGGTCGACAAGACGCGCGTCCCCACGCCCGGCTTGACGTAGTCTTTTCCCCATTGCCGCTCGTAGTCAGAGCGCGAAAGGCGATACAGGAATTTCTGTTTTGCGAAATTCGGCGTCTCCCGGATCAGCTCTTTCTTATGGGTTTGCAGCGCCACCTGGGTCATGTGCGGAATCAGCCGGCTGACCGCAAAACGGTACGAACCTACCGCCAGATCCTCATGGGTGAGTACATCCTTCAATTCCACTCCGTAGACCACGGGAAAGACCCGCTCCAGCAGCGGCTTGGAAACTTCGAATCCGATGAAATCGTGGTACTGCTGCGACGCGTAACGATTCTTCGCGACCTGCACCGTGTCAAATCCGAACTCCGTTTTCAAATGTGCCGTCTTGCCCTGAGCATAGCGTACTGACTTGCCGAACTTCGCGCGCAGCTTGGGGTACTCGATGGCCACCGCCTGGTTGACCGCCGGGTGACCCGCGATATCCGACGGCGTAGTGCGACAGCGCGCCCAGCGCGAAGGCGTATTCATTGACGTCCTGGCTTTCGAGGAGCAGCTCGCGAACAAAATCTCCGCTGCGGACGTAATGCACCAGGTTGCTGAATTCCCGACTGCCAAACGGGTAGTAGCCGAGGTCCTGAATGACGGCGCCGCCGTAGGCATAGGCGTGCGCATCCCTGATCTGGTCTTCCGACAGGGCAGGATAGCGCTTAAGCAGAAGAGGCCGGATGGCGTCGGCCCACAGCAGGTCCACGATCTCTTCGTGGGTGAGAACGGAGTAAGCGGATGAGCCGCCGCTGCACATCAGCACGACCAGAAGAAGTGCCACGGCGTTGATGCTAAGTCGTCGCCAGCCTCTCACAGTGGCGCCTGCCGAGGTGGCCCGGTGACGCATAATTCAGATGCGACCTAGAACCAGGAGAATGACGACAATGAGGAGAACCAGTCCCACGCCACCGGTCGGCGCATATCCCCAATCCCGGCTGTGTGACCAGCGTGGCAGGGCTCCAAAAAGCGCCAGGACCAGGATTACGACCAGAATCGTTCCAAGCATATGGTGCTCCTTTTCGGGGGACTGAACCACCGTGAGCGGCGCAGCCTCTCGCGAAGCTGCGCCGGCTGAAGAACTACAACGTGATATTGATCGCGATTCCCTGACCAGGATACCGGTTGTTGTACAGGTAGTAGCCGTTGTCGACGTAGTTTACGTAGACATCGTCATTGTCATACCAGTTGTCGCCCCAGGCTTGCGGCCACGGGTCAACCGCGCTGATCCAGTAACCGTCGTACTGAAAGCGCGGATAACCGCCGACCACCAGGAAGGGAAGAGTGTTGATTCGGAAGCCATGGCTGGGCCCAAAGTATCCGCGGAAACGGTCATCCGGGATGCGGTAGCCGCGATAACCCCCACGCTGTTGCCAGGTGCGGTGATCGGACTCCCAGTTTTGTGAGCGATGCTGTTGCCATGCGCTCTGCTCGACGCGCTGCTGTTGCTGCGTGTGCCGTGGTTGCTGATTTTGCGCGTGTTGTTGCTGCTGAATGTGAGCTTGCTGCTGCTGGGCATGTTGCTGTTGCTGAACGTGCTGTTGTTGTTGCTGCTGCTGGGCATGTTGCTGTTGCTGAACATGCTGTTGTTGCTGCTGCTGCTGGGCATGTTGCTGTGCTGCTGAACATGCTGTTGTTGCTGCTGCTGTTGGGCTGTGCTGTTGCTTGGCTGTGCATGCTGCTGCTGTGGAGCGTGCTGTTGCTCTTGGGCTGGCTGACGCTGCGGTTGCTGAGCATGCTGCTGTTCGGGCCTGGCCTGCTCATGTCCGCCTTGTTGCCCTTGAGAATGCTCTTGCTCTCCCCGTGCTGCTCTTGCTTGCGTAAGCAGGAAGCAGCGACTCCGAGGAGCAAGGACAGAATGGCTGTGCTGGTGATCTTGATTACTTTCATGGGTGCTGCCTCCATTGCTGCTGATTGCATGCGCTTGCTTACTGCAAGCTTCCTGTCGTTGCGTTCACCGGGTTACCGATAGCGTCTCCCGATACGAGAAGTTCCACTCTCCGGTTCTGCTGACGGCCGGCGGAGCTATCGTTTGAGGCGACAGGCAAGGTGTTGCCGAAACCTCTGGCGCTGACTGAAGTCATCGCCACGCCTTGTTGCACCAGGTAATCGCGTACCGAACTGGCGCGGTTCTCGGACAGAGTTTGATTCATTCCGTCGCCGCCCACATTGTCGGTGTAGCCGCCGACTTCAATGTTGAGTCCAGGGTAGGCGAGCAGAATGCCGGCGACTTTTGCCAGCTTCTCCCGAGCGCCCGGCTTCAACGAGTATTTGCCGGTGTCAAATAAAACATCGGACATGCTGACGATGAGGCCGCGCGCGCTGTCGCGAGTCTGAAGAATCTTGTTCAGCTGTTCGGACAATCGCGCCCGCATGGCCGCTTTGTCGGCTTCGGCTTGCTGTGAGTTCAACTGGGCCTGCTGCGCAGCCAGACGGGATTGGTCGGCGTCTGCCTGGGCGGCGGAAAGTGCATTGGCGGATGCAGCCTGGCTGTTCGCCATATCGGCTTTCGCCCTGTCGGAGTCGGACTGGGCCCGGGCCGCGTCGGCCTGAGCTCTGGCTGTGTCTGACTCTGCCCGATCCCGGGCGTGTTCAGCTCGGGCCTGGTCGGCCTGGGCCTGTTCTTTCTGCCGGGTGGCGTCGTCAGCTTCCGCTTGAGTATTCGCCTGCGCGTTGGCGGCAGCCTGACGTTCGTTATCCAAACGTTCCTGGTCGATCTTCTTGACGGTGATCGCGCGAGCGTCTTCCGCGGTCTGCACCGCCTCGCGGGCGACTCCGATCATTGCTTTTCGGTCGGTGTGCCGGTCGGTGGCGTCTTCATCCACCTTATTCATCAGCCGCACCGCATGCTGATAAGTGTCCGCGGCGTAGGTCTCGGCTCCCTCGGACTGCGCGATGCGCAAGGCATTGCGCGCTTCGAAGAATTCCAACGGTAACTTGGTGTTCAGAACCACGGGATCGAATTTGTAGCCGGTGGGAATGTATCCGCCCCGCTCCAGCAGTTCATACTTGGCGTGCATCGCCTCGGTGGTTCCCTTGGTGTCCTCGCGAACAATGTTTTCGAGCACCACCACGTTGCTGGGCTGTCGCACCGCATAATAAGGTTCCGCGGTCACGATCAGAGCGAATGCCTGCAGATCAGTGGTGACATCCACCTTGCTGCGATGGTTGTCGCCCACCAGGATCTCGCCGAGATTGATGGCCCGGCCTTCAGGCGAGATTGCCCAGAGAATGTAGGTCAGATACTCATTGCCGAAAGAGGTGGGCCTTTCCAGATTGGCAAATTCCACTTCGATTTCGATGTAGCCTTTCTTGCTCTCCACTTTGGCTTGGCCGCGCGCCTGGGGCATGAGATCGGTGCCGGCAAAATCCAGCTTGGTGGCTCCGCCGCGATGCTTGTAATTCACCGCCTGAATGCTCCGGCTGACTACGGTGACGCGGAAGGTCGGAGTGTGCTCCATGGGCTCGACGACCATGGTGGATTGAGAGTTGGTTTGAGCAAACGCGCTCAAACCCAGGGTGAGTCCGGCAGCCAGCAAAAGTTTAGTCTTCAAAGTATTCTCCTTAAACGGCAGGTGTCTGCCATGTTCCCGCCTACCAGTGTCGAGCTTAGGGTCGCGAGCCGGCATTAATAGGCACTCAGAATCAGCTCAACCCTTCCCGACGTGTATCCCTGAAAGGGAATGGAAGAGCCCGAAAACATTCAGCAGCCACAGAACTACGGCAATCACCACTACGCCATTCAAAATCGACTTGATGGACGACTGCATTGGGATAAAGCGGTTTACCAGCCACAGAAGAACACCCACCACCACGAGAACTTCCAGGAGTTGAATTAACGGCATGATCTTTCACCTTTCGTCTTTCATCTTTCGCGGGCCAGCGCCTCTCATGCGCCCCGAGGTGCGGCCCTGACTTGTATGTTCGACATCTCTATCGGGTCGAATCGTGTCCGCCGGAGGGTCACCGGCATATGCACGGATGCGGAACGCCAATTGACTGGATGTGGTCGCTTCGGTGGTGAATCCTGAGAATCTCACCGCAGCAACCTAAGAATGGGAGCTACGAATTGGCGGTCGTCGCTCTCTCGACACACTCAGGAGAATAAAGAATGACAGGTGCAGACATGCGTGTCTGAGCAAGATAGCTCATATCTTTAAAACTAAAGAATTGAAGTAAAAAATGAAGGGAAGGGCACGACTTCAGTCGTGCCGTCATTCTCACCATTTGCCTAACGTGATCTCACTATTTGCCCAGTGCGATGCTGTCAGCTCGCATCTTCGCAAAGCGGTCGTCGAACAGCCGAAGCCCTTCAAGATTCGGAACGCCGTCCACCGCAACCGCGCCATCAAGGCGCATCACGCGCTGGCTCGCGGTCGTGAAGTTCGGCCACACCGGCGCCCCCGCACCGTTCGGGTTGCCGGTCTTGGCGAAGTTCGTCCAGTAGGTCGCCATAGTATTGGCGAGCGTGCGATCGGCATCGGTCCACGCCCACTGATTTTGACCGAGGTGATCGAATACGTAAGGCAACTCCTGCCAATGCCCGGCTCCCCAACCGCTGAAAGGTGAGCCTTCAGGAAAAGGCGGAGAATGCTGGAAGTAGTAATAGAAGACTTCACTTTTTCCCGTCTTCGCCTGCATGCGCGCCCAGGTCCACACGTCCCAGCCAAAGCGGAGATCCCGCTCGAACCGTGCCCGGGTGTCGCGGGCTTGAGCGTCGGTCGTGGTGGGATAGATCTTCAGGTATCCATTCGCCAGATCGCGCATGGTGTCGCCGCCAAAACTTTTGCCTACGTCTTCGCCGAAGCTTGCAAGTTTTATGTCCTTGCCCGCGATCAGGGGCCTCGCCTCATCGGCATTAGAGCCAACCAACAGGGGCACGTCGTTCTGTCGCCCTGCCGCGAATACGAAATAAGGTTCCTCCGGAAGCACGTAACCATCCATGATCGGATGGGTCGTGCCCGCGTCGCTGGACTTTAAGATCACTTCAGCTGGGAGTTTGCGCAGGGCCTCGATCGATGTCCCGGATGGGTTGCCCGCAGCCTCCGCAAACTTCACGCCTTGCTGTTCCGCGCCAGCCAAAAACCAGCCCGCAGTCGATCCCGTGGCTGCTGGAGGAATAAAGAATCCGCCGCTCTCGCCAATCGCCCGCTGGAACAACCCATGTGCGAGCGGCGAGGCCATCAGCAGATTCACCGACATCGATCCCGCCGATTGCCCCCAAATGGTGACTCGGCCCGGATCGCCGCCGAACCCAGCTATGTTTCGTTGGATCCAGGCAAGAGCGGCAATCTGATCAAGCAATGCGTAATCGCCGGAGCTGTGGTTCGGGGATTCGCGAGTCAACTCCGGATGTGCCAGAAAACCAAACACGCCCACCCGATAATTGATGGTCACAACGATGACGCCGCGCTTGGCCAGTGCGTCTCCCCAATACAGCGGCATGGACGCGGACTCCTGAGTAAAGCCGCCTCCAGGGATCCAAACCATCACCGGCAACTTCTCGTTTCGCGCCTTAGCCGGCGTCCAGATGCTGAGCGTCAGACAATCTTCGCTTACCGGCTCCTCCGCCGCGCCCGGAACGGAGGCACCGCTCTGCATACAGATCGGTCCAAATTTATCTGCGGCCCGAATACCACTCCAACGCAGTGGCCGCTCCGGCGCCCGCCAGCGTAACTCGCCGACTGGTGGCGCGGCAAAAGGAATGGATTTGTACACCGTGAGCGAACCATCCGACGTACCTACAACTAATCCGCTCTCAACCCGAACCGGCTCGGACGATGCGCCCGAAACGGCCAGGGGAAAAGCGAAGACCGCCACGAGAATCAGCAACGTCCTTGGTGTTCTCATTAGTCACTCTTTCGCCGGCCCTGCTCCATACTTCCGTTGACATCCAGCCACTCCAGTAAAGAGCGCACGCTGGCCCGCGCCAGGGCGATCGAGCAGTCGGCAGCGCCGTAGTAGAAGTTGACTGTGTCGCCATCCCGATCCATGGTGTATCCGCAAGGGAAGACCACGTTGTTGACGTCGCCGTTGCGCTCGTAGTCTGCCTCTGGTCCGAAGATCCACGAATCTCCCCGCAGCAGGCATTTTTCTGGAGTTTCAAGATCAAAGAGGGCCAGACCCAGACGATACAGACAACCTGAGGGCGTATGCCGTACTCCGTGGTAGAGCACCAGCCAGCCTCGGGAAGTTTCTATGGGCGGCGGGGACAACCCAATCTTGTTTGCGTCCCACCATGCGCCCCGGCGCGCCTCCAGCATCAGCCGGTGCCGGCCCCAGTGGTGCAGATCGGGAGAGTAGGAAATCCACATATGCGAACCCAGTGGCGTCATGGGCCGATGAATCAGCGCCCAGTAGCCGTTGATTCTGCGAGGCAGCAGCGCCGTGTCTTTGTCGTCCGGCGGCATGATCACGCCGTAGCGTTCGAAGCTGCGAAAATCTTTGGTCAAAGCCAGGGACACTCCCGGGCCGCCGCGTGAATAGGAAGTGTAAGTAACAACGTATTGCCCCAGTTCGGGCACGAAAGTGATTCGGGGATCCTCGATTCCCCAAATCTCTTCGGGATAGTCCTTCGGGCTCGGCATCAAGGTCGGTTCGCGATCGATGATCCATCCATCCACGCCGTTTTTAGAACGCGCAGCGCAGAGATGAGACAAGCCCCGCCGGTCTTCAATGCGGCACAGCAGCAGAGTGGTACCGTCCTGCAACAGGGTCGCGCCCGCATTGAACACACTGTTGATGGAGTATGGCCAATGTTGGCGGGTCAAGATGGGATTGGCCGGATGCCGCAGAAGAAGTGGCGGGTAGTGCGGGCTTTCGACGTTTACGAGTGTTGGTTCAGGAGCAGTCATGCCAGGTCCGCCTTTTCATCTGTCTTTTCGGGTGTCTTGAGAGTGCGCATTTCCAAAAGTGCCATGAGGAACGACAGCGTCGATTCCGCGCCCTGGTTCTGATTCGCGCGGTCAGGATGCAAGCCGTCCCGGCAACCGCCGGTCGCAGAGTCATACAGAGAAATCTGGAGATCGTTGTCGCCCAGAAACCAGTTGAAAGCCGACCAGGCTTCGTTGCGCCAGCGAGGGTCTCCAGTCACGCGATAGGCCTGCAAACAGGCCGACACCGCGCCCGCCGCTTCCAGAGGCTGTTGATCGAATCGAGCCTGTTCACGAACCTCGGCGATAAAAACCTTGCGAGCCGATCGGAACGAAATGGCCGTTGGTCTCGCAACCCTGCGTGTCCATCAGCCACTCCAGCGAATCCAGTCCGGCGGAAATCATGCGTTCGTTCTCACAGGCCGATCCCACCAGCAACATGGCCTGCGGCAGCCTTGCGTTTCCGTAGGCCACAACATCCTCAAACCACTTCCAGTCGGGACGGCTGATCGACTCGTACATCGCGAGCAATCTTTGAGCCAGCGCCAGCCGTACGCGCTGGGCATCGCGGTCTCCCGGAAACGAATGCAGATACTCCTGCATTCCGAGCAGGACATAGGCGCACGCTCGAGGGCTGTGGAACTCGACCACCGCCGGCACCGAGAACTCGAACAAGCGCCCGGCGGCGCCTCTCAATCCCTGATTCCTGGATCGAGCCAAGAACTGTTCCGAGAGCCCACAAAGCGCGCCCGTGGGAATCCTCCGAGCCTTGGTCTTCCAGCCAGCGATGGTCGTAGCCCATAAAATTCCGGAATCGTTTCTTCTTCGCGTTGAAGGCGTGCTCCAGGAATGCCAAATACCGGAAAGGCCAGTCGGGATTGCCTGACTCGGCTTTTTGCGACGATAGACGGATATTCAATGGATCGATATTCAGTGGGTCGATATCGCGTTGTTCCAGCAGTACTGTAAAGATCAGTGCGCGCGCGTTGTCGTCGGTGGTATATCCCTCGGCTCGATTGGGGATGGTGAAGATGGCGTGTTGCAGCATGCCGGTATCGTCGGTCAGCGCATTCACGTGATCGAGTTTCAAATCAGGCAGCTGGTTGAGTGATTTCTGAGTATTGCGCGCCGAAAACTGAACCCTCGGCGTTTCCAGCCGGTCGCTTCGGACCTGGGCAAAACTCCCCATGTAGCCTTGCGCGGCCTTTTTCCAGACCATGTCCCGGGCAAACAGGTAAGCCCGTTTCCGCATGGCATGGCGCAATGCCGGCGTCGCCAGAAGTTCGATGGCTTTTTGTGCGATGGCGTTCGGGTCCTGGAAGGGAACCAGCGCTCCGCGGCCCTCGTCAAGCAACTCAACCGCATGCCAATACGGGGTGGAGATGATCGCCTTGCCCGCCCCCAGCGCGTAAGCCAGTGTTCCCGATACCACCTGGGCCTCGTGACGATATGGAGTGATGTAAATATCCGCGGCGCCAATGAACTCGGCCATCTCTTCCGGACTGACGAAGCGATCGTGGAAGATCACTCGCGATTCCACTCCTACTTCCTTCGCCAGAGCTTGCAGGCTGGCTCGATAGTTGTCCCCGTCGCGACGGAGAACGTGGGGATGGGTAGCGCCCGCCACCAGGTACACGACATTTTCGTGCTTCGCCAAAATCTGCGGCATTGCCTGAATAACATTTTCGATGCCCTTGTTGGGCGAGAGTAATCCGAAGGTGAGCAGCACTGCTTTTCCTTCTACGCCAAAGCGGTCCTTGTAGAAATTGGGATCGAGAAAGGGCAGATCCGGAACGCCGTGTGGAACCATGTCGATCTTGCTGCCGGGAACTTTGAAGATTTCCTGCAGGAACTGGGACGAGAGATGGCTCATGACGATGAGCCGGTCCGAAAGTTCCGCGATCTCCTGCATGACCCTCAGTTGGTCCGGGTTGGGCTCACGCAGGACAGTATGCAGAGTGGTCACGACCGGCATCTTCAGCCCGCGCAGCAGATGCAGAATATGGCTTCCGGCCGGGCCGCCAAAGATTCCATACTCGTGCTGCAGGCAGACCATGTCGATGTTATTGAAGTTCAGGAATTCAGCGGCTTCCTGGTAGGAACTCTCATCATCCTGGGCAAGCGACCACCTCACCCGAGCGGGGTAGTCATAGCCCTGCTCGGTGTCGTTTACCGGCAGCGCCATCAATCGGGCAGTCCCATACTCTGCGGCGATGGCCTCGCACAGATCGGTAGTGAACGTAGCGATTCCACAATGGCGCGGAAGATAATTCCCGATGACTGCGATGCGGCTCGGTAGCGACTGCTTCGACGGCAAGCGTGCGCGCGACAGCCGGCGCGGCTTCTCGTGCCAAAGGACGCGGCCCGACGACTTCCAGGACCTTTTTGGAAAACAGAGTGTTTGGCAGTGACATTTACCCCCAGGTTGGTCAGAAAAAGATGCCGGAAGAGGCGCCTTAAATGCGGCCTCGAATGATGACTGATGCTGGTGTGAAAATTGCCTGATATCAGTATCTAATGAATGGGTGTTGCAGACTGATCAAAATTGATCAGATATACGCCGTAAGCTCAGGAATAGATCGACCAAGAGAATCAATTCCAGCGGGCTGAGCCTATTTGCTCAGACTTGGTGTGCAACCCGGATTAGTCTGGTCAGCTATGGACACCCAACCACCTGCCGTCAATTTGCCCGGAACCGTCGAAAAGATTATTGAGTCCCCACATCCAGTGATACCCGAGAAAGCGCAGATTGCAATCGAAGGCGCCGATGATCTGTATCGAGAACTCCGCATCGAGAACACCTTGACGGCCGAAGACGGAGACGAGGTAAGCCTAAAGCCAGGCGCGCCAGTGGAGATCACGATCAAGGCCGTAGGACCTGCCGCAACCATTCCTTTAGGACAAAGGTTAGTGGCCGAAACAAAAACAGTCTTCCCGGATTTGCGCAATTTCGCTCCGTTTCCGGCCGCTGCTAATTTCCCGCTCTCGCGCACGCAGAGTGCCGCGCCTGAGCAATTATGCACAGACAACGCTTACTTAGCCTTGCTAAGTTTCTCCTACGTTGAGGGGGTTTTATGAAAATGTTTCGTATTTTGGTCGCTGACGATCACCCGATCGTTCGTCTGGGTGTGTGCTCGCTGCTGAAGTCTCACGAAGGCTGGGAGGTCTGCGGTGAGGCTGGCGACGGGCGGGACACGGTCGCCAAGTGCCGGCAGTTGAAGCCCGATCTTCTTATCCTGGACATTTGCATGCCAAAACTGAATGGCGTGGACGCGGCCCGGCAGGTCCTGAAAGACAATCCGGCCCAGAAAATTCTGGTTCTTACCGACGTGAACTCCGAGGAAGTAGTCCGGGATTGCCTGGAAGTGGGTGTTCGCGGATGGGTTTCCAAGTCCGATGAAACCAGCGACCTTCTGACCGCGGTGGAGGCCCTGCAACGGCATAACTCCATTTTCAGCTCGCAGGTGTCCGATCTGATTCTGGACGGCTATTTGCAGCGGCATCGCATACCCGGAGCCGTGCCCAAGGTGGCGAAATTGTCGCCGCGTGAGCGCGAGGTGGTGCAGCTTTTGGGTGAAGGCAAGAGCACCAAGGAAGTCGCCACTATCCTGACCGTCACCGTGAAGACGGCGGAAACCCATCGCAGCAATATCATGTTCAAGCTCAAGATTCATTCCATCGCCGAGTTGGTGCTGTACGCGGTAAGGAATGAAATCGTGCACGTCCAGCTTCCGGATGCGCTCCACCTTCCCAACCCGGGAATGGTGAAGGCGGACTCCGCTTCTTCAGGGCGTTAATTAGGGTAATAGGGGCTGAGCGAAGGCCTTGGGGCCGGCATCGGCCCCTTTTCAATTGCCAACACCCAAATGGGGCGCGGGCTCACCGAATGAGCAATTGTGAACAGCGCAACCGCAAACCTGCCTGTACATATTTAGTGGATGGGCGCAAACAGCACTCTCCTCTGTATACACCGTGATCCAACCCAACTGAGTTGGTTGCAGCAAAGCGGATACGATCTGCTCACTGCGACGAACGGCCACGAAGGTCTGCGGCTTTTCATGTCGCGGCCGGTGGATGCAATTGTGGTCGACTACCAACTGGGCCTCTTGGATGGCGGCGTAGTGGCGGCTGAGATCAAAAAGGTCAAGCCGCGGCTCCCGATCGTCATGCTCGCGGGGAACATCGAATTGCCGG
>CAWEVE010000036.1:0-104198 GCA_963812465.1 Terriglobia bacterium
CAGGAGATTTACGCGCTGGACGTGGAACTTCCATAAAGCAATTGGCAACTAGAGCAATTAGCTAAGTGCCAATTGCTAATTGCTGGATGTGGCGACGCTCAGTAAGCTTTGACGAAGAAGTACATCGTCATCCCCGTCCCCACGAGAATCACAAATCCTCGCACCCACGCCTGCGGCAGCTTCTGGGCATAGTGCGCTCCGAAATATCCGCCCACCAGAGCGCCCGCGATCATGACTACGGCCTGCGGCCAGTAAATCGCACCCTTGACGACGAATACCAGCGCCGCGACGCCGTTGATGGCGATTCCCAGAATGCTCTTCAGCGCGTTCATGGCATGAATATCCGTCATGCCGACGGCGGCCAGCATGGCCAGGTTGACGATGCCCACGCCGCCGCCGAAATAGCCGCCATACACGGCACCACCAGCTCGAAAATTGACGCGCCGACGATAGCCGCCGTGGTGGCGTCGTGTCCTACGCTTGAAGCGCGGTTTCCCGCCAGCCTTTTGCCAAATATGAACAGCAGAGTCGCGCCTAGCATCAGCCAGGGCAGGACGCGCATAAACGTGTGGGCTGGAGTCCTGAGCAGCAGAAAGGCGCCAATGATGCCGCCAACAAAGCTGGTGATCAGCAGGGGAAGCATGACGCGCCGGGGTACGTCCAGCCGGTTGCGATAGGCGCCGCCGCTTGCGGTCACTCCTGTCCACAGGGCGAGTGTGTTGGTGGCGTTGGCGGGAATTGGCGGCACGCCGATGAACAGTAATGCGGGAAACGCCACAAAGCTGCCGCCGCCGGCAACTGCATTCAAGGCTCCGCCCAGAATGCCGGCGACGAAACAGGAAGATGGCGTGTCCGGGAATCAAGGGTAAAGGTTTATCACAAGTCGAAGACCGTCACCACTGGGCCGATCATAGACGCTCCCGAGTTGGTCCAGCGCCGCGAGCGAAGCTCGACGAAGGTTTTGAAACAGTCGGAACGAACTGCGGAGTCGCTCCGCCGGACAGCCGGGGGCGGCTGTCCCTACGTGGTTGTGTCGTGCTTGCTACCGTTTTCGGTCGACCGCCGTCTGATGGCAAGAACATCCGCGGAGGAACACGAATGCAGATCCGGAAAAGTTTCCGGCTGGCCCTTGCCATCCTGGCCGTTACTTGCGTGAGTGGAGCCCAGCAGAACAGTCCCGCGGCCCAACCAAAGCCCTGTTCAGAGCCCGAACAGAAGCAACTCGAATTCTGGGTGGGCGAATGGGACCTCACCTGGCCGGGCAACAACGCCGGAGAGATCGCGCACGGCACCAACAGCATCCGGCGCATTCTGGACGGCTGCATTGTCGAGGAAAATTTTTCCGGCGGCGACGCGATGCACCTGCGCGGCCGGAGCGTTTCCATCTTCGACACGACCGCGGGCAAATGGAAACAGACCTGGGTAGACAACGAAGGCGGCTATCTCGATTTCGTCGGCGAATTCAAAGATGGACAGATGATCCTGGGGCGCGATGCCACGCGCCCCGATGGCACCAGGCGACTGCAGCGCATGGTGTTCAAGAACATCACCCACGACGAGTTCGACTGGAGCTGGGAAGGATCAAAGGACGGCGGCAAAACCTGGGCCGTGGTCTGGCCCATTCATTACAGGAGGAAGTTGTAACGCGGACCTCGGGCGCCGGACATCAGACCACGGGCCTCCAACCTCGAATGTTCTGTAGTTTTGAGCTTAAGAGTCCGTAGACCAGAGATCTGGAGCCTGAGGTCCGGCTCCTGACGCCCGACGCCGTCCTTACACCCCGTACGTGCCGGTCGCGCGCCTCACGCGCGAGAAACCCGGTCGCGGATATTGCGAGCTTTTTCGGTGATGTTGTTGCGGGTTTCTTCTCCGCTGGCGGGAGCGAGCAGCAGACCGATGCCCACGCCAATGCCCAGACCCAGCAGCGCGGTCCCAGCGGTGCCCAGGAAATTTGCCATCTTCGCCGCGGATGACGTCGGTGGCGCGGCTGACGCGGTCGGAGGCGGTTTCGTAGGTGTCCTGCGCCCTGGACCTCAGGTCGTCGACCGTGCCCGACATGCGATTGCGCATCGTATCAAGCAGATAGATGCCAGTACCCAGCAACAAATTAAAAAGAACTTTTTCTTTGCGTGACTTCATTTGTGACCTCTCTCCAGACGGGTAAACCCGCCACTACCAAGATGCAAAAGTCAGCCTAACAGTTGGCGCGATTTTTGCACAGGGATTGTGTCTGGAATAAGACTGCTGGAATAGTGGCTGGAACCAATCGGTTGAAATCGTCCCACATCGGCACACTTTTTGGGACTCAGGCGCCTGACTCGTTGTATAGTTGCGATTGCTTACCTTTACTTTCATTTAGACACGAGATGCGCATCATTTGCGATAGCTTGTCTGGACGCTTTGTATATCGGATGGTTTGCATGATTTCGTTTTAATATGCAAACCGGGAGTCTGATGGGTTTGAAGGCGAAATGTGTCCTGATTGTTTCTGGCTTAATCCTGACGAGCTTCGGGCCCAAACCGGCGGGTTCACCTGCCGCGCCAGATCGGATACAAGTCGGCCGCCGACGCCGAGCAGAAGAAAACTCTGCTGCTGAGAGATTTTCATCCTGTTTCCATGCTTCACGTTCCCGTGCACGAGGTTCCGCAGGCGAAGTTCTATGTGATCGACGTGCATAACCACATCAACGATGCGGCTCGCATCGAAGAGCACATGCCTCCCGAACGGGTCGTCGAGATCATGAACAACACCAACGTGAAAACTGTGGTGATTCTGACCGGCATGTGGGGCGACAAGCTGCAGCACGTGATCGACGAAATGGTGAAGCCCTATCCCGGGCGGTTCATCGTGTTCACCCAAATCGACTGGAGCAAGATTGACGATCCGGATTTCAGCGAGGAGATGGTGCGTCAACTGGACGATTCCGTCGCCCGGGGGGCTCGCGGACTCAAGTTTCTGAAGGATCTGGGCCTGGGCGTGCGCGACAAGACCGGAAAGCTGATCACGATCGACGATCCGCGGCTGGATCCGGTCTGGCACGAATGCGGGCGTCTAGGCATTCCGGTTTCCATTCACACTGGCGATCCCGAAGCCTTTTTCCATCCCACGGACGCCCGCAACGAGCGCTACGAGGAGTTGACCGAGCATCCGGACTGGAGTTTTTACGGCCCGCAGTTTCCCAAGCTGGAACAATTGCTGGAAGCGCGCAACCGTGTCTTTGCCCGGCATCCGGAAACGCGTTTCGTTTCGCTGCACATGGGGTGGCCGGAGAATCTGGACTGGGTGTCGCGCATGCTCGACCAGTATCCCAATGTAATGGTCGAGTTCGGCGCGCGTGAAGCGGAGCTGGGACGGCAGCCCCGCGCAGACGCGCGAACTTTTTCTGAAATATCAGGACCGGGTGATGTTCGGCACCGACAACGGCATGGACGAAGCCATGTATCGCAATCAATTCCGCTGGCTGGAAACCGCCGATGAATCGTTCGACTACTGGGGATATCCGGCGCAGGGGCGTTGGGAAATCTACGGCCTGGAATTGCCCGATCCGGTGCTGGAAAAGATCTATCACTTGAACGCAGAGCGGATGTTTCAGCCAGTTCAAAGGTGCGGTCAAGGGAGGAGCGCAATGAATTCGAGCCAATGAAGCCGAGCGAATGAAATCGGTGAATGCATTTACGGCCAGCTGCTTCGGATGCAATCCGGACGGCAGGACTCTTGCTCGCTGGCAGTGTCGTCTCTGCTTCGGCAGCAGCTGCACACGTCCGCCGGTCAAGCTCCGAACCGAGCCAGCGCCAGCGCAACGCCGTCCCAGATCAAAGTGGATGTGCGACCGGGCGGCCCGGTCATTCTGACCACAACTTCCGCCGAGTTTCAGATACTGCCTTCCGGATACATTCAGGCCTCCCTGCTCAAGGGCGATCAGAAGCTCACGCTGGACGAGTCCGCGCGCCGCGCGGCAGCGATTTTCTGCTGCACGATGGCAAGGAGGTTCAGTTTGCGCTGGACTTCGGTCAGGCGAAGGTTCAGGACAGCGCCGGCAAATTGGGCCGGGGCAAGCGGGTGGAAATTCCCGCACCTCGCTGGACGCATCAGCGTGACAAGATTCAGCGCACGCTGCGGGTCGAAGTTTACGACGACTTCCCGAATGTTCTGCTTCGAGTGCGGAATACAAGAACAGCGGCAACGAAGATGTGCACATCGATCGCGTGGTCGAGCAGCAGCACAGGTTTAACGCCAGCCTGGCGGACAAAAAAGCGCAGCCCTACGACATGTGGAGTTTCCACGGCTCAAGCTATGACTGGGGAAAAGACGACGTCATCAAGTTGACCCGCACCTTCTCGCAGCCGAACCTGATGGGCGCGGACGGTGAAAGGCGGCTACGGCGGCGGCATTCCGGTGGTGGCGTTCTGGACGGCTTCTGTCGGCGAGGCGGTTGGGCCACGTCGAGACTCTGCCGCTGACGCTGTCGCTGCCGGTCAAGGTCGGAGCGGACGGGGTCGATGCCGGCGTGGACATCGCGGCGGATACCGTGCTCAAACCGGGAGAAAGCTTATTCCACTCCGCGCAGTTTTGTTTCGGTCTACGCCGGCGATTTTTACGAGCCGCTGCATCTCTGGTCGAGCGTGCTTGCAGAAAGAAGGATGGGAAATTCCCAAGCCTTCCGGCGAAGCCTACAACGTGAGCTGGTGCGGCTGGGGCTATGAATTCAACGTCACTCCGGCGCAGATGCTGGGCACGGTTCCGAAGTTGAAAGAGCTCGGCATCAAGTGGGCCACGCTCGACGATCGCTGGTTCGACACTTACGGCGACTGGAATCCGCGCACCGATACCTTTCCCGGAGATTCCATCAAGAAGATGATGGACGACTTTCACAAGCAGGGAATCCTGGTGCAACTGTGGTGGCTGCCGCTGGGCGTGGAAGACGGCCAGGGCAAGTAGGAGTCGCACAAGTACATTGATGTCGAAGGTCGCGCAGGAGCATCCGGAGTGGCTCATCCTCGACAAGGACGGGAAAGCATGCGCGCATGACGCGCGACCTGGCGACGCTATGTCCGGCGGTGCCTGAGGTGCAGGCGTACTACAAGAAGCTTACCGAGAAGTTTATCGGCGACTGGGGATTCGACGGCTCCAAGCTGGACAATATTTACAGCGTGCCCATGTGCTACAACCCGGCGCATCATCACAAGTCTCCGCAGGATTCGGTCAACGCCATGGCCGATGTGTACAAGACGATCTTTCAGACCAGCCGCGCGATCAAGCCGGAGAGCGTGACCCAGAGCTGTCCCTGCGGCACGCCGCCGTCGCTGGCCTGGCTGCCGTTTATCGATCAGGCGGTGACTGCCGATCCGGTGGGCGCGGTGCAGGTGCGCCGGCGCATCAAGATGTACAAAGCGCTGCTGGGGCCGGAGTCCGCGGTGTACGGCGATCACGTGGAACTCTCCGCCATGGATCGGATCGGCAACAACTGGCGCGAGCACGGCGAGGATTTTGCTTCGACGATCGGCGCCGGCGGCGTGGTAGGAACGAAATTCGTGTGGCCCGATCCCGGTCCGAAATTCAAACCCGTGATGCTGACTCCGGAGCAAGGAAGAGCACTGGAAGAAGTGGATCGACATTTACAACCAGAAGATGCTGTCGAAGGGCACGTTCCGCAATCTTGTATGTCTACGGCTATGACGTGCCCGAGGGTTATGCCATCGAAAAAGATGGGCAAGATGTACTACGCGTTCTTCGCGCCTTCGTCAGCACCGTGGAAGGGAGAGATTGAGTTGCGTGGGCTGCAGCCGGGCAGCTATCAGGTGACGGACTATGATCAAGGCAAAGATCTGGGAACGGTGGAAGTTACGGCGGGCGCGGCTCCCAGGCTTAAGACCGAGTTCAAGGATCATCTGCTGCTGGAAGTGAAGCAGTAAGATTGTGTGGGGCGGGCGCCCTCGGCATCGTTGCCTTTGGCGTTGGTCTTCGGGTTGAGGTTCTAGAAACATCAAAATCAAACCCAACGGCGGCGGGCGAGGGCGCCCGCCGCATCGGACATCTAAGCTAAAGTGGGTGCTCGCGCAGAAAGCGCTCGCGATATTCTTTGTCGCGGAAGGCTTCGGTTCCTCCCGGCCGCGTGACCGAAAGCGCGCCGGCGCGGTTGCCGCTGGCCAGGCAGGTTGATGAGATCGGAGCCTCGCAGATACTCGTGCAGAAAGCCGGCGTCGAAGCTGTCGCCGGCGCCGACTGCATCGACGGCCGTGACGTTCAGGGCGGGGCTGGTGAACCGCTCCTTGCCTCGTTGCGCCAGCGCGCCCTCGGTGCCCCAGCTTCACCACCACCAGCGGAACCATCTCCGCCAGCCGCTTTATCGCAGTTTCCGTGTCGTCGGTTCCGGTGATTCTGCGTGGCTTCGCGCAAGTTGGGAAGAAACACGTCAACATATTTCAGCAGGTTCTTCAGACCGCCATCCCAGAGATCTTCCGGATCATCGTTGGTATCGAGAGAAATACTCAGGCCTGCGGCCTTGACCCGGCGAAACAATTCGGCCAGGTCCGGTAGCAGGGCGCGCTGCAGGTAGAGCGACGACAGATGAAAATGGCGGGAATCGAAAAGAGTAATCGAAGTCGAGATCCTTGAGCGAGAGCTCGGCAATGGTTCCGGCATAGGTCAACATGTTGCGCCAGCCGGTGCGTTGCAGAATGATGGTGAGCCCGGTCGTGATCGAGCCGTGAGCTTGCGCCGCACCCCGAGACATCGACGCCGCCGGCGGCCAGGCGATCGAGAGCGATCTGTCCCAGCGGGTCGTCGCCAATCAGCGACTGGAACCCGACGCGACTGCCCAGCGCCGCCAGATTGTGGGCGACAATGGCGGAAGAACTGCCCAGAGTGAGCATCATGCGGTCGGCCAGCAAGCTCCCGCTCCGGCGGAAGTTCGTCGGGAAGACCGTAGAGGATGAGGTCGAGGTTCAGTTCTCCGGCGATGGTGACATCAAAGCGAGGCATGTTGAGTCTGGGATGCCTACTTGCGGGTCGTGTAATCGCTGTGCAGCCTTACGAAACAGATAGAGTCGCGGAAATTGAGAGCGAAATCGTGGTGGACCCGGAGAGACTTGAACTCCCAACCCCTGCGTTCGAAGCGCAGTGCTCTATCCAGTTGAGCTACGGGTCCGGCTTTCTGCGGACGGCTAAATCGTCTACATTGTAGCTCCGAAAAGCCCCGGGCGGGGCACTGAACGGTGGAGGTGAAGCGATGAGTGAGAGCAGAATTGCCTGAGCCGTGGTTGCGAGGCACGTTGACAGAGGTTCCAGCCGTACAGCGGGCGGTTTTGCACGCGCTGGAGTTGGCGGAAGAGGATCTGACGCGATGGTGCGGCGGCCTGAGCGACGAAGAGATGAATGCCCGCCCTTCCGGGTTGCCGCCGGTGGCATTTCATCTGCGCCACATCGCGCGAAGTCTCGACCGGTTGCTGACGTATGCCGAAGGACAACGCCTGACGGCCGAGCAGTTGGCGGCATTGAAATCGGAGATGGACTCCGGAGCGAAACACGAAATGAGATGTTTCCGGAGTTGGACGTGAGCGTTCAACAAAAGTGCCGGGCGGGTTCGGGCATTTCAGTGTGTCCGATCTGGAACAGGCCGGAGCGTGGGAAAGCGACGGATGCCGACTACCGTTGCAGGTCTGCTGGTGCATGTCGCGGACCACACTCAGCGCCACGTAGGACAGGCCATCACCACCGCGAAAATTGTCTTGGCGCAACGGACAGACGTAGCCCACGGCTTTCGCCGCGGGCCTGCCGTTGTCTTCTTGTCGTTCGTTAAACGAACTACTGCAGCGACTGCAGGTTGAGAATCAGTGACAGAACGTTGCCCAGGATGCTGTAGTTGCCATCCGAATAGGCGCCGTACTGGTAGCGATCGCTGTAGCCATCTTCGTAGCCGCGACGGAAGCCTTCGCGGAAATAGTAGTTATAATCTGCCTGGTCCACGTAGTAGCCGCTGTAGCCGTAGTTGGCGTCCTGATAGGCGTAGCTGTCCTGATAGTCGGCGCGCCAGCGGTCTTCGCGGTCGGCGGCTCCAGCCCGGAAGCCTTCCTGATAGCCATAGTTCACCGCCTGCCGCAACAAGTCAGCGCCATACTGGTTGATCTCAAAGTATGAGCCGCCGCGATTGTAGCGATAAATCGGAGCGGTATAGAAGTAAGGATCGTGTTCGTAGTCGTGATGCTCGTTGCGCCAGCGCAATTGCTGATCCCGTTCGCGCTGGAAATATTCCTGCTGGAAGCGGTACTGCGACATGCGCCTTTGCTGCTGCAGGGCGGCGGTTCGTTGCTGGGCAACCCGTTCCTGCTGATCCCAGCGCTGCGCGATACTGGACGACCCGCTGTTGTTGCTGCTGAATCAGTTGCTGCTGGCGCTCCTGTGACAGGCGGGCCTGTTGCTGGCGATTCTGCTCTCTGTGCTGCTTTTGCTGCTGGGCGCGCTGTTGTTGCTGCTTCGAATCTGCCTCTGTTGCTGCTGCTGCTGGACTTGCTGTTGCTGTTGGGTTTGACGTCTTTCGCGGTCCAGTTGCTGTTGTTGCTCCTGCTGCTGTGTCTGTTGCCTTTGGTGCTCCAGCTGTTGCTGCTGGGCGCGTTGCTGTTGCTGCTGTTGGGTCTGTTGTCTCTGGCGCTCCAGTTGTTGCTGCTGCTGTTGCTGCTGCTGCTGCTGCTGCTGCTGAGTCTGTTCTCGCTGCCGCTCTTGTTGGGTTCGCTGCTGCTGCTCTTGCTGCTGCTGTTGTTGATGTTGCTGCTGCTGTTGTTGCTGTGCGCGCTGCTGTTGTTGCTGCTGCGTGCGCTCCTGCTGCGTACGCTGCTGTTCTTGTTGCTGTGTGCGCTCCTGCTGCATGCGCTGCTGTTGTTCCTGCTGCGGCGCCGGCTTCTGTACACCTGGTGTCAGGACGACTCTCCTGCTGGTGCTCGGCAGGTTTGGCTTGCCTGTCGGGTTTCGATTCTTTTCGTCTTTTTGTTCCTGTTGGTCCTGCTGCGAGTGCGCGGGAATGCCGGCCAGCAAGCAACAAGGACAGAACAGTCACGCTAACTGCCCCAACTAATTTCATGGTATTCGCCTCCAAGCATTAGTTAGATTGCCAGCAAGCCGGACTCGCCGTACAGCTTTGCGGGTATTCCTGTGCACGGGAATCCCCTAGAGCAGCAGGAGAGCAAGGGCGCGTCAAGCACAGGACTCCGGGTAACCGATAACCTAACCACTGAATAATCCCGGCGCCAGTTTCGCCGCGATGGTATGATGCTGGCCGATACTGCGTTGCGCGAGACCGCGTTCGGCAAGCGATCATCGGGAACTAAGCCAATGGCAATCACAAACGTACCCCAACGCACTGCTACGGCTGCGACCGGCGCGCCGGCCTCCAGCAACAGAGTCGCCCTGTCGGTGGTGACCACTCTGTTTTTCATGTGGGGCTTCGTCACCGTTTTGAACGACGTGCTGGTGCCTCACCTGAAGGCGATCTTCGACCTGAACTACGCCAGGGTGATGCTGATCCAGTTTGCTTTTTTCTCGGCTTATTTCCTGTTCTCGATTCCCTCCGCCAAGGTGATCGACTGGATCGGATACAAGAAGACGATGGTGGTCGGCCTGTTCACCATGGGCGTGGGGGCGTTGCTGTTCATTCCGGCCGCGAGCGTTCCTTCGTTTCCGCTGTTTCTCGGCGCGCTGATGGTTCTGGCTGCGGGCATCACGGCGCTGCAGGTGGCGGCCAATCCCTACGTAGCCGTGCTCGGACCGCCAGAGACGGCATCCAGCCGCCTGAATCTGGCGCAGGCGTTCAATTCCCTGGGCACCACGATCGGACCCTACCTCGGCGGGATGTTCATTCTGAATGCCAACCGGGAGAACATGGACGCGGTCCGCCAAATGTCCAGTGAAGCGTTGAAGGCTTACAGAATCCAGGAAGCGTCATCGGTCAAGCTGCCGTATCTCGTCATTGGACTCGCGCTGATGGCGCTGGGAATTGCCATTGCCATGTTCAAGCTGCCGGCCATGCCGGAAGCAGAACGCCACGGAGCCGTCAGGCCCGAAAGTAAGCTTATGGAAGTATCGTCACCTGGTGCTGGCGACGGTTGGAATTTTTGTTTACGTGGGCGCTGAGGTTTCGATTGGCAGCTTCCTGATTAACTATTTCACCCAGACCAACATCGGCAACATTTCGGAACTGGAAGCCGCCAAATACGTTTCGTTCTACTGGCTGGGCGCAATGATCGGCCGGTTCATCGGCTCTGCGGTGTTGCAGAAAGTTCGTACCGACCGCGTACTGGGGTGCGTGGCCCTGGTGGCGTGTGCGCTGGTCGTGATTTCGATGCTTACCTTCGGGCATATCGCGATGTGGACGCTCATTCTCGTGGGCCTCTTCAATTCGGTGATGTTCCCCAGCATTTTCACTCTGGGGATCGCGAAACTGGGTCCTTTGACCGGCGACGGTTCCGGCCTGCTGGTGATGGCGATCGTGGGAGGCGCAATCATTCCCTTGATCCAGGGAGCCTTGGCGGATCGCATCGGAATTCACCATGCATTTATTCTGCCGGCGATTTGTTATCTCTACATCGCTTATTTTGCGTTCCGGGGATCGAAGCCGGTGGTCCCGGCGTAGGACAGCACTTGGCAATTGGCACTTGGCAATTAGCAATTTCGCTTTGGCTAAGTGCTAAGTGCCAATTGCTAATTGCTATTTGCTAACTGCTTCGAATCTTCCTTCCCTCCAAATCCGGCGTAAGTGATATCCTTCCCCGGCCATGGCAGTCACCATGCAGGACATCGCCCGGGGCTTGAACGTTTCTGTGGTGACGGTTTCCAAAGTCCTGCGCAACAAGGGGAAGATCAGCGCCGCGACGCGAAAGCGGGTCCTGGACCGGGCGAAAAAGCTTAACTATCAGACCAACTGGATCGCGCGCAGTCTGGTCACCCGCCGTACCTTCACCATCGGGCTGCTGCTGCCGGATTTTACCCACCCTTTTTTCGCGGAGATCGCCAAGGCGGTTGCCGACACGGTACGGCCGCACGGCTATCACGTCATCATTTCGTACTTCGAAGAGAATCCTCAGTTGGAGAAGAATGAGGCCGAATCTCTGCTGGCCCGGCAGGTGGACGGGCTGATTCTGGCGTCGGCGCAGTCCGGAGCGGGCGCTTTCGAGCACATCGTGAATCGGGACACGCCGTTCGTTTTGATTGACCGGCCCATCGCCGGGGTCCGGGCCAGTTTTGTGGGCGCTGACAACCAGGCGATCGGGCAACTGGCGACCACCCACCTTATCGAGAGGGGATGCCAGCGAATTGCGCACCTGCGTGGTCCGGGAATCAGTATTGCGACCGGGAGAATGGAAGGCTACCGGCAAGCTCTGGAGAAACACGGATTATCCGTCCCTCCGGGTTATATCGTGGAGGCGGGCTATCAGGATCACACCGGGCACGAGGCGATGCGCAAATTGCTGCGAATGAAACCTGTGCCGGATGGGGTGGTCTGCTACAACGATCCGGTCGCGATCGGCGCCATGCGGGCTATTTCCGAAGCCGGGCTCAAAGTGCCAGATGATATTGCTGTGGTCGGCGCGGGCAACGTTCATTATTCCGATTTTCTGGCCGTTCCACTCACCACTGTGGATCAGGGGACTTCCGAGATAGGCAAGCGAGCCGCCGACCTCCTGATCGAACGCATCGCTTCGAAACGCAAGCTGCAACCTAAGAAAGTCCTGATCGAACCCAAGCTGGTGATCCGGCGATCTACGACCCGTTCAAGTTGAAGATTGTAAAGGAGTACTTACAAAAGAACCCTACAAGGCGATCCCACGCCGGGTACAGGATTTTGCCGATGGCCCAACCGCAGTCCGAGGAATATGGTGGGTGTCGTTGAACTAGACTAAATCCAGGTTGGGAGGAATCATAATGAACAAGGACACGGTTGAAGGAAAAGTAAAGGACATCGCAGGACGGACGCAGCGCCAGGTTGGAGAGTGGACCGGCAGCACGAAAGATCAGGCCGAAGGCGCAGCCAAGCAGGTTGAAGGCAAAGTTCAGAATGCCTGGGGCAAGGCAAAGGACGCTGTGAAGAAGCCCGGCACCAGCGAGACCACCGAGACCGACGAAGAAAAGGACGAAGTCGAACAGCGGAATCGCGCGGCCAACGAGTAGTTTCGTTCGCAGGCGAAGCAATAATCAGCCACGGATGATAAATCCGTGGCTTTTTTACTTGCTCGCTTTCGCGGTTCCCACGGTGCGGGCCAGCGCCGCACTTAACTGATCGGGCTCAAAACCGAAGGGGCCGGGCGCGCTCTTATACGCAATGCGGCCGTTCGAGTCGATCAGGTACAGGCGGTCGGGCCAGCCGGTGTAAGCCCGTTCCGTCCCATTGCCGAATTCATCGAGGACGCTGGGGAATTTTATCCCGAGCTTTCGGACACAGGCTCCAGCCACAAAGGCGCGCTCGTCTTCATCCTTGGGACTGGCGAAGACTACCTGATCCTTTATATTGCTCTGCATTTGCCAGACGTCGCTGGGATGGGCCTCGGTGATATAGACCACCAGAAAGGCCACGCGATTCTGGTACTGCTCGTAAAGTTTGTTGAGGGCAGGAACCTCCCGCCGGAATGGCGGTCAAGTATAGCTGCCAAAAACCAGCACCACCGGTTGCTGCTTGTTCAAGGTGGAGAGCTGAACCCGCTCGGTCTTGTCGACCTTCAGCAGGTTGAAATCAGGCGCCGCGTCTCCAACTTGCAGTTTCCCGGCGCGGGCATGGAGCCACGCGCTCTCGAAAGGGAAAAGAAGAAAGGGGACCGGCCCCGGCATTCTTTTCATTACTCGCCCGAAAGTTTCAGGGGGCTGATTCATCGCCCACCAGACCACGCTTCCGAAAGCGATGTAAGCCACCACCAGCACGACGGCCACCACGCCCAGACGCTTGCGCGCAACCGGGCTTAGTTTAAGGCGAAGTTTTAGGTCGTTCCATCGCATGGCAGTGAACACCCTAAATGTGGGTGGCAACTTGAACAATAGTAAGGAAATACTACGGCGATGTCAGCCAAAGTGTCTGAATTTCTTCCAAAACTCAGGCCAGGGATAGCGCAATTGATGGCAGACAAAAATGTCAGGATGATCCAGGGTCTCTTCGTTCTTGACCCCATAACTGTTCGTCGTGTGGCCGGACAACTCGCAGGACTCAAACAAATGGTGAACGTCATCGGCGGAAAGCCCCAGGACAATCAGAGTCTGCGGCGGGGGATCGCCGTAGCCGCGCTGCCAGTAGGAGTTCACTCCGCTAATTGCCTTGGGAAGACCGAAAGCTGCGCCGTAGAGATCGATGGCTCCAGCCTCGCCGTAGTTGGCAGCAAGAATCGCAGTCTTATTTCTCTCGTCAGCCGGAAGTGTGTTCCAGATGCGGGCAACTTCCGAGGTCAATTCCGGCCATCCGATCTCTTCCCGAAAGTCGCCATTGTCGGCGCGGGCCCACCAGGGAGAGCTTATAGGAATCACGGGCAAAGCCAGCGCAGCCACCAGGACGCCTCCCAGCGCGATCGCCGCGAAGGTAGCGGTTCGCACCAGGCGAGACCATAAAGCCGGCAATGACGCGACCCATCGTTCTTCCACGACCGCGCCCGCCGCGAGCAGCATGGGATAAGCCGGCGCCAGGTAATATCCTCTCCCCTTTGCGATCACGAAAAGGACGAATGGTACGAGGAACATCCAGGCAACCGGGCGGAAAAGTTTGAAGTCGCGCGCGGTCAATAGTGCGATCAGCCCGGCTATCCATAGCGGAATAGTCACGAAGTTGGCGGCGATTTTCAGTTGATCGGGCAGGAAGCCGGCGGTGCGTCCAATGCGGACGTCGCGTGCGTGAATGTGACGCAGAAAATCGAGAGAGATGAACTGGTGCTGCATTTGCCAGATAAAGTTTGGCAGAAAAATGAGAAGCGAAAGGCCAACTCCCATCCACAGCCAACGACTCTTGAGATACTTTCTTGCATCGGTCAACAGCAGTCCCACGACCAGTCCCGCAACCAGGAAGATCATGGAATACTTGGTCAACATGCCCAAGCCAATAGCGGCGCCGATGCCCAACCACCAGCGGGGATCGTCCGAGCGAAGCAGCCGGATTACGAAGTAGGCGGTAAGTACCCACCACAGGTAATCGAAGGCCACGTATTGGAGAAGAGCGCCGGAAGCCAGCGCGACTGGGGCAACCGCTACGGCCAGCGCAGCCAGCACCTGTGCGAAGCGCTTGCCTCCCATTTCGCGGGCCATCAACCCGCCCAGGATGACGCACACAGCCTGAGCCAGCGCGGGGAAGAAGCGGGCTCCACGCAGCGACGTCCCAAAAAGCTCCAGCGAAATGCGTCCCAGAAACGGTGTTACCGGAGGATAAGCCACGTATCCCCAGGCCAGATAGCGTGCGTCGTCGAGCGTGGCCAGTTCGTCGCGATGGAATCCGTACTGTCCGTTCGTGAGGACGTGCAGCAGGGTGAGACACGCGGCCAGAGCGATCAGAATTGTGTTGTCGCTGGCGAGTGAACTTTGCCGGTGGGTGGTGGCTGGAGCGAGGGCCATTTTTTAGTCGTTGTCGTGCTTTAGTTTCCTCTGCGATAGCGACAGACATTTTCACACAGAAATCCCGAAATGGCGTACGTAGCGGCGGGCAATGCGCTCAGTCTCTTGGCGCGACTTTGAATATTTGTATAAAAGATACATCTCGATCTTCGCCCGCTGTATCCTATCTATGTAGGTGTTTATGTGGATCGCTAGTTTGCGAAAGGCGCTTGCGTCTCCCGAGCACAGGTTGGCCCTATTGCTTGCCGTTGCCGGGGACGCGGTGCAGATGTTTGCATTGCCCTTCTTTGCGGAGGGAGGGTTTTCACCGGCAGACACTCTTCTGGACGCCGTGATGGCGGTGGTCATGATCCGGCTGCTGGGATGGCATTGGGCTTTCCTGCCCACGCTTCTCGCGGAGGCGACCCCCGGCCTTGATCTGTTTCCTACCTGGACTGCGGCTGTCCTGTACGTGACTCTTCAGAGTGGCCGGGTTGGAGATGCCGAGATTCTTCCTCCGGGCCCTGCTCCGGCACGCCGGCCCTAGAGGGGTTCTCGGACTCCTCTCTATCCCGCTGCATCCTTGCCTAATAAATCAGTTTCAGTGAGAACTGAATCTGGCGTGACGGCCCGGCGGTTTTGCTGATGATTCCGAATCCGCTGCCGCGCAGAATGTTCGAGGGCAGGCCGAAATTCACCAGGTTGAAGATATTAAAAAACTCCGCGCGAAATTCCACTGTGCCGAGTTCCGCGTTGCCGCGATGTCCGAAGGGCGTGTCTTTGATCAGGGCGATGTCGTAATCCTGGAAACCAGGTCCGCGAAAAGTGTTGCGGCCCAGGGTGCCGAAGCGGCCGTGGTTGGGTCCGGTTCCGCCCGGCACGTTAATCGGAATGTTGAAGAATGAACCGTTGTTCGCGCCCAGGCCAAAATAATCCTCGCGCACCGGGCCGCTGGTGGAAAAATGCGGCTGCTTCACCAGATCGGGCCGGTCGGCACCGCCTGCGCCCACGCCAGTTTGCTGCACTCCCGAGTACACGCTGAACGGCGGCCCACTGGTGAGCGTCGTGATGTTCAGAAATTGCCAGCCTCGGGTGAGCGTTTTTCCCAGCGGGCGAAGAAAACTCACGCGGTCCAGCGGCAGCACCTGGATCAGACTCAAAGTGAATGAGTGGGTGGCGTCGAAGGTGGAAGGACCTTTTTCCGCGTCGGGATTCCAGGGATTCTGCGGGAAAGTCTGCAGCACCACGCCCGCGCCGGAGACGAATCCGCCGAGAACCGAACTGGTGTCATCGAGAGATTTGGAATAGGTATAGCTGGCCTGCAGTCCCAGCCCGGCGCGCGCGGAATTCTTGCTGACGCTGGTTTGCAGCGAGTGATAACGTGGAGTGCGAGCGGCTGGTCATGATGCTCTCCGGCCCAAAGCCTCCGATCGCTTTTCCGGCGGAATCGAATTGGGTAAAGGGCGCGAAGGCGGGATCGGCGCCGCCGTAGCTATTCGGAGAATACACGCTGGCCAGATGAACGCCCGCTGTGGCCACGTAGGCGGCGCTGAACTTACGTCGTCGAAAATCATGATCGATGCCCGCGGTGTAGCTTCCGATGTAGCCGTTGCGGAAGTTCTTGGCGAAACCGATCATGGAAAGCAATTGAACCTGGTTTCCCGGCGTGAGGGCTCTCAGATCTTTCTGATAGCGCTGCAGGTCCACTTCTGTATTTGGGGCACGTGACTGGCGTCTCCGCCGGGAAAAAGCAGCTGCCCTGAAGTGGTGTACGGGGGCGGCAGATTTACCGGCACGACCGAGTTCTGGAATGGCAGAGGAACGCCCGGCAAGGCGTTGGCATAGAGACTGACCGCAAGCGGAAGTGCGCCGGTAATGAAATTGTCCTGCCAGAGATTGGGCAGAAGCGTGGTAATGGCGCCGCCTGCGTGCAGCACGGTATGGCTGGTGGCGGCGTAGTCGACCGACAGCCGCGGTCCCCAGCCGTTCCAATCCTGGTCATACGGAGGCTGCGGATTGTATAGAAAAATCTGCTTCGCGGTGTGGTCCGAGTAAGGAACATCTTTGCCGTTGGCGTCGACAAATCTCGGAAGCGAAGTCCGATTATTGGCCTCCTTGAATGCGGCTGTTCACCTCGTAGCGCAATCCGTAATTGAGGGTCAGGCGCGGAGTGGCTTTCCATGTGTCCTGGAAGTAGAAGTTATAGGCTTCGCGGCGGACCGCGGCTTCGTCGAAGCGGTCGCCGGTGGCGGTGACGTTGGCGGCGGCGATCACGCTGTACGAATAAGGCGTGGCGGTGAGCAGTCCGGTAAGCGAATCGGGCAGCGGATCTCCGGGCTGGATATCGTGAGTGCCGCTGGCCGACGTGATCAGTACGGGAGAGTAGGCGGTGCCGCCGCCGAAGCTGTAGCTGCCGTTGGGATCGGTTCCGAAAATCGTGGTGTCGCGGTTGAGGCGAATTTCCACGCCCCACTTGAAGGCGTGGGAAGAGTGCACATAACTCATGTCCTGCTTCAACTGGAAGAGATTGCCAAACGATCCGAAGATCGAGCCGCCCGCGAGCATTGAAGCCCTGAAAAAGTCCGTCACCGAAGTTAATCGCGGGCTGGGTGTGATTGATGGCGGGGAAAAATGGCGTGCTGCGAATGTAGCCGAACGAAGTGTCGGAAATGAAGATGGGGAGAAATCGTGCGCGAATATTTCACGCCCGGCGTTGCGCTGGTGATCGAAGAACTGAACTCCGAAACTCGGGATCAATTGCGGTCTGGTCGGGATTGGTAAGCGGCCCGGTGACCTGGTTCAGGCTGAACCGGGTCAGCAGCGTGGCTTTGTCGGAGATGCGGTGATCGATGCGCACCGAAAATTGATCGGTCCGGGTGTAGATCTTGGAGGACGCCGCGTAGGTGCGCTCGCCGAAGGCTCCGGATGGATCATTGGGCAGAGGATAGCGGTTGAGCACCGGGACGATCGCCGGATTCACCGGAACCGTCAGGGTGTCGCCGGGAAAGGTCAGGGTGTCGATTCCCTGGCGCTCCGCTGCCGTCGGCACGGGGAAGACCTGGGTGGTCCCCAGCACCTGGCGAAAGCCCTGGTACTGGCCGAAGTAGAAAGTGCGGTCGCGGCCGTCATAGATGTTTGGAATCACCACCGGCCCGCCGTTGGTAAAGCCGAATTCATTGCGGACAAACGGAGGAATGCGGCGTTCGTCGGCGACGCTCTTGTGATCAAAATAGTTTCGCGCGTCGAAGGCGGCGTTGCGGGCAAATTCGAAGACGCTGCCGTGGACCTGGTTCACCCCGGACTTGGTGACGACGTTGGTGAAACTGGCCGCGCCGTGCCCGATCTCCGCCGGCATCACTCCTGAGTTGGCCTGCACTTCCTGGATCGCATCCACGTTGAAATTGGAAAACGTCGCGCCGCCCAATTCCGGATCGGTGGTGTCGAAGCCGTCGAGGGCAAATACGGTGGCGGAGCCGCGTTGTCCGTTTACCGCAAATTGCTGGGTGAAGTTGGCGGCGCCGTTGGCGTCGGTCATGGTGCCGGCCGCCAGCAACAGCAATTTGCTGAAGTCGCGCGCGTTCAGCGGCAGGCTGGAAACTTCTCCGCTGGAAAGGTGCTCGCCGCCGCTCGCCTGTACCGAGATGGCTTCACTGGCGGGCAGAAGGCGTAATTCACTGGAATCAGCCGAAGCCTGCAGGATCGTAGTGAGGGCGGTCCCGTCCTTGATGATGATGGGAACCGACGCGCGCCAGATTTTCCCTCCGGCCTCGACTGAAAGTTCGTATTCGGCTGCAACAATTCCGGTGAATGCGAAGGTCCCGCCCGTAGACGTTGTGGCCTCGTAGTCTCGACCGTTTGCCTTCGCGTGAAGTCTCACCTTGGCTGCATTGATGGGTTTTCCTGCGGCGTCGCGCAACACGCCGTTCCAGGTGGCGACAAGAGCGCCCGCCATCGGGGCAGCCAATAAGGCCCCGATCAGAGCCAGCAAGCACAACCTATCTCCAAGCCGGACAGACATGCCCGGCATTATAGATTGCGGGTTGTCCGGGCTGGTATTCGGTTGGGACGGATCGATTTCAATCGCGCCGTCCCAACCATCACGGAGTCATCTTCAGAAGTGGAACCCCAATTCGGCAGTCAGCGCCCGCGGCGTAACGTAGTGCGTGCCGCTGAACGTTGACAGGAAATTGTAGAGCGCAACTTTGTTGGTCACGATTGATGGCCGTCAGGCTCAGGCTCCATTTGTAGCGTTCTCCGTGGAACAGATTGTCATCTCCCACGGCAAGATCGAAGAGATTGCGGGGAGCGATCCGTGGCGGATTGGTGTCGTCGTTCTCCTTGCCGGGAGCGGGCAGGCTGATCAGGGTTGACCCGTAGCCGGAGGTACAGATTCCCAGCGGCTGTGGTCAACGTCGGACTGCGTACTGCCGCAGAAAAGCCCGGCCTGAAGTTGCTGGTCGCCGGTCAGGCCGGACAGATCAACCGTGCCCGAGGCGTCCGCGACCGGCACCGCGCCGGCCACCAGGCCGCTGTCATAGCGCCAGTTGAAGCCTAGCCACGGTCCGCGCTGTCCAGGGCTGGTACTGGACATGCGTGGTCTGGTTAAATCTTCTCGTCGTGATCGATACGGAACGGAGTGAACGCGTTGCCCACCGTTCCCGAAGGAACCGCGCCGGCGCCGCCGATCTGGGGAGTGAAGAAGCGCGCCGCGACGCTGGAGAAGACCATGAGCGCCGAGAATCCGTGGAAGTTCGGGCACGCTCACGCGCCCGGCAAATCCTGGAATCTTGGAGTTGTGCCATTCGATGGGAAAGGTGATCGGAGTGCTTCCCAGCACGCTGAAGTCGTAGGCGTTGTGGGTGTATTTCCAGATATATTCGCCGGAAAAGACCACATACTTCCCGAAAGCCTGCTGCAGGCCGGCGTGGAATTCATTGCGCCAGCCCGGACTGAACGGCGTCACTGCCGGACGCGGAACAGCCCAGCAACGAAGACAGGACGATCGAGTTGCATCCGTTGTTGGCGAGCACCAGGTTTTCGTTGAAAGGCGTTTCCAGCACTCGCGCATAGGAGACCGAAGCACGGTGTTGGTCTTCTTCACGTTGTATGCGACACCCAGGCGAGGCTCGGCTTCGCGATGCGTGGTCAGGCCGTTGTAAAAATCGCCGCGCAAGCCGAGATTCAGGGACCAATTTCCCTTGGTGATCGTGTCCTGGGCATACAGCGCGAGCTGTTTGACGTCGGTGTGCCCGAGAAATGGAAACAGCGTGCTGGTGGAGCTGGCGCAACCGTCCGCGGGTGCAGGAGTCGGACGGGTCAGGTCATAGCATCCCAGGAACGACAGGAACGGCGTGGTCGCGTTGGGATTGGAAGCGACGTTGGGCTGGTTCGGGCCGACGCAATCCGAAGGATTGTTGAAGCCGGCGACCGGCGCGCCGCTGGCGTCCAGGCAAGGCGCGTTCAGCAATGGATCGACAATTCCGAAGCTGCGTGTTCTCGTCCAGAAAAGTCTGCTGATAGGTGGCTCCCACCTTGATGTTGTGGATGCCTTTCACATAGGAGATATCCGAGCGCAGGCCGGCGTTGGTCAGCGTCCGGTTCTGGCCGACGGTTTCCTGCTGGATGGGGCCGAGGTCGGCAAAAGGATTGTCGCTGGGGTAGTAGTTGTACTGGTCGCGCCGGACAAAGCCGCCCAGCGTGAACACCGCATTGGGATTGAGCGCCCGGGTCCACGATGGCGCGATGTTGAAGGTCTTGATCTGCGAGCGCTGGTCGGTCGAGCCGACCGAGATTGCCGTTCTGAGTCGAGTCACGTTCAGGTTGTCGAACGGCAGTTCGGAGTCTGGAACCAGGAGCGGGTGAAGCCCAGATTCACGTGAATCGAATCGGCCTGCGAGAGTTGGAAGTCCACGCGGTCGAACAGATTCTCTTCGTTGCCCTTGTCGTGGATCACGGCAAACTCAGGCGGATCAAGAAAGCGGCCGCTGTTCAGGCCGTTCGCGGAAATGAAGTTTCCCCACTTCTGGCCTCCGTAGCCGAAGTTGAGCCCGACGATCGGCAGTGCCGAAACTGCCATACGAAGCCGTCACGCTGCCTTTGGGCGTGGTCATGCCCTGGCCCGAGCGCGTGGTCACGTTGATCACCACGCTGGTCTTCTCGCCAAACTCGGCCGGCGGCGCGCCGGAAATGACTTCCATAGACTCAATCGAATCGAGCGGAATCTGGTTGGAAAAGACCTTGCTCTGCTGGTCGGTGATGGGCTGGCCATCGACCGAAAACGAGTTTTCCGCGTGGTCGCCCAGGCCGTGGAAGAGGCCGTTGGAATCCGCGGCGATTCCCGGCGAAGACAGCGTGACCAGCGAACTCACCGATGACGATCTGCTTTCCAGCGGCATCTTGTCGAACAGGTCCGCGATCCACGTCGGTGTGAAAGGTCGAAGTGTTCTCCAGCAGATCTCCTCCCGCGCCTTCAACGGTGACCGTTTCCGCCGAACCTTTTATCTGCAGAGTGATGTTGACGTTCACGGGAACAACCGATCGAACATCGACGTCCTGCGCGATAAGGAGTAAAACCCGGCCCGCTGACGGTCGAGGTGATAGGGATTGAACGGAACATTCGGGATGCTGAACTTTCCCGCAGCTGTCGGTGCTGGCGGTTCGCTCAAAACCGCTGACCGGGTTGTGAATTTCCACAGTTGCATTGGCAACCACGGCGCCCGTCGGATCCACGACCGTACCCGTGACCGATGTCGAACTTCCTCCCGATTGCGCGATGAGCGTAAAGGCCAAAAGCCAAATAGAAAACTGCCAGAAAAGCCGCAAATAGCGGCCTTTTGTATAAAGCCAGCATGATTCCTCCAAAGAAGTCTAGAAATGGCGGACGCAGCGCGCGCTTAAGGTGCACGGCGCTCGATTCAATATTCTGAATTCGATTTCTAGACTGCAGGAGGGGGGCGAACGCTGAGGGCAAATGCTACGAGGCGTTGCTTGGCAGAAACCGGCTGCCAGCCGGATCGCGGAAACGCGAACGAACGTCTGGCTCGGGAGGGTGGAAACAGCTTTAGGAGAAGCCGAATGAGCAGTGACGCAAACCGTACACTTCAATGCGTCGGTCGGCGCTCGAGTGATGATGCGCAACCAGTGCTGCCGCTGAAAAGAAAGTCAGCAGCAAGCACAGCAACGCTATCTTTTTCGAGATCGACTGCATAACGGCTGCCCCACAAAGAGGTCTCTTAAAATTTACACCGGAAAGCAGAAACCGAACAGCAATGACGGCGATCCTGCACCGACAGTTTGTCACCGAAGGTAACCGGCTCCCATTGGAGCGTGCTTTGCGTCCTTTGCGCTAAGTCTCCGCAAAGCCCTTGGAACGGTTAAAAGCGCTCGATCGGTCTCGCCGGTTACGGACGCTTGAGATGGATCTTGCCGCTGAACGAGCGTAATTCAAAGCGGGATCCAACCACCATCCCGGGTTTCAGCAGCAGATTGCTTCTGGCCTGTCGTGGAAGCAGCCGCCGGCATCGGAAATTCCGGGATCGGACTGACCTTTGATGGAGCGTGCCTTGATGTCGACCCAGGGCGCTGGCTGGGATGGACACGTCCAGGTCCCCCGAATGACTGGTAAGCAGATATTCTCCCAGCCGTGCCGGGGTCGCCGATCATACGTGATTCGGCCGCCCCCGGAATTCACCTCGACCGATGGTCCAGTCACATTATGCAGGTTGACGTCGCCGCTCACCGAATGGACGTCCAGATGGCTATTGCGAATGTCAGTCAAGCGTAATCGGCCCGCTGAGAGTTCTCACGTGCAGGTGGGCATCGCTGATGTCGGTGACTTCCACCGACCCGGAGGCGGCCTCCAGAACGACATCGCCGCGCAGTCCCTGCGCCCGCAGGGTTCCGTCAGAGGATCGCAGGCTGACGAAGGCGGCCGCAGGCACCAGCACGGTGTAATCCACCAGGTTGGTTCCAGGACGGCTGGAGACTGGACCGCAACTCGATGCGGTCGCCATGCTGCTCGTTCACCAGGCTGACCGCGTCGGAATGGGATACCGTTTCAACCAGCACTTGCGCTGCTCCCGGAAGGCCTGACCGTGATTGGACCGTAGTTGTTGGTGATGGAAATAACAGCTCCGGGACCGACCGTGTAGCTAAAGTCTTTCTTTTCTTGAGTTTTCCTGAGCGACGAGGTTACCGCGAGAAGGGAGATGGCCAGCGCAGTGCCCGCCGGAACTTCGACCATGCTTCTGCGAATATGCATACCGCAGCCCCAGCCGGCAGGATACCTAAATTAATTGAACCTTAAATAACTAGATGCATAGCTATACCCAAGAAGAGGCCCGGCTTACCAGCAAATTCTGACAATTCGTTTACATGGAGGAGGATCCGCGTTCCGAAGTAACCCCAGGGGCAACCAATTCATCTGTCTGGCAACTAAATAATTAGTTGACCTCTGCGGCCTCTGGCTGCGTCTAATAAATGCCGTCTACTAAATAACAAGGAGAAGGGTCCGTGCCGCCAAGGAAGTCTGAAACCCTGACGGAAGCCGAATTGCGGCTGATGGACGTGCTGTGGCTGAAGGGCTCGGCCACAGTCCAGCAGGTCCTCGACGCGCTTCCCGGAAAAGCCGGCGCTGGCCTACAACTCCGTTCTTACCACCATTCGGGTCCTGGAAAACAAAGGCTACGTTAAGCACATCAAAGACGGCCGGGCTCACGTTTACCTGCCCACCGTGCAGCGTAAAGAAGCTACGCGATCCGAGATCCGGCACCTGGTGACCAGATTCTTCAAGGATTCCCACGAGTTGCTGGTCTTGAATATTCTCGAGGACCGGGGGATCGAAGCCAGTGAATTAAAGCGGTTGCGGCAACTGCTCCAGACCAGAAAAGAAACCGGGACGGAGACGGAGAAAGAGAAATGATAGCCGCGCTTCTCCGATCCGGGTCTCTCAACCTTGCAGGGTTGATGTGCACTCGTTCGCCCAGTTTTCCGCCGACGCGCATACTCAACTGCGCCGTCGAGGGAATCGTAATCGCGCTGCTGGCGTGGGCTCTGCTGCGCCTGCTGGGCAGGCAGAATTCCGGTACGAGATTTGCCGTCTGGTTCCTGGCGCTGGTAGGAATTGCCGTGCTTCCTTTGTTCAGCCAATTCGGTTCCGACGGCGCCGCAATGGCGAAATCGTCGCCGATCACCATGCCGGCTTCGTGGGCATTTTATTTATTCGCCGGGTGGTTGCTGGTAGCGGCAGCAGGCTTGGTCAGAATCGGGCTCGGCTTCTGGCGCTTGCGTCAGCTGCGCAAAAGTTGCGTGCCAGTCGATGCTGCTGCCCTCGATCCACTGCTGCGGAAGACGTTGGAAGAATTCGATTCCCCAGGTCCGTGTCTGTCTGCGTGTCAGATCGATTGCGGGTTCCGACGGCGATCGGATTCATAAAGCCGCTGGTCGTCATCCCGTCATGGACCATGCAGGAGCTGTCCGCGAGCGAATTGAACACGATTCTGTTGCACGAGCTGGCGCATCTGCGGCGCTGGGATGACTGGACCAACCTGATTCAGAAAGTCTTGGGCGCTCTTTTGTTCTTCCATCCCGCGGTCTGGTGGATCGAGAAGAAGCTGGAGCTCGAACGCGAGATGGCGTGCGATGACCTGGTGCTGGCCAAGGCTGCGAGCCCGCAGGTTTACGCGGAGTGCCTGGTTTCGCTGGCCGAAAAAAGCCTGCTGCGCCGGGGGCTGGCTTTGGCCCAGGCGGCGGTCGGCCGCATGCGGCACATGTCGCTTCGGGTGGCACAGATACTGGACGAAAAGCGCCCCGGCGCCACGCGGGTGTGGAGGCCCGCGCCCGTGCTGTTGACCGGAATGTCGCTGGCCTGCCTGATGGTGTTTTCAGACGCACCCCGGCTGGTTTCGTTCGCAGACAGTCCGGCGAATTCCACGCAGACTTCGACGCTTGCGGCTTCGACGATTTCGCAGCGGCGCATCGCGGAAGACGCAAACTCAGTCTCGGCGATGGGTGCCCAAGTTGTGCCCGCGAAGTTCATAGTTCCCGGACGAAGCTCGGACGGATGCGCCGACCGCGTCGCCAAGCCAAGCGATGAATTCTGTGTCCGCGGCGAAAAAGATACAGAGCCAGGCGACCAAGTCTGCGGTGGTTCCCGCGCTTGTGAAACAGCGGCGAGTGAACCAGCCGACGCTGATCCGCAGCAGCATGTCTGAGGATGCGGTTGCGCCTCAGACTTTGATTCTGGTTGTGCAAAGCGCGCGCTACGACGTTTCCGGTGCTGTGGTTTGGGATTTTTGTGTGTGGCGAGTAACCGTGGTTGGTCCGGCTCAGAATCGAATGCAGCCGGGGATGGTCGCGAAGTCCACGTAATTTTTTTAGCCATTAACAACTAAAGAATTAGTTGCTTAAACAAACAGGAGAGAGAAGAAATGAGCTGGATAGCAAACTTGAAAGGCAAACTGACCCGCCGTCTGATCATGCCGGTTCTGGCGATCGGAATGGTGGGTTCGTTCGTCACTTACGATTTCGTGAAGGCAATGCCGGCAAAAGCTGCGCGCCGCCATGGCAAGCCCCACCACGACCCCGCTCGATAACAACAGCGTAGGGGCGCTGCTTTCACTCGACCAGGCCATGGAAACTCTGGCCGCGCGAGTCACCCCCGCCATCGTGAACGTGACGGTGACGTCACGCGAGAAACCCAACATGGCGGGCGGAGACGCCGACGACATGCAGCAGTTTCGGCCCCTTTGGCCGCATGTTCGGACAGCAGATGCAACCGCGGCAGCCACGAGTTGAACACGGGCTGGGCAGCGGCGTGATCATCTCGCCGGATGGCTACATCGTCACCAACAACCACGTGGTGGATGGCGCGACCGACGTGCGCGTCACCATGAGCGATCGCAGAATTCTGCCGGCGAAAGTGATCGGCACCGATCCGCTCACCGACCTGGCGGTCATCAAGGTCGAGGGCCACGATTTCCCCAACGCTCCCTGGGGAGACTCCACGCAACTTCATCCCGGCCAGACAGTGCTGGCGTTCGGCAATCCGTTTGGCTTCCGCTTCACCGTGACTCGCGGCATCGTGAGCGCGCTGAACCGTCCCAATCCGTCTACCGATGATGCCCGCAAGCCGGGCGAGTTCATCCAGACCGACGCGGCCATCAATCCGGGCAATTCCGGCGGCCCGCTGGTGAACGGCGCGCGGCGAAGTGATCGGGATCAATACTTTCCTGATCTCTCCGTCGGGTTCGTTCTCGGGGATGGGATTCGCCATCCCGACGCAGATCGTCCGCCCCACGGTGGAAAAGCTGATCAAGTATGGCAAAGTCACGCACGGCTACATGGGAATCGGAATTTCCGACGTGACTCCTGACAACTCGAAGTTCTTCAACATGTCCAAAGCCGTAGGCGCGGTTGTAACTCAGGTCGAGCCCGACTCGCCCGGAGCCAAAGCCGGCTTAAAGGTGGGCGATGTGATCACCCAAATCGATGGACAGGAAGTCAGCGATGCGGGTGGATTGCAGGTGGTCGTGGGACAGAAAGACCCGGGCAACACCATCCATCTGCAAGTCATGCGCGATGGCAAGAACGTGACCATTCCCGTGACCCTGGAAGCGATGGGAAGCCGCGACAAGTCAGGCAAAGAGGTGTCTGACGCCGGACACGACAAACCACGCTGGGGAATCGGACTGGCTGACATCACTCCGGACATGCGCGAGCAATTGCAGGCGCCGCGCGATCTTCACGGAGCGGTGATTGAGCAGGTGCAGCCGGGCAGCCCCGCCGACAACGCCGGACTGCAGTCTGGCGACGTGATCGTCGAAGTGGATCGCAAGCCGGTGCAGAGCGCGTCTGATGTTCAGAAGGCGCTCGGCAGCGTGCCCAAGGGTCAGGACGCGCTGGTGCTGGTGTGGTCGAACGGAGGCAATACCTTCCGTGTACTGCACTCGGCGCAGGCCAGCGACAACGGCAGCGGTATGTAAGCAGTCGCGTAGCGCAGTTGTTTTCCTCCTCAATGGGAGATGGGTATTCGCACCCATCTCCCGATTTTTTGTGGCTCCACAGTCCACGTGGGGACAGCCGCCCCCGGCTGTCCGGGCGAGCGAAGCTCGCCTGTGGTTTTTGGTGTAATGGATCATGGCTTACTAACCCCAAAACCGCGGAGCTTTGCTCCGCCGGACAGCCGAGGGCGGCTGTCCCCACGTGGTTTGGGGCTACTTATGCTGGCTTACTGAGAGCACGTTTCCATCCGGATCTTTAAACCAGGCTACCTTGTCGCCGCTCGGGGCGGTCCAGATTCCGAGCTCGCGATCCTCCACGAAAGGATACTTTTCACACGCCACGCCCTGCTTCTGCAGCCAGCGGACGACGGCCTCGATATCCTTCACTTCCCATCCCAGGACGGTGTAGGGAGCGGGCGTGAAATCCTGCGCCTTGGCGATGCGGATCGTACTCTCGCCGGCCCGGACCACCAGGGCAAAGGGATCGTCGCTGACAAACTGGAATCCCAATTTGCCCTCGTAGAAGGTGCGCGCCTTCGGGGCGTCCTTGGTGGGAACAAATCCAATCATCTTGCCTGCAGCCAGCATTCTTTTTCTCCCTTCCTCGCCCGAGTTCGTAGAGACGTAGCTTGCTACGTCTGCTTTCTGCATGCTCGGGCGGGAGACGTAGCGAGCTACGTCTCTACGGAAATGCAATCGTGTTAACGGCTCGAAAGAGCCCTGAGAGGGTCGATAATTTCCCCATCATGGGTGAAAAATTGACCTATAATCCCCTCGCCCGAGTTCGTAGAGACGTAGCTTGCTACGTCTGCTTTCTGCGTCCGCTTCCTAGTCCGCGGTGGGAGACGTAGCAAGCTACGTCTCTACAGAAACGCAATCGACGATCGTTCAGAGGATTCCATGGCGATGGATTCTATACCCACCGGCGCGGCCCCGCGCATCGCGATTGTGACCCGCGACGAATCAGTACAACTGGCGGCCCAGGAACTGCTGGCGTCCGCATTCCATACCACGCTTCTGGACTCGGGCGAACAGATCCTGCCCCTGCTGGACGAAGTCTCTCTGGAAGCGCTGATTCTGGATCTGGAAGCTCCGCCCGCTTCCGATCACGAAATGCTGCGCCTGATCCGGCGTTTGCGGGAACACGACGAGCATCTGGTTCTGCTGGGGTTCACGCGTTCGCACAACAAGGCTGCCCGCAATCAATTCGAACAGGCTGGCATCGCCACATTTTCGTCGCGCCGGTGGACTTTGAGGAAGTGCAGAGTGTCCTTCGCCACGGGCTGGAAGAACGAGCCGCGGAAATCGAGAACAGCAGGCTGCGGGAAGAGGCTCGCGGACGAAACTCGTTTTGTCAGCTGATCGGCGGCAGCGACTCCATGCGCCTGGTTTACGACTCCATCAGTCGCGTGGCCGAGAGCAATGTCAACGTGCTCATTCGCGGGGAAAGCGGGACCGGGAAAGAACTGGTGGCGCAGGCCATTGTCGCCAGCGGCCCGCGGCGGGAGAAGCCCTTCGTCAGCGTCAATTGCGCCGCGCTTCCGGAGAGCCTGATCGAGGCGGAGCTGTTTGGCCACGAGAAGGGAGCTTTCACCGATGCGCATGAATCCCGGGCCGGGCATATCGAGGCGGCGCATGGTGGAACCCTGTTTCTGGACGAGATTGGGACCCTGGGACTGGGCCTGCAAAGCAAGCTGTTGCGGGTCCTGGAACAGCATGTCATTCAGCGCATCGGCAGCAGAAGCAGCAAGCGGATCGACTTCAGGCTGATTGCCGCTACCAATGAAGATCTGGAACAGGCAGTGCGGGCGGGGCGCTTTCGCGAGGATCTTTATTACCGGATCAACGTGGTGCCCATCGTTCTGCCTCCGCTGCGGGAGCGGCCGGGAGACGTGGCCATCCTGCTCGATCATTTTCTGCGCATGTATTGCGCGGCCAACAGCCTTCCTCTGAAACGGATGGACGCCGATGCGCTGGAGATTCTGGAGGAATATCACTGGCCGGGCAATGTCCGGGAGCTGGAGAACCTGGTGCAGCGACTGGTGATTATGGGCTCGGGCGCGGTGATCACGGCCAAGCACCTGCCGCAGCAGATTCTGTACAGCAGCACCGCCAAGCAGGAGGCGCTGCTGATTCCGGAAGAGGGAATATCGTTCGACGAGGAGATGGCCCGGATCGAGCTGGCCTATCTGCAGGCGGCTTTGCGCCGGACCGGCGGGAAGAAGGTGGCGGCGGCGGCGCTGCTTCAGATCAATGCTCAGAAGATGAAGTACCTGTGCCGGAAGTATGGCCTGCAGGGTTAATTATTGACCTTGCCAGGGTTAATTTTTGACCTCCCCGTTGAAGGTTTCGGTGTTTCGCGAGAATTTCCGCAGAATCTGGCGACCCTATTTGATTGAATTTATTGACTTTTCGCTGACGGAAGCCAGGCTGATGGTTTGGCACAGGTCTTGCTTATAACAAAACCAGACCGGACAGGGTGGACAAGATCAGAACCCGCGGTTGAGACATCAAAATTCAACTTTTGACGGAGGACGTCATGTCAGTTCAGAAGAAATCATTGATCAGCCAACGGTCCGCGGTAAAGAGCGCCCTTCTGGCCACGCCTCAGACCTCCAATTTGAAACCCGCCACCCAGTCGGCCATCAAGCCGGCGATGTCGAAAGGAAGATTGGCCGTCACAGCTCGGTAAGCCCGCGTTGAAGCCGTCCTTGAAGCCGGCGATGAAGAACGCAGTGAAGGCGGGGATGAGGCAACCCGGCTAGCTGGCGCTTTTCGCCCGACCGGAACGCCGGCAAGGGGCAACCTCTGGCCGAGATTGCCGCCCCTGAGTGGTTTAGGCGATTCAACGTCGGGCCTGCTACAAACGAAAGAGGGCTGCGAAACTTCGCAGCCCTTTTTCTTTTTTCTTTACCACATACGACGGCCAACCAGATCCCGGGCAAAGCGCCAGGTCAACCCAGCGGCACTGCGGCGGCCTACTAAAATCTTGGCATCGCCGCTCATTCCTTCTCTCAATTCGCCGGAGTTCTGCAACTCCACCTTTCCCACGTAGAACTTGGGCGGTCGAATGCCTTTCAGCTGATCCTCCTCCATCAATCCGCTTTCGATCGAAGAGGATGCGGGTGCGAGCGACTCCAGGGTTCCAGACCACGCTTTGAACTGGGTTTCGGCATGAAGCCGAACCGGAGCTCCAAGTCTGACGTCCCGAATGCCGAATTCAGGAATGTAGACGCGTGCCGTCATGGTAGACAAATCGGCCACTTCCGCGACCTCGGTCCCGGGCTTCAGGTACGCACCCAGCAGATCATGCAGCCTGGGGGTGGTGACAGTGCCCTTTATGGGAGTGATCACTTGCAGATGTTTAGTCTCTTCCGTCAGGCTGCGATGGCGCTGGGTCGCTTGCTGGCGTTCATGCTCCGCCGCTCCAAAATTCATATACCGCATGCTGGCCTGGGTAGCCCGGGCCGAAGCGCTCAGCAAGTCGGCGCCAGACTGCGCGGTTGCCGACTCCAGTTCCAGATTGCGCATTCGCAGGATCGGTTCACCGGCTGCGACCGGCTGTCCTTCGTCGGCGAGGATCTCGGTCACGGTTCCCGGCACTTCAGTATGGATCAACGTTCTGCGAACTGGCTCCAGGGTGAACTGGCCACTGACGAACACCGGCCATACCGGCGCAAACAGCAGGGCCAGGACCGCGACCAGCCACGATCGCCGTATGCGTAGGAGTGAACCAGGCAATCACCCGTTCCTTTTTGTCGAGATAAACCGCTTTCATAAATCTCTCCAGCATGACGATGCGTGATTTGAACAGGCGCAGGGCGAGCAGAAGAGCGGGCAGCCACGCCCACTCCGGCGTATAAGCTTTCAGGACGTGGTAAACGAAGACCACGACAAGCGATATGAGAGCGTAGCTGTACAAGCCCGAAAGCACTCCATAAACCACATACAATCCACGGCGGTGCCGGGGAACGTATTCGACCTCGGCCGGCAAGCGGAAGATATGTTTGCGGGTCCAACTGGAGACGAAGGCAGTGGACCGTTCTTTCAAGTCGGATTCGTTGACCAGTTCGCACAAAAGATAGTAGCCGTCCAACTTGATGAGCGGGTTCAGGTTCAAAAGGGTCACGCCGATGCCGGTCACCATCATGACTTTGTAGGAGAAGTCGTGGATGAACATGCCGGTGGCCGTGCCCCACCAGATGACCGTCGCTCCCATGCAGAGGATGAGATCGATCCAGATTCCCGCGATGATGGTGGAAATCCGGGCTTTCTTTTCGCCCACAATCCATACCTGGGTGCAGTCACAGACGAAGGTGGGCTGAAAATACATCAGGATGAACTGCATTTTCTCCACCCTGGCGCCGAAGTGCTTGCAGGTCAGGCCATGGCCCGATTCATGGAAAAAAGCCAGAGTGCCGAAAAGAATCCATAATTCAGCCAGGTCCCATGTGCTCTTCCTGGTGACGTTGTAGAAGGCGAAACTATCGCTCCAGACCTCGCCAAACTTGTCCGCCCACATCCAGCCCATGACGGCGAAGCTGAGCAGGGTGAGCATGACGAACCAGGGGGTGTAAACAAATTCGAAATAAGGCTGGATTTTGGTCAGGTAGTCGTCGGCGTGCGGCCACGTGTGCAGGGTGATGTCGGTGACGTCCGCAATATGAAATCGCCCCCGCTTCTGACGCTCGCTGCTCATCTTCTGTCTGAGCGTGGTGTTCTTTTCCAGCGGCGTCTGATAGAAGAGTTCCCCTTTTTCTTCCAGGTAGGAGGCGAACTCCCTGACATCCTCTTCCGCAAAAGCGACGTTGATTTCCCGCACCGCCAGGTCTGAAACCTCCTGGTACGATCTCTCACCGTTAAATAGCTGGAGCAATCGCCACTGCTCTATGCTGAAGCGAAGAAAAACTTCGGTGCCAGGCATTTTCGCGAGCATGACACGCTCGCCCTGCTCAATATGTTCCTTGTAAATTACGCGGGGATCGAGCTTGGGGTAGCGGCGCTGCGCCGTCGTGGCCGGAAGGTCTGGCAGCGCGACCTCGAGAGCTTCGAGGATATTCATTTCGGATCGGCCAGGCGGATGTTGGCGAGCATTCCCGGCCGCAGGTCCGGAGCATCGCCCTGGAGCCGAGCCAGCACTTCGATGGTCCCGCTCGAAGGATCAACCACCGGACTGATCTGGGTGACTGCGGCGCTGTGATGAAGCGACGATGAGCCGTCGGCCAATTCAACGCTCACGGTTTGCCCGTTCTTTAATCTCCCAAGAAAACGTTCCGGCAAGGTGAATTTGACTTCCAGCGGGGCCACCGCGGTGACCCAGAACAGGCGGTCACTGATGCCAACTTTTTGTCCCACGCGCACATAGCGGCGGGCGACGATTCCGTCGAAGGGCGCGGTGATGCGAGTCTTTTCCTTCTCCAGTTCCAGGGATCGTTCGGTAGCCTGGGCATTCGTCAGCAGTTCGGTTTGGCGGCTGATTTCGAACTTGTCGGCTTCCACCTTGTATTGCGCGTGCTCCAGCGTTTCTTTGGTGAACACGCCCGCCTCCCAGAGTTTCTGGGCGCGGGCGAGATCGGATTCAAGCACCCTGGTCTCAGCCTGCCAGTTCTTCAAATCGTCCTGGATGGACCGAGTCTTGGCCGAAGCGGCGTCGAGATCGGCGGAAATCTGGCGGTCGTCGAGCAGCGCCAGAAGCTGGCCCTTGCGCACGTGAGTGTTGGGCTCGGCCAGGATGGAGACGACTACGCCTTCTCGCAGGGCGGCTACGTCAACCTGATTCTCCACCACTACGGGGCCGGAGGCGACGAAAACGCTTTCATCGGGAGCGGAAGTTGGAGCAGCCGGACGCGCTACCGGCGCGGCTGCCGCCACTTTGGTGGTCTCGCTTGAGTCGGTGCAACCGCTTAGGGTCAGCGCAATTGCCAGCAACGGAGCGAGCGCAAGAACCCGTTTCATAAGACCTCCGATTTACTCAACCTCTCGAAGCGGCGCAGATGCCCAGCCAGAAGCCTGCGGGACGCCGGCGCTACAACTTCTACCATCCAAACCATGACCATAGCTTTGACCAGATCCATATTGCCGGTCTTCGCAAAAGGACTTTTCCGGCTGGACTCCATCCGGTGACAACTTTGCCGCGGCCCTGCATGCCGTCACGAATCACGCCGTCGGGGTTGGCTACGGCGACCCGGGCAAAGAAAACGCGGTCTGCTCCTTCTACTTTGCTGCGAGGGCTGACGACCGTGACCTCGCCATGGAACGTGCGGGTAGGAAATCCTTCCAGCTTTATGGAAGCTTTCTCGCCGGGATGAAGCAGCAGGACATCGTCTTCGTCAATGGCCACATCCACAATGGCGCGCGAGGTGTCGACGACTTCGGCAAAGGTGTCGCCCGGCATGAGTTTCCGGCCCAGCAGGTCTTCGACATGCGAGGTGGCAACTACGCCATTGATGGGGGAACGCAACTGAGTGCGATCCAAACGCTCCCGGGCGCGCGCCACTTCGGAGGCCCAATAGTCCGCCTGAATACGCTGAACGCCGGCCTCGCCTCCGTCATTGCTATTCAGCGCGCGATTCATCTGCGAGACGGCAGTTTCATACCTGGCCTGCGCCGCCGCCAGTTGCGCGCGATATTGCCAGTCGGAAAGAGTAGCGAGAGTTGTTCCCGCGGTTACGGCGTCGCCTTCGCGAACCTGAACGTGCTGTACTACGCCTTCTACTTCAGGCTGTATCAAAACGCTTTGCGCCGGCCTCACGCTGGCATCGCCAACCACCCGCAGCGGCAGGGGAAAGATCAGCAAAAACAGGAGCGCGGCGACCGCTCCAACCACCAACAGGGTACGGCGGCCTTTTTCGAGGGCGAGGAACTTGCGTTTCCTGTCCAGTACCGGCTTCAGCAGATCGATGAAAGGAACTTCGCGATAGAGCGAGGCGTTGCGCAGCGCCACGGTCGCTTGCGCCGACAGAACCTTGATCATTTCCAGGTGCGCCGGCCCGAGGAAGTCTGGATTGCTGCTCTCGAACGAGAGAATTCCGACCCGGCCATCATCGTCGGTCAACGGGACAGCGTAGAAGCCGCGCATCCCGGTCTCGGAGAAATATCTGGCGAACTTGGCCTGGGTTTCCTGGCGCGGATCTTCGAAAGTATCTCCATGCTGTGAGAACAGGACTGCTTCTTTAGAGAGAGACGCCCACTCCAGAATGTCCTGCAGCCGAGCGACATTCGGATCCTGGGGATTGATCCGGGGCACGCCGGTGATAGCGCGGATTTTCAAGCGGCCGCGTTCTTCCAGCGCGATCGCTGCCCGTTCGTATGGAATCACCGCTCCAGGTCCGGTGACGACCGCGTCCAACACCCGATCCAGATCAAGGGTCGAGGTAATTTCGGCGCTGACTTTGACCAGAGTTTCGAGAATCTCGACTTTGCGCTCCGCCTGCAGCAATCCGGCGTTGTTCAGCGCCGAGGCTGCGCTCTCCGCCACGGAGTTGAGCAGAAAGAGGTCGTCGTCCTGAAACGGAGTTCCATCCAGCTTGTTGATGGCCTCGAGCACGCCCACTTCGAATCCCTTGGCGATTAGGGGAGCGACGATAACGGAAAAAATACTGCCCGGGTGGTCTGCGTTTCGCTTCTGCAGGCGCTCGTCATTCGGGTCCGCGATCAGCAAGGGTTCGCCAGAGTCGGAGGTATCGGCCACAAAGCCCTCGCCGGTCCTCTCGGCGGAGCCGACCACGCGGGTGGGGTCTTCCCCGTCGCGGTTCATCAGCAGCAATTCCTGGTCGTCCTTCACCAGCCACAGGTTGACTGCCTGAGCTTCCAGGAGCTCGCGCACTTTCGCCGTGATGATGGGAGTGAGCTCATCCATTTCCAGGGTTGAGTTGAAAACTTTTTCAACGTCATAGAGCTGGGTCAACCGGGAAATGGACTCCAGATGAGAGTTACGCTCAGCCTCATAGTCCGCTGCACTCGAGAATGCAGGAGCGGCGTGTTCGACGAGTTCAATGAGTCCGGCCAGGTCGGATTCGTCGATGACTTCGTCGAATGTGGCCGTTTCCACGGCTCCGATCAGTACGCCGTTGACGGCAAGTGGAACGTAGGCCAGGGACAGGAGTGTGCGCCGGGTATGAAGGTGGGCGTAATCCTCCCGCACCAGAGCTGTGCCAGACAAAACCAAGGGCTGGTTCTCTTTGACCAGCGAGCCCCAAGGTGCCCGAATTCAGCGGGATGGCGGCATCGTCTAGGTGAATATCCCCGGCGATCGCCTGGGCAGACCAGTACCTGGCTCCTTCATGTTCTTTGAGCAGATAGACCACCGCCGCGGAGCCGGGCAGGACTTCGGTGATCTGCTGGGCCAGCAAGATGGCGCGAGGCTGGACTTCGCGCTCCTGGAGCAAGGCACTCAGGAACCGGGCCTGCAACTCGACAGAGGTCGATTTGGGCATTTCTTGTTTCGGGCCAGTGGCGGGACGCAAGCCTGCGAAGCTGTAATAGGGGAGGGCGAGCGGCCGCACACTTGCAAATTCGCGGCGGCTCCCGTAACTTGGGCGCGGGCAATCTAACAAATCGCCCTGCTGCTGTCAATGTGTCTGGGTAGGTGCCGTGCGCCCAGATTGTCCTTAGAGGAGCAAGATGGAGATTAACGTCCGCAGGCTTTCAGGGGTTCAGGTGGTGCAGATTCGCGGCGCTTTAAGGCTCGGCGCCGGAGTGGACAGTTTTAAACACGCCATCGACGATGCGTTGGCCGCCGGCGACACCCGCCTGGCGATCAACTTTGCCGAAGTGCCTATGATGGATTCCAGCGGCATCGGAATTCTGGTCAAGGCGATGGCATCGGCGAAACAGCGTGGCGGCGGTGTGAAACTGGTCAGCCCTTCAAAGTTCGTGGTGCAAACCCTGAAGCTGATCGGCGTGCTGAATCTGTTTGAGATCTTCGAAGACGAGAACGCCGCGGTGCAATCCTTCAACTCGCACTAAGTCTCGGGCTGATGTGCAGGGCGCGGGCGCTACTTCAGATGAATGTTGAGAGGTTGAAGATGCTGAAGAGGTAGATTGCGCTGCCCACCGAAAGCATGGCTAGAGTGAAAGCCGCCAGGGGTGCACTGAAGAGCCGCCTTCGCGGCGGCGCGCCTCTGATCCAGCGTAGCCCGGTACTTTTCAATCCACTCCAACTCCTCGCTGAGCTTGGCCAAATGACGACTGAATGGACGCCTGCAGCCGGTGTTGGTCGTCGTGCTCGAGCGCAACGAAACGAAACGGTTGCTGACTTAACGAAACCGGTGGCAGCATTTCTGCCGTGCCCAGAACGGGTCCAGTCGGAGTCAGGAACATCAGTTTTACTTGGGATTTCCGGTCCACCGGTTTAGGCAGGCTGAACATGCCGCCGGTGAGAGAAACGACTTCTAACCGCGCCTGGGTTCTTTGGCCATCCTGAAATCGAAGAACAGCAGGAGTGACATCAGCCAAATTGAATCGTGGAGCTCGGCAATCAGGTTTTGGTTGGGGGAGGGCGTTCACAGGACTGAGTATGCTACTTGTCAAAGGAGAGTAGGAGATTACGGAAGGACCTGGGCGGTCCTGTTACTTGTCTGATTACCCGCCAGCACGCTCAATCCGACTCTTTGATCTCCATGCTCTCATCAATCCAGAACTGGGCGTGTGCCCCGGAGTGTTGCGGGTGGCGGTGACGCGAAAGCCGCTGGAAGTGGTTTCGATATCGTAAACGTAAGGTGGCCGGGTTCTCTGGATGGTGATGTAGTTTCCGGAAATCAGCTCGTCGAGCGAAGCCGATTTTCCTTGCGAAGCGATATATCCGCGCTCGGCGTTGGCGATGCTGATGAGATCGTTCTTCACGCCGGCGATGTCAGCCGAGCCTGCCGGACTGGCGCCGGCGCCAGGGGCAGAGCTCCGCACCTGCAGCGAATAGACGTACACCACGATCGCCATCACGATGATCGTGCCGACGAAGCCTAAGGTCCGGCCCATATTTCCTCCCGGATAGCAGTTGCGATTTCACCGTAAAACCAGCTCGTCGGCAAGTGACCGGAGTGGGGAGAGCTGTATGTGCTAATGATTCCGCGGGATAGCTGGAGGGTCGAAGATCGCCCTATCCGGTAATTCGATCAATCGAAAAAAGTGATAACCCTGAAGCAGCAATTTGGATTGACACCGGCGCGCGGCAGCCGATAAGCTCTTGAACACCGATTAAGCAGCTTTTGACAGAGTGAGTTTTGCTTCAGAATGAACAGGAAAGCAATCGTCGTGAGCCGTGCAGCGCAGGAGGTGCGAGTGCTCCTTCTCGCCCTTAGCGTGGCCATTCCTGGCCTGGTGCTTGCACCTCAAGAAAGCGGCGGATGATTTAGGGACAGTAGAGATTCAGCACAGGGCCATCATCCACCGCATCGGATGATGGCCTTTTTGCTTTATGTAGAATGCACAGGCCTGAGGGTCAGGCCGGGAGGATGACTTGGCGGATCGAAACGAAGTGACACCAGACAAGGCGTCAACAAAGAAGGTAACCATCTTCGATACTACCCTGCGCGACGGAGAACAGTCTCCAGGATGCAGCATGAACGGCAAAGAGAAGGTGCGCATGGCGTACCAGCTCGACCGCCTGGGCGTGGACATCATCGAAGCCGGATTTCCCATCGCCTCGGAGGGAGACTTTGACGCGGTGCGGGCGCTGGGGCGAGAGATTCGCCGCCCCATAATTGCCGCGCTGGCGCGAAGTTGTCCGGGCGACATCGAACGAGCCGGGCACGCCCTCGAAGGAGCCGCCCGCGCCAGAATTCATACTTTTCTGGCCACCTCCGATATCCACCTGCACCATAAGCTCAAAATCTCACGCCGGCAGTGTCTGGAGCAGGCGCGCGACGGCGTAAAGCTGGCCCGCACCTTCTGCAAGGACGTGCAGTTCTCCGCCGAGGACGCCAGCCGAACCGATATCAACTTCCTGTGCGAGGTGATGGAGGCGGTGATCGAGGCGGGCGCGACCACGCTCAATATCCCGGATACCGTCGGATACAGCGTGCCCCACGAATTTGCCGAACTGATTCAGACCCTGCGGCGCCGCGTCCGGGGCATCGGCGGCGTGACCATTTCGGTTCACTGCCACGATGATCTGGGACTATCTGTGGCAAACTCACTGGCAGCGATCGGGGCGGGCGCGCGCCAGGTGGAATGCACGGTCAACGGCATTGGCGAGCGGGCCGGCAATACGTCATTGGAAGAACTGGTGATGGTGATGCGGGTCCGGGCGGAGCACTATCCGTATGAGACCTCGGTGGTGGCAGAGCATCTGTTTCCGTCCAGCCAGCTCTTGTCCGAAATTACCGGGGTGTATGTGCAGCCCCACAAAGCCATCGTCGGCAGAAACGCGTTCGCGCACGAAGCCGGGATTCACCAGGATGGAATGATCAAGGACCCGTCGACCTACGAGATCATCGCTCCGCACTCGGTGGGGGCTCCCCGGAACGAGCTGGTCCTGGGCAAACATTCCGGGCGGAACGCCTTGCGGGTGCGCTACGAGAAACTGGGCTTTACCTTTGACCGGACCCAGCTCGACGAGATCTATCGCCGTTTTGTGACCCTGGCGGACAAAATCAAGACGGTCGAGGACGGCAACCTGCTGGAGCTGGTTCGGGATGTGCCCAGCCGAACCTCGACCATCCCGGATAGTGCGGCAAAGACGGCCAATACCTGGATGGCTCCCATCAGTCGTGGTGACGTAAATCACGGTGATGCGAGGCATGGTGAGCGCATGCGGCGCCGGCCGAGCCGCGGGACCAGGGAAAAGACCCACGCCGCCCACGGCCATGGCCATGAAGGCGAGCAGGAAGACTATTTGTGGGGGGTATGATGCGATCTGCGCGACGTCCGACGTCGAGTATGATGCAGTAGAATGTGAAACCGACCGACCGGTCGGGAGCTAGAGGACCGAGGACTGGTTGCATGAAAAAAACGGGAGCGCAAATTCTTTGGGAATGCCTCGAGCGCGAGGGCGTGAAGCACGTCTTCGGATATCCGGGTGGAGCAATCCTGCCCGCCTACGACGCCTTGAAGCACAGCGACATCCACCACATCCTGGTGCGCCACGAGCAAGGCGCCACCCACATGGCGGATGGCTACGCTCGCGCCAGCGGCCAGGTTGGGGTCGCCGTCGCCACCTCAGGCCCGGGCGCTACAAATATGGTGACTGGCATCGCCACCGCGATGCTGGATTCTTCTCCCATCGTTTGCATCACCGGGCAAGTGGGCAGCAAGCTGATCGGCTCCGATGCCTTCCAGGAGACCGACATCACCGGCATCACTCTGCCTATCACCAAGCACAACTATCTCGTGACTCACGCCGATCAGTTGGCGCGCGTCCTGCGCGAGGCTTTTTATGTGGCTCGCTCCGGACGCCCCGGCCCGGTTCTGGTCGATATCACCAAGGACGCGCAACAGTCCTCCTGCGAGTTCGATTGGGAGGCGGCCAAGCCGCAAACTCCCGGCTACCGTCCTGACCTGTCTCCCGCCGAATCCGAATATGCCCAGGCGCTGGAGCTGATCCACAACGCCAAGCGGCCGGTGATTCTGGCTGGTCACGGCATCATCGTCTCGGGCGCCATGAAGGAAGTCCTGACCCTGGCGGAAAAGGCCGGCATTCCGGTGGCTCTCACGCTACTTGGTCTGGGAGGCTTTCCTGCTTCGCATCCGCTGAATCTTGGCATGATGGGAATGCACGGCGAAGCCTGGGTCAACCACACCATCCAGGAAGCCGATCTTCTGATTGCGCTGGGCATGCGCTTCGACGACCGGGTCACCGGCAACTTAAAGACCTACGCGCCAGGACGCCAAGAAGATCCACATCGAAATCGATCCGGCGGAAATCAACAAGAACGTCAAAGTGGATGTGGCTCTGGTCGGAGATCTGCGCGAAGTCCTGCAGGAACTGTTGCCGCGGGTGAAGTCGGTGGATCACAGCGAGTGGCTGGATTCCATTGACCGGCTGAAGGGCGACTCCGCGGTGCGCGACATTCAGAAGCTTCCCGACAACGGCCATCTGTACGCGGCTCACGTGATCAACGATCTGTGGCGCGAAACCCGCAAGCGGCGAACGCGGTAGTCGTGACCGACGTCGGCCAGCACCAGATGTGGGAGGCGCAATACTACAAGCACGAGCAGCCGCGCTCGCTGATTACATCCGGAGGGCTCGGAACCATGGGCTTTGCCTTGCCTGCGGCCATCGGAGCCAAGGTGGCGCGTCCGGAGGCCGAAGTCTGGGTCATCGTCGGCGACGGCGGCTTCCAGATGACCATGTCGGAACTTGCGACCATCGTGCAGGAAAAGTTGAAGATCAATATCGCCATCATCAACAACGGCTTTCTGGGAATGGTTCGCCAGTGGCAGGAATTTTTCTACGAGCGCAACTATGAAGCTACGCCGCTGCTGAATCCCAATTTCGTGAAGCTGGCGGAGGCTTACGGCATCCGCAGCATGGCTGTAACCGAGCGCTCGCAGGTGTTGCCGGCGGTGCGGGCGGCGCGCGGAGCATGACGGGCCGGTGTTGATCGACTTCAAAGTCGAGCAGGAAGACACCGTTTATCCGATGGTCGCGGCCGGCGCTTCGCTGCACGATATGATCCGGCGGCCCAGCCCCATCGTCGAAACTGCGGCCGACGAATAAAGGTAAACATGCTGAACATATTTGTGGTGTACGTCGAAAATAAGCCAGGCGTGCTGACCCGGGTGGCATCGCTGTTCCGCCGCCGCGCCTTTAACATCGACTCGCTCACTGTCGGGCGTACGGAAAAGCCCGAAGTGTCGCGCATGACCATCACCGTGGACACCAACCCGGACCAGGCGCGGCGGATCGAAGCCAATCTTTACAACCTGGTCAACGTGCTGCTGGTCGAAAACATCACGCACCAGCCGTCGATCGCCCGCGATCTGGCGATGATCAAGGTGGCCGCCACTCACGAAGCCCGTTCGCATGTGCTGGAACTGGCCAGCGTATTCCGCGCTCGCGTGGTGGATGTCGCGCCCGAATCGCTCACCATCGAAATCACCGGCGGCGAAGACAAAATCGACGGCCTGCTGGAAGTGCTTCGTCCCTACGGCGTGGTGGAAATGGTTCGCACCGGTATCGTCGCCATGCGGCGGGGAACGGCTTCATCGACCTTGAACCCGGTCAAGACTTCGGCGCCGCAGATTGCCGCTGCCGACGAAGATGTTCATACTCTGTCTAACCAGATTGCTATGACCGAATTCTAACGATTTTCGTCGAGTTTCTGTTTAATCCAGATCTGCGCAATCAAACTGCGCTTCTAGTCGAAAGGGAAACATCATGCCGAAGATGTATCACGAGAATGCTGCCGATATCGCACTCATCCGGGGAAAGAAAGTAGGCATCGTGGGCTACGGCTCCCAGGGCCATGCCCACGCCCTCAACCTGAAAGACAGCGGAGTGGATGTGCGAGTGGGGTTGCCCGCCAGCAGCGAATCGCGGGCCAAAGCCAAGGCCAGCGGATTGGCTGTCGGGACAGTCGCTGAAGTAGCGGCCTGGGCCGACGTCATCATGATCCTGGTGCCGGACACGGTGCAGCCCGAGGTTTACAAAAAGGACGTCGCGCCGCATCTTTCCGCCGGCAAGACACTGATGTTCGCCCACGGCTTCAACATTCGCTTTGGGACGATCAAGCCGCCCGCCAACGTTGATGTCTCCATGATCGCGCCCAAGGCGCCGGGGCATCGCGTGCGCGAAGTGTTTGTCGAAGGCGGCGGCACTCCGGCGCTCCTGGCGATTCATCAGGACGCGACCGGTAACGCGAAGCAACTGGCGCTCTCCTACGGCAAGGCAATCGGAGCCACCCGCGCCGGCGTCATCGAAACCACCTTCTCGGAAGAAACCGAAACCGATCTCTTTGGCGAGCAGACCGTGCTGTGCGGCGGCGTGAGCGCGTTGGTGAAGGCGGGATTCGAGACCCTGGTCGAAGCCGGGTATCAGCCGGAGATTGCCTACTTCGAGTGCCTGCATGAACTGAAGCTGATCGTGGACCTGATCTACCGCGGCGGCCTGAACTACATGCGCTACTCGATCAGCGATACCGCTGAATACGGCGACTATACCGGAGGGCCCCGCATCGTCACCGAGCAAACCCGCGAAACCATGCGCCAGATGCTGCGCGAAATCAAGGACGGATCTTTCGCCAAGAAGTGGATTAAAGAAAACGAGACGGGCCGCGAATGGTTCGACGCCACCCGCGAGAAAGAACAGCAGCAGAAAATCGAGAAAGTGGGCGAAGAGTTGCGGGCCATGATGACCTTCCTCGATCCCGTCAAAGTGAAACAAACCAGCAAGCGGACGAAAGTGCCGGCATAAAGTTAGCGCTGACCAAATGGCGCTGGCACTTCTTTACTGAGAACTGAGAACTAAAAAACTGGGGACTGGTTTGTTTTCTTATTTTTTCTAACCGCGAGACCGAGGGTGAAAACGCTCCTCGAGGAAGTCTTCGGCGTATCGGTTTTAAAGCTGTTCCGGAACGCAAGTAGCGCGAGTCTTAGAAACTTGCAAAAAACCAGTCGTCAGTTTTTTGTTGTCAGTTCTCAGTAGACCATCCTTGACAACCTGCCGCAGCCGCATCAAAATAAGGCGAACAAATAGCGAATATAACTCTTCCCTCCAGCCAGGGACGATGTTCATCGAACTCCACTCCCGCTCGGCTTTCAGCTTTCTGGAAGGCACCGCCCTGCCTGAAGACCTGATCGCCATCTGCGCTCAACTCCAAATGCCCGCCATGGCACTGCTTGACCGCGATGGCGTCTATGGCGCGCCCCGTTTTTATATGGCCGCAAAGAAGGCTGGGATCAAGGCGCATCTGGGGGCGGAGGTTACGTGTGACATTGTCGGATTGACGAATTTACGAATTGACGAATTTAAAACCCCAAGCTCACGGAGATTTTCAATTCGAAAATTCGTAAATCCGTAAATCCGACAATCCATAATTCGGCGATCACTTCCTGCCGATTGCCCCTGCTGGTCTCTTCCCGCCCCGGCTACCAGAACCTCTGCCGGCTCATCACCAAAATGAAGCTGCGCTCGAAGAAAGGCGAAGGCAGCGTCTGTGAAGACGAATTGCAGGAGCACGCCGCCGGGCTGATCTGTCTTACTGGCGCCGATGACGGTCCGCTGGCCACTGCACTGTCCCGGGGCGGTATGGAAGAGGCCCGGCGTTCGGTCGAATGCCTGACTGGTCTTTTTGGTCACGGCAATGTTTATGTGGAACTGCAGCGGCACTTTCATCGTGAGCAGGAAGCCCGCAACCGGGCCGCCATCGAAATTGCCCGCTCGCTGCAACTGCCGCTTGCTGGCGACTAACGGGGTCTGCTATGCGGCGCCGCCGGAGCGTGAACTTTGCGACGTCTTCACCGCGATTCGAAACCATTGCACGCTGGCCACCGCCGGGCGCCTGCTGGCGCGCAACTCCGAGCGGCATGTGAAATCGCCGCAGCAAATGCAGCAACTTTTCGCCGATCTGCCCGAGGCTTTGGCCAATACGGTGGAGCTGTCGTCACGGCTTGAATTTACGCTGGAACACCTGGGATACGAATTTCCCCGATATCCCGTGCCGGAAGGCGAGACCATAACGTCCTTCCTGCGGGAGCGCACCCGGGAGGGCTTTCAGCAGCGTTATGGCCGGGCCGATGCCGGGCTCAAAGGCCGCGCCCAGCGACAGATTGAGCGCGAACTGGCACTGATCGAGAAACTCAAGCTGGCCGGATACTTTCTGATCGTCTGGGACCTGGTTCGCTTCTGCCGCGAGCAGAACATTCTGGTGCAGGGACGCGGCTCCGCCGCCAACAGCGCCGTCTGCTATTCGCTGGGCATCACCGCCGTCGATCCGATTGGCATGGAACTGCTTTTCGAGCGCTTTCTATCGGAAGAGCGCGGCGAGTGGCCGGACATCGATCTCGATTTGCCCAGCGGCGACCAGCGCGAGCGCGTCATTCAATATTTGTACAAGCGTTATGGCGAGCGCGGCGCCGCCATGACCGCCAATGTCATCACTTACCGCAACCGCATGGCGGGGCGGGAAATGGGCAAGGCGCTGGGATTCGATCCGGAGACGCTGGACAAGGTTTCCACTGCTGTCTCCACCTGGGAATATCGCGACTCCCATGATCGGCTCGATCACCGCTTCCATGACGCCGGGTTGGATCTGCGCCATCCCCGCCTGCGCAAATATTTTGAGTTGTGTGAAGCGGTGCAGGATTTGCCGCGCCATCTGGGACAGCACTCCGGCGGCATGGTCATCTGCCAGGGCCAACTTGATTCCGTGGTGCCGCTCGAACCCGCGTCCATGCCGGGCCGCGTGGTGGTGCAGTGGGATAAAGAAGACTGCGCCGATCTCGGCATCGTCAAAGTGGATTTGCTGGGCCTGGGCATGATGGCGGTGCTGGAAGATTCTATTGCCCTGATTCGCGATCATTATGGCGAAGAAGTGGACCTCGCCCACCTGCCGGCGGACGATCCCACGGTGTATTCCACTTTGCAAAAGGCCGACACTATTGGCATGTTTCAGGTGGAAAGCCGGGCCCAGATGTCGTGCCTGCCGCGCCTGCGGCCTAAAAAGTTTTTATGACATCGTGGTACAGGTTGCGATCATTCGCCCGGGACCGATCGTGGGGCAGATGGTGAATCCCTTTTTGCAGCGCCGCATGGGGCGCGAAGAAATTACTTATGCCCATCCTTCGCTCGAGCCGGTGCTGAAACGCACTTTGGGCGTGCCGCTTTTTCAGGAACAGTTACTGCGCATGGCCATGGTGGTTGCGGGATTCAGCGGCGGCGAGGCGGAAGATCTGCGCCGGGCCATGGGCTTCAAGCGCTCGGAAAAGCGTATGAAGGAAATTGAGTCCAAATTCGTGCCGGCATGGAACGCAATGGCATTTCACGCGAAGCCCAGGAGCAGATTGTGCTTTCGATTACTTCTTTCGCGCTCTACGGATTCCCCGAATCCCACGCCGCCAGCTTCGCGCTGATCGCCTATGCCAGCGCTTATCTGAAGTGTCATTACCTGGCGGCGTTCACTGCCGCTCTGCTCAATAACCAGCCCATGGGTTTTTATCGTCCCGCCACGATTGTGACGGATGCGCAGCGCCACGGACTGAAGATGTTTCCGATCGACGTGATGAAATCGGAGTGGGAGTGCACAGTGGTCAAGGCGGTCGTCAGTCGTCGTCGTCGGTCGCGAGTACGGTCGTTGGTCGTTCGTCGTTGGCCGTTGGCCAAAAACGTTCGCAGGACAACATTCCCGAAGATGACGCCGAACCAGCCGCGGAGCGGCGAGAGAATGTAGCCCACGGCGCAAGCCGTGGGACAGGGATAACGGAGAATAAAGCCCCGCAGGGGCGAAAGAAGCTGAACCTGTTGAATAATTTTATAAGCGGCGGGCGTGTCGCCCCCCGGACGCCCGACGCGGACTGCTCTGAGCGCTGCCGGCGGGACGCCGGCGCTACGCCTTGGGCTTCGCTATGTGCGCGGATTGCGCGAAGAGGCTGCTCGCGCAATCGTCCATCAGCGCAATCTTGCCCCGTTCACTTCGATTGACGATCTCGTCCATCGCGTTCCTGAATTGCGCAAGGACGAACTGCATACGCTGGCGGAAATCGGGGCATTAAATTCAGTTTCCAGTTTTCAGTTCTCGGTTCCCGGACTGCATCGCCGCGACGCTCTCTGGCAGATCGAGCGCTCGGTCCGTCGTTCCGGGCCGTTGCTGGATGAACTTTCCGAGCCTGACTCCGGTTCGCCGCTCACCCCCATGAACCCGGAAGAGCGGCTGGTCGCCGACTTCCGCGGCACTGGTTTGACCGTGGGCCCGCACCCCATGGCCTATCACCGGGCGCGCATGGACGCGATCGGAGTCCGCAAGGCCAGCGATCTCGCAGCCCTTCCCAACGGTAAATATCTACGCATTGGAGGATGCGTCATCGCGCGCCAGCGTCCCGGCACCGCGAAAGGTTTTGTTTTTCTCAGTCTGGAGGATGAGACTGGCGTGGCCAATGCCATCATCATGCCCGATTTGTTTCAGAAAAACCGGCTGCTGGTGACTTCGGAGCAGTTTCTGATGGTGGAAGGGATTTTGCAAAATCAGGATAACGTGGTTTCGGTGAAGGCACGGAGGGTAATGCCCTTGTCGATTACCCAGGCGGAGACCAGTTCGCACGATTTTCACTAGCTCCCGAGGTAAGCGATTACCAAAATTGTTCCATTCAAACCAATATTTTCCTGATTCTCCTCTCCCGCATCCACAGGTATTCGGTTTATGATTGAAGTGCGAATTCGCACATTCTATTCGGGCCCACTGCGTGTCGAACGTCCATGTGGCTCATTCATCAATTCGGTTCATTTGTGAACCTTGGCATATGTAAGGAGTATCCGTTTATGGCTCGCGTAAAGACCCCTGGGAATGGCAGCACCAGTCGAAAGCAGATTGCAACCATGCCTTCACCGAAGCCGGTGGAAGCTAAGAAAAACACGTCCACGGTAAATCTGGAGGAGCAAATCCGTATCCGCGCCTACCAGTTGTATGAAGAGCGGGGATACACTCCAGGTCACGAGAACGAAGACTGGCTGGTCGCGGAGCGGGAGATTCTGCACGGTACCAACGACCAGCGGAGCGCTTAGTTCACCGATTCGGCAGGTTGATGCGACTTTGCCGGCACCGATGGCGGGTGCGCGGCCGAGGGAATTGCCGTGCACTCTGATTTCGATTACAGAGGCGGGTAACGTGGAAAAACGCGTTACCCGGCCCTTCCATCTGCACTTCTGCGTGATTCGCCGGTTGCCTCCGCCCTCTCTTTCTGAAAAAATACTGCTTCGGGTCATCCATGTCCCAAATTGGCAGTTTTGCGCTTCTGCTCGCGTTGGCCTTGAGCGCGTACTCATTCCTCGCGGGAGCGTTGGCTCTGGCGCGGCCGGGCCCGGGATCGGAAAGGCTGGGCGAGACCGCGCGGCGGGCGGGTATTGCTACCTTTGCCCTGGTGTTTCTCGCCGCCGTCGTGCTGGTGACCTCCGCCTTCCAGGACGATTTCTCCATCGCCTATATCTATCATCACAGCAATCGCGATCTGCCGGCGCCCTATAAGTTTGCCACCCTGTGGTCGGGACAGGAAGGGTCGTTGCTGTTCTGGTCGCTGTTGCTCGGGGCCTACGGACTGGTTCTCCGGTTGCGGCACAAGACTGACACACGGCTTTTCGCCTATGCCTCCGTCATCATCGCCGGGGTACAGATTTTCTTTCTGCTCCTGCTGAATTTCGCGGCTCATCCTTTTGCTCTTATGACCGGCACGCTTCCCGCCGACGGCGCCGGGCTGAATCCGTTGCTGCAGTATCCCGAGATGGTGATTCACCCGCCCATGCTTTATCTCGGATACGTGGGCTTCACCGTGCCCTTTGCCTTTGCGTTGGGCGCGCTGATCATGCGCTATCCCGGCGAGAAGTGGATTCGCATCACTCGCCGCTGGACCATGGTGACTTGGGCGTTCCTGACCTGCGGCGTTTTCCTGGGCGCGCACTGGGCATATTCAGTGCTGGGCTGGGGTGGCTACTGGGGCTGGGATCCGGTGGAGAACGCTTCGCTCATGCCCTGGCTCACCGGCACCGCGTTTCTGCATTCCGTAATGATGCAGGAAAAGCGCGGCATGCTGAAGATGTGGAACATGTGGCTGATCTTTGCCACCTTCTGGCTGGCGATTCTGGGGACGTTTCTCACTCGCAGCGGGATCATCAGTTCGGTGCACGCCTTCGCGCAATCTTCGATTGGCGGATGGTTCAAGTGGTTTCTGCTGATCACCCTGGCCACGTTCACATTCTTCTTTTTCAAGAACAAGTCGCATCTGCGCAGCGAGCATAAGCTCGAGTCGCTGATTTCGCGCGAGTCGAGTTTCCTGTTCAATAACCTGTTGCTGCTGCTGGCCTGCTTCACCGTGCTATGGGGCACGTGGTTCCCGCTGATCTCGGAGTATGTGCAAGGCAACAAAGTCACCGTGGGTCCGCCCTTCTATAACAAGGTGGCGATCCCGGTTGCGTTGCTGTTGCTGCTGCTCACCGCTGTCGGCCCGCTGCTGGCGTGGCGCAAGACTTCGCTTGAAAGCCTGAAGCGCAATTTCAAGTGGCCGGCGCTGGGCGCGCTGGCGGTCGGCGTTCTGATGATCGCCTTGGGGGTTCGCCCGTGGAACGACATCGCTTATTTCTACGCGCTGATGGCGGCGATGCTGGCCGCGCTGGTAGGTCTGACCGTCTTGTCGGAGTTTATCCGCGGCGGCCGCGTGATCTCGCGCCACACCGGTCAAAATCTGCTGGCCTCGATGGTGCACCTGTGGCATCGCAACACGCGCCGCTACGGCGGATACATCGTGCACTTCGGCGTGGCCGTGGTGATCATCGGAATCCTGGGCACGCCCTTCAATCAGGACAAAGAAAAAGAAATGGGCTATGGCGACAAGATGACCATCGGCCCCTACACGCTGGTCTGCGAGTCATACACCCAGGACGACAATCCGAATTACAGCAACGAATGGGCGATCATCAACGTCTTCAAGGGCGACAAGCAGATCACGACCATGTATCCCGAGCGGCGATTCTATAAGGCCAGCCAGCAGCCGCAGACCTTGCCCCGGATTCGCTCGACCGTCAAAGAAGATCTTTATCTGACCTATGAAGGACTCAATGAGACCACCGGCCGGCCGATCATCAAGGCGCACCTGAATCCGCTGGTGATGTGGATCTGGGTGGGAGTGCTGATCATGATCGGCGGAACTGTGCTGGGCCTGATCCCGAATGCGGCGCCGGTCCGGGTTGCGGCCCCGGCGCGGATCGAGCCCGCTCCGGCGGGCGCGGGAGACTAGGGCTGAGCGATTTGAGATTGAAGATTGTAGATTTCAGATTGGGATCTCCTGATATCAAAGCCGGTACGAGCCAAGAACAAATTGAAATGGAATAGGCAATCTGAAATCAAGAATCTGAAATCTAAAATCTGAATTTATGAAGTCGATGCTCCAATTCCGTGTGGCGCAGCCTGCAGGTCGCGCTGCTCTGCCTGGCGGTGTTTGCTTTCCTTGGCGCCGGCGACGAGTCGGCGCGCTTCAACAGCCTGGGCCACAAGTTGATGTGCGTCTGCGGCTGCAGCCAGATTCTGCTGGAATGCAATCACGTGGGCTGCACCTATTCGGACCGAATGCGCGGCGAGCTGATCGCAGGGCTGGATCGTGGAGAAAACGACGATTTGACGCTGCAGGATTTCGTCCAGAAGTACGGCCCCACTGTGTTGGCTGCGCCGACTGCTACCGGATTCAACCGGGTGGCTTGGGTGATGCCGTTTCTCGCCCTGGTGCTCGGCTTGACGACCACCATATTTATCGTGCTGGCGTGGAGGAAGAGGCCCAGCGCTGGCGGCGCCGGGCGGGTATTGCCGGTCAGCGGCGTGGAGCTGGAACGTTTTCGTAGTCAGGCCCGGAAGGACACCGAAGTATGACGGTCGCGATGCTCGCCTGCGCGATGGTGACTCTGGGCACGCTGTTCTATGTCTTTTATCTTCCCGGACGATTACAGATGGGTCCGGACAAAACCCGGCTGGCCTACCTGCAGGAGCGCAAGGACGCTGTCTACGAAAACTTGCGCGATCTGAATTTCGAACATCAGGCGGGCAAGCTCCCCGATCTGGACTACCAGTCGCTGAAGTCTTCCCTGGAGGGAGAAGCGGCCGGCATCCTGGCGGAGATGTCCGGGCTCGAACAAGCTGCTGCTTCCGCACTGAGCAGCCGAAAGGGAACCAGAGTTTGAAGCTCTCCCCCAAAATTGTCGTAGTCCTGTTGTTCTTATCGCACGGTCGCTTCCGCGCAAACCCTGAATGGCACGCTCAGGAACGGAACCACCGGCAAGCCCGCCGCCGGGGATGACGTAGTGCTGATCAAACTGGCGCAGGGCATGGAGGAAGCTGCGCGCACCAAGTCGGATGCCAAGGGCGGATTCAGCTTCAAACTTCCCGACGCTGGTCCACACCTGATTCGAGCGATTCACCAGGGGGTGACCTATCACCGCATGGCGCCTCCGGGAGTCGACTCCGTCGAGGTCACGGTGTACGACGTGTCCAAGAAAGTCGTCGGCGTGAGCGTCACCGCCGACGTGATGCGCTTTCAAGCTCAAGCCAACGAATTGCAGGGGATCCGTTTGTTCGCGGTGGATAACAACTCCAGCCCGCCGCATACCCAGATGGGTGACGATCACTTCGAGTTTTTTCTCCCCGAGGGGGCGCAGATCGATCAGGCCATGGCGATGACTGCGGGCGGCCAGCCGATTAATTCTTCGCCAGTCCCGGAAAAAGAGAAGAACTGCTACGGGTTCGTCTTTCCCTTGCGGCCTGGCGAAACCCAGTTTCAGGTGGTTTTTCACGTCCCCTATAGCGGCGAGATCAGCATCGATCCCAAACCGCTCTATGGTGCGCAGCACTTTGTGGTGATGGTGCCGAAGACCATGCAGTTTGTCGCCGCGCCCGGCACCGAGTTCAAATCGATGAAGGACCCGCGCCAGTCCGATGCTCTGGTTCAGGTGGCGTCCAATACGCAGGTGGGACAAGCCGCTGGCATTCAAGATTTCTGGCACCGGCAGCCTTGGGCGAAGCCGGCGATGACAGCCAGGGGAGTCCGACTCCCGCCGACAGCGGGGCTGGCGCGACGGCTGGACGCGATGCTCGCCCCGGTGGTGGACTTGGGCCCGCCGATTGACGCTCCCGATCCTCTGGAAAAGTATCGCTGGTACATCCTGGGCGGCTTCGCCGCTGTGCTGGCTGCGGGTGGTGTCTACATCACCAGTCGCTCCAGAGCTGCGTCCGTTCCCGACTTCGGTGCCTCCGATGTTCAATTGCCAGAGACGCCAGCCAGGACGCCGGCTGGCCCCCGCTCCGGACTCCTCCTCGAAGCCTTGAAAGACGAGCTGTTCCAGCTCGAAGTGGAGCACAAACAGGGCGGCATCTCGCAGCAGGAGTACGAGAAAGCCCGCGCTGCCCTGGACCAGACTCTGGAGCGCGCCCTCAAACGCGCAGCCTTGAAGTAAGTGTGGGGCGGGCGCCCTCGCCCGCCGCCTTTGACTTGGATTTGTGTATTTAGGGACTTCGAAGCCAGCCCAATCGCAACTGAAGACAAATCCAACTTCAAAAGCGGCGGGCGAGGGCGCCCGCCCCACACAGGCTCATCCGTGCATGCATCCGTTCACCCGGCGTACCATCTAATACTTAGAGAGGTACTCCTATGGGGAACACATTCAAGACCGCGTTTCTTTTGACCGCCCTGACGCTCCTGCTCATGGTGGTGGGCCGCGCCTTGGGTGGCCAGAACGGGATGCTGCTCGCGTTGGGCATCGCCGCAGTAACCAACTTCGTCGCCTACTTTTTTTCCGACAAGATTGCGCTCAGAACCTATCGCGCTCAACCAGTCACCCGCGAGCAGTTGCCGCGCGTTTATAACGTGGTCGAGCGGATGACCCAGAAAATCGGCTTGCCCATGCCGAAGATTTATGTCATTCCCACTGACTCGCCCAATGCTTTTGCCACCGGGCGCAATCCGAAACACGCTTCGGTTGCAGTCACGCAGGGCATTCTGAATCTGTTGAATGATGAGGAACTGGAAGGCGTGCTGGCGCACGAACTCGGGCACGTGAACAATCGCGACATTTTGATCAGCTCGGTCGCGGCCACCATCGCGGGTGCGATTACCTGGCTTCGCTACGGCGCGTATTTTGGAGGGTTCGGCGATCGCGACGACCGGCGCGGGGGCGGCATGGGCGGCCTTCTGATGCTGATTCTTGCTCCGATTGCCGCCATGCTGATCCAGATGGCAGTGTCGCGCTCACGCGAGTACGCAGCCGACGAAACCGGGGCGCACTTTACCGGCAATCCCTACGCTCTGGCGAGCGCTCTGGCCAAGCTGGATGCCTATTCGAGACGCGTACCCATGATGGGCACGCCTTCGACGGCGCATCTGTTTATCATTCAGCCGCTGTTGGGCATGAGCTTTGGCAACTTGTTCTCGACCCATCCACCAATCGCCAAGCGCATCGAGCGCTTGACGGGCAGGCCGGCGGAGTTTACGCAGTAAGCTCTCAGTCTGTCAGCTATCAGCTATCAGCCAAAAATCAGAACGCTGGTTTTACTGACAGCTGAGAGCTGATGGCTGACAGCTTTCATGTGACGTTCGTAACGCTCCACCCTCGCCTCGATACCTGCGCGTGCATAGTAGAATTTCTGTAATGTCGCCCGAAACTGCCATCGCCGCTTCCCACCGAGCGACGAAACTGGAAAACGCGCTCCGCAAGGTAATCCGCGGCAAGGACGATATCATTCGCCTCGCCCTGGTGTCTGTGCTCGCCCGTGGACATCTTGCTGATTGAAGGCGTTCCGGGAGTGGGCAAGACTACGCTTGGCCATGCTTTGGCGCGGGCCATCGACTGCGGTTTCCAGAGGGTGCAGTTCACCAGCGATATGCTGCCGTCCGATGTTCTGGGCATCTCGATCTACTCGGCCGTGGAAAAGCAATTCGAATTCAAGCGTGGGCCGATTTTTACCAATGTCCTGCTGGCCGATGAGATTAACCGCACTACTCCCAAGACCCAGTCCGCCCTGCTCGAAGCCATGAACGAAGGCCAGGTCACGGTGGATTCACACTCTTACTCGCTGCCGCAACCGTTTCTGGTAATTGCCACGCAAAATCCCGTGGAACATCACGGGACGTACCCTCTGCCTGAGTCGCAACTGGATCGCTTCCTCATGCGGTTGCGGATGGGGTATCCCGACGGCGAGTCCGAACGGGAGATTTTGCGCTCAGAGGCGGGGACGGCGCAATTGGAACTGCTGGAACCGGTCCTCAGCGGCGCCGACGTTTTGGAAATGCAACACGCAGTCACTCAAGTACGCGTGGATGAAGCCCTGGTCAGTTACGTGCTCGCGATTGTCCGCGAGACCCGCGATTCGGATCAATTTTCTCTCGGCGTTTCGCCGCGCGGTTCGCAGATGCTCTACCGCGCCGGGCAGGCGATGGCTTTTCTGGATGGCCGGAACTTCTGCGTTCCGGAAGATTTCAAACCCCTGGTGGTGGCAGTGTTTGCCCACCGGGTGGCGGTGAACGGACGCTACTCTTCCTCGGTGAAGAAATCTGAGCAGGCCGAGCAGTTGGTGCGGGAAATCGTGGAGAGTGTGCGGGTGCCGGTGTAAACGAGCTTCAGCTGTCAGCTATCAGCCTCGCTTAAAACAGATCTTAGAGCCAGGCTGTCAGTTGCAAGTTCTCGGTTGCCAGCTTGTGTGTGCTGGCTTTCGTTCCTTCCCGCGTTCATAATAGTCCTCCGATATGTCATTTCTTCGTTTCCTGATGCTGCTCTCTCTGATTGTGTGGCTGGGCGGCCTGATTTTCTTCCCGGTGGTGGCGCAGACGGCTTTCACGGTGCTGCCTACGCGACATCTCGCCGGGCTGGTGGTGAGACGGTCATTGGGAATTTTGCATTGGATGGGTATTGTGTCCGCTTTGGTCTTTCTGGTCAGTTCATTGCTTTACAGCCGCTTGAGCAAAGGAACCGCGCATGGGTTTGCCGCGCGCAATGTTCTGGTCTGTCTGATGCTCGCACTTACGCTCATTTCGCAATTCGCCATCATTCCGCGGATGGATACGCTCCGGGCATCGTTAGGCGAAATCGATTCAGCGCCAGCCGACAACCCGGCGCGCGTGCAGTTTGACGCCTTGCACGGCTGGTCCACGCGCCTGGAAGGCGGAGTCCTGCTGCTGGGCCTGGTGGTGGCATATCTGGCCTCGCGGTCACTCGCCTGACGGCTGTTATCATCTCTTGATCTCTTTTCTCTCAATATGAAAACTGGCATCATCGGCCTGCCGCAAGTAGGCAAGACATCTCTTTTCCGGATTCTCACCAAAGCGCATCTTTCCGACCAGGCATATGCCAATCCTCGTGAGGCTCACATCGGCGTGGCCAAGGTGCCGGACGACCGCCTTGATCGCCTGGCCGCTCTTTACAACCCCAAGAAACTTACCCACGCCTCCGTTGAGTATGTGGACGTGGGGGCGATCGGGCAGGAGGCGTTGAAAGAGAGCGCTTACGTCGGCCACCTGCGCAATGTAGACGCGCTGGCGCACGTAGTGCGGGCGTTTGACGATCCTTCCATTCCGCACGTCGGGCCGGTGGATCCGCTTCGCGATATCAAGAACGTGGATTTCGACCTCATGGTCAGCGATCTTGGCCAGATCGAAAAGCGCTTGGAGCGCCTGGAAAAAGATTGAAGAAGATGCGTACGCCCGAGCTGGAAAAAGAATTCGACCTGCTGAAGCGAGCCAATGCGCACCTGGGAACCGAGCGGCCCTTGCGAGAAATGGAAATGACGCCCGAAGACAAGAAGCGTCTGCGCGGGTTCATGTTCCTGAGTGAGAAGCCGATTCTCTATGTTCTTAACGTCGGAGAAAGCACAGAGTTGGGCAACGATCTCGAGAACGCGATCGGCAAATACAATTTGACCGAAGTCGCGTCGCGCCCCAATGCGGGCGCTTCCGCGATCTGCGGAAAGGTCGAGGCGGAGCTTGCCGAGATGAGCGACGCCGACGCGGCGGAGTTCCTTTCCAGCTATGGCCTGCGAGAAAGCGGACTGGTGCGCCTGATTCGCACCACCTACGCACTGCTGGGGCTGATTTCATTTTTTACCGCCGGCGAAGACGAATGCCGCGCCTGGACTATCCCCGTCCGCACCCGGGCCGTGGAAGCTGCGGGCGCCATCCACTCTGACCTGGAAAAACATTTCATCCGCGCCGAAACCATCCGCTGGGACCAGCTACTCGAGGCCGGATCCGAAGCGAATGCCCGCGCCAAGGGCACGCTGCGTCTTGAAGGCAAGGACTACATCGTGCAGGATGGCGATGTGATGCATATCCGGCATAGCGGGTAAGGCAGATTCTTCCCATCTGGGAACTCTTATCTGAGAACTGGGAACTGGTGTTTAATCAGTTTCCAGTTCACAGTTCTCGGTTCCCAGTTTCAGTGTTCATCCGTCACAGCTTTCTAATCTGGTTCCAGGCATGATTGTCCCAGGAGGATTACTTATGGGGCAGTCGTACCGGGACCTGATTGCATGGCAAAAGGCCATGGATTTTGTCATGGACGTTTACAGGACCACCAAGAGTTTTCCCCGCGACGAGACCTATGCGCTGGCCGGTCAGCTGCGGAGAGCGGCGGTGGCAATTCCAACCAACATTGCCGAAGGCCAGGCGCGCTTCTCCGGGAACGAATTCTATTTCTTTCTGGGGCGAGCCCGAGGATCGCTGGTCGAAGTCGAAACGCAATTGATGATCGCTCAGAACCTGGCGTACTTCACTCCCGAGCACGGCCATCACCTTCTCGACAAAGCAGCCGAACTGGGGAAGATTCTGAACGGCTTGATCGGCGCCATTCGTCCGGCAGCGTAACTGAGAACGGAGAACTAGGAACCGCAAACTGTTATTATCGCCCGCGTACATGCATCCCATTCTCCTCAGTATTCTGCTCGGGCTTACAGCGGCGGCGGCCAATGTTTTCGGCGGCGCCATCATCGTTCAGAAAAACTGGGACCGTTCTTACCTCAAATATTTCGTGGCGCTGGGTGCGGGATTCATGCTGGCTACCGCGATTGTGGAGATTTTCCCGGCGAGCCTGGAGCTTCGCGGCAAGAGCGCCCCGTTACTGGTTCTCGCCGGCTATCTCATCGTCCACCTGTTCGAACACACGGTAACGCCCCATTTTCACTTTGGCGAGGAAACCCACAAGGACGCATTCGTCCACGGCCACCGCGGATATTCAGTGCTCATGGGGCTGATCATTCATACTTTCTTCGACGGGATCGCGATTGCCTCGGGCTTCATCGTCTCCAGTTGGCTGGGATGGGTCATCTTTCTGGCGATTTTCCTGCACAAGATTCCCGAAGGATTCACCATTGCGTCGGTCATGCTGGCCAGCGGGCAAAGCCGGCGCATTGCCTGGGGCGCATCCATCCTCTTGGGCGCGTCCACGCTTGCGGGTGTGCTGACCATGGCGATTTTTCGCCATCAGGTGAGTTTTGGATTGCCGCTGTCGGCCGGGGTAACGATCTACGTGGCCGCTTCGGACCTAATGCCGGAGGTCAACCGCGAGCCCGGCGTGAGAATGGCTTTGGTGGTTTTTCTTGGGGTGGGTTTGCTTTTTCTGCTGGATAAGCTCGCCCACGTCCACTAGTTGTTCGCTGACAACTGAACTCTGGCAACTGACAACTGGTTTTCTATTCTTCCGTACGTAGTTTCCTACTCGACAGTGTGTTTCGCCGTATAACCTTCTCGCGCCACTACCGAGTATTTAACGTCTTTGCCTTTCTGGTCTTTCACTTTGAGCGGACCGCCATCGGGCGCCACCACCTCGACCTTTAACTTGCGGTAAGTGCCGTCGAGTTTGGGGTTCGTGGGATGGTAGGACAGGTTGTACTGGTTCCGGATGTCGCCGGTGATGTCGTGAAATATCTGCGGCATCTCAGCCTGAAATCGTGGGAAGTACGCGCGTCCTCCGGTCATGCGCGCAAAAGTATTCATTTCATTGTCGCCTTGCAGATAGTCCATTTGACCGACGGGAATGCCCATTCCGTGGGTGTAACCGCAGGAATGGGTTTCACAGTATTCGCGCACTGCGAATCCGACGCTGATGGGGAAGATGGTTACATCATGCGTGGCCTTGATCTTTTTCATGATCTGGTCGAGGTTAAGCTTGCTGAAGGTGTCGACTCCGGTGGTCACCAGGATGACGTACTTGCGTCCCTCGATCTGGTCCACGCGGTCCAGGGTGTCATACAGGGCATCGAACAGATTGGTCTCGGCGAAGCCCGGTATTCTCAACTGATTCAGCGCACCGTAAACTGCCTGCTTGTCCTGCGTGAAATCGGCCAGGATGTGCGGCCTCATATCGTAGGAGATCACCGCAACCCAGTCGTTTTTCTTGAGCGAGTTGGCGAACGCGTAGCTGGCCTGCAGCGCATCCACCATGAAGGAGTAGTTGGTGGAGGCAAATTCGACCAGCAGCACGGCCGTAATGGGGGCTTGCGAGATATCGAAGTTGGTAACTGATTGCTGGACGCCATCTTCCATCACGCGGAAGTTATCTTTTTTCAGGCCGGGTATGAACTGACCGTCTTTGGTTGTGACCAGAACGTCCACGTTCACCAGGGCCACGTCCGCCTTGATGGAATAGTCCGGCATGCCTTCGACCTTCTTGGGCTTTGCCGGGGGCGGCGGAGGTGGCGGCTCTTCCTTCTTCTTTGGAATGGCGTACGGGCCTACGTCGTTCTGGGGGCCGCCTGCTTCCGGTGGCGCGTCCTGCTTTTGCCCGTTATTCGCCGGTTCGGGCTGGTCCTGCGCCATCAGCCGGGAAGTCCCCATCGCCAAAAGTACCAACGCCAATGTCATCAATGGGATAGTCGAAAATTGGCCGCGGCTTAGCCTCAAATTTCTAATCCAGTGAATGGGAAACATGGAATTCCTCGGTAAATCCTTATGCTAGTATAGACGCACGGCTTCGCGATTGGGATGTTTGCACGGCCTTGGCTTATGCTTTTCTCTCCCGCCCGGCACATCACCTGGGGCAAGCCAAGTTCTAGTGTTTGATTCACGGAGCGTTGCGGCTCCAGGGCAAATTCATGAGACGTGTGTTGTTTACTGGTATTACCGCCATCCTCTTGTCTTTATCGCTGCCAAGTCAGGCTCAGGTTCAGACGCAGACTACGAAACCCACCTCAAACCGAGCTTCTCAAACCCAGGTCCCTGCAAATCCAGCTAACGAAATCCTTTGAGACGATTCCGGTCAGCGAGATTCACGCCGGCATGCGCGGCGTCGCCTACACCGTATTTCAGGGAACCAAGCCCGAACCCATGGGGGTGGAAGTTCTGGGGATTCTGAAGAACGCGAACGGTCCCAAGGGGGACATCATCCTGGTTCGCCTGTCTGGTGAAAAAGCGGAATACACCGGCGTGGTTGCCGGTATGAGCGGTAGCCCGGTGTATCTGGACGGCAAACTGGCCGGGGCCCTGGCGTTTCGAATCGGGGAATTCTCCAAGGAACCGATTGCGGGCGTGACTCCCATCGCCGAGATGCTCGAGATCAATGCCATGGATCGCAGTGCGGGAAACAGCGCGGCCACCGCGAACCGGGCCGCCAGTGCCGCCAGCAAGACGTCCGGTCCCGGCCTGGGTGAGGCGCCGTCGGACGCCGCTTCCGGAAAAGATTATGCCAACTACCTGAAGCCGATCGAGACCCCGTTGGTGTTTAGCGGCTTCTCGCAGGACGCGATGGAGCGCTTCGCTCCGCAGTTCGCCAAAGCCGGTATTGTGCCTGTTCATGGGCGTGGGTTCAGTCAGCGATGTGAAGCAGCCTGAACCGCTGGAGCCGGGCTCCGCCATCAGCGCGATCCTGGTGCGTGGCGACATGGACATTGCCGCGACCTGCACCGTGACCTACATGGACGCGCAGCACCTGCTGGCCTGCGGCCATCCCCTGCTCCAGTTTGGCATGGTGGATCTGCCCATGACCAAAGCGGAGGTTCTGGCTACGCTGCCTTCCCCGCTCAATGCTTTCAAAATCGTAAATGCTACCGAGGCTGTGGGCGCGTTCGTGCAGGACCGTCATACCGGCATCCTGGGAGAATTTGGCAAGCAGCCGGACATGATTCCGGTCACGCTGAATATCCACGGCGGGGCGGCGAGCAAGCAATTTCACTATGAAGTGCTGAACAATGCGAATCTCAGCCCCCTGGCCATGATGGCTACGGTATTCAACGCGCTGCATGGCGTGAACGAGTACGGGGAAGATACGACCTACCGCATGAACGGCAGGATCAGCGTGGATGGATATCCCGACGTCACCGTGCAGAACATGTTTGCTCCGTCGGATGGCGGACAGCCGGCTGCGGTGATGGCAGCACTCTCTCTGGGCGAACGCTTCAGCCGCATCTATGACAATCCCTACAACGTGCCCGGCATTCGCGGCGTGCAGCTTGATTTCGATCTGGTCCGCGAACGCCGCTGGGCCCGGCTGGAAGGCGCCCGCACCGACGTGACCGAGGCGCGCCCGGGCGACGAGATCACGATCGAGACTCTACTCCGTCCCTATCGCGGCGAGTTGATCCTGCACCAGATTCCCATTCATATTCCGACCTCGACATCCAAAGGCTCGCTGCGCATCCTGGTGAGTGATGGCGAAACCCTCGACCGGGTCCGCCGCGCCGCCCCGCCCTCGGCCGCAAACTGGACCTGGCTTCCACCATCGCTCTGCTGAACAAACAGCACGTCAACAACCGGGTTTACGTGTCGCTGCTGGAAGCCGATCCTGAAGCCACGGTTGCGGACAAGGTCATGCCCACGCTGCCGCTTTCCATCATGAACGTAATGGACGGCATGCGCGGCACCCAGGAGATGGTGGTGCAGGGCGAATCCTCGGTGAATGAAGCCGCCACCGGACCGCTCGACTACGTCGTAGCGGGCGCGCAAGTCCTGACCATCACGATCAAGTAAGTGTGGACGTGTGGGGCGGGCGCCCTCGCCCGCCGCCTTTGCGCTTGCCTCCGCGAGAGTCATGGAGCTCGCCCCGGTACGGCCACTCAGAACCAACTTCAAAAGCAGCACTACCCAACTTCAAAGCGGCGGGCGAGGGCGCCCGCCCCACACTTGCTCCGTGATAATCTGAAATTTCCGCTCAAGATCAGCGATGAGGTATGAAATTGGCAATCCGTAAGCTATTCTTTGCTGTTTCTGTTTTCCTGCTCGCCGTTGTTCATTTCGCTTTCGGCGAAGGCACTCGCACCTGGGAACAATCCAAGTTTGACGAACTGAGCAAGGGCACGGCCACCGGCGTGGCCATTCGCAGCACCGGCGGCCTCGAACTCGCGCCCGCGTTCAAGGCGCTCTCGACCACGCCATCGACCTACATCTGGTCGATCGCCGCCGACCGAGCGGAAATCTTCTATGCCGCCACCGGAGCTCCCGCCCGCGTCTATCGCATCACGCCGCAGGGCCAGTCCACCACCATTTTCGAACCCCAGGAATTGCAGGTGCAGGCGCTGGTCGTGGACAAGAACGGCATCCTCTACGCCGCCACCAACCCGGATGGCAAGGTCTATCGCATCGAACATCGCGCGCCGGCATGCTCCTGCAGCCGGCAAAGGGAAAAACGGAGGGAGAGAAATCCAAATCGACCAGCGAATTTTCCGCCTCGGTATTTTTCGATCCCGGCACCAAGTACATCTGGGACTTGGTCTTTGACAACTCCGGCAACCTGTACGTCGCTACCGGCGATCACGGCGAAATTTTCAGAGTTACGCCCAAGGGCGAGCACTCGGTTTTCTTCAAGAGTGACGAAGCCCATATTCGCGTGCTGGCGGTGGACGCCAAGGGCAACCTGATCGCGGGCTCGGACGGCAGCGGGCTGGTCTACCGGATCAAGCCTGACGGCCAGGGCTTTGTGCTTTACAGCGCGCCCAAGAAAGAAATCACCGCCCTGGCCATCGATAAAGCAGGAAACATCTACGCCGCCGGCGGCGGAGAAAAACGGCCGGGCAGCGCTCCCACGATTTTCCCCTCTCCGGTCGACCGCTCCGACGCCCGCGACCGGCGTCCGGGCCCGGCGCAACCTGGCATGGTGGTTTTGAACGTCACTCCCAGCCTTTCCGGCCTGGGCGGCGGCATACCCTTTCCCGGCGCAGGCGCCACCGGCGGCTCGGAAATCTATCGCATCGCGCCCGACGGAGCTCCCAGCCGCATGTGGAGTTCGCGTGAGGATCTGGTTTACGCGCTGGCGTTCGATCCCGCCGGCCGCTTGCTGGCCGGAACCGGAAATCGCGGCCACATTTTCGCCATCACCGGCGAAGATCAGTTCGTCGATCTGCTCAAAGCCAGCGCATCCCAGATCACTGCATTCGCCGAGGCTCCCGGAGGCGGGCTCTATGCTTCAACCAGCAACCTGGGCAAAATGTTTTTGCTGGGCGGATCGCCGGAATCCGAGGGCAGCTACGAAAGCGATGTTTTTGACGCCAAGGTTTTTTCCCGCTGGGGCCGCGCCGAGTTCCGCGGCTCAGGCAACGTCGAGCTTTTTGCCCGCAGCGGCAACGTGGACAATCCCGACCGCAACTGGAGTCGCCTGGAAGCCGGTCGATCTGCAGAAAGACGCTGAACTGAACGTTCCGCCCGCGCGCTTCGTGCAATGGAAGGCCGTGCTGCACGCCGGCACTCCCGCCCCCAGCGTGGACAGCGTGTTGCTGAACTACTTGCCCAAGAATGTTGCCCCCGACTTCGACGACGTTACCGTGCAGGTGGGCACTCGCTATCAGCCGATGCCCAAGTCGACTGGCGGTGCCCGACAGCGGCAAGCCGGGCAGCCCCGCATCGACGTTCCGCCTCCCAGCACGCGCGACCGCGACTCGATCGGCGTGAAGTGGACGGTTCACGACGACAACGACGACCAGATGGTCTATTCCGTCTACTATCGCGGCGACGGCGAAACCCGCTGGCTGCTGCTGAAAGACAATCTGACCGACAAGTTCTACTCCTTCGACGCGTCCCTGCTGCCGGATGGCGGCTACACCATCGAAGTTCTGGCCTCGGATGCGCCCTCGCATTCTCCCGGCCAGGCCCTCACGTCGGTCAGGGACAGCGCGCGCTTTGAGGTGGACACCACGCCGCCGCGCATCGAAGACCTCAAGGCGGTCGTGGAGGGCGCGCAAATTCATGTGAGCTTTCGCGCCGCCGATGGATTTTCCAACATCAAGCGCGCCGAATATTCCATGGACGCCGGCGACTGGCAGTACGTCGAGCCGGTCGGCCAACTCGCCGATTCAAAAACGGCAAGCTATGACTTTCAGGTGGCGGTTCCTGTCGGCCGGCGCATTCGCCGGAAAGCAAGAACGTGTCTACCGAGCACGTGGTCGTGGTTCGAGTCTACGATCGTTTCGACAACATGAGTTCAGCGAAGACGGTAATTCGCGGCAAATAGCACTGTACGTGGGGACAGCCGCCCCGGCTGTCCGGCGGAGCGAAGCTCCGCTATGTGTTTCCAGCAAGAACCTGTCGAGCTTCGCTCGACTGGACAGCCGAGGGCGGCTGTCCCCACGTGTCGTCTCATTGGTCTGTGCCTAGCTGATCTGATCCGCCTTCCGCAGTTCCGGGAAGATCCACGCCCATAGCCCAATCACGACCAGCGTTCCGACTCCGCCCAGCACCACCGCCGGCACCGTCCCGAACCAGTGCGCCGTCAGTCCCGACTCAAATTGTCCCAGTTCGTTGGAGACTCCGATAAAAATCATGTCCACGGCGTTGACCCGTCCGCGCATTTCATCCGGCGTCGCCAACTGAACCAGAATGGAGCGCACGATGACGCTGATCATGTCCGTTGCGCCCAGCAGTAGCAGCGACATCAGAGACAGCACCAGGCTGCGAGAGAGTCCGAAAATAATCGTGCAGACCCCAAATCCGGCGACGCACCACAACATGGTCAACCCGCGCGCCGCCGCAGCGGACGATGCGCCACCAGAATCGCCATCGCGGCCGCTCCCACGCCCGGCGCGCTGCGCAACAGCCCCAGGCCCCACGGCCCGGTCTTGAGAATCTCACTGGCATAAACCGGCAGCAGGGCCACCGCGCCTCCCAGCAGAACGGCGAACATATCCAGCGAGATCGATCCCAGGACCAGCTTGTGATCCCAGATGTAGCGGAAGCCCGCCAGAACTGTCGTCCAGGTGACAGGTTCGCGGGCTCGCGCCTGGGTTTGCAGTGTGATCCGCAACAGTGGAAAACACGGCGGCGAGCGCCGTGACCATGGCGGTCACATACACCACGGAAGGGCCACGCGAGAATGCATACAGAAATCCGCCCACCGAAGGGCCCAGGATGGTCGCCGCTTGAAAGATGCTGGCGTTCCACGCCACCGCGTTAGGAAAATGTTCGCCCGGAACCAGTTGCGGAAGAAGCGCGCGGCTCACCGGGCCATTGAAGGCGCGCACCACGCCGATCATTACAACCACGGCGTAAATCAGATGAACCGAATGGCTGGCCCGCCAGGAATAGTCCACAGCAGAGCCGAGCTCAACGGCGAATCCGCAGTAGCAGAGCGTGACCAGTTTGCGCCGGTCGAAGCGGTCGGCCACGTGGCCCGAGACCAGAAACAGCAGACGCCGGGAAGAAACTGGGCCAGGCCGATCAAGCCCGAGATCGAGCGGCCGCCGCGTGATTTCGTAAACCTGCCATCCCACCGCGACCGATTGCATTTCCAGGGCGGCGACGATAAAAAATCTCGCTGCCTGATACAGGGTGAAATCGGGATAGGTGAATGCGAATGCGGCCGGCGAGCCTGGGTTCGGCGGAATCTGCCATCCTCAACTACTGTGCCATAAAATCGCGCTTTCGACGATGAGCTGCCCAGCCGCAGGTGACCTCGCTGCTAGAATCCCGCCATGCTCGCGCTTCTCCACACGATCGGATGGCTGGCGTGCGTCGTCTATGCCACCATTCCGTCGTTCTGGCTCATCATCCATCCACGCGCCGAGTACTGGCGCTCGCGGGGGCGTTCTCCCTACCGCCTGCTGATCCCGATCTGGATCGGAATGTGGATCGCTCTGAGCGCGATCACCGCTTTTTGGCGCAAGGTGTCGCTGTATAGAACCCTGGCTCTGGATTCCCGCGGCTTTCCTTTTTGCTGCGGGCTTGTGGATCTACAGGCGTTCCGGAACCGGCTTCAGCGGAGCCCAACTGGGCGGTCTTCCCGAGGTTGTCTCCGGCCATCGCGAACAACGACTGGTGACCTCGGGCATTCGCGCACGGGTTCGACACCCCGTCTATCTGGGGCATCTCTGCGCCATGATGGCCTGGAGCACGGGCACGGGGCTGGCAGTTTGTTACGGACTCACCGCATTCGCCGTGTTCTCGGGCGCGATCATGATCCGACTGGAAGACAGGGAACTGCAGCGTCGATTCGGGGATGAATACCGCGAGTACCAGCAGAAGGTTCCGGCAGTCATTCCTAGAGTTTGAAGCGCCAAAAGTTGAAGCCCCAGGCTGGCTGGGGCGGACGAAAAAAATTAGTAGATGAGCTGTCGATAATCGACTCCCTGTTCGACTAACTGGTAGTGCAGGCAAAGGAGGCCTGGGACAAATGCAATATCTGCTGCTTATCTACGGAAACGAACCCCTGTGGAACAAGATGACCGAGGCGGAACACGGGAAGATCTCACAGGAATACGCGGACTTCACTAAGAGCATCGCCGCCAGCGGGCACCTTAAGGGCGGCAATGAGTTGGATCGCACCTCCACCGCTACAACCGTGCGCATGCGGGACGGCAAGCGCCTGGTCACCGACGGCCCTTTTGCCGAAACCAAGGAACAACTGGGCGGCTACTACCTGATCGAAGCCAAAGACCTGGATGATGCCATCGCGGTGGCGTCGCGAATCCCGTCAGTCCGCTGGGGATCGATCGAAGTGCGGCCTATTATTTTTCATCCCATGCCTTAGCAGATAAAAGACGGCTGGCCTGATGGCAGCCTTGCCAGCTACTCTCTACCTCTCTGCAGGGGTAGCGTGGTGGATGGCGAATCTGGAACGAGTCATTAATGAGCGAATCTTGCTTGAGCGAATCTATCGCGAGGAATCGGCAAGAATCCTCGCTACCCTGATTCGCCTTCTTGGCGACTTTGATTTGGCCGAGGAGGCGACTCAGGAAGCCTTTGCCGTGGCGCTCGAGCAGTGGCCGGCGCAAGGCATTCCTGGGAATCCTCGCGCCTGGCTGGTTTCCACCGCCCGGAACAAGGCTGTCGATCTTCTGCGGCGCCGCGCTCGCTTCGAAAAAAAGCATGAAGAACTGCAGCGCCTGGCCATCGCGCGGCAGAACCTCTCCCACGTCAGGCAGTCCAGAAGATGACCAGCCGCAACATGACGGGCTGGACGACGATATGTTAAGCAACGACGTGGGCGATGACCGCTTGCGCTTGATCTGCACCTGCTGCCATCCCGCCCTCAATCTCGAAGCCCAGGTCGCGTTGACGTTGCGAACCCTTTGCGGTCTCGGCACTGAGGAGATTGCCAAAGCGTTTCTGGTTCCGCTCCCGACCATGGCGCAGCGCCTGGTGCGCGCGAAGCAGAAGATACGGGACGCCCGCATCCCGTACCGCGTTCCGCCCAAAGAAGAACTAGGTGAGCGGCTCTCGGCGGTCATGCTGGTGGTGTATCTGGTTTTCAACGAGGGTTACAACGCGGCTTCGGGTGACGCCCTGGTACGGCGCGAACTTTGTGCCGAGGCCATCCGCCTGGGCCGGCTCATCTGCGAACTGGTGCCGCAAGAGGCGGAGGCGCGCGGACTTCTGGCATTGATGCTGCTCCACGATTCGCGACGCGATAGCCGCATCAGTGCGAACGGAGATATGCTGCTGCTGGAAGAACAAGATCGCGGCCGGTGGAATCAGGAGCAGATTCGCGAAGGCCTGGCTCTGGTGGAGTCAGCTCTGCGAAGCGCGCCGCCCGGCCCGTACTCGGTACAAGCGGCGATTGCCGCCGTTCACGCTAAAGCGGAACGGCCCGAGGGGACCGACTGGACTCAAATCGCCGCGCTTTACGATGTGTTGCTGCGTCTGCAACCGTCGCCGGTGATCGAACTGAATCGCGCCGCGGCCGTAGCCATGGCTCGAGGCCCGTCCGAAGGACTTCACCTGCTCGACGAACTCGAAAAGCGGGCAGAACTTCGAGGTTACTACCTGCTGCCTGCGGCGCGCGGAGACATGGCCCGGCGTCTGGAGCGATGGTCCGCAGCCGCTGAAGCTTATCGCCAGGCAATTTCGCTCGTCACGAACGAGACCGAACGACGGTTTCTGGCAAGACGACTGGCAGAGGCCGAATCGAAAAGCCGTTAGCCACTGGGGCTTTTCAATCGCCATCGCTATAATCAGGTAGCCCAAAGCTGATAGCTGACAGCTGACAGCTTCCCTCATGCGCTTCGAACTCTTCATCGCCTCCCGCTATCTTCGCGCCAAACGCCGCCAGGCTTTCATCGGCGTCATCACTGGCATCTCCATCGCCGGAGTTGCCGCCGGCGTGGCTTCGCTCATCGTCGCGCTCGCCATCAACAACGGATTTCGCCAGGACCTGCAGGACCGGCTGCTGGGCTCGACTTCGCACGTCAACCTGCTGCGCGTGCAGAGTGACGGGATCAAAGACTGGCGTCCGCTGATGGATCGGTTGTCGCAAGCAGCCGCATGTGGTGGCCGCGGCCCCGGCGATCTATGAGCAGGTGTTGATCTCGCGCGGACCGCGGGCGCGCGGCGCCGTGCTGAAAGGCATGATTCCCGTCGGATGAGCGCAAAGTCAGCGATCTGCTCAACACGGTGAAGATTGGTCGGCGGACGCGCTGGACGAGAGCACCGGCGCGACAGCTCGAGCGAGACGCCAGTCCACCAGGCCAGGCACGCAATGCTCCGCGAAAACAATTCATCCCGACGCGATGACTTCAAGCGTGCAGCGAGCGCGTGGCCGCCATGCCGCCCATCATTCTCGGCAAAGATATGGCCGACGATCTGGGCGCGACCGTCGGCTCGGTCGTGCTGGTGACCAGCCCGCAAGGCGAACTCACGCCCTTCGGCATGGTGCCCAAGTACATCCGCTTTCGCGTGGCGGGAATCTTCAATTCCGGCTTCTTCGACTACGACAGCTCCTGGGCGTTTACCCGCCTCTCCGACGCGCAACGACTGTTTGGCCTCGGCGATCAGATTTCGGTGATCGAGTTCAAGGTCGACGACATTTACCAGGCCGGCCAGATCGCGCAGCAACTGGAGCAGGCCGCCGGCAAAGGCTTCATGGCCACCAACTGGATGGAGCAGAACAAGGCGCTGTTCCGCGCCCTGCGCCTGGAACGCCTGGTGACTTTCATCACCATCGGCCTGATCGTCTTCGTGGCCGCGCTGAATATCCTGATCTCGCTGACCATGATGGTGATGGAGAAGACCAGGGACATCGCCGTGCTCATGTCGATGGGCACGCGCAAGTCGCAGATCCGCCGGCTGTTCATCGCCCAGGGCGTTGCTGATCGGCGTGATCGGCACGGCCATCGGACTGGTGCTCGGCTACGCGCTTTCCTGGGCCGGCGGGCACTACCATCTGATCTCGCTCGCGCCTGAGGTTTATTCCATCGATTATGTGCCCTTCGCGCCGCGCGCTGATGGACGGGGTTCTGGTGGCGCTGGTCGCGATCGGCGATTTCCTTCGTGGCGACGATGTATCCTTCCTGGTCGGCGGCGCGCATTCTTGCCCGCCGAAGCCCTGCGCTACGAGTGACCCGGTCGGTCCGGACGCTCGCGCTGATTTCCGTGCCAGCATCGGCTGACTCATGCGTCATGACCAACGTCACATTGCACTCGGTTAGGACAGGTATAGAGTTCGCGTCATGGATGCTTCCCGAGATGCGGAGAAACCGGGTTCCGGTCAGCGTTCATGTTTTAATGAGAGTAGGCAGCCGAGCATCTGAAGCTTAGCGATGAGCTGCCAAGCGGGTTGCAACGGCTCACGTGATCCGAGGAGCACGCCATTTGCATCTAATGCAACAGGACCTGATGTTGCGGGTGGAAGGCCTGAAGAAGGTCTTTCGCTCCGGCGAGTCGGACCTGGTGCTCTTTGAAAACTTGTCGTTCCAGGTGCAGAAGGGAGAAATGCTGGCGATCGTCGGCGAGTCGGGCGCGGGCAAGAGTACCTTGTTGCACATCCTCGGCGCTCTTGATAGGGCTTCTGCGGGTGACGTATACTGCGCCAACTTGCGGTTGAGTTCGCTGTCGGAAGATGACGCAGCCGATTTTCGCAATCGCGAAATCGGTTTTGTCTGGCAGTTCCATTACCTGTTGCCGGAATTCACGGCGCTGGAAAACGTGGCCATGCCGCTGCTGCTGCGGGGCATGTCCCGGCAGCGAAGCCGAAGGCGAAGCTTCGCGCTGGCTGCGCGAAGTTGGACTGGAGCAGCGTGCGCATCACCGCTCCGGAGAACTTTCCGGCGGCGAGCAGCAGCGAGTGGCTCTGGCCCGGGCGCTCATCACCCAGCCCAAGCTGCTGCTGGCGGATGAGCCGACCGGAGATCTCGACGGCCGCACTGCGGACTCGGTTTTCGAATTGATCGCCCGGTTGCATCGCGACTACCAGCTGACCTCCCTTATTGCCACCCACAACTTTGCCTTCGCGCGGCGCTGCCATCGCGTGTTGCGGTTGCAACACGGGCACATGGAAGAAGTTGCGCCGGAGACGCTTGCCGGCATGAGCAGCGTCGAGACGGTGAATTCGCGCGAGCACGATGGAACGACAGAGCATTCGTAACGGATCGCAAGTGTTGCAGAAGTTGCGGCGAGCACATGGCACCGGGTGCCTTTGGTAACTAACTAAGGTTTACGAAACTACGATTTCAGGGCATAGAGGTTGCTGGCACCTTGATTGCATAATGATCTTAGGGCCAGGGGTTTCCCAGGGGCAGGGCCGCAGACCTGATCCGGCGTCCTCGGGAGAGCTCAGGGGGAAAGGGCTATATGTTTGAACGTTATACGGAAAAAGCAAGGCGCGTCATCTTTTTTGCGCGCTATGAAGCCAGCCAGTTCGGGTCTCCTTATATTGAGACGGAGCACCTGCTGCTGGGACTTCTGCGCGAAGACAAAGCCCTGACCAATCGGTTCCTGCGCTCTCATGCCTCGGTCGAATCCATCCGCAAGCAGATCGAAGGGCATACCACGATCCGGGAGAAGGTTTCGACTTCGGTCGATCTGCCGCTGAGCAATGAATGCAAGCGGGTTCTGGCCTATGCCGCCGAAGAAGCGGAGCGGCTTTCGCACAAGCACATTGGGACCGAGCATCTTGCTTTTGGGCTTGCTGCGCGAAGAAAAATGCTTTGCCGCGGAGATTCTGCACGAGCGCGGCTTGCGGCTTTCGACCATCCGCGAAGAACTGGCGCGCACCAGCCAGGAAAAAGCGCAGCCGCAACGCCAGCGCGAGTCTTCCCTGCTGAGCGAGTTTTCCCGCGATCTGACCCAGGCCGCCATGGACACCCAGCTCGATCCGCTGGTCGGCCGCGAAGGCGAACTCGATCGCGTCATTCAGATTCTCTGCCGCCGCACCAAGAACAATCCAGTGCTGATCGGCGAGCCCGGCGTTGGCAAGACCGCCATCGTCGAAGGCCTGGCGCAGCGCATCGCCGACGGCGAAGTTCCGTCGTTCCTGGCCGACAAGCGCATTCTGGCGCTCGATCTTTCGCTGATCGTCGCCGGCACCAAGTATCGCGGCCAGTTTGAAGAGCGCCTCAAGACCATCATGAAGGAACTGATGGAGTCGCAGAATTCCATCATCTTCATCGACGAGTTGCACACCCTGGTCGGCGCAGGCTCGGCGGAAGGTTCGCTCGACGCCGCCAACATCCTGAAGCCGGCGCTGTCGCGCGGCGAAATTCAGTGCATCGGCGCGACCACGCCGGGCGAGTATCGCAAGTCGATCGAAAAAGATCGCTCGCTCGAGCGCCGCTTCCAGGCCGTCAAGGTTCCGCCGCCGGACGAAGTCAACGCCACCAAGATTCTGTTCGGGATCAAAGACCGCTACGAGAAGTTCCACGCCGTCACCTACACCGACGACGCCATCAACTTCGCGGTCTCGCATTCGAACCGCTACATCCCGGACCGCTTCCTGCCGGACAAGGCGATCGACCTGATCGACGAAGCCGGCGCGCGCGTAAAGCTGCGCCAGACTTCGCTGCCCGAGGAGATCACCGAAGTCCAGAAGCGCATCAAGTTCATCGTCCACCGCATGGAGAACGCCATCGCGAACCACGAGTTCGAGAAGGCGCGCTTCTACTCGGACGAGGAACGCAAAGAGCGCGAGAACCTGCGCGCTCTTCGCGAAAAATATCATCTCGATGAATCCTCCACCGGCGTTGTCGGCCGCGAGGACATCGAGGACGTGGTATCGCGCTGGACCGGCGTGCCCATCATGTCGATCAAGGAAGAAGAGTCGCAGAAGCTGCTGCGCATCGAAGAAGAGCTGCACAAGCGGATCATCTCGCAGGACAAGTCGATCGTCGCTTTGGCCCGCGCCATCCGCCGCAGCCGCGCCGGCCTGAAGAGCCCGAACCGGCCCATCGGCTCGTTCCTGTTCCTCGGCCCCACGGGCGTCGGCAAGACCGAAGTCGCCCGCACCCTGGCGCAGTTCATGTTCGGCAGCGAGAAGTCGCTGGTCCGCTTCGATATGTCCGAGTTCATGGAGAAGCACTCGGTCTCGAAGCTGATCGGCTCGCCTCCGGGATACGTGGGCTACGAAGAGGGCGGCCAGCTCACCGAGCGCGTGAAGCGCGCTCCGTACTCGGTCGTGCTGCTCGACGAAATCGAGAAGGCGCATCCGGATGTCTTCAACATCCTGTTGCAGGTGTTTGAAGACGGCCAGTTGACCGACGGCCTCGGCAACACCGTCGACTTCAAGAACACCATCATCATCATGACCTCGAACATCGGCGCCCGGCACTTGCAGAAGCGCGAGGGCCTGGGCTTCCAGTCGACCAACGAAGACATGATTTCCGAGCAAGGTCGAAGACCTGGTGAAGAGCGAAGTCAAGCGCACCTTCAACCCGGAGTTCCTGAACCGCCTGGACGAAATCATCCTGTTCATGGCGCTGAGCGAGCAGGACCTGATCCAGATCCTCGAACTGATGGTCAACCTGCTGAACCAGAACCTGGCGCAGAAGTCGATCACGGTCACCGTGACCGACGAAGCCAAGAAGTGGATCCTCAACCAGACGCTCGGCGACCGCAGCTATGGCGCGCGTCCGCTGCGGCGGGCTTTGCAGAAGTACATCGAAGACCCGCTGTCGGAGGCGCTGATTCAGGGCACGATCACCACCCGGCCGGCGTTCATCGAAGTCTTCCTCGACGGCGACAAGCTGTACTACCGTCCGGTGGACTCGGAGAAGACCGAGGGCGTGCTGCTGTACGAGAACGTAAGCTGTCAGCTATCAGCTTTCAGCCGTCAGCTTATGCTGGCGGCTTTGTTTTCCTTGGCGAACTTTGCGGTCAAAAGCTTGTAACCGCAAAGAGCGCAAAGGACGCCGAGAGAAGATCTTAGGAAGTGATCGTTTATGGTGGCCTTGTTTTCTTTGCGACCTTTGCGTCCTTTGCGGTGAAAAGCTCTGAACGCTAAGAAGTTCTCAACGATATGAAAGTACTAGTCTATTCCGCATTCTGGTGCCCTGACTGCCGCGTGGCCAAGCGCTTCCTGCAGCAGCACAATGTCCCCTTCACCGAGATCGATATTGAAAACACGCCCGGAGCGGCTGACGAGGTGGTTGCCCGCACCGGCAAGCGTTCCATCCCGCAATTTGTCATCGACGGCGAATGGGTCCAGCCCTACCGTGTAGGCGAAGGCTTTCTGTACGACGAGATGTCCGAACGCCTGGGTATTACCGAACCATAGGACCACCCGTACATCACCTTCCGTACCCTAGGAGAGCCCCGCCCGCAGGCGGCAAGATAGTAGGTGAGGTCTGCCCGGCGGACACAGATTTCCCTCCCCCTCGACTCCTCCGGCGAACGGCTTCCTCATGGTCGAGACACAATCCATCGGAAGAAGAACCGGTCTGCAAGACATGGTCACGGCTGATCGAAGTTGTGCTGGGCCTTTTCTTGCTGGTGGGAACCGGCGTCATGGTGCACTACTACGCCCCGCCCTCGCCACTCACGCTGCCGGCGCCCGTCGCGCCTGTACCCAACGACGATCATAAGAGTGAGTTCCAGCGGGCGGAGCGGCAGAGCGAACTGCAGCAGAACGAACTCCAGCAGCTTACCCGCGATGTGGATGAACTGAAGCAGGAACAGGCCATGCCGGCCCTGGTTTTAAACCGCTACCGCAACTCAATCTGTTACATATTCGGCGTCTATCGGGTGGCAATGCCGGGAAAACGGCCCGCCTTGCGGGCCCGAATTTCTGGAACCGGGTTCGTGGTCGCAGAGGGACTGCTGGCGACGAATCGTCACGTTGCCCAGCCCTGGTACGGAGACTCCGAGGCGGATGCCCTGATCGTCAAGGGAGCAAAGCCGCAACTGGAAAAGCTGGTCGCATTCTTCCCCGGATTTCCGCTGCCCGTAGATATCACGCCGCTGGTGCTTTCGGCGCATGGCGATCTGGCTGTATTGCGAGTCGAGAACTCGGAAGCCATCAGCCGCCTGCGGCCGTTGCCCCTGGCCGCGGAAGTCTCGAATCCCGGGGAGTTGGTGGCCGTCGTCGGCTATCCGATGGGTGTTTTGGGGATGGTGGCAAAGTCGCCACCCGCAGTGTATGACCGTCTGGCCTATCGCCGCGACGATATTGGCGCCGCTAACGAACTAGCCGCGCTCTCGCTGATTCGCCCGTCCGCAACCTGCGGGCATTTGGGGGATGTGGTGGGTGACAAGCTGATCTACGACGCGCCCACGGCCCACGGAGGCAGCGGCGGCCCCGTCTTCAACTCGCAAGGCGAGGTGATCGGAATCAACGAAGCCTACATTGATGGGTTTTCCGGTGGCACCCTGGGCGTCTCAGTCCAGGCCCTGCGCCCCCTGATCATCGCCGCGCAGAAGAGACAGTAAAACAAACTCCAACAAAAAACGCGTCATCCTGAGCCCGGCTTCAGCCGGGTGAAGGATCTGGCGTGTGTCGGCGGGAACCTCGAGGTTATGCTTTAACGACTTTGCCGCTGCGCAGGCAGGAAGTGCAGACGCGGATACGCTTGGTCGCGGCGCCGACTTTGGCGTGAACCGGGCGCAGGTTGACGTTCCAGCGCCGCTTGGTCACGTTGTGGGCGTGGCTGATATTGTTGCCGAATTGCGGCCCCTTGCCGCAGATATCACAAACATGTGCCATGAGACTGCTCCAGATCAGTTCAGAACTTGATGTGCAAACAGTTATTTTAACGGAATTTCGCGGCTTTGACTAGCATGTGTGGGGCGGGCGCCCTCGCCCGCCGCCTTTGACTTGGCCTTTCTGTCCGCAACAGCAATACAAAAACTCAACACTCAAGATCAACTTCAAACGCGGCGGGCGAGGGCGCCCGCCCCACACGGCTCAGCGTGTCTGCGCTGTGGCTACTTCGCCGTCGCCGACGATGTAGGAATCCACCCGTAAGCCGACCGGCAGATCCACGCCTTTTTCCAGTTCCACCAGCGTCTCCAGAATTTTCTTGTCCACGTGCTCCGTGGGCTCGTCGGTGCGGACGTTTTTCGGCCCCAGCAGTTCGCCAACCCGCACCACCTTCCCCCAGAATTTCTGTTTGCCGTAGGCGTCAGCGGTGACGTAGGCCCTCTGGCCGACGTGGACTTTGTTCACGTCGTTTTCGTCGACATCCATGCGAACCCGCAGCACGTCTTTGTCGCCCACGGTCAGAATCGGGTCAGGGACGGTCGAAGAGTTAGACACGCTTTCGCCGTTGCGGTGATGCTTGCGCAGCACCGTGCCGTCGATGGGAGACTTGATCAGCGTCTTTTCGTATTTTGCCTGGGCCTGTTCCAGTTGAGCGCGCGCCAGTTGCAAGTCGGCCTCGGCGAAGCTGCGATCTTCTTCGCGCGCATGGTCATCGACCAGCGAATGGTGCTCGACGTTTTCCTGATAGTTCGCTTTTGCCACGTCGTACTCGCGCGCGTAACGTTCGAACTCATCTCGCGAGATTACGCCGGCGTCGAAGAGCTTCTGACGGCGGTCCATTTCCGAACGCGCGTTATTCATGACAGCTTCGGCAGCGCGCACGGTCGACAAAGCCTCGGAGCGCTCCTGGGTGCGGGCGCCGTTGACTACTTTTCGCAGCGTGGCTTCCTTGGCCAGCACCTGAGCCTGCGCGGATAGCACTTCGGCCCGGTAGTCGTCATTTTGCAGCACTGCGAGTACTTGCCCCTTGCGGACGGCGTCGCCTTCCTCCACATTGACTGACTTGATTTTGCCGCTCAACTCGGAGCCAATCTGAATATTTTCCGACAACGGTTCAACACTCCCGGGGCCCGCGACGATAAAGGATGCCGCGGACGCCGGCGCGACAACGGCCTTGGATTGGCTGGCAGCCCGCGAGCGAACCGACACCAGGGAAACAGCCAGAATGAGGGCTGCCGATGCGATCAAGAGAATGTATTTCCTGCTCACTTTGCTAGTCATAAGAATGCTCCCACTCGGGTTCTAACCCGTCATTACGCGATATGAATTCCACCGGACGCCATCGCCGATGGCACAAGCAGTTCCGGGGAAACCTCTGACTCAGGATGTTTCCTGGCCATCGAGCTGTCTGCGATCAGGCCATCTTCGATTCGGACAATGCGATCAGCAAAGCTAAGTACCCGCGAGTCATGGGTCACGATTACGACGGCGCGGTCGCGCTCATGCGCCAGGCGGGCCATCATCTCCATCACGGTGCGGCCGGTTTGCGAATCGAGTGCGGCGGTCGGTTCGTCCGCCAGAACGATTTGCGGATCGCCGGCCAGCGCACGCGCAATGGCGACGCGCTGCTTCTGCCCCCCGCTTAGATCGGAAGGGAAGGTGGCGTATTTCTCGGCCAGGCCGACCTGCTCCAGCAATTCCAGCGAGCGCCGCTTTGCTTTGTCGCCGCGGATACCTTTCAGGTCAAGCATCAGCTCGACGTTCTCTCCGGCGGTGAGCGTGGGGAAGAGATTGAAGCCCTGAAAGACGAAGCCGATGTGTTCCAGCCGGATCGCGGGAAGCTGCTTCTCACTCAAGCTGCCAACTTCCTTGCCGGCAATTCGCACGCTGCCGGACGTGGGCGACAGGATGCAGCCCATGATGGAAAGCAGCGTAGTCTTGCCGCTGCCGGATGGACCCATCAACATCACCAGTTCTCCAGGCTGTACATCCAGATCGACGCCGCGCAAGGCGGGAACCCCGGCGGCTCCTTCGGCATAAGTTTTCTGTACGGCGCGTACTGCGATGGCTGGTTGCATGATTTTCTCCCGTTATCACTCACTGAAACAATTTCCCTGTCACCCTGAGCGGAATGACTGCTTCGCTTCGCGAAGCGGTCATGTAGTCGAAGGGCCCCTACCGCGTCACGAGGCGCTGTCGAAATCCGCCTGGAAATGTTCTGTACGCTTCATCGGTGCAGTTAAGCTCCTAGGGGTCCTTCGACTCCATCAGCGATTCGCTTCGCGAATCGGTGGTTCCGCTCAGGATGACAAACTATCCTTTGAACACAATCGCCGGATCGAGCCGCGTAACTTTATTGATCGAAACCAGCGCCGCGCCAATACACATGGTCAGCGTGAGAAAGAACATTCCCACCGCCATCTGCCACGGCATCAGAATGGCCGCGCCGCCGTGCTGGCTGGCGCGCACCACGAACGAGCTGACAGCCATCCCCAGCACATAACCGATCACGGCGCTCATGGCGGCTTGCTGAATAATCACCTTGTACACATAGCTGTTGGCCGCGCCCATCGCCTTGAGCGTGCCGAACTCGCGCAAGTGGTCCATGGTGGTGGCGTAAATGGTCTGGGCCACGACCACGAAGCCGACAATCAATCCCAGGGCCGCAGCCAGCAACACGGCCACGCCTGCACCCGTCGTAAACATCCAGTAAATCTGGGTCATGCGGCTGAATTCGTGGCTGGTGAGGACTTCAACGTCCTTCACCTGGCTACGAATCGCGCTCCGCACTGTTTCCAGATCGGCCCCGGGAGCAAGCTTGACCAGCAGGAAATACGTTTGATCCTCGGCGCAGGCCGACATAGTCCTGCGCATTCTTGAAGCTGGTGAAAACGTAAGGCGAGGTCGTGAAAGATCGAATGCCGTGGGTAAAGCCGACCACACGGGCCCGGCGGCCGTGGATTTCAAACACCTCGCCTACCCGCGTGACGCCCAGTTTTTCCTTGTAAAGTTCGTCGAGGATGATGGCGTCGGGCGTCTTGAGGTCTTCGACGCGCCCTTCGACCAGGTTCCAGGGTCTGCCCATTTGCGAATCCAGGTTGAATCCGACGATCTGAACCGATTCTTCGCTGCCGTCCCCACGCTTCCACTGGGTCCAGTGCGCGATGTATTTCTGCGCCTCACCCACGCCGGGGATGGCTCGCACCTGATTCAGCCGGCGTTCGCTGAAGGCGACTCCCTGCTCGATGTAGGGCACGTTTTTCGAGGCGACCCACAAGTCGGCGCCGGAGTGATCCACCAGGCCGGAAGTGGTGCTGGTGAAGCCGACAAAGAGTCCCAGCTCGACCACGATCAGCACCACCGCGAATACGATTCCGGTGAGCGTCACCGTCAGCCGCACTTTGTCGTGGAACAGGTTTCGCCGCGCCAGAGGAGGCATGTTATCTGCTCTCCTTCAGCATGCCGCGCAGAGTCAGGTCCAGCATGAAGTTGGCGCGGTCTTCAAAGGGACACCAATCCACCCAGCCGTCATTGCATTTTGCGATTTGCAGGGAAATTACACCGTGCACCGCCGCCCAGAGCGTCTGCGAAATCAGGTCAGCGTTCTGCAGTTCATCGCGGAAATAACCTCCCTGAATCGCCTGCTCGACCGACAGCTTCAGGAAGGCATACGCATCGCTCTCGGGATTGCCCTTGATTTCGCGATCCAGCTCGTCGAGCTCCGCCGGCGGATGCGGCGTCATGAACATCAGCTTGTAGTGGTTCGGATACTGCGCGCCGAATTGGGTGTAGGTGCGGCCGATCTCTCGAATCCGGTCGACTGGATTGGCCGGCATGGCCGCGCTGGTGAACACCGTTGCCAGGCGCGCAAAGTCTTCGTGAACCAGTTCGTGGAATAGCTGCTCTTTGTCGGCGAAGTGGACGTAGATGGCGGTGGGCGAGTATTCAATCTTCTCGGCCACCTGGCGCATGGAAACTCCGTCGTAGCCCTCGCTGATAAACAGCTCGCGGGCAGCGTCCAGGATCTTGTCCCGGGTTTCTGACTTCTCTCGTTCACGCCGTTCTTTAACGCCCATTGCCGTCTCCGTTACTGCGTTCCTTTACTTAACGATGTTAAGTTAACACTGTTAACTTAAATATCTTTGGTCATCATGTCAAGGGGATAATTTAAGGCGTACGTATCTTATAGTCCGCCATGGAGATAGGCTCTTACGGGACTGTGCGATACTGGAAAAGTGGCGAATGCCGATCCGAAATCGGTCAAAGTTAACCTGACTAGCGGCTCAGGAATGGACATCGAGTGGAAGGATGGCCACGTCTCTCACTACCCATTTTCCTTCCTGCGCGACGCCTGTCCCTGCGCCCTGTGTGACGACGAGCGGGGCAAGTCTGATCGTCGGCCCGGCGAGCCGCCCAAACCGGCCCCTGGCGCCCTGCCCATGTTCAAGCAGGCGGCCAAGCCCCTATCCGCGGAAGGAGTCGGCAAGTACGCCATCAAATTTCACTGGAACGACGGCCACGAGTTGGGCATTTATTCGTGGCAGTTTCTGCGTGATGTTTGCCCTTGCGAGGAATGCAAGACCGCGCGCCCGGGCGACTGAAGTGCCGGGTCCTTTCTAGTCGGTCAAGAAAGTTCTGATCTTGTTCCATTCAGACCCGTTTCCCTGGGCAATCCATTCGCTCTCGATCGCCTCCTGCTGGCGGGCAGTCAAATGCCAGGAAAGGGGTGGTTCAGGGAGGTCAGGAGGGACGCTGCCGTCTTGCCGCGATCCGAATTCAAAGACCGCTGACGGCTTGATATTCACTTTGTGAGCCCATTTTTCCTGAAGCAGTTTCAGTTCGACCTGGTTGTGAGAGCGCTGGCCGGCGGTGCGGACAGCGAATAGCGCGTCCAGCGGGGCATAGGCCTGAAAAAACCAGCCACGATGTGAACCTTTTGGTACCGGCGCCGGCAACGGGCTGGGTTCCTGACGGATTTCTATTAGCAGAATGTCCATCTTGTTCGGAGGCTTGTCCGTGGCATGAAGGGAATTCAAAGCGATGTCCAGCCACTCGACCAGGGTCGACATGCCGTAGTTGTCGTAATACGCCCCGTCCACAACGTGCGAAGCTTCGGGTTTGTCTTTGTCTTTGGCTTTGTCTTCGGAGGGGTCGACGTCCGCGCGGGACGCTGGCCCGACGTAGGGAAAAGTCGCAGAGAGGCGGGCTGCCGTGACCACCGCGACGTCGCGCATCTTCCGATAGATGGAATGGAAATCCCAGCGGCCCGACAGTGCCGGGCGGATGTGGAAGATAGGTTGTGGAAAGCAGAAGACGCTCGCCCGCTTCGACCAGGGTGGCGTTGAAAATGTTGGCCGGGCGAAGGCCCTGACGGACGCCGTCCACCCACTTCGTCAGGTCGGTTTCGAGACTGGCGGCAGCGGCGGAAGTCGTGGTCCACGCGCGTTCCAGGGCGCGCCCTCGACCGCCAAAGCTGCGAGGAAAAACCGGGAATATCACGCGCCAGAGATCGTGATAAGCCAGGCCCCAGGAAACATCCTCAAGACTCGAAGTCTGGGCGTCGGCGACAACTTGCGTTAATTCTTTCTCCGTGGGAAGCCCGCCCGAAGATGTGTATTGGTTCACAAAGTACATTGCACCGACACCGCCTCCGGAGACAGAACTGATGAGGCGAATGGACTTCGAGAAAGCGGCGACATCTTTCGGTTGGCTCGCGCGCCATTGCAGTTCCAGGCCGGTCAACACGCGCGCGGTCCAGGCCGCCGCCTGAATCCCGCCGCCGGAGGCCGCGACCAGTATGATCTTTGTTGGATCCTTCGACGCCAGCAGAACCTCTGCGGGATCGGGCGTCCGAGGGAAGCAGTAATTGGTCTTAGGATCGTCGCAAGTGCGGGTGCGATAAAAGTGATCTGTGTTCGGAAGCTGTGCAGTGAACAGCAGCCAGATTCCCACTAGCAGAATGACCGGAACGCGCCAGCGATCTGCGGCAAATGTAATGCCCGAGAAAGCCCAGCAGGCCAGCATAATCAGCAACAGGACGTAGGTCACAGTGGGCACTCGCAGCCAACGTGGAGCGTAGTGCAAAAAGTAGATAACTAAGTACAGAGCGAAGGTCAGAGAAAACAGAATCACCGAGAGGATGTGGCCTTTGAGCAACCAGCCATTCCCGCCAAAATAACCGGCTGGTCCGACGAAGCGGGCTAGCTCCCGGACGATCCAAGTCGCAGCCTTCAGCATTACTCCTGGCTGCCAGACGGCGCGTTGAAAGAGCTCATGGCTTTTCCAAAGCATGAGCCAGCCGATGACTCCTCCAGCCAGAGCTCCTAGCGAACATCTTGATGGCGAAGAACGTTCGATTCGATCTGATCGGCAACTGGCTCAGGCTATACCAGAGGCACCCCGTAATGACCGGGAGAGTCAGCGATGCCGACCATGCAAAGTGAACCATCAGAGGAAGCTCGGAGCTGGGCTGGAATGTAATCCCGTGAAAGCGAAGATGGCCATAAGACAGAATTACCCAGCCAGTGACCAGGGTTGTCCAGGCAGTGGCGAGACTGGCAAGGGTGACGACGATCATGCCCTGAGGAGTGACATCGAAAAGATTGGCAAAGAGTGAACTCTTGAACGAGATCGGTGGGAACAGAAAGAGAACCGCGGCGCACAAAAGGGGGACGCGCGCCAGCATCAGGAAAGGGACGAGCGCCTTCGCATCCGCCCAGGAGATGTGGGCAAATAAGTGGCACATGGGGGACCTCCGAACGGCGAAGATGCGAGGGAAGGAGGACCGGAAACGCCCGCAGACTATGCGATCGAAGGTAGGCAGTCAAGTCAATCTTGGCGCGGACCTTTTGTCTGGTTGATCTCTTGTAGAATCGAATTACGAATATCCAAGTGTCTTTTCTCGAAAAACTCAACCCGCAGCAGCGCGAAGCCGTCGAAACCACGGACGGGCCGGTGCTCATCCTCGCCGGCGCGGGCAGCGGCAAGACCCGGGTGATCACCTACCGGATCGCCCATCTCATCGAGAATCGCGGCGTCATGGCCGACTCCATTCTGGCCATGACTTTCACCAACAAAGCCGCGCAGGAGATGGTCGAGCGGGTGGACAAGCTGGTCGGCGGGCTTTCCGTCGCCAAGCCAGTGATCTCGACCTTTCATTCTTTTTGCGTGCGCGTGTTGCGGCGGGATATCGAACAGCTGCGCATTCCTTCGTCCGTGCCCGGCGTGGCTCCCATCGGCCTGACCAAAAGCTTTGTCATCTACGACGAGTCCGATCAGCAGCAACTGGTGAAGTCGGTCATGCGGCGTCTCGGCATCGACGACAAGCAGACCACGCCGCGCTCGGTGCTGTCCCATATTTCATGGGCCAAGAACCACATGCTCGATCCGCAGGAAATTTATCTGCAGTCGGGCGATCCCAAGACGGAAAAGGTGGCTCACATCTACGAGGAGTATCGCAAGGAGCTGCGCAAAGCCAACGCCCTCGATTTCGACGACCTGCTGCTGGAGACCGTGCGCCTGCTCAAGGCGGTGCCGGCGGTTCGCGACTACTACAACCGGCGCTTTCAGTACGTGATGATCGATGAGTATCAGGACACCAACCGCCCGCAGTACCAACTTATGTTGCTGCTGGCCGGCAGCCATCACAACATCTGCGCCGTGGGCGATGAAGATCAGTCCATCTACTCCTGGCGCGGGGCGGACATTCGCAACATCCTGGAGTTTGAAAAAGACTTTCCTGAAGCCAAGATTATTCGTCTGGAGCAGAACTACCGCTCCACGCAAAACATTTTGCAGGCCGCTTCAGCGGTGGTTGCGAACAATCTCAAGCGCAAGGGAAAGAATCTGTGGACCTCGCGCCAGGGCGGCACGAAGATCGGCTACTACGAAGCTCCCGACGGCGAAAACGAGGCCCTCTTCGCCGCCGACTACATCGCGAAATATCTGCGCGAAGCCGTCGATCAGGGCGAGAACGCCCGCGCCGCCGTGCTCTACCGCACCAACTCGCAGTCGCGGCTGTTTGAAGAGGCCATGCGGCGCTATCAGTTGAAGTATCACGTGGTGGGCGGCTTTTCGTTCTACGAGCGCGCCGAGATCAAGGACATGATTTCGTACCTCAAAGTCATCCACAATCCGGATGACTCCATCTCGCTGCTGCGCGTGATCAACACCCCGGTGCGCGGGATTGGCAAGACCAGCATTGAAACTCTGGAGCGGGTCGCGCTTGAGACTGGGCTGTCGTTGTGGGGTGCGATCGCGGAGGTAATCGAGCGTCAGCTCCTGCCGCAGCGAGCGGTAGCCGCCCTCAAAGCATTCACCAGCCTGATTGAAGATGGCCGCGCCATCCTGGGCGGAACTTATGCCGAGCGCCTGGAAGAGACGGCAAGGTCGGCAGCAGAGGAACCGGCCGTGTGGCCGCGGGCGACTCGCCCGCGAGAAACGGACGATGTGGAGGGCGAGGTCCCGGCAGAAGCCGACGACACCGACTTTAGTCCAGATAATTTCTCGTTTGATTTCGGTCCGGTAACGGAAGATCTTCTCGAGGAACGTCTTCCCGAGAACGACTCGCCGTTGGAGGTTGCAGCGATCGAGCCTGACGCAGATGTGGAGGCGGGACGCCTCCACGACAGCCGGCAGGATGCCGGCGCTACGAAAAGCGAAGCTACGACGGCGGAGGCTCGCCAGCACGGCCGATATTCTGAAATTTCTCATCGACCGCACCGGCTACATCAAACTGCTCGAGCAGGAAGACACGCCCGAGGCTTACTCGCGCATCGAGAACCTGCGCGAACTGGTCAACGCGGCCATGGATTCCCGCGATCGTGGTGAAACTCTGGACCAGTTTCTCGACCATGCCGCGCTGGTCAGCGACGCCGACGCTTACGACGAGGCTGCCCAGATTACCCTGATGACGCTGCACGCGGCCAAGGGGCTGGAGTTCCCCCTGGTATTTCTCGGCGGCCTGGAAGAAGGGCTGTTCCCGCACTCGCGAACTTTTCTGCAGCCGGATGACATCGAAGAAGAGCGGCGGCTTTGCTATGTGGGCATGACGCGCGCCATGGACACGCTGATTTTGACCCGCGCGGTTTACCGCCGCCGCTATGGAACCGATCTGCCCGAGGCCAGCATCCCATCGCGCTTTCTCGAAGAAGTGCCGGCGGGGCTGGTGGAAGAACTGGGCGGATCGCGAAAGAGAGCTCGTGTGGCCGCGGGCGACTCGCCCGCGTACGGGATGCGCGGGCGGGTCGCCCGCGGCCACACCAGCACGATCCAGAATCCACCCACTACGCCTACGAAGACGAAGACCAGAGCGCGAGCTGGGCCAGCCAACCCCGGCAAAAGACTGCGTCGTATTCCGGCAAATCCTACAACTCCATCGAGAACATTGCCGAGTTCTTCGCCTCGCGGGGCAAGAAATTCAGCCTTCCCAAGCCGCATCTGGAAGAGCCCAAGGGCCGCAAGGGATTTCGCCCGGGGCAGAAGGTCCGCCATCCCAAATATGGCGAAGGCACGGTCTACCAGCGCGAAGGAGAGGGTGAAGATGCCAAGATTACGGTACAATTCCCTCGCTTCGGTTTGAAGAAGCTGGTCGAGAAGTACGCGCAACTGGAGAAGGCGCTTAAGCTCTTAGCCGTTAGCTCTTAGCTTTTAGCCAGGATGCGGTCGGTGTTGCTAGGCTAAAAGCCAAAAGCTAAGAGCTGAATTCTCAGCGAATTTTTAAGGAGAAGCACACAGCACTCATGGCAAACACAAGCAAGCTGAGCAAGGAAGAACGTAAGAAAGCAAAGCGCGCGGTCCGCAAAAAGAAAAAAGCGGAAAATCCGTTGAAGCCCCGCGAATACGCCCGCGGTTCGGCGAAGCGCAAAGTGAAAAAGCTGGCACGCGGCACGGCGAAACGGTAGAAAACGGCGCCTGGCACTCGGCAATTGGCCACGAACTACGATTCTCGGATCGGATGTTTGCCGGCTAAGCGCTGAGTGCCAGTTGCCATAAGCTTTGGGAGACCGAAACCCTTTGCCACAACCAACCTCCACTGATCAAAAGGCCGCGACGGTCCGCACGTCCGAACACCAGCTTCTCTGTTGCAAGTCCATCGACAAACTCATCGCCGATGCCGACGAGCCCGGGCATCGGCTCAAGAAGACGCTGGGCCCGTGGTCGCTGACCGCCCTCGGCATCGGCGCGATCATTGGTTCAGGGATATTCGTTCTCACCGGCACCGCGGCAGCGGGAGAGCACTTCGAGGCTCCGTCGATCCTGCACGCCCAGGTTCTCGACCTCATCTCCAACATATTGCGCACCGGGAGCACGGCGGGCGCCTTGATGCACGGACGTCCGGCCGCCGGCCCGTCGATCGCAATCTCGTTTCTGCTGGTGGCGGTGGCTTGCAGTTTTGCCGGCTTGTGCTACGCCGAACTGGCTTCGATGATCCCCATCGCGGGCAGCGCCTACACCTATTCCTACGCCACCCTGGGCGAGATTTTCGCCTGGATCATCGGCTGGGATCTGATTCTGGAATATGTGGTGAGCAACGTCGCCGTAGCTGTCGGCTTCAGCGGATATACCAAGGCGCAACTGGCGGCTTTCGGTATCGACTTGCCGGACCGGTGGGCAAGTCCGGTGTGGGCTTCGGGACATTGGACGGGCGCCTATTTCAACGTGCCCGGCTTCCTGATCGTATTCATTCTGACCTTGCTGCTGGTGCGCGGCGTGAAGGAATCGGCCGGGGCCAACAACGTTATGGTGCTGGTTAAGATCGGCGCCATTCTGACCTTCCTGGTCGTGGGCGGCATGCTGGTGAACAAGGCCAACTGGACGCCTTTTGCTCCCTCCGGCTTTGCCGGAATTGTGACCGGCGGCGCCATCGTCTTTTTTACCTACATCGGCTTCGATTCCGTCTCCACCGCCGCCGAGGAGTGTAAAACTCCGCAACGTGATCTGCCCTTCGGGATCATCGCCTCCCTGATCATCTGCACCATTCTCTACGTGGGCGTCGCGGTCGTGCTTCTGGGCATGATGAAGTACACGACGTTCGTTTCCGGCGAAGCCGCCGAAGCTCCCGTCGCCTACGCCTTGAAGCAACTGGGCGCGCATCCGTTCTTCCGCTCGGTGATCGTGGTGGGCGCGCTTACCGGCATGATTTCATCGCTGCTGGTTTTTCAATATGGGCAGGCGCGCATCTGGTATGCCATGTCGCGCGATGGCCTGTTGCCCAAGCTTTTTTCCGCCGTCCACCCCAAGTTCAAAACCCCGTACTGGTCCACCTGGATTGCCTGCTTTGCAGTTGGAATTCCTGCCGGGCTGGTGGACATCGGCGACGCCGCCGACCTCTCCAACATCGGCACCCTGTTCGCATTCGTTCTGGTATCGCTGGGCGTCATCTTCCTTCGGCGCAGGCAACCCGACCGGCCGCGCGCCTTCCGCGTTCCGTTTGTTCCGTGGTTTCCGCTGATCTCGGTGCTGTTGTGCGGCGGGCTGATGACCGGACTGACCGTGATCACCTGGCTGCGCTTCGTCATCTGGCTGGCGCTCGGATTGCTCATCTACGTTCTTTACAGCCGTCGTCACAGCGAGTTTGCCAGAGCCAAGGGGCAGTGAGATTGCAGATTTGAGATTCTAGATTGCAGATTGAAGGTACCAGGAGATTGCGTCGACTTTGCCTTTCAATCTGCAATCTTGAATCTTCAATCTAAAGTTTGATTTGGCCAGCAAATCTGTCCTCTTCCATCTACAATCTGAATCATGGCTTCGCAGCCCAGTTCATTCCTGGTCACGCTTCCCAAGGCCGAGCTGCATCTGCACTTGGAGGGGTCGATCGACCCCGGCACTCTGGTCGAACTCAGGAGGCGTCACGGCAAAACCAGCACGCTCGCTGAGATCGAGCAGCTCTACCGCTACGACGACTTCAACGGCTTTCTGATGGCGTTTAAGGCGGTGACCGAAGACCTCCAGACGCCGGACGACTACGAACTCATCACCTACCGCCTGATGGAAAAGCTCAAAGCTGGAGAATGTGCTGCACGCCGAAGTCTACGTTTCGGTGGGAATCTGCCTGTGGCGGAAGCAGGATTTCGACGCCATCTTCGAAGGCCTGGATCGGGGGCGCCGCAAGGGCGAGCGCGATTTTGGCGTCTCGTTGTTGTGGATCTTCGACGCGGTGCGTCAGTTTGGACCGGGCGCCGCCCGCGAGGTTTTCGGCGCGGCTGTGCGCCATCGCGAGCGTGAGGTGGTGGCTATCGGCATCGGAGGCGACGAACAGAAGGGTCCGCCGGAATTGTTCCGCGAAGCCTTCGCGTACGCTGCTGACCATGGGCTGCATCTCACCGCCCACGCCGGTGAAAATGCCAGTTCTGAATCGATATGGGGCGCGCTGAATCTCCGCGCGGAACGTATCGGTCACGGCCTGACCGCGGCGCAGGATCCGGAACTGATTGAGGAACTGGCCACCCGGCAAGTCCCGCTCGAGATTTGTCTTACCAGCAATCTGCGCACCGGCGCTTGCGCCTCGCTTAATTCCCATCCGGTGCGTCAGTACTTCGATCAAGGGGTCATGATCACGCTTAACACTGACGATCCTGCGATGTTTCGTACATCCCTGGCGCGGGAGTATCAGCTGGCGCAGCAGTTATTCGGATTCACCGACGAGCATCTGCGAGAACTGGCCCGAAATTCTTTCGAAGCATCGTTCCTTCCCGCGGAAAAGAAGCTGACATTCCTGAATTTGTTTGACGCCGCGGCGGCCCACACTTAGCCTTTCCGTTTGGTTTTCATATTGGAGCTTGGGGCATGAGGGCATCTCTCATCGTTTGGCTGTGTCTGTCCACTCTGCTTCGCGCCGAGTCGAAGCCGAAGAACGGGCCGGAGGCGCTCATCTTCACGAACGTCAACGTGGTGAGCACCCGAAACGGCGGGATCGAGCCAAATGTGACGGTCGTGATCAAAAAAGGACAGATCACCGGAATGGCCAAGGTGGGATTTGTCGACGAAGGCCGAAACAACACGATCATCAATGCCCACGGCAAATTCATGATCCCGGGACTGTGGGACATGCACGTGCACAGCGCCTTCATTTCTCCGGTGTGGGATGAAAAAGTAATTTACCCGCTGTACATCGCCAACGGTGTGACCGGCGTTCGCGACATGGGCGGAGATCCTGAGGTGCTCGCGAGCCGGCGAACCCGTATCGACAGCGGAGAGTTGCTCGGTCCGCACCTGATCTTCGGCGGCCCGTTTCTGGCAGGCGGCAAGAGCGATCCAGCAGACCATCGCCGTGAACACTCCCGAAGAGGCGCGCCGTGCCGTCGACACGGTGAAAAATCAGGGCGACGATTTCGTGAAAATACTTTCGAACGTTCCTCGCGATTCATATTTTGCCATTGCCGATGAGGCGGCAAAACAGAACATTTCATTCGTTGGACATGTCCCGTATGCGATCAGCGTTCGCGAGGCTGCCGCCGCAGGGCAGAAAAGTATCGAGCACCTGACGGGATTCATGCTTGCCTGCTCTTCGCGCGAAGACGAACTTCGCGGCCAGGAACTGACCGCATTGGCAAATCACGATTATGCGGCCTATCAGAAACTTGGCGACCGAGGTCATGGCCACTTATGATCAGTCGAAGGCGCACGCTCTGTTTCTCCAGATCGCGCAGAGCAATACCTGGCAGGTGCCGACGCTGGTGTGGACCCAGGCCAACAGCCGGATTGACGACCCCAGTCTGGAGTCCGATCCGCGCTTGAAGTATGTCCCGTCTGCGGTCCGAAAAGAGTGGGATCCCGTGAAGCTGCGGCAAACGGTTTCTCCGGAAGAACTGGCCGGTCTTAAGACTGAGGCTGCGCGCCACGTGGAGTTGGTCAAGGCCATGCACAGTGCCGGCGTGCAGTTCATGGCCGGTACCGACGGGCCCGACCCTTACGTCTTTCCTGGCTTCAGTCTGCATGACGAGTTGGAGTGGCTGGTAAAAAGTGGATTCACTCCGTTGCAGGCGCTGCAGGCCGCTACCTTCAACCCGGCGCTGTTCCTGACCAAAGGCGACAAATATGGAGTCGCAGAGATTGGGCGAGTCGCCGACCTGGTATTGCTCGACGCAAATCCCGCTGGACGACATCCGCAACACCCGCAAGATTTTCGGAGTCGTTTTGGGCGGCAAGTATTATTCTCGCGCCGCGCTGGACAAAATGCTGCAACAAGTCGAGACTCTCGCCGGCCAGCAGTGACTCGGCTGCACAAACTGAACATTTCATGACTCAACATATCGGCATCGTCGCCTGCAGTGCGGAGGGCGCCGCGCTCTGCTATCGCACCATCGCTCTGGAAGGCGCGAAGCTGATGGGGCCTCACGATCATCCCGAGGTCTCGATGCATAATCATTCTCTGGCGCGATACATGAAGCTGCATTTACGCCAACGATTGGCCAGGAGTGGCGGAGCTGATGCTTTCGTCGGCCGAGAAGCTGGCAAAAGCAGGAGCCGACTTTCTTATTTGCCCCGATAACACAATTCACCAGGCGTTGGATCGAGTGCAAAGCCGCTCTCCGCGGCCCTGGTTGCACATTGCGGAAGAGGTAGCCAACGAGGCTCACCGAGGTGGCCACACGCGTTTAGGCGTATTGGGCACGCGCTATCTGATGGAAGGGCCGGTGTATCCGGAAAAATTGAAGGCTGCCGGTCTTGAATACCGCACTCCGGACCCGCAACAGCGTGAGCAGATCAACCAGATCATCTTTGACGAACTGGTCAACGCGCAATTCACCGCGTCTTCGTTGGCATATTTTCAGGAGGTCATTCGATCCCTCGCGGACGAAGGTTGCGACTCGGTGGTCCTGGGATGCACCGAGATTCCATTGCTGGTCACGCCGGAATCCTCCTCGCTGCCAACGCTTGATTCGACCCGCTTGCTGGCCAAGGCCGCAGTAAAAAAAGCAGTGGCAAATGTATAACTCAGCGCCGGCGGTTTACTTGCAGGACGGATAGCGCCCATGCACCTAAAATTTCGACAACTCCCCGGCGCCTACGCAATCTGCCGCTTGCCATCGGATGCTTCCATCCCACAGTTCAGCCCGGCCACGCCTTTCACCTCGATCACTCGAAGCGCTGATGAGCTGTCAATCGTCTGCCCGGCCGACCAGGCTCCGCAAAACGCGAAGTGCGAAGCGTCCGTGGACTTGCTTCAAACTCGAGGGCCCGTTCCCCTTCTCGCAAACCGGAGTTCTCGCGTCATTCATCGATCCCCTGGCTGAAAAGGGAGTTCCAATTTTTGCGATTTCAACTTTCGACACAGACTATGTCTTGGTGAAAGAAGAGCATGCCGGAACGGCCCTGAAAATACTACAGGCCGCAGGGCACGAGTTTATGGCGTGAGGAATCAGCGGAACCGGCGCCCATGCTTCTGCATCCGAGGCCTTCAGGCCGTGAAGATTCGCAAGCCCTTGTCAAAGGAAGCCCCGCACTCTCCATTCGCTACGCAAATCGCTCCAAACACTGCGCAAACGATGCGCTTCAAGCATGCCTATGCTTTAATAAATGCAGCATTATGTCTTCGATCCAAACCAATTTGCGCCGCCGCCTGAAGGCATTCCACCGCAACCTTCGCGGTGCGCGCATGATCGCCAGGGCGTTCGCGTCCACGGATCATCCGCTGCTGGCGCATATCATTCCCATCCGCCGCTGCAATCTGGCTTGCGAGTACTGCAACGAATACGACGATTTTTCCAAGCCGGTTCCGACTCGAGGTCATGTTTCAGCGCATCGACAAGCTGGCGGAACTGGGAACGTCGGTCATCACCATCAGCGGCGGCGAGCCCCTGCTGCATCCCGAACTCGACCAGATCATCGGCCGCATTCGCAAGCGCGGCATGATCGCCGGGCTGATCACGAATGGCTATCTTCTGGTTGCGGAGCGTATCGAACGCCTGAACCGCGCCGGACTGGAGTGGCTGCAAATCTCCATCGACAACGTCACGCCGGACGAGGTTTCGAAGAAAAGCCTGAAGGTGCTGGACAAGAAGCTGGAACTGCTGGCCGAGTACGCGGACTTCCACGTCAACATCAATTCGGTGGTTGGTGGCGGCGTCCGCAATCCGCAAGATGCGCTCACCATCGGCAAGCGAGCGCTGGGGCTGGGTTTCAGCTCCACCATCGGCATCATCCACGATGGCTCTGGACAGTTGCAGCCGCTGAACCAGGAAGAGCGGCGCATTTATCACGAAATGAAGTCGATGGAGAAGAGCAGCTTCACTCGCATCAATGGCTTCCAGGACAACATCGCGCGACGGCCGCCCCAATCAGTGGCGCTGCCGCGCCGGCGCCCGCTATCTCTACATTTGCGAAGACGGCCTGGTGCACTACTGCTCGCAGCAGCGTGGCTATCCCGCCATCCCTCTGGAAAAGTACAGCACTGAAGATATTCGCCGCGAATATCGTGTCGGAAAAAACCTGCGCCCCCAATTGCACGGTCTCCTGCGTACACCAGGTCTCTGTCTTCGACTCCTGGCGGGCTCCGCAGTTTCCAGCGCCGGCGGCAGCGGCGTCGGCAACAGGCAGCCTGATTCAAATCGAGTAGAGAACCACTCGCCCTGACTCGTGTGGCTGTGTGGTTGTGTGGCCGCGGGCGACTCGCCCGCGAAGTCTTCTTACCACCGATTTATCCTCCCACTCTGCTATACGATTGAACGACGCAGGCAACTCCGCCACAGGCAAACGGAGAAAACACCATGATCGCGCGACAATGGATTGGTGAAACGCGAGAGTCAGATTCCGACACTTACCTGAAGTATCTCGAAGAAACCGGCGTCAAGGAATGCAAAGCGGTCAAAGGAAACCAGGGCGTCTGGTTACTGCGGCGAGTCCACGATGGCAAAGCGGAGTTTGTTTTTATTTCCTTGTGGGATTCATTCGACTCCGTGAAGGCATTTGCCGGGCCCGAGTACGAAAAGGCCGTCTACTATCCCGAGGACAGGAAGTTTCTGCTGCGGCTCGATCCCAAGGTCATCCACTATGAGGTGCTGGTTGGCCCGTCGCATTAGGTTGAGAAACAAGGCGCTAGTCGCCGTACTTGCTGATCAGATACTTGCTGACTTCGCCCTGCAATTGTCCGTAGTCGTCGTGGATGGTGGCGCGTAGAGCCGCTTCGGTGGAATTGCCCTCTCCCAGCCTTTGCAGAATGCGCTGCAGGTCGCTGGTTCCGTAAGTGTCTTCGATGAATTGCACCGCCGCCAGGGACTCGTCGTAAGCCAGAATCGCTTCCATCGGCGAGAAGCGCATGAAGCTTCCTTCGAGCGCATTGAACGGAATTTCCTGTTGCGCCTTGAACAGTCCGGCCAGGCGCCGTCCGCGCGAAGACAGCGATTTCGGTTCCAGAGCTTGCGCGATGCCCTCATTCAACCACTGCGGGCAGCGCCCCCCCGAAAGCTGATTGATAAACGAGTGCGCCAGTTCGTGCTTGAGGACGCGCGACAGCTCGGGAGTAACAGAAGTCATTCCGTTCACCGGGATGCGGAGTTTGCCATCGTTCACTGCGCCAGCCCATGAGGGTGATTGGGTAACATCGAAGAAAGCCTGGTCGGTGTAGAGGATGACGGCAATGCTGCCGCGTGGGGCAACGCCGAGATCGCGCACCAGATCGCCGTAGTGAGACTCCAGGGTCGTCACCAGATCGCGGCGCAGGGAATCCGGCGTCTGCCGGCCTTCAAATTTCAGGGTGAAGTGGCTGGTTTCGTTCTGCGTGAAATCCGATTCTGCGTTCGCATCCCGCTCAGCTTTCTCCAGGTATCTCTGAATCTGGCCGTCGGGACGAAGCGCTAACGATCGTTTCCAGCTGCGGATAGCGTCTTTGATGCGATCGTTGGCATATTGGGCGTAGCCCAGCACAGCCAGCGTGTCGGGAGAATCGGGCGCGGCGCGCACCGCGCGTTCGGCATAGGGCAACGCTTCCACCGCATTTCCGGTTCGCAGCAGCAGCGCGACGTAATAGTTCAAGACAGTGGGATTCTGGCTCTCGAAACGGAGCGCGGCTTCGAAGAAAGTTCGAGCCTTGCTGAAATTCTGACGCTCCATCTCGAATTTTCCAGCGATGAAGTATCCCGCGGCAGTTACCCGGGCGTTGCCCCGTTGTTCCAGGGCGGCCAGCGCATCGGCATCCACCTGGCCATCGTGAATCAGCTTGTCGGTAAGTTCGGGCTCGCCCGCCAGATTATCGGCTGGCGTAAATGACGGGACAGCATGCGCATCCGGTCCGCCGGATGTCGAGGCATTTTCCGGACGAATTCCGCCGGCGTCGACGCGCAGGACAACTGACTTCGGAATCGCGTAAGAATCCTCGCCGACGTCGTACTCCAGATGGTTGCCGTTTTCGCGAACCTGATCGGCGTAAATGGTGCGCCCATTTTTCAGATGGATGACTTCGGCGGGAGCGCAGACCGCGCCCAGCAACAGACCCGATAAAAATACGAAGATGACAGGTGCCCGCACTATGGCGCATTCTAGCAACGGGGGCGGAGTCAGCCCACGTGACCATGGTAATCAGGATTATTCCCGCGAAGCCGCTGCTGGCCTTGTTGACGGCGATGATAATGATATGGCGCGCAGTGCCGCTCGAGTTGGGCGCAGAGTCCGCCGGCTCCGCCCTCCCCCTCAGCTCTGCGACCGCAGCCGGAGCATCCGGCTGAGACTCTGTACTCACAACTGCGGAGCGTAGGGCTGGACCCGTCAAGGGTATACAACATTCGCGACCTCACCCTGGATCGCGGGGCGATTCATATCACCTTCGAGGATGGCACGATCGGCTTTACCGAAGACGTCGCCGGCCACGTCACCGGCGCGTTTTTCTCGGGGGAAGGTGAAGTCTTGCTGTCCCCTCCGGACCAGGCCGAGCGCGCGTCGCTGGCGCTTTTCACCGGGGCTGCGATTCTGGAAGAAAGATTTGCCACCGCATATTTCCGCTTCAATGACGACACGTTTGCCGAGTTGCAGCCTTCGCTCAGGCCGGCCGACCATCCTGAAGAATTTGTTTCCCAGTGGAAGAGCGTTTCCCGCAATCTGGCGGAAATCGATGCCTTGCGGCTGCTCCTGAGCTTCAGCAAGTTTCTGCCATCCTCGCCTCCGGAAGAGAATACCGACGCGAAATCCGATTCGCCGCCGGGCGACGATCGCATGCTGCACGCGCGCGTCCAGGGACTAAAGCTGGGGACGTTCGACCTCTACTTCGACTCTTTGGCTACCGAGCAAATCTGGGCAGGTCAATTGAAGACGGTCGAAGGCGACAACTACTACGACGTGTGGACTTCATTCTCTCTCGGCCAACCCGGTGGGCGTGCGGGTGCTGTACCGGAAGTCCTGGGTGAAGAGGCGAAGCCGGATGTGGTCAAGGTTTCGCACTACAAAATCCAGACGCAGGTGGAACCCCCCACGAAACTTGATGCCGACGCCACCTTGCAGCTCGAGGTTCGGCAGAGCGGCCAGCGGACCGTGCTCTTCGAACTGTCCAGGTTTCTCCAGATCAAGAAAGTGGAGGCCGATGGACAACCGGTGGAGTTCATTCACAACCAGGCGCTCGAGGGCACTCAACTGGCCCGGCGCGGCAACGACTCGGTCGCGGTCATCTTTCCCCGGACTCTGCGCGCAGGGCAAAAAATTGAGCTGCACTTTGTCTATGGCGGCGAAGTGATTTCCGAGGCCGGAGCGGGATTGCTGTACGTCGGCGCTCGCGGCACCTGGTACCCGAATCGCGGATTGGAAATGGCCAGCTTCGATTTGCAATTTCGCTATCCCGCCGGTTGGACCCTGGTCGCGACAGGAAAGCGATCGGAAGGCCAAAGCGCAGCTCCATCTCCGACGCCCGGAGAAGAGGTAAGTCATTGGGTGTCGGAGCGCCCCATGCCGATCGCCGGTTTCAATCTGGGCAAATACTCGCGCGTGGAGGCGCGCGCCGGCCAGGTTCAGGTCGAAGCCTATGCCGCCGCCGGCGTCGAGCGATCGTTTCCGAAGGGCTCGACGGACGCTCTGGCAACGCAACCCGTTACTCCCTTCGAGTTGGCGCGGCCGCCACAGGCCGTTAGAGTCGCCACTCCTCCGCCCTCTCCGGCGCGCAATGCGCAAGCTGTGGCTAACATGTCCGCACGCTCGGTTGAGTTCTTCGCCAGCCGCTTTGGTCCATTCCCCTACACCAGTCTGGCTTTGACCCAAATGCCGGGCAAGGTCAGCCAGGGATGGCCATCGTTGATCTTTCTCAGCAGCTTTTCTTTTCTCACGCCGGAAGAAAAATCGCAATTGCATATGGATTTCGTGACCCGGATTCTCAGCGACAACGTGATTGCCCACGAGACCGCTCATCAGTGGTGGGGCGATCTGGTGGCCTGGAAGAGTTACCGTGATCAATGGCTCTCTGAAGCCCTGGCAAACTACAGCTCCCTGATGTTGCTCGAGTCCGACTCTCCGACGCAATTTCGTACGGTGATGGAGAAATACCGCGAGGATCTTCTGGCCAAGAATAAGGAGGGATCGCAACTGGCGGAGGCGGGTCCAGTCACATTCGGCTTGCGCCTGAACAGTTCTCACTTTCCGGCGCGGTTATGAGGCCATCAGCTATGGCCGCGGCACCTGGCTGTTTCACATGCTGCGCTACATGATGCGCGATGCGGAGCGGAAGCGCAGAGAGCATTCCGGCAGCGTCACCGACGCGCAGGCGGACGCGCCGTTTTTTCGCGCGCTCAGCAAGGTGAGAGATCGCTTTCAGGAAAAGTCGATCAATACCCGGGAGCTGCTGCGGGTGTTCGAAGAGGAATTGCCGCCGTCGCTGTGGTACGAAGGCAAGCCATCGTTAGACTGGTTTTATCAGGGATGGGTAAATGGCACCGCTCTTCCGCGGCTCAACCTGCGGAGTGTGAAATTTACCGAGAAGCCCGGCGGCTCGGTCGTGACCGGCACAATTTCGCAGGATGACGCACCCAAGGATCTCGTAACCCCCGTCCCGATTTATGCCGTTCTTCCGGGAAAAACGGTGCTGCTGGGAAGGGTGTTCGCCGACGGGCCCGAGACCAGTTTTCATTTATCTGCGCCGGCCGGCACACGCAAGGTCGTACTTGATCCCTACCAGACCTTGCTGACGCGACCTCGATAAGCGGGGCGCTCTTCCCGAAACCAGCCAACTCCCGTCCCGAAACAGAAAACATTTTTGCTGTTCCGGCGTGGCCGATTTCGCTCGGTCACTCGCGATCCCCATAACCCGATGCTTATCTGCATCGTCCCGCCACCATCTTGTCGCAGGCCATCAGATCGTGGATGGAGACAGAAATGCACTACCCTCATGCGGCCTCGGAGGTGAGATTTGTATCAACCTGATCTGGAGCCTGCGGCAATGGAGTTCGCGGTAGCGGCTCCCGTCGTAGTTGAGTCTGGTGTTGCCGAGGCTGGTCTTGCTGAGACCGGAGTAGCTGATATTGTTGCGACGCCATGTTCCGCGCTGCTCGATCATGGCCGTGCATGCGACGCGGTGCGAACCATTCTCGTGGTTGAGGACGAGGCCTTCGTTCGTGAAGTGGTTGCCGAAGTTTTATGTTCTGCCGGCTATCGCGTGCTGAAAGCGCAGAATGCAGCCGAGGCCCTCATTGTTTTTCACCGCTATCGGGAGAAAGTCGAGTTGTTACTTACCGACGTCGTATTACCAGACCGCAACGGTTGCGATCTGGCTTCCGAGTTCGCCCTCCTCTGCCACGGCGTCCCGACCGTTTTCATTTCCGGCTATCCTGAAAACGCGGTGGTACGAAAGGGATTTCGGCGCCGCGAATGGTTTTACTTGCCTAAGCCATTTTCCGGGGCGGCGCTGGTACAGAAAATCACCGAAGCTCTGCACGTTAATTCAATATAAACCCAGCGTTCCCGCGAGTGCTTGCTGGTCCGCGATGTCGCCGCTCGCGGACCATGGAAGCCGGCTAACCCGAACTGTCCATCTGATCTGTACCGGCCGGTTTACGGGACGCCCCCGAATCCTCCCCGAACTGGTCAGCACAGGAATCGCGAGATGCACTCCGCTTTCGTTTTGTCGAGCCAGATTCTCGCTGGGCGTATAGTTTCAGCGGCGCAGCCGCAGCTGCGGGGTTTCTTCCAGCCTTAGCCTCTCCGGGAGGCTCGGCTCGAACTTCCAGTTCGGAAATAATCGCCTCCGCCGTCTGCTCCGGCGAGACCTGATAGGTTCCCTTCTGCAGGGCATCTTTGAGCGATTGCATTCTCTCGCCACCGGTTTCGGGAAGCTGTCTCAGTTTCGCCGCCAACGCGCTTCGCCTCAGACTCTTCTGGCGCAGAACCAGGCGAGGAAGCACGCGAAGACCCACGCAACAGGACGGGCGCCAGATCCGCCGGCCTGGGGGTTGGGGTTTTGTCGCGAGACTTGGAAGGCTTGGACGCTGCGGCGGTCGGAACTGATTCTCCAGTCTCCATTGGGGCTTTTGCGGCACGATCGGTCTTCATCGATTCTCCTCCGGCTGAATTGCCTTGCAATTAAGGTATCGGCGGCCGGTTAGAAATCTTTAATCTGAGCCAATCCGAGCCTGCGCTCGGGGCTTCGTTTGTCGTTCGAGGTCGTCCGGGTGTTTCAGCGATCCATCTCCAAGATTGTTTTCAACAGGTTACGTTGCAACCGTGGCCTTGGTGTCGCTTTCCAACTCGTCCGCGAAGCAGCAGCTCCCGGCACCTAAGTAACGCGCTGAGACGCGCTACCGCTTACGCTCCGCTGGTCGCACCGCGCGAACACTCGGGCGAAGGGCGCTCACCATCCAGTTCGCTGAGCCGGGCCCGCATCCGGATCACCGCCATGGAGTGAATCTGGGAAACTCGCGACTCTCCAATTCCCAGGATGGTCCCAACTTCCTTCATGGTGAGCTCTTCGTAGTAGTAGAGCGCCAGCACCTGGCGCTCCTTTTCGGGCAGCTCCGCGATGGCGCTGGCCAACTGCTGCTTCATCTCCGACCTGAGACAGAGGAACAGCGGCGTCTCCTCGGAATCGTCGGGCAGATATTCGCACAAGTCCTCGTCCCGTCCATCCCGCGAAGATTCCACTCGCAGGCTGCCAACTTCAAGTCCCGATATTTCCCCCAGCAGCAGCTGCAGGCCTCGCAGGTCCATGCCCACCTCCGCCGCCAGCTCGGGCTCGCTGGGATTGCGTCCCAGCGAAGACCGCAGCTTGTGATGGGCCTCTTCCAGGCGGCGCGCTTTGCGCCGCAGATCGCGGGGGCTCCAGTCCATTTCCCGCAGACTATCCAGGATGGCGCCGCGGATGCGGAACTTGGCATACGAGCCGAACTGCACGTGCTTGCCGCGATCGTATTTGTTGAGCGCGTCGATCAGTCCCACCACGCCGGCATGCACCAGATCTTCCAGCGGCACGTGGCGGGGAAGGCGCTCGTGGATACGGCGCGCGATGTAGCGCACCTGGGGCAATTGCTCGACCAGCAAGCGCTCCCTCTCTTCTTCCTTCGGCTCCGGCCGTGCGGGAATGACCATGTTCCCATTTCATGCCGTGAAGTTAAGAAAGAGATGAGTAGAAGATTAGATAAGCCTGTTAGCGCGAAATCTTTTTCAGTTTCAGGAAGTGTGCGGAAACGGGAGGGCTTCTAATGTAGGCAGCGCTGGTTTACCGCCTCTTATTGCGGCGACCCGCGGCAGCCGGACTTCTACGATCATGGATTCAATCCCGCGCTCCGCGCGAAAACTGCCGCCTGCGGCCTCAAAGGTGGCACGGGCAATCCCCAGCCCCAACCGCCGGGTGAGATCGCGGGGCAGGGCGTCCTCGGATGAACTCGCAGGGATAACTCAGGCGATCCGCGCTTTCCATTGCTTCGCCAGAAATTGCTTCACCAGAAACTGTCAGCGCCAGCACCACTTGTTCTCCGCTCTCGGCCAATTCAATCCTGACCACCGCGCCGCCGCCTCCCCAGCCGACTACAAAGCCCAACAGATGGAATAATCCCCGGCGCAGCCGCTGTGCTTCAAACCGGACCGGGGCCGGGGATCGGGGCAAATAGCAGATCCGAACTCCCGCCAGCTCCGCCACCGGCAGCAAATCGCTCACCGCGTCATGCACCGCGGCCTGCATTTGCAGAACCTCAAGGTCCGGGCCCGCTTCGGCCGCATCCAACAACTCCCGAATGCCCGTAGCCAGCCACGAGACCTGCTCCGCCTGGGCCAGGGCCCGGGTCACGCTCTCGCGATACTGCTTTTCCGTAGGGGTCTGCTGCAGGGTGAGCTCGAGCGAGCAGCACAAAGTGGTAAGCGGCTGGCTGAGCGCATGAAACAGATCAGCCACCAGCCGCGGCGACTCGCAATCCGGCAGCACGGGCGCGACGCCTGCCGTCGGCGGATTCATGGTTGAGCCCCTCGTTGGGCGCTGGTTCCGGCAGCCAACTCCCCATTCGAGCGCACGCTCAGTTCGTAGCCCACGCCCCGGATGGTATGAATCAGGTGCTTGCCATATCCGTCGTCCACCTTGCGGCGCAGGTAGTTGACGTAAACGTCGACCACGTTGGTGCATGTATCGAAGGAAAGATTCCAGACATGCTCGATGATCATCGCCCGAGTGATGCGCCGTCCGGCATTGCGCATGAGATATTCCAGAAGGCAAAATTCCTTCGAGGTCAACTCGATCCGCCGCCCGGCCCGCTCCACTCGCCGCTCCACCCGGTCAAGCTTCAGGTCGTCCACCGCCAGCACCGACTCCGCCGGCAAATGGCTGCGCCGCATCAAGGCCCGGATGCGGGCTGACAGTTCGGTGAAGGAAAACGGTTTGCCCAGGTAATCGTCCGCGCCCAGATCGAGGCACTGCACCCGGTCTTCGACCCGGGTGCGCCCGGTCAACACCAGGATCGGCATGCTGGGTTTCCGGGTGCGCAGGAAGCGCAGCACGGCCACCCCATCCAGTCGCGGCAGATTCAGGTCGAGCACCACCAGATCAAAGTCAAGCTCCCCTGCCATGGCACGCGCCTGTTCCCCGTCGGCCGAAAGATCCACCGCGTAGTGCTCGGATTCCAGGCCTTTTTTCAGGAAACTTGCCAGCGCCGCATCGTCTTCCGCCACCAGAATTCGCATAAGCTTGCTCTAATTTGAACTATTCTGATTCTTAGCCAGGAAGCGGCACGGGGCAAGAGTTTCGAGCCTGACCGAAGGTCTTGTCTTCCGGAAAGCGAACCGAAGGCCAAAAAGGAACGCGCGCGGTTCTCCCGGAACCTGTGCGGTCACTCACGTGCCTGTCGCGGCCTTTGGAGATAATGGGAAAACCGGTCAAAATAGTGGTTTGATGGGGGGACACTTCTAGCGTGGATCTCTGGAGCCTGAAAACGCTCAAGTCGCTGGTGTTGCCCGGGGGCATACTCCTGCTGGCCGCCAGCGTGGTTTTTCGGGGCGCCTTCGGACCCATTCCCCACACTGCCATCAGCTTTTATTACTACGCGGTTTTCGCCACGGGAATTCTGCTGGCCTGGCGCTTTCATTCCAGCCGGGTCCTGTTCGTTCTGCTGACCCTGCTGCTTGCCCATCGCGCTCTGGAATTTTTTTCCGACGGCCGGATTGCTTCGGCCGGACCAGGACGCATCGCGCTGGAAGCGGTCGCCTTTCTAGTGCCTCTGAACTTCATTATCTTTTCCCTGTCGCGGGAGCGCGGAGCGGCATTTCCAGCTATCCTCTCCCCGCTGGCGCTCTTGTTCTTTGAATCGGTTTTCGTTGCCATCATCTGCCGTCCCGGAGCTACCACCGGCCCGGCCTTTCTCCAGCCCGGTTTCCTGGGCAGTTTTCCCTGGACGCGAATTCCCACCCTGGCCCTGCTGGCTTACGCCGCTGCTCTCGCGGTTCTGCTGACGCGCTTCCTGCTTCACGGCAAACCGGCGGAGAGCGGTCTGCTATGGACGCTGGTCGTGACTTTTTTCTCCTTCCAGGCCGGAGGCGTCGGACCGGCAGCCACGGCATATTGGGCGACCGCCGGCTTGATCCTGGTCAGCTCCATCATCGAAACTTCGTACCTTCTCGCCTACCACGACGAACTCACCACGCTGCCGGCTCGCCGCGCTTTCAATGACGCCATCTTCCGCCTTGAGGAACCGTACGCGGTTGCGGTCGTGGACATCGACTTCTTCAAAAAGTTCAACGACACCTACGGCCACGAAACCGGCGATCAGGTTCTGCGCCTGGTGGCGGCGAAGCTGGCCGGGGTCACCGGCGGCGGCCGCGCCTATCGCGTCGGAGGCGAGGAGTTCTCCATCCTGTTTCCGGGAAAATCAGCGAAAGAAGTACTGCCCCACCTGGAATTGCTGCGGTCGGTGATCGAAGTATCGAGCTTTCATCTGCGTGGAGGGCAGGAACGTCGCGGCATGGCGACAGGCCCGCAGTCCCGCGAGCCGAACCCCCGCAGTCAGGAGCGGCGGAATCCGGATTCCCGAAGCGAGGAGTTCCTGGGCCGTGATCGCCGAGCCGCCGAGCGCCGCGCTGAAACTCGCCGCACTCCCGCGCCGCGCAGCCGCACCCGATCCACCCGCCTCGCCTCCGCCGAAGCTGCCAGTCGCGAACTTTCAGTGACCGTCAGCATCGGAGTAGCCGAGCCGGATGCAAAAGCTCGCGGACCCGAGCAGGTCATTCAAGCCGCCGACAAGGCCTTGTACCGCGCCAAACAATCCGGCCGCAATCGGGTGGAGTTCGGCCCCGCGCCCCGGCCGGCAAAATCCAGACGCAACATCGCCTGAAACTTTCGTTGCCGGTTCCCATCTGGGAGCCGAAGTTACGCCCCCCAGGCTGGCACGCAGCGCACCATGTCCCACATCATTTGATCCAGGGCGGCGTTGATGACATCGGACGGTTCGGTGCGCGTGTTAGTCAGTGCCGCCCAACACAGGCCGGTCGACGTGCGCACCATGATGGTCGTCGATCCGGGCAGGCTGCCGTTGTGCCACCAGTTGCCCGCTCCGTTATCTCTTACCATCCAGCCTCGGGCATACTTGGCCGGCGAGGACTGCGGATACGCGGGACTGGGCGTGGTCATGACCCGAATGGTTTCCGGCTTAAGAAGGCCGGGAGTGTCGGCAAACCCAGTTACGTGGTTCAGGAATCGGACGAGGTCCGTAGGGGTCGCCAGCCAGCCGCCATGTGAGTCCATGCGCGTGATGTTCAAATCGTATGGGTTCTCGCTGTACTGTCCGACATAGACCACCTCGTTCGGAGCGCGCTGACTGAGCTTGTTCTCGGCAATTTTCATGTCGCTAATGTCGCACGGCGCGAGGATCTTGCTCTGGACATAGTCGGCATACGGCTGACCTGTGACTTGCTCGATCACCCGCCCCAGCACGCAGTATCCGAAGTTGGAGTAGGCCCAGTGCTGGCCGGGCGGATAGGTCAGCGGGAGGTTCTTCAGGGTCCAGGAGATCAGCTTCTCCTGGTCCCACGATTTGAAACGCATCATGGGATCGGTGGAATCGTTGGGCCAGCCTCCGCAGGTATGGGTCAACAGGTGGTCGACGGTGATGTCGGTTACGTACTGCTGATAGGGAGGCTTCCCGAACTTTGTTCCCAGGACGCCGGAGGGTCCGAAAACTTTATCGGCCAGATTGAGCTTGCCCTGCTCGATCAAGGTGAAGATGGTCACCGAGGTGATAGGTTTGGTCACGCTCGCGATGCGGAAAAGACTCGAGGAGAGCACCTGTTGCGCTTCCTTCCGGTCTGCCATACCGAACTCGTGCTCATAGACGAACCGGCCATTGCGCGTGACGGCGACGGAAAGCCCGGGCACGGAAAATTGCTCCATAAACGCGCGCCCTATGCGAAACATCTGCGCGCGTCCGCCGCCCGCGACCTCTTCCCCCTGAGGCGGCTGCGGCTCTTGGAACGAAAATCCGTACAGTCGCGGCGCGACAACTCCGGCCGCCAAAGTCGCGCACAAGCGCTTGATCAATCGCCGTCTGCTGAACGTTCCCGGCATGTCTTTATCTCCTCACTTTTCATTCGAACGAGCCGAAGTATTACCGAATGCGCGGTGGGCTCACCATTTCGCAAATAGCCTGTTTAACGTTTAGAGTTGGTCTCCGGTTTGCATTATGGGGATGCGAATGGAAATAATGCAACCGGAGGACTTCATGAAGCCATACAAAACCGGGTTGATCCTGATCTGCTTTGCTCTCCTGCTATCCACCGCGCCCCACCGCGCCCTTGCACAGGCGGCTCCGCCAGAGCCGACTCTTGCCAACGTTGAAGGCAACTGGGCAATCTATTCGAAAGACTGGGACGGAAAAACCGCGACCAAGTCGGTTCAACTCAAACAGAATGGCAACCAGTTGACCGGCCATTTCAAGGGTCCAAATCAGTCCGGCGGGATCGAAGGAACCGTGAACGGAAAGCACATCGTATTCCGCACGAAAACTCGCAACGTGCTCACCTTCCGGGGAATGGTCGATGGCAACACGATGCATGGGACATGGGGCATCCACGGAAGGCCCGGGGAGTGGTCGGCAACGCGTCTGAACGACTAGCCGCGAGCGAGCTTGAGGATTCGGCGGAGTGGTGAAAATCTATTCGGCGGCAGTTCTTTGCTAAGCAGTTTTTTGCCAAAAAGAGTAACAACGATTTCCAAAGCGATACGACAAAGTCTTTCAGCATCCATGTACGCGACGTTGCTGGGGCTGGGCGCGCAACCGGTCAAGGCCTTGCAGAAAGCTATCTATCCGGACCGTGGTAAACTTGACTTCCGCACGCCGGAGAGGTGGCAGAGTGGCCGAATGCGGCGGTTTGCTAAACCGTTGTACTGGCTAATACCGGTACCGAGGGTTCGAATCCCTCCCTCTCCGCCATATCATTCATAAATAACGCAGTTGCCGTTTCGTTCACTTTTGACTTTCGCGCTGAAGTCCTCATTTGGAGAACAAAGTGGAGAACAATTCCAGTGAAAAACGGACTCAAAATACCCGCATATGTGCAGCGTTTTTAATCTCAAGGATACTAGAGCTGATACCAAGAGTATGGCGGGCTCGGAGCACTCCGCCGGAGCAACCTCCAACGGGTTGGGGTGCTTCCGACAGCGCCCGCTGGCGAGGGCTGGGTGCTCGTACACTTTTTGAAAGTTTCGGGACTGAGTCCCCTGGGGAATTTTACCTCTGACTGAAGATGGATCGAGCACTGTTCTCTCGAAGCCGCAGTTGCTTGCTGCGTTTCTTTTTTCCGAACTTCTTCAGCACACCTCTTGTAATCGTCCGCGCTTAGACGTATCAGAAGTCTCTTCGAGTACGCTTGGCATCGTAGAAGAAAGCGCAAATCTTTATTACGGTTCGTTCGCAGCTTCTTGTGAATGGAAGCCAGGTGTGGGTATCGCGGTCATCAGTTTCCTTACAACCTGGAGGTCGGCGGCGAGTGGTCAGGGCTGATGCAGCAAGACGCTGGATTTGAGAATTGGCTGAAAACGGACAGACTCCACTGCGCAGTGCACCATTCCTTCTCGAAACGACCCGTGCCATCAAAGATAGTCCGAGGATCGGTCTAAATCAGGCTTCCTCCTGTTGCTTCTGCCATCCGCAATTTTCGCATTCCAAGATGTACGGACGGGGCATCAGTTCAGGCTCGAACCCAACATCGAGAGAATACGATCCGCACTCCGGGCATCGTTCCGGTGCTCCGCTCTCGTGCCGCATCACAGCGGTTCCGAACGTGTCGATTACGTTCTGCGTAGCATCCAGAACAATCTCTGCATCCGGTCGTGTCGCACCGCTCGCATGAGTCAGCCAGTTCGCCAAGTCCCACGCTGATTTGGAAATTGCCTTCAGATGCCCACGGACGTAGGAATTGCGGTCGCCGGGTGCGATGTTGTTGGCGATCAGATGCAGACCATCCGACCACATCAGCCCGCTTGGGAGCTTCTTCACCTTCGGGAACCATCTCCGGCTTGGCCAGACGCGGACAAATTGAATGAGCGTCTCCCGGCACTTCATGCCCACGGCTTGGAAATCTTCGGCTTCTTCCGCTTCATCGTAGGATTCCGCCGCTTGTTCCCATCGCCGCCATACCGGAGTGAACCGAGATTTGTGGGCTCGGACTCGGAGCACCGCGTTGCAGAGCCATGACCCTGAGCATGACGCCGATGTGGAACGACAGCGTGAAGTCGAGACTTGGGAAGTAGTGTTGCGAGTACAGGTTGGTCGGCGACGTGATTACCCAATAGCGATCCTTGTCGGTGTGTACATCCCAACAATCGTAGATCGTGTCCAACGACATGCTCGGACATGACCCGCTCGGCGTGCTGAACCTTCTCTCGCGTGCTTGGATCTCGACATAGTCTGAGATTGCCCGCTTGCTGATCGGGTTGGACATCGTGTAGCTGCTGAGGATGTGCTTCACCGGAGGGTGGTGGAATCGTGCATTCCCCTTTGACCTTCCGCTTCTTCCCGCGTTTTGCGTTCTCCCGCTGGCGCTTCAGAGCGAAGCCGTCCTCGACTTCTGACACATGTTTCGCCATGATGCTTCAGTATAATCTGGAGCATGCCGGACGATGTGAGTGAACTGGCGAAACAGGCTCTCGAACCTGTGGGCGATCTGGTGAAGCGAATAGCCGGACCGTTGGCTGAAGAGATTGGCGAGTCTCTGGCATTGGTCGTTCGCCCCTACCGCATAAGACTGGCTGCTCGGATGCTTCAGAAAACGCAGCGGATGCTCAAGGAAATTGGAGTAACTCCGCGTGCGGTTCCTCCAAGGTTGTTTCTTCCCATCATGGAGAACGCTTCCGTTCAGGACGATGAGAACCTGCATACACGATGGGCTGCGCTTTTGGCGAATGCGGCTACAAATCCTAATTTGGTGCACCCGTCATTCATTGAAATCCTGAAGCAGTTAGCACCGGAAGATGCGACCTACTTAGACAAGCTTTGCGATCACGTCAAATCGAAAAAGACCTCGCGTGTCACGCCATGGATTGATTCCATCACCATAGCGGAACGGGAACGTCGCACTGAGGCGGGGAGAATCGGAAGTTCCATTCAACAATCTGATACGGCTCGGTCTGATTGAAGTTGGTTACGAGATTGATGAGCGGAAGATCAAGGTCAAGGTGCCTTATTCGACATGACCAAGCGTCCGGGAGTCCAAGCCGACTTTTCAGGGGACGTTGAGGACTACTACGTTTTCACCGACATAGCCAAAGTGTTTGTGCAGGCTTGCCGCGCTCCAAAAACCAGTGATGCATGAGTGGAGGTTGCCATCCACAACCCTACTCCGATGGAGTCTCAGCACCCATTACAACTCCGCGTACTTATTGAAGTCGTAGTTACACAGGTTCCAGATGCAAACATGATGGCTTCTTACGCGTCCTTAGTGCGACAAGGGCTAAGCGCAGAAGCAATCCTTCGCACTTCGGGTCGAGGTGGAATTGATTATGTCAGCTAGGATTTCCGGCGCCGAGCTGACCGGAAGAAGGAGTAGAATCTCGCGCCATGTGATTCGTCCTTGCCGCTCTCGTCTTGATAGTGGTGGGAAGGATGTTGGGATGGCGGTTTCCAGAGTGTTCCTCTACTCTGCACCCATGTTCCTGTCATTCCTGAGCGCCACTGCTTGGGGTATAGCCGTTGCCTTTGCCATGAGCGGTCTCATCGGCTGGCTGCATCCCGGTACAGCACTCAGGTGGGTCCAGGAGGTTCGGCCCGCAAGAATAAAATCTTAATTCACAGGCCTACTCTAAACCCGATGTGGCGCCGTCTAGCTTGACTGTGGACGGGGTTTAAAT
>CAWEVE010000037.1:0-107298 GCA_963812465.1 Terriglobia bacterium
TGCCGCACAGCAGCAGGCCGCGCCGGGCCGGATCCTCGCGCAACACGTGACAGTACTCGTCCTCTCCAAGCCCCGGTCCAGCCGCTCCCAGCTGGCGCCGAAGTCCCGAGTCCGCCACAGGTAGGGGTGGAAGTCGTCCAGCTTGTGGCCCTCGGCCGCCACGTAGACAGTACCGGCCTCGTGAGACGAGGCCTCGATCATGCGCACCGTCGCCCAGCGGGGCAGGTCGGGCGGGGTGATTTCAGTCCAGGACCGGCCGCCGTCGCGGGTCATGTGAGTCGGCGATCGTCGGTCCCGGCCCAAAAGCTGGCCCGGCGCCAGCGGCGATTCAGCCAGCGCGAAGATGGTGCAGTAGTACTCCGCGCCGCTGTTGTCGGGGGTGAGCCCGCCCGAGGAGCGAAGTTCTCGGCGTCGGCGCGGGTCAGGTCGGACTGATTGGTTCCCACGTCTGGCCTTCGTCGGTGGACCGGAAGACGCGGTTGCCGGCCTGGTAGAGGATGCTAGGGTCGTGCGGGACAGGAGGATCGGCAGGTCGAGTTGAAGCGGTCGCGATCGCCTGCCATCGCCGTCTCGTCCGGCCAGACCATGATCGGACGGCTCTCGCCGGTGCTCTGATCGTGGCGCGTGATCAGGCCCTTGTGGTCGCGGCGAAGATATGTCGGGGTTATCCGGCCGGACCGCGATGTTCCCGTTCTCGCCGCCACCCACATGGGTGGTGTCCAGCTGGGCGATCCCCCCCAGCGGGAGTGGCTGGGGAAGGCAATGGTCGTATTGTCCTGCTGGGACGCATAGATGCGGTAAGGCTCGCGCGTGTCGGTAGTGACGTGGTATAGCTCGGCGGTGGGCTGGTTGTAGAGCGAAGACCAGCTCTCGCCGCCGTCGATGCTCACGCTTGCGCCGCCGTCGTCCCCAGGATCATGCGCCGGGCGTCGGCGGGGTCTATCCACAGGTCGTGGCAGTCGCCGTGCTGGACTGGGAAGACGGAGAATACCTTACCCGCGTCCGATGAACGCCAGCACTCCTGATTGAGCGCCCACACCGTCTCCTGGTCGACGGGATCGGCGATGACGCGGCTGTAGTACCAGGCCCGCTGCCGCAGATCCGCCTGCTCGGGAGACGCTCCCAGTGCTTCCCGTAGTCGTCGGAGCGGAGGACAGCGCCGTCCTCGGCCTCGACGATACCAGACCCGGCCCGGCCGGGCCCCGGATGCGGTCACTCCGGCCCGGCCCATGACCCCTTGGGCATGCCCGGCCGTCGACTGAGGTCGTCCCAGGTGTCGCCGCCATCAACGGACCGCCACAGGCCACTTCCCGGCCCGCCGCTGTCCAGGTGCCAGGGCAGTCGGCGCCCTTGCCACAAAGTCGCATAGAGGATCCGCGGGTTACGGGGGTCCATGCACAGGTCCGCCGCCCCCGCGTCCTCGCCACGGTGCAAGGCCAGCTCCCAGCTGGCGCCGCCGTCGCAGGTGCGGTAGACGCCACGCTCGGGATTGGGCCCGTGGGCGCGGCCGAGGGCGGCGATGTAGGCGACGTCAGGGTCGGTCGGATCGACGAGCACTCTGGAGATGTGGCGGGTCGCCTCCAGGCCCAGATGGTCATTAAGACCCCGTTCAGCGACCGGTAGACGCCGTCGCCGGACGAGGCGTTGTTGCGGATGGTGCTCTCCTCCATACCCGCGTAGATCACGCTCGGTTCGGAGGGGGGCCAGAGCGATCGCGCCCACAGCCGCCCGGTGGAAGAACCCGTCGGACAGGTTGCGCCAGGTAATGCCAGCGTCAGTCGTGCACCAGACTCCACCGCCGGTCGAGCCGAAGTAGAAGGTAGACCGCTCCTTGGGATGACCCGCAACTGCAACCACCCGTCCGCCACGGTGAGGCCCGACCAGACGCCACGACAGTTGATCCAGGAATTCACCCACTTGGACAGAGTAACGGGATGCCTAGTTGTGAGGCTGGTGACGTTCACCATCCGGCAGCCAGTCCTTCGGCCGCTCGCTGATCAGATGCGTGGGCGGATGCCACGCCACCAGGGCACGCCCGTTCCAGGCCGCTGGCCAGCGCTGCCATCGTGTCCGGCTTGTGTAGGGCCGGGTCGGTCACCGCGGCGATGCGGTCGAGCGCGCTGTCGCCTGGGAGGAAGCCCGCACACCACCTGGCAGCCGACCTGGCACAGGCCACGGCCGCCACCGGCACAGCCGAACCCGACCTTGCCGCGGCACTCGCTGTCGCCGCCTGGCGCACCATCCACCTGCAGGCCATCCGCGGCATCCTCGCCGGCGAAGACCCGCAACGGTTGCGGCACGGTACCCAGGCCGGATCCGCTCGGCGCTCAGCGCGGTCGACCGGATGACGGCATAAACCGCGTTGGTGGCCTCCTCTTCACCCCGGTCACGGCTCAAGGGTTAGCGTCCAGCCGCAGCCGCGCAGATCCGCCGCCACAGCGTGTGGTCGGTTCCCATGTCGAACCACTCCCGATCCGCGCTAAATCGGCAGGGAGACTGTGGATAGTGCTTCCGGCCCCGGCCCTGCTTGCGTGGTTTTGCGGTGGTACGGGCGTAGGGTCGGGAGCCTGGGTCCGGCCTGACCTGCGAATCGGCTGACGCTCCTTTCGGGGCTGTCCTTCTAGCCGTTCGTCGGCCGGGCCCAGGTTCTTGTGGCACCCGCCGGCGTGCTGGCCTGATCTGCCCGTCCTGTGCAAGAGGCCGGGGTTCACAGGGTCCGACGGCCAGCGGGTGCGTGCCACCCCTTTCAACCAGAGAAATAGGGATGGCATGACCATCGTAGAAGACCGCCGCGCTGTAACCGGCGGCGTGGACACTCACGCTGACACGCATGTCGCTGCCGCGCTGGACCCCGTCGGGGGACTGCTCGGCGTGCAGGAGTTCCCGGTGACTCCGGCCGGCGTACGCCCGCCTGCTGGGCTGGCTGGGCGGGTTCGGGACCGTCGCCCTGGTCGGGATCGAGGGGACCGGCAGCTACGGCGCCGGCCTGGCCCGCCACGTCACCGCGGCGGGCATCCGGGTCGTGGAGGTGGACCGGTCCGACCGCCAGGACCGCCGCCGCCAGGGCAAGTCCGACCCGCTCGACGCGGTCAGCGCCGCCCGGGCTGCCCAGTCCGGGCGGGCCCGCGGCGCACCGAAGGGCCGCGACGGCGCCGTGGAGGCGGTCCGCGTGCTGATGGCCGACGGGCGCAGCGCCCGCGCCGAGCGGACCCAGACCAGCTGCCAGGCCAGGGCCCTGGTCCTGACCGGCCCCGATGACCTGCGGGCCCGGTTCACCGGGCACACGCCCGCCGCCCTGGTCAGCGGCATGGCGTCGCTGCGGCCCCGCCCGGGCAGCACCGTCGGCTACGCCACCCGCATCGCGCTGCGCGAGCTGGGACGCCGCGCGGAGTTCCCCGGCGGGCAGATCGAGCGGCTCGACGAGCTCATCGTCCCCCTCGTCACCGCCCGGGCCCCTGCCCTGCTCGCCGTCTACGGCGTCGGCCCGGACACCGCCGCGCTGCTGCTGATCGCCGCCGGGGACCATCCGGAGCGGCTGCGCTCGCAGGCCGCCTGGGCGCACCTGTGCGGCGTCGCGCCGATCCCGGCCTCGTCGGGGAAGGTCACCCGCCGACGGCTCAACCCCGGCGGCAACCGCGAGGCCAACCACGCCCTATGGCGGATCGTGATCACCCGGATGGGCAGCCACCCCGCCACCCGCGCCTACGTCGAGCGGCGCACCGCCGAAGGCCTGCCGGAGAAGGAGATCATCCGCTGCCTGAAGCGCTACGTCGCCCGCGAGGTCTACCGCCACCTCCGCGCCGCCTAGCACCCAAAGACCCCGGGGACGGCCTGACCCGCTAATCGGCTGCCGCACCCGTGCTGGCCTTCGAACGATCCGTCGGCCGTCCCCGGACCCCACCCCGGCCTGCTGGCCGCGTGACCTAATAAGAGCCTGCCCTCCACACCGGAGCGGCCCCTCCCTGTCTTGCCCGCACCCAGCAGACCGGTGGAAAGCAATTCCCTTCCCAGCCCCGAAAGCGACCAGCCATGCCAACCCAAAGGGACCTTGACAAGACATAGGAGCATCGATCTGCGCCCCCGGGGTATGTGGCGGTGGGCGATCATCAGGCGTGGCTGGGGGCTTTTCCGCGAGGAGGGACTCGAACCCCAACCTTCCGGTCCGTAGTTCGAGGTCACCGTAACCTCAATGGTTACCGGCGAGTGGGCTTTGGCGCGTATAACTCGTCCGTCGCCGCTATGGCGACCTCAGAAATCTTCGTGATCATGGCCAAGCAAGATTCATGCGGGCCCGTTCGCGCCCTGCGTCCGCTCAGGATGACTTACCACGCGTGCTTCATGGCCTTAGCGAACTTCTCCACTGGCAGCGTGTTCAGCACGTCTTCCTTGGTCAGCCAGGCGCGGCGGGCTTGCAGTACCCCGAAGCGAATCTTGTCCATATGCGAAGTGTGGTGGGAGTCGGTGTTGATCACGATTTTCACGCCATGCTGTTTCGCCAGGCGCAGGTGCCGGTCGCACAGATCGAGCCGATCAGGATAGGCATTCAGTTCCATGGCCACTTTTTTTCGGGCGGCGGCCTTTAGTACGGCATCCATGTCGAACGGGTAAGCCTCGCGCCGCAGCAGCAGGCGGCCGGTGGGATGGCCGAGCAGCGAAGTGTTGGGATTCTCAACCGCCTTGACCAGCCGATCCGTCATCTCGCTGAGAGGTCTGATTGAAGTGGGAGTGCACGCTGGCGATCACGATGTCCATCTGTTCGAGCACGGAGTCGGAGAGATCAAGCGTGCCGTCGGCCAGAATGTCCACCTCGATGCCGGCAAAGATTTTGATGCCTTCGATGTGCTCGTTGACGGCGCGAATGCGCTTGATGTGCTCGACCGCCCGCTTGTCGTCCAGGCCGTTGGCGAAGGCGAGGTTCTTGGAGTGGTCGGTGATGGCCATATATTTATAGCCACGCTCTTTGGCCGCCTCGGCCATTTCTTCAATGGTGTTGCGGCCGTCGGTTTCGACGGTGTGCATGTGAACGTCGCCCTGCAGGTCGGCTTGCGCGATCAGCGCGGGCAGGGTGTGGGTTTCGGCGGCATCCAGTTCGCCCAGATTTTCGCGAAGCTCGGGAGGAATGTAGTCCAGCTTGAGCTTGGCGTAGATTTCTTCTTCGGTCTTGCCCGCCACCGGTTTTTCGGTGTCGAGTTTGGCCAGGCTGTATTCGCTGAGCGTGTACCCCATTTTCAGCGCGCGCTGCCGTAGAGCCACATTGTGAGCCTTTGAGCCGGTGAAATACTGCATCGCGGCGCCGATAGGATTCAGGCGGCAGCAGGCGCACGTCCACCTGCATGCCGCCGCGCAAGCGAAAGCTGACTTTATTTTCGCCGCGGGCGATGATCTCCATCAGGCCAGGAAGTTTGATGATGTGCTCGATCAGCTTTTCTCGAGTGTCGTTATCGCAGCAGGCCTTGCCTGTGACCAGGATGTCGAGATCGCCGACGGTTTCGCGTCCGCGGCGCAGCGAGCCTGCGGGCGTAACCTTCTCGACCTCAGGATAATCTTTCAGATGGTCGACGATTTTCTGGGCTTCCCGTTCCGCCGCGTCGAGCAGGAAACGCCCGGCGATGCGCCGGTAGTCTTCGATGGCCTTAAGCAGCTTCTGTTCGTGCTTCTCTCCCATGCGGGGAAGCTCGCGAATCTTTCCCTCTCTCGCCAGTTTTTCCACGCCCTCAAGATCGCTGACCTGATAGGCGCTCCAGATCAGCGCAATCGTCTTTGGTCCCAGGCCCTGAATCTTGAGCAGATCAAGCATGGTCGGCCGATACTTCTTCAGTAATTCGGCATGCAGCGAAAGTTTTCCTTCCTTGAACATTTCCTGCATGTTCACCAGCATGCCTTTGCCGATTCCCGGGATCGCGAGAACTTTCTTAGGTTCGTCGATCAGGTCGGCAATCTGCTGCGTCTGAGCTTCAATCGCTTCGGCGGCATTGCGGTAGGAGCGGATGCGGAAGGAATCCTGGCCGTCAATTTCAAGCAGGTCGGCAGTTTCGTAAAGGATGCCGGCGATGGCTTTGTTGTCCATGTGAGATAAAGATTAAACAAGTTGGGGCTGGAGGGAAAGGCTGGAGGCGGTGGGAAGCAGACATCCGAACGAGCCTGCCTGCGCAATCAGGCGAAAACCTGCATACGGCAGGCGGATGAACCTGCCCGGACATATTCAGAGGGACGCCGGCGTTGCCAAAATCAGGGTGCGCCCAGGCTACGGCGCTTTGGTAACGTTAGCGGCTTGCGGACCTTTGTCTCCCTGGGTAATTTCGAACTCTACCTGATCGCCCTCTTGCAGGCTCTTGTAGCCCTCCGAGGTGATCGCGCTGTAGTGCACAAAAACGTCGGCGCCATCGTCCCGTCCGATGAAGCCGTAGCCCTTGGCATTGTTAAACCACTTGACCGTACCTTTCAGTCGTTCCACTTACGCCCCCCTCGGGCACGTGCTCTTTCGCCGAGGCCGTACCCCTATTGGAGCGCAATTGTGCTGCTATTCGAAGGGCGCTGTCAAGAGATTGTGAAGCAGAAACGCCGCTATTGGTGCGGCTTTGAGCCTCTTCGGGACTGATTCAGCCATAACACGCCGCAAATGGTTTTGGCGTCCCGGATGGCGCCCTTCATGACCATGCCGACCGCGGTAGAAAGAGGCACCATGCGAGAGCGTATGAACTCGTCTGCCTCGGGCTGGGCTTCGCCCCGGCGCAGGCCGTGGGCCGAATAGATGTCCATGGTCTCGGCCAGAAAGCCCGGACTGGCGTAGAAACTCAGAATGCGTTTCCAGCGCGCGGCGGTGTAGCCGGTCTCCTCCAGAAGTTCGCGCTTGGCCGCAGCCAGACCCTTCTCACCGCGGTCAATGCGGCCCGCAGGCAACTCCCACAGCGTTTGTTGCGCCGCGTGACGATACTGACGCTCCAGCAGTACTCGCGGCTCAGCATGTTTGTCACTGTCATCAACCGCCAGGATGACCACGGACCCGGAGTGGTGCACGATCTCGCGGCGGGTTCGCACTCCGCTGGGTTCAAGTACTTCGTCGGCTGTGACCGTGAACGCCGGCCCGTGATAAACCTCGCGAGAGGATAAGAGACGCGCTTTGCGGTTGCGAGTTTTGCTGCGGGAAGATTTCGCCATTACAACAATATAAAGCAGGCGGCTTGGGGAATTCGCGTCTGAGGAATTGGAAGAGTCTGGCAGTCTTTTTGCTGTCCCTTTTTGTCGTCCCTATTTTGCTGTCCCGAAGAAATGCCCTGCTATGCTGCCGCCATGCCTCTCAAGCCGCGCATTGCGATTGTCGGGCCAGGAAGGCTGGGAAGCGCCCTGGCGGTGGAACTTCACCGGACGGGATATCGCATCACTGAGATCATCTCAACGAACCGTGTGTCGTCGCGCCGCAAGGCGGTCGCCTTGGCCCGCCGTGTGCAGGCGGTTGCCAGGTCTGCGACTCCGATTCTGGAGGCCGATCTGGTCTGGTTCTGCGTGCCCGATCGCGAAATCGGGAAAGCGGCCCGTCAGCTTGCCCACGCCGCTGACTGGAAGGGCAAAATCGCATTCCATTCCAGCGGAGCCTTGCCAAGCGATGAGTTGCACGCGTTGCGAAGGCGCGGGGCTGCTGTGGCTTCCGTGCATCCTCTGATGACCTTTGTGCGCGGGGCGGCGCCTTCGCTCAAAGGCATCCCGTTTGCTCTCGAAGGCGATCCCAGGGCGCTGCGTACGGCCCGCAAAATCGTGCGTGACCTGGGCGCTGAGGCGTTCTCCATTTCGAAGAATAAGAAGGCGGTCTATCACGCGTGGGGAGGTTTCACTTCGCCGCTGCTGATTGCGTTGCTGGTGACCGCAGAAAAAGTAGCCCATGCCGCGGGACTCTCCGCCGCTCGATGCCCGCAAGAAGATGCTCCCGATCGTACGGCAAACTCTGGCCAACTACGCCAGGCTCGGACCGGCGAAAGCCTTCACCGGACCAATCGTGCGCGGCGATGTGGAGGTCGTGCGCAGGCATGTGAAGGAGTTGAAGAAAGTTCCCGGCGCCAACGAAGTGTATGTGGCGTTGGCCAGGGCGGGCCTTCGCTATCTGCCTGTGCGCAACCGAAGGGAGTTGGAGAGGCTCTTGCTCCTGTCATCCTGAGCGGAGGATGCCCATTCGCGAGCGAATGGGCAGACGGAGTCGAAGGACCCCTACCCGCTCATGATCGATGCGAGCGGGTGTTTTGAGGCCGGCACGCAGGATTTCGAAGTCCGGAAAGATTGCAGAGATCCTTCGACTTCGTAGCTGCTTCGCGAAGCGAAGCAGCTACTCCGCTCAGGATGACAGTTGCTCAGCTCAGCATCACTCTTTCAATCTTTCTCGCGTGTCCCGTCGCCTCATCGCAGTCGACCACCACTGCACAGAGCCGAACGTCGCCGGTCGCGGCTTCGAATCGCGCCGGCATGTTGTTCAGAAAACGGGCGATGATCAGTTCTTTCTGTACGCCGATGACGCTGTCATACGGTCCGGTCATCCCCACGTCGGTGATATAGGCCGTGCCGCCAGGCAGCACCCTCTCATCGGCGGTTGGAACGTGGGTGTGGGTTCCGACGACGGCGGTAACGCGACCATCGAGATACCATGCCAGCGATAGCTTTTCCGACGTGGCCTCGGCGTGCACATCGACGAAAACAATTTTCGCTTTGATCTCTTTCAGTAGTTTATCGGCCACACGGAACGGGTCATCGTTGGCCGCCATGAAGACGCGGCCCTGAAGATTGATCACGGCGTAGCGCAACGTCGTTCTTCCGGCCCTCATACATGCCCCATCCCGGCAGGTCTGGCGCGTAATTGGCGGGACGCAACAGGCGGCGCGCCATGCTGTGCTGGTTGCCGTCCGCCATCTGGAAGTAGTCGATGATCTCGCGCTTGTCCCAGATGTGATTGCCCGTGGTGATCACGTCGATGCCCAGTTCGAACAGGTCTTCCGCCAGAGCGCCCGTGATTCCGAAGCCTCCAGCGACGTTCTCTCCGTTCGCAATGACCAGGTCGATGGCATGGTCCTTGACCAGTCCGGGCAGGCGATCCTTGACGATGGTCCGCCCCGGCCGCCCAAAAATGTCGCCAATAAAAAGAATACGCATGAGAATTGAAATATCTTTTGATGGTAACACGCGAAAAATCTGTCGTTGGCCGTTCGTCGTTGGCCGTCTGGCCATACGCTGACGTTGCCGCTGCGCGGGAGCTTTCGCAATAACCTTTGTCATCCCGACCGGAGCGAGCGAAGCGAGCGTAGTGGAGGGACCTGCTCTTGCCGATGCCTAGCGAGTATTTTCCAACTCCGCCGTCTTCAGAAAATCGTAATTTCCCGACGGATTCAAAGTCAGGTTCTGTACCCGCTTCGAATGCACCAGCACATTATCGAAATACCACAAATTGAGATAGGGAAGCTGGTCGGCCAGCGTGCGCTGGATTTCGGCGTAGATCTGTTTGCGGGTGTTCTGGTCGAGTTCGTGGCGTGCCTGGTCAATCAAGCGCGTCCACCCGCGGATCAGCGAAGTAGCCGCGATTGGCGCCGTTGGGAGGGAACTTGGCGGAATGGAAAATGTATTCGAAGATGTCGGGATCTTCATTGCCGCCGATCCAGCGCAGGGAATAAAGCTGGAAGAGTCCGTGGGTCACGTCAGAAAAGAAAGTCGCGAATTCAAAGGTGCGGATATCCAGCGCAATTCCTACTTGACGCAACTGCTGCTGCAACACCGCCGCCATCAGCCGCGTGCTCTCTTCCGTCGACGCCTTCATGGTGAGATGAAAGCGCACGCCATTGACCGCCGGATAGCCGGCTTGCTCGAGCAGCTGCCGCGCACGCGCCGGATCGAAGTTGTAGGCGGGGACATCGCCGTTGTAGGCCCAACTTTCCGGCGGCAGAACGCTCTTGGCGGGTCGAGCGAAACCGCGCAGCAGATATTCCAGCATGGGCCGCCGGTCGATGGCATAGGCCAGCGCCTGCCGCACCCGCGCATCTTTAAGAATAGGATCGCGCAGGTTGAAGGCCATGTAGGCCAGTACCGTGCCGGGAGCATGCAGCACTTGCAAGATTCGGATCACGCTCCAGGGTCAGGACCATGTCTGAAGTCAGTGCGTTGATGGCGATGTCGGCGCTGCCCTTCCGCAATTCCAGGGCGCGCGTGGTGGTGTCGGGCACGACGATGAAGCGCACATTCTGGAGGCGCGCTTTGTTGCCCCAATATTCGTCGTTACGCGCAATCACAACTTCTTTTTCCGGTTCGGCGCTGACGAAGCGGAACGGGCCCGAGCCGATCGGGGTGCGGCTCATCTCGTCGCCGCTGCCATAGGGCACGATGCCGATCGCGCCGTCTGAAAGATTCCATAGCAGCGTGGCGAAAGGTTCTTTCAGATGGAAAACGACGGTGTGGTCGTCGGTTGCGTCGATGCGGTCCACGAAGCGATACACCGCTGATTTGGTGCTGCGAATTTTGCCCTGAAGCAGAGAGTCGAATGTCCACTTCACGTCGCGAGCGGTCAAGGGACGCCCGTCGTGGAACTTCACGTCGTGGTGCAAATGAAAAATATAGGTTCGCGGATCGGGAATCTCCCACCGTTCGGCCAGACCGGGCTGGACATTCAGGTGCTCATCGCGCGTGAGCAGATCATCGAAGATGAGATCGTCAATCCGTTCCGATTGCGCGTCGAGACCTACGCGGGGATCGAGATTGGTCGGGCTGCTCTCGATGATCATCACCAGTGTGTTTGGATCGGGTTTGCTGCTGCAGGAGGTCGCCCACACCAGACAGAACGCTAAAGCTGCGAATACCGCAAGACGCCGCGCCATTACCCACTCTGTCATCCCGAGCGAAGGTGCAGGCGCGCTCGCGCGCCGAAACGAGTCGAGGGACCTGCTGTCTGCCCGCTCCCTCGCCTCACGCATACGAGATCTTTCCCAGGATCGCCGGCCGCTTCGCCCCCGTTGCGGACGGCACATTCGACGGTCTCCGATTCCACGTCTCATACGCCATGAGCGCGAACGCCGCTGCCTCCTTGGCTTCCGAGGGCAATCCAAATTCGTCAGAAGCACGAATCGTCAGGCCCAACGGCTGTGAGTTCGTTGGCCAGCATGGCCAGCAGCGTGGGATTATTTGCGCCTCCTCCGGAGACGACGAAGTCGCCGAAACTTCCGCGCGGCAGCACAAAGCGGCGCAAGGCATCGGCGATGGAACGCGCCGTGAGTGAGGTAGCGGTCGCGACCACATCCGCTTTGGGTGCTCGTCCGCAACGCTTCAAGAACTGCCGCACAAACTCGCGTCCGAATTCTTCGCGCCCTGCCGTCTTTGGCGGCTTCTGATGAAAAAACGGCAGGCGCAGAACGCCGGAGACAACGTCCTCCAGTACCGAGCCTGTCGCCGCGATCCGGCCATCGCGATCGTAAGGCTTGCCGAATAGCCGATCGGTGACGGCGTCGATCACCATGTTTCCGGGGCCAGTGTCGAACGCCAAAACTTCCTTCGAAGAAGCCCGAGCTGGAATGGCCGTCAGGTTGGCGATGCCGCCGATATTCTGCACGACCCGGCCAATGTGCCGATCGCGGTACAGCAAATAATCGAGGAAGGGAACCAGCGGAGCGCCTTTGCCTCCGGCCGCCATGTCCGCGGGGCGGAAATCGGACACAACCGGCACGCCGACACGGGCGGCGATGATGGCGGCCTCGCCGGTTTGCCACGTCACCGCGAGTCTGCGTCCCAAGAATGGAGCCGGTTGGCCCTGGTGGTAGAGCGTTTGGCCATGACAGCCGACCAGTTCAACTTTCCGGCGAAATCGACGTTGGGTTGCGAGCACGGCGTCCGCGTAGAGCTCTCCCAGAAGGAAATTCAATCTGGACAGGTCGGCCACACTGGCTTGGGTGGCGTTCATGGCTTGCAGCACGGCTTGGCGGACTTTCTTTGGATAGGGATATTCGGCGTGGGCGATGAACTCAAAGCCGAGGCCGGTGGCGGCGGCGCGCGGGCGAGTCGCCCGCGACCACACGACCTTCACCAGGGCCACGTTGATTCCGTCGGCCGAGGTTCCGCTCATGACGCCTGCGACGATCATTTGTTTGAGTATGTCATTCGTGTGAGTGTGCCGCTTTCAGTTCAGACGTTTCAGCTTGGCCAGCCGCACTTCTTCGCCGAATTCCCATATTTGCCGCGACAACTTTTCCAGCGTTTTCGGACCGGGGGCAGCGGTCTTGCGCTTCAGCGCGACGGACTTTTTCTTGAAAGCCAGCACGCGCGCGATCGACTCCTGCGCTCGGCGCGCAAATTTGCGGTCGCTCGCAGCTTCTTTGACCAGCTCTTCATACGATCGCGTCACATACTCTTCGATATGGCAGATCAGGCACAGGTCGCCGCCGGCGCGTATGTGTTCGACCGCGGCCCGCTCAATCGGCGCTGCCTTCAGAACCCCGCCCATTTCCAGATCGTCGGATACGATCAGCCCGCGGTAGCCAATCTTTTTTCGCAGAATATCGGTGATCCACTTTTTCGAAAGCGACGCCGGGCTCGCGTCGTGCGTCACTTGAGGATAGTTGGCGTGTCCGATCAGAATCATCGGCAGTTCACGCCGCATGATTCGGTACGGATATATGTCCTCCGCCCAAAGCCCTTCCAGGACTTGTTGACCGATGGAAGTTCATGATGCGTGTCCAGATTTGCTTCTCCCAGACCGGGGAAGTGTTTGGCTGCGCCGACCACGTTGGCTGATCGCAATCCGGCCAGAAATTCTCGCGCGTAAACGACAACTTCTTTGGGATCGGCTGAAACCGCGCGCGAACTCATGACCGTCTTCGAAGCTTCCAGTGCCAGATCCACCACGGGCGCGAAGTCGGTGTTGAATCCCAGTGCCCGGCAGGATTCTCCGATCACTTTGCCGTGTTTGCGGAAAAGCTTGCGGCGCCGGTCGCAAAAGACGTCTGCCGCCGAAGGCGCCGAACCAATGAGGTTGCGAAAGCGGTCGACCCGGCCGCCTTCCATGTCGACGCAGGTAAAGAGAGGAGTGGCAACGCACGCCTGGCAATCTTTCAGCAGCTTGTAAGTCTGCTCTCCGCCGGTGATGTTACGCGCAAAGAGAATGACGCCCGCGGGCTGCAGGCGGGTGAGCAGGGAAGCCAGGCGAGGCGACATCTCGGTGCCGTCGAACCCAATGATCAGGAGCTGTCCGAGGCTGGCCGGAATAGATGAATCTGTTTTCTTGCGCATAGGGCGGGCAACCGTCATGCGATCTGCTTCTTCAGTTCCGCCAGCAGATTCAGCGCCTCCAGCGGAGTCAGCTGATCTAAATCCACTTCGCGCAAGCGCTCGAGCACCGGCTGCGACAGCGGCGTAAAGATGGTTAGCTGGGCGGGCGGCGGATCGGCGCCCGGTGAGAGATGTCCGGTCACCTGGCGTTCCGCGTTTTCGTGCTCGGCCAATACCTCGCGCGCCCGCACAATCACTTCATGCGGAAGTCCGGCGAGCTTGGCGACTTCGATTCCGTAACTGCGGTCGGCCGCGCCCGGTTCGACTTTGCGCAAGAAAACAATTCCGCCGCCCGTTTCTTTTACCGTCACGTGATAGTTCTTCACGCCGGAAAGCTGTTCGGCCAGTTCCGTCAGTTCGAAGTAGTGAGTGGCGAAGAGAGTCTTGGCGCGCGTGCGCGCGTGAATATATTCAACCGCTGCCCAGGCGATGGCCAGGCCATCGTAGGTCGAGGTGCCGCGGCCCACTTCGTCGAGCAGAATCAGCGAGCGCGCGGTCGCGGTGTGCAGGATGGCCGCCGTCTCCGTCATCTCAATCATGAAGGTCGAACGGCCGCGCGCCAGGTTGTCACTGGCGCCGATGCGGGTGAAGACCCGGTCCACCAGGCCGAGCCGGGCGGAGCGCGCCGGAACGAACGATCCCATCTGCGCCAGAATCACGGTGAGTGCCGCTTGCCGCAGATACGTGGACTTGCCTCCCATGTTCGGCCCGGTGAGCACCAGAATGGTGTGAGTGGTCGAATTCAGATAGAGGTCGTTGGGTACGAAACGTTCGCCGCTGCCGCAGTTCCTGCTGCTCGATCACCGGATGGCGTCCTTCGACGATCTCGATGTCGGCGGAATCGTCGAATCGGGGCGGCAATAATTCCGCAGAGCCGCAATCTGTGCCAATGCCGCGAGTACATCTACTTCAGCGAGTGCCAGTGCGGTCTGGCGAATGCGGCGGGCTTCTCCCGCAATGGCGGAGCGCAATTCGGCAAAAAGACGGCGTTCGATGTCGACGATCTTCTCTTGCGCATCAAGAATCTTCGATTCGTATTCTTTCAGTTCAGGCGTAGTAAATCGCTCCGCGTTGACCAGGGTTTGCTTGCGCTCATAGTCCGCGGGAGCCAGATGCAGATTGGCCTTCGAGATTTCCAGGTAGTAGCCAAAAATGGAGTTGAACTTCACTTTGAGCGACGCGATGCCGGTGCGTTGCCGCTCCCGCTGCTCGATCTGCGCCAAAAATTGTTTGCTGTTGCGGCTCAGGTCGCGCAGTTGGTCGAGTTCGGCGTCGATGCCGCTTTGGATCACGCCGCCGTCGCTCAGCGAAATCGGAGGCTCGGGAATAATTGTGCTCTCGATGCGCTGCCGCAGATCGCTGAGTTCGTCGACCGAGGAGTGCAGACGTCCTGCAACCGCGTCAGCGGCAAGTGTCGCCAACGCGGTTCGGCGCCGCCGGCAAGCTTCGCCAGCGATGCCGCCAGCGCCAACACGTCGCGCGGATTGGCGGTCTCGAGCGTCACCCGGCTGAGCAGGCGCTCCAGATCCAGAATTCCATCCAGCGCCCGCCGCAATTCTTCGCGGGCGACGGTGTCTTTCGACCTGGGCTTCAACCGCATCGAGCCGGGCATTGATTTCGGCGGGCTCGATCGAGGGACGCAGCATCCACGAACGCAGCAGGCGTTTGCCCATGGGCGTGACCGTAGCGTCGATCGAGCGGAACAAGGTGATGCCCGCATCGGCCCCGGCAAACAGAGGTTCGATCAATTCCAGGTTGCGTACCGTGACCGCATCGAGCACCAGGCAGTTCTGCCGCTCGTAGAATCCGATGCGATCGACGTGGCTCAAGCTGCCGCGCTGGGTGGAGCGAACGTAGTAGAGGATCGCGCCCGCCGCCGCCGCTGCCGCCGGTTTGCCCGACAAGCCAAAGCCTTCCAGGGACAACACTCCGAAATGATTTTCCAGCAGAGGAATGGCGTGGTCGGCGGCGAAGATCCAGTCGTCGAGCGGGGTCTCGGCATAGCCGCCAGCCGCCGAAAGCTTGGCAGGGGAAACGCCGGCCTGAGATTGCGGAAGAGGCGCGGCCGCCACGCTCGATCCCTCAAACAGCGGCGCCTTGGAGCCGTACAGAACTTCCTTGGGGCGCAACTGCTGGATTTCTTCCTGGATTCTTCTGGCCGCGTCTTCGCCCCGGAACTCGGTGGCGCGGAACTCGCCGGTGGAAAGGTCCAGGGCGGCGAAGCCACGCTGTCGCCGGCATGCGCCACTGCTGCCAGAAAATTATTTTCCTCGGAGCTAAGCGAGGAATCGGCGGCGGTGCCCGGCGTGACTACGCGGGTGACTTCGCGCCGCACCAGTTTCTTGGCCACACGCGGATCTTCCATCTGCTCGCAGATCGCGACCTTGAATCCTTTGCGGATCAGCTTGGCAATGTAGCCTTCGGCGGCATGATGAGGTACGCCGCACATCGGTATGGCGACGCCCTTTTCTTTGTTGCGCGAGGTCAGGGTGATCTGCAGTTCGCGCGCGGCCAGGACGGCGTCGTCGAAGAAAAGCTCGTAGAAATCACCCAGGCGAAAGAACAACAGGGCGCTGGGATGTTCTTTCTTGATGGCGGCATACTGCCGCATCAGCGGAGTGGACGGCTCGCTCATTTGTGGCGGGTTCGTGCGCGGATTATAACAAACGACGCAGTGATCGTTGCGTGACCGAAATCACAGTTGACGGTTCGGCGCGCCGATGTTTTCCTTAAGCCCATGGAATTGCGCAAAGATCCCATTACCCGTTCGTGGGTCATTATCGGTGACGACGTGCCCGACAGCGCTCCGCGCGTTGAATCCTTTTGCCGGTTTTGCCCGGACTCGCCCGCCGCCGTACAACTGGTTTCCAACATGTCGGCACCAGGCGGCGGTCCGTGGTCGGCGCGCGCTGTGGTCCATCCCACCCCGCTGTATCGCATTGAAGGCGAGCCATTGCGCCGCGGCAACGGCATCTACGATCGCATGTCGTCGGTGGGCGCCCACGAAGTGCTGGTCGAGAATCTTCGCCACACCGGCAGTTGTGGAATGCCAGCGATACTGAAATCGAGCAATTCCTGCTGCTGGCTGCGCACCGCATCCAGGACCTGAAGCGCGATGCCCGCTTCAAATATGTCAGCATGTTCAAGAATCATGGCGGGAGTGCGGGCCAGGAATTCGAGCATCCCACCTCGCAGCTTACCGCGACCACCTTCGTGCCGCGCCGCGTGCTCTACGAACTGCGCGCCGGCACGGGACTACTTCAAAGCCAAGGAACGCTGCGTATTCTGCGACATTATTTCCCAGGAACTGGATCAGAACCAGCGCGTGCTCGAAGTGCGTGGCGACTTTATCGCGCTCTGCCCCTATGCTCCGCGCGTGCCCTACGAAACCTGGATCATTCCGCGCACCCACGAAGCTGCCTTCGAGCGCTTTGGGCTGGGCCGGCCGTCCACTCTGCTCGAACTCGGAGCGCTTTTGCGACGCACGCTGCAGCGAATTCGCACCATGACCGACCAGTTTCACCTGGTGCTCCACACTTCGCCCAATACCCTGCATCAGTCGGCAAGCCTGGGTTACTGGAAAACCATCGACGACGATTACCACTGGCACATCGAGATCCTGCCGGTGGTCCCAGGGAAGGCGAAGTCGTACACCTTCAAAGAGGTTTATTATTCGCCGGTCACGTCGGAAAGCGCCGTCAAGCGGCTGCGTGCAGCCATGATCGACGGATAAGCGTTATTTTGTTGCGGGCTATAATGCTCGCCTTCCGGAGGATCGGCCTTTTTCGAAATACTATCGTATTTCTGATTCTTTACTCCGCGATGGTTCTCGGCGCAAACCGCCGCCAAACAGGACGTCCTGTGGCAGAAACTCGAATCCTCGATAAACGAGGTTGACCATAACCTCGACGGCGTCCTCGGCGTCGCCATTCTCGATCTCAGCAACGGCCAGAAATTTCTCCTGCACGGGGACGAAGTGTTTCCCCAGGCCAGCTCGATCAAGATCGCGGTTCTAGCGGAACTCTACCGCCAGGCGCAGGCTGGCAAGCTGAAACTCACCGACCTCTACACGGTCCAGGCGAACGATCTGGTCCCAGACAGCTACATCATGGGCGGCCTGACTCCGGGCGTTACCCGCATTACATTGCGCGACCTGGCTACGATGATGGTTGCGGTGAGCGACAATAGCGCGACCAATGTCCTGATTGATCGGGTGGGCATGGAGAATGTCAATACGTTGATGGACTCGCTCGGCCTACCTCACACCCGCCTGCGCCGGAAGATGATGGACCTGAAAGCCGCTGGCGAAGGCAGAGAAAATATTTCAAGTCCGGCTGAAATGATGGCGCTGCTGGAGGCTCTCTATCGCGGCAAGATTCTCAACAAGGAGATGACTGACGATTTCTTCAAGATGCTCAGCACTCACAAGGAAAGCCCGATTCCGCGCGACTTGCCGGAGGGATTGAAGATCGCCAACAAGCCGGGTGAACTCGAAGGTGTGCGCAACGATTCGGGCGTGGTGTTCGTAGAAAACCGTCCCTACGTGATCTGTGTGATGACGACCTACTTGCGGCACGAGCGCGATGGCGAAGAGGCCATCACTAAGATTTCAGCCGCGGCTTATCGCATGTTCGACCGTCTGGCCCGAGCCAGCGAGTACGGCCGGGTAATTTCTCCGGGAAATAGCGGACGCTAGCCGGGCGCTAACGGCCAAAGACCAACGGCCAAACGACGAAAGACCAACGACCAGACTCCCATGACTCTCCGTCGCATGAAGACGTATACCGGTGGCCAGGGATACGTATACCAGTACTACTTCGTGGGCAAGCGCGAGGCTCTGCCGGACGTGCCCGAAGGGCCAGCCAGCGAATATATCTTCGATGTCACCTCGGACCGCAAGACTACTTTTGCGGTAAGCGTCTTCCTGCAGCAGGAAGCTCTGCGCGACTGGTCGGCCCGGCACGGACGAGCCTTGAACGACGCCGAGCAATATGGCGCGATCAAGATCAGGCTGTTTCAGGCTTTTGATGAAATCGAAGATATGATGGCAAACGGACGCCGCTTGCTGGTGGGCCCGGGAAATTTGGAGCAGGCCCTGGGCACGCTCGGAGTGCAATAGCGGGTAACGGGTTACGCTCTTCGAATCTGACTTCATGTTCTGTAAGACTCTTCTGCCCCACCCGCAGTGCAGACTATAATCACTAAGCGGACCCGTCCCGTCCGTTGGAGCTTGATCCCCTATGCCCATATTGTGGCTCCGAGTGGCGCTCTGCTGCTACGCCGTGGGACTGCTCTACGCGCTTCTGGCTCTGACTCGCACCAGTTCGCTCTTGAACCGGGTGGCGCTGCCGGCCATGGCTCTCGGTATGACCTTTCAGTTTGTTTCCTTGACCGAAGCGGTGTTGCTTTCGGGACAGCTGGCATTGACCTCGGTGCACTACTCCGAATCCTTTCTCGCGCTGCTGGTCATGGCCGCGTTCATGATCGTGTATCTGGTGTATCGCACCACCTCGCCGGGAATTGTCGTGTTTCCGCTGGTATTTGTTTTGACCTTTGTGGCCGCCACCACCCAGCAGCCCTTTCTGTTGACCTCGCCTGGCATGCGCCGGGGATGGCTCTTCGCCCACATCGCCTTGATCTTTACCGGATACGCTGCTCTGTTTCTGAGCTTTGCCGCAAGCCTGCTCTATCTGCTGCAGGAGCGCCGTTTGAAATCCAAGAAGGCCGCTGGCACGCGATTGCGTCTGCCCGCACTCGAGGTCATTGACCAGATCGGCTATCGCTCGCTGCTGCTCGGATTTCCTTTCATGACTCTGGGGCTGGTGGCGGGCAGCATCGTGGCCCAGGCCGAATACGGACGCCTGGACCTTCTCGATCCCAAAATTTTTCTGTCGCTGCTGATGTGGGCGGTCTACATGATCATGGTTTTCACGCGATGGAACGCGGGATGGCGCGGCCGACGGGCTGCCTATCTCGCCACTGGAGCGGTCGTGGCGGCGGTGATCGCCTGGTCGGCAAACTATTACAGCAGCATTCACGGGTTCGTCCAATCATGAAATTTCAGCTCATCGGGGTGAATCACAAGACGGCGCCGGTAGAGGTGCGCGAGCGCCTGGCCATCCCCGATTCGAGGCTGCCGGAAGCGTTGAAGCGCCTGGCCGAGCATCCCGGAGTTGACGAAGGACTGATTCTGTCGACCTGCAACCGGGTTGAAGTCCTGGCTCAAACCAAGAACGGAGTCGTCGACCTTCGCCGTTTTCTGCGCGATTACTTCCAGGTGAACCCGGCTGAATACGAGGCTCACCTTTACGAGTACCACGAGAGCGACGCGGTTCGACATTTGTTCCGCGTAACCGCCAGCCTGGACTCGATGGTTGTGGGCGAGCCCCAAATTCTGGGCCAGGTAAAAGAAGCCTATGCCACGGCGCGCGCGGTAGGAGCGGTCCACTCGCAGCTTGATTTGCTGCTCACCCGGGCGTTCGCTGTCGCCAAGCGGGTGCGAACCGAAACCGCGGTAGGCTCGTCCGCGGTGTCGGTGGCCTCGGTGGCGGTGGAACTGGCCAAGAAAATCTTTGGTTCGCTGCATGGCAAGCACGTCTACCTGGTCGGCGCCGGAAAGATGAGCGAACTGGCGGCGCGCCACCTTCTGGCTCACGGCGCGGAATCGATCTTTGTCGCCAATCGCACTTACGACCGGGCCCAGCAGCTTGCCGCCAAGTTTGACGGACAGGCCATTCTTTTCGAGCAGCTCTACGAGACCTGCGATCGCGCCGACATTGTGATTACGTCCACCGGCGCTCCGCACGCCATTTTCCGCCGCGAGCACGGAGAGCTGTTCCTGAGTCGCCGCAAGAACCGTCCTATGTTCTTTATCGATATCGCGGTGCCGCGCGATGTCGATCCCGGAATGAACAAGCTGGACGGCATCTTCGTCTACGACATTGACGATTTGCAGCAGGCGGTTTCCTCGCATGTGGACGATCGCAGAAAAGAAGCCGAGCGCGCTGAGGCCATCATCAGCGGGGAAGTCGAGCGCTTTCAGGCGCCGCCTGCAGACGCTGGACGTTGTGCCGACAATCGTTTCCTTGCAGGATCATCTGGAAACCATCCGCCAGGCCGAGATCGACCGTGTGCGCGGCCGTCTGGGGACTCTTTCGCCGGAGCAGGAACTCGCCGTCGAGACGCTCACTCGCGGGATCGTCAGCAAGATCATGCATACCCCATCAGCACCTTGAAGACGGCGGCGCGCGCGGCCGAGGCCACTACCGTCATCGACCTGGTGCGGCGCCTGTTCAATCTTGCAGGAACAGGACCTGATCCGCGAAAAGAACGAGCAGAAAGGAAAACGAGAGAAGGTGGCGAAGTCCTCTGGAGCGAGATTCCGGAGCGGAAAGTTAGTGGCGCTGCTGCGCATTGGCTCTCGTGGTTCGCAACTTGCGCTCTGGCAGGCGAATCACATCAAAGAGTTGCTCGGAGCAACGCGGGCATCAGAGTCGAGATCGAAATCATCAAGACTACCGGCGACAAGATAACCGATGTCGCTCTCGCCCAGGTCGGCACCAAGGGCATGTTCACCAAGGAAATTGAGGAAGCCCTGGCGGAAAATCGCGTCGACCTCGCGGTGCATAGCCTGAAAGATCTGCCGACGGAAATTCCTTCAGGATTCGAGATCGCGGCGATCCCTCCACGGCAGGATGCGCGCGATGCATTTTGTTCGCTCAAATACAAAGCATCGAAGACTTGCCGCAAGGCGCAAGAGTTGGTACCAGCAGCCTGCGGCGGCAGGCGCAGTTGAAAGCTCTGCGGCCCGATCTCGACATTCATGCTTTGCGGGGGAACGTCGATACCCGCCTGCGCAAACTGGAAGCAGGAGAATACGACGCCGTCATTCTCGCCGCGGCCGGGCTGAAGCGCCTGGGCAAGCAAGATTCCATCCGGCAGTTGCTGGCTGCGAGGGTGATGTGTCCGGCCGCCGGCCAGGGCGCTTTGGCGGTCGAAATTCGCAAAGACGATTCGGCGGTGCGCCAGCATGTGATTTTCTGGACGATGCAGCCGCCCGCCTCACCACCACCTGTGAACGCGCCTTGCTGAACAAAATGGGCGGGGGTTGCCAGGTCCCGATTGGAGCCTTCGCGGAAATAATTCAATGGGCAAATTGCATCTTCAGGCGGTGGTTGCGAGTCCGGATGGGAGCACAGTGTTACGGAAATCGGGCGAAGGCGATGATCCGGTGCGACTTGGCGAGATGGTGGGGGCGGCTCTGCTGGGCGAGGGCGGAGATTCGATTCTGCGCGAAGTCTACGGAAAAACTGTTGCGACACCGCAGCAGCCATGAACTTCGGTTTTTCTGAATGAAAGCCACAAACAAATCTCGGGGAGCGGATTCTTCATCGGCGAAAGTCTTCCATTAGGCGCGGCGGGCGGGACGCCCGCCGGACAGCCGACGGGACGCCGGCGCTACCTTTCGTGGCCTTCGCATTCTGGTTGGGCGGGCTCGCCACCAGGCCAGCGCACTTTCATCCGGCCTGCAGGAATCTGGGGGCGGAGGTGTGGAGATTCCCTTTATCGAAATTCGGCGGCCGCGGTCTTTCCAGCCGCTCGACAGTGCTTTGAAGAATCTGTCCGAGTACGACTGGCTGATCCTGACCAGCGTCAACGGAGTTGAGGCGCTGTGGGAGCGTCTGCAAGAACTTCGGTTCAAGACGCAGCGCCTCGCGCATCTCAAGATTGCGGCCATCGGTCCCGCCACCAGGCGGGCGATCGAGGAGCATGGAATCAAAGTGAATGTCGTGCCCGAGGAGTATGTCGCCGAATCCGTGGTCGCAAGCCTGCGGCGCAAGGTAAAAGGGAAGCGAGTCCTGCTGGCGCGCGCCAAAGTGGCCCGCGACGTCATCCCGCGTGAACTGCGCAAACTTGGGGCCCGGGTGGATGTGGTCGAGGCTTACGAGACCGTCATTCCGCAAGTCTTCGCGCAAACGGGTGCGGGCGGCGCTGGTTCATCCGGAACGGCGTCCAGATGTGATCACGTTTACGAGTTCCTCGACGGTGAGAAATTTTGTGGCGTTGCTGGGCAAAGATCGCGAGCGGGGGCGCTCCCGCCACACAGTCCGGAGCCAGAAGAAGCATTTGGACGGAGTGAAGTTTGCTTCCATTGGGCCGGTTACTTCGTCTACTCTTCGGGAGCTTGGGCTGCCGGTGGACATTGAAGCCCGGAAATACGACATTCCCGGGCTCATTGAAGCTATCGTTGAAGCTACTGCTACCCAACACAAAAAACATTCCCGGTCCCCATAACCTTGATGGGGTGTTCGCCGTAGTTTTTGGTTGCGGGCTGGTCAAAATGTCAGTCGCCTTCGGAGGGCTTGCTCTTGGCTTTTAAGCGTCTTTTCACATTTCTATGTTTGCTTCTACTCTTCACATTTGCTTCCGCGCAAAGCAGCTCATCGGACTTTCCGCCGGAACAACTCTTGCAGCAAATCCGGCCGGAAGCGATTCGTGCCCACATGGAATTTCTGGCCGACGATCTTCTGGAAGGCCGCGGCACCGGCACGCGCGGCTATCAGCTTGCGGCCAACTACGTTCGATCGCAGTTTGAGGAGATGGGCCTGAAACCCGCCGGAGTGGATGGCAGTTATTTTCAGAACATACATTTCCGCAAAATTGACCTGCTGCGCGACCAGAGTTCGCTCTACCATCCGGCGCGAGGGCGCGGAGCAAACCTTGGTGATGGGTAAAGATTACGTGATGGTCGGCGACCCGCTGCGTGACCGATACCAACGCAGATGCGCAGGTTGTGTTCGCCGGATTCGGCGTGACTGCTCCCAAGTTCAACTACGACGACTACGCCGGCGTCGATGTTCACGGCAAGATTGTGGCGGCGCTTTACGGCGCGCCCGCAAGTTTTCCTTCCGCGCCGGGCGCGCACTTTTCAGACAGCACGGTCAAGCTGCGCAACGCGGCCGCCCACGGAGCGATCGGCCTTCTGATCATCTGGGGCGGAAAGGTGGAAGAACGTACGCCGTTTTCGCAACTGGTAAGGTTCTATCGGCAGCCCACGCTGCGCTGGCTGGATGCCAAGGGCGTGCCCAACGATGCCGAGCCGAACATTCGCGCCTATGCCAGGATCAGCTCGGATGTCGCGCGGGCCATGTTGGAAGGATCCGGCAAGTCCTGGAAGCAAGTGCTGGCGGCCGCGTCCGATAGTAAGCCCCAGGCCTTTCCGCTCGCGGTCACGGCTTCGATTCATGTGGTCAGCCGCTACTCTGAAGTAGAAAGCCCGAACATCGCGGCGATTCTGCCGGGCTCCGATCCCAGCTTTGAAGAATGAATACGTGGTTTTTACCGCGCACACCGACCATCTGGGAATCGGCGATCCGGTGAACGGAGACAACATCTACAACGGCGCCGGGGATAACGCTTCCGGCACGGCCGCGCTCATCGAAATTGCGCGGACATTCACCCGGATGCCGCAGCCGCCTCGCCGCTCGCTTCTTTTTCTCGCCGTTACCGGAGAAGAAGAAGGCCTGCTCGGCTCCGACTACTATGCCCACTATCCGACTGTGCCTATCTCGCAGATTGTCGCGGACGTGAACATGGACGAGATTTCGTTTCTCTACGATTTCAGGGATATTGTGCCTCTCGGCGGAGAGCATTCCAGTCTGGGCGCGGTCGCCGACGATGTGGCCCGCCACATGGGCCTTGAAGTAAGTCCCGACCCGGCTCCGGAAGAAGTGTATTTCGTCCGCAGCGACCAGTACTCATTCGTGGAGCAAGGCGTGCCGGCGCTTTACATTGAGGAAGGCTACGAAACCGTCGATCCGAAGCTCGATGGAAAGAAAATGCAGATCGACTGGGAGAATACCCGCTATCACCAGCCCAGCGACGACATGGCTCAACCGTTCGACTTCAACGCATTAGTAAAGGCTACGCGCATCGACTTCGCGGCCGGTTATGAGATCGCGCAGCAGACCAAGCGCCCGCACTGGAACAAAGGCGATTTCTTCGAGCAGTTCGCCAAGCCAGGGCTGTTAAGTAACTAGGCCGCCACGTGCAGAGCTGATTATTCATTCAGCGAACAGCCGCAGTTCGCCGGGGGGACGCGCGCCTTGAGGAAATCCGAGACGCGCCGGTAGGCGTCGATCTGATTTTCTACCCGGGCGAAGCCGTGGCCTTCGTTCTCGTACACTTTGTGGTCCGCCACGCCGCCGCGTTTCTTGACTGCGTCCACGACTTGCTGAGCTTCTTCTTTAGGACAGCGGGGATCATTGCCGCCCGCCAGCAAAAGCAGCGGAGCCTTGATCTGGTCCACGAAGAAAATCGGGGAGCGATCGTGGAAGAGATCTTTATTTTTCTCCGGATCGCCCATGGTCGCGAGATCGGATTGTTGCAGAACCGGATCTTCGTTCGCGATCTCGGTAAACCAGTTAACAAAAGGCACAATGGGAACAGCCCGCGGCCCACACATCCGGCGCTTTGGTAACGCCCATCATGGTCAGATAGCCGCCATAGCTGCCGCCCATGAGAACTAGTTTTTTGGGATCGAGATAGCCAGTTTGCTTGATCCAGTCGGCGGCGGCCAGAACGTCCTGCAAGTCGCCGCCGCCCATGTCGAACAGATTAGCCTGCTGAAATTCCTTGCCGTAGCCGGTGGACCCGCGATAGTTGGGCGCGATCACCATGTATCCCTGATTGACCATGTGCTGGATGAGGCGGCTGAACGAGTTCACGCTCTGTGCGGTCGGACCACCGTGCACGTACACGACGGCGGCGTTCTGGCCGCTGCGCGCCATGTTGTAGGGCACATAGACGAAAGCGGAAATCGTCCACTTGCCATCGCGGCTGGGGTAGTGCACCAGAAACGGTTCGACCATGTCCTCGGAGCGCACTCCGGCGACCAGCGAGTTGGTGATCTGCTGCGATTTGCCGTCAGCCAGCGAATAGACCCAAATATCGTTCGGCGAGGTTGGTCCGTTGTGGTGGTAGAGAAGGCGCGCGCCGTCGCGGGTAAAGGCGGAGTGGGCGCCGCCCAGTCCGTTTACGCCTTTAGGTAGAGGCAGGGAAGTGGTCTTGGCCGAGGCCAGATCGTGCAAATAGATGTCGGTATTGCCGTCCACGTTGGCGGTCCAGGTAACGTACTTACCGTCGGGAGAAAAGTTGCCGCCGGAGATCTCCCACTTGTCCTGGGTGAGCCAGTCAATTTTCTTGGTTTCAATGTCGAGCAGGCCGACATTCTCATAGCCATTGCCGGCGTTTGAGGTGATCAGCAGGCGTTTCCCGTCGGGAGACCAGTCGTCGGCGGCATAGAGTTGTTCGTCAGGATGGTGCGGCGTCAGAAGCAAGTTTTTCCCGGTCGCGACTTCGGCCAAGGAAAATATTGGAATCCGTGCCCTTGGCCTGGTGCTGGGTATAGGCGATCCACTTCCCGTCCTTCGACCAGACAGGATTGACGTTCATCTTGTCTTTGGGCGTGCCTGTGGTGATGTGTTTGGTATCGCGCATCAGGGTGTCGAAGACGTCGATCTCATAGACCGACGAAGTCTTGGGTTTCACCGTGTAGGCGAGATAACGGCCGTCAGGGGACCAGGTCGGGCTTTCTTCCGAGATCTCTCGCGTGTTGGTGATGTTGATGACCTGCCCGGTCTTGGGCGAGACGAAGAAAATATCCCACTGCTCGTCGCCGTCGTAGTCGGAAATGTATGCGATCCATTTCCCGTCGGGCGACCAGGCGGGCGAGGTCTGGCGCTGGTCGCTCACCGTAAGTTGCGTCGGCCACCCACCCTCGGCGGGCACCAGCCAGATATTATTCCGGCCGCTGATATTGGAGACGAACGCGATGGTCTTGCCGTCCGGCGACCAGGATGTGGCCCCCACCGAGCGCGTCATATAAAGCCGTTCGATGGAAAGGCTCTGCTGATTCTGTTCGACATTCGCGTTGGGCTTGCTGGTAATCAGCTTGGGGTCGGTGATGGCCTGCGGCACGGGCAAAGTCTGGGCCGCGATAAGAGTGCTCATAGAGATAGAGATAAGTAGCAGGATCAGAGTACGCATGTGGTCGTAAAAAGTGTAGCAGAGCGATTGTCATCCTGAGCGGAGCAAAAATTTCGCTTCGCGAAATATGCGGAGTCGAAGGACCCTATTGTTCTTTACAAACCTTTCGGTCTTTTGCGCTCGCGGCGCAAGATCGCTGGTGTCGTGCCGATGCTAGGGGTCCTTCGACGTGCTACTCCGCTCAGGATGACAGAGAAAAGAGATTCTCGTTGAGATGCGCTACTACTTTGCGTTTTTGTGGATCTCTACCGTGCTCCAGGTCTTGTCGGCGGCGTGGCAGATATTTTCCAGCGGGCAGTCCACGCATTTGGGGCGGCGCGCGATGCACAGCCTGCGTCCGTGCCAGATGATCTGGTGGGAGAACAGGGTCCACTTTTCGCGGGGAATAATCTTCATCAGGTCCTGTTCGATCTTCTTGGGATCGTCGTTGCGGGTGAGCTCGAGGCGCCGGCTGATGCGGTGGACGTGCGTATCCACCACTACGCCTTCATTCTTCCTGAACCATGTGCCCAGCACGACGTTGGCGGTTTTGCGGGCCACTCCGGGCAGGGTGAGGATCTGATCCATCTGGTCTGGCACCTGGCCGCTGAAATCACTCACAATTTTTTTCGCCGCGCCGACCACCGATTTGGATTTGTTGCGAAAAAAGCCGGTCGAGCGGACATCAGGCTGAAGTTGCTCGGGCGTGAGCGCGGCAAAATCCTGGACCGTGGGATATTTTCGGAAAAGCTCCGGCGTGACCATATTCACGCGAACGTCGGTGGACTGGGCGGAGAGAATGGTCGCGACCAGCAGCTCCCAGGCGCTCTTGTGCTGCAGGGCGCAAGTGACGTCGGGATAGAGCTTGTCGAGGCGGTTGAGAATTTCATGAATCCGCTCGGGCGAGGTGGGATTGTAGGCCTTCTTGCTGACTTTCCGAGTCGCAGCGCGGGCAGGACGCTGTGTGGGTACGGGCTTCGGCAGTCCGCGGCGTCGGCTCTTTTCTTGGCAGCGGACTTGGCGGATGCCTTCCTGACGTCCGCTTCGGGCGGGTTGGCGCGGGGTGATGCCGCGGGGCATGTATGGCTCCTCGAAAGCGAGTTCAATCTTAGCAAAGTTTAGGGAGGGGCTCAGACTGCGAGATCCTGTTTGATTTTTACTGGCAAAACTGCCGTCCTTCGGGCGGCCTGGACGGGCGAGGGCGCCCGTCCCCACACAGACTTGCTGTCCAGCACCTGGCCACCGGGACGTGCCACCTTTGGTAATGTGGCGGAACCAATGGCACAATTGACGACCTGCTGCTGGCCCGGTAGTCTGAAAGTGCCTTTTCACCAAGATCAGGGAGTTTCATGTGGCGGTAAAGTCCATCCAGCTCGGACAGGTTTGGCGCAACGATACGGACGGCCAGGATTATCTGGTCACCAAGATGTACAGCGAAGTGTTTACGCAATATGCGCTGTTGCGGCCGGCGGGATTGTCAGCGCCCGATGTGCCCACGGTTAAGGTGAAAGTAGCGAAGAAGGCCGACGGGCGCATCCCTGCCCGGATACACTTTTACCCAGGAAGGCGCGTTCTGAATCGCGCCGCCCGGCGGCGGCCTGGATGGATCAGGGCCCCGACTTCTTACAACTAAAACTCCAGACGACCACGTCTTCAGGCATGACCGAAAAAATTCTGGCAGTTCTGTTTCTGTTCATAAAGTCGGTGGTCGCCGCCACCGGCTACAGCGGCATCGCGCTGCTGATGGCGATCGAGTCGGCGTGCATTCCTTTGCCCTCCGAGCTGATCATGCCGTTTGCGGGTTATCTGGTGTATGAAGGCGCGATGAAGCTGGTGTGGGTGGCCACGGCGGGCGCGATCGGCTGCAATCTGGGATCGCTGGTGGCGTACGAAATTGGCTGTTACGGCGGCCGGCCGCTGGTGGAGAAGTACGGCCGCTGGATTCTGATGGGCCGGCGCGAACTGGATTGGGCTGACCGCTTCTTCCTGCGCTGGGGATATCTGGCGGTGTTGATCGCGCGGCTGCTGCCGGTGATCCGCACCTTTATCGCGCTTGCCCGCGGGAGTTGCCCGCATGCCTCGCGGGCGCTTCCACCTTTACACTTTCCTGGGATCCTGGCCCTGGTGCTTCGCTCTGGCCTGGCTGGGCATGAAGCTGGGAGAGAACTGGCGCGAGCTGGGCAAGTACTTTCACCAATTCGATCTGGTGATCGGAATCGTGCTTGTGGCCGGGGTGATATGGTTCGTGCGGTCGCACTGGCAGAACAGAATTCGAACTGCCGCCTAGGCCAGTCTACAATCAACCATCTGAAAATCCTTTCACCCGGGAGATCCTCCATGAAACTGCTACTACTGTTCTTATTGAGCGCGATGCTGATGAATGCCGTCTCCGTGGCGCAAGCTCCGCCCGCGGGATCGGATAAGCCGTTCGTGATTGAGTACTACTACAAGACCAAGTGGGGACACGCGGACGAATTCCTGCGGCTGTTCAAGAAGAATCACTATCCCCTGCTCAAGAAGGAAGTCGAGATGGGGCGCATGCTGAAAGTCTGGATGGACCAGCCGCGCTACCACACCACGGAAGACGGGCGCTGGGACTATCGCGTCACCATCGTGTTCAAGAACGCCGCGGTCGCCAATGAGCCGTTTGACGAAGATGCATTGAAGAAACAATTATTTCCCGACCAGCAGGCTTACGAGCGCGAGGAACAGCGGAGGTTCGAAATTCTGGACGCGCATTGGGATTTGCCGGTGAAGGTTATGGATCTGGACAAGTAGAAAAGGCTTTAACCACAGAGGACACAGAGGATCACAGAGGATTTTAGAAAGCGATTCTCTCTGTGATCCTCTGTGTCCTCTGTGGTTAAAAGGGTTTTGCCTCAATCCCTCCACACAGCCGTTCGCCTTTCGACAGCAGCCGTTCGCTGGTCCTGCGGTTGCAAATGCTGACTCAATACGAGAACATAACCGTTCGCCTTACATTCCAGGGAGCAATAAGGAAGCAGCCTAAACATGCCGACGCGTCCGAAGAACGCAAAAAGAAAGACCGAGACGGAGACCGAGTCGAAGCGCCAGAGCAGCGAGATTCAGGCGCCCAAGGGCAAACTGGGAATCATGATCCCGGGCATGGGCGCGGTGGCCACGACATTTGTCGCCGGGGTTGAAGCGGTTCGCAAGGGCTATGCCAAACCGATCGGATCGCTTACCCAGATGGGGACGATCCGGCTGGGCAAGCGCACGGATGCGCGCTCTCCCAAGATCAAGGAATTTGTTCCGCTGGCAACGCTCGAACGATCTGGTCTTTACCGGCTGGGATATTTTCGAAGACAACATGTACGCGGCTGCCACGAACGCCGGAGTTCTGGATCGCCAACTGCTCGATCAGGTCAAGCCGTTTCTCAGTTCGATCAAGCCGCGCAAGGCCGTGTTTGATCACAACTACGTGAAGAAGCTCGACGGACCCAACGTAAAAAAGGGCAAGAACAAGATGGACCTGGCGGAGCAGGTGCGCGCCGACATCCGGGAATTCCGCAAGAGTTCCGGTGCGAGCCGTCTGGTCACCATCTGGTGCGGATCGACGGAAACATTTCTCGAGCCCACGGCCGCGCACGAATCCGTCAAAGCGTTCGAGAAGGCGATGATTTCAGAACGATGAGGCCATCGCGCCCTCGATGATTTACGCCTACGCGTCGTTGATGGAAGGAGTGCCCTTCGCCAACGGCGCTCCCAACCTGACTGTGGATTTGCCGGTGATGCAATATTTGTCGCGCGAGAACAACGCGCCCATCTGCGGCAAGGACTACAAGACCGGGCAGACGCTGATCAAGACCATTCTGGCGCCGGGCTTCAAGGCGCGAATGATCGGGCTGAACGGCTGGTTCTCAACCAACATTCTGGGCAATCGCGACGGCGAGGTGCTGGAGGATCCGGGGTCGTTCAAGACCAAAGAGGAGTCCAAGCTGTCGGTGCTGGAGCACATCCTGCAGCCTGAGCTTTATCCCGAGCTGTACGGAAATTTCACTCACAAGGTGCGGATCAACTATTACCCGCCGCGCGGCGACAACAAAGAAGGTTGGGATAACATCGACATCTTCGGATGGCTGGGCTATCCGATGCAGATCAAGGTCGATTTCCTGTGCCGCGACTCGATTCTGGCGGCGCCCCTGGTGCTCGATCTGGTCCTGTTTCTCGATCTGGCGCAGCGCAGTACGCAGTTGCGCGGCCTGGGAATCCAGGAGTGGCTGAGCTTCTACTTCAAGTCTCCGATGACCGCGCCCGGGCTCTATCCCGAGCATGATCTGTTCATCCAGTTGATGAAGCTCAAGAACACGCTGCGGCATTTGAAGGGCGAAGAGTTGATCACCCATCTGGGCTTGGAGTACTACGACTGATTCTGAAGACAAGACATTGAACAGTGAGAGATCGAAGGAGATCAGGGAATGGCAATAAAGATTGCGAAGACTGCAGATCGTAAGAAAGAAATGGACACCACCAAGAGCACGGATTGTCCGAAGTGCGGCAAGCCTACGCGCATCGTGAAGCGGGTCAAGGACCGCGAGCGCGGCATTCCCGGCGGGATTTTTATTTCCTGCTCGGGCTGCGAGTTCTACGAGAAGCTCTAGATGGATTTTTGTAGAGACGTAGCTTGCTACGTCTCCCACGACGAGCCAAGACGTAGCAAGCTACGTCCTACGGCGTGTTGAGGGCGTGTTTCCAGGGACGTTCTCAGGATCGACTTCAGGCGGTGACTGCCAGGCTCATCTGCTCCAGAATGGCTCGGGCTTCTGCGGCTGGATCGGGAGCTGCGGTGATGGGGCGTCCCACCACAAGTAGGTTGCGCCGGCGGCGATCGCTTCTGCGGGCGTTACTACGCGGCTCTGATCGCCGTGATCTTTTCCCGCCGGGCGCACGCCGGGAGTGACAATCAGAAAATGTTCGCCGAGTTCGGCGCGCAGAGCAGAGGCTTCCAGCGCCGAGGCGACCACGCCCTGGCATCCATTCGTGATGGCGAGCGCCGCCAGGCGCAACACCTGATCGACAACGCCGCCGCGAACTCCGACTTTGTCGAGATCCTGGTCGTCCATGCTGGTGAGCACAGTGACTCCCAGGACCATCAGTGCGGGATTCACGGTGCGGGCGGCTTCGACGGCCGCGCGCAGCATCTTGCCGCCGCCGGCGGCGTGGACGGTCAGCATGCCGACGCCGCAGTTCGGCGGCTTCGCGCACGGCCGCGGCGACAGTCGTGGGAATGTCGTGATATTTCAGATCGAGAAAGACCCGGCGGCCGGAGGCCACCAGATCGCGCACCACGCTGGGCCCTTCCGCGGTGTAGAGCTGCATGCCGACTTTGTAGGTCAACGCGGAGTCGCCCACGGCCGCCACGATTTTCTGGGCTGCGGCCGCGGACGAAACATCCAGGGCGACGATCAGATGTTGCCGGGGATCGTACATTCTTGAGGGAGTTTAAGGATTTGAGCGCGGCAGGCTAGTAGCGCAGCGCTGACGCCACCAACTGCGGCTGCGCGGCTTTTGCGCGGCTTTGGAGCGACCACGTCCAGACGAACGCGTTGCAGGCCTTGCGACTTGAATGCAGCACTCGCGCCGTGTTGTAGGAAAGATCGATGATCCGTCCCGGGACGACTGGTCCGCGGTCATTGATCCGCACCACCACCGCCCGGCCGTTACGCAGATTCGTTACCCGCACCCGGCTGCCCAGAGGCAGCGTCGGGTGCGCCGCGGTAAGGTCGTACATGTTGTACGGCTCGCCGCTGGCCGTGGTTTTGCCCTGAAAGTAGTCTCCGTACCAGGATGCCGTCCCAATTTGATACGGCTTGGTTGAGGCTGACTTTGGTCGGCTTTATCGTATTCCTAGCGTTTCCGGACTCTGAGCTGGCTGGTCGCTGAGCCGCCCCTAGGCTGGCGACCAGTAAAACAGTCGCCAGTGTATGAGCAATATGTCCTCGCATTCAGTCACCTCTCATCGTTCAAAGTCTACCACCTACCTCGGCCAAGGATTGAACAAGGCTACCCGCCGCCGGAGAGGCTGTCAACCCGGATTTGACTGTATTAAGATTATTATCTAGTAATAGATATCTCACGTAACATACTGTTAATCTTAATGAATGATACCCATATTGCTGTAGTCAATAGCGTTAAATGTTTATACAAATAGTAAATACTGCGTAAGTCCGAGCCAAAAGATGCAATAATTACACTGGTATTTGTTTTCAATTGGTTACGGAGCATTACGTTAGTTGGTGCAATACGAAGGTAACATTCACCTGCGAAACTCAGGCATTCCAAGTGGAAGCTTCGGAAGCTTTGACAATTCCAATTGGCCGTTTCCGTTACATTGGCTTTATGGCCCCGCCTCCGCCCGTGGTGCTCACGATAGCCGGGTTTGACCCTTCTTCCGGGGCGGGGGTAACCGCGGACATAAAGACGATCGCCGCCCACGGCTGCTACGGGGTCGCCTGCATTACCGCCTTGACCGTGCAGTCGACAGCCGGGGTTCGGAGGGTCGAGGCTGTGAGCCCGGATCTGTGCCGAGACCCTGGAGGAACTCAACTCCGATATCGAGATTTCCGCCGTTCATGTCGGGATGCTTGGCTCCGGGAAGGTAGCGCAGGCGGTGAGCGACTTCCTGGCGAAAGCGCAAGCTGCCAAACATCGTGCTGGATCCCGATCATGAAGTCCTCTTCCGGGGCAGACTTGATCGAGCCAGCGGAGCGCGGCTGCTGATCGAGCGATTGCTGCCCTTAGCCACGGTGATAACCCCAATGTGGATGAGGCCGCGGCCTTGACGGGATGGCGGTCACCAACCTCGATCAAATGCGTGCAGCCGCCATCAAGCTTCACGACATGGGCGCAGCCAACGTGGTGATCACTGGCGGGCATCTGGAAAAGGCGATTGACCTCCTGAGCTTCACCAGCCGGCGAGGAGTCGAGCAGGAGGTTTTCAAGTCCGACGAGCAGCGCTCGAACTCCACGCATGGCACCGGATGCGCGTTTGCGACTGCGATGGCCTGCCATCTGGCGCGGGTCGTGGATTGCCGGAGGCCGTGCTACTGGCCAAAGCTTACGTCGCGGCTGCGATTGCCAATGCTCATCCTTTAGGGCATGGCGTCGGTCCGGTGCATCACTTTACCGGATGCACAGCACCGACGGATCAACAGCGGCGAGTATGTGATCAACGATCCGGAGCGATGCTGAGGGATTGACCAGGGCGGGTGCTCTGAGGGGTCGAAAAGCGCTCGGGTCTACGAGTTTCGGGCTATGAGCTTGCGTCAGGCGTTTTCTTTAGCAGCAAGCCGGCGACGAAGGCGGCGATGGCTCCCAGCAGCCACTGCATCCGGTAGAGCTGGACGGCCTGGAAATCGTTGAAGGTCTGGACGGTGTAGATCATGCCCACGGCGACGGCGGCCATGACCAGGCAAACGATTCCAGCAAAGAAAGCGACCAGCGAGGCAGTGGAGAGCCCAAGCGCGCGTTTGATGTTGTGAAACTCGAGGTAGAGGGTCCAGCGGGCTGCGATTTGCAGGCGTGGCTTCGCGAGAGGTTCCGCAGGCATGGCAGAAAAGCGAACCGACCATGAACTCGGTGCCGCAACCCTCACAGACCTCCACCATGCCCGGGCGCGCTGATCTGAGAGCCGGCTACTGGCGGCCGCCAGAACTCGTGTTGCGCGTCGCGCACAACGTCAGACATAGACACCACCTCAAGGTCTTACATTCGCAAGCCAATAGCCAAAAGCCGAAATCGTAACTTATTGAAACGCCGCTTCTTGACCAACGAACTTAGAGACAATCACGTAAGCAGGGCAAGAATTACCGTTCGCACCAGGAAAGATCCGCCGGACTGAGTATCAAGAATGATTAGGAAAGTGCCTGATGACAGCCGATTATAAGCCGATTTCTGCGCTGAGTCTCCACGGGACCGGTGACCTTTTTGGTTCGCGGACGAATCGGCTGCTTCGGGTAAACTAGAGGCCAACGACCTTGACTAGAGAGCCAATTGCTTTTCCTGCTTCCACGCCGCGCCGTTGTGTTTCTGGTGTGCTTCCTGCTGGCTGCTCAAGCGATGCGGCGCCTCCACCGACGATTCCCGCGCCCGAGTCGCTGGCATATCGTCCTCATGATCCGCTGAATCTGACTGCGTTCAATCACTTTTACAACCTCGACTACGACCGGGCGGTACAGGAATTCGATCAGGTTCTAGCGCGGCATCCCGACGACCCTTTCGCCGTCAATCATCTGCTGACCGCGGTGCTTTTCCGGGAGCTTTACCGCATGGGTGTGTTGAACACCGGGGAGTACGCCAACGACACATTCATCTCTGCGCCGCACCGTCCTGCCGATCCCAAGGTCAAGCAGCAGATCCAGGATCTGGTGGCGCGGGCCCTGCAGCTGGAAGAGAAGCGGCTGAGCGCGAATCCCAAAGACGTGGAAGCTCTCTACGCCCGAGGAGTGACGCGGGCCCAGTTCTCCACCTACACCGCGCTGGTGGAACGCGCCTGGTTTTCCGCCCTGCGAAACGCGGTGGGCGCGCGGCGCGACCATGAACGGGTGCTGGAACTGTCGCCGTCGACGGTCGAGGCCAAACTGATCGTGGGCGCTCATAACTACGTCGTTGGAAGCCTGCCCTGGGGATGAAAGTGGCGGCTTCGATGGTTGGGCTGGGAGGAAACAAGGAGAAGGGCCTCCAGTACCTTAAGGAGTGTGCGCAGGGCGAGCGGCGAAACCAGCGTGGACGCCCAAATTCTGCTGGTGGTGTTTCTGCGGCGCGAGCATCGCTACGAAGAAGCCTTGCCGATCGCTGCGCGGACTGATGCCGCGCTTCCCGCAGGACGTGCTTCTGGCGCTGGAGGAGGGCCACTTGTTGCGCGCGGCAGGGACACAACGAAGAGGCGGCCGCGGTTTACCGGAAAATCTGGCAGGCGGGAAGGGAAGGCCACTATCCCAACCTGCACTATGAAATCGCCGCGCTCAGCCTGGGCGATTTGCTGCGCGGCCAGAAGGACTACGGCGGGGCGGCAGCAGCCTATGAACAGGTGAGTCAGGCCCCTCAACCCGATCCCGAAGTGTTGCAGAAAGCCAACCTGGGAGCCGGCGAGATGTACGACCTGTTGCAGAAGCGCGATCTGGCCCTGGCGAAATATCAGGCGGTGGTGGCGAACGGCGCGACACCCCGCCCGCCGAGACGGCGCGCAAGCGCATGAAAGAAGCTTACCGGGAGTAGCAATCGTTTCGGGAACTTTTCCGAGGGTGGCTCAGGCGATCACCAGTGAGCGGTATTGAAGGCCGTCCGGAGGAGTTCACATGTACTGCAACTATTGCGGCAAAGTATTCAGGACGATGCCAGCCATTGCGCTTATTGCGGCAAGCGAATCGGCAGCGCGGTCGCGCGCAAGCGACTGGTGCGTCCGCGCAGCGACCGCAAAATCGCGGGGGTCTGCGCCGGATTCGCCGAATACTTCGATCTGGATGTAACCCTGGTGCGCCTGGTTTGGCTGATTACCGCGATCATGACCGGCGTCGGGCTGCTGTCCTATCCCATCGCGTGGATTATCATGCCGGAAGAGCCGGCGCGGCTCGAAGCTCCGGCCGGCTCATCATAGCGTAGCCGAATTGCACTCTCGTGTGAGCGCAAATCGTCTTCGCCGCGGACCTGGTAGATCTGCAATGATACGTATCAAAAGCGGGGACGCGGAAATTGCCTACCAGGTCCTGGGGTCGGGTCCGCCCATTGTCCTGCTGCATCCTTTTCCGGCTCATCACGAATTCTGGCTGCCGTCCGCGAAGGCGTTGACCTCCCGCTATCAGCTTATTCTTCCTGACCTGCGCGGCCACGGCGACTCTGGCGTGGGCGAAGGCCCGGCGACCATGGAAAAACACGCCGCTGATCTGGCCCGCGTGCTCGATCACGCCGAAATTGGACGCGCGTCTTTCGCAGGAGTTTCTATCGGGGGCTATGTGCTGTTCGAGTTCTGGCGGCGATATCGTGGACGGGTGGCCGCGCTGGCGCTGTGCAATACCAAAGCCCCGGCCGATTCTCCGGAAGCCAAAGCCGTCCGTCTGCAGGCCGCGGCGGACGTTTTGGAACGCGGCACCGAACCGTTTTTCGAAGGCATGGTGCCAAACTGCTGGGCAAGACTACGCGCGAAAGTCGCCCCGACCTGGTGGATGGCGCGTTGCGAATGATGCGCAAGATGTCGGCGGGCAACGTTGCCCAGGTGCAGCGAGGAATGGCGGAGCGTCCGGATTCAGTGCCCGACCTGAAGACGATCGACGTGCCCACTCTTCTGATCACCGGCGACGAGGACATCCTGACGGGCCCGCCGGAAGCCGAGCTGATGCGGCAGAATATTCCGGGCAGCGAGATGAAAATCATCCGGCGAGCCGGGCACTATTCGCCCTGGGAACAACCCGCGGAAGTGGGGCAGCTTCTGCGCAAGTTCTTTGACTCGGTTTATGGCGCTTAGGGCACTGAAGCGCAAGAGACCGTCCCAGCCTTTGTTACAATTCTTTCGACATGATCGATACTTCGCTGGTCCCCGAAAAGACGGTGGTCAATGCCAAGGGCGATGGTCCAACGCTGGATCTGGCGGAGCTGCCAGCCGGGTTTTCCTGCTGACCCTGGACATCACCAACATCATCGAACAGGAAGCCCTGGACGTGAGCATCTATGGCTCTGTGGACGGCGCCACTTGGGGCGTGAAGCCGCTGATTGCGTTTCCCCAGAAGTTTTATCGCGGCCAGCATCCTCTGCTGCTCGATCTGACCGGCCACGCTGAGATGAAGTTCATTCGCGCTCATTGGCAGGTCAATCGCTGGGGCCGGGGCACCGAAACGCCGATGTTCGAGTTCCACCTCGCCATCAGGGAAGTGCCGCCGGAGATTCTGAAGGAAGCCACAGCCGAGGCCAAAGCCCTGGCCTAGATTCGCATGCGGTCGACGGCGTTTCTCCTCAGTCTCGGGTAATGTTGGAAATCCTAGAAATGAAAAAAGAATCCACCGTGGTGGTGCGTCCGGCCAGAAATGTTGCGGGGACTCTGCGCCTGCCGGGGGATAAGTCCATTTCGCACCGCTATGCCATGCTGGCGGCAATCTCAGAGGGCACAACCCATCTGGAGAATTTTTCCACGGGAGCGGATTGCGCCAGCACCTTGGCCTGCGTACAGGCTTTGGGCGCTGGTGTGGAGAAGGACGGGAATTCTGTATCCATTAATGGCCGGGGAGCGAAATTGCAACCGCCAAATTCACCGCTGGATTGCGGCAACTCCGGTTCGACCATGCGAATGCTGAGCGGCATTCTCGCAGGTCAGGCGTTTACCAGCGAGCTTATCGGGGATGAATCGCTTTCGCGCCGGCCCATGGCGCGAATCATCGCGCCGCTTGAAATGATGGGCGCAAAAATCACTGCCCAGAGCGGAGGGCGTCCGCCGTTGCGCGTTACCGGTGGAGAGCTGAAAGGGATCAGTTACAAATTGCCGGTGGCGAGCGCGCAGGTGAAATCATGCCTGCTTTTTGCGGGACTCTTGGCGAACGGTGAGACAACTGTAGTCGAACCGTTCCTGACTCGCGATCATGGCGAGCTGGCCTTGCGAGCCTTTGGGGCGGAGCTTACCCAGGCGGGGAACGAGACTAGGATACGAGGCGGGCAAAATCTTCATGCTATCCGGGCGGAAATCCCGGGTGATATTTCCAGCGCAGCGTTTTTTCTATGCGCGGCCGCGTTATTCCCCGGAGCGCAACTGGTGATTGAAGATCTGCTCATGAATCCAACGCGGGCGCGGCTTCTCGATATCCTGATTCTGCTGGGCGTGCGAATTTCCGTAACTCAACTGGAGGAACAGCACGGAGAGCTGCGCGGCACGGTCAAAGTAGAGGGCGGCACGTTGGGCTCGATAACCATTGCCGGAGCCGATACTGCGGCGCTCATTGACGAAATTCCGGTGCTGGCGGCGATCGCTCCTTATACCACGGGCGGCATGGAGATCCGCGACGCGCGCGAATTGCGGGTGAAGGAGTCCGACCGCATCGCCGCCGTCGCTGCCAACTTGCGTGCCATGGGAGCGCAGGTGGAAGAGCGCGAAGATGGATTGAAAATTCCCGGCGGACAGAGATTGCACGGAGCGCAAGTGGATTCGCTGGGCGATCATCGCATTGCGATGGCATTCGCGATTGCGGCCCTGCGTGCGGAGGGAGAAACGCGAAATTCGCGGCGCCGATGCGGCCGTGATCTCCTATCCCGGATTTTTTGCCGCGCTGGAGAGCGTGTTGCAGCGTTAATCTTTAAAGAATTGCATGCGAAGAATGCAGGTTCCGATGCAGGGTCCTTTGCGCGCCTTTGCGACCTTTGCGGTCAAGATCTTTACCGCAAAGAACGCCAAGGACTCGCAAAGGGCGCAAAGAAAACCATGAATGACGTTACCCCCAAATCCGTTGTCATTCGCGACCTGCAGAGCCACGCTGATCTGGAGCAGGCCGAGGCGCTCGAAAGGGAAGTGTGGGAGCTCGCCGACCGCGACGTGATGCCGATGGCGATGATTATCGCCACCAAAGAAGCGGGTAGCGTGTGGCTGGGCGCATTCGATGGCGCGAAGCTGGCCGGGTTTGCCTTCGGGTTTCTGGGAATGGAGCACGGGCGTTTGATGTTGCACTCGCACATGCTCGCGGTGCGTGAGCCTTATCGCGACCTCGATCTCGGCTACAAGCTCAAGCTGGCTCAGCGGGAGCGGGTTCTGGCCATGCGGGTCCAGGAGATGACTTGGACGTTCGATCCCCTGCAAAGCAAGAATGCGCACTTAAACTTCGGCAAGCTGGGAGTGGTTTCCGATGTCTACAAGGTCTGATTTTTACGGTCCGGAAACCTCGAGCGTTCTGCATCGGAACGGGACCGATCGATTGTGGGTGAGGTGGCCGCTCGCCAGCCGTCGGGTTCGCGACCGGTTGCAGGGCAAGGATTATCGTCCGGAAGTTCTGGACGCATTTTCCTCGTTTGCAGCCGCTGGTGCAGTTCAACGGTGACGGCAAGCCACTACGGAACGATCTCTGGCCGCACTCGCGAGGCAGCGGATCGCGATCCAGATCCCGAGCGATATTGGAGCAGTCGAGCGCAAGGATCCAGGATTAGCCAGAGAGTGGCGCGAGGCCACGCGCTGGGCCTTTACCGAGGCCCTGAAAGCCGGCTTCTTCGTGGCTGAGTTCTGCCGCACGGTTCGCGGGCAACAAGGCCCGGGCAACTATCTTCTCGAGAAGGGCGACATTGCGGAGTACGTCCCCGAGTTACAGAGGAAAGCTGACGGCTCCCGCTGAGCTGAGCAGGAACTCACGCTCGAGCGCTGCGCAACAGCAGCGGGCTTTCATTGATGGCAACCGATCCCGCCAATCCGAGCTTCACCAATCCAGCCGTCGCCAAAACGAGCGGGGCCAATCCCATCATTCTCTATGACGGAGTTTGTGGACTCTGCGACCGGCTGGTCCGGTTCACGTTGGAGCGGGATGCCAATGGTCGCTTCCGCTTCGCGTCTTTGCAAAGCGATTTCACGGCCAGAATATTGCAGCGTCACGCGCTCGATCCCCACGATCTCAACACGGTGTATTTGGTCGAAGACTGTGATCGGCCCGAGTGAACGGCTCTTGGCGCGCTCAGACGCTGTCATTTCCATTCTCCGGCAATTCGGTGGGGCCTGGAAGGTTACGGCGGCTTTGCTGCGGGTCGTTCCCAGGTGGCTTCGCGACTGTGGATACAAGATCATCGCCCGCAATCGCTATCGCATCTTCGGGCGAAGCGACACCTGCCTGCTGCCCGAGGCAAAATATCGGGATAGATTTCTGGACGCTTGATTTTACGGTCGCTTCGGGCCATGACTCGCCAGCCTGGAAGATCCTGCACTAACGTAACTTCGGCTTCACCCGGTCCGAACTTATCATTGTCGCAAAAGCATTCCGTTGCCCCCTCGACGGATGCAGGGGAGGCCGTTCCCATGCGACAAATTTGCAGACGTTTCGTCCAGTTTCTGGCTGTCATTTCCGTTTTCGTGTGGCTCGCCGCCGCTCAGGACGCGCCGTCGATGGGCGACGTAGCTCGCCAGGCGCGCCAGCAGAAACAGAGCAAAGACGCTCAAAGCAAGGCTGCGCCGGCATCCAAGACATCCAAGGTCATCACCAACGACGAGATTCCGGAATCCCCGAAGCTGCGGACGGGGCGTCCACCTCCGAGGATGAAGTTCACGCTGAAACTTCCGCGCCGTCAGCGCCCGGAGGAGCGAAGCAGTCGGCCGAGCAGTGGAAGTCTGCAGATCCTGGCACAAAAGAACATAGTGAGTTCGTTGCAGAGCAACATCGACAAGCTCAATGACTCGATCCAGTTCGCTCCCGGCAACTGCGTCGCGGGCTGCGTGCAGTGGAACGAACGACAAAAGCAGAAACAGCAGGAAGTAGACCGGATGCGGTCGCAATCTGGAAACGCAAAAGAAACGTTTACAGAGCATGCAGGAATCGGCCCGCCAGCAGGGCTATGGCGGCACGATCTACGATCCGTAGAAGTGAGAGTGGCACTGCCATCTCAAACCGCATCCTGATCACGAGCAGGCGCGGAATGATTGAGCAGAAGATGATCGAGCATTGTCGGAATAACGAGTGGACGGCAATCAGCCGTTTTCTGCCGCGCATCGCCGCACAGGCTACCCGTTGGCTCGCGCTACCAGGGCAATCGCCAGGCAATAAAAGACGAACATCAGAAACAGGTACACATACGCCTTGCTGCCCGCGCCCTTGAATTCCTTCCACGCAAGAACCCCCCAGAGAGCAGCGACCATGGGGGCGGACTGTCCGATGGCGTAGGAAATGGCGACGCCGGTGAAACTGGCGGCCACCAGATTGAAGACCATCCCGGTGCCCCAGATCACGCCGCCCAGGAGTCCAAGAATGTGACCGGAGGCGGGTCCGCGGAAGTAGTCGGCGAAATTCACCGGCTCTCCCACCAGGGGCTTCTTCATGAAATAGACATTCCAGATGGAGCACGAGAGCAGCGCCCCAAGAGTCAGGAAAACAGCGGTGCTGTAGGGGCCCAGCGCGTGGCCCGTAGTCATGGCGTGTGCGACGAAGGGCGCCCAGAGGCCCATAAGAACGCCAGAAACAATGCAGGTGACGATGCTCTTTTTTGAAACCGAGCGACCTGCGCTGGCCAGGCTGCCATACGCCTTGCCATCCAGAACCACGGCGATTACGGCGCAAACAACCCCAGCCCCGAGCAGAACCGCGTTTCCCCTCGGCTGGAGCGCATAGCTGGAAATCACACCCACCACCAGCGCGATTCCGATCGAAACCGGAAAGGCGATGGCCAGGCCTGCCATGTCAATGGCAGCCACCAACAGCAGGTTGGCCAGATTGAAGATTGCCCCGCCGATCAGGATAGAGACGACGTTCGAGAGATCGGCCGAGTGGACATTGTTCATCAGGCTGGACGCATCGTTGCCGGTGCTCCCCATGGTGTGCCCCAGCACCAGGGAAATCAGGAAGATGCCGATCGCATAGTCCCAGTAGAACAGCTCGAAACGGTAGTTCTTCACGCCCTTGAAGGTATTGGCCCATGATCCCCAGCAGACAGCGCTCGTAATCATCATCAACAGCGCAATACTCAAACTATGCGGTGTGAACATCGTTTCTCCTTGGAACAGCTGGTTGTCGTGCTGACCGACAGCGTGACACCTCACTTACTAGGAAATCCAGCAGCTAATACTTCGCCGGCGTGGGTGCTTTCAGCAGATCCACAAACATCTTGTAAAACTTTTCCGTATCCAGATCAACCTGAATCTCGACCGGCTGGACGTCGATCTTCGGTTTATCCCGGTCCGTCCAGGTCAGGATATTGCCATAGTCGGCGCCGCGGTCGAGATCAACATCCATGTAGCGCGTTTCTTTTTTCGTGATCAGGCTGGGATCGAGCCACGCGGCTGCGGTCAGTTCATCCCACAGATAGTTGTATTCGCCCGCACAGGCGGGCGTACTTGCCGACGTAGCGGGCCGCCGGGCGAATCGCCAGCTCTTGATCTTATCGATCAGGTCGCCTGAGTCATTCTGGTCTTCACCGAAATATCCACCGTAGTGCAGACAATCTTCTTCCAAGGTGCCCGCAGCATGATGTGCGCCGCCTCGGGATCGAACCAGAAATTGAATTCATGCCGCGGCGTGTTGAGAAATTCAGGATCGGTGGTCTGCGGATTCAGGCTGGCGCCCATGAAGACCAGTTCCTTGACCAAGCCCGGGGAATTCCGGATCGATGGAGATGGCAAGTGCCAGGTTGGTCATGGGGCCGCCGGCGTAAATCGTGATCTCGTTGGGATACTTACGCACCATGCGAACCAGGAAATGGGCGGCGTCTTCGTCGGCTGGTTTGGTGGTGGGCTTGCCTTCCGGCATCTCTCCCAGTTGATCGGGCGGGTGATAGAACCTCGGAGTCCAGGCGCCCAGCCAGGTCATGGAACCATAGCGTTGCTGCCAGAGCTCGGTCTCTTCTTTCGTTCTCACCAGGGGATACTCGGCTCCCGGCACGACCGGAATGTCGGTTCGTCCGATGAGTTCGAGCATGCGCAGAGTGTGGGCTACTTCGGATTTGAGCCATGCGTCTCCCGTCACCACGGTGATGCCCAGGACTTCCGTTTGCGGAGACTGGATCAGGAGGAGGATCGACTGCTGGTCGGTGCCGGCGGGTCCGGCCGCGTCCTGATCGATGATGATTTTGCGCTTTTCCTGACTCCAGGCTGTGAGGCACGTCACAAGTATTGCACTGCTAACAACCTAGACTCGGCCGAATTTCATCATTCACCTCAGAGAGTTAGCCGGCGACCACAACTGCCGGACTTCGTTCGGCTGGGCGGGCGGACGTCCGCCTCTACATTGGCGTTTATTACTTCGCCTCTACTTCATTCCCGACAGGCGTCCGATCAGCAACTCGAAGAAGCGTGGCGGAATCCACGTCCACGGCGACTTTGGCGTTAGGTACAAATTTGTCGCGCAGGACCGGAGATGTTCTGGTGCTGGCCAGAGTCGGCGCTGATCCGCGAATCGGCATGTTCATATTCCCCTGTTTTTCCGCATCCGGCTTGCGTCTCAGGTCGCCGGCACCGGACTGTAGCCCAGGGTTTCGCCCGCGGTCAGTTCGCCCGTGGTCTCGACATCGACATAGTAGTCCTTCAAGCGTGAGGAGCGACGGGTCGAGAAATCCAGCCACCGCCAGCGAGTCATGCATGTTCGGTCCGACCAGAAATCCCCGCTCGCGGTTGTGGTTGATGGCGTTGCGGCCGATCTTCGCTGCCGCCTGGCTGACAGGATTTTGCGCGGCTTCGAGCACGCGCACATGTTCCTCGGTGAGAGAGGTCTTGCGCGTGACGTCGAGCCCGACCATGGTAATGGGAATTCCAGATTGAAACACGATACGCGCGGCTTCCGGGATCCACGTAAACGTTGAACTCGGCCGCGGGCGTGATGTTTCCTCCGGAGAGCGATCCACCCATCATGACGATGCCTCGTACCATGCCGGCGAGTTCGGAATCGGGATTGAGCGCGGTGGCGATATTGGTCAGCGGGCCGACGGGTATCAACGTCACTTCGCCCGGATATTTGCGGACGATCTGGCGAATGAGTTCTGCGGCGGGCTCGGCCACGGGTTTGATTTTCGGATCGGGAAAGACTGCTCCTCCCAATCCGTTCTCGCCGTGCGCGTAAGCCGCCGTCACCAGACGGCGCAGCAGCGGCGCCTTGGCGCCGGCAGCGACAGGAATATCGGTGCGGCCGGAGATTTCCACCATGCGCAAGGCGTTGGGCAGGGTCAGTTCCAGCGGCACATTTCCCGCGACCGCGGTGATGGCTTCAATCTTCAACTCCGGCGAGCGCATGGCGAGCAACAAGGCCAGAGCGTCGTCCACGCCCGGGTCAGTGTCGATGATGACGCGGGAAGAAGGAGCAACGGCCGCGGGATGCGGGCCCATTGCGAGCGCTTCGCTGCGCGAAAGCGCTCGCTGCCAAGGTGGCGGCGGCGGCGACAAACTGCGCCGTGTGATTCCAGAAGGTTGATTGATCCATACGAATTGCCACTTGCGGTAGCGCCAGACATCTGTCGTCTGATCTCGAGTGCGTGTTGCCCTTGGCGGTGGCGGGACGCTACCGGACAGCCGCTGGGACGATTGCGCTACGGTTTCGCCTGCGGCGGTTGAGTCATCAATTTGATGTAGAGGTCGTACAGCTTCTTGCGTGTCCACATCGAACTGCACCGTCGCCTTACGCTCGTACGGAGGAAGCTCGGTTCCCGGTGCCCAGAACAGAGTTTCGCCATAACTTGGCCCGTGGTCGACATCGATATCCACGTACAGCTCTTTCTGCCCGGTGATGATCGACGGATCGATCATGGCGGCGGCGGAAAGTTCGTCCCACATAAAGCTCTCCACGGAATATTCGGTGAGGTAGCGCGCCACCGGCGTATCCGCTTTGGCGATGGCGGCCTTGAGTTCCGGATTCACCGTAGTCTTGACCGAAATGTCGATGGGCGTGATGGTGATTTTCTTCCAGGGCGCGCGCATGGCGATGCGCACGGCTTCAGGATCAAACCACCAGTTGAACTCCCGGCGGCCGTCGATGCCGTTGATCCCGCCATTGTTGGCGTACATGCCGCTGCCCATCAGCACAAGTTCTTTCGCCAGCGTCGCCACCTCCGGATCGAGGCGCAGCGCGAGCGCGATGTTGGTCAGCGGGCCGCCGGCCCATATCACGACCTCGCCGGGATATTGGTGCACCATGCGAACGATAAAATGCGCGGCGGTTTCATCCAGCGGTTTGGTGTGCGGCGCGCCTTCGACCAGCGGAGGAACGACGTCGGGATCGTGATATCCCGCGCGGAAGGCGGGCGGAGTGTTCGCCGGGCGTTTGGAAAAATCGCTCCAGCATCCTTTGTAGCGGAACTTGCCGTACAGGGCTTCCCAGCGCTCGGATTCTTCTTTGGAATTAAGCAGCGGAAACTCGGCGCCCTGGATCGACCGGAACGTCGGTCCGTCCGGCGATTTCGAGCAGGCGCAATGTGCGCTGGGTTTCTTCCTTTACCCACTGATCGCCGCTGACGGTGGTGATGCCCAAGCACGTCGAACTTGTCGGACTGCAGAAAAATCAGGATGGACTGCATGTCGGTCGTGGCGGGGCCGCGGGCGTCCTGATCGACGATGACTTTGATCTTTTGTGCCTGCAGTTGGCTGGCTGTGGTCAGCACGACCAAAGCGGCGAGCAGAATAACGAAGCTTCGTGGCTTCATTACGAAATTTCTCCCGGGTTCCTTTGACCTTGCCTCGCAGGATTGATCGGAAGACTGCCTGGAGTTTCCAATGACCCGGTCGGGAAGGACTTTGCATTGTAGTGCCTGGAGGCGGGGTTGACCAGCTTTGTAAGGGCCGGTCGTGGCTCAGTTTCAACTTTCACCCTGTGTCATCCTGAGGAAGCGGAGTCCTTCGCAAGGCGAAGGGCTCCCGACGAAGGACCTGTGTATTGCAGGGACGATCGCAGGCTGCCTGAAATGCACTTTCGCCATGGACTTGCGCCGACGCTGCATGTGAGCGCGGCGAGGAATGCACAGGTCCTTCACTTGCTTTCATCCCGCTTCGCGGGACGAAAACTGCATTCAGGATGATAGCACTTGCGTGGCGCGGAAGGTGGGGAGAACCGAATCAAACTGACCACTACCAAGCATTTCGAAGCCATTGATTTCCACGATTTCGGCTTTCATGCGGGGCATTATGGCCGCCGCAGTTGTAACAAACAATCTGTTAAATGCGCGTGATACAATCTACGATCCACTTACAGCAAATCGCGAAAAGCAGCCGTCGCTGCTTTTTAACCGTCGGCTGCACTCCCTTTCCTATGTGGCGCTTCCGCGTGACCGCACGCCGATCCGAATACCCTGGCACTGGTTTTCCCAGCTCTGGCCCTGCTGATCACGGCGTTGTTCGCTGCCTCCGTGGTTCAGGCGCAGCCGGACTTGGGCACGCTGCAGGGGTCGGTATTCGATTCGCGGGGCCGTCCGGTCAGCCGGCGCCACTGTTTCGATCCAGGTGAAGGACGAAACCCAGACTCTGACTGCGATTACGGACTCAACCGGGAACTATCGCTTTCCTGGGCTTCGCGCCGGGCGTTTATACACTCCACGCGCGAAATGACCGGATACGAAAACGCAACTCACGACCCGATCTCCCTGGGGCCAAAAGACACGAAAAGGATCGATCTGACCCTTGGTTCCGCGAAAGCAACGGGAGCGCAGAGTTCGGCTGCAGGAACTTCCACGACAGGCAAGCCGGAGTTCTTTGACGAACCCGCATTCACGGTTGCGGGAGTCACAGATACCACGAACCTTGGCGGGCACGGTTCCAATACCATCGTGCGAAGCAAAGAGTCGCTGGCCAGGGAAGCGGCCGCGCTCAGCAAGGAATCGACGCCATCCGCCGTCATCGGTCGCTGAAACGGAAAAGAGTTTGCGGGATGCCGTGGAACGCAAGCCAGAGAACTTCGAAGCCAATCAACGCCTGGGAAAGTTGCTGGTGAGTGAGAGCAAGAGCAGCGAAGCGATCCCGTATCTTCAGCGGGCGTCGCGTGCTCCATGCCGGGGATTATGAAAACACCTACTTGCTGGCCCGTGCCTACACGGACGCGGCCAGGTACGACGATGCGCGCACGACGGCTCAAAGCTCTGCTGACTGTTCCCGGCAAATCCGCGCAGCAAGAAGCCGAGATTTATCACTCTGCTGGGCGACGTTGCGGAGAAGCAGGGCAATCCTCTCGAAGCGGTGCGGGACTACCAGCGCGCGGCAGAGCTCAATCCGAGTGAATCGAATCTTTTCGACTGGGGAGCCGAGTTGCTGTTGCATCACGCGGCCGAGCCGGCGGTTGAAGTTTTCAGCAAGGGCAGTCGTCTGCTATCCGCGCTCGGTCACGGATGCTGGTTGGGCTCGGCGTGGCCTGGTATGCTCGCGGGTCCTACGAGCAGGCGGCGCAGCGTCTCTGCGAGGCCTCCGACCTGAACCCGGACGACTCCGAAGCCTTATCTATTTATGGGCAAGATGCAAAGCGCAGGGGCGCAGCGCAGGCAGAATGCTTTGCCGGAGAGGCTGGCGCGATTTGTAAGGCTTCAGCCGGAAAATGCTTTGGCCAATTACTACTATGCGGTCAGTCTTTTGAAGCGACGCAAGGGTCCGGAGGACACTCAAACTGCGGCGCAGGTGGAGTCTCTGTTGGAAAAGGCGGTCCGCGCTCGATCCCAAGCTCGGCGACGCGCTATCTGCAATTGGGAATTCTCTATTCGGACCGGAAGGATTTTCCGCGGGCGATTGTCTTCTTATCAAAATGCGATCGACGGCCAGTCCGGAGTTGGAAGCAGGCTCACTATCGCCTGGCGCAGGCTTACCGGCGGACGGGGGAAAAAGCTGAAAGCTCAACAGGAACTTGAGCTTTACCAGCAGATTATCGAAGAAAAAAGAGGAAGAAGTCAAGAGCGCCAGCGGCACGAGATCCAGCAGTTTGTGTACACGCTGCGGGATGCGACCTGCTGCATCGCAGTCGCCGGAGTAAAAGCTTTTAACCGCAAAGGACGCAAAGGATACCGCAAAGTTCGCCAAGAAGTTCTTTGCGATCTTGGCGTCCTTTGCGGTTAAAGATTTTGACTTTCAGTGAGCGCGGCGTCGCCGCGCTCATCAACTCCACGAACATTCGATAGAATCTTTCGTTGTCCAGATCCACCTGGACTTCGACCGGCTTCACGCCGAGCCTCGGCCGCATCTTTCTCGGTCCAGGTCAGCGTGTTGCCGTATCCGGCGCCGCGGTCCAGGTCGACGCTCATGTAGCGAGTCTCGCGCTTGGTGATCAGGGTGGGATCGATCCAGGCGGCCGCCGCCAGTTCGTCCCACATATATTCGCCGCCCTGGCCGGTCTGGTAGAAGCGCGCGACATAACGCGCCAGAGGCGTTCCGCTGGCTTCGATTTGCTTGATCATTGCGGGCGTCAGGCGGGTCTTGATCGAAATGTCGGTCGGGCGTGCAGACGATCTTCTTCCACGGCGCGCGCAACACGATCTGCGCCGCTTCGGGATCGAACCAGAAATTGAATTCGTGGCGGGGATTGTTGGCAAACTCAGGATCGTCGGTCTGCGGACTCAGGCTTCCGCCCATGAAGACCAGTTCCTGCGCCAGTTCCGGGAACTGCGGATCGATTGAGATGGCCAGCGCCAGGTTGGTCATGGGGCCGCCTTCGTAGATGGTGACCTGGTGCGGAAACTCGCGCACCTTGCGGATCAGGAAGTGAGCGGCGTCCTCGTTGGCTGGCTTGGTGGTGGGCTGTCCTTCCGGAAGCGGTGGGACGACAAAGGGCTCGTGCCACCAGCGTTCGTCCCAGGCGCCGGCGAAGGCCACTTTGCCGTAGCGCTGCTGCCACAGCTGGGCTTCTTCGCGCCGGCGCACCAGCGGGAAAACGGCTCCGGGTACCACGGGAATGTCGGTGCGGCCGATGATCTCGAGCAGGCGCAGGGTGTGCGCCACTTCTTCGTCGCGCCACTGGTTGCCGCTGACCACCGTGATCCCCAGCACCTCGACCTCGCGGAGATTGAATCAGCACGCAGCAGGGTCTGCATGTTGCTGCCGCCGGGTCCGGAGCAGTCCTGATTGATGATGACCTTGCGCCGCTGCTGGCCTTGAGCGAAGGAGCCGCCAGCAGGAAGACGATATAGAAAACGAAATCTATGTGGTTTCATCATTTGTAAAGCACGACTGTGCAAGCCCAGCTGTCGTCATTGCGAGCGACAGCTTCTCCGACTGCCAGGCTATGCCCGGCTGGCAGGCGAGGACGTCTGCCCCTACGCGATTCATTGCGTGGAGGCCGGGTCATCAAATCGATGTAGAGCTTGTAGAACTTTTCTGCGTCAATATCGAATTGGACATTGGCCAGGCGCAAGTAGGGCGGAACCTGCGCTTTGGCATCCCAGAAGATTGTCTTGCCGTAACTGGCGCCATGATCGACGTCGATGTCCATGTAGAGCTGCTTCTGGCCGGTGATGATGGACGGATCAATCAGGGCCGCGCCGGCAATCTCGTCCCACATGTAGCCAGGCAGCGAATACTTGTCGAGATATTGCGTGACCGGAGTATTGGCCTTGGAGATGGTGGCTTTCATTTCCGTGGTGAAGCGGGTCTTGACCGAGATATCGATCGGAGTGATCGTGACTTTTTTCCAGGGCGCGCGCAGCACGATGCGGGTGGCTTCGGGATCAAACCACCAGTTGAATTCGCGGCGGGCATCGATGGCGCCGGGATCGATGGCGCCTTTGTCGGCGTACAATCCGCCGCCCATCATGACGAATTCTTTTGCCAGCGTGGCCACTTCAGGGTCGAGCTTCAGTGCCAGGGCAAAGTTGGTCAGCGGACCGCCCGCCCAGAGCACGACCTCGCCAGGATACTTGTGCACCATCTTCACAATGAATTCCGCGGCGGTGCCGGGAGCGGCCTGAATGTGAGGCGCGCCTTCCTTCATGGGAGGAACAACATCGGGGGCGTGATAGGGCTCGTCGTAGATGGTGGAGCGGTTGCGCTTCGAACCTGTCGGTCCAGCATCCCTTGTATTCCAGCTTGCCGTAGAGCGCTTCCCAGCGCTCGGTTTCTTCCTTGGAATTGAGCAAGGGGAATTCGGCGCCCTGGATCACCGGAACATCGGTGCGCCCGGCAATTTCCGGCATGCGCAGGACGTGCTGGGTTTCTTCTTTCACCCACTGGTCGCCGCTGACGGTGGTGATGCCGAGGACTTCAAACTTGTCCGACTGCAGGAAAACCAGAATGGCCTGCTGGTCGCTGGTGCCGGGGCCGCGGGCGTCCTGGTCGACGATGACTTTGATTTTCTGGGCGTGAGCGGTAGTTCCGAGGACAAGGACCAGCAGAGATACGACTAGCGACGACGTTTGCATCGATCCACATCGATGCCATCAGTGCCCCCGGCAAGATTTTCGATTACAAATTTGAGGGCAGACTGAAGCCGTGACCGGGAGTCTCCCAGCATGCTCAGTCTGCCCGAAGTTGAGGCCGTCCGACTCCAGCCTCGCTCCTAGAACTTAAGCTTGAGGGCAAACTGAATCACGCGCGGGTTGTTAACCGTCTGCCGTGATCACCCCGAAACTTGAGGCGAATCGATGTCCTGCATTCCGCTGCCGCCGCCCGGCAGGAAGAACTGGGCATGATTGAACAGATTGAAGAACTCAGCCCGGAACTGCAAGCTCATACCCTCGCGGAAGGCAGAGGGAAGTTCTTGATGACCGAGAAATCCGTGTTCACAAAGTCCGGTCCGTAGACGGGCGCGCGAGCGGCGTCTCCGAGTTCTCCGGCGGGCGCGTCCACAAAGGCGCAAGGATTGAACCAGTTGCGAGAGTATGAACCTGGGCTGGCGCAACGCAGGTCGGATTGGCCGCCACCGGTCCGGCCTTATCGGGTCGCCGACTTGGTTGGGACGGTTCAAGCTGTTCCCGTTCCATTGGAAGTTGACTCCCGAGCCGTTGTTGCTGTCGACGACGAAGAGCGGGAATCCGGAGGTGACCTTCTCGATCACATTGACTTGCCAATTTCCCAGGACCGCATTACCGGACCGTTCCAGTTGCTGCCGAAGCGCTTACCCTTGCCGAACGGCAGGTCGTAGATCACGCTGGCGGTGAAATTGTGATTGAGATTGATTTGGGACAGGCCCCAATCCGCTTTCTGCGTTCCGGGCAAGCGGCCAGTAGGTCGCGCCCGGGCTGGTACCCAGGCCGTCCGGGAATCCGGAGTCGAAGGTCCGGGCGTAGGTGTAGCCCAGAAGGGCATAGAGGCCGTGCCGCGCGCTCTTGGTTTCGGCTTTAACCTGCAGAGAATCGTAACGGGCACTGCCTACGTCGTTGTTGCTAGCGATGGTGGTGAACGGGCCAAAGGCGCAGGGAACGGCCGTCCACCCGGGCCGCAGCCCAGAGTGTATCCGGGCGACGGCACTGCCGCATGCGGTCAGGCGATCCCACGTTCAGGTTCACCGTCCACCAGAATGTGGGTGCTGCGCGAGCCCGCGTACCCAGCCGTCAGCACGACGTTGCCCGGGAGTCTGGTGCTCAACGTTCAGGTTGAACTGCTGCACCATGCCCTGTTTGAAGTTGAGATTCTGCGACTGAATCGTTCCCGTGAAGGTGGCGGGATCTGGCTGGCGACGGTGAAGATCGGAAGGAAGCCTGCGCGCAAGCCCGCAGTCTAGCGGGTTCGCCGAGCGGCATTGCCGAACGGGCAGAGTCGCCGGAGAAATTGTCGCGTTTCCGCGAAGAACGGCGGGTTCTCCCACAAGCCCTGCGCGCCCTGGTTCCAGGAAGAATCGTGGAAGATGGCGTAGCCGGCGCGGACCGCGGTGTTCTGGCTGCCGAACGGCTTCCAGGCCAATCCGATGCGGGGCTCCAAGGCGGTCTTGTCGAATTGAACGCCGACGCGCCGTCCGAGTTCACTCCCGGAATCAGATGTTGCAGCCCGGCGGACGTTCCGCGACCAGAAGTTGCCGTGTCGAAGTCGAAGTTCGCCTGGCGATTCTGGGCTTCGGTATTGGGCGTCACCAGGGCCCAAGCCAGTCCGAGGTTCACGGTCAGGTTGTTGGTGACCCGCCAGTCGTCCTGGACGAACGGACGGAACATTTTCCAGCGGCGGCCGGTGGTGGCTCCCTCGAAGGTCTGATCGTGAATGGCGCCGCCGATCTGGCCCAGGAGGAGGTCCGCAGCGTCATCCCCGGTGAAGCTGCCGCCAAACATGAGCGAAGAAGCCGTCCTGGAAGGCATTGGTCAGCACATTCATCTGGTTGGCGCGAACCTCGCCGCCCACCCGGATATCGTGTTTGCCGCGAATCATGTCGAAGGAGTCGGAGATCGGAGAAAACGTTGGTGCCGCCCTGGAAGGGAGCAAATCCGCGGTCGCCCAGACGACCAGTAGCCGCCGAACATCGAGTCGAGGTCAGTCCGCAACTCATGCAATCCTTGGTTGACTGCGACAATCCCGGAGGAGCGCCGGGGCAGTTGCTGTCCAGGTTGGCGCCCTGAATGCCGAGCTTCGCCGCTTCGCAGGTGCTGTCGCCGAAGGACTGAATGTGGTTGAAAATCCGGTTGAAGCCGACGCTGACCTGGTTGATGGTGCGATCGGAGAAAATGTGGGTTTCCGAAAGCGCCACATTGCGTCCGTGGTTGGTGATGTCCTGCGTGCTGGCGAAAGGGCTGGGCTCGGCGAATCCCGGCGAACCGCCGGGGACGAACGAGGTCGCCTGATCGTAGCTGAAGCGGGCGAAGACCGAGTCCTTGCTGGAAAAATTGTGATCCAGGCGGACGTCGAACTCGCCTTCGTTGAGTCTCCTGACCGGCACGTTGGTGAAGTTGAAGCCCAGAGTCGGCGATTGCTGGCGTTGGCCAGCGGGATAAAGATTGATCATCTGCTGGCCGGTCGGGTCGATCATGTTCGGCCGGAATCTTGTTGCAGGCGTATCCCGGCGCCTGGATTCCGTCCGGGGCCAGCCGGCGATGGGATTTCCTGCGCCATCGCACTGGAAAGGGATGCACCGTGCTGGGTCAACGAGATTGGTAAGGGTTCCGAGAAGCTGAAGTACGTTCGGCCGGTTCCGCCAAAGGATCCGACGTGAAGTCGCCATTCATCATCGCTGCGGTCGGAACCAGACCCACGAAAGGCAATCCCGTGACGCTGCCTCTTGGCCTGGTAGTCCAGGAAGAAGAAGGTCTTGTCCTTCTTGATCGGACCGCCCAGCGAGCCGCCGAACTGATTCAGATTGAATTGTTCCCGGCTGGCAGCGAAAAAGCTGCGGGCGTCGAGCTTGGTGTTGCGGAAGAACTCGAACAGCGATCCGTGAAACTGGTTGGATCCGGACTTGGTCGTCACCAGCACGGTCGGACCCGCGCGGGTGCCATATTCCGCCGAGTAGTTGTAGGTCAGAACCTTGAATTCCTGGATGGCGTCGATCGAAGGCAGAATCGCGATGCCGCCGGCGGTCAGTTCGTTGTTGTCGTTGCCATCGAGCAGCCAGTCCGTGCTCTGGGCGCGCGATCCGCCGACCGAAAGCGAAAAGGTTCCGCGAGTCGAGACTTCGCTGCTGGGGCCGCCGTTGAAGAAGCTGTTGGGATTGGTTTCCTGGGTGGTGCCGGGCGTCAGAGTCGCCAGTTGGACGAAATCGCGGCCGTTCAAGGGAAGATCGGCGACTTGCTGCGAGGTGATGACCTGACCCAGAGTCGGATTCGACGGTCTCCACCGCCACTTCGGTCGCGCTGACTTCGACCGTCGACGTGACCGAAGCGGGCGCGAGGGTGAAATCCAGTTCGCGATGCTCATCCACCTGCAGCCGGAGGTCCTTCTGCTCGGCCGGCTCTGAAAGCCCTGGGAATCCACCCGAATGGTGTAGTCGCCGATGGGCAGCAAGGGCATGAGGTAGTGCCCGGTGTCGTCGGTTTTCGACTCGCGAGAAATACCCGTGCCTTGCGCAGTGGCCTTTACACTTGCCCCCGCAACCACCGATCCGGTCTTGTCCGTGACCGTGCCGGAAAAGCTTCCGGTGGCTTGGCCGTAGAGAAGTGGGCAGATGGGAAATACGAGCGAACAGAAAGCAACGAGCAGCGTCTTTCTTGGTAAGCATCAATATCCCCCTGGGCGGCCCTCATCGAGTGGCGAATGGGACGCGCCGCTTCCCGCCATCGCTCGAAAGTCTGAAACCGTGATCACGCGACTATCCCGGACACGAAGTCTCTTTCAAGACTTTTTGCGCTCGCATCAATCTTCAGCAAAACTTTACGGTTGATCTCGGCGTTGCGTTGTCGTCGCGGACAACTGATCAGCTAGGATTTCCGATTTCAATCTAACATCTGGTGCGCAAAACGATACTGCCATTCACCCTCAAGTGTCAACCGCAAGCGCGAGCCAAACTGCGGTTGTCATAAGGTGACCGCACACCGGTTTGCGAAGCTCACAAGACTGTTATTGGGCATGTGTTAAGCAGTGCAAGGGCCTGCTCGGTGGTGATGAAATTCGCTCCGAGCGCCTGAAGTTCCGAAATGGTCCGTTTCCCATCTTCGGACTTCAGAGTTTCGATCGCATCCCGAACCACTGAAACCCGCCGGCCGCGCTCGAGCAAACCCTTGGCCGCGAAACCGAACGCAGTATTCCGTCACCACGCCAAACACGACAAATTCGGCATCAGGATCCAGAGCGCTCCACCAGTTTGTCGGCGTGCCGGCTTTCGAAGATGTCGAGCGTCTGCTTTTCGAGAAGAATCTGCTGATATTGCGAAAGATCCTCCGGCAGCGTAGCCGAGGCTTCGTTGGGGACGGTGACCACTCGCTCGGTCAGCGCCTCGGGGACAAAGTCGGCGCCCGGTGTTCCTTTGACGCAATGCGGAGGAAAGGTGGCGAACTCAGGATCATCCTGGCGTGTGATAGCAGCCGTGCGAGACCAGAAAAACGCGGCCCTGGCGGGCGGCATCGGTCAGCCGGCGAATGTTGGGCAGCAATTTTTCGGCGCCGGGCACATAAAGCTTGCCGCCGGGCAGCATGAAATCGGCTTGGGCGTCGACTTCCCAGAAAACGAGATTGCGGGATAACATACCGCGTTCCGCCTGGTCCGTGTGGTGAACGTCAAAGCTTACAACATCAGTTTGCAGACCAGCTGCGTGGATTGCCAGTCAAGCTTATCAACATTGTTGCACAGAGAAGAGGTGCTGAATGGCCAACGAACCAGCGAAGAGTGTGCGCAATGGCCCACGATGAGCCCGCCAAGAGCAAGACGCCAAGCCCGACTTCTGATCCGGAATATCGGTCTGCTGCTGAGCGGCGATCTGGAGCAGCCGATTCTCGACGCCGACACCGTGGTTGCGGTCGACGGAAAGATCACGGCGGTGGGCAAAGAGAAAGACGTCGACGGCGAAGGCGCAACCCTGGTCATCGATGCCAAGGGCACAACCCTGGCGCCCGGGATTGATCGACAGCCACGTGCATCCGGTGGCCGGCGACTGGACGCCGCGCCAGAACCAGATTGGCTGGATCGACAGCTATCTGCACGGCGGCGTCACGACCATGATTTCCGCCGGCGAAGTGCACACGCCCGGCCGTCCGAAAGATGTGGTCGGGCTGAAGGCCATGGCGATTTTTGCCCAGCGGGCATTCTCGGCATTTCGTCCCGGCGGCGTGAGGATCCACGCCGGCGCGCCGGTGATCGAGCACGGCATGGTCGAGGAGGATTTCAAAGACCTGGCCGCCGCCGGCGTCACCATGCTCGGCGAGGTTGGCCTGGGCAGCGTGAAAGACGGAGCCACGGCCCGGCAGATGGTGGCCTGGGCGCGCAAATTCGGGATTCAGAGCACGATTCACACCGGCGGGCCGTCGATTCCCGGTTCCAGTCTGATCGACAAAGACATCGTGCTCGCGGCCGACGCCGATGTCATCGGCCACATCAACGGCGGCCACACCGCGTTGCCCGACGATCAGATCGTCACTCTGTGCGAGAAGTCCTCGCGGGCGTTGGAGATTGTCCACAACGGCAACGAGCGAGCGGCGCTGCTCACGTTGCGGACGGCAAAAGAACTGAAACAGCTTGATCGAGTGATTCTGGGCACGGACTCGCCGGCGGGTTCGGGAGTGCAGCCGCTCGGCATTCTGCGCATGATTTCGATGCTGTCGTCGCTGGGAGAGATCCCGGCCGAAATCGCTGTCTGTTTCGCGACCGGCAACACGGCGAAGATCCGAAAGCTGGATTGCGGACTGGTCGCTGCCAGGCCGCGCCGCCACTTTCGTGCATGATCGACAAAGCCCAGCATTCGGCGGGAAAGAACGTGCTGGACAGCATTCAGCAGGGAGACTTGCCGGGAATCGGGATGGTGATCATCGACGGCGTGGTGAGCGCGCAGCGCAGCCGCAACACGCCGCCGGCGACGACGGCGCCGGAAATCGTGAAGCACTAAGTAGCGTCGGCGGGACAACGCGGTTTGCTCTGAGCGACAGGTCGCCCGCCCCTACATTGGCCGCAGTGTCGAGTGCTACTCAGGGCATGCCCAGCGATGCGGCGATGGTCTTCTTGTACTCGCGCGCCTTCGCCATCGCTTCCTCTTCGTTCACCGTGAGCAGTTTTCGATCGCGCATCACGACTCGCCCGCCGATCACTACGGTCTCCACATCGCTGCCTTTCAGCGCGTAGGCCAGTTGCGCGTAGATGTCATACATGGGAACGGCGTTCGGTTCGTCCAGACTGATCAGGATCAGGTCGGCTTTCTTTCCCGCTTCCAGTGAGCCGATTTCTTTCTCCATGTGCAGCGCTCGGGCGCCGTCGATGGTCGCCATTTCCACGACCGCCTTGGCATTCAGCGCCAGCGGGTCCATCTTCGTGATCTTCGCCAGCTTGGCCGCCAGATCCATTTCTTCCATCAGGTCGAGATCGTTGTTGCTGCCGGCGGGTCCGTCGGTGCCGAGTCCGACCGCGACTCCCGCGGCGCGCATCTCGGCGACCGGAGAAACGCCGCTGGCGATCATCATGTTGCTCGACGGGTTGTGCACGCAGCCCACCTGCTTTTGCGCCAGAGTCTTCGCGATCGGCCTCGTCCACAAAAATGCAGTGCGCGGAAACGACGTCGGGACCGAGCACGCCGATCTTGTCCAGATATTGCACCGGCGACATTCCGTTCTGCTTCATGGCTGTCTTCCCACTCTTTTTTCATTTCGGCGGTGTGAATCAGGATGGGCGCATGATATTTCCGCGCCAGGGCTGCCGCATCCTGAAGCGTTTTCTGCGAGCAGGTATAGATCGAATGCGGCGCGACCGCGGCGTGAATCAGCGGATCGCCCTGCCACTTTTTCAGGAACTTCTCGGTGTAGGCGAGCATCTCGGCTTCGCTCTTGTTGTCGGGCGCGGGAAAGTCGATGAACGTTTCGCCCAGCACGCCGCGCATGCCGGCGGCTTTGGTTTCTTCCGCCACCGCATCTTCGAAGTAATACATGTCGGCGAAAGTCGTGACCCCGCCGCGAATCTGTTCCGCCGCCGCCAGGCGCGTTCCCCAGCGGACAAATTCTTCGTTCACGTTCTTCGCTTCCGCGGGAAAGATGTATTTGTAGAGCCAGTCGTTGAGCGTCACGTCATCGTGCAGGCCGCGAAACAGGGTCATGGGCACGTGAGTGTGGCCGTTGATGAATCCGGGCAGAACCAGCTTGCCTTTGGCGTCGATGGTCTGTGCGGCGGAGTACTTCGCTTCGAGTTCGGCGCGCGGGCCGACGGCGACGATCGTGTCGCCTTTCACGGCAACGGCTCCGTCGTCGAGGATGGTGCGGGAGCCGTCCATGGTGACGACCGTGCCGCCGGTGATGAGCAGGTCGGCTTTGTTCTTTCTGGGTTTGAGACCAGAGCGAGCGGGAATACAAGAAATCGAAAACGAGAATCAGGAACCGGCGCACGATCATTTGTAACCTCGGCGGCGGAAGCCGCGACGTATTCTACGCGGTCGGAGCGTTGCGTACGCCCCGAACCACGAGTAGCGCGAGGCATTCGCGACTGCCGGCAGATGCCTCCGTGATACTCGTGCCGGCGGATGCCGTACGTCGAGTTCTACCGCAAGCCGTCTTCGCCCTTGATCTCGGTCCTTGGTCAGACCGCCGACACGCGGCAGCGGGCGGCCGCTATCGGTGACCGCGACTGCGACCATGATCTCGTTGGCACGGGGAGCGTCGTTGATTCGGACTTCCATGCCATCGAAGTGACTGCGGACGAAAGCGGCATCTTTGTGGCCGAGCGGAATGTCGAGCGCCACGCCCAGTCCGCCGCGCTTTTTCGAGGACGGAATCAGCGCCGCGCCTTTGCCCAGAACTTTCCGCACCGGCGCGCCCAGCTTGGGATGAAGAATCGCGGCGGCGTGCTCGAGTTCGCCGTTTTCGCCGACCGCAGCGGCTTTGCCATAGCTCTCGACGGTGGTTGCAGGAATACCCAGGGCCGCGACCGCGCGCAGCGTGAGCAACTCGCCCAGTTCCTCGCCGATCAGCCATCAGTTCGGACAAGTCTTCGACGTATTTTCCCGCGTACGGATTTTCAATCACCGCGACCGCGGCGGCGCGGCGAGTCGGCGGATCGACGGTGCGTCCCATCTCGGTGCGCGTCTCTTCCACGAATGTCGCAATCTTGCGGATGCTGGCTTTCACTTTGTCGGCCATCAGCGCAATCCGTCCTCTCCTTTGATCTCCGAGGCTTTGAGGCCGCCGACGCGGGCATGAATGCGCGGGCCGGTGGTCATCACCAGCGCGAGCAGAATCTCGTCGGCGCGGGGAGAATCGGCCAGGCCGACTTCCATGGCGTCGAAATGACTTCTTACATAGGAAGCATTGATGTGCGTGATGGGCACGTCGAGCCGAGTGCCGGGGCCGCCCACTTTCTTGGTCGAAGACACGATGGCTTTCGCGTCGCCCAGAATCTCGCGCATGGCGTAGCCGCCGGGCACATGCCACAAAGCGCCATGTTCGAGTTCGCCGGCCGAGCCGATGATGGCGCCCTTGCCGTAGCCCTCGACGACTTTGGGATCTCCGCCCAGCGCGGCGACCAGGGAGCGCGCCATCTCGAGGCCCAGCGGTTTGAGGTCATCCATGAAGCCGGCAATCTCTTTGACATATGCGCCGGCGAATGGATTGTGGATCACCGCCAGCGCGGCCGCACGGCGCAGCGGCACGGACGCGACCGGGCCGCCCTCGTGGAAGATTTCTTCGACCGCCGTGAACTTCTTGCGAACCTGAACCTCAGGCATGAACGAGACTCCTCGCATTTGTAGCGCCGGCGTCCCGCCGGCCCGATAGGCGGGCAGGATGCTCCGCCAGACAGCCGGCGGAATCGCCGGCGCTACGAGACTCTTCAGACCGACGATGCGAGTTTCGCCCCGCAGATGCAGCGCCGCCGAGCGGATCAGTCCTTCGGCAAGAAGCGAGTGGGCGACGGCAGCGCCGGCGTCGAGTGCCGCCGCGATCTCGGCAGAGGAAAGCTCGCCGACTCCCTGGGTGACAAGCCGGTCGCCAAGGTCGCTATCGGGAGCGAGACTGCGGGCGGCACGCGGACGATACTCGGATGGCCCGGCAGGTCCACAGCGTTGGCGATGATGGTTGCGGCGGCGTCCGCCATCGCCGCGCGGTCGGCAAGGACCGTCACTGCGTCGGCGATGCCGAGCGAGAAACTGCGGCCGCGCCAGCCGCTGGTCGCAATGCCCCGCACCGGCTGCGCCGAGTCCAGAGTCGCAGTTCCGAAAAGTGACGGACGATCCGGGCGCTCGACCATGCCCACGACAAAATGCTCTCCCGGCGCGAGATGCAGCGCGATGTCTCCGCCATTGTTGACGTAAGCCCGCGAAAGTCTGGCCGCCGCGGTCATGGCGTCCAGAATTTCCTCGGCCACTGCGCCCGCCACCGCCGCCATCGGCGTGATGAAAGTCCGCTCGCAGTAAGGCGCAACTGCCGCCACCATGCGTCTCGCAATAACACCCGATGGAAGCGGGCCATCTGGCTCGCGTGGCCTGTCGCAGAAACGCGAGCTCGCCGCAGAGTTCATCGAGCACATTGACGAAGCGCTCGGCTGCCGCCCGATAAGCGGCGTTGATCTCGTTCGCTTCGCCGAAGGCTTCGACGATCAGATCGATCGGACCATCGTGAAGATGAAGCCGACGGCCATCTTCCAACAGTCGAATCTGGGCTCGCGCGTTCATTGATCCGACCTCGGATCCGACCTCGGCGATTTTCCCGGCGCCAGCGGCCAGGGATTATCCGGATTGGCCGAGACACGGCGGCGGCCTTTTCCGTCCATGATGGAATCCAGCGAACGAACGTGATCCATGTAGCCGCCCAGGGCGGCGTAGTCCTTAATCTTTAGGGTGAACTCTATGGGCGCAACCAGCGCTGGCGTCGGCACATAGCCAAAGGCATGCTCCGGCATGCGGGTGACGTCCACCATGAAGGTGATGCCGCCGCCGGGCCAGACGTAAACCGGCGCGCCGCCACAGGTGACGCGGGTCAGCGCATCTCGCACCGAGTGGGTAAGCCTCACGGGATTTTCCGTGACCCCCGCCCGCAGCGATCCTCCCGCGCCTCCCATAAAGAGGACGGTGCAGAGCGCGGGTTCGCAATTTTCCTTGATGCGGGCGACGGATTCGCTGAGCGCAGCGGGCAATTCTTTTTCCACCGGCCGCAGAGCTTCATCCAGTTCGAAATAAGCGTGGTGCTCGCCCGTGGTGCTGACCATGAGCAACCGCAGTTTCGGCCAGGCAATCTTGGGATTGAAATTCTGGAGAATCGAAAGAGGATCGTCGATATTCGTGCCGCCCCAGGCCGTTCCCGGCTCCGCCACCCGGAAGTAGCGGCCCGGAGTGGAGCGGTGGCCCTTCATCTTGATGCCAGTTTCGCGGACGCCCAACAATTTTCCCGCCTGATGCTCGGAGAGAACGCCGGTGATGTGGTCATCGACCACGACCACTTCGTCGACTTTGCCGAACCATTGCTTGGCAAACATGCCGATGGTGGCCGAGCCGCAGCCCACGCGCATGCGCTCTTCCTGCATGCCGTCAACCACGGGCGGCTTGCCGGCCTGCACGATCACCGTGGCGCCTTCATCGATGGTAAGTTCCACCGGCTTGCGGTCGCACAGGTTCAGCAGCGTCTCGCAGGTTACCGTGCCTTCCTTGCGGCTGCCGCCGGTGAGGTGGCGGACGCCGCCGAGCGAGAGCATCTGCGAACCGTATTCGCTGGTGGTGACGTGTCCGACCGGCTCGCCCTGAGCGCGCACCGAGATTCGTCTCCGGGCCCAGATGGCGGTCGGTGTCGATCTTCACCTTGACGCCGCAGTAGCTGAAGATCCCTTCGGTGACCACCGTGACCATGTCCACGCCCTGCACCGTCGGAAGAGATGATGAATGGGGCGGGCTTGTAATCGGGATAAGTCGTGCCGGCGCCGATGGCGGTGACGAAATTCTCCGGGCCGGTCACGATGCTGCCATCCCATTCGCGATCGCGATCGAGGAAGGGAACCACGGAATCGCCGCGCGACACGGCGCGATCGAGCACGACATGCGGATCGATGCGGATCAGCTGTCCGTTGTCGTTGGCGTAGCGATCGCACGCACCCGTCCTTCCCGGCTTGATGTAGCACAGCACCGGGCAGGCATCGCATCGGATGGCGTCGTCTTCAGGCATGCTTCTCGTTCCGTCGCGGCGCTGGCGCACGAATAGCGGCGCGGATGCGGTCGGGCGTTGCGGCACGCGGCGAATGCGTACGCCAATCGCATCGTGAATCGCGTTGAGAATTGCCGGAGCGGTTGGAATCACCGCCTGCTCGCCGATCCCTTTGGCGCCGAACGGGCCGATGGGCGAGGGATCTTCGATGAGAATCGACTCGACCGGCGGCATGTCGCCGGCCGACGGAATCAGGTAGTCATGAAGATTCTCGCCTTTGCCGGGAAAAAATTCTTCCATCAGCGCCATCCCCAGGCCCTGGGCGGCGCCGCCTTCGATCTGTCCTTCAATCAGCGTGGGATTGATGGCCCGGCCGACGTCGTGCGCGGCGGTGATCTTCAGCACGCGCACCGTGCCCAGTTCAGTATCGACAGCGATCTCCGCCAGATGCGCGCCGAATCCATAAACCGCATAGGGCGTGCCTTGGCCATTTTCGTCCAGCGGGCTGGTGGGCGGATCGAAAGTCGCCTCCCCGGTGAGCACGTAGCCATTCTTGATCCAGCGGCAAGTCGCGCAAGCTGATGGTGCGCTGCTTGCCGTCTTCTTTAATCGTGACAGCGCCATTTTCGAAATCAATCACTGCGCATTCGCAGGCGTCGGCCAGGCGCAGGATCGCGCGGCGCAGTTCCGTGCCCGCCATGTGTGCGGCTTTGCCGGTAACAAAAGTCTGGCGGGACGCGGAAGTCTTGCCGCAGTCGGGCGTGATCGAGGTGTCGCCGGAGACCAGATCGAAGCGATCGATGGGAGCGCCCAGGGCGTCGGCGCAAATCTGGGTAACGATGGTGTTGGAGCCTTGTCCGATATCCACCGCGCCCTGGTGAAGCGCGATGCGGCCGTCCGCTTTCAATCCCACGCGAATGGTGGAAGGATTGGGCAGGGAAGTGTTGCCGCATCCGTACCACATGCCGGCGACGCCAACGCCGCGACGAAGCGGGCCGTCGGCTTGCGCGTTGAATGCCGCAGCCTCGGCGCGTGCGGCTGTCCACCGGGGCCGCAGCGCTTCGAAGCAGGCGCGAATTCCCACTCCCTCGCCGAGAACCTGGCCGGTGACGGTGGGAGTTTCGTTGTCCAGCGCATTCATGATGCGGAATTCCAGGCGGTCGATGGCCAGCCGGTCAGCCAGATCGTCGTAAAGTTGTTCCTGCGCGATCGCGGTTTGCGGCACGCCAAAACCGCGGAAGGCTCCCGCCGGCACCAGATGCGTGTGCACCGCCCGGGTCAGCGCGCGGTAGTGCGGAACGTGGTAAGGCCCCGAGGCGTGGACAGGAACGCGCGCCGCAACCGTCGGTCCCCAGGAAGAATAGGCGCCGGTATTGAAATCGGCGGTGAAGTCCATCGCCGTCAGCTTGCCGTCGCGAGTCGCGCCCACGCGAATGCGAATGTGCGAAGGGTGACGCTTGGTGGTCGAGATGATCGATTCCGAACGCGAATAAACCATCCGCACCGGTTGGCGCAGAATGCCAGGCGGCCAGCGCAATGAAGGGCTGGACCGAAAGATCAAGCTTGGCGCCGAAGCCGCCGCCGACCGCGGTCGGAATAATGCGCACCGCCTCGGGAGCGATCCCGAGAATCTTGTGCGATGTCGGCGCGATCCATGTAGGGGGCCTGGGTGCAGGCCTGAATCTCGATCTGGTCGTCGACCCGCCGCGCAAAGCCGGCTTCCGGTTCGATGTAGGCGTGCTCGATAAAGCCGGTCTCGTATTCGTCTTCGACCACGACATCAGATTCCGCCAGCGCCTTTTCCACGTCGCCGCGGACCACGCGGCCTCGAACCAGCACATTATTTTCGCGGTGGGCATGGATGCGTTCGGCATCAGGCGCGAGCGCGGCCGCAATCGTGGTCAGCGCGGGCAGTTCTTCCCAGGTGACCGGGAAACTTCGACGAGGTCCAGAGCTTCGATGGCTTCGGCCTCGCCGACCACCGCGGCGACGGCTTCGCCGCGAAACCGGGCTTCAGCTTCGGCAAACACCGGCTGGTCCGCGAAACGCGGAATCACGCCGTAACGATTCTCGCCGGGAATATCTTTCGCAGTCAGAACGCGGAGGATTCCGGGATGCGTGGCAACGAAAGCGTCGAGATCGCCAAAACGAAAGCGCGCACGCTGATAGGGGCTGCGGATAGCGCGGACCACCAGCGCTCCGGCGGGAATTTCGTCGGCTCCGAAAATCTCCGTGCCATCCACTTTGCTCTGGCCGTCGAGACGGACCAGCCTCGAGCCCACCGCGTTGCCAGCCAGAGGCGACGGCTTCAGCAACTTGCCGGAGCCGGCATCCATGTATGGCAGTAATGATCTTGCGATAGCCGGTGCAGCGGCAGAGCACGCCGCCGATCGCATCCATGACCGCGTCTTCGCTGGGCGCGGCATTGCGTTCCAGAAGAGCGGTGGCCGAGACCAGCATGCCCGGCGTGCACGCGCCGCATTGGGCCGCGCCGTGGCGAAGAAACGATTTCTGCAACCGGTCATAAATCGGCGCGCGCGTGGCGAGGCCTTCCACCGTGGTGATTTCACGTCCTTCGATCTGACCGGCCGCAACCAGGCAGGAGCAGACGGGTTCGCCGTCAAGCAGAACGGTGCAGGCGCCGCAGTCTCCGGCGTCGCAGCCGACCTTGGTTCCCGTCAGTCCGAGGCGCTCACGAAGCACTTTGGAGAGCCGCTCCACCGGCGAGACCGCGGTGCTCACGCTCTTTGCCGTTGACCGAAAATGCGATGGAAGTCTGAGTGCTGGGGCGAGGAGAAGTCGTCGTGGCCATTCAGCCACTCCCCACGCAGGCGTCGAGGGCGCGCCCAACCAGGGTCAGAGCCGCATCGTTCCGGTAGCTCGCGGTCGCGCGCACGTCATCGATGGGCGAGAGCTGCGCCAGATGTTCCGGCGAAGCGACTGCGCCCAGCCCGGGGCGTGCCGGCGCGCCGACCAGAGCGCGTTCGAGAGCGGTCAGCCTCCGCGCGGCCGCCGAGCACGACCCGACCGCGACGCGGGCCTCGGCGACCGGCCTGCGTCGTCCGTCTTCACCACCGCCGCCACCATGGCGATCGAAATCACCAGGTAGCGCCGGGCGCCGAGTTTCAGAAAAGTGGAGCGGCGTCGTCGAGCGTGCGGGGGACGATCACGTTGGTCAGAATCTCATCGGGACGGCGAAGCGTCTTCCGATTTCCCACGATGAAGTCGGCCAAAGCGGCACACGGCGCGTTCCCGCGGCCGGAGACAAGTTCTACTTCCGCATCGAGCGCCAGCAAAGGAGGCACGCCGTCGGCAGCCGGAGATGCATTGCAGAGATTGCCGGCTACCGTGCCGCGATTCTGGATCTGAATCCCGCCGATTTCCCGGGCTGCGCTTTTCAGAGCGTCGAAGCATCGGGGAAGCGGAGTGGCGACGACTTCGCTCCAGGTGGTCAGTCCGCCGATGCGGATGTGAGTCGGCCTCGAGCGTGATGCCTTTGATTTCGGCGAGGCCGGAGATGTCAACGCACCGGTCAGGAGCTGGCCGATCGCCCAGCGCAGGAAAGAAATCCGTGCCGCCCGACAAAATTTGACCGCCGTCGTGCGGCCAGCACCTGAACCGCTTCGTCGAGTGTCCTGGGCCTGAAATACAAGCTGTTCCCCCAATGCAACCCGCAAACCCCGCGTTCGATGCGAGGTTTTGTGGTTCATTGTTATACGAACGATCTGCTTTGTACAGAGCGGACAGGGGCGGGAAGCAGTTGCATAAACTCTAACTTGCTGCGTCTCAGCGATGTTCGAGTTTGAATTAACCCGCCACCGGCTCCGGGATTGCCACAATGCGCCTAAGTAGGAACGCATAGCCCGCAATGCCAAGCAGCAGAATTGCGGTTGCGGTTACGAATGCCGACGCAAAGGAGTGGGTTGCGGACACGATGTAGCCGGTGATGATGGGCGCCGAAATCGCGCCCAGCTGGCCTGCGAAGTTCACAATGCCGCCGAGCGTTCCTACACTTTCCCGCGGCGCGATCAGCGAGGGCACGGTCCAGGCCACGGGCGCGGCAGCGGCCAGTCCGCCAAGTGAAATGCTGATCCATATCAGCGCGGACGTCGGGCTGTGCGAGCGGGCGGCTCCGAGAATTCCCAGGCCGAAGCTGGTCCCGGCGATCAGAACGCTCAGGCGGACACGGTTTGAATCCCAGCCACGCGCGATCAGGGCGTCAACCAGCCATCCGCCCACGGCCAAATCGGTGAAGGTTGCGAACAGCCAGGGCATGCTGGTGTAGAACACGGAGTGCAGCAAATCCATACCCAAAGAAATTGACAGATAACTGGGAAGCCAGGTGAGCAGCAGAAAGAAAGTGTAGTTGTATGCGCCCCAGCCCAGGGCGAGTCCAAACACCTTAGGTTGACGCAGCAAGTATCCCAGCGACGTGCCGCTCTTCGCCCGGGTTTGATCTTCCGCCTGCGCTCCGCCTCGCGCGATGTAGTCACGCTCCACTTTAGACAATCCTTTATCTTCGCTGGGATTGCGGTACAGCCCGAAGAACAGGGCGAAATAAATGAGGCTGAACAGGCCAGTCGCGGCAAAACTCCAGCGCCAGCCGAAGTGCAGAAGCAGCAATCCGATAAAGGGAACCCCGATGGCGGAGGAAAATTTCGCGGCAGCATCGGTGATGGCAGTCGCCAGAGTTCTCTCCTGGTTGGGAAACCAGTAGCCCAGAGCCTTGGCATTGCTGGGAAAAGTAGGCGACTCGGCGACGCCGAGAAGGAATCGCGCTGCGACAAACGTCCCGAGTCCAGGGGACAGCGCGGCTGCAAACGAAGCCATGCTCCAGAGAAACGTGCTGATCCGTCCCACGCGCCGTACGCCCAGCCAATCCAGCAAAACGCCCGCCGGCATCTGCATCAGCGCGTAGGTCCAGCTAAAGGCGCTCGAGAGATATCCGAAGGCAATCAGCGAGAGACCAAAGGACGCGTGCAACGCATTCTGCGAGACCGACAGGTTGATGCGATCGAAGAAGGCAATCACGACTCCCAGGGCAAGCAGAAATGCCATCCGCCATCGCCTGCGCGGAACGCGTGAGATTGCTGGATCGGATTGCGGCAACGGCTCTCCTGGAATGCTCGCCTGGAATGACGATGTCGGGTGAGACCTTATTGCGCGTCCACCACGCAACGAAAGCCGATGGTTCCGGCGCGGTCCCGACCTGGCGACATCAATAAGTATTTCTGGTGCTCGTCGAGCCGGTAAGTTTGAGGAAAATACCAGATCGAACCTGTAGGCTGATAGGACGAGCCTCCCCGCAGAATGGCGGCGCGCGTGTGCTCGTCCTGGTATTCATCCGTCCACTGCGAAACATTTCCTTCCAGATCGAGGACGCCGAAGGGGCTGGCTGCCTGGGGGAAAGCGTCCACGTTGGCGGGCGCACGCATGCTGTGCCCGCGATCCACCGGCGGGACTTTCTCCTGATTCCAGTCATTGCCCCAGGGATAAATCCGGCCATCGCCGGATTGAGCTGCAAACTGCCACTCCCATTCGTGAGGCAGACGTTTGCCTGCCCAGGCGGCATAGGCGCGGGCATCTTCGATGGAGACCCAGGTCACGGGTTTCTTGTCCGCGCCTTCGGGATAGTTTCCGTTCTTCCAGTCGCGCAGAAAATTGTGGTCGTCCTTCGGGTGATATTTTGTGGCGTCAAGAAAGCGCTTGAACTCGGCGTTGGTCACTGGAGTACGGTCAATATAGAAGCTGGAGAGATGAATGCGATGGCGGTGGAAGCGCCGCGCGATATCCTCCCAGGGATATTGCACATCGACGCCGGGATCATTTCCGCCCTCGATCTCAATGCCGCGCACCTGAAAATCGTAGTCTCCGCCGGGGATGTGAACCATTCCTGCGGGCGCGCTCTGCGCCGGTTTGGTGGCCGGGATGTCGACCATCTTTTGCGGCACGGCTTTCCATTCCCGGGTGTAGCTCGAGAGCGGACGCCGGGAGCGTTCGGCCATATACGCAAGCAGATCTTTCATTGGACCAGTCGCCGGAGACTGATCCGTCGCAAGAATGGCGCCAAAGCCCAGGCCCTCAATGCTGAAACTGAGCGTCGCTTCATTGCCGTGCACTGCGGGCGTCAATTCCGTGCCGTGCCACAAATCGTAGTAATGCATTCCTGAGCGATGAGCGATGCGGAGTTGCTCGCCGTTAACGTCATACTCATTGCGATTGACGATGGTCCACAAGGTGCTCGCGGCGGTGGGAAAGCGGCTGGCGAATATTCCCGGTTGCAGAGTCGGGGAATGCGGCTCCCAGTCCGGACTTCGGAGGTTCTCGGCCAGGGCTCGTTCGATGCGGGTGAAACGCAGGATGGCCTCCGCGTCGTGCGGTGTGGTTCCGTACCAGAAGCCCCATAGGTTATCGAGCGTGGCGTAACCCTGGCCGTTAAAGAAAGCGTGCTGCAGGCTGTCGGTTTTGTCGCGGGTAAAGCGGTCGGTGACGTTCACCATATGCCGCGGCTCGAACCATTTGCTCTTGCTCACCATGGGCACAAAGGGATATTCCTTGCCCTCCCATGTGACCCAGTCGTTCCAGCCGATGTTGGACCAGGCGATCGAGTCGTCGCGAATATCGAATTGCGGCTCGAGCGCCAGCGGATGTCCGGCGGCGTCCGAGGCCGATCTGAATTGTGCGGGAATGCTTTCCAGAGTGTCGAAATTGAGTGCCGTCCGCGCCAATGTCTTTGAGCAACTGCGAGATCGCCACCCAGGGAAATGCGCCCTCGTCGCGGGTTCCCGAGTCCCAGGCAATGATGGGGAAAAATACTTTCACGCCATGGCGATGAAATTTGTCGACCATCTCGCGAAGCGCGGGAATGCCGCCCGGCAAATCGCGCAGCAGATCGAACTGGTTGCGGTCGTCCACGCCAAGATTGGGATAGACATGCCAGATCAAGACAGCATCGATGGGGCCAATGCGGCTCTCGGTGTCGGCCAGAAAGCGGTCGACGGTATATTCGCCGGTCTCCGGATTGTAAAAAGACCGGTCCCAGATGAGCAGCTGCACTTGCGAAAAAATATGCTGAGTCCAGGCTAGATCCGGGCGTTCATATTGCGAGCCGTCATAGCGCAGGCGGGTGAGGCGTTCCGAGCGCCAGGCTTTCAGGCCAGCAAGCCAGCCTTCGGTGTCGCCCGTCGGACCGGGAAAGAAGATCTCTTCCGGCGCCGGGGGCTCGGACAGATTCATTACTCCGGTGCTCGAGACCAGCGGGTGGCGCGCCTTCCACTCGTCGGAAAAAGCCAGGCACGCGGCAAGAATAACGAAAACAATTGTGGCCCGTAATGCACGACGACAGAAAAGCCTGCGGCCTGAGAAGAGAGAATGTTTCATTGGCTCCCGAAATTGAGACCCACGTCTGCGATCATTAATACAAATACATGATCAATACATGATCGTCCTGGTCAAATGATGCGGCCACCAGGTGGTGTGATAGTGAGTCCACAGGCGGGCGTCGATCTGCGGAATAATAATCTGCTGGTCCTTCGGCCGGAGCTTGTTGACCTCTTCGCAGAGCAGCGCGGTGGCGTAAATGCAATGCGCCCGAATCTCAACTTCCTGGCGGCTGTCGCGCGGGATCATCTGGTAGGTGTTGATGGCGTGCTCGAGTTCCGGCGAATAACTCGTGATTCCCGAGGAGCCGCAATGCGACGGGAACAATGTAATCGGCGAAGGCCGTCATCTTGTCTACATCGGCGAGCGGGAACTGGCCGCTCTTTCTCAGCGCCGAGTACACAAACCAGGTGCCCAGTTGCGGCAACTTGTAAATCCTGATGGTCGCGCCGTCATAGGGACTCACATCGTTGAAGCGCGGAAACTCTTTCACCATGCGGTCGATCACTCCGGCGCCATTGTCGTAGAGGCGAGGCGGACACGACTTAATGAAATTGTGAAAGCGGCCATCGTACTTCTCCGCCAGCACCGCCCCTACCTGATGCCAGATTTCCATTTTTTCGTCGAGCATGGGCAATTCGATGTTGGCGGCGAAAATACGCTCCATCTCGGGGCGGGTCACCCGCGCCAGGAATTTGCCGTCGAGAATCGGAATGCCATTGTCCATCGCCCGCTTCATGCAGGCGAATAGCCCGTCGGAATCCGACCAGTGCCGGCCGGCGTAGTCCACCTGGAATTTCACGTGAGTGGAGAAATCGGTGAAGGCGGTGTCGACGCAATCGGCGGTCAGGATAAAGTCGATTACATCGTCGGTGCTGCCCTGTCCCACGCCGAAAGGCATCTGATAGTCCGGCATGGGCAACTCTTCGTAGGCCATCCATCCGGCCACTTCAACGATTTTGTCGACGTGGGTATGAACATCGCGCGAGTGCTCAATCACCGGATGAAGACTGTCCAGCACCGGACTGCCCGTGAGCTTAGGCCAGCGCACAGAAGAAGCGCTGGACGCCGCGCCGAACGCCTCGCTTTTGCCGGTAGCCGCCATCGCTCCAATACTTGCCATTGCTCCTAGAAACTGACGTCGATCTGAAATTCCCATCGTGACTGGCCCTCGATTACTTGCCTTTGATTCTGGACACAAAGAGCTGCAGGAACCGGTCGGCGTCAATGTCGACGCAAACTTTCGCGTTGGGCGTAACTTTGTCCACGCCTTCAATCACGTAACGGTCACCGTGCAGCACGTTCCGCTCTACGTAGCCATTGCGATTGGCCACGGTCTCTCCGCGGGTGAACTCGCCGCGCGTCTCGACGTCCACGTGCATCTCGGGAGCTTTCACCAGGGTGGCATCGATCGCCACGCCGACTGCTGTGGGATCGTACATCGGCGTGCCCGGTGATCCGAACTGCGCGGAGAGGCCGATCAGATATTTGGCTACCGCATAGATGAAGTCGTTCACCGGCCCGTGGGTTTTTCCCAGGTCGTCCAAATATTTTTGCGAGAGCAACGTCTTGTCGCCAACATCCAGGCCAACCATGGTGAGAGGCCAACCTGCCTGGAAGACGATCTGAGCGGCTTCGGGATCGTTGTAGATGTTGGCTTCGGCCGCAGCATTCACGTTGCCGCCCTTGATCGAGCCGCCCATCAGGATAACTTCTTTCACCAGCGGCACAATCGACGGATCCTTTTCGACCGCGAGCGCGATATTGGTCAACGGCCCGACCGGAACCAGGGTGATCTCATGCGGCGCGGCGTGGATGAGCTGGATGATGAGGTCCGGTCCAAAGCGCGCATCCACTTTGCATTTGCTCGCGGGCAATTCCACATTGGCCAGACCGTTCTTGCCGTGCCAGAACTCTGCCGTGATCAGTTTTTGAAACAGCGGATGCTGAGCCCCGGCCGCGACCGGAATATCGCAGCGATTGGCGAGCGAAACCATCCGCAGCGCATTTTCCAGGCCCTGACTTGCAGTCACGTTTCCGGGGACCACAGTGATGGCGCGGACATCGAGTTCCGGCGAGTTGAGCGCCAGCATTAAAGCCAGCGCGTCGTCGGTTCCAGGATCGGTGTCGAAGATGATCTTTTTTGCCGCGGCAGAGGCTGGAATTGTGCCGGTCAGCAATATCAGGAGTGCAAATACAATCGGCGCGGCTTGAAAAGTGAAGCGTTTCAAATGTTTCAGAATTGATTTTCTCCGCAGATGAGGCAGGTCGAGCCTAGCTTTCGAAGCGAAATCATGTCAAGGCCAAAGTCCGATGCAAAGCCCGATGGAGGCGCGAATATTCCGTGAAGGGGAGGGCACTCGCACCCAGATCATCCAGTACCGTACAATTGCAGTCGCCAAGGCTCGTGGCTGAAGGGCTGGGTGTTTTCGCCCGCAGTCCGATCGCAGCCAGCCTTCGCTTAGAACATTGCTCAGAGAACTATCGATGTCAGTCCAAAACATAACCCGCCACGGGGTTGCCGAGAGTTCGAGTCCATATAACGACGGACTCGACCGTCGCCACGCTTGCCGGACGTCCGCTGATTTCGAACCGCGGCATTCCTCTCAACCTCGATTGGGTGCAGCAGGTTCGCGTCAACACCAGTGCCGTTGAACGCCGGGCGCAAAGTCATGTGGCGCGACGCACCGTAAAGAAGGACTGGCAGGCGGCGTGGTTGCTGCGCGCGATTTCCTGCATGGATCTCACCACTCTTTCGGGAGATGACACCGACGAGCGGGTGCGCCGCCTGTGCGCCAAGGCACGTCATCCGCTCCAGGACGACCTGGTCAAGCGCCTGGGAATCGAAGAACTGGACATCAAGGTCGCCGCAGTCTGCGTGTATCACACCTTCGTCGAGACCGCGGTGCGGGCGCTCGAGGGCAGCGGGGTGCGGGTGGCCGCGGTTTCCACCGGTTTCCCGGCGGGCCTTTCTCCTTTCGCGGAGCGCGTGGCGGAGATTCGCCGTTCTGTGGAAGCGGGTGCCGACGATATTGACACAGTAATCACCCGCGCCCATGTTTTTGCCGGCCGATGGCAAGCGCTCTACGACGAGATTGCCGCCTTCAAACAGGCCTGCGGCTCGGCCCACATGAAAGTGATTCTGGGCACAGGCGACTTGCTCACGCTTCGCAATGTCGCCCGCGCCAGTGTCGTCGCCATGATGGCGGGGGCGGATTTCATCAAGACCTCCACTGGCAAAGAACCGACCAATGCCACGCTGCCGGTTGGCTTTGTGATGACGCGCGCCATTCGCGAATATGCGCAGGAAACGGGCATGGCAGTCGGCTTCAAACCGGCGGGCGGAATTCGTACGGCCAAGCAATCAATCGAATGGCTGGCGTTGATGAAAGAAGAGCTTGGCCCCTCGTGGATGCGGGCAGAGTTGTTTCGCTTTGGAGCCAGTGGCCTGTTGAATGACATCGAGCGCCAGCTGGAGCATCACGTGACCGGGCGATATTCGGCGGATTACCGCCATCCCATCGCGTGAGGCAAGACGTGAACGTTGAATGTCGTGCGTAGAGACGTAGCTTGCTACGTCTCCTACGGCGGCAGACGTAGCAAGCTACGTCTCTACGGAAGCTGGGGTCAGACAAATCGAATGAGCATTGCTGAAAAATTCGTCGCCATGGAGTACGGTCCCGCGCCCGAGGATCCAAAAGAAGCCCTGAGCTGGCTTGACCATCATGACCGCCGCTTCGGCCACTTCATCGATGGCAAATGGCGCCAACCTGCGGCCGGCGCATATTTCGAAACCGCAGACCCTTCAAACGGGGAAAAGCTAGCCGACGTAGCCCAAGGGTCGGCCGCCGATATCGATGCAGCGGTGCGTGCCGCCGCTGCAGCCCTGCCAAAGTGGCAGGCGCTCACTCCGCATGCGCGAGCTCGCTATCTCTACGCGCTGGCGCGGACGGTGCAAAAGCATTCCCGCCGCCTCGCGGTTCTCGAGACCATGGACAACGGCAAACCCATTCGCGAGAGTCGCGACATCGACATCCCGCTGGTGATTCGCCACTTCTATTACCACGCCGGCTGGGCGCAATTACTGGAGCAGGAGTTTCCCGGCTACGTGCCGTGCGGCGTAGTCGGGCAGATCATCCCGTGGAATTTTCCCTCTGCTGATGCTGGCGTGGAAGATCGCTCCGGCCCTGGCTACGGGAAATACGGTGGTGCTCAAGCCCGCGGAGTTTACTCCGCTGACCGCGCTTGCCTTCGCCGAAATCTGCCAGGAAGTCGGGTTGCCGCCCGGCGTAGTCAATATTGTTACTGGCGATGGTTCGACCGGCGAAGCTCTGGTGAAGCATCCCGACGTCGCGAAGATCGCCTTCACCGGCTCGACCGAAGTGGGACGCGCCATCCGCAGCGCCACCGCCACCAGCCACAAGCGGCTGTCGCTCGAACTGGGCGGAAAGTCGCCTTTCATTATTTTTGAGGACGCTGATCTGGACAGCGCGGTCGAAGGCCTGGTCGACGGAATCTGGTTCAATCAGGGACAAGTTTGTTGCGCCGGCTCCCGCCTGCTGATGCAGGAAAGCATCGCCGAACCGCTCATCGCAAAAGTTCGCGATCGCATGAGCACCCTGCGCGCCGGAGCTCCGCTCGATAAGTCGATCGACATTGGAGCCATCGTGGACCGCGTGCAGCTTGATCGCATCAAGCGGCTGGTGGACCAGGGAGTCGCTGACGGCGCAACCTGCTGGCAGCCGCAAATCGAGCTGCCCTCGCGCGGGCTCTACTATCCTCCGACGTTGCTCAGCAACGTGCATCCCACGTCGATCGTCGCCCAGCAGGAAATTTTCGGTCCGGTGCTGGCCGCGATGACATTCCGCACGCCCAGCGAGGCCGTCGAACTGGCGAACAACACGGTGTACGGGCTGGCCGCGTGCGTCTGGAGCGAGAGCATCAACGTGGCCTTGCACGTGGCTTCGCAAATCAAGGCGGGCGTGGTCTGGGTGAACTGCACTAATCTTTTCGACGCGTCCTGCGGATTTGGCGGCTACCGCGAGAGTGGCTATGGCCGCGAGGGCGGCAGGGAAGGGCTGCTTGAATATCTGGAGCCGGCCTGGTTCAAGAATGCTCCGCCACTGCCCGCCCTGAAACCATCCCCCGCCGAGAAATCGACGGACGATTCCGATCCAACCACGCCGGCGATCGACCGCACGGTGAAGCTCTACATTGGCGGCAAGCAGGCGCGTCCCGATTCCGGCTACAGCATGGAAGTGAGAGCCGCGGACGGGCGATTTCTGGGCGAAGCTCCGCTGGGCAATCGAAAAGACATTCGCAACGCGGTCGAGGCGGCACACAAAGCCTCGGGCTGGGCCAAGAGTACGGCGCATACTCGCGCGCAGGTTCTTTACTACATGGCCGAAAATCTTTCGCAGCGCGGCGACGAGATTGCACGCCGTCTGGCGGCGGTGGTAGGAGAGACTCAGGCGGCAGCCGAGGTGTCGCTCGGCATCGAGCGCATCTTCTCTTATGCGGCGTGGGCCGACAAGTTTGAAGGCGCGGTGCACAATCCTCCCTTCCGGAACGTCGCGCTGGCTATGAACGAGGCGCTGGGAACGGTCGGGATCGTTTGTCCGAATCAGGCGCCGCTGCTGGGGTTCCTGTCACTCGTCATGCCGGTTCTGGCCGTGGGCAACACCGCCGTCGTGGTTCCTTCCGAGACTTATCCCTTGATTGCTTCCGATCTGTACCAGGTTTTCGATACCAGCGATCTGCCCGGCGGAGCGGTCAATATCGTCACCGGCTACACCTCTCAGCTTTTGAAAGTGCTGGCCGAGCACGATGACGTAGATGCGGTCTGGTGTTTTGCCGATGAAGCCAACGCCGCCGCGGCCAAGTCCTACTCAATCGGAAATCTGAAACAGGTATTTACCAATGAAGGCCGCTCCATCGACTGGTTTGATGTGAAGCAGGGCGAAGGCCGCTGGTTTCTCCAGCATGCTACCCAGGTGAAGAATATCTGGGTGCCGTATGGCGAGTGACTCTTCGTTTCGATTCACTCAATAGACTCGGCCTTCTTCACCTTGAACTTCGCAGTGGAAACAAATCTATCTTCAAGGTCTCCTGAACATGGCGAAAATTCCTCGAATTGCGGTGGTGGGCAGCGCGAATATTGATCTGACCACTTTCAGTGACCGATTTCCCAAGCCTGGCGAAACCATCTTCGGGCAGAAGTTCGACCTGGGATTTGGCGGCAAGGGCGCCAATCAGGCGACGGCATCCGGCTATGCGGAGCCTCGGTATTCATGGTGGCGCGAGTGGGCAGCGATCTGTTCGGTCCCGCGACCATCGAGAATTTCAAGAAGCTGGGCATTGACGCTACCCATGTGAAGCAGGTGCCAGGCGTGTCCAGCGGCGTGGCCCCGATCTTCGTCGAGCCCAACGGGCAAAACCGCATTCTGGTGGTCAAAGGCGCGAACGACGAATTGAAGCCGGCGGACGTCGATGCTGCGGCTGATTTGTTGAAGGCGGTCGATTGCATCGTTCTGCAGTTTGAGATTCCGCTGGAGACGGTTTATTACACGGTGGCTTTTGCCCGAAAGCACAGCATTCGCTGCATTTTGAATCCCGCTCCCGGCCAGGCGATCGACACCAAAGCCGTTGCGGGCCTGGATTATTTTGTCCCCAACGAAAGTGAAGCCGAGACCATCACCGGAATGCCGGTCAAGAATGTGGAAGACGCGAAGAAGTGCGCGGAGAAGCTGCTGGGCTACGGCATTCGCCGCGTCATTATTACGCTTGGCGCTAACGGCTCCTTGCTGGCGGGAAAGGAAGGCATGGAGCACCTGCCGGCATTTCCGGTGAAAAGCGTCGACAGCACCGGCGCCGGCGACGCCTTCATCGGCAGCTTTGCCGTGTTCCTCGGAGAAGGACTTCCCGAGCGCGAGGCGGTGCGGCGCGCCAACCTTTATGCCGGCCTCTCCACCACCGGCGTGGGAACGCAGAAATCCTTTTATGATCGGGCGCGCTTCGACGCGGAGTGGGCGGCCCGCAGCAAGTCCTAGTTCGCGCCCGATTACTCTCAGACTCCGCTGATTCGATAGTTCTCGCTCAGCCAAGTGTCTGCCCCTGACACAGCGTGGACGGTGTGTGACACGAATTTCCAGCCAGCGCCTTCTCGTAAGTCTGTTGCTTTCAATTAAGATCAGTTTGGCCGCCATCCTGCAATGTGGTTAATTGTTGTCTTCGGGTTGACAGGTCAACCTCACGGGAAGCGATGCGCCCAAGTTCAGAAATGTCGTGGCGTAGGGTGATAGCGGCGGGAGTCAGGTCTGGTTATTTTGCTGGCCGTCGCTGTCGGCTGGCGCGCCTACCGGGCTTTGCGAACTGCCACCCAGGAAGTCCGGTCGGAGCGGGAGATCCGCTTCACCGTTCAGCCGCTTCCGGAGCAGCCGGAACCGATCTTCGAATCGATCAGCACGCCCGCCGTATTCTTTCAGGCAGCCCAGTTTCACGGCGACCTCTACATCGCAGGCCCGGCCGGGCTCTCGCAGTACAACGCCGAGCGGGACACTGCTCAAACATTATGCGGTCGGGCAAGAGCTGCCGTCTTCTCCTCTGGTCGCGATCGCTCCCGCGGTGTTGGCCGACTCGCGCGAGCAGGAACTGGTCATCGCCACCGCGCAAGCCGGCTTGCTGGTCTTCAACGGGCGCGCCTTTCGGCAGATTCTTCCGCAGGATGCAGATGCGCGCACCATCACCTCGATATTGCCCGCTGGCCTCCGGACATCTTCTGATTGGAACCAGGAAGCGCGGCGTCCTGCTCTATGACGGAAAGAAAATAACCGTCCTCCACCCGACGCTGAGCGGCCTGTACGTCACAACGCTCGCCGGCACGGAATCGGACCTCTGGGTGGGAACGCTCAATCGCGGCGTGCTGCACTGGCATGCCGGCGAGACCGAATCCTTCGGCGAAGCAGCAGGGACTGCCCGATCCGCCAGGTGCAGTCGATCGCGGTCGCAGGGCGACACGGACCTACGTCGGCACCGTGCTCGGCGTCGCGGTGTTCGAGCGCGGACGTTTCTCTCGCACTCTGGCTGCCGGAGTTCTGGCCACTGCGTTGCTGCCCAGCGCGAACCAACTGCTGGTCGGCTCTGAAGATCAGGGCGTGATCGCCATTCCGCTGGAGGGCCGCCGGCCCAATTCCGGTTCGCCGGCGGAGTGACTTGTCAGCAACTCGGCGAAGTCCATCAGTTGTTCGGCTATGGGTGACGCCGTGTTTGCGCTGACCCGCGAGCGGTCTTTATCGCATGAGGGCTCACGGTTTCGGCTGGCAGCCTGTCTTGCGGCCGGGCGCGGCGGTGTTGAGCGACCGCAATGTCTCGGCGCTGGCCGACGGACAGCAACGGCCGTCTCTGGGTCGGATATTTCGACCGCGGCCTCGACCGGCTGGAGTCCGATCACGGGCCCGCGACTCACATCGAAAACGAGCACGTGTTCTGCGTGAACCGCATCCTGCCCAATCCCAAAGATGGCACCGTCGACGTCGCAACCGCCAACGGACTGGTCCGCTTCGATGCGGCCGGAAGCCAGGAGCAGGTTCTCACGCGCGCCGATGGCCTCATCGCCGACCACGTCACCGACGTTGTTTCGCTATCAGGACGGCCTGGCCCTGGCCACGCCGGCAGGGCTGACGTTTCTCGACGCCACCGGTGCGCGCAGCATGTATGCCTTCCAGGGGCTGGTCAACAACCACGTTTACGCGCTCGGCGTTTCCGGAGATGAATTGATGGCGGGCACGCTGGGCGGCCTTTCGCTGCTCGAGAAGGGCGACGTGCAAGTCAACTACACCACCGCGACGTCCGGACTCAAACATAACTGGATCACGGCCGTAGTTCCGGTCGGCGGCGAATGGATGGTGGGAACTTACGGCGCGGGCGTGCTCGGGCTCGACCGTTCCGGTCACTTCCACTCATTTGAAAACGCAACCGGGCAGATTCGAAATCAATCCCAATGCCATGCTGGTCACGCAAAGACCACGTGTTTGCCGGCACGCTGGGCAAGGGTTTGTACGTGTACGAGCGGGAATCCGAGCGCTGGTTTGCGATCGAGGAGGGACTGCCTTCCGCGAACGTAACCGCGCTCGCCGCTCGCCAACGGATATCTCTACGTCGGCACGGACAACGGTCTGGTTCGCGTGCAGGAGCAGAAGCTGCATCCATGAAGAACGCAATTCTCACGCTCTTCGCGTTGCTGTTCGCGCCCTCGCTGCTGCTGGCGGATGCGGGCATCCTGATTCCGCGCGACAAGGCGCAGCCCGATCCGGCGATCCTCTCGCTCGAAGAGATGGAGATCACGATCCGCATCGACAACGGCGATGCGCGCGTCTTCGTGACGCCAGATTTTCGCCAACCACACCGGTAAGATCGAAGAAGGGAACTACATTTTCGCGCTGCCCAGCCAGGCCACGGTTTCTGATTTCGCAGTATGGGATGGGCCGACCCGTATTCCAGCGGTGGTTCTCGAGCGCAAGCGCGCCGAGGAGATCTACACCCAGCTCAAACAGCAGGCGATTGATCCCGGATTGTTGCAGATGGGAGAGCGCGGCTCGGAAGAAGCCAAGCGCAGCGCGGTATTCAGCGCGCGCATCGTTCCCATTCCAGCCTCATGGAACCAAGCGGCTGGAGATCGAATATCACCAGTCCATTCCGGTCGAGAACTTGAAATCTTATTTCGCGATTCCGCTGCGCCCGGACGCCTACCAGTCCCAGGTGGCGCGGCATCTGCGGATCAACTTCGAACTGCATTCGGCGCACGCAATCTCGAACTTTCAGGCGGCCGCGAAAGCATTTCCGCTGCAACTCGACGAAAACACGCCGCACTCGGTGAAGGGACACTTCGAAGGCGAGAACGTCAATCTGACCGAGGACTTTGTTGCCACCTACGACCTCGATCCGGCGGGCGCCGACACGCTGCAAGTGCTGACCTATCGAAATCCGGTGAGCGGACAGCCCTCGCCCACGGAAACTGCGCCGGTCCGCAGCACCAATGAGCCCGGCTTTTTCGAAGCCGAAGCGCTGCTCGGCTATGGGAAGAGTGCGAGCCCGAATCGCGGCTGGAGGTGTAGCGGCGGGTCTCCGAAGACTCTGATCATCCTCTTCGACACGTCGCTCTCCATGCAGTGGGAAAAGCTGGAGCGCAGCTACCAGGCCTTGGAAAGCCTGCTGCGAACGCTGCGGCCGGCGGACCGTTTCAATCTGCTGCTGTTCAACAACCAGGTTCAGATCGTTCCAGCCTGCTCCGGTCGCTGCCGATCCCGCGAGTGTGCAGCGCGCTCTGGATTTCGTGCGCTCCAGCAAGCTGCGCGGCGGCACCGATCTGCAGAAAGCGCTGCAGGCCGGGCTTGCAGCAGTGTTCGGCGTCCGGCAGGCGGCAATCCATATCTCGATATTGCTGAGCGACGGCGGCGCGACTCGCGGGCCGATCCAGAACGGCAAACTCGCCAGCTTGGTATGCGGAAAGCTGGAAGCGTTTGCCGGAGACGCAGCGTCCGCGCACTTACATTTTCGGCGTGGGCGACGATGCCAATTTGCCGCTGCTGCGCGTGCTGGCCCGCCAGGACGGCTTGCTGGAGCACGTGCTTTCGACCGAGCCTGCCGAGTTCAAGCTGAATTCTTTTCTTTCCAAGATCGGGCGCAGCCCGGTCGGCGAATTGCAATCTGGCCGTGGCCCCGGAATCGGCGGTGGACACGGTTTACCCGCTGCAGGATTCCACGTTTTCGGGTTCACTTGCTTCCTGGGTGGGACGATATCAGGCGCCGAAAGAGAACGTGGCCTTCACGGTCCACGGCGTGCGCGACGGCGCGGCGCTGGAGATGTCAGCGAAGGCCAACTTGCCGCGCGAAGCCCTCGACCATGCGCAACTTCCGCGGCTCTGGGCCCGGGCCCGGGTGGATGCGTTGCTGGAAAAGATTCAGCGCGAAGGCGAAGACCAGGCCACGCATCGACGAAATCATCCGCCTGGCGCGGCAATACAAGTTTGTGACGCCCTACACGTCGTTTCTTGCCGTGCCTCGCGCGCTGCTGCGGCCGCGCGTGATTCGTCCCGGAGATCCCGTGCTGCGGGTCAAGACGGACGAATCTATTTCCTCGGTCACCGCGCTGTTTCCCTTCGGCCTGGTGCAGAAGCTGCGCTATCTGTCGGGAGAAGACGTCTGGCAGACGCGATTTCTCGCGCCCGACGATATGCAGGACGGCACCTACACCGTCCGCCTGGTCTTGCGAGACCGCGCCGGCCACACCTATCGTGAATTCAAGACCTTCGTCATCGCCAGCAAGCCGCCCGTGGTCCAGATCAGGCTCGATACGCAGACGCTATCACCGCGGCCAGACGGTAAATCTGAAGGCGAGCGCCTCGCAGAGCACGCGCACGCTGGTCGCGAGACTGGAAGGCGCCGCGCCGGTGGCGCTGAATTGGGATGCGCGCGCCGGCGTCAACGCAGGACAGTTGGTCATCCCCGAGCAGACTGTGCCTGGAACCTACAAGCTGACCGTGACCGCGGAAGACATCGCCCACAACATCGGGACGCAGGAGGTGCAGATTGAAGTCCTTCCGTAATCTGTCCCGAGGTCCCGTGTCCTGCGCGTCTGCGGAATCGCGTGCGTTCATCAGCCTTGGCGGGATGGATGGTCTCCGCGCGGGGCGCGCTGCCCTCATGGTTGCGCAACGTCGAAGCTGGGACGGCAATTGAAGCGGCGCTCTTCCGCGCGATGTCTTTGCCCGGCGGCGCTGTGCTGTTTCGCCGGCCTCCAGCCGAGACGCGCCCGGCGCTCAGCGAGTTGATCAAGGCGCAGCCCAAGAATGCCGACCTCTATTCTCTTGCGCGCTCTTGAAGATGAACAGCAACTCGACTTCAGCGCCGCGGAGTCGGATTGGAAGAAGTATGCGGAGAATGCTTCCGGCGAAGCCGACGCTCAGATTGCTCTGGCTGATTTCTATCATCGCCGGGTTCGGCCGCTGGATGAGATCAAGGCGCTGTCGGTCGTGGCGAACGCACCTGCCGATTCTTCGGAGACCCTGACCGCTCCGACCGAACAGCGCTCCTGGCGGGCCTTTGAGCGCATCTTCAGCGTCATTCAGGATCAGGCTTTGCCGCCGGATGTTCTCAGTGGCACAGTATCGCGCCTGGCTGGCGCGCTATCCGCAGGAACAGTCTCTCTACGCCCGCTTTCTCGATTTTCTGGTCGCGCAAAAAGATTACGCGGCCGCGCAGCAACTGGTAGCGGACTATCACAAGCAATTTCCGGCCGACGAGATCTTTCCGATAAAAGCGAAAGCCATGGTCGAGTACCGGCGAGGCTCGGTCCAGCAGGGACTGGCGGTGTACGAACAGAGCTTCCAGCCGCTGTGGGCGCCGGAACTGGTCAAGAGCTATTTCGATCTGCTCACGCAGACCCAGAGCCTGCGCAAGTTTCTTGATCAGGCGCGCGCGGCCCTGAATGCCAATCCGGAAGACCTGAACGCGATGGCGCGCGTCTTCTACTACTACCAGCAGCAGGGCAAGCTCGATGCCGCGCAGCAAACCGTCACGGCGTTCCGCTTGCACAAGGAGGCCAGCAAGTCGGAGTGGACGGGACAGGAACTCTACGTCTGCGCCCGCCTGCTGGAAGACATTCACGCCTATCCCGAGTCGGCCCGCTACTATTTTGCCCTGTACAACAGCAAGGGCATGAATGATGCCCAGGAGCGGGCGCTCGCCGCGCTCACCAACCTGCTGCTCACCGCTCCCGAAACCCGATCCGGCTGGGCAGCGGAGAACTCTCGATGTATCGCGACATCGCCACCATGGACCAGGGCCCCGGCTATCTGAACGGCATTCTTTCGCTGATCCTGAACACGACCGCCCCGGCCGCGAAATTCTCGGAAGAGGAGCAGCGCGCCATTCCGTATTTCCATCGCTCGCGCGCGGCCGAATTGCTGACTCTGCTGGACACGAAGTTCCCCAACTCAACCGAGCGTCCGGAACTGCACGCCAAGATGCTGGAGTTCTATGCAAGCTCCGGCGAGAGCGAAGCTGTGATTCGTGGCGGACGTGAATTCCTGGCAAGTTTTCCCAATGCTCCGCAGCGCACCTCCGTCGCCTTGCTCATGGCGGACGCCTACGCGCGCACCGGAAAGACCCAGGAAGAATTCGCCATCTACGATTCTGTCCTGCAGGAACTGGCGGCCAAAGCGCAGAAGATACCGTTAGGGAAAGAGCTGGCGGGCGAGGAGCGGGACGAATATCGTCGACGACCGTCGAGGACGTGTCGGACGGCGAAGCCGAGAGCTTAACGCGCGGACGCGGCAGCAACCTTCGCAGCGAACAGGAAACCAGGCATTTCAGGTCCACAGCGATCCGCGGCTCGCACCAGTTCGGGGCGCGCTCGCCGGAATATTCGCGAGTGCTGGAGCGCTATCTGGCCCGGCTGGTGCAGTTGAAACAGATTCCCGAAGCGCTGGCGGTGCTTCGCGCGCGAGATCGATCGCAATCCGGACGATCCCGGCCTCTACGAGCGCCTGGCGGTATTTCTGGAGCAGAACCGGCTGGGCGCCGAGCAGGAGGAGATCTACCGGCGAGCCCTGGCGCGGTTTCCCGATCGCTCGTGGTACGACAAGCTGGCGCGCTTCTATTTGCGCTACAAGAAAGACGCCGATTTCGAAAAGCTCACGCAGGAAGCGGTCAAGACTTTCAGCGGCACCGACCTCGAACAATATTTTGCCAACGTAGGCTACGGCGGCACGCCGGCGCTCTACTTGCGGCTGAACCAGTATGCGAACCAGCGCTTCCCGCACAACCCGGTTTTCGTGCGCAATCTGCTGAGCGCGTATCACGACTCCCACACCTATGACGATGCCGCCTGGCAATCGCTCTTGCGGCAGCACTGGTTCGAAGAGGCCGACCTGCGCAGCCAGTTCTTCGAATACTTGTCGTCGAAGGGAGAGCTGGAGTCCGAACTGAACGCACTGCGGCAAGCTGCTCACAAGCCAAGGCCGGACCAGGATCGATGGGACGAAGTGGTCCGTGCCAATCCTGCGGCGGGAGAATTTCTGGCGCAGGCCGAGCTCTGGCGATCGCATTTCGAGGACAGCGCGCCCGTGCTCCGAGCGCTGGCAGCACAATATCCCGCCGATCCTGAGACTGGCTCAGACTGCTTCTGCCGTCTATCGCTCACTGGCATACTTCGAACCGGCCGACACAGAAGTTGCGGCGAAGATCGAAGACAATCTGCTGCAGGCGAATCCCGGCAACAGCGAAATCATGTCGCGAATCGGCGACATCTATGCCGACCGCGATCTGTTCGCCAAAGCCGCACCCTACTGGGATCGAATTCCCAGGATCGCTCCCGGACAGTCCAGCGGATATCTGGAGGCGGCCAGCATCTACTGGGACTATTTCGATTTTGACAATGCTCTTCGTCTGCTGAATGAGGGCAGAAAAAAACTCGGTGACGAAAATCTTTACAGCTATGAAGCCGGCGCAATCTACGAAAATCAGCGCGACTATGCCGCGCGCCATCGGCGAATACGTGAAGGGCGCTCTCGCCGGAGGCGCAAATTCGCCCGCCGACTTGCGACTGATGGAGTTGGCCCGCAGGCCAAAGCTGCGCGACCAGGTTGACCAGGAAACTGCCAAGCTGATCACTCTGCCCAATCCGCCCATGCCGGCGGTATATCTGCGCGTCCGGGTGCTGGAAGCGCAGAACCGCAAGCCGGAGATGGAGACCCTTCTCGACTCAGTCGTCAGCAGCACTACCTCCATCGAGCAAGCCGAAGAGATCGAAGCTCTGGCCGAGCAGAAATCGCTGGAGGCAGTTCGCCAGCACGCCCTGGAAAAGCAGGCCGCGCTTACCACTGACCCGGTGAACCGTCTGCAATTGCGCTACCGGTTGGTTCAGTTGTACGAAAATCGAAACGACTTCCAGTCGGCGCAACGCAATGTCGAAGCCCTGTACCACGAGAATCCCAAAATCCTGGGAGTCGTCCGCTCCACCGTGGATTTTTACTGGCGCATCAAGAACTATCCGCAGGCAATCGCGGTTCTGCTGCAGGCTTCGAAAGACGCATATCCGGACCTGAGCAAGCAGTTTGCGTTTGAAGCGGCGCGCAAGTCGACCGACGCAGGCCAGTACGCAGCAGGCGCGAGAGTCTGTTGACCGGGCTTCTGAACGCTTCCCCATACGACGGCCAATATCTGGCGGCGATGGCGGACACATACGCCCAGGCCGGTGACGATCGAGGTTTGCGTCAGTTCTATCTGGACAAGATCGCGCTCTTCCGCAACGCTCCGTTCTCCGGTGACGAACGCAAGACCAGAATTGCCACGCTGCGCCGCGGATTGGTTCCCGCGCTGACTCGCATGAAGGACTATGCCGGCGCGGTGGACCAGTACATCGAGCTCATCAACAATTTTCCCGAAGATGCAGGCCTGGTGACCGAAGCCGCTCTTTATGCTCAGCGCTACCAGCGCCAGCAGCAACTTCTGGATTTCTACGGCAAGACCGTTACCCAGTCGCCGCGTGATTATCGTTGGCCGATGGTGTTGGCCCAGATCCAAACCAGCCTCGAACAATATCCGGCGGCGATCGAGAGTTACGGCAAGGCGATTACTGTTCGGCCCGATCGCGTTGACTTGCGAGTGGCGCGCGCCGGCCTCGAAGAACGCCTCATGCGCTTCGATGACGCGGCCGCCGACTACGAGCGCATCTATCAGCTGGCCTTCAAAGATCCGAAGTGGATGGAAAAGGTCGCGGAGGTTCGGGCGCGCCAGGGACGCGCCGACGACGTGGTCGCGGCGCTGAAAACCGCGCTCATCGATGTGGGCCCCGGAGAACGCCGCGAAATATTTCGAAGTCGCGCGTCGTTTGGAATCGTGGGGCATGCTGACTCAGGCGCGGAGCTTTGCCGAACAGGGAGTCAGCGTCGCCGGAGCTGATCTGCTGGTCACGCCCGAGCAGCAGTCCGGGGCCAGAACTTACGCGCGCATCATGACTCGCCTCCGCCAGCAGGAAAAAGCTTACGCCACGTTGCAGAATGCGCTGGCGGATGCATCGTCGGTCTTGCCCGTGCTCAAGGAACAGGTGGCCCGGCAGGGAATCGCCGCGATCACGGACAGGGAATGGCGCGAACGCACCCAGGAAAACCGCGTCCGGACTGCGCGCGACGGCATGCGCTCAGCGCTGAGCGAAATGGGGAATACAGTCTCCGCCTATTTCACTCCCGAGGAAAAAGTTGCTTTCGCAAAGTTCGCAGAAACCAGGCGCGCCGGCATGAGCCTGGCGGATGTAGAGGCTTTCGCTGTCCCGCTGGCGCAGAGCGCGGGACTGGCCGAGCTGGAAGCTCGCTGGCGTTACGAGTTGATGATGGATGAAGCGAGGCACGAATTCTTCCGTCCTGCTCTCGCGCATGCAGCCCTTTGTCGAATTGCAGCGGCGACGTCTGAAATTCGCAGAGTTGGGCGCGCAGCTGGAACAGTTTGCGCCCCGGATTGAGCCCCAGCAGCGGTATTCAGTCTGGGTCGCGGCTGCAGGAAGCGTATCAGTCTGCCGGCGATCCTGAGGGTGAGCTGCGGGCGTTCGCAGCGAATGCCGTTTGGCACCGGCGAGCCGCGAGCAGCAGACGCGGCTATTCCAGCTGTTATTGGCTCGCAAGCCGAATGAGCTGGTGCAGCGTGGCTTCCTACTGGAATTCCCCGGAGCAAGACGCCGCCGACTATCGTCGTAGCCAACGGAGACGCGGCACAGGCGCATGCGTTGGTTTCGTCGCGCGGCCGCACTCGTCCGCCGGTGTGGTCGAAGTGCGTACAACGCGCTCGTCGGACTTTATTTTGCGGAAAGAACGCCTGAGGTGAACGGCGCGTTCCTCTCTGCTCTGGGAGATGACACCATCGCTGAGCGCCTGGCGAAGCCGGTTGACCGGACGCAACAGCTTGCCGGGAACATCTGGTTTTACTACGGCTCGCGCTACGGCGAATACGCCGGCGTGACCAAGCAAGGCAATCCGGAGGACTTCCTTCCCGCAATGCTGGAACAGAGTCCCGGCAAGCGCCTCCGGCTACCTGACTGTCGCGGACTATTACTTCGACAGCGGAGACACCGCCCGCGCCATTGCCGACTACGAGCACACGCTGGAGCTGGCGCCCGGCAGGGCCGACGTGCACGACAGCCTGGCTTTGGCATACTACAAACAGGGCGCGCGCGCCGAGGCCATCGCTCAGTGGAAGCAGGTTTTCTCGACGCTGCGCAACAGGTCAACAGGCACGCGCGTGCCGGAGAGCTTCTGGGCGGATTTTTCGCGCACCTGCGAACACCTGCGCAGCAGAAAGCTGTTCAACGATCTAAAGCCTGAAGTGGATGCGCTTCTGCGCGCCTATCTTCGCCGCAACGGCAACTACCGCTCCAACGCGCTGCTGCACAGCGCTTATGTTGCGACTGCGGATCCGGCGGCAGCGACCGACTGGCTGCTGGACTTGGCCTCAGCCGCGGACGATCCCGAGCACCGTGCTGGCCGATGTGGTCGAGGCGTCGTGGATCCCGCTGGCGCAGCGCGCGCCGATCTATCAACGCATCCTGCAGGCAAAGCAGGACGCAGTGTCGAAGGCGGAAGGGCTGCAGAAGAGAAAGCGCGCAGCAGACTCTGCGCTCCTGGCAGGTGCGATGGATAAAGTATCTGGTCGCGACGAAGCAGTATGCCGTGGCGGGCGACGCGATTGCGTCGCTGTCCGCCGAGACTCGCACGGCATGGAAGCGGCGGCCGCATCGTTCCCCTCGAACTGCAGGTCGCGGCGCAGACTTGGAACCCTCGATTCCAGGATTGAGGCTATCGCGCCGATCCGCAGACTGCGCCTGGCCTCGGAAGTCCTGCGAGTCGGCGGCGCGGCAGCTGTTTGAATCCGGAGATAAACAGTCGGCGCGCAAAGTACTGGAGTTTGTGTTTGCGCGCGAGATTGAGGAGCACAAACTGGAGGCCGCGAATTTTCTCGGCCTGGCTGAAATTCGCATCGCCGCCGGCGACACGTCCGGCGCTGTCGAGTTGCTGCGACGCCTGGTGGTGGTTGTGGGCAATCCGTTTGAGAACCTGGATCCGGCCGCGGCCCTGCTGGAGAAGACAGGCCACAACGCCGAGGCAGTCGAATTTCTCGAACAACTGGTGAAGGCGTCGCCCTGGGAGCCGCCTACCGGTTGCGGCTGGCGAAAGCAAAAATTGCCGCGGGCCAGGATGTCGGAGTCTGCCGGCGCGAGCTCGCGAGCCATTGCATCGAGTGCCGGACGTTCTCGTACGGCGTGCGGACGCAAGCGGCTCTGGCATTGGCCGGCGACGCCTCAGGCGTCGAGACCGTCGAGACTCGGAAGCGAGGAACTAAATCTGCTGGCGAGGGGCCAAGCGCGATTGCTGCTTCCGCGGCGGACCAACCGTTCTTCTACCGGCTCGACTGGCCGCGGCCCAGAGTGCGAGCGATGCGCAAGTGAAAGTCCAACTGCTGGGCAACGCGCTGGCAGATACTCCGGCCGTGACGACGCCCGCATCCCGTTGTTCCTGGCGGCGGCCGGCATACGGTCCGATGAATTCGCCCGCGGCGTGATCGAGCCGCTTCTTCGGCAGCAGTTCTTCAATCCGCCTCCGCCGCTGTGGTCGTCAGAAGATGAAATCGCCGGTGCTGAAGATCAGGCTGATGCCGAGAACGGCAGCCGGCCAGGTGGACAGCCCTTCAAGCTGCCCACGCGCACACAGGCGCAGGTGGCATGGACACTCAGCGAAGTCTATGGTCAGACTCGATCGGCTGGACGAAGCGATGCGTTATCTGCAGGTGGCACGCAAACTGGAAAAGGCACCGGCCCGCCGCAAGGAAATCAGCAGCACGATCACGGACGTCAGCGCCCGGTTGCGTCGCCAACAGCTCAATGCAGCCCGCCAGCCGATCCTGCACGAAGCGCTGGAGCAGGACCGCCTGGTTCGTCCGCGATTGCTGGCTCGCTCGCGCCTCCGGTAAAACCGTTGCCGAAAGGAGGCGGACGCCAATGAAGAAGTTGACGATGTTTCTCCTTATCGGTGCTGTCAGTATCGGTGCGGTCGGTATGGGCCTGGGCTGGGCCGCCTACCAGTCGGCCGCCGCCCCGGAGGCGCCGCTCTCCAATATGTTCCTTCCGGAGCGTCTCTATACCTTCAGGCGAAGGATTTCTCCTCACTGCTGGCGGACTGGAACGGTTCCCGCAGAAGCAGGCATGGCTGGGCAGCAGCAACTACGAGGTCTTTTCCCGCTCCCGCCTGCTTCTGCGGCTGCGCGATGCCGGCAAACAATTCGCCACCGCCGCCGGACTTCCGCCCGACATGAATTTATGTACCCAGGTGGCCGGGAGCCAGAGTGCGCTCGCGCTCTACGACATCGGAAAACTGCAGTTTCTTTACATCACGCGCTTGCCGTCGGCGAATGCGATGCAGAACCAGCTGTGGCAGACGCGTGCGAAGTTCGAGACCCGCACCGCAGGCGGCGCGACATTTTATCTGCGGCGCGATCCCGAATCGCGAGCGGGAAGTGGAGTTTGCCGTCGGCGGAGACTATTTGCTGCTCGCAACGCGCGAAGATTTGATGGCGAGCGCACTGCAGTTGATGGCGGGAAGCAGAATAAGGACCGCACCATCGAAGCCGAGCCCTGGTGGGCCCAGTCCGTGGCCGCTGCCGGGAGCGTCGGGGATCTGCGAATGGTCCTGAATCTGGAAAAGATTGTGCCCAGCCCATATTTCCGCTCCTACTGGGTGCAGCAGAATATTACCGACATGAAGCAGTACTCCGCGGCGGTCTCTGATCTGTTCCGCTCCGGCAAGGAATATCGCGAGGAGCGTGTCTTGCTGAAGAAAGTTGCCGGCGACGCCTCGTCCGCGGGCGTGCCCGAGGATGTGACTGATCTCGTCCGCCTGGTGCCGGAAGGCGCCGGCTTCTACAAGGCCGAAGGCTGCCCGTCCGTCGAATCGTGTCTCGATCCGCTGGAACGCAAGATTCTGGCTCCGCGTTCGGCCTCATATCCGGCGCTCCGGAACAGCTCGCGCCGCAAGCGCAACTGACGTCAGGCGAAACCGGCTCGAGTTCGGATCTGGAGACCCGAATCGACCAGGCTCCAATGCAGCATTCGTCCGATGATCGAGGTCCATTTGCGCTGAAGGCGATCCTGCAGAAGGACCAGGTCCGTGCGGTTCTGCAGGTGCAGTCCACCGAGCGCGACCGCGCGGGCGTGTTCGTGAAAATTCACTCGGCGGTTGCGCTGGCCGGGAGGCTCCGATTGGGATGAAGCCGCCGCCCGCGCCGCAACGGCAGAGTTCGTGCGGCCGAGTCTGACCGCCAGCCAGTTGGGAGTGGGCTGGAAGCAGACCAGCGGATATTAGGAACTTGACGGTCTGCGGACTTGCTCCTGGCGCAGTGCGAGGAAAATATCTGGTGGTTGCCGACGATCCCGCGCTGATCAGCGGCATGCTGGCAAACGTGAATCGGAAAGTCCGAGTCGAAGCCCGTCAGTGTTTGTGGCTGGATTCGACCACCAGCGCGAGAGAGACAATTTTGCCCGCCTGTTCACGGTGGTCGATCGCCCGGACATGAGTCCCGCTGGAATTCCTGGATCGCAACGGCAGCCGCAATTCTTTTCGGAGAACATCGCCAGCCTGAGTTCGACTCTGGCCGCGGTTTCGTCGGAAAAAATCGTGGTTCGCGATGCCGGCGACAAGGTGCTGCAGACGGTCACTTACCAATGGTCTCGGTAATGAAAATCGAGACTTGGCTGTTGCTCGGAGCGATGGTTCTGGCTTGCGTCGCCAGAGGGCCCGCTCAGATTTCGTCGGCAGAAGGCACGACCGGGACCTCGCTGTTTGCTCAATCCGCTGCCCAAATTCTGCAGCGCGAATTTCAGAGCAGGGAAGTCTCGTTTCTCCTACTGGATGCCAGACTGGGACGCTACTGGCTTCTCATTGGGATGACGCCGAGCAACCGATTCCGCTGGGTTCGCTGGTCAAACCTTTCATCGCCCTGGCCTACGGCGAAGAGCACCAGTTTCACTATCCAACGCACGTGTGCACGGGCGCATCCGGAGGTTGCTGGCTGCCGCGCGGACACGGCGAGGTCGGCATCGTTTCCGCCATTGCCTACTCCTGCAATTCGTATTTTCGGATGCTTACCGCGGATATGACCAGCGCCGACGTGATCCCTGCGGCAAAAGAATTCGGGCTGGAGTCGCCTGGTCCGAAGTTGTCGGGTCGCAGACCTGATCGGCGTGGGAAATCGCTGGCTCATTTCTCCTCTGCACATGGCGCGCGCCTACCTGGAACTGAATCGCCGTCGCGACCAGCCTGGAGCGCGCGAAGTTATTGCCGGAATGGCGGAGTCCGGCGCGGCAGGGAACGGGACTGGAAGTCGATCGCGCTTTGAAGCACTCCGCAGCGCTGGTAAAAACCGGTACCGCCGCCTGCACCCATCACACCGCATGCTCCGGGAGACGGTTTTGTGGTCGCACTGTTCCCAGCCGAGCAACCGGAGTTGTTGCTGATGGTTCGGGTGCATGGAGTTCCCGGCGCCAAGGCAGCGGTGACCGCGGGGCGAATGTTGAGCCGGATCGAGTCAGCCGGAGCGAGGAGTAGTCGAAGTGTCCCTCAAACTCAAACTGCTCGCCGTTGTTCTGGCCGCTCACGTGGCCGCGGCTCAGGAGGTCCGCATCGGAGTGCTCGGCCTCTTTCAGCCTCGTCAGCTCACCTTGAAGACTCTGCCAGCGCAGGCGTTAGTCATCGAGGCCAGGGACCAAGCGGACAAAAAGCTTACGTGCTGGAGCGAAGCTCCGGGCTAGATGCGGCGCAAATCACGCTATCCGGTGATCAGCTGATCTTGCAGGTCGGCGATCAAGTGGTCCGGACGTCTGACATTCGCGTCGTCAGCCGCGGCACTGGCGCGGCTGAGTTCATACTCGCCGTCCCGGGAAAAATCAGCCGCCATTACCGCGGTGTCCTGGAGGTGAAAGCCGTCGGTGGCGTTCTGGTTCCGGTAATTGCGATGGATCTGGAAACTGCGGTGGCATCGGCCGTTCAAGCCGAGAGCGAGCCGGACACGCCTCTGGAAGCATTGAAGGCGCAGGCAGTGGCAACGCGATCGTATTTTGTGGCGGCTCGAGGCCAGCATCACGATTTTGACTTCTGCGACACTACGCATTGCCAGTTTCTGCGCGAGCCTCCGCCTCCCGACAGGATTTCGTCGCGTGCGACTCTCGCGACCAGAGGCCTGGTGCTGGCTTATCGTGATCAGGCGGTGGCCGCAATGTTCGCCCGAAGCTGTGGAGGGCGGACCCGCACCCCGCAGGAGGTGGGATTGTCCAGCAATAATGACGGCTACCCGTATTTCCCGGTGGCGTGTGATTACTGCCTGCATAACCCGTGGCGCTGGAGCCGCCGGGTTTCGCCAAGCGAGGCGGCCGATTTAGAGAAAGGCGGAGAAAGTTCCCGGCTGGCGGTTGATCGTCAACGCGGCTGGGACGCAGTGCCCAGCAATAATTTCACCCTGCGGAAAGACGGCGACGATGTAATTCTCGAAGGCGCGGGACAGGGCCACGGAATCGGCCTGTGCCAGCGCGGGAGCAAAGCGATGGCGCAGGCAGGAGCCAGCTTCCGCCAAATTCTCGATCACTACTATCCAAATACCACACTGATCCCGGCGGTTTCGGCGGCAGACCGATCTGGCCCTTCCACGCGGTGGGCGAACTCGAGAGCCGCGCTGCCCTAGCCACGAGCTACCTTTCGCCAAATAATTTCAAGGGCTTGCAAGGAATCAGCCGGCTTTCATAACCAGCCCAATCTGGTTCACGGGGCTGGGTGCCAGGGGTACGCCCTAGGATCTGATTCCGCGAACGCTGGTACCCGCGGTTTCCATAGTGTTCACAATTGACCACTTTAATGTTGGCTCGCGGCGCATGATGTAAACATGAAAGTCAAGCGCGAACAGGCTCTGACGGTACGATGCCCAACCTGCGGCGCCAAGCGAGGAGAGAAGTGTGAGCTCGGTACGGGTCTACCTCGCACGGAGCCGCATCGAGATCGGCGCTTGGCTATACAAAAAGTGAAGTAGCTGGGCAGCGCTCCTATAATTAGCAACTAACGACGATGAGTCCTATTAAGCCAACCAAGAAGATCCGCGAATTCGATCCCAGCACATTTCTGGCGACGATTGGTGTGGGCAGAAAGACCGTCGCGGTTTCCAAGAAGCAGAGTGTGTTTTCACAAGGCGATGCGGCGGACTCTGTGTTCTACATCAAGGAAGGCAAAGTCAGGCTCAGCGTCGTATCAAAAACCGGCAGGGAAGCCACGATCGGCATCCTGAACGAAAAGGATTTTTTTGGGGAAGGTGCGCTGGCAGGTCAGACCCTCCGCATGGGATCGGCGGATGCGATGACCGATTGCGAGCTGCTGCGGATCGACAGGAGTGCCATGATGAGTGCGCTTCATCGTGAGCATTCGTTTTCCGACATGTTCGTGGCGTATTTGCTGGGGCGGAATATCCGCTACGAAGAGGATCTGGTCGACCAGCTATTTAATTCCAGCGAAAAAAGACTGGCGCGCGTCCTGTTGCTGCTGGCTCATTTCGGCAAGGAAGGCGTGCCTGAAACCGTGGTTCCGAAGATCAGCCAGGAAACCCTGGCTGAAATGGTGGGGACGACTCGTTCCCGGGTGAGTTTTTTCATGAACCGCTTCCGCAAGCTGGGCTTCATTCACTACGCCGGCGGGGAAGCCGGCGGACTCCAGGTCCACAGTTCGCTGCTCAACGTTGTGCTGCACGACTAAACTTCTATCGCGATCCCTGAGTTACCCTGCCGTTTCCGCCACCACTCTTTGATTCTGCTGCCCAAGCCCCTGTACAGCCAGTTGAATGCGATTGCCGGGCCGCAGGTAAACCGGTGGCTTCTGGCCCAGACCTACCCCCAGAGGCGTGCCGGTTGAAATGACGTCCCCGGATCGAAGGCTCATGAACCGGCTCAAATAACTGATCAGGTAAGCGACTCCAAAGACCATGGTTTTTGTCGATCCGTTCTGATAGCGGTGACCGTCAACCTCGAGCCACATTTCCAGGTTCTGCGGATTCGGCACCTCGTCAGGCGTCACCAGCCATGGCCCGATCGGACCGAAGGTGTCCGCACTTTTACCTTTGACCCATTGGCCGGTGCTTTCGAGCTGGAAGGCGCGTTCTGAAAGATCGTTGACTACGCAATATCCGGCAACATGGGAGAGCGCGTCCGCTTCCTCCACATACTTAGCCGGCTTGCCGATGACGACGCCAAGTTCGACTTCCCAGTCAGACTTTTTAGATCCGCGCGGGATGACCACATCGTCGTCAGGACCGGAGATGGACGATGTCGCCTTCATGAAAACCACGGGCTCGCGAGGCAGCTCCATGCCGGATTCCGTCGCATGGTCCGAATAGTTCAAGCCAATGCAGACGAACTTGCCCACCCCGCCGACGCAAGGGCCGATCCGGGGCTGGCCGGCGACTTTGGGTAGGGACAAGAGATCAAGGCTCCGCAGTTTCTGGATCGACTCCGGCAGCAACGACGAGCCGGCGAGATCGGAAACGACGCTCGACAAGTCGCGGATGCTGCCGTCTGAGGCGAGAGCGCCCGGCTTTTCCTGGCCGGGTGCACCGTAGCGCAGTAATTTCATTTGTTCTCCATTTTCTCAATGAAAAGTTGGTCCTGAGATTGTAAAGCAGCAATGGTGAAGCGGATTCAGATTCGTTTCATCTTTGTTTCATCCAGGCAGGTTATCGGTTTTTTGCCGCATCGCCGGCTAGAACCATGCAGGTTGAAGTGGCGCGGGAGATCAGCCGCTGTTTTTCGTCCGTGATCTTGCATTCGACCAGGCCTACGGTGCGGCCCCGGGAGACTACATGGGCTTCCGCCTTTAAAAGCCCGCTCCAGACGGGGCGAAGGAAGTTGATCTTCAGCTCAAGCGTGGTAAAACTCTCGTCGGGCTGGAGCGTACCTGCGAAGGCCACTCCCATGGCGGCATCGGCCAGATCGCAGAGGATCCCGCCGTGCAGAGTGCCCATCGGGTTGGCATGTTGCGCTTCCGCGCGAAATTCGGCTACGGCGTGTCCATCCGATTGACTGATGAAATTGATGCCCAGAAAATCCGCTACGGGAAAGTTCTTCGGCAGGCCGCGCTTTCCGCTAAGGTTGCTGTTCATACGAATTGTCCAGATGCTATGGTTTGATTCGAAGTTTCAATTTCAATTTGACGATCTTGCACTCTTGCCACCTCTGTCCGCGCGATTGCGCGATCGAGTTTACAATCGGATTGTGCGACCAAATGCGAAGTTTCTGTATCTAAGTGAAGCAATCGGTCGGCTCGGCAAGGCTAAGTTTATTTTAAAATCAGGCGCAAGAGATCATGGCCAAACCTATTTTGCTAAGCGTGGATGACGACCCTGACGTATTGCGGGCGATCGAGCGCGATCTGCGATCGAAGTACGGGGCTGACTACCGCATTATCGGCAGCGATTCTCCTGAAGGCGGGCTGGATCTGTTAAAGCAGTTGAAGGTTCGCAATGACAGTGTGGCCTTGCTGCTGGCCGACCAGCGCATGCCTCACATGGACGGCGTGGAATTTTTAAAAGAGGCAACACGCGTTTTCCCCGACGCGAAGCGGGCACTGCTCACCGCCTACGCCGATACGACTGCGGCCATCAGTGCGATCAATCAAGCCAATATCAATTACTTCTTCATGAAACCCTGGGATCCGCCGGCGGAAAATCTATATCCGCAGCTGGATGACCTGCTGGACGACTGGAAAGCTTCCTACCGTCCTACCTTCGAAGGCATTCGCGTATTGGGCACGCGCTGGTCTCGCCCGTCGTATGAGTTGCGCGATTTTCTGGCGCGAAACCATGTTCCCTACCAGTGGATTGACGTGGAGGCTTCGGCCAACGATCCCGAAACCAAACGGCTTCTGGAAGCGCTGGGTCCGGAGGGTGCCAGTCTTCCTGTAGTGCTCTTCCCTGACGGAACCAAGCTTCTCGAAGGCGCGCCGACCGAGGTTGCGCAGAAAGTCGGATTGCGAACCCGGGCGCAGACCAGCTTCTACGATCTGGCGATCGTAGGCGGAGGCCCGGCCGGCCTGGCGGCCGCGGTCTATGGCGCTTCGGAAGGTTTGCACACGGTAATGATCGAGCGCGAGGCTCCCGGGCGGTCAGGCGGGAATGAGTTCGCGCATCGAGAACTACCTGGGATTTCCCAACGGCCTGAGTGGCGGCGACCTGGCTCGGCGAGCCGTGGTGCAGGCGCGGCGTTTCGGAGTCGAAATCCTCTCGCCGCAGGAGGCGGTTGCGATCCGAGCTGAGAACTCTTACCGGATCATCAAGCTGGCGGACGGTCTTGAGATTTCCTGTCACGCGCTGATGATCGCGACCGGCGTGCAGTGGCGCCGTCTTGAGGCTCCGGGCGTCGACCGGCTGCAGGGATCGGGCGTTTACTACGGCGGCGGCGCCACCGAGGCCCTGTCCTGTAAAGGTGAGATTGTTTACATCGTGGGCGGCGCCAACTCCGCAGGCCAGGCGGCCATGAATTTCGCCAAGTTCGCCGACCGCGTCGTAATCCTGGTGCGGGGAGACTCGCTCGCCAGCACCATGTCGCAGTATCTGATCGACCAGATCAAGGAGATGCCCAACATTCAAATCTGGGCCCACGCCAGCGTCAGCGAAGTCCATGGCGAGACCCACCTCGAGGAGGTCTCGGTCCTGTGCTCGGACACGAACCAGATCGAGCGCGTGCCCGCCAGTTCGATGTTCATCTTTATTGGAGCACTGCCGCGCACCGAGTGGCTGGGAACGCTCGTCGAAAGGGACGAACGCGGCTTCCTGCTGACCGGTCCCGATCTCATCCGTGATGGGCAACATCCCAAGGGATGGGCCCTCGAGCGCGACCCGTTTCTGCTGGAGACAAATGTTCCCGGCATTTTCGCGGTTGGCGATGTACGCCACGGTTCGGTCAAACGGGTTGCCTCCGGAGTCGGTGAGGGATCGGTGGCCGTGCAATTCATCCATCAGTATCTGAGCAAGGTTTAGTGATCGAATGACCGACAAAGCGGAACTACTCAGCATTCCGGCGTTCGCCAATCTGCCGGACGACCAGATCGAATGGTTTCTCAGTCAGGCGCAGGAGATCCCGCTTAAGCCGGGCGAGATTTTCATGCGCGGCGGTGATCCGGCGGAATTCATGGTCGTGATTCTCGAGGGAGCGCTTCAGGGGCGGGGAGAATTAAATGGCGAAACCATTGCGATTTCGTTGAAGGGCGGCGACGTCACTGGAATATTGCCTTTTTCCAGGATGAAGCAGGCGACTCTGACCGGCCGGGCAATCACCGACAGTCGCATCCTGCGTTTTCCGGCCAGGTTGTTCCCCGAGTTGGTGCAGAAAATGCCGGAGTTGGCCCAGCGTCTGGTGGGCCTCATGTCGGACCGGATTCGCGAAACCACCCGGCTCGAGCAACAAAAAGACCGGCTGGCGGGCTTGGGAAAACTTTCCGCTGGTCTCGCCCACGAACTGAACAATCCGGCTTCCGCGGCCAAGCGCGCCACCAGCCAGTTGCGTGAACTCCTGAAAAAAATCCGGGAGGCGAGTCACGATCTGGGGAGGCGCGACCTTACTCCGGAACAGAAGGCGGAGATCGACAAGCTGGAAACTTCGTTTACCCAGCAGGACGAACATCCCGCGGACGCGCTCACCATCAGCGATCTCGAAGACCAGATTGATTCGCTGCTGCGAAGTCATGGGCAGAACGACTTGTGGCAACTGGCTGCCGATCTGGCGCGCAAGAACGTCAAACCGGAGGCGCTGGAATCGTTGTTCTCGATCCTCGACGCAGACACCGCCCGCGCGGCCCTGGTGCGGATCGCCGCCTCGGTCGAAGTGTTCGGCCTGTTGAACGAAATCGAAAGCAGCGCGACGAGAATCTCCGAATTGGTGGGCGCCATCAAGGAATACACCTACATGGACCAGGCGCCGGTGCAGAATATCGATATCGTGAAAGGTCTGGAGACCACGCTTACCATCCTGAATCACAAACTCAAGCGAGGCGTGGTGGTGCAGCGCGATTATCCCAAGACGCCCGTGCTCATCAACTCATTCGGAAGCGATTTGAACCAGGTGTGGACCAATATTATCGACAATGCCATCGACGCCATGAGCGGGAAGGGCGAATTGCGGGTCCGGGTTTATCGCGAGGACGGTTGCGTTGTAGTTGAGATCGGCGACAACGGTCCCGGAATCTCACCCGAAATAAAGTCACATATTTTTGAGCCCTTCTTCACCACCAAGGGAGTGGGAGAGGGAACTGGCCTCGGTCTGGATACCGTCCAACGAATCGTCAAAAAGCATCAGGGAAGCATTCAGGTTTCTTCCAAGCCCGGCGAGACGCGTTTTCAGGTGTGGCTCCCGCTACCCAAGGCTCCGGACTAGCTAGTTCTGCTTTTAGTTCAATTCTTAATTCGATATCTAATTCGACGGCACAATCCTGAATCTGCTTCCGTCCCTATGAAAAATGAATGGGGCAACGCCGACCTCTGCGTCCGTTGCCCGCATTCACAGTGCTGCTTAGCGCGTACCTCCGACTATTGCGACGTGTAACTGAAGTTGCTGATGTACATGTATCGAGTCGGACCGGGACTGGCCGTACCTCCCCAACTCGAGTCATTTGTGCCCCACATATTGAACAGGAAGGGAGCGGGCGTGCTGGGCACGGCCGACGAGTGCGAGACCACCATTGTGCCGTCAACGTACCAGTCGACGTGGGAAGGGGCCCAGACAATCTTGAAGTCATGGTTGTTCCCCTGGTCGTACCCCGTGACCTCGGTGTCCTGAAAGTCGGAGAGGCCATGCCAATTGGTGCAGTCCACCGCGTCCGGTATGTTGCCGACTTGCTCCATATCGATTTCGGTGTCCGAGTTGCCGGCGTACAGAAAGCCCGAGGAATCTGATCCCGACAGAACGTTGACCACCCGGGAAGTGAACTCAAACGTTCCATAACTGAAGGTCCGTTTGGTCATCACCTCGGAGCCGCTGGAGAGAATCTGGCCGCCCTGCTGTGTCTGGGTCAGGGACAGTACCAGCTCCGACCCGACAGAAACATTGTTGGGATCGAAGGTTCCGACATTTCCGTTCCGATTTCCAACTGGAGGCGCGGAACCGTTGTGAGTTTCCCAGTCGTATCCGGAGAAGCTGAATTCGCTGGGGCCGGTTACCGCCCCGCTATTCGACGAGCCGCTGCCGGAGAACCGCTGCCAGAGAGCCACTACCGGACGAGCCGCTACCGGACGAGCCGCTACCTGACGAGCCGCTTCCTGAAGAACCACTGCCGGAGAGCCGCTGCCAGAAGAGCCGCTGCCGGAAGAGCCACTGCTGGAGGTGCCGCTGCCGGATGATCCGCTACCGGATGAGCCGCTGCCGGAGGAGCCGCTGCCTGACGAGCCACTGCCGGAGGAACCACTACCGGACGAGCCACTGCCAGATGAACCACTGCCGGAAGATGCGGCCACTACCAGATGACCCGCTGCCTGAGAGCCGCTACCGAGGTACCGCTGCCGGACGAACCACTGCTGGAGGTGCCACTACCAGATGATCCGCTACCCGACGATCCACTGCTGAGACCGCTGTGAGGTCCCACTACCAGAGGACCCGCTGCTGGAAGTACCGCTACCAGAACCGCTGCCCGAGGTGCCACTACCGGAGGATCCGCTACCCGACGATCCGCTGCTGGAGGTGCCACTGCCAGAGGACCCGCTACCTGACGATCCGCTACCGGATGACCCGCTGCCGGAAGAACCGCGCTGAGATCCACTGCCGGATAACCGCTACCGGATGAACCGCTGCCGGAAGAGCCACTGCCGGAAGAGCCGCTGCCAGATGAGCCGCTACCGGATGAGCCGCTACCAGAGTACCACTACTTGATGAGCCGCTGCCAGAGATCCGCTGCCAGAAGAACCACTGCCCGAGGACCCGCTGCCCGACGACCGCTGCTGGAGGTGCCGCTGCCCGATGACCCACTGCTAGAGGTGCCACTGCCGAGAACCACTGCCTGACGATCCACTGCCTGATGATCCGCTGCTGGAAGTGCCGCTGCCCGAAGATCCACTGCCGGACGATCCACTGCCAGATGAACCACTGCTAGAAGTGCCGCTGCCCGACGAGCCGCTGCCCGACGATCCGCTGCTTGATGTCCCACTACCTGACGACCCGCTGCTGGAAGTGCCACTGCCGGACGATCCACTGCTCAGAGGTACCGCTTCCTGACGATCCGCTACTGGACGTCCCGCTACCGGATGTTCCACTGCTCGAGGTCCCACTTCCAGAAGAACCGGTGCTGGAAGTGCCGCTGCCCGACGATCCACTGCTGGTCGTGCCGCTGCCGGAAGATCCACCGTGAGCGGGAAGGAATGGCATGGTGCCGCCCCCGCAACCCACTAGAAAAAGAACGATCAACAACAAAACGCTCATCCTCAGCATAAAGTTTCCTCTTATGAACGGGGATAGGGATCGACGTACGAGTCCCTTTTGGCCAGATGGATTGCGGGGCCCTGAGAACGTCAAATTTCGTTTTGCTTGTTTCTGGGAATGCTTCTCGGCGTCATAACTCGAATCGGCGGGGGCTACCTGAAAAAGAGATCGGTAGTACGCACGCGGTTCGTTACTTCTTAATATGACAACTCAACACCACGCCTGTGTCCCCTAACCGGCGGGGAAACGTGATTGAGTCAGGACTGCCGAGGTAAACGCTGCAACAAGGTTTCCCGAGTTCAGACGAAGAACTCGGACAAAAAAGCAGAGCTTAAAGTTGTAGACGAAGAAGCGGCCCGCACAGTGTAGCAAAACTTCCAGTTGCGAGTTTTCCACAGGGTGCAAATTTTTGCGCTCCAAGACCATTAACGAAAGAACCAAGATCTCGACGGGGCGGGTTTCCATAATTCCGTGGAGAAGAGTACAGCGTCGAAACCTGGTTCTTGCTAGGCGCTCAGGCGTGCAAAGCAACGATGGGGAAGACTGCCGCGAACAGCGGTATGGCGTTGAAAGAGTTGTGCCGAGACTATCGGCTGTCCGTTGCTTTAGGCGATCTGCTTTAGCTGATGGATGCTGGTATCTAAGCCATGCGGGCCTCTTGAGAATTGCTCAGAGGAGGGAAACGCTCTGGAATAAAAGTCGAGTGCATTGGGAGATTCTCCGATCCGGCTGCAGCGCGATGGGCATTCAAAGCCACAGTATTCAAGTCCCGCGATTGCAGGATTTGTCGGCTATGGCGACGCCGATCCGTCCAATGTCTCTCCCCTGGTACACGGCTGACCGGGCGCCTGTATTGCACACCCAAGGCAATGTGGAAGCTGCGTTGGTTCCTGCGCGACTTCGGCTACGACGCCGACCTGCTGGGAAAGAACGAGATCGATGACAAAGCCCTGATCGACCTCTGGGGCGTGGTCAAGGTGAGCGAAGTCGCCAGTCACGGCATCTCGGTCCTGAACTTCGACGGCTTCGCGCCGACGGCCCGGTGGGAAGAACTTTCGGTTCTTTACCGACATTGAGCCTGGCGGGTCTGTGTCATTGCTGGAAAAAGGCAGCGCGGCAGTCCGTCGAACCGGTTCGTAGAATGGCTGCGTCCTAGCAGCGCACGATCTTGGGGCTTTGGATCCCTCGGGTGGCGTTGCGGGTATCCACCACCAGTTGCGATTCGCGCACGATGCGCTGGTAGTCGTAGTCGGAGTGATCGGTGACGATCAGCACGCAATCGTACTGGCCGAGATTATCCAGCGGGGCGCATTTCATTTGCAGGTCGTACTTGCGGCCCTTTGCCGACGGTCGGAAAATAGGGGTCGTTGTAGCTGACTTCGGCGCCCTCTTTCTGCAGCAGCTCAATGATGGTCAGGGCCGGCGATTCGCGCAGATCGTCAATGTCTTTCTTATAAGCCACGCCCAGCACCAGCACCTTCGATCCATTCAGCGCCTTTTTCTGCTGGTTCAGCGCTTTGGCCACGTAATCCAGCACGTGGTACGGCATGCCGATGTTGATCTCGCCGGCCAGTTCGATGAAGCGGGTGCGGAAGTCCCATTCCTTGGCCTTCCACGACAGATAAAAGGGATCGACCGGGATGCAGTGTCCGCCCAGGCCCGGTCCAGGATAAAAAGGCTGAAAGCCGAAGGGCTTGGTGGACGCCGCTTCGATGACTTCCCAGATGTCCAGGCCCATGCGCAGCGAGAGCAGCTTCAGCTCATTCACCAGGGCGATGTTCACGCAGCGGTAGATGTTCTCCAGCAGCTTGGTCATCTCCGCCGCTGCCGGCGACGAGACCGGCACAACGCGATTGAAGATGGCTCCGTACAGCGACGGCTGCAGCGTCGCTGGCCTGGGATCGAGGCCGCCAACTACCTTCGGAATATCGCGCCGCGCCACCGTCTGATTGCCCGGATCTTCGCGCTCGGGCGAAAAGGCGACGAAGAATTCCTGTCCGGTCGGAGACCCCTTGCGCGCGGCTTTCAGACCGTGTTTATTGCCTTTTTCGAGAATCGGGACCATGATTTCTTCGGTGGTGCCGGGATAGGTCGTGCTCTCGAGCACCACCAACTGACCCGCGCGCAGATGCGGAGCGATGGCCTTCGCCGTGTCGGTGATGTAGCTCAGGTCGGGTTCGTGGTACTCATTCAGCGGGGTCGGGACGCAGATGATGATGGCGTCCATCTCGGTCAGACGAGCGATAGTCGGAGGTCGCTTCGAATCCCCGGGCGCGGGCTTCCTGAATTTCGTGGGCCGGAATGCGGACAATGTAAGAGCCGCCCTTCGTCAGCGTGGTAACCTTGCGCTGATCGATATCAAAGCCGGTGACACGGAACTTCTGCTTCGGTGTACAGCAAGGCGAGGGGCAGGCCGACGTAACCCAGACCGATGATGGCGATCCGCGCTTGGCGTTGTTCAATCTTGCTTTTCAGCTCAGAAACGGGACTTGTCGTGGACACCTGATAAGTTGACATTTGGGAAATAATTTTCGCTCCAAGATTTTAGCATGCTGGTGTCGCCCTCATATGGCCGAGAGATAGCAGTTTCCCAGATTTCGCGGCGCTCTTTGGGAGAATTCAGCAGGTTCCGGTTACCGGAGTCACCGCAGGAGCTCCAATGCCGACCGGGCGAGGTGTTCGCGGCATCGTCGCGCTACCGCGTTTGCCACTTCGATTCAATTCCATGTGATGCTTTAAAGGAACGTGTTCTACTCCACGACCCTATTCCCCGGAGAAGGTTTTTTGTATTGAGGGGGCACGAGAGCCGGAAGTTTGTTACTTTGGTTGCCGTAGGCCGATCTGGAGTCGAAACGACGCGGAATACAAGCGGCTCGCATCATTGAGTTCTGCTAGCGGGCCCAGTTTTGTATCTTCAGACCGCGCACCCGGCGGAACTCCCTCTCATTGTTCGTAACCAGTGTCAACCGCGCTGCCACGGCGTGGGCGGCGATCCAAAGATCGTTGTTTCCGATCATCTCGCCCTTCGATTCCAGTTGGGCGCGAATCATCCCGTAGGCTTCGCCCGCATTTTCCGGCAAGGACAAGTGCGGGCAGCAAATTGACAAGCTCACACAACCGCTCAAGCGCTGCCGCTCGTTGCTCGCTCTTGGCTGCCCCGTATAGCAGTTCGCCGTAAGTAATGACCGAAAGGACTGCTTCTCCGGGACGGAGCTTCCGGAATCGGCGCAAAACCTCCTCCGGTCTCTTCTGCCGGATGTAAATGCAGATGTTTGTGTCCAACAGATAGCGGGGCTCCATCTACAGTCCCTTGCGTTTCTGCGGTGGATCCTTCTCGCGGCCAACGAATTCAAGGTCATCGGGCAAATTAGCCAGCAGATCGAACGCTCGCACCATGGTTCCATCCTTCTCCCGCAGGACGATCTCATCCCCGCGGCGAAAGATCTCGACTTCTTTGCTCTTCAGTCGAAATTGCTTCGGCAGCCGGACGGCCTGACTGTTTCCGGATCGGAATATCCGTGCGGTGCCCATGCGCACCCTCCATCGCGAATGTATATACGTAAAGTATACACATTGTTTGTGTTCCCTGCACAGAGGCGAATCCCGTGTGTGCTGACGAGAGGTAGGTCCGCAGCATGAGACGCTATTCCGAGTCTCCGCTATTACTCGGTTCCGGGCGGCACCTTCCTGGTCCGGGTGGATCAGGCGCAGTATCGCTGGCACAGTTTGGAGATGCCTCTCGGCGCCGCAAGGTCTCAATCCTGCCCTCTGGGTGGAGCACCACCAGGACCGAAAAGTCGCTTTCGATTGTCGGGCGATACCGCATCTGTCTGGTCTGCTCGCCTTCAACCAATGTACCGGGATCGAAAACGTACGTTGCTTGCGCCAGCCCAACGCCCTCGATCCTTGTGGCATAGACAATATTGACTGGGAATCCAGCCAGGCGTGGAGCCCAGACATTGTCCCAGTGGGATTTGATGGCATGCGGAATGCATGCCTGAAAGTCCGACGAAGTTTGTTCCCGCATCACAATTCTCCGAATCAATACTTACATGGAACGGCTGCTGCAGAGTGGCGCAGCAAAAGAAAAACCGGGTCAACTAGGTTCAGTACCCCTCCAGTTTAATGCCAGGATCGCTTCGGTGCGATGTTGCGGCACCGCTTACCCATGCGGCAGAGGCGATGCCTAGCTCGATGTTTTACAAAACCGCGAGCCCGGGTGTAAATGCGTACACCTTAGCTGCCGTGGACCTCGGTCCCGCTCGGGTTCGTAGCGGCTGCGCCAGATCATTTTTCCTTACTGGTGCTTTCTTCACGATCCTTTTCTCCTTCATCGGTTCGCGTTGGTTCCGATTTAATTTCCTTTTGGCCGACCCGGTTCACGGGAAATTCATCGGGCACCCGTTGAGGGAACAGTGGGCGGCTGGTCACGAAAATTTCATCGTCGTCGTATAAACCGCTGCGTCGACTTAGGGGTTGGCTCCTCGGTTTCCCGGTCCGGTCGACAAATAGTTGACCAGCTTTGCAGATTTCGTTTTCGTTCGGGTCGAAAAATGTCAGCGTGCAGCGTAGGGCCATGCCATGCTGCAGCTCGGGCGAGAGTTGCGGGCCAGCGAACAGGATTACACCTTCGACCATGTGGTCGCGCCCATGGAAGTTCAGAGGGCTCATCAAACGCGGATTAAGTACCCGGTGAAGCGGAAAGACCTGGGGTTCGAGCGAGCAGGAAGGACGGTCGTCATCAAATTCTACAAGCTCAATGCCGTGGTCGCGCTCGGTCAGCAATTGGCAACTGGTCACGGTAGTTCGCCACCTCGCCACCAGACGTACCCAAACGGCATAGGCGGCGCCACCCTTTCGCAAGTCATATACGTGACTGTGAAAGGGTATGATGGTGACATTCAAAGGGCGAGCAGCTTCCCACCACTCGTCGCGGATTTGAACATCAACGCCCGCGGCGCGCATTTGTTTAGCTCGAGCTAGGTGGTCCAATTGTTCTGAGCGAGCCAGTCTACGTTTGATTGGCATGGTTCCTCCCATATAGCGTGTTTTTTATCTTCCCACCCTCACTCCCTTCACACCTATCACTCCACTGATGGTTCGATCAGCCCGCAATCGAGGCATCCAGGCACACGTTTATCCGTGCAGTAGTTCCAATTGTTCCGAGCGAGTTAGTCTAGGTTTCATGATTGGCATGGCTTCCTCCGCCATCGCGAAAATGTTTTTTACCCTCACACCCCTCACTCCCTTCACATCCGTCACTCCGCCGATGGTTCGATCCGTCCGCAATCGGGGCATCCAGGCACGCTTTTATCCATACCGTAGCCTCGGGCCAGTGCATGTACTCGCAGGGTGGTTTCACGGTCCAGCAAAAGCACCGTGCCGGCATTGGTTGGTTTCCGCGAGAGCCCTAGCTTTGCTACTCGCTTACCCACCTCTTCCGGAGTGTATTCGCATGTTTCCCCGCAACCACGCAGATAGGTATTCAGCTCGGGTGTCAGGTCCGCGCCAATTTTCATTTTTGCCGTGGAGACCGAGGTAGGGTTGGAGTGCACCCGGGGCCACAACACTCCAATGATGGCGTGGTCCAGAGTGCAGCGATTGGCGATCTCGTCCTGCGAACGCGCCACCGCGACCGCTTGGAGCGCGAGGTCCGGGTCGCCTTGGATGCAGGCACCCAGTATCCGTGCGAATTCACGGGTGCGAAGGCGCAGGTCAGACACTACGAACTGGGATTCTCGAACCGCCTTCGCGCAATCGAGCCGATACTGCAAAAGACGCGGCTGGAAATAATCGGCGATGGCATTTAACGTACGTTCATCCAGTAGGGGAAGCTCGTGGTCGGCCGGATACAATGCGAGTGAAAATTCCCGGCGTCGGGCGGCGGGGGGATTCCCCACATCCCCAAAAAAATCGCCTTTGAACAGGTGACATCAAAGGCCTGGCCGCGGTTGCCCAAAACTACCGATCCCCGAGAGTTCGATTCGCACGAAAAGTTCCTGAAGCCTTATGGGCAGACCGGATTGATTCATCAGCAGCACAGGACGGAAGTCAAATGGCAGGGTCAAGAAATTCGCCCGGTTAACTCCCGTGAGCCGAAGCGGGCGACGACAGACGCAGTGGAGCAATTGGAAAAAACGCGTGGCGAGATCGAGCTCCGCACCTTGGGCCCACAAGGTCGGGGGAATGGAGAAACAATCGCAGAACCAGGTGGTCAAAACCCAGAACATGACCCCCGCTTCCGAAGAACGCGAAAAGCCTAAATACTGCTCGAATGTGTCCTGCAGCTCGCTGAAAAGGTGACGTATCGTGCCGTAGTCCACCGGTTGCCGCGGCAGGCGGGTTGCCCGCAGAATGCTAGGTGGCAGTTCTTGGGCTTGATAAATGCGCCCCGCGTGTTGGATTTCCGTGTGGACTAGGACTCGCCCCTCGCGAAAATAAAGCAGACTGGGCTCGCCGGTCGCAGAAGCGACCAGCTCAATCATCGATCCATCGGGGAAAACTTCCCCGTAAGTTTCGACATTCGGGTTTCCCGCTTCAGTGGCGGCTTTCGTGGAATCGGCTGCAGATTTCATCGTGATGCTCCGCGCGATGGGCCGCTGGCGGCTGGAATGCGCACGGCAAACCGGAACTGCGGTTTCGCCTGGCATGCCAGATACACGCACACGCCTATCTTGAATTGACCACGATGTTTACCGATCAGGTGAGACTATACAGACCACTCAGGAGAACGCGGTGAAGCAGTCGCCATTATAGTCATCCCGGCGCGAAAAAGTCTAATCCTTGTACTCGTCCAGTAGATTGGTGACACTTTTCATTCCTTTCGTTGGGATGAGTTCTGGAGCAGGAACTGGCGGGGAGTGAGGTAGCCGAGCGACTGATGAGGACGCACGGTGTTGTAGATCTTCTCCCACTGCCGCAGTTCGCGGTTGAGTTTTTTCATTTCCAGCGAACAGGGTGTGACCTGGTAGAACTCCTCGGTGTGGGTGCGGTTGGCGCGTTCGACGGCGCCATTGAGTTTAGGAGAGCGCGGGGGCAACACGAACAGATGCAGGCCGCGCTGCTGGCAGGCCTGCTCAAACTCGGCGGCGAACTCGCTTCCGCCATCGACTTGCAGCGCGCGAATGGGAAACGGCATGCGGATCTGCAAGGTATCGAGGAATTCGGTTGCGGCCGAGGCGGTGGCGTTGGTGTGCGCTTGAATGACATCCCAGCGCGAGACCACGTCGCGAGCCGTGAACTGTTTGAAGACCACGCCTGGTACCGGTCGCACGTCCAGGGTATCGACCTCGACCAGATCGCCGGGCTCAGACACCGCGTACTGCTTGGGTTTTCGCACCGCGTAAGGACGGGACCTGAGAGCACGGCGCGATCCTGGAACTCCCCTGCGTGGCGGTTCCACCAGTCGGCCTTGCCGCTTGAGGCGAGCGAGGATGCGCCCCACCATGGAAGTTGAAACCAGCAATTGCTGGCGACGCAGGAGAATCCTCAGCTTGTCCTTGCCCCAGCGGGGAAACTGCAAACGCAACTTCAAAACCTTTTCCTCTAAGAGAAAAGACCAAGTGGGCTGGCGCCGGTTGTGCGGACAGTGACTGCGCCCCTCCAGACTGGTCAGATCATAGGGATCATAGCGTCGCTGCCAGCGATAAAACGTCTGGCGGCTGATGCCGAAGTGGCGGCAGGTGCGGGCCACATTACCGCTGTCACGATCGAAATCCATCCAGGCCAACCGTATCCGGGCTTCCCGGCTGAGCTCCGCTCCGGTCCGGGCCAATCGGTCTGAGCCGGGTGGTTTTCCTTTGCGAACTTGCATTTCGACACTCTATGCGAGTGTCACTAATCATTCTGAA
>CAWEVE010000038.1:0-61345 GCA_963812465.1 Terriglobia bacterium
CGCCCAGGCGCAGCACGCCGGAAAGCAGTCCGCAGACCACGATTCCGGCTCCGTACACCCACCAGTTCATGGGGAGAAAGCTCGCGATCAGGGCGCCCACGACCGCGCCCAGCGCGGTTCCGGCAAAGCGCTGCCATGCGAGGGTGAGCGGATCGGTCGGGGAAAGCAGAATCACGATAGTTGAAATCGGCGCCCAGTAAAATTCCGGAAGTTTCAGCGCGCGCGCCAGGAGCATCGACGCCACCGCAGCCACGGCGGTCCGGAGCGAGTGCAAAAGAACTTCGCCGCTGAGTCCCAGGCGGGTTGCCCATACGGCCATACAGCGGCCAATTGTATCGTGGCGAGTGGCGGCGCTCACCCTCGGCGCGGCTTAACTGCGAAGCGCGGCCCGACCTGGACGGGCAGAATGTACCAGGCGCAGGACCTGGCGGTCACCACGGTAATCCGGAACCCAATAATCCACTTTTTCCCCGGCCAAAGCGCGTTACAATCGCGCCAAACCCTGTGGAACTCAAACGCGCTCATCAGCACCTTCACTTACCGCATCGAGGCTAAGCCTGAAGGCGGATTCGTCGCCCACGCCAGCGACCCCAGCCTCCCGCCGCTCGAGGCTCCCACGCGCGCGGAGCTGCAACAAAAGATTCAGGCCAACATCGGCGCCGCCATGGCCAGGGAATTTCCCGGATTAAATCTTCAGTCCGGAAATGCTGCCTCCGGTGAAATAGGGAGCTTAAGTTCGACTTCCACATTGAAGCCAAGCCGGGCGGTGGATTCACACTCCATTCCAGCGATCCGAACGCCGCGCCGATCGAAGGAGCCAGCCACGAAGAGATCGCGCATCCTCTCGCGGAAAAGCTTGCCGGCATGGTCGGCAACTACCTTCTGCCCAATGAGCTGACTGAGGCGCTGGCCCGGCAGGGCGGCTCCGGCGACGTAAAAGTATTCGTGAACCGCAAGGCAGGCTTCGCAGCAAACTCCGGCTCCCAGAACCTGACTCTCGACAAGCCGCAAAATTTCCAGCCATCCGGCACGCTTCAGCCCGGCGCCAACCTGGGAGATATTTTGAACCCGGGAGACAGCTCGCCAATCACTCGCGAGAAGAGCAAGAGCTGGCCCATCATCCGTTTCCTTCTAACCTTCCTGGTGATCGCCGCGCTGATGTACTTCTTCAGTCACCGCTGAAGCTTCGAATGCCGCCGGCCCGGTCCGCCATAACATCAATCGGCTCAGCGGTTTGAGAATATGTTGTCTATATTGTACGTACAATATAGATAGTACAAAATGTTCGACGTGGAACATTACGCGGTTTCGACCGCGTTTCACGGAAATTCCAGGGTGATGAACTTTGCATTTTGCTGGCCGGCGTTGGTCAGGGTGTGGGTGACGCCGCCCTTGACCCAGGCCATGTCTCCGGCCTTGAGTTGAATCTGCGACGGGCCTTTGCCTTCGACGTCGCTGCGCAAATTCAGATCGCTCACGGCGACCACCAGGTGTGGTCCGGCGTGATGATGTTTGGGAACGACGCCGCCGGGGTTGAGTTGAAACTCCGAGGCGCGCACGCCGTCTTTCACGAAGAGAATGTCCTGGGTGCCGCCGTTCAGGATGTGCAGGCCGCGGTCTTCGTCCCACTTGGGCGGAGGCGACTGGCGCGACTTCTCGTCTTGCATAAGTTCGATGGTGATGTTGCGGAAGGGCTGGTCGGAAAGATTCTTTGCGATGTGGGCGAAGCCGCCGGGGAGGAACCGGGTTTCGCCATCCTGCAGAGTGAGCTTGACCGGCGGCTTTCCCGCGACCTGGTTTTCCACTGACGGTCGGCCCAGGGTGACGAAGATGTAGTCGTGGCGGTGACGGTGCATGAGCGTGGCCGCGTGGGGCGCGACTTCCACCTTGAACACGCGACGTATTGGTTTTCGAGCGCCAGATGATGACTGGGCTCGGCCGTGATCTCGACTTCGGGAGCGAGTTTGGGCGGAAAGAATGAAAGCGAAGAATAGAACAAACGGAAGAGCCAGCCGACGTCGCATGGGGCGAGATTTTAGCATCTTGGCCACGGAGCTCTTAACCGCAAAGGACGCGGATCGGGACGGGTTTAGACTGAGTTCGATGAGCGATCTGGGGAAATTGCTGGTGGTGGCCGGGGCGATTGCCGTGGTCGCGGGGATCGTGCTCATGCTGTTGGGGCGGACCAACATTCCTCTCGGGCGGCTGCCGGGGACATCGTTTATCGCGGCAAGAACACCACGTTTTATTTTCCGTTGGCCACGTCGATATTGGTTAGCGTGGTGTTTCGGTGGTGATGTATTTGATCGGGCGGTTCAGGCGGTAGGCAGCATTAGCAATTAGCAATTAGCAATTGGCATTTAGCATTCGGCATTCAGCCCATCAGGCTTAAGCATTTAGCGATTACGTTCGGTTCTTTCGCCCCTCTGGGGCTCGACTTTTTCGTTTTCGCACCCACGGCTTGCGCCGTGGGCTTTATTCTGGCGCCGCTTCGCGGCTGGGATTTGCGTTTCATACATGACAGGCCGACGGCGGTGAACTGAGAGCTGACGCTGACGGCTGACTGCTTCCTTTGCGGTAAACTCCACACATGCTCTGCGATCAACTCGGGTTCAGTTTCAGGCCTCTGGACCGCCGCATATGGACGGTGCGCGATCTGGTGGCGGCGGTGCGTACGCATATTGAACGCGAGTATGGCGACACCTGGGTGGAGGGCGAGATTTCGAATTTCCGGGCGCATGATTCCGGGCATCTTTATTTCACTTTGAAGGACCCGAATTCGCAGATTCGCGCGGTGATGTTTCGGTCGCAGGCGCGGCTTGCTGCGCTTTCGTCCCGAGAACGGCATGCAGGTGGTGCTGCGCGGGCGAGTCACGATCTATGAAGATCGCGGCGAGCTGCAGATTTCGGCCGAGTATCTCGAGCCCAAGGGCGCGGGCGCGTTGCAGGTCGCCTTCGAGCAGCTCAAGGCGAAGCTCGAAGCCGAGGGCCTGTTTGACTCCGCGCGCAAGAAAGCCGATTCCCACTTTGCCGCGGCGGATCGGGATTGTGACTTCGCCGCAGGCGGCGGCGTTGCGCGACATTCTGAATATTCTGCTGCGGCGTCATCACACGGCCGGCGTTTTGATTTTTCCGGCGCAGGTGCAAGGCGAGGCCGCAAGCGCGGAGGTGAGCGCGGGCGTCCGCTACTTCAACAAGGCGCGCAACGTGGACGTCATCATCGTGGCCCGCGGCGGAGGCTCGGCGGAGGATCTGGCGGCGTTCAATAACGAAGCGCTGGCGCGGGTGGTGGCTGCCTCGGAGATTCCGGTGATTTCCGCGGTTGGGCACGAGACCGATTTCACCATTATTGATTTCGTGGCTGACCTGCGGGCTCCCACGCCTTCCGCCGCTGCCGAGTTGGTGATTCGGTCCCGCCAGGAAGTTGAGGAACAGGCGGAAGGGCTGCGTCAGCGACTACGTGCGAGGCATGCGCTACCGCTTGCTGATGGGGCGGCAGGCGCTTACGGAACTGGCCCAGCATGGCGCGTTTGCGCGCATGGTGGACGTCATCAACCGGCGCCAGCAGAAGCTGGATGATTTGAAGAATCGGCTGGAGCGGGCCGAGCGCCAGATTCTGGAACAGCATCGTCGGCGGCTGGAAACGGCGGCCGCCGCGGTCCGCCACTACGATGTGCGCCGCATGCTGGCGGGTATTGCATAAGGAACTTGATGCGCGCGTGGCCGGCATGCTGGCGGCGGCACGGACCATATTGCTGCGGCGAACGAGGCGAGCTGAATCAACTTACGGGTCAACTCGAGGCGCTTTCTCCGCTGGCGATTCTCGATCGCGGATATGCACTGGTGTTTGATTCTGTCGGGGACGTTGCTGAAAGATGCGAATCAGGTGAAGGCCGGGGACGAGATTTCGGCGCGATTGGCGAAAGGGAGCTTGACCGCGACGGTCAAGCGAGGCAAACAGAAGTAGCGCCGCTCTCAAGTTCGTGAATGTCTCAGCTGGTTCTGTCCCTTTCTTATTTTCTACAATTCCTGTCTTACAGTTCTTGCCAAATCTTTACAAAGACTTCATTCCATTGATGTTGAGATAACTCAACCCTGGATTACAATTGAACTGTCCCTGGGTCCGTCAGATTGATTTTTTGAAAGGGGCGGCAGGTGAGGCAATTTTCAGCGGCGTGGCCACATATGTCGGTGATCGCGATCGTCGACATTCTGCTGGTCGCCATCATCATTTACGAGTTGCTGGCGCTCATCAAGGGCACCCGCGCCGCCTACATGCTGGTGGGCGTGGCGGGACTGGCGCTGGCCTTTTATTTTTCCCGCCTGGGTGAACTGACGACCCTGAACTGGTTGATCAGCACCCTGCTGCCTTACGCGGTGTTTGCGCTGATCGTGATTTTCGCGCCCGAGATCCGGCAGGCGCTGGCGCGGCTGGGACGCGGGCTCCTGTTCAGCCGGGGTACGGCGTCTCTGAAGCGGATGCCTACGACGACATCGTGCTTGCCGCCAATTTGTTTTCCCAGAACCAGACCGGCGCGCTGATTGTGATCGAACGCGAAATCGGGTTGCGCACCTACATCGAAAGCGGCGTGCCGCTGGACGCGCGGCTTTCTTACGATCTGCTGGCCACTATTTTCCGTCCCAGCGCTCCGTTGCACGATGGCGCTGTGATCGTGCAGAAAGACCGCATCGCTGCCGCGGCCTGCTTCCTGCCGCTTTCCATGAATCCGGTGCTCTCGACTCAACTCGGCACCCGTCATCGCGCGGGTATCGGCGTCACTGAAGAGACGGATGCGATCGCGGTGATCGTTTCCGAGGAAACCGGCGCCATCAGCCTGGCCGTGGGCGGGAAGATTGAGCGAGACCTGACCGTGGAGCAGTTGCGCGAGCGTATTGGAGAGCTGCTGCGGCGCTACGTGCCTCCGTCGACTCTGCCCACTCCGATCACCAACGGCGGCGAGGAACTTGCGAACGCAGAGGATAGCAGCGAGCGGCTATCGTTGCCGCACGCGGCGGATTCGCGGCTGGACTCGCGCGCCTGGAGTCGCGTATAAAGAGCGGCGGTGAGCGCTAGATGAAAGACTTTTTTCAGCGCCACGTGTTGCATAATCTGGGCCTGAAGCTGCTCTCGTTGGCGCTCGCACTGGGCCTGTGGCTGCGCGGTGGCGCTCGATCCAGTGACGGAGATTGCGGTGGACGTCCCCATTGAGTTTCATAACATCCCGGAAAATCTGGAGATCAGTTCCGAAAATATTCCCCGGGCGCAGATTCGGGTGCGCGGTCCGCAGCGCGTGGTGCGCCGCCTGCAGGCCGTCGATGTTTCCGCCGACATCGAACTCGGCGGCATGAAGCCGGGGGAGCGCACGTTCGATCTTACGGCCGACCAGATTCATCAGCCGAGGGAGCTGGAAGTCGTGCAGATCATTCCCAGCCAGTTTCATCTCGCCTTCGACGCGCGGCTCAGCCGCCAGGTACCGGTTCGTCCCCGGGTGGTCGGCACCTTCGCTCCCGGCTATGCGATCGGGCACATCATCGCCGACCCGTCCATGGTTACGATCAGCGGACCGCAGAAGCGAGTGGAGGCGGTTGAGGCCGCGATCACCGACCCGATGGATGCGAGCGGAACCATGGACCGCGGCACCTTCGTCCGGCATGCTTACGTTTCTGATCCCCTGGTCCAAGTGATGAACTCCAATCCGGTGCGGGTGACGGTTATTATGGAGAAGGTGAGCGCCGGAACGGACGCCCACTAAGCACTCTTCGTTCATGACATTCCGGACATGACATCCAAGAAATGACATCCCCTACGCGACAACTCTTCGGAACCGATGGGATTCGCGGCGTCGCCGGCGAATTTCCCCTGACCCAGGACAGCACTTACATGATCGGACGCGCGCTGGGCCATGATCTGAAACACAGCGGCGCGCCGGCGCGCGTGGTGATTGGGCAGGACACGCGTGAATCGAGCGCGTGGATCGCCGACCGGGTCACGCATGGTCTGACTGCCAGCGGAATTGAAGTCCACAGCGCCGGCGTGATCACGACTCCCGGGGTGGCTTATCTGGCGCGTTCGCGCAAGTATGCGGCCGGCGTGGTTATTTCGGCGTCGCACAATCCCTGGACTGACAATGGCATCAAGATTTTCTCCGGCGACGGTTACAAATTGCCGGACGCGCATGAAATCGCCATCGAGCAGGAAATTTTTGCCCTGCTGCAAAACCCCGAGGCGCACGTGGACTCGTCTTTCCAGCCCACTCCGAGTCTGCCGGGGCAGGCAGAGCTGCGCCACGCTTACATCAAATGGCTGGCTGCGAGTGTGAACACGGACTTGAGCCGGCTGCGGGTGCTGGTGGATTGCGCCAATGGCGCGGCCACGGCGGAAGCGCCGGAATTGTTCCGGCTGTGCCGGATTCAGGCGACTTTTCTTCAGTTCGGCTCCGGACGGCAAGAACATCAATGAAGGTTGCGGCGCTTTGCATCCCGAGACATTGGCCAAGGCGGTGGCAGCGAAGCCCGGACAATTCGATCTGGGCGTAACTTTCGATGGGGACGCGGACCGTGCGCTTTTCTGCGATGCGAACGGGCGGGTTGTGAACGGCGATGCGGTGCTTCTTATGGCCGCGCGGCATATGAAATCGCAGGGCACGCTGCCGGAAGAGACGATCGTGGCAACCACCATGTCGAATATGGGGCTGGAGATCGCGCTGCGCAAGTCCGGCATTCGCATGCTGCGCGCCAATGTCGGTGACAAGTACGTGCTGGAAGAGATGCAGAAAAGCGGGTCAGTGCTGGGCGGAGAACAGTCCGGCCACATTATTTTCCGCGACGGCGAAGCTACTACCGGCGATGGTTTGCTGACGGCGCTGCGGGTGATGGAGACGATGGCGAAGGTTGGAAAGCCGCTGGCGGAACTGGTGAGCGATCTGAAAGTTTTTCCGCAGACCATTCAGAACGTCCGGGTGCGCGAGAAAGTGCCCTTCGCCAGCGTGCCGAAAATTCAGAAGGCGATCGACGCCGCCGAACGCGAGTTGGATGGCAACGGGCGCGTGGTGGTGCGGTATTCGGGAACCGAAGCGCTGGCGCGGGTCATGATCGAAGCAGAATCGGAAGAGAAGATGAAAGCGCTGGCCCAGGGAATCGCGGGCGCGATCAAAGAAGCGCTGGGGGCGTAGAGAATCACGCGGGGACAGCCGCCCTCGGCTGTCCGAGCCGAGCGATAGCTCGGCGGTTGGTTTGTGGGGTTCTATGTGCGGGTTCTTTGATTCCGTCGAGCTACGCTCGACCGACAGCCGAGGGCGGCTGTCTCCACGTGGTCATTGTTGGTTACCGCGAATCTCAGTCGCCTTATTCCAGGTCCCGCCAGTTTTTGCCTGCGCCTACTTCTACCAGCAGCGGCACCGATCAGCGGATGGACCTGTTCCATCTGATCGCGCACCAGGGTGCGCATGCTGTCCACTTCATTTTCGGGAACTTCGAAGACCAGTTCATCGTGAACCTGCAGGGTCATGCGGGATTTCAAGCCCCGCTCGCGGAGAGCAGCGTCGATGCGGATCATGGCAATTTTGATCAGATCGGCGGCGGTGCCTTGCAATGGCGTGTTTACCGCGGTGCGCTCGGCGAAGCCGCGCAGGTTGGCGTTCTTGCTGTTGATGTCGGGAATGGGGCGCACGCGACCGAACAGCGTCCTGACTTTCTGTTCGCGGCGGGCTTCTTCCAGAGTTCGGTCGATGAAGGCGCGCACGCCTTTGTATTTTTCAAAATACGCGTTGATGAACTGCTTGGCTTCGGAGGGTTCGATGCCGAGAGTTTGCGACAATCCGAAGGCCGACAGGCCGTAGACGATGCCGAAGTTCACCACTTTCGCCTGGCGGCGATGATCGGCGGTGACCATCAGCGGCGGCACGCCGAAGACCTGCGAGGCGGTGAGGGTATGAATGTCGTCGCCGCGGCGGTAGGCTTCGACCAGCAGCGGGTCTTTCGAGAAGTGGGCAAGCAAGCGCAGCTCGATCTGAGAATAGTCGGCGGCCAGCATCACGTGGCCTGGTTCCACGGTGAACGCGGCGCGAATCTCGCGGCCAAGTTCGGTGCGAATCGGAATGTTCTGCAGATTGGGATTGGCCGATGAAAGTCTTCCCGTTGCGGTGCTGGCTTGGCCGAAGGTGGTGTGCAGGCGGCCGGTAGCGGGATTCAGCAGCGCCGGCAAGGCGTCTACGTAGGTGGATTTGAGCTTTGAAAGCTGGCGGTATTCGAGCACCTTGCGGGCAATGTCGTGAGTTTCGGCGAGCCCTTCGAGGACATCCACCGCGGTGGAGATGGTCTTGCCTTTGCCGTACTTCACCGGCTTGGGCAAATTCATTTTGTTGAACAGCACGTCGCCCAGTTGCTTGGGGGAATTGATGTTGAATTCGGACCCGGCGAGCTGATAGATTTCGCGCGCTTTGGCGTCGACCTCGAGCTCCAGGCGTGACGACATCTCTTTCAGGACTTCGCGGTCGATTTTGACTCCGGCCTGCTCCATGCCCGCGAGCACCGGCACCAGGGGCAAATCAATTTCTTCGTACAACTTCAGAAGCTTGGCCTCTTCGACTCCGTGACGCAGCGCCGCCGCAAATCTTCCGGTGACGTCGGCTGATTCCGCCAGCGTGCCGCTTAGTTTGAGATTGAAGCGGCGCAGCGCAACTTCCGGGAGGCGGTGTGAAGAATAAGTTGGATCGAGAAGATAGGAATACAGCATGGGGTCGTGCCGAACGCCGCGCAGCGTGATTCCTTGCGGAGCGAAGGCGTGAATGGCGGCCTTGTAATCGTGGATGGCCTTGGGAACATCCTCGCTTTGCAGCGCGGATTTCAATCGCGCACCGGCGGGGTTGTTCAAAGATACGGTCAGAGCCGTGCCTGCGGCCGGTGGAGACGGCGACGACCTGCGCGGGCACCGGCTCGGTGGGCGCGGCCGTGAGCGGCAACATGCTTTCTTGCGACTCGTCTGCTTCGTCTTCTTCGTCTTCGGTGTCGACGATCGCGTCGGCTTCGATCGCCACCGCCAGAGGTGTTCCCGGCAGAAACTGTTTTCAGCACAGCTTCGACGTCGGCCGCGGATTTGGCTTCCGTGTAGTGCGCTTCCGTGACTTCCACTACCGGCAGCAGTTCTTTCAGCAGGGAAGTGAATTCCAATTCAGTGAACAGGGCGCGCAGAGCTTCGACGTCGGGGGCTCCGGCGCGCATCGCTTCAGGATTCAGATCGACGGGGACGTTGCAGTCGATCGCCGCCATACGTTTGCTGAAGAGAACGATGTCGCGATTGTTTTCGAGCGACTCGCGGTAGGATTTTTTCTCGACTTCAGCGGCGCGATCCAACGCCTGCTCGACTGTACCGAAGCGTTTGATGAGTTCGACGGAACCTTTGTCGCCGATACCGGGAGCGCCGGGAATGTTGTCGATGGTGTCTCCGCGCAGAGCCATCACGTCCACAACGCGCTCCGGCGGCACGCCCAGGATCTCTTCGACTTTCTGCGCGTCGCAAATCAGGTTGTCCTTGGGCGGATTCAGCACCAGGACGCGATCGTTGACCAGTTGCAGCATGTCCTTGTCGCTGGAAACCACATACACCTGATACTTCTGCTCGACCGCTTTGCGGGCCAGGGTTCCGATGACGTCGTCGGCTTCGTAGCCGGAAAGTTCGAGGATGGGAATGCGGTAGGCCTCGAGGGCGCGGCGGATGTACGGCACCTGCTGCACCAGCTCCGCCGGCATCTCGCTGCGGTTGGCTTTGTAGCCGCGGTATTCGATTTCCTGGAAAGTTTGAGTCTTGATGTCGAACTTGCGAACCTTGGTAATTGCTTCCGCCGCTTGATCGCGGAAAGTTGGCGCGGCTACGTCGAAAACGGCAGCCAGGTATTCCGGCGCGAAGTCTTCCCGAAGTTTTCGGAGCATGTTGACGAAGACATAAGTTGCCGCGGTGGGAAGCCCGGTCTTGGTGGACATGCCGCGCTGGCGCGCCATGGCGTGATAGGCGCGGAAGATGAATGACATGGCGTCCATGAGGAAGATGCGGCGGCCGTCGCTGGGCTTGGGCTTAGGGGCCAGGGAAGGCGCGGGCGTGGCCGTTTCAGGCGGTGTGATCGAAGATGTTTTTCTGAGGGGCAAGGCTTAAGTTTAGCAGGACAGTTATCAGTTATCAGTTCCTAGTTCTCAGTTCGGTTCTCTGAGATCTAGGCCTTTTGCCGGCTTTCCGTATTCGGTTTGATAGTGCAGCTTGATCACGCCGCAGGTGCCTTGTTCCTTTGAATAGACGACGCAGGTGTCGAAGGGACGGGAATACACGTGCAGACTTACCGCGCGCTGGCCGAACTCGCGGGGATTGTAGACGCGGTGAACCGGCTCCAGGGGATCGACGGCACAGGGCTGGGCGCGGATTCATTTCGACGGTGTCGGCGGTTTCGAGGTGGCAGGTGCCGGCGTCCAGGTTTTGCGCGACGACATGGAAGTTCTCGACCCGAAGCCGTCCTACAGGAACCGCCATCCAGCAGTTCTGCTCGCGGTGGTTGTGCACGGAACTGGTCTGTCCCACTTCCCAACAAATGGCAACCAGTTCGTAGAGCGGTGTCTTGTCGATCAGATTGCGGGTGTAGTGCTGCTTGTCCCAGGTGAGATAGGGGGCCAGGGTGTCGGGCACAACCGGGGTATTCTGCAGGAAGCGGATAATCTGATCGACGCGATCGAAGGCGGGCTCGGGAAACTTTCTCAGTTCAGCGACGAAATCGTGGATGGGAACCGGCTTCGATAGCGCTTGTGTGGTCATATTTCGCTCCCTGCGAAGGTCAGTATATCGCTTACACGGGACTCAGGACCTTAACCGCAAAGGGCGCAAAGAACGCAAAGAAAACCTTTTCTACTCCACGAACATGCAGTCGCCGTAAGAATAGAACCGGTAATGCTCGCGTACGGCGTGGCGGTATGCCTCCAGCAGTCTATCTTTGCCGGCGAAGGCGGATACCAGCATGAGCAGCGTCGATTGCGGCAGATGAAAGTTTGTCAGCAGCGCTCCCACCACGCGGAATTCGTAGCCGGGATAAATAAAGATGTCGGCTTCGCCCCTCTCGGCCTGCGGCCTGCCGGATGTCGATCTTCCGGCTGAATATTCGAGGGTTCTGACCGTGGTTGTGCCGACGGCCACGATCCGCCGTCCGGCGTCCATGGCGCGATTGATGGCGGCCGCGGCTTCTGGGGAAATTGAATAGGCTTCGCGGTGAAGCTTGTGGTCTTCCACGCGCTCCTCGCGCACCGGCTGGAATGTTCCCAGCCCGACGTGCAGAGTGACTTCCGCGGTCTCAATGCCACGCGCTTTGATTCGAGCGCAGGATTTCCGGGGTGAAGTGCAGCCCGGCGGTCGGGGCGGCCACCGAGCCCTTTTCGCGGGCGTAGACGGTCTGATAGCGCTCATGGTCCAGCAGGCTGATCCGCGCGATCGATGTATGGAGGCAGCGGGACGTGGCCAATGCGCTCCACGACGGCGAAGAAATCGGGCACCGGAAGAAATCGGATGCGGCGTTCCCCAAAGCTGCTGCGGGCAATCACTTCCCCCTGCAGATCGCTCATCGGTCTCCCGAAAAACAGTCGTTCTCCCACCCCGATTTTCCGTCCGGGGCGCACCAGGCATTCCCAATCATTCGGTTCTGCGAGAGCTTGGCGGGTCAGGAGAACCTCGATGGTCCCGCGCAGAAAACTCGCGCGAGGCCGGATTGCCAGGGCTGAGGGGTTGGGCTTTTGCCCCGCTCCTCCGGCCGTAAAGGCGGGCCGGAAAGACCCGCGTGTTGTTGAACATGACCAGGTCGTCCGGCCTCAAAAGGTCAGGAAAATCGCGAAACTGGCGGTCGTGCTAAGTCCGGCTGGTCGCGTTTCAGATGAAGCAGCCTCGAAGCGGCCCGGTCCGCAAGCGGCTCCTGGGCGATGAGTTCTTCGGGGAGGAAATAGTTGAAATCGGAGACCAGCACGCAGGTGATTATAGGATTTCTCTCTCCGCTTCAGCGGCGAGCGCGCGAAGCCGCTCCCGAACTGGCCCGAAGAAGAATGTAATAGTGTGTAAAAGCGTTTGTAACCGCCAACTGACTGGGTTACCATACGCGGCATTGAGCCGGGGCTTGCCGTTCCCACCCTCGTTAGACCATGCCTAGCGAACGCCAACATCGCCGCGAAATTGTCCTCTTTGGAGGGGCTTGCACCAGCGCGGCTATGTGGCGGCGATGGATGGCAATCTTTCCGTGCGGCTTGACGATCGCCACATTCTTGCCACTCCCACGTCCATGTGCAAAGGCATGATGAAGCCTTCGGACCTGGTGATCGTGGATCATGGAAGGCCGGCGCGTGTCGGGGCGCAGGACGTCTCCAGCGAAATCGCCATGCATCTTTTGATTTACAAACTGCGGCCTGACGTTCATGGCGTGGTGCATGCGCATCCGCCCACGGCCACCGGTTTTGCCGCGGCGGGCATGGCCCTGAACCAGCCTCTGGTGTGTGAAGTGGTGATTGGCCTGGGCTCAATTCCGCTGGCTAAGTACGGCACGCCGGGCACCCCCGAACTGACCGGGGGCTCGAACCCCTGATTCCGCAATATGACGCCATCCTCATGTCGAACCATGGAGTGGTGGCGTACGGCGTGGACCTGCATTCTGCCTATATGAAGATGGAAACCGTGGAGCATTTTGCCCAGATTGCTCTGGTCACCCATCTGCTTGGAAGGCAGCAGCCCCTGGGCAGCGTGGAACTCGAGAAATTGATGGCGGCGCGGAGCAAGTATCAGGGATCGACATCTTCCGCTCCGCTCCCCCTGGCTGTTCCGTGCGACGGAGACGGCGGTTACGATTCTCAACCGCAAGAGGAAGTGCCGGTCGTGCGCCAGACCCTCGCGGCGGGTCAGCTCGCGGCACCGATAGGTCCAAGGCAAAAAAAGCGCGGGCGAGTCGCCCGCGGCCACACTAGCGCCACAACGCTACTCTCCTCCGATTCGGAATCTCACGCCGGCCCGGACGTTAACCCCCAGCGCCGGGTAACCCACGACTTCCTGATATTGCTTGTCGAGAGCGTTTTCCACGTTTACATAGCCGGTGATTCGGGAAGTCACTGCATACCAACCGCCGAGATCGACGCGCGCATATCCGGCCGCGTGGTCGATGTTGTAGCCCAGGAAATCGGAGTCGGGCCGCCTTCCGATAAAACTTCCGCCGAGATTGGCTCCCCATCGATTGCTGAGGTAGGTCAGCACCATCGTTCCAGAATGCTTGGGACGCCGGATCAATGGCTGGCCCGGCTCGAGGAGAGGATCGAAGGCAAAAGGCTGTTCGAGGATCTGGGTCGAAGTGTAGGTATAGGACCCGTCGAACGACAGCCTGGACAAGGGCCGTCCGTGAAACTCCAGTTCGGCTCCATGCGCCAGGGCCTCATTGACATTCACATACTGTCCGCAGAACGGGGCTGGGCGGCGGGCAGGCCGCGCCGGTCAATGAGTTGAAATCGATCTTGTCGCGAAACAGCCCATTGAAGTACGTGCCGGTCAGCGAGTAATTCTGCGAGAACTTCTGTTCAAAGCCGGCTTCGAATGAGCGCACCCGCTCCGGCTTAAGCGCATCATTGGGGATGACGGGGAAACCGCCGCCGTTTCCGAAAGACTGGGCGAAAGCTCGGCTCCTTGATGCCGGTGGCATAGGAGAATCGGAAGCGTGTGCCGGAAAAGAACTGTCCACCGCGGAGGGCGGTGAAACTCAAAGCAACTCTGGGTACGCCCCGATTTCCAAAACTCCCGTTGTGGACAAAGCGCGCGCCGGCCACCACCGAGAGACGTCCCAGGGTCAGAACCTGTTGTCCGTAGACGGCATGGTTCAGGCGCACGCCGTGGCTCAACGAATCGGGAAGACTGCCGGTGGTTCCGTTTTCGTCTTCGAATTCATAGCCCACTGTGGTATGCGCCCAGCTTCTTTCCGTGTAATCGCCCTGGTAGTCGAAGCCGGCGCGGTTGATGTTGGTGATGGCATGGAAGGGAGTGTCGATCTGGTCGCCGAAAGGGTCCACGCGGCCGGGCTGATTGACCGGCTGGATGTTGGTGCGATTCAGCGTGTAATCGAAGCCGGTGAAACGTATGTTGCCAACGCGACGGGCCCGGCGATGGTGAGCTGCGGCGCTGGCCAGCAGATTATTCTGCCGGGCGCGCTGGTCGAAGTCCGGAGGAAGAATTGGGTCTCCGTTGAAATTCCACTCGCCTTGCACTCCGGTGACGCTGTTGGAATGGCGGGCCCGAACCCGCAACGATGCCCAGTCGGTTAATTTCGCGCCGACATTCACGCCCTCCAACGAGTTGGAGTAATCGTCGTTCGGCCCCTGACCCATGGTGTTGAACTGGTCGGCGAACAGGTTGTAGTCGAAGCGGCCATACGCACCGGCAAGCGTTGCGTAACCATTCGCCGTTCCCAGATTTCCGCCGTCCGCACCAAAACGAAGTTCGGGGACGGGCGTGCTGCCGGTGCGGGTAAAAACCTGTACCACGCTGGTCATGGCGTCGGAGCCGTACAGCGTGCTCTGAGCGCCGCGAACAAATTCCACGCGATCCGCTCCCTGCGAGCGGAAGAACCCCGAAGTCGAAGGTTCCGCCCGGATCATTTACCGGCACATCGTCCACGATGACTTTGTTGTAGGTGGAGTCGCCGCCGCGCACGAACAGAGACGAGAGACCGCCGCGTTGCCCGGCCGTGCCGACTACCGCGCCGGGAAGAAAATGCAGCGCGTCGTCGGCCGCCACCGGACGCATGACCTCCAGTTGTCCGGCGTTCAGGATGTCAACGTCGGCGCCGGCCGCGTTGGTTGGAACCGGGGTTCGAGTGGCGCTCACGGTCACGGTTTCCGCCGCCGGCGCCAGGCGAAGCTTGACGGTATTCACTTCGGAATCGGAAGCCGAAACATCGGTTGTTTGTGTCGGCAAACCCTGCGGCCAATATCCGCACGCGAAAGGTGCCAGACTCGAGTCCGCGAAATATAACCAGCCCATCGGGCGAGGTGGTCTGAATGGCCGCGGGAGTGGAGCTGTCTCCGTGGAACAGTTCCACTTGAGCGCCCGCGACGGCGGCGGATTGCGGATCGACAACTTTGATTTTGAGTTCTGCGGCGGAAGCTGCCGCCACCAGCACAACGAAGACTAGCGAGAATACGAAGAAACCGCATGCACTCCTCCTTTGACACGCGAAAGGGGTTGAGTGTGGACGGTTCACGCCGGTCTCCTGGCTTCGCGAGTAAGGACGTTGATTCGACGTCCGACAAATACAGCCGGCCTTCCCGGGTTTACCCCAGTGACCGATTGCGATTTCCTCGCTTACAGTTGCGCGGCAGCGCGGGATTTTCACCCGCTTCCCTCCTCGTCAGGTCGACGAGGATGCGCGAACCAAAGAATTGTGAAAGAGCAGAACTGAGGTTCGAGAAATTTACTCGCTTGGGGCGGGGAAAGTCAATTTGCACGTGAAGGAGACTTTGTAGGTTTCATCCGCCTTGTCAACGTCCGAATGAGCCGGATGACGTGTTCGCCAGGCACCACCTATCGCGTGAGACCACCTCGCGCGGCCGATCGAAGCGCGGATGCCTAAACCTCCGCCCAAGCGCGATGAAGAACTTGGCAACGACACTCGCCGGCTGACCGCTCCGGAAATTTTTCACAACGTCGTCGAAGATGCACGCGAAGAGCTGAAGCGGTCTCCGAAGAAGCTGGCATTTTCCGGACTTGCCGGCGGCCTGACCCTGGGACTCACCGGGCTCGCGGTTGCCGCCATTCGCGCCCTGCTGGGTCGAGGCGGATGGCAGGACTTAGTTTCATATCTCAGCGTATCCCATCGGTTTTATCGCGGTGATTATCGGGCGGGCGCAGCTTTTCACCGAGAACACGCTGTATCCCGTGATTCTGGTGCTCGACGAGCGCCGCTACTTGCTCGAAACCTTGCGTTTGTGGGGTGTGGTTTTCGCCTCCAATATCGTAGGCGCCATGTTGTTCGCCTTGCTCGCCATCAAGTCGGGCGCGCTTCTGCCCGGAATCGCCAGTCAGCTTGTGGACCTCGGCAAAGAGGCTCTCCAAGGTTCCGGCGCGCACATCTTCTGGAGCGGCGTGATCGGGGGATGGCTCATCGCGCTGGTGGCCTGGGTCGTCACTGCGAGCCAATGGACGATCGGGCAGATGGCGATGGTCTGGGTCCTCACTTTTGTTGTCGGTGTGGGCAAGTTTTCTCACTGCGTGGTCACCAGCGGGGAAATCATTTCCGCGGTTCTGGCGGGAAGCGCGACCTCGGGCGAATACCTGCGCTGGCTGCTGCTGGCCACGTCGGGGAATATTGTCGGCGGGGTGGTGATTGTCAGCGTGTTGAATTACGGGCAGGTTCGCGAAATCTAGATGATGGTCAGCTACGGCACAGCAACTGCGCTGTCGAGCTGCGCTCGACCTGGACGGGTCGGAGACCCGTCCCTACACGGTCCTTGCCGAAACTTACAGGGTGTGCAGGTAGGCTAGCAAATCCTGGACTTGCTGCTGCGACATGACCTGGCCGAAGGCGGGCATCATGTTGCGGCCGGTGACGATCAATTCGCCGACGCGTTCGTCGTTGGCCGGCATTCCGCTTTGCGGCAGAAATTGTTTTTTGAACACGCCCTGCAGGCTGCGGCCTTTCTTGTCGCGGGAGGAATAGGGCTCGTGACAACGGTCGCAATATTGATCGTAGAGACGCCGTCCGGCGGCCTGTTGCGGAGTCAAGCCCAGTTCGGCATCGCTCTTGCGCCGCTGGACGTCGCAGGCACAGAACGCAAGGACAACTGAGCAAATGAGCGCAGCCTGGCACAGCCGATTGCGGAGCGACTTGCGAGCCGATTTGCGAGACTGTGCAGCACGAGGTAATTCCATGCGTTCCTTAAAACGAAATCCGTGATCCATTTCTGTCCAGCCGGCCAGAAGTACAATAGTAAAAGTACAATAGCAAGATACCGCGATGCCCTCCGCCGTCAAACACATCACTGTCAAACGCGTGTATGAAAAGCCCGCCCGCGGCGATGGCTACCGGGTTCTGGTGGACCGGCTGTGGCCTCGCGGATTGAAGAAGTCCGCCGCTGCGCTGCATCAATGGTTGCGCGACCTCGCTCCCTCGGACGAGTTGCGCATCTGGTTTCATGCCCGACCCAATCAGTGGCTGACCTTCCGCAAACGTTATTTGAAGGAGTTGGCTCTGCCGCGCGCGGCGGAGCTCTCTCGACGAACTTTACCGGCTGGCCAGCAAGAGAAAGAATCTGACGCTCCTTTTCGCCTCTAAAAACGAGCAGCACAACAATGCAGTGGTGCTGAAAGAGTTGCTGGAAGGGATGCGCAAGCCGCCCACCGGCACCGGGCCTGGCGCTCTACGCAGTATGCGCGCACGTCAGGCTAAGCGCATGCCCAGATAACTCCAAAAGTATTTTCGCGTGCCCGCCCTGCACACGCATTCATTTCTTCTGGCCGTCGTCCAGGATTGCTCCCACGATGTTGTCGATAGCTTCGTCTATGCGCTTGTCCGGCAGATTGAAATTGTTGGAGAGGATGGAGAACGCAACTTGGTCGCCGCGATTTGTGGTGGCATAGCCGGACAGGGTCTTGACCCCGCCCAGCGAACCGGTCTTGGCGCGCACCCGGCCCTGGACATCCAGAGTCTTGAAACGGTCAGAGAGCGAACCGTCGGTTCCGGCCAGAGGCAGGGTGTCGCGGAAACTTGGCGCCCCAGGATTGCGAGTCGGCGTAGCGAAGCAGTCGTACCACGGCGTTGGGGCGTGACCAGATTTTGCCGCGAGAGCCCGGAACCATCGTGGAACGCGTACTGGTCGCTGGGAACTCCGGCCTGGTTCAGAAATCCGCGCAGGACTTCGAGGCCGCCTTCGACCGTCCCGGCCGTCCCTTTTTCCCGGCCCAGCAGGCGCAGCAGAATTTCGGCGTGCAAATTCTGGCTGACTTTGTTGATGACCCGCACATCCTCGATGAGCGGTTTGGACTGGTAACTGGCCAGCACCAGAGGCTGGTTCTGCAACGAGCGCGTGGTTTCGTCGCCGCCGCGCGCCGCCGCGGAAGCGGTGACCGTCAAGGTGGAAAGGCTGGAGAGCTCGGTGTGGCGCGTCTTCTGCCGGCCGTAGACTGCGATGCCGCGCATTTCAAGAAACTGGCGAAAGAGGCCGGCGGCAAATTCCGCGGGATCTTCGATGGCCAGGGCCTCGTTGGCGCCGGCATCATCCAGCGGCATGTTGCCCCAAAGCGTCAGCACCGTGGCGCCCGGGTTCGCGATTGATGAAGATTTTGCGGCCGGTGCCGGCGGGCGTGGTGATGATGCGATTGTCGATTCGGTAGTAGTCGGCGAACGGCGTGATGCTGACGAAGGCGCGGTCGCCGGCGCGGTCGGCAGGGCAGGATGTTCACGAAAATTACGTTGTCGTTGATGGTGAGCGCCGAAACCGGAGCGCCGTCGGCCCAGACCAGGTCATCCTGGCTCCAGCCTTCGCCGTAGCGCTCGAAGGCGAAGTAGGAGTCGTCGGCGATGATGTCGCCGTCCACATACTTCACGCCTTTTTGCGCCAGCGTGTCGGCCAGTTGCTCGAGCACGCGAATGGGATGATCGTTGCGCTGCGTATGCAGGGTGTAGGGAAGTTCACGTCCCGAAAGATTAGGATCGCCGCGGCCTACCAGCACCAGGTCTCCGGTGAGACGCCCGTGAGTGTCGAGCGTGCCGTTGGTTTCCACCGTGGTGTGGAAGCTGTAGTCCGGCCCGATCAGCGCCAGCGCTGCCGCGGTGGTGAACAGCTTGGTGTTGGACGCGGGAGTGAACAGCTTGTCCGCGTTCTGGGCGTACAGAAGTTTATCGGTGGAAAGCGAGACAACTTCGATGCCCCAGAATCCGCGGCTCAGGTCGGCATCGGCAAGAATCGCGGCAACGCGCTTGTCGAGAGGTTTATGCGAGGCGGCGTGCAGTTGCGTCAACAGCAACAGACACAGGGCCAAATGCGATAAGAGGCGCGGACGGCGCATCGCAAGCTGATTGTAGCATTGCAAAAGGGACCAGTTAGTTTCGGCGAAGGTCCCCATGTCGACCGGTGACAACATTCCGCAGCTTCAGGGCCGCGAATATTAGAACCCGGAAATCCCCCGTCCTTCGCAGGCTGATACTGGTTCCGAGGTTTAGAATCGTTGCCATGCGTCCGGTCTTCGAGTGGCAAATCGGCTCTCGTGCATTGCAGTTGGGAAAACGCACGCTGATCATGGGCGTAGTCAATGTCACTCCAGACTCATTTTCCGACGGAGGTCAGCACTTCGATCGCGATCATGCGGTGAAGTATGCGCTTGAACTGTTGCAGGCTGGCGCTGACATCGTCGACGTGGGCGGAGAGTCCACGCGGCCGGGAGCAAAGGTGGCGGGTTCTGAAGCTGATGCGGTCAGCGAGAAGGAAGAACTGGAGCGGGTGATCCCGGTGATCACCGAGGTGAAGCAGAAAAATGCCAAAGCGGTCATCTCGGTGGATACCTACAAAGCCGGCGTGGCGCGCGCGGCCGTCAAGGCGGGGGCCGAGATCGTCAACGATGTAAGCGGATTTCTCTGGGACGCCGAAGATGGCGAAGACACTGGCCGAGTTGAAGTGCGGAGCGGTGCTGATGCACATGCGCGGGCGTCCGCACGAATGGCGGACGCTGCCTCCGGCGGCCGACATTGTGTCTCTGGTGAAGCGCGAACTGCGGGATCGCACCGAGGCTGCCGTGCTGGCGGGAATGAAGCGGGAACGCATGGTGATCGATCCCGGCTTTGGCTTTGGCAAGAACCATGAGGAGAACTATCCATTGCTGAGGCGCTTCGAGGAATTTCATCAGCTGCATTTCCCGCTGATGGTGGGGATATCGCGAAAATCATTTATCGGACGGGCGCTGGCGCGCGACGGGAAAGATGCCTCGGTTGCGGATCGGCAATTCGGCACGCTGGCGGCGGAGACGGTCGCCATATTGAAGGGCGCGCAGATTATCCGGACTCACGACGTACGGGCATGTGTCGACGCGGTGCGGATTGCCGATTTGGCTGCGGGTTAGTTTCGAGCGGCACGGCGGAAGCCGTCGCCTCCCGACGCTCGCACCTTCCTCGAATTTCACAAATTTGCGCGCGCCGGCAAAACAATCTCTGCGAATTTTCTGATGATCTCGGATTCCAGCTTCTTGTTCCAGGCCATTCCTATGTCCCAGTCGGCATATTTGTCGTGGACAGGCGCGAATTTGACTCCGGCGATGTGCATGGCGCGCGCGGCGCGAGGAACGAGAGAAACGCCGATCCCGGCGCTGACCAGATTGAGGATGGTGAACATGTCGTTGGCTTCGTAGACGATGCGGGGCGCGAATCCCGAGCGATCGCACAAGACTGATGCAGTGATCGTGATAGGTGGCGGAGACGCCGCGGTCGATCAGAATGAAAGCCTGCTCCTGAATGCCCTTCATGGTCACCGGCCCGGTGAACTTGGCCGAGGTCGCGATGGTGAGGCGTTCGGTCAGAACTTTCCGGATCGCAAGTTGGGGATGGTTCACCGGCAGGCGCACGAAGCCGACATCGATGCGGCCCGCAATCAAGGCTTCGATCTGGTCTGAGCGTGGACATATCGGCGACCTCGATTTCAACTCCGGGGCGGGCCTCGCGAAATTTCAGCAGCGCGCGTGGAACCAGACTGAGGACGGTGGACATGCCGACGCCCAGTCGCAATTTTCCCAGTTCGCCGCTGGTGGCCGCCGCGGGCAGCTTCAAAAGCAGGTCCAGATCATGTGTGACGCGGCGGCATTCCTTGTAGAACATGGCGCCTGCCGGGGTGAGCGTAACCCCGCGCCGGTTGCGAACCAGCAGCGGTCCGCCGATTTTTTCTTCGAGACTCTTGATGCGCTTGCTCAACGCGGGCTGAGAAACATGCAGGCGCGCGGCGGCGCGGCCGAAATGCAGCTGTTCGGCCAGGACGGCGAAAGAGGACAAGTCACGAGTTTCCAGTTGCATAAACTAAAGTTATCACAGGCTTTCAATCATTTCATTGGACGAATCGCTGTCCCCGGCTGTCTACTTAAGCTATCTACTAATAAGAGTATGGGGAGGAATCAGTATGACGGTAACCGCGTTGATAGGAACGGTGGCGGCCTTTTGCACGACGGTGGCATTCGTTCCGCAGATTGTGAAGCTGCGAAAGCAGGGTGGAGAGGATCTCTCCTACCAGATGCTGTTTCTGTATTTGACCGGAGTGCTGTTGTGGCTGGTTTATGGCATTCAGGTCCATGCCGTGGCAGTGATCTGGGCGAACGCGCTGGCGGGGTTGATGGTATTGATTTCCATCGTTCTGAAGGCGAATCCTCCCGCGAAGAAGTTCGGGCTGGAGGTCGCAGGTTGTGGCGTCACATGGTCATCGGGTCACGAAGGCTTCGCATCGCCGTGGATATGGACGAAGTGATCGCCGACAGTTTCGGCAAACAGTTGAGCTGCTACAACCAGCGGACGGGCAGAAACCTGACGCCGGAACTGGTCGCCAGCAAAGGGCTGAGCTCGTTGATTCCACACGATCGCCGGGAGGAGTTTTCCGGCATTCCTCATGAAGAAGGATTCTTTGCCGACCTGGAGCTGATCGAAGGCAGCCAGGAGGCTTTGCTGGCAGTTGTCGCAGGATCACGATATCTATATCGCCAGCGCCGCCATGGAAGTTCCTTCATCGTTCGCCGCGAAGTACGAGTGGCTGCAGAAGAATTTCGCTTTCATTCCCACCAGCCAAATTGTTTTTTGCGGGGACAAGAACGTCATCAACGCCGACATTCTGGTGGATGACCGCTCGCGCCACTTCAAGGAGTTTCGGGGTACGGGAATTCTGTTTACCGCCCCGCATAATGCCAGAGAGGACGCGCCTTTGCGGGCGAACAACTGGAATGATGTGCTGCAGATTCTGGGGAGCGGGCAGCCTGAGCCTGCCGGCGAGGAGCGGCTGGCTAGAACGCTTTCGATGAATCCAGCAGGATAGTCACGGGCCCGTCGTTCACCAGTTCGACCTGCATCATCTCCTGAAACTTCCCGGTTTCGCAGGCCAGCCCGGCGCTGCGAATGCGCTCGACGAAATATTCATAGAGCGCGCGAGCCTTTTCGGGAGGAGCGGCGGCGTCGAATGACGGCCGCTTGCCGCGCCGGACGTCGCCATAAAGAGTGAACTGGGAGACGACGAGCACTTTGCCCCCGGCTTCGCCCACGGCCCGGTTCATCTTGCCGCTGTCACCTTCTTCTTCCGGAAAAATGCGTAAGCCCACGATTTTGTCTGCCAGATAGTCGGCGCTGGCCTGGTTGTCTTCGTGCCCCACACCGAGCAGGACGAGCAGCCCGCGGCCAATCTCGCCCACGACTTCGTTGTCCACCGTGACTTGGGCCCGGCTCACTCGTTGCACCACCGCGCGCATTATTTCTCCGATTTCGTCAATTCCGGCAGCAGGGTTTCCTGCCCGGCCACCGCTAGCCAGCGCTGATCCCGATAAACGAAAATGTCGGTGAAGCGGACTCGGGCCAGAGTCTTCCCCTGCGCGTCGAGCACAGTGTTCAGCCCGCGGACGTATCCGGAGTCTCCGAACACATGGGGATCGAGTTCGCTCAGGACATTTTTGCCGGGACGACGATGCGGAATCTGGGCCAGAGTTTCGGCGCGATCATGAAGCGTGCCGTTGGGATCCGCGTCCTGAAATTCCTTGGCCAGAATGCAGCTGACGGCATCGACGTCGTGACGCTCCAGCGCCTGCGCCCAGGTCTGCTCAAGCTGGATCGAGAGCGCTGCCGTCCTTTGGCTGCGGAGCCTGGCAGTTGGCTCCGAAGAGAGGCAGCGGAACTGCAGCCAGCAACGAAATCCATAACGAATACAGTAATTTCATGTTTTGTTGAGTCTGAGAGCCTGAGAAGAAGTTCGCTTCATGATACAGCGAGCTCGGCGAATCAGTTGTCCGCTCTGGTTGACGCCCTCTTCATTGACTCATAGAATCCCCGGTTCCGTGTTTCTCGAAATTCCTGCGCGGGAGTTGTTCACGATGCGTTGGGTCACAAGATTGCTTTCACTGGCGGCTCTCGGAGGGCTCGTTCTCGGCGCTGCTGCCGCTTCGGGTGTCGGCTCAACAGGCGGCCACGCCGCCATCCCATAGCGAGGTGCTGATCAAGAACGCTGTGGTGATGACCGTTACCCACGGCAACATTCAGAACGGCAGCGTCTACATCAAAGACGGCAAGATCGCCGCGGTGGGGAAGGACGTAAGCGCGCCCTCCACCGCGACTGTGATTGATGCCGGAGGCAAATATCTGACGCCGGGCATCATCGATTCCCACTCCCACATCGCGCTCGACGACGACGTCAACGAAGCCACCAGCCCGATCACGCCCCAGATGATGATGATCGACGCCTTCGACTACCAGGACAAAGCTATTTATCGCGGACTGGCGGGCGGGGTCACAACTTCTCTGTTGCTGCACGGGTCGGCCAACATGATTGGCGGACAGGCGGTGGTGATCAAACACAAATATGGAGCAAGCCGGGATGCGATGTTGTTTCCCGGCGCTCCGCAATCCATCAAGTTCGCCAGCGGAGAGAATCCCAAGCGAGTGTACGGAAGCAGGGATCAACTTCCTTCCACACGCATGGGCAATTTCGCGGTGCAGCGCGCCGCGCTGGTCGAAGCGCAGGATTACATGCGCGAGTGGGACGACTACAACGCCAAGGTCAAGCGCGGCGACAAGGATGCCAAAGCTCCCAAACACGATCTGAAGCTGGAGGCGCTGGCCGACGTGCTGCGCGGCAAGCTGCTGGTGCAGATCCATTGCTATCGCGCCGACGAGTTGCTCACCGAGATGGCGATGGCGAAAGAGTTCGGCTACAAGGTGCGGGCGTTCCATCATGCGCTTGAGGCTTACAAGGTCGCGGACGAACTGGCGGCCCAGGGCGTGGCCATCGCCACTTTCTCCGATTGGTGGGGATTCAAGCAGGAGGCCTGGGACGCGATTCCCTGGAATGCGGTGATCTCCATGCGCAAGGGCGTGCGGGTGGCCATCAAGAGCGACTCCGATGATTTTGCGCGGCGCCTGAATCAGGAGGCGGCCAAGACCATTCGCTACGGCGGCGCAACAGAAGAAGAGGCGCTCAAGATGATCACGATCAATCCGGCGTGGATCATCGGCGTCGATGATCGCGTGGGATCGATCGAGGTGGGAAAGGACGCCGACCTGGTGATCTGGGATGGATATCCGCTCTCCAGTTTCGGCGTGCCGAATAAAGTTCTGATCGACGGCGACATTTATTTTGATCGCTCGCTGCCGGGGTTCGGCATGCCGCACTACAGGGAGGGAGAGTGATGGAGAGTCAGTCGTCGGTCATCAGTCATCGGTCGTCAGATCGGTCGTTGGTCGTTGGTCGTTCGTCGTTGGCCGAGTTCTCCTTCTTGCGGCGTTTTGCCTCCTGTCGGCTTCGGCGTTCGCGACAGCAGAAAATTCTTGTCCTTAAGGGCGGGAAGCTGCTGACCGTTTCGCATGGAGTGATTGAGAACGGCGTTTTGGTGATGTCTGCGGGCAAGATCAGCGCGCTGGGTGCGGCTGGCTCGGTCGCGATTCCCAAGAACGCACAAGTCATCGACGTTACCGGGATGACGGTATATCCCGGGCTGATCGATTCGGAGAGTTATCTCGGCTTGACCGAGATTTCGGCTGAGAACATGACCAACGATCTGATCGAGACCAGCGACGAGATCATGCCGCACATGCACGTGTATGACGCCTTTCATGCCGAGTCGGCACTGATTCCGGTGGCTCGGCTGAATGGGATTACCAACGCCATTGTCGCGCCGCAAAGCCAGGACACCCTGCCCGGCCAGGATTCGTTCGTTCAGTTGGATGGAAACTCGGCGAATGAAATGCTGCTGGTCCGCGATATCGCTTTGCCGCTGAATTTTACCGGGCGAGCAAAGGCGTAACGAGTCCTGGGAGAAAAGGAAATTTCCCCAGACCCGCATGGGGCTGGCGGCGCAACTGCGGCAGGCGTTTCTCGATGCCCAGGACTATGCCGACCGCTGGGCCGACTACGAAAAGAAGAAGGCTGATGCGGCCGCGAAGCCTGACGACAAGAAAGGCCCGCCCTCGCCCTTGAAGCACGATCTGAAACTGGAGGCGTTGCTTCCTTATCTGCAGGGCAAGAAGCCGATCGTGCTGGCGGCGCAGGAGCCCAGCGATCTGGAGACTGCGGTCGGCCTGGCAAGGCAATTCAATTTGAAGTTCGTGCTCAATCACATCAGCCACTCGCAGCCGGTGCTTGATTATGTCGCCAGTCTGAAGGTGCCGGTGATCGTGGGGCCGATCTATGAGAATCCCAAAAATTATGAGCGCTACGACGCGGTTTACAGCTTGCCGGGGGAGCTCTACAAGCGCGGAGTGAAAATCGCTTTCGCTTCCTACGACGCTCATGCCGTCCGCAACCTGCCTTATGCCGCGGGATTCGCCACCGCGTTTGGTTTGCCACATGACGAAGCGCTGAAGGCCATCACGCTGAACCCGGCGGAGATTTGGGGCGTCGCCGATCAACTGGGATCGCTTGACGTTGGCAAGACCGCCAACGTCGTGGTCGCGGACGGGGATCCGCTGGACGTTAAGTCGGACGTGAAGCGGGTATTTATTGATGGCCGGGAAGTCCCGATGACCAGCCGGCAGACCGAGTTGCGGGACCGGTATTCCGGGCGGTAGCAGTTGTGTGGGGCGGGCGCCCTCGCCCGCCGCAGTTGACTTTGGGTTTGAAGGCCGGGTGCTCGGGCTGGGAGTGAAAATCGAATACAAAGTCAAAATCAAGAGCTTGAACCCCAACTTCCAAACCAACTTCAACGGCGGCGGGCGAGGGCGCCCGCCCCACATACTACGGACTACACGTTGACCCTATCGGCTGACGGCAGTAGGATTTCGTCTGGGCGATTGAGGAATTGGCGAGGCCTTTTCCACCCGCGTTCCTTTACATCAATTCGTGCGGGCCAGTACACTACCTATTCCCTTTAAATTCAGGAGGTCGGATTCTTATGGCTGGCGAAGAAAAGAAAGAAATTGTGGAGAAAGTGAAGCAGATCATCTCTGAGCAGCTGGGCGTCGATGAAAACGAAGTCACCCCCAGCGCGTCTTTCGTGGACGATTTGGGCGCGGATTCACTGGACCAGGTCGAGCTGGTGATGGCACTGGAAGAGCATTTCGGCGTGGAGATTCCCGACGAGGATGCCGAGAAGCTGCGCACCGTGCAGGATGCCATTGCCTATATCGATAAGCATGCCAAGGTGAGCAAGTAGAAGCGTTTTCGGAACTGTTCATCTCCGCCCGGCAGCCGGAAATCGCGGCGGAGTTTGACGGCTATTCCGCAAATGCCCGTGCCGATACCTGTGCGGGAAAGATCGCAATCGAGGAGAGCTCATGGCCGCCGTTGACGACAAAGTAAAACAGATCATCGTGGAACAACTGGGCGTGGACGAAGGCGAAGTCACCTCCAACGCCTCCTTCGTGGACGACCTGGGCGCCGACTCGCTGGACACTGTGGAACTGGTGATGGCGTTTGAAGAGGCCTTTGAGATCGAAATCCCCGATGAGGATGCGGAGAAAATCCGCACCGTACAGGACGCGGTCGACTACATCGGCAAGCACGCGAAAGGCGGGAAGTAGTTGGGACGTAGGGTCGTAGTCACTGGAATCGGCCTCATTTGCGGGGTCGGAAACACCGCCGAAGAGGTATGGAAAAAACTGCTCGCCGGCAAGAGCGGCGTGGCCCGCATTACCCAATTTGATCCCTCCCAGTTTGCCTGCCAGATTGCGGCTGAAGTCAAGAATTTCGATCCCCTGAATTTCATCGAGAAGAAAGAATTGAAGAAGATGGGCCGCTTCATCCATCTGGCCCTGGCCGCGGCGGATGAGGCGATGAAGGCCTCGGGCCTGGAAGTGACGCCCGAGATTTCGGAGCGGGTGGGGGTACACATCGGATCTGGAATCGGCGGATTCGACGTCATCGAGCGCGAACATATCAGCCTGCTGAACGGCGGGCCGCGCAAAATCTCTCCGTTTTTTATTCCGGCGGCGATCGTCAACCTGGCGGCCGGGCACGTCAGCATCCGCTATCAGGCGCGCGGCCCGAATGAGGCTACGTGCACGGCTTGCACCTCGAGCGCGCACGCCATCGGCGATGCTTTCAAGATCATCTCGCGTTGCGATGCCGACGTAATGATTGCCGGCGGCACCGAAGCTGCGATCACTCCCATGGGCGTGGGCGGCTTTGCCGCCATGCGCGCGCTTTCCACCCGAAATGACGATCCCGAGAAAGCCAGCCGTCCCTGGGATTCAGGCCGCGACGGATTCGTGATCGGCGAAGGCGCCGGCATCGTGGTGCTGGAAGAACTGGAGTTTGCCCGCCGCCGCGGCGCCAGGATCATGGCGGAAATCGTGGGCTATGGCATGAGCGGGGACGCTTATCACATCACTCAGCCGGCTGAAAATGGCGACGGCGCCTATCGCGTCATGTTGAATACGCTGAAGGATGCCAAAGTACAGCCGCAGCAGGTCCAGTACATCAACGCGCACGGAACCTCGACCGACATCGGCGACAAACTGGAAACGGTCGCAATCAAGAGGGCTTTCGGCGACCACGCTTACAAGGTTGCTGTGAGTTCGACCAAGTCCATGACCGGCCACCTTTTAGGCGGGGCCGGCGGACTGGAAGCTGGAATTACCCTGCTGGCGCTGCGCGACCAGATCTTGCCGCCCACCATCAACCTCGAAAACCCCGACGCGGAGTGCGATCTGGATTACGTCCCCAACCACGCCCGCAAAGCGGAAGTGGAGTACGCCATGTCGAATTCGTTCGGATTCGGCGGAACCAACGGCGCGCTTGCTATTCCGCCGCTGGAGCGAGTAGTTTCCGCGGCAAGCCCGCTAGTCACCGCTCCCTGATTACCACTGACTGATTAACCCTCGCTCATTACCAGCGAGCGACGTAACTCCCGCAAAACTTTAGCTTTACAAACTCCGGTCACCACTCGGCGGTCCATCCGGGTAATGCGACCTTGGTACCGGACATTGGCCTTCTTCGCCTTTGCCAAGGCCTCGACTGGAGGCCAGAATGGATGTTGTAAGGCATTCCCCAAAGCCATGCAAAAAGCTTCAGGAGCTGTTCTCGCGCCCCCTCGTCCCAGCAAGAAAACCGTCGGCCCGGGTTGCCCTCGTCGACATCCGCGAACCCGCAGGTTCGCTTTTGTCCGAGTGTTTCAGGCAATTTGGCATCGAAACCGTCACTGATGACCGGCAACGTGCCGGAACGCATGCAGAGTGAAAAGTTTGAAGCCTGCGTTCTGCACCTTGTCCCCGAATCCGCTCTGGTGATGGATTCGGTCCGGCGCTCGCCCTCGAATTCCCGGATGGTCATCTACGGACTGGGCGGCAGCGCCCAGGAGGCGATGCGATTCTCGAAGTACGGCGTCAATGCCGTATTCCAGGAACCGCTGGAACGCTCGACCGCGCTGAAGCTGGTGCGGGCCACCCAGATGCTGGTGATGCACGAGTTCCGCCGCTATGTGCGGATTCCCATCATCACCGAAATTTCCATGGTCACTGAGGACAGCCGCCGGTTTACCGCCACCAGCCAGGAAATCAGCACGGGAGGAATGTCGGTAAAGAGCACGGAAGATGTTGCTCCCGGCACCGCGCTCGAAGTTTCTTTCGCTCTGCTGACTCTGCCTCGCATTTGGGTGCGAGGGCAGGTCAGCTGGCGCAAGCCCAACAAGACCTTCGGGGTTCGCTTCGACGCCAAAGATGAGCGCCGCATGCGAATCAAAGAGTGGATCGAAGCCTACCTGGAAAACTAGGGCGACCGGGAAGGGCACGACTTCGTTCGATGAAGCACTCGGAGACCGGGAAGGGCACGACTTCAGTCGTGCCATAAATCGCTCTGAAGATTCCGGCTTTAGCCGCTGAGGTTAGCTGTTCATCTCCAGAAACGCCTCCCTGCGCCTTCAACTCTTCGCACCCAAACAGAATTTGCCCTGGACACGCTTTCGCGGGCGAGTCGCCCGCGGCCACACTGCCGTCCGATTTCGCCGCGCCGGCGGTTGCATGTAAAATCACAGGAGATATGTCAGCTAGCTCCCAACTGGTGCAGATCGCCGTCGGACCTCCCGGTCCGGCAGGCCAAGCCTGACTGGCTCCGAGCCAAAGCTCCGGTGGGCGAAAACTTTCACAATCTGAAGAAACTGGCCCGCGGGCTGGGCTTGCACACGGTGTGCGAATCGGCGCAGTGTCCCAACATCGGAGAGTGCTGGAATCAGCGCACCGCGACTTTCATGCTGCTGGGAGATATTTGTACCCGGCGCTGCGGATTTTGCGCCGTCCCCAAAGGCAAGCCCGGTCCGATTGAGTGGGACGAACCGCGCCGGGTTGCCGAAGCGGTCGCAACTCTCGGCCTCAAGCATACGGTCGTGACCAGCGTGAATCGCGACGACGACAACCTGGGCGGCGCGCGCATTTTCGCTGAGACCATCCGCCAGATCCGCGAGTTGTCCCCCGGTTGCCGGGTTGAAGTCCTGATCCCTGACTTCCAGGGTCTCGACGAAGCGCTGAAGATTGTGGTCGACGCCCAACCTGACGTCCTCAACCACAACACCGAAACCGTGCCGCGGCTGTATCGCGTGGTGCGCTCCGGCGCGCGTTACGAACGCACTCTTGCGGTTGCTGGAAAATGCCAAGGCGCTTGCGCCGGCGATGGTGACCAAGTCCGGTGTGATGGTTGGCCTGGGCGAGACCATGACCGAACTGGTGGACGTTTTCCGCGACCTGGGTTCGCGGGGCGTGGACATTCTTACCGTCGGGCAATATCTGCGGCCCTCACGCGATCATCTGCCGATCTCGCGTTTTTACACGCCGGACGAATTTCAGTATTTGAAAGACGAAGCGTTGCGATTCGGCTTCCGCCATGTGGAGTCGGGGCCGCTGGTGCGTTCCAGTTATCACGCGCACGAGCAGGCGGAAGCCACAAAACCCGTGTAGCCGCGAGCGTCCCGCTCGTGCGGCTCAATCCTGGAAAAATCAACTCAAGAAATGAAGTTGACGTGCAGATCCTGCACGAGCGTGGACGCTCGCGCCTACATGATCAGAATACTTTGAAGTGGATGGTCAGGTACTTCTTGGGATTCTCCCGGATCGACTTGACCAGTCCGCGGGTTTCCACCAGCATCTGGTCGGCATCGGTGAACAGTGACGGGTCGCGAAGCAGCTTGCCGGCGGTGCCTTCGCCCGCCTCCAGACGATCGGAGATGAGGGAAAGCTTGTCCATGACGTTTTGCAGCTTTCTTGGCGAATTCCTCATCCTTGGCTAGCTTGCCGATGGCGCCCTTGCCGGCATTGATGTCGTCGGTAAGCTTGTTTCACGTTGGCGATGGTTTCGTTGGCGGTGTTATAGAGCGCAGGATCCTTGAGGAATTTCCCCGCGCTTCCCTTGCCCGCGTTGAGATCGTCGATCACCGTGTTCAACTTGTCCACGGTGCCATTCACCTTCTGGTACAACTCTTCGTCAGAGAACAGTTTGCCCAACGTGCCCTTGCCCTGGGCAACCTGATTCACCAGTCCCTGGAATTCGGTTACCGTCGAGTTCAGCCGGTTGTAAAGCATGGGATCGTAGATCAGCTTGCCGACCGAACCCTGGCCGCTTTCGACGAATGCAATGATGCGGTCCAGGCGCTTCAACAGAGCGTCCATGTTCTGTAGCGTGCTCTGGCCGGAGCGCACCATGTCGCCAAAGTCCGGCACCTCGCGGCTGGGCAACACGTCTCCGTCCTGGACTTGCGGCGCTTGGATTGCGAACTGTCTATGTTGATGTAGGTTTCGCCCAGCACACCCGCGGTCGAAAGCAGGGTCAGCGAATCCTTGCGCAAGTTAAAAAGATACCGGGTATTCACCTTCATGGTCACTTCGACGGGGGTGAGCTGCTTGCCCTTGTCCGACACCACCCGGATACCCGCTACGTTGCCGATATCTACTCCGGCAAGACGCACCGGCGCTCCCACGCGCAAGCCGTTGGCGTCATCAAAATAGGATTTCAGCTCGATTTTGGTGGTGAACAGGCCGCCGGTACCGCTCATGAGAAAAATCAGAACGCCAAGAGTGATGCAAGCGACCAGCACTGTGAGCCCGACTTTCAGTTCAGACCACTTTAGCTGCTTCTGGCTTGGCACGCATTCTCCCGAGCGATGTCATTTTCCGTGACCCACGGATACAGCGTGTAATTCCCAGAATAATAGCAGAATGCCCGGCCGGGTCACGCTACTTTGGGGGTGCGGCGAAGCGTCCCGACCAACACGAGCGCCACGAGATATGCGGCCGCCCCGCAGGCCAACGTAATATTCAGTCCGAACTGGATGGCGATGATGATGGCCACGACCGAACCCAGCACGCTGGAGGCCGCGTTCATCGCCCACGCCCATTCCACCAGGTTGCCGCGATCATCTTTTCGGCACCGGACGGAATTCGGTTGCAGGACTGGCCCCCAAGGCTCGCAGCCCGGTCGGGAAGGGCATGCCCATGGCGAAGCCCAGAGGGATCAGAAGTCCGGCGCTGACCAGCAGCTTGACAGGAAACGGCAATCCCACCAGACGGTTCAGCAGGCCGGGCAGGATCGCCACATAGAGCAACAATGCAGCCGCAATCAGTGTGAGGGGAAGCCAGATCCGCGCAGTCTCGGCCAGCCACCAGCGGCTAATCATGCTGCCCGCGCCGCTCGAAAGCAGAAGCAGGAATACGACCACCGTAAGCGCATAAACCGGGTGGCCCAGAAAAAGGACAAAGCGCTGGATGAAAGCAATCTCCACCAGAATGTAGCCCAGCCCCACGGCGATGAAATAAAGCAGTCGGACCGGGCGTTGCTGCTGTCCCCGCGCGCCAAACGTCAAGGGAACAATCAGAAACAGCGCTACCGCCAGGAGCGAAATCAGCAAAACCATTCCCAGCACGGCGACGCCCAGATTCACTTTCCAATCCATCTCCTGCTGGTGCGACGCGGGACGCAAAATCTGGCCCAGCTTCAGGTTGAAAAAGAAAAAAGGAGCGTTGTCGGTAACGGGCGAGACATCGTACGGGTAGCGAGCCGCGAAGGCTTGCGGGTCGTTGAGCTGAATCAAGTGGGCGAAGGAGTTCACATCGGCGTGCTCCAGTTGGTTCGAGGTCGTTAAGTTGGTATCCGATGGCGAATACACAAGAAACAGCTTCGGATTGGCTGCCAGATGTGCCCGTACCTGAGCTAGTTCCTCCGGAGTAAAGGCAGTGCGCTTGGCCAGCACGACCACGGGAATGCCGTCTTCGTTAAAGTGTCCCTCGGAAACCACCAAAAAATTGCCTGCGGTATTGGCCACGCCCAACTCATGCAGGGCTTGCATGGCGACCGAAACCACGCGCAAAGCTTCGCGCGGCTGCTGAAATTCCCAGCGCGTGATGGCAATCATCCCATCCGGCTTCAGGTGCTCGAAGTATTCGCGAAACGCTTCGACCGTGTAGAGGCTGTTTTCGCTCAGGGCAAATGCGCCGGCCGCGGTGGATGCCCAGGTATCGACCAGCGTCATCTGCACCACATCGAATTGCTGGCCGGAATTGCGCACGAACGATCGCCCATCGGTGACATGAATGTGAACCTCCGGACGCTCATAGAGGTGATAGACGTAGTCGGCGTAACGGCCGCGCATGATGGTGTTGGCGATGATGGGATTGATCTCGATTCCCGTAACACTCGGACTGCCGTTCGCCAGGGCGCGCACCACATCCACTCCGCCGCCGGGGCCGATAATCGCGTAGTCGCCATGAGGGCGCAGGACGTTGGCGAGCGCCGGCGGTCCTGACATTAATTTCTTCTCCCACTCCGTTCCCTGCCAATCTTTGGGATTCACATTCATCAGATAAGTGGAGGCGTCGGCGTCGATCACGATTGCCCTGGCATCGCCCTGACGATCCACTTCCACGCGCGAGATCGCATTCCAGCGCGCGAACTCGACCCAGGCCGCGTCCCGAAATCCGCCTTTGGCGTAAACAATGTCGAAAAATCTCCCCGAATAATTGATGGCGATCAGGAAAAGCAAGAAGACAGTTCGGGCGGCGGCAGAGTTCCGCGCCTTGCGGTCCATCGCCCACACCATTCCGGCGACGCCCATGCATGCCCCAGTGAAAAGTACGGTATTGGGCCCGCCCAGCCAGTTGAGTAGCGGCACAATCGCGAGACACGCCAAGGCGCCACCCGCCAGATCGGCGGCATATAAAGCGCGAGATATGCTTCGCCTGGCGGGCAAACACCACGGAGAATTCCAATCCGGTGACAAAGAAGGGCACGGCTGAAGCCAGGTAAATTGCCGTCAGCCGGAGAAAATTCGCCTTCGAGATGTCCAGTGAAACCGGGATGCGCAGCACAATCACCAGCAGGACCGGGACAATCAGGGCGTTGAGCCCGCATAGTCGCGCCACCAACGGGCGCGTCTCGAAGCGGGCCAGTTGGTTCTTCCTGAGGTGCGCGAACACGCCCCCGGCGCCGAGTCCAAGCAAAGCGATCGAAATCGCCAGAAACGCGAAGTGATAAAACAAGACCACGGAAAACAGCCGGGTGAGCGCCAGTTCAAGCAGCAGGGCGGCAAAACTACTTAGGGCGGTGCCGACCAACATGGCGCGGTCGGGGGTTTGTTTTGTACTGCTGGTGGGGAGCAGGAGAGCAGTGTCACTCATCGCCAGGGTTCGTCGGGAAGGCGACAGTCTAACAGAAGGGCAGTTGTCCGTTGCCAGCGATCAGTTGTCAGTCTGATTTCTACTCACTCATTGATCAATCGCTTTCGAGGATCACTTGCGCGATTGCCTGTTCGGCGGTGTGTGAAAGTGAGAGTGCGACGTGGACTGCGCCCAGGCGCGCGGCAAACTCCGCCGCTTTTCCATGGAACGCGATCGTGGGCCGGCCTCCGGGCTGGCGGCAGACTTCGATGTCGCGCCAGCGCACGCCATGATTCCAGCCTGTGCCCAGCGCTTTCATGGACGCTTCCTTGGCGGCAAAGCGAGCGGCGTAACGTTCGATCCGGTTGGCCTTGGAATCGCAGTAACGAATCTCACCTTCGGTGAATACACGATGGAGGAAGCGGTCGCCGTGGCGGGCACAGGGCTCGGGCGATGCGCGGCACTTCTGCGATGTCGATGCCGGTGCCGACGATCATGGCGATTACGTTAGCATCATCGCAAGCGAAGCTGCTACCGCCAAGGCTCGGGCGGGACGCCCGCCCGGTTGCGATAGTGGCGAAACTCCATTGTAGTCACCACGATCAAGGCGACCCCTCCTATCACGGCAGCGGCTGGGAAAGCGAAATGGCGGTATGCCAGGGCCATGTCGGGATGAACGCCGCGCAAGCGCGCGCTGATTGCCAGCCCCAGGATTCCCAGCAGCAGGCACACCGCAAAGGAAAGCAAAGACAGCAGAAAGCTCACCAGCAGCACCCGAAGCGGGATCCAGAACCAGCCCTTCGTCGAAGGTGGCTTGGTGGGTGGCATTTCTTCTTGATTGTAGCGGTTCATAGTTCGCAGTTCCCGGTTCTTAGCAAAGCGATCGGGGAGCGCGTGCGCCACGGGTTTAGGCCGGCGTACTTCCTCCAGTGCGCTAGAATACTGACCATGTCACAAGTTGCGCCGCCCATTACACGAGCCCCGGCGGAGGTTGTCCGCCAGACTCCGGTTTCACAAGCTCCCAATGGAATTTGTTACGCGGCTTCGGGCGAGATTACCGTTCCCGAGGCCGACCTGCAGCGCATGGTGGCCGCCGTGCCGGACGCCGCCGCGGCCGCTCTGAAGCGCAAGGCCTACTACTTTGTTCCGTTAACTGTGAACCAGGGCGACGACACCGTGATCGCCGACCGCTACGACGTCGCCTTAAGTGATAACGCGGTTTGCCATCGCAATCTCGATCTGGGCGACTCGCAATGCGTTTTCATCTCAACGCGGCTGATGGACGACAAGTTCTCCGTGGCCTTTGAGTTCTATATCAATGTTGGACACGCGGTGGTCGAGAAGGCCGGGGTCTCGCAGGCCTTTGCCGATCTGGCGTGGAAGCAGGTGCAGGCCGGAGCGCGCGGCGAGACCTCGCTGGATGCGTGGGAATCGCGCAAGCTGGCAACCGGGCCGGGGCCGGACACGGAGAAGTACAAGAACGAATATCTTGCCGCAAGCTTTTCCGACGCGATCTCCATCTACCTTCTGTCTTTGTTCATTGACGTGGACTACTACGATCTGCGCGAGCGTGACTACCCGCTGCTGGCGCCGGCCCAGATGGCGGAGCGATTGAAGAAGGTGGCGGAATTATTCCCCGCGAATCCGGGGTTTGAGTTCACTATTTACTACAAGCGGCGGACGTAATCATCGTTCCATGCCTGTAACCGTCCGATCCTTCGCCAAGATTAACTTCGGCTTGAGCATTGGGGCGCTGCGCCCCGACGGCTTCCACGATCTGCGGACGGTGTACCAGACCATTGCTTTGCACGACATCATTCAGCGTGGAGGTGGGGCGCAGGACTGGAATCGAGATTCGTTGTGACCACCCAGCGCGTTCCGAAGGACGCGTCCAACACCTGTTATCGCATTGTGGAGCGAGCTTGCCGGCGCTGCAGGCACGCGGCCGCGTGGTTATCACCATCGACAAACGATTGCCGGTGCAAGGCGGCTTGGGTGCAGGTTCGGGGAACGCGGTGGCTACGCTGCTTGCCCTCGAAAGGGCGCTGAAGAAGAAAATACCAGGAGCGGAGAAGCTACGGATCGCTGGCGCGGTCGGATCGGATTTGCCCCTGTTCCTCGTCGGGGGAACGTCTCTAGGCGTGGGACACGGGGAAGAGGTCTATCCGCTGCCTGATCTGCCGGCAACGGTTTGCGTCGTGGCCACCCCGGAGATTGGGGTTTCGACGCCCAAGGCGTTTGCGGATTGGGATGCGATGATGGGCGGCAGTCCCAAGAATCCTGCCGAGCTGCGCTCGGCTCGGACGGGGCAGAGCCCCGTCCTCACACCGTCCACGAATCGTGCCACTTTGACGCCTTCGCCGCCCTCCGATAGAATGTTGGAGGTCGGTCGCGCGATTTCTGCGTGGCTGAGTGGTCAACCTTTATCCGGTGTCCCTGTGAGTAAAGGCAGGGGCCGGGCCGAGACCTCGCTTCTCGACCTTGTCCGTACCGGGATTGAAAACGACTTTGAACGGGTCGTCTTTCCTGAATATCCCGAATTGCGCGAGGTCAAAAGTGTGCTTCAGCGGTCGGGGGCGTTTTACGCCTCGCTGTCCGGCTCCGGTTCCGCTCTGTACGGGCTTTTCAGATCGCGGATGGCCGGTGAGAAGGCGGCGGCAAGGCTGCGGCGCAACGGCATTCCGGCGGTGGTCACGACTACCCTGGCGCGACGGCAATACTGGAAGAAGATTTTAGATTAAGGATTTTAGATCGCAGATTGGTGATTTGTAGTTCGAATCCCCGGCGTTTCAATCTACAATCTAAAATCGCAAATCTGCAATCAACACTGGGCCGTCGACTAATGGTAGGTCAAGTGCCTTTGGAGCACTTTGTCTAGGTTCGAATCCTAGCGGCCCAGCCAGAAAACCAGCTCTTAGCCATTAGCTTTTAGCTCTTAGCTGCGCACAAGAGCCGAAGGCCGTGGATTCGAGCTAAAGGCTAAGAGCTAATTGCTAAAGGCTGCTTCTATGGCAACTCTTGCGACAGCGACGGAAAAGAAGGCCCAGATGAGCGCCGACGAGAAGCCGGAGCGCAAACCGCAACGTGGCCGGGTGGACGACAAGTTCAAGATTTTCTGCGGCACGGCCAATGAACCGCTGTGTGATGAGGTCTGCGCCTTTCTCGGACTGACTCGCGGCCAGGCCCTGGTCACGCGCTTCAGCGACGGCGAGGCGTACGTCCAGATTCAGGAGAACGTGCGCGGCGCGGATGTTTTTGTTCTGCAGCCGACTTGCCACTCCGTGGATCAGCATTTGATGGAATTGCTGTTGATGATCGACGCGCTCAAACGAGCGTCGGCGCGGCGCATTACCTCAGTGATTCCGTATTTCGGCTACGCGCGGCAAGACCGCAAGGATAAGCCGAGAGTACCGATTTCCGCCAAGCTGGTGGCCGATCTGCTGACGACGGCGGGCGCCGACCGGGCGTTGATCGTTGATTTGCATGCGCCGCAGTTGCAGGGCTTTTTTAATATCCCGGTGGACCATCTGTTCGCGTCGCCGGTGCTGGTGGACCATTTCAAACGGCTGAATCTGCCCAACCTGACGGTGGTTTCTCCGGACGCGGGCGGAGTGGAGCGCGCCCGGTTTTTCGCCAAGAAGATGGACTCGGCCCTGGCTATCGTGGACAAACGCCGCTCGGAAATGAACGTGGCAGAAGTGATGAACGTCATCGGCGATGTCAAAGGCCGGACTTGCCTGGTCATCGACGACCTGATCGACACGGCGGGGACGCTGGTGAAAACCGCCAGCGCTCTCATGGAAAATGGCGCCAGCCAGGTTTATGCCTGCGCTTCGCACCCGGTGCTTTCGGGTCCGGCGGTAGAAAACATTTCGCAGTCCTGCATCACTGAAGTGATCGTAACCAACACAATCCCGCTAAGCGAAGCTGCCAGGCGGGAGCCAAAAATTAAAGTGCTTACCATCGCTGGCCTGATCGGACGCGCAATCCAGTCGATTCACGAAGAAACGTCCGTCAGCAGACTGTTCTTATAGGAATCAAAAATTATGGCAACGGCAACTGAAAGCAACGTTTTAGAAGCGCAACCGCGAACTCCGGGCAACAAGAATGTGGCCCGCCGGGTACGTCAATGGGCGGCAAGATTCCCGGCGTGCTCTATGGCGCGGGCAAGCAGTCCCTGACTGTGACTCTCGATCCCCGCCAGGTGACGCGGATTCTTCATTCCGCAACCGGCCACAACACCATTTTCGATCTCGCGGTCGAAGGCGGAGAGAGCACCAAGGCCATGATCGTCGACTGGCAGTATGAGCCCATCAAGAGCCATCTCTTGCACATTGACCTGAAACGCATCGCCATGGACCAGAAGCTCACCGTGAGTGTGCCGATTGTGCTCAAGGGAGAAGCTGCCGGAGTGAAACAGCAGGGCGGCATCCTGGAGCAGATCCTGCGCGAGGTGGAAGTCGAGTGCTTACCGAGCGATATTCCGAGCGCCATCGAAGCGGATGTCAGCGAACTGGTATTCGGGAAGGTGCTGCGCGTCTCTGATCTCACCCACGACGAGAAGAAGATCACCTTCATCACCGACGCGAACCAGCCCGTGGCCCACATCACTACGGTGAAGGAGGAAGTGGCGGCTACTCCGGAAGCAGTCGCTGCCGAAGCTGGCGCCACCCCGGCCGAGCCCGAGGTCATCAAGAAGGGCAAGCAGGAAGTCGAGGGAGAAGAGGGTGCAGAAGCCGCGCCCGAGAAACCGGAGAAGGCAGAGAAAAAAGAGAAGAAAGAGAAGTAGCCACGGACCACGTAGGGACAGCCGCCCTCGGCTGTCCTGGTCGAGCGAAGCTCGACAGTGGTTGGGTTCGAATTCGGGCTACGAACTTGTCGAGCTTTGCTCGACTGGACAGCCGAGGGCGGCTGTCCCCACGTGGTCCGGTAAGGGTGCGGGGCGGATTGACGCAGCGTGAAACTGATTGTCGGGTTGGGCAATCCGGGTATCGAATACCAGTTCACGCCGCACAACCTGGGCTTTCTGACCATTGACCGCATTGCGAACGACTGCGGCGTGGAAGTAAGAAATCGCCAGTGCCGGGCGCTTACGGCACGTGCGGAAATCGGGGGCGAGCAGGTTTTGCTGGCCAAGCCCGAGACTTTCATGAACCTGAGCGGCATGTCGGTTCGTGAACTCGCGATCAAGCATGAAATCAGGACCGAGTCGGACCTGATTGTGATTTACGACGAACTGGACTTACCGCTGGGCACGATCAGGATTCGCCAGCGGGGCAGTTCGGCGGGCCACAACGGCATGAAGTCGGTGATTGCGGCGCTGGGCTCGCAGGAGTTTTTGCGCATCCGGCTGGGGGTTGCGCCCGACCGGAAGATCGCGGATGGCGTCAAGTTTGTGCTGACTCCATTTCGCAAGGCGCAGCTGAAAAAGGTGGACGAAGTGCTCGACACCGCCGCGGAAGCGGTAAACGTAATTCTGAAAGAAGGTCCGGCGGCGGCCATGAACCGCTTCAACCGGAAGGCGGAAGCGGAATCGGAAGAAGATTAGTGACGCATGGAGAGAGTCAATGAATCGCACTTATGAACTGATGTTTATCGTCCGCCCTGACATGGTGGAAGAAGAGCAGGACAAGCTGATTTCAACGCTGGAAACTGCGGTCACATCCTCGGGCGGAAAAGTAAAGAGCGTTGAGAAGATGGGCAAGCGCCGCCTGGCTTACATGGTCCGCAGGTTTCACGATGGCGTCTACGTGCTGCTGACGGTGGAGGGCGCGGGCGGGCTGATTCATGAACTCGAACGCCGCCTGCGAGTCACTGAACCGGTGATCAAGTTCATCACCGTGCGCATCGATGAAGAACAAAAGCGCCTGGACAAGATCAAGGCGATTCGGGACGCGCGCCGCAAAACACCACCGGCTCCGCCCGCCACTCCGACCCCGGCGGCAGAAGCTGGCGGAGAAACACCTGCGGCAACGGCATAAAACCGTCGTCGGTCGTCGGTCGTTGGCCATTAGCAGTTGGCTGTACGGCGGGAACCGACGCCATGAACCGCGGCAAGCGACCTAGAGGCCAACGACCAAGGACCAAGGACCAACGACAGATTTTAAGGAGCATCATGGCTGAAGAAACTAGAGCAACGGCAACAGCGGGAACAAGTTCTGGCGGGGAGCGCCCTGCGGGCGGGGATCGGCCCTCTGGAGGAGATCGTCCGTCGTTTGGCGACCGGCCCGATCGCGAGCGCCGCCCCCCACGTCCGGGCGGACCCGGTGGCCGCGAAGGTGGACGTAAATATTTTCGCCGCAAGAAGGTCTGCAAGTTCTGCGTGGAGAAAATTGAGGCCATCAACTACAAAGACGTCCGGCTGCTGGCGCAGTTTGTGGCGGAGAGCGGCAAGATCGTTCCGCGCCGCCTGACCGGAGTCTGCACGCCGCACCAGCGACGGCTGTCGTCCGCCATCAAACAGGCGCGCAACATCGCACTGCTGCCGTTTGCCGGGCGCGCTTCGTAAGGGACTAACGTGAAGCGGACCCGCGCCATTGCGTGGCGAAAGAATTTCTACAGGAGTCATTCATGGAAGTCATATTGAAAGAAGATGTGCCCAAGCTGGGCTCGCGGGGCGACGTGGTAAAAGTCGCCGAAGGTTTTGGACGGAACTATTTGCTGCCGCGTAAGCTGGCGATCGAGGCCTCCAAGGGCAACAAGGCGGTCATCGAACAGATGAAGGCGGCCTCGGTCCGCCGCTCGGCCAAAGAGAAGACCAGCGCCGAAGCCCTGGCCAAACAGTTCGAAGGAGTGTCGGTTTCTTTCCAGCGCCGCTCCGGCGAGCACGATCAACTTTTTGGGTCAGTCACCTCGGGTGATATCGCGGACGCGCTGGCGAAAAAGGGCTTTGACCTGGATCGGCGAAAGATTCAAATCCACGAGCCCCTCAAAACTGTGGGCGAGTTCACGGTTCCCATCCGGCTGCACAAAGACGTCACCACGCATCTGAAAGTGGTTATCGAGAAGGAAGCAGCGGAGCAGTAAACCTCGGAAGCGGGCCGCGGGCGGATCGCCCGCGGCTACACGACTGGCTGCGCGCCACGATGGTTCGAAAGCGGACAGCCCTCTGAGGCTGTCGGCTGACAAGTCTTGTGCCTTGAGTACTCTACAGAGCAAGAATCCTGCCAAACTCCTATAATTCCTGCTCACGGTTCTTTTGCTGCCACGTCCATAGCTATGCAACCGGGAAGAACGGCAAGGCACCCGGGTTAGCCAAGGACAGGAAACGATGCCGGCCGATGTATGGGCAGTACCCTTTGCGGTTGGCGAATATCCTCATCAGGGCGCGCGCCGCGCTCCGATGGAAGGAAACAGCGAAACCCAGGACCCCTCAGTGCGGGGCCAAATGGCTGGGCACAGTCTAAGCCGCATCGACGACAGCTTGTTGGTCCGCGAAGCGCAGCGTGGCAATCGCGCTGCCTTTGAGGAGCTGGTGCGGCATTACGACCAGGCGGTGCTTCGGCTGGCCATGCATCTGACCGGATCGGAACACGAAGCCCAGGATATTTACCAGGAAGCGTTCCTGAAGGCGTACAAGAGCGTTGGCAATTTTCGCTTCGAGTGCTCCTTCTACACCTGGATCTACCGCATCGTTACCAATCTTTGCCTGGACCACTTGCGCAAGAAGCAGGTGCGCAAGGAAGATGCGCCAGTCGCAGTGGATGCGCAGGGCGAAGCTTACGATGTTCTTGCCCAGGTTCCGGACGGCCGGTCTGGCGCCAATCCGGAACGCGACTTGATGCGGCGCGAATTAGGAACGCGCATCAATCACGCCCTGGAAAAACTCACGCCCCGCGAGCGCATGGTTTTCGAATTGAAACATTATCAAGGATTGAAATTGCGGACCGTGGGCGAGATTTTGAATACCACTGAAGAGACTGCGAAGAATACTTTATTTCGAGCCACTCAAAAGCTGCGTGGCTCTCTGGCGGATATGCGATGAACGGATCTGCGATGAAGAAGATGAGCCTCCCCACTACGGGGGTGAACCAATGAAATGCGAATGGGTACAAGAAAATATTCTGCTGCATATTTACAACGAGCTGCCCGACGACGCTCGCTATGAACTGGAACAGCACCTGGCACGTTGTGCCGAGTGCACCGCCGAACTGAAGGCCGCCCGCCAGTTCCACACCACCATCTCCCAGTTTCCCGTCGAAGAACCTACCCCCAATCTGATTGCAGCGTCGCGCATGCGCCTGCAGGAGTCGCTCGAAACCGCGGAGCAAGGCGGCTTTTGGCAACGCCTGGTATTCGACCCCGGCGCCTGGCTTCGCCCTATCAAGCTGGCTCCGGCGCTGACCGCGGCCATCTTCATTCTGGGCTTCGCCGGGGGGATTGGCGCCACCTATCAAGTAATGAATGGCCGAAATCCCGCCGAGATTCCCACCGCCGCTCCCACAGAATCCTCCATCACAGGCATCCGTTCCGTGACCCAGCAGCCGGGGTCTTCTCAGGTCAGCATCAAGTACGACACCGTTTCCACCCAGGAAGCGCAAGGGTCGCTGAACGATCAGCGTATCCAGCAGTTGCTGCTATTCGCCACCCGCAACAACTACAACTCGGGAGTGCGGATGGATTCGGTGGATCTGCTGACGCAGACGCCGAACGATGCTCACGTGCGCGAGGCTCTGTTGTATGCCCTGCGCTATGACTCGAATCCCGGCGTGCGTCTGAAGGCGCTCGAGGGCCTGGGGTCTTACGTAAAGGATGACCTGCGAGTGCGCGATGCCGTGCTCGAGGCGCTGATGAACGATTCCAATCCCGGCTTGCGAGCCCAGGCGCTGCGCCTGCTCGAACCGGTACGGGCCGACAGCAGTGTGCGCCTGGTCCTGCAGAAACTGGCGGAGAAGGATTCCAACCAGTTCATACAGTCGCAGGCTCGCAACGTGCTGGCCCAGACTGCGGGAATCGATTGAGACTGAAATTGACCGGGCGGCAACTTGCTGCCGGCGAAGCTGTAGAAGAGAAGAAAAGCGGTAGAAGAATCGGAAGGTGAATGTGAACACGACTAAACAAAATCGCTGCGGCCTTGCTGCTGCTCCTGCCTCTGGCGGTGGCGCAAGAAATCCGCCCAGACGAACAGACTCGCGTTTTTCAGGAACATGGAAGATGGTCGCGGCAGATCACGGGTTCTCTGCCGGCGGCGAAGAATCTTCACGTGAAGGTGGATTCGGGCTCAGTGCGGGTTCAGGGCGGGTCGCAGCAGACCATCAACTACTCCATCAGCAATCATTCTTATGCCGCAACGGAAGAGAAGGCCCGCCGCGAATTCGATGGCTACAAAATCAGCGCTTACGTTCGCGGGGACACGGCCTGGGTGGTTGGCGAATGGCAGGGAAGTGCGCCGCGCCGATCGTCCAGTGAATTCGTCATCAACGTTCCCCGCAACGTGGACCTGGTAAAAGTCTCGACGGACGGCGGCGATATGGTCGCTACTGAAGTCGCGGGGCGAGTGGAAGCGGAGAGCGGCGGTGGAACGATTCACCTCGACAACATTGGAGGCGCGATCAACGCCGAGACCGGCGGCGGCAACATCGATGTGGGCACGGTCGGCAGCGAACTGACTCTGCGCACCGGCGGCGGCAGCATCAAGGTGATGGCAGCCAAGGGCAAGATCAACGCGGAGAGTGGCGGCGGCAGCGTAGTGGTGGTTTCCGGCCTGCAAGGCGCGGTGCTGGAAACCGGTGGCGGCAGCATCGAGGTACAACATTGCTCGCGGACCGTTGAAAGTCACCACCGGCGGCGGTAGCATCGACCTGGGCGAGATTGCCGGGCCCGGCCGAAATTGAAACCGGCGGAGGAAGTATTCGTCTGAGTTCGGCCACCGGGGCGGTGCGGGCCGAGACCGGCGGCGGCAGCATTACACTTAACGGCGTGCCTGCAGCCCGGGCTGAGACCGGGGCGGGTGGGATTGTGGCCAAATTCGTATCCGGCTCGCGAGCGCACAGACTCGTCGTTGGAGACTTCCGCCGGAGATATCACGGTCTATCTGGCGCCGAACCTGAACATGACGATTCGGGCTTCGATCGAACTGGCCAATGGCCATCGCATCCGCTCGGACTTCTCCGAGATTCGGGTGGTTTCTGAAGGCGGCGAGTGGGGTCCCGGCAGCGCCACTGCCGAAGGGAATCTGAACGGCGGCGGTCCGGTCCTGAAGGTGCGGACCACCACCGGAAACATCAGCTTCCTCCGCGCCAGCCGCTGAGAGTTTCAACTAAGGGGGCGAACATGCGCAACTCGATCCTTAGAGTGCTGATTGTGCCAGTGTTTCTGGCGGTTGCTTACGGGGCTCAGCTTTGTTCTCAGGAGCCCTTCAGCGAGTCCTTTGGTTTCTCCAGCGAGGACTTTGGCGGCGGATCGTACCTGGGAGTTGATACTCGCGACATCACCGCCGATCGCCTCGGCGACCTGAAGCTCAAGGAAGAACACGGCGTGGAGGTCACGCTGGTCGATCAGGACGCTCCCGCAGGCAAGGCCGGGCTGAAAGAGCACGACGTTATTCTCACCATCAATGGAAACCAGGTGGAAAGCGTGGAGCAGCTACGCCGCATGATCCATGAGATTCCTCCGGGACGCGTAGTGAACCTCGGCATCAGCCGGGATGGGCAGCCGATGACTCTCAAGGCCCAGCTCGCGGATCGTAAGAGGACTTTTGCCGGACCTACTCCGGGCAAAGCGTTCGCTTTCGCCATGCCCGCCATGCCGGCGATACCCGCTGTACCGGCCATGCCAGCCATGCCGGCTATGCCCGAGATGGATATGCCGGTCTCCGATCGTTGTGGTGCACTCCTCGGCGCGCAGCGGCCTGATGGTGGAAAACCTCACCCCCCAACTGGGAGATTTCTTTGGCGCGAAAAATGGCCAGGGAGTGCTGGTGCGCTCGGTGGAAAAGGGCAGCCGCGCTGAAAAAGCGGGCTTCCACGCCGGCGACGTGATTGTGAAGGTAAATGGCGAGTCCATCAACGACAGCGGCGATTTCACCCACGCTCTACGCGGCCGCAAAAACAACGCGATCAATGTCAGCATTATCCGCGACAAGAGGGAACAAAACCTGACTCTTTCCCTGCCTGAACACAACCAGTCGCAAATGCTGGACGAGAGCTTCGAGGTTCCTGAGATTGATGCCGAAACCGTGATCGACTTGAGCCAGGTCGAGTCCCAGATGGCTCGCGTAAAGCCCGAAATCGAGCGCGCGGTTCGCCAGATGCGGGTCCCGAACGTAGAGGAAGCCACGCGGGAAGTGCGGGCACATCAGAGACGGGAATTGAAGCAGGAAATGCGCGAACTGCAACGGGAGCTGCGCGACCGAACAACGCGCAGCTTCAAGAGAATCAAACCCAGAAGATTGGCAGGCCCCAGCGGATATATAGTCTCGTTTGAGTAGCGCGGCCGTCCCGGCGGCTGTACCGGCTGGGCGTCCCGCCCACCGCGTGGAAAGACGCATGCGCACAAGCGCGGACGCTTGCGCCTACACTGGCTGGCTGACGGCAGCGCTCGATCCTGCGCTGAACCGAGGAACCCACCCGGACGCAATTTCTTCCCGCCATTGTTTCGCGGCGTACAGGCCGGCGTCGGCAGCTTTCACCAGTTGGTCGCGGGTGACGCCATGATCAGGACAGGTGGCGACGCCGGCGCTGATGGTGACCGGGCGCGGCACGCCGGGAAACTGCCAGCTCTCGATCAACCTCCGTCAATTTCTCGGCCACTCCCATCGCATGCTGCAGGTTGGTTTGCGAGAGCAGGATGGCAAATTCCTCGCCGCCATAGCGGCAGACTACGTCGATTTTCCGCAGTTGCTGGGAGAAGATCGAGGACACCTGGCGCAACACTTCGTCTCCCAGCAGATGTCCGAATTCGTCGTTCAGCCGTTTGAACTGGTCGATGTCCACCATGATTACCGCCATGCCCGCATCGAACCGGCGCGCGCGTTCCACTTCCTCTTCGATTCGCAGTTCAAAGAAGCGGCGATTGAAGATTCCGGTCAGGCCGTCCAGATAAGCCAATTGCTTGACTCGCTCCACGTAGTGAGCATTCTGAATCGCGGTGGCGCAGATGTCGGCCACTGATTCGAGAGCCTCAATATCGCTCTCGCTGAATGCGCCGGCGCGGGCGCTGTCCAGCACCAGGACTCCCAGGGTTTGCCCGAACGAAATCAGCGGAATGCACATGCGGGAGCCGGTTTCCACATAGATTCCCACGTACTCCGGGACTTTCCTTATATCATTCTCGATCAAGGTCTTGCTTTCGGACATGGCCCGACCCAACAGTCCGGTTCCGGCGGCCACTCTTCCGCCTTCCGCGATTTTCAGCGTAAGTTCGCCATGGTGGGCACGCAGCACCAGATCTTCGTCATCTTTCAAAAGCATCGATACGTGAGAAACCTGGAAAGCCTTCTGAATTTTCTCGCTGGCATTTGACAGCAGGTTCTTTATGTCGAGCACAACCGTAGTTTCCCGGGCGATGGCGTTGATCGCCTCCAGTTGCGAGGCGCGCCGGCGTTCCAGCGAGTACAGCCGGGCATTCTGCAGCGCCATCGAAGCCTGGGTGGAAAACAGAGTAAGCAGATCGACCGTCTCCGAATCAAAGTGATCCGGGTTTTCGCTCTGACAATCGAGCACGCCCACCATTTCATCCCGCACCATCAGCGGAATGGCTAGCTCCGAGCGAGTCTTCTTGCCCCAGGGCACGTAGCGGGAATCCTGGCTGAAGTCAGGCACGTACAGAGGACGCTTTAACTGGGCGGCAGTGCCGATCAGGCCCGTGCCGATGGCCACGCGGATGTCTTCGAAACCCGGTTCCCCGCCGATCTGCGAGCGCGTGCACAGCTGATCTATCTCCTTATCCAGCAATAAGATAGCCACATTCTGCAGATGGAAATAGTCGCGCGCGATGATCAGGATGCGCTGCAGCACTTCGTCCAGATCAAAGGTGGAGAGCACCGCTTGGCTGGCGTCGTAGAGGATGGCGATTTTTTGCATGGTGCCAGCGGGATTGTAACCTTTCCCGAATGGCTGACCGAAGTTCCGAAAGTAACGGGTACGGGCGGGAAAAATCACCGTTTGGGCAGTTTTGAGTCGTGACCGCGGCCCGTTACCCACTTAAGAATTCCGTACGCGACAAGGCAAAAGCCGGCGTCCACCGCTAGTCCGAGATCGATCTGGAACGGGACATGACGGGCCGGCATGGCAGGTGAGGCATCAGCAAGAAATAGGCAGCATTCCCGGCCAGAACGGCCGCCAAGGCATGAAGAAAATTCGTCATTGATTTTGACATGGAACCCGACACCGGATTATCTGTCATCCCGACCGAAGCGAAGCGCAGCGAGCGAAGTGGAGGGACCTGCTCGTTCTCAGTCCGCACGAGCGAACCAGATTCATATTTGTTTGCACGCCGAACTTCTGACTTCACAGATCGCTCAGCAAACTGCAGCGCCTACTCCAAATGCCAAATGCCGATCCTGCTACCATTCCTTCCAGATGCTCGAACCCACCACCTCGGTCCAATACGTCAAGGGCATCGGCCCTCGCCTGGCCGAAGTGTTGGAGGCCAAGGGCATTCGTACGGTCGACGATCTGCTGCACTACCTGCCCTTCCGTTATGAAGACCGGGTGAATCCTCGAGGAATTTCCGAACTGCGCGCGGGAGAAATGGCCACGGTCATCGCCGAAGTGCGTACTTCAGGCCTGTTCCGCACCCGCCGCATGCCGATTTTTCAGATGACCGCCGGCCAGGGCAGAAGCCGGCTGAAGTGCATCTGGTTCAACGCGACTTATTTGCGCGACCGTTTCAAGCCCGGTCAACTGGTGGCTCTCTACGGCAAAGTGGAGCAGGACCACTACGGCGGCGAGCTGCAACTGATGCAGCCGCAGTTTGAGATTCTCGGCGAGTCTTCGGAAGAAGGCGACGGCGGAGAACAGAAAGCCGCCTCATCGCTGGAAGTGGGCCGGATCGTCCCCATTTACGAATCCGCCGGGCAGGGACGGCTGACGCCCCGCTGGTTTCGTCGCATTATCCACACTGCTCTGGAGAATCTTCCGCCGGAACTGCCGACCCGGTTCCGGCCGCGGTGCGCCGCCACCTGAGCCTGATCGCTCCGCGCGAGGCGCTGTGGAGGGTGCACTGGCCCGATCCCGGCGAAAGCTTCCAGGACTTGCAAGCCTCGCGAACCCCGGCCCATGTCCGGCTGATCTTTGAGGAACTTTTCTTTCTGGAGCTGGGACTCGAACTCAAGCGCCGGGAGCAAAAAGCGCAAACCGGAATCGCGTTCAGCCTGGACAACCAGGTGCGCGAGGCCATCAAGAAGATTCTTCCCTTCCATCCCACGGCGGCCCAGAAGCGGGTGCTGAAGGAAATCGCCTCCGACATGGAAAAGCCCTTCCCCATGCGGCGGCTGCTGCAAGGCGATGTCGGATCGGGCAAGACGATCGTGGCTTTCGAGGCGGCCATCATCGCCATAGAAAACGGATATCAGGTCGCGCTCATGGCGCCGACCGAAATTCTCGCCCAGCAGCACTATTTTTCCGCCCGCCGCATTCTGGAGAATGCCGGATACCGGGTGGTGCTGCTGACGGGTTCCCTCGAAGAAGACCGCAAACGCGAAATTCGCCGCCACATCGCCCAGGGCAATGCCCAGCTGGTCATCGGAACCCATGCCCTGATCGAGCAAAAAGTCGAATTCGCCAAACTGGGCCTGGTGATCGTGGACGAACAACATCGCTTCGGAGTGATGCAACGCTTCAAGCTGATGAAGAAAACCGGCGATGGAGCGGCAACGGCCGCGTGCGGCGGGTGGACTTACGGCCAGCCGAGCAAGGCGCAGTCTCTCTTTCTCGGAGCAGGCTTTCCCGGCGAGCTTTCTCCAGGCGAACCCGACGTGCTGGTCATGACTGCCACTCCCATTCCACGCACCCTCGCCCTGACCCTCTACGGCGACCTCGACATCAGCGTGATCGACGAAATGCCGCCCGGCCGCACGCCCATCGTCACTCGCCGCGTCTCCGATGACCGCGCCGATGAGGTCTGGCAATTCGTGCGCAAGCAGGTGGCTGCCGGACATCAGGCCTATGTCGTCTACCCGGTGATCGAAGAAAACGAAGAGAACGCGCTGAAGGCCGCCAACAAGATGTACAAGGAGCTGGGCAAGAAGATCTTTCCCGACCTGCGCGTCGGCCTCTTGCACGGCCGCATGGATTCCGATCTGAAAGAAGATGTCATGCGGCTTGTTCCAGAAAGGCGAGCTGGACATTCTGGTCTCCACCACGGTCATCGAGGTCGGAGTCGATGTGGCCAACGCGACCGTGATGGTCGTGGAGCATGCGGAGCGCTTCGGGCTATCGCAACTGCACCAGCTTCGCGGACGCATCGGCCGCGGCGGCGCCAAATCGTTTTGCATCCTGATGACCGGCGGCAAGGTTTCCGAGGACGGCGAACGCCGTCTCGACGCCATGGTTCGCACCACCGACGGCTTCCAGATTGCCGAACTCGATCTTGAACTGCGCGGCCCGGGCGAGTTTTTCGGCACCCGCCAGGCCGGAATGCCGAGCTTTCAGGTCGCCAACCTCATTCGCGACCGCCAACTGCTGGAAGCTGCCAAGCGCGAAGCGGCCGCGGTGCTGGCGGGCCCCAATCGAAGAAGTCTCGAAAGAAGAAATCGATCGCGCCCTGCGCCACATGCGCACCCACTGGCAAAAAACCTATGGCCTGGTCGAAGTAGGATAGCTGCACGTGTGGTCGCGGGCGACTCGCCCGCGGTTCTTCACTTGGTGCCTCGTTCCGAATAACAGTAAATCGGCACTTTCCCGCCCGATCCTGCCTTTGGCTTCCGCGCGCCGGATGGGATAATCGTCACCGGTGCCTGTCATCTTCCAAAGCCGAACTTTACCGCAAGCTTCCTGCGGTTGATGATTTGCTGCGCAGCGCCGAATTGGCTGCAACCGTCCAGCGCGAAGGGCAGACCTCGGTTGCCGATGCGGCCCGTGCCGTGCTGTCCCGCATACGGGCAGAGATTGCCGCCGGACGATTGGACGCAAGCGCTGTCGACCTCGCTCTCACTGGAATCTCCGGCGCAGTCGAGCGGCAGGTTCGGCAGTCGTTGACCTACTCGCTGCGTCCGGTCATCAACGCTACCGGAGTGATCCTGCACACCAATCTGGGACGCGCGCCCCTGGCGGATTCCGCGCTGGAGCATATCAGGGACGCTGTTTCCGGATACTCGAACCTCGAGTTCGATATTGAGACCGGCGAGCGCGGGAAACGAGACGTACACGTCGACCGCCTGTTCCGCAAACTGCTGAATCAGGAACTCGCGGGCCAGGGCGAACGTGCCACGCGTGATGTTTCGACCATCGTCGTCAACAACAATGCCGCCGCTGTTCTTCTGGCTCTGAACACCCTGGCCGAGGGCGGCGAAGTCATCGTCTCGCGCGGAGAGTTGGTCGAGATCGGGGGATCGTTCCGTATTCCCGACGTCATGTCGAAATCCAACGCCACCTTGCGCGAGGTGGGGACAACCAACCGCACCCGCATCGCCGACTACGAACGCGCGATCAACGAGAATACCCGGCTGCTGTTGCGCGTGCACCGCTCCAACTTCGAGATTACCGGTTTTACGGAGCAGCCTGGACTTGCTGAACTCTGTGCCCTGGCAAGAAAGCGGAAGATCCCTCTCATGGAAGATCTGGGGAGCGGCGCACTTGATCGACCTGCGCTCGTTGGGAGTGGATGGAGAGCCGGGCGTACTCGACAGCCTTCGCGCCGGCGTGGATGTGGTCAGCTATAGCGGAGACAAATTGCTGGGCGGACCGCAGGCGGGGGTGCTGAGCGGACGCAGCGATCTGATTGCCCGGATGCGGTCCAACTCCCTGTTTCGCGCCCTTCGCGTGGATAAATTGACCTATGCTGCGCTTGAGGCCACGCTGCTCGCCTACGTAAAGCAGGACCACGACAGCGATTCCCGCGTTGCGAATGATGCAGTTGTCCCAAGACGAAATTGGCAAGCGGGCGGAGGCTGTGGCTGAGAAGCTGCAGTCATCAAGATTGTCGCTCGAGGTCATTGACGGCCAATCGGTGATCGGCGGCGGCGCGGCGCCTTCTGCGATGCTGCCTACTCGCTTGCTGGCGGTGAGCTGCGAAGGTCTGAGCGCCGACGAAGTTTCAGCCCGGCTGCGAGCCTCGAACCCGCCCGTTATCGCTCGCGTGGAAGAAGGCCGTGTTCTGCTGGATTTGAGGACCGTGTTCCCGGAGCAGGAGCAGTTCGTGATTGCGGCCCTGCAGCAGTTGACTCGCTAAAACCACGCACATTTCGGATGGCTAGCCATTCTTTCGTGAGCCACCCTTTTCACCATCGGCCACTCCACCCGCACTTTCGAGGAACTGAGTGAGGTTCTCCGTGCTCACTCCATTTCGACGCTGGTCGACATTCGTTCCTTCCCCATGTCGCGGCGCCTGCCTCACTTCAATCGCGAATCGCTGGAGAAGGCTCTGCCGGACGTCGGAATCCGATACGTCTGGATGAAGGAACTGGGTGGGCGGCGCAGCAAGATTCGAGACGACTCTCCCCATGTCGCGTTGCGCAGCCCCAGTTTCCGCAACTACGCTGACTACATGCTGACGCAAGAATTTCAGCACGGCGTGGGGCAACTGATCGAGGTGGCGGAACACTCGCGCACCGCCTACATGTGCGCCGAGCGCGTCTATTTCCAGTGCCATCGCATGCTGGTTTCGGACTGGCTTGTGGCTCACGGACATGAGGTCCTTCACATCGACGGAACTGGGCCGACGAAGCCACACAAGATGCTCGCCGAAGCGCGTGTGATCGATGGCGAGCTCATCTATCGGGGCGACCAGCTGTTCTAGAAGTTTCTGCGATGACCGGCGTCTTTGCTCGACTCGCACGAGCGTGGACGCTCGCGCCTACATTACATTCGCGCGTACATTACAATCGTTGCATGCTGCCGCGAATTGCCATTCCTCTTCCTCATTCCGGAGATGCAGAGTACTCCGAACGGGCGTTGCCACAATATGTGCGGGCTGTCGAAATGGCGGGCGGGGAAGCGGTACGCATTCCTCTCGATTTGCTCCCAGCGGAAGTCTTGAAGCTGATCGAAGCCTGCGACGGAGTACTATTGCCCGGCAGCAAGGCCGACGTCGATCCCGCGAAGTATGGTGCTTCGAGAGACCCACACACCGCCCTGGCCGATTCCGGACGCGATATCGTCGACGAATTTCTCCTGCGGGATGCCTACGCCACGCGGAAGCCAATACTTGGCATCTGCTATGGGCTGCAGATTCTGAATGTGTATCGCGGCGGGACACTGCTGCAGCATATCGAGTCACCAATCAATCATGAAGCGGGAAGGGCAGTCGCAATCGCGCATACGGTTGAGGTGGACGCGGGCTCCACGCTTGGCGGCATCGTTGCTCCGGACATGTCGGGGAAAACACGTCAACCGATCGCGGTCAACTCAAGTCATCACCAGTCCGCACAGGCCGCGGGCGACGGACTGCGCGTCGTGGCCCGGTGTCCGCAGGATGGGATCATCGAAGCGTTGGAGGGCACGTCCCCGGACCATTTTGTCGTCGCCGTGCAATGGCATCCGGAACGCTCGGTGGAGGATGATGAAGCTTCCCGGGCAATTTTCCGCTCGCTGGTTGATGCAGCACAGGTGCGACCAGGTACGACGGCCCGAGAGCAGCAGATTCGAAAAGTGTGAGCCTCGGAAAAACGCTTGAGCGATTGATTATTTCTTCGGTTTTCTCGGCTCCGTTGGCTTGGCCACCTTTCTCTCCAACAGCACGACAGCATGCGCGATCGCCGCGTTATCGGTTCCCATACCTTCCGGAGTCTTGGCCTTCAGGCCGATGCAGTCTGACGGGATTCCCAGCAGTTGTGCAAGACGCGCGCGCAGCGAAGCCGCATGCGGGCCAATTTTGGGCGCGGCCAGGATGAGCGTCGAATCCACATTGACCACGACGTAGCCCGCTGCCTTCACCCGTTTGAGCGCTTCCGCCAAAAACACCGCGGAGTCCGCGCCCTTCCAGCGCGGATCGGAAGGCGAGAAGAGAGTGCCAATATCCGGAGCGGCAACGGCGCCGAGCAGGGCATCGGTCAGGGCGTGGAGAAGCACGTCGCCATCGGAGTGACCTCCCAAGCCCTTGGGATGCGGCAACGTAATTCCGCCGATCTTCAGCGGAATGCCGCGCTTGAATTCGTGAGAGTCCCAGCCGTAACCGATGCGAGTTTCTGGTTTCAAGTTTCGGGTTTCCAGTCTGGTTGCTTGGTCGTTCGTCTTTGGGCTTTGTCTTTGGTCTTTCGGTTGAAAACGCGCTGCCTTTACTTTTTCAGGAAGAACTCCGCCAACTCCATATCGGCTGGAGTTGTGATCTTTATATTTCGCGGCGAGCCCATCACCACGGCCACTTCATGTCCTGAGCGCTCGACCAGGGAAGCCTCATCCGTGCCGAGGAATCCGTCTGCCGTGGCCTCGTCGAACGCCTTCTTGAGCACACTATATCGAAAACCCTGCGGAGTTTGCGCCATGACTACACGTTCGCGCGGGATGGTGGCAGTGATGACGGCGCCTTCCGAGATGCGCTCCACTTGCTTGACCGTATCCATCGCCGGCATTCCCGCGATGGCCGCGCCATACTTGCGGACGGCTTTGATGACATCGTGAATGATCTCCTCGGTAACAAAGGGACGAACCGCGTCATGCACCAGGACAATATCATCCGGCGCCGCCGAGACTGCCGCGATCGCATGAGCCACGGATTGCTGGCGGTGCTCGCCGCCCTCGACCAACTCAACCTTCTTCTTCGATAGGTTGCCGGCTTCATTCTCCAGGCGAGTGCGAAATCCCGCGATCTCGTTGGCCCGCAGGGCGACGTAGATTTCCGAGACCTCGGGGCTCAAGGCAAATTTTCGCAGGGTGTGAATCAGGATGGGGGTTCCGCCCAACTCGGAGAACTGCTTCGAGGCCGAAGGCTTTTTGCTCTTGGCATCCGAGGCGGGGAGCATGCGCGTCCCCAGACCCAGCCGCCGGAATGATCACTACCACCTTCATAGCGGCCTGTAAGTATAAGGGGTGGGCTGAGAGTGTTCAAATGCGCTGAGCAGCGTCAGCGCGAGGCCGCGTCGAGGTTCGTAAATCGGTTCCGAATAGATCGGCCGACCTCGAGCCGGCGTCACTGATTGCCTCGGACACTATGCTCGCAGAGCGCACTACTGAGCTTGCTCTCCTTCGGCGGCTCCCACAACTCGACTCGTACGTCGCGCTTCTCCTAATTTCCCAAGAAAGGCACAGGGCTCGCTTGATGCGGTCCCGCTTACGGAATCGCGAAGCCATTCTGACTCCGTCGCAGGTTGCCACGCCTGCATTTCTAAAGCATTCCGTGTACCGACATTTTGCCCGCTTCGTGAATTTTTTGCCACATAAAGTGTTGCTGTATCTGTCGTGCAATGTGTAAGTTCCAAGCCGTCGATCTCGTTCGAGCCTGGCAGCTGGTCGGGCGGTGCAATCCGGCATTTGATTTCAGCAACTTAAGCGCCCGGTTTGATCGGCACTAGAAATGCTACGCAAAGGGCGGATCAAGCCCAAGAGGCGACGAATGACGGCGGGGACGACGAATACAGGTTGCGACGAATAAAGACCAACGTGGTTCATGTGCTGGCGCTGGTCGTGATTTGTAGCGTGGCAACTTTAGCCGCGGCCCTGGGATTTGGGGCGCTGTTCGCCGGCGCGCCGGTAGTATTAGCGGTCGGACATTCTTCGTCACAGCCGGGAGAGAGTACGTCGCCGTCTTACGTATTGGCGTCTCTTTCGAGTAACCACGGTGACCAGGCAATCAGTGAGCCGGCCTCCGGAAACCAACCGGCGACAGCGGTTGCCTCCCAACCCCAGCAGGTAATGAAGCGGACGAGAACGGCGCAGAATCTGGAAAGACTTTCGCGGGCATGATCACCGATTCCCGCTGCAGCGCCCGGCATTCCATGAAGTCAAACAAAACCTCAGCGGAATGCGCCCGAGCATGCGTACGCGATGGTTCACGTTATGTGCTGGTCGATGGCGAAGAAATTCATGCTCTGGCGGGTGATCCGAGCCTACTCGATCGATTGGCTGGGGTGAGAGTGGAAGTGGTCGGTATGCTCGAAGGTGACACGATCAGGATAAAATCGGTCACGGCCCGACGCGGTTAAGGCAAGACCTCCGTGACTGCCCCACTGAGCCGATCGGGCTTGAGTTGGACCAACCTACTGCGGCTGCATCGGCCAGGAACTACTCGGCGGGCCGTTCCACCATGATCGGCTGAGCTTTTTTTACCTCTCCGTTTTGGACGGCAGGCGCGGCGTTCACCGCGGCGCGCGAGTCATGGCGAATCCCGTTGCGCTCGTCCCACTTCCCGAAAATCATTTTCCCGGCCGTGGTCTGCAAGAACCGACGTTACCGAAATATCGATGGTCTTGCCGATCATCTTTCTGGCATTGTCCACAACCACCATGGTTCCGTCGTCGAGATAGGCCACGCCCTGGTTGTATTCCTTGCCTTCCTTCAGAATGAAGACCTTCATGGTTTCGCCGGGCAGCACAATCGGCTTCAGGGAATTGGCCAGTTCGTTGATGTTCAGTACCGCCACGCCCTGCAGTTGCGCGACTTTGTTCAGGTTGAAGTCGTTGGTGATGATCTTGCCTTCATACAGTTTGGCCAGCTCGATCAGTTTCAGATCCACTTCGCGGACCGCGGGAAAGTCGTCTTCGACGATTTGAATCTGCAGGGAAGCCACTTTCTGCAGGCGTTGCAGGATGTCGAGACCGCGGCGTCCCCGGTTGCGCTTCAGCGAGTCGGCGGAATCGGCAACCAGTTGCAGTTCACGCAGCACGAACTGCGGAGTGACGATGATGCCGTCGAGAAAACCGGTTTCCGCGATGTCAGCGATCCGGCCGTCAATAATGACGCTGGTGTCGAGGATCTTGTAGCTTTTCTTGCCCTGCTTCTCGCCTCCGAAAACACCGCCCAGCGCCGACAGATTCAGCAGGTCGCCTTTGTTGGCTCCGACGATCAGGCCCACGTAAGCCATCAGCAGCATGACCAGGATTTGCAGGAAACTCTGGGTGTGTCCCGGAACAACGCTGTTGCGGATCACCAGGGCAAAGAGATAGGCGCCGAAGATGCCCAGGATGCTGCCGATGGCAGCGCCAATCAGGCGCTTCAGGCTGACCAGGCGCAGCCTCCATTCGAACAGGACGATCGCCAGGCCGATGATCGCGCCCACTCCAGCATCCAGTCTTGCAGGCAGCCCAAAGGGTGAAGCAGGTAACAGGTAACAGCAATAATAAGAACAAATAAAAAACGCACCAAGACCAAGTCCACCGATGGACCTCCCCGGAACCCCTTGGGTCCGCGCATGAAAGTCCCGCACTGGTTACCCGGCGCTGCCAAATAATCGGTACCAGTGATCTGTTAAAACGGAGCCTATGAATTAGAAGATGAAAACAGCTCCGACCTCCCCGTCCGACAAATCTCCGAGCGGGAGCCCCAACCTTGTTAATGAAAGTATATACCTGCCGCCAAAGACCGGACTTTCGAGACTGCAAACCTTTGCGCTTTCAGGTTCGAGCCGGCTGGGTCACGATGGCTTTAGCCACCGACGGTCGCCCCGATGGACTCGTGAGGTAGAACACTTAAACAGACCGAGACCGCAGAAGAGCGCAGATTCCATGCCGCAATGGCGTCGGGTCAGACCGATCTTTCCGGTTAGACTTTTCACATGAAAGCCGTAGTCATCCCGCGCCTGGGCGGTGTGGACGTGCTGGAGGTCGGCAGGTCGAAGAGCCGGTGCCTGCTCCGGGACAGGAGTTGGTCCGGGTCGAGGCCGGCGGAATTAATTTTGCCGACATCATGACGGCGCAGGGAGGATATCCGGGAGCTCCAAAACCGCCACTGGTCGCAGGACGAGAATTTTGCGGCATTCGCGTCAGCGACGGACAGCGTGTGATGGGTTACATGCAGTGGGGCGCATTTGCCGAGCGCGTCGCGGCTTCGACGGCATTGCTGTGGCCGGTGCCCAAAGAATGGAGCGCGGAAGAAGGCGCCGCATTTCCCGTCAATTATTTCACCGCTTACTTCGCTTACTGGAAGGCTGGACTTCTGGAAAGGCCGGCGGAAGCGACCACGCCGCGAGTACTCATCCACGCCGTGGCGGGCGGAGTGGGAACCGCAGCGGTGCAGATTGGAAAACTGCTTGGCGTCGAGATGTACGGAACGTCTTCTTCGGAAGAAAAACTGGCGCGGGTAAAGGCGCTGGGCCTGCAGCACGGAATCAACTACAGGCAGCGCGATTACGAAGAAGCGATTAAAGAAATGACCCGCGGCGAAGGCGTGGACGCGGTGTTTGAAATGCTGGGCGGCGAACAACCAACAAGAGTGTGCGCTGCCTGCGAGATTTTGGGCGAGTCATCGTGTACGGTGCCGCGACCGGACAGCCTTCGCAGCTGGATCCGCGCCTCCTCTATGCCAAAGGCGCAAGCGTTCACGGATTGTGGTTGACTTATTTATCCGCGAAACGCGAACTGATGAACGAGGCCTGGAAACAGCTCTCCGCGTGGACGGCGCAAGGTCACTTGCATCCGTCATCGGACAGGTGTTCCCGCTGGAGCAGGCGCAGGACGCCTACCGGTTATTACTGGAGCGCAAGAATTTCGGGAAAGTAGTTCTGAAGTTGACCTAGAAGCGCATAGGCCTCGCGGCTATCCCCTCCAATCAATAGTCTGAATCGCTCTTCGTCAGTCAAGCTCAGCGCTGATCAAGACATCAAGACGTCAATTTAGGCGGAAAACAATTGCGCCCGGAAGTAGAAATATGTCGGCACCACACTTCTTCAACACACAACACAGATCGTTATTGGATTTGGCGGTTTACGACGGAATTTGCTAACAACCGGCGAGGAGGGCGTCAAAAGAGGTAACTGCGAAACAGAAGCGCAGCGGAACTTTTCAGCGGTGAACGACGTATCTTGCAATGATCGAAGCCGGGACTGAAAACCTGCCGGGTTGGAAGAGAACGAAGACTTTCAGGGGTTAAAGGGACTGGTCTCACACTCGGTTTGGCGGCCCAGGTGAGAACAATCCCCGAGCAGAGAGCACGAAGCCTTGCGGCCCAGCCCTCTTTGCTTAACCCCGAGGCAGCATTGTAGGCCTTCGCTGGGGAAACGCAAGAATTTCCTCTCGAAGGCGAGTCCAGGCCGCCCAGAACCGGTTCCCGACGTCTTCGGGAAAGAAAAAAGGAGTGAAAAATGAAGGCATCGAAAATCTCCAAGGGCTTGCTGCTGGGACTGACATTGCTGCTGGCGACGAGCGTGTTCGCGGCCAACAAGGGTTCTCTGCAGGTGAGCGATCCTGTAACCGTCAACGGAACACAAATCCTGGCAGGCGATTACACCGTGAAGTGGGAAGGCAATGGGCCGGCGGTTGAACTCAGTATGCTGCACGGCAAAGACGTTGTTGCCACCGTGCCCGCGCGCCTGGTCGATATCAATCCCACGCCTGATCGGAACTCCGCCGTGACCTCGCTCAACAGCGACGGCCACAAATCGCTGAACGAAATTCGCTTTTCAGGAAAAAAGTATGCTCTGGCGATCGGTTCGGAAACAGCCAAAGCGGAGTAGGGCAACACCAGCAAGCAGATTTGTGAGAGCTGATAAAAAGGGGAGCCAGTCTCCCCTTTCTTGTTTCTTCGCTGATGGTTCTTTTTTTGCACGGTCCATTCGCCCATTCTCTGGCGAAATCGCGCCTCGGCGCTTCTGCGTCCTGAAACAGAAACCGGCGAAATTTCCCTTCCGGACCGCCCTTGCACAAAGATAGGTCCGACAAACCCTCCACAGGTCTATAATCCGCCTTTGTCCGGTGACGTGTGCGCGTCCTTCTATTTAGCGATATTCATAGCAACCTCGAAGCCCTGGAAGCATGCCTTGCGGCAGCTCCGCCTCACGACCTAGTCGTCAACCTGGGCGACGTCGTGGGCTATGGCGCCAGCCCCAATCAGGTGGTCGAGCGCACCCGCGGCCTGGGAGACATTTTTGTTCGCGGCAACCATGACAAGGCAGCAAGCGGCGCCATGGAATTGAGAGACTTCAATCCCATCGCCGGCCTGGCCGCCCTGTGGACCCGCGATCAGCTGGTTCCCGAACACTTGACGTGGCTGCGAGCCCTGCCCCAGGGACCGGTTCAGATCAGCGAACTCCCCGGGGTCCAGTTTGTGCACGGCTCTCCCGTCGATGAGGACGAGTACGTGGTCACGCTGCGGGATGCGATCGAGCCCCTGCTGACCTCCGCCACTCCGGTAACATTTTTCGGGCACACTCATCTGCAGGGAAGGTTCTCGACCAACAACATAGCCAGCGACTACTTTCGCCCGATGTACAACACCGTAGGACAGAGCGAAGCCACAGAATTCCCCCTCAAAGAAGGCATGCGGTACCTGGTCAATCCGGGCTCGGTCGGCCAGCCTCGCGATGGTGACTGGAGGGCCGCCTTTGCGGTGTATGATTCAGACGCCGGCGTGGTCAACTTCTGCCGATTACCCTACAATCTGAAGCAGGCGCAAGAGCGCATATTGACCGCGAATCTGCCGCAACGCCTGGCCACCCGCCTGGCCGCCGGAAGATGACAAGTCACTTCATCAGAAAGTTTCTTGCCCTGGTGTAATATTCCTGCGGTCAGATATCTCAGCGAAGCAAGTCGACGCTAACGAGCGACGTCCGAACAATGTGGATGTAAACTTTCTGCATGCCCTCTTATCCATCGCGTAATTTATTTTCTTCGTCGCAGGCCAGGACTCCGAAAAATACTTGATCGCTCATAGTGACGGCGGCGCCCGCGGCAATCCCGGGCCTGCAGGCTACGGCGTGGTGATTCAGGATGAAGCGGGACGGAAAATTGCCGCGCTCAGCCAATATCTCGGTCATCAAACCAATAATTTCGCGGAGTATCAGGGCCTGATCGCGGCGCTTGAGTACGCGATCGAGCACGGACACAAGGCGCTCAAAGTAGTAAGCGACTCGGAACTGCTGGTGCGTCAGATCAAAGGCATATACAAGGTAAAGAACGCAACGTTGCAGGAACTTCACGGCCGGGCCAAACAACTGATGCGCAGTTGGACTGGTTCTCCATCGACCACACCTTGCGCGAACACAATCGGGAAGCCGATGATCTGGCCAATCAGGCGATGGACAAAGGAACCGGCCGTGCGCCTGGCACAATCCGTGTGGCCGCGGGCGACTCGCCCCCGCGGGCCGTCACATCCCGCAGGAGTTTGAAGGCATAGTTCAAAGCGGAATGGTCAAACTGCTCAAAGGAGAACTGCCCGAAGGAACCCGGGTACAGATAAGAATCAAGAAATGAAATTCGGCTTTACTTGTCCTGAAAGGGGGGAACTCACTCCTCCAGCGAAGTATGGTCGTGCACAATCTTCCATCCCTCCGGAAACTGGTGAAATACCAGCGTGAACAATCCATGCGGAGTCTTGCCGTCCGACATGGTCAGTTTCCACTGCCCTCGCACAAACGCCGCGTTCGGAGCGAGCTCGATCTGCAAGCCGGAGAATTCCAACTTTCCCATCTCGTGCCCTTCACTCTGGTAGCTCTTGCGATATCTCTCCATGGTGGCTTGCCAGCCCGAAGTTTTCCTGCTGCCGAAGAACGTCAGGTCGGGTGAATTCCAATAGCCGGCCATGAAGGCTTCCAGGTCGTGACGGTTCCAGGCCGCCTGCTGTTGTTGAAGCACTTGCTGTACCGCCGCTTCCTGAGCCGCCAATGGGGAAAGCAGGCTATGATCAGAAGGAGGATTCGCATGAGTTTCTCCGGGAACTTAGCATAGAAATAATATGAAATGAGGTCGAGGAAATCCCACGAATGCTCAGGCAGTCGAGGCGGCAGGGGTCCTTCGACTTCACAATTCGATTCGCGATGCGAATCGAATTGTGCGCTCAGGATGACAGGGCAATGAACTTCAGGTAGGCAAGGGGACTGAACTTAGGCGCGGCCCTTTTTCGCTGCAGCCGCAGTCAGAGTGCCGGCTTTTTCCCAGGGACGCTTGGGGCGCTCCGCTTTGGGCTTATCGCGATCCTGTATGCGATCGTATTGGTACGAATCACTCACCGTGCCCAGCGATTCGTTATACAGCGTCGGCAGGCCAAGGCCTTCTTTAGCTCCTCCGCGAATTGTTGCAACGCTTTCAGATGATCGGCGGTAGCCGGGACTTCGGTCTTGGCGGTTTTCAGAAACTGCTGGTAACCACGATTGATCAGCTTGGAAATCTCACTGCCGATCAAGTATCCAGGATAGGCAAAAATCTTCACGCCATCGTCCCCGTCTTTCTGGATCGCCGCGGAAACGTTGTACTTCTTCGAAAACGCACGGGCCTGCGTGCCGGGAGCTTCGATCAAATAGAATCCATGATCGCGCAGCCAGCTTAACGCGTCTTCATAACTTCTTTGTTCTACCTTGGTTGTCATTCGCCTTGGGTTTCCAATCTT
>CAWEVE010000039.1:0-188263 GCA_963812465.1 Terriglobia bacterium
TCATTATCCCCCACAGACGGCTCGGGGGTTCCGGGGGCCGGCGGTGTGGGGACGGTCGCGGTGGAAATAGATTCCTTGTCGTCGGTGATTTCCTCGAATGATGGTGCCCGGCTCACGCGCTTCATGGCGTTGCGCTTGGCTTCGAGCAGTTCCCTCGTGGACGCGGGTGATAGTTTGGGAACGCCTCGCATCTCCCGCTTAAGATGCTCCGTCTCAATCCACGCCCGAGCGAGTTGCGCAAGAGCGATGCCTGTTTCCTCAATATCCTGCATCTTGTCCAGCAACAAGTTCTGCACCTTTGTTGCGTTGCGGTAGGCTGGTGGAGCGTAGAATGGCATTTCGACGGCAATGTGGTGTATCGTGAGTTGTATGTCAACGCGCTTGAGTGGCGTTTGTGGAGGCGGGTGTTTAATTCCCCGGTATCACCTGCCTTATAGGTGTTATGAGACATCATGCCATGCAAACATCAATGAGTCTTCGAGACTCGGTTAGAACGCCGCGCAAGCGGGCAACGGCCACGAAGCGAATTGCCATCGTGGACAAGGACGAACAAAACAAACAGCTATCGCTTCATTTGATTCCGTGGATGATTGAAAAACATCCGTTGGAATTGATGGCCATGATGGCGCAACCGGAGATTAAACCATGAAACTATTCCCTGAGGAGTTGGACGTTGAAGTCCTGGAGGTCTGGGCTTGGGCAGTCATCATCTTGATTGGGTCTTTCGGCCTGATTTGGGTGTGGTGCTGCTGGATTGCTGTGTGATTCTGTCGCTGGTTGTCGCTTCCGTTGGCGGTCGCTTTGACTCGTCAACGCAGGCTATAACCCTGTGGGCAATCATGCCCGTAGTTAACACAGAAAACATATGCAAACAGAAACGAAAACACAGTTGTCCCTGTTCAACCTGACCAAACCGGAACTGGTTGACGGACTGATGACCAAACTCGGCAAACCAAACGAAAAAGGACAAGTGCTGTCCGTGTCGCTAGTCGCCGAAACGCGCAAGGCCGTCGCTGACCGCATGGGACTGGTCAATAACGATGAGAATCGTGAGTTGATTGACAAGGAAATGCTGCGCCAGCGCGATAACCTCTCCGTGTCCGGCTTTGGTGAAGTTGCCAAGGCCGTGGCCAGTGGAAACTGGACTGGAAAGTCCTTCCGCGTGTCCACCAACAAAAAAGGCACGGAAACCACGATGGCGTTCGCACTCAAAACCGTGAACCGTAACGCGCACCGCGTGTCCGAGGAGCAATTAGTCAAAGCCCTGGCTTCCATGAACCGGGATCAAATTGCCGCCCTTGAACTCAAAGCCGAACAGGCTCGCGGAGTCATCACCGAACTCGAAGACGCCGGCGATGCCGCCAAGTAATCAATCAAATCTGGTCAAGCCGAAGGGACTAAGGCTGCCAGAACCTTATTTTATGAACAAACTCGCACAAGCCCTGAAGGAAGCGATTGACGCTCATCCAATTACACTGGGCATCCCCGTCGGCAAAGACATTGGAGAAATGCTCGAAAAAGCATTTGAGGAGTCCGGTTATGACCTGCAACTCCACCAACACGGCATCGGCGGCACTTCCATCGTCGCCGTCAAACACGAAGACGTAACCCTTGACGTTCCAACCGCATGAAAAACTCCAAAAATATACTGAACCGCATCACCAAACACTTCCCGGAAGTCATCAAAGTGGTTGATGCTAAAGAATCAATCGCCGTGTCGGTAAGGCCAAACTACGTTGCTACCGGCCGGCGCAACCAGCCCGGCTCATGCGCACTGGCAAAAGCCTGTGTCCGTGAGTTTAAAGCCGACGGCGCACTCATCAACATCGGATTCTCCTATGTAATCCAAGGTGAAATCGCCACCCGCTACAAAACCTCGGTCGCAGTAGGACGCGAAATCACCTCGTTCGACCGTCACCATGACTTCGCCACTGGATCGGATTACCTGCTCCAAAAGGTGTCAAAATCCGCAAGGCTGGGTGCCCGCAGGTCAGGCCCGTCAGGACCCAAGAAAAACCACAAGCGAAGCCAGCCAAAGCCAACCAAGCACAGCACCGTGCGCATCCGAAAGGCAACCACCGCATGAAACCCTGCCAATCAAAGCGGAAGAACAGCCTGCCATGGCAGCAATCGCGTCTGCGCAGGCTTTCCGGCCTCCAAAAGGCTGGAACCATCTCGGACAGGCAACTAGCCCGTCTGAGGTCGCTAACGGTCAGCGTGGCTCGTTTACTGCAATCCAGGAAAAAGGCCAAATCATGAAAAAGCTCAAACCAAAGAAAAGAACCCGTCGGCTCACCAAGTCAGAAAGGAAGCGCGCACGCAAGCAGGGCGCTGTCTATCTGGTTGGGTCATTCAGTCTGGGATTCTGAATTATGAAAAATCTAAAACCCGTGGACGCCATCATGGCAATCCTCGCCGGCATCGCGCTGGCAGTGTTGCAGCTGTGCATCCACACCAACATCATGTCAAAATGAAATATCTCACAAGGGAAAGCCCCGGGATTGTTATTGAAGAAGGAGACTGGAATGAGGGAAATCCAACTTATTCCCATCCAAACAACCAATTCGGAGGGAATGCCTGGAAACTCGACGTTGGCGCCGAATGCAATGTTCTGCTCGATCTTGCGTCAGAACTGGGCATGATGGCCGAAGATGTTTTAGACACATCCCCACATGTTTCAGGCAAGGCAATCAGGTCAATCGTCCAACGAGTTGCCGAGTTCGAAAACTTAGAGGTGGAACAGTGAACACCGAAATCAAATGCCCCAACTGCGGTGGTCAGTTCTCAATGGACGTTCCTGATTCAAATGTGGAAAAAATGATGGGTAAACCCACTTTGGGCATGGTCATCACCCTGTGCCAGGAGTGCATGATCCCATTGGTCCAGTTCAATGATTCCGACGCATGGGAGGTATTCGAACCTGAGATGCTGCAAAAGCTGCCAGCGGAGGCCCGGGCGCAGGTGGCTGGCATCGTGGCCATGAAGCTCATGCAGGCCAAGCAGTCGGTTGACGAGCCAGTCACACCGTTCACCCGCGCGCACTTCTTCATGGCCGGTAATGAGCTAACCTCCGAAGGTTGCGTTGTGCTGCTTCGCACAAGTGAGTGGAAATCGTTCGCTGAGCTGACCAAGGTTTTCGACCGTCCGTTCATGTGCGCCGCCTTGGAGATAGTGGCCACTCATGATTACAAACAAAACACAGATCAAAATTAACCAAAGGAAAAACATATGGCAAGACACGCTCAAATGACCCGATACATGAGGGAAACGCATTCCTGCAACTGTAATTACACAATCAGCAGATACATGGAAGTCGCAAAGATGTGCGGCTGCGGAAGGACTGACTGCATCACCTGCGGATTCGCAAAATTCCAAAAACGCATTCAGGCAATCGAACAGAATGCCAAAATCACCACCGGCTACCTCAGTGGTGGTCCTCAAAACAAGGCCATGCCATGAGTGTCGGTAAATACCCGCATCCCTGGCCCACAATCAACTGGGACAGGCCTATGCTCAAACGGTTCAAGGTGGTCATCAACGCAGCCAACCAGTCCAAGGCAGAGACAGTGATGTTTGACGGGCACGAATTCCTCGTTGATTACGCCTTGTATCTCATCGAATTCCTCGAAACCAAACTGGAGAAATAACAAATAAGTGAGATTCACCATTGTCCGCCGGGGCATCGGCTTCATCTGGCGCATTGGGCAGTTTGACATCAGCGCCAGCATCAAGCGGGCCCACACGCACCTGCGAAAGCACAGCCATGCGGCGTTCACCTGGTTCCATTTCTACGCCTACATCTACGTCTGCCTTCAGGTCATTCACATGGCCTACCTCGGGCAGACCGAAAAGTCGATCAACTGGGGACTCATCGCCATTTTGATCAAACCCACCGAGGATGAGAACAAAATCATCGGTAAATAAGGGAAATACACACATTCAACCTCCCGAACCGGAGGTTGACGCAGGGGTGCGGCTGCAAAAACGCACTGTAAACTTTCTTGCAACCACTTATTTCTTCGGAGATAATTGGTGTCAGTAAAGAGACAAATCCAGCGACGGGGCAGCTGTAACCCGGGGATATCAACCCCTGCCCCATGCAGACAACAGAAACATATGAAAACAGTAGCTGAATCAGCCGTTGACAAGATCAACGAGCAAAACCGGGCCAATGCCGAATCCAAGGCGATTGTCATCATCCGCGACATCGTTGACCTCCAGAAGCGCATCGAGGGTGAGGAGACCAACATCTCCAGCATCCAGATGCAGCTCGACAAGCTGGCCAACTCGGAAATCACGCTGCCGCTCGTCTATGGCCGACCCATGCCGGCCTCGCTCAACGAGACCCAGAAGACGGTCGCCAAGGCCATCGAAGCGCTGGTCAAGTCCAAGCAGGACTGCGTGGCCGGTCGTGCCACCGAGCTCGGCAGCCAGGTGGTCAGCAGCAAGAAAAACATCGAGTCCCTCAATGAGGCGATTGCCAAGAAGCGCAAGGAGCTCGACGACCTGAAGGTCGAAGTCGTGAAGGAAGAAACCATCATCGGCTGAAACCAACCAACCACAAAAACAGAAACATAAGAAATAATGAAAACGATCAAAGTCAAATACGGTTGCGAAACCCACTCGGTGACGGTTGCTGATGGTCAAACCATCGGCCAGATCATCGCCGACCCGACTGCCAAGGCCATCCTGGGCTACGGCGACAACACCAAGCCGCTCGTCCACGGGGTCGAGCAGCCGACGGACAGCGTTCCTTCCGATGGGACGCTCGTGACACTGGAAACGCGCATGAACTCCAAGGCGATCTTGGAACCGGTCTGCGCCTGATAGGTTAGTATTCGTCGAATACTGCCCCCGGCTGACGAAAGTTGGTCGGGGGCTTTCTCTTAAAACATATGAAAGAAAAAAATTACGTCGTCCTGAATCAGGACGGCACAGTCGAATACGTCACCGAGCAGCGCTCGCAGCGCAATCTGACCGAGGATGTCATCAACCAGATTTCCGCCAAGGCAACGCGCAGGCTGAAGGATGTGTTCCTGAGCGGCGAAGACCCCGTGGGCGTCATCTGCAATGATTCACAGACCTTTGCGTACAAGTTCATCAAGGTGCTCAAGATCAACTGCACCTTCAAGGTCACCGGCGAAACCATCCTGCGGCCAATCTTCATCAATAAAGACCAGAAGCTGGAGTCTGGCGATGCGTACCCGCAGTTCGTGGCGGAATGGCTGGTTCCGAAGGATATGAAACTGATGTTCGCCGCCAAGATAAAAAACGATGGAGCCAACATCTACACTGATTACAACCATGGCTGCATGTTGATTGCCTGGAGCGGGAAGTCGGCCTACCGGCTGCCGCTGCCAAACCTGTACGACAATTGCGATATGTGCACCGGAAATTTCTCAGGTATCGGGAAGTCCATCCAGGAGGCGTTTGCCAAGGCAGTCGAGCAGATGGACAAGTCCGAGTGGAACTCCGACCTGCTGGATGGCATGCGCCAGCGCAATGCCGACGAGCTGTTCAAGTTCAATCCGATGCCCGACGGCAGCATGGCCTGCATCCCGTACACCGGCGACTGGAAGGCGCTCTGCCCGAAGGCCGGCAACGTGAACATTGAACTCCTGGCAGGTGCGTTATGAGCGAGGAGCAAATGGAGCTTGAGCGCGAGATTCCCATAACGGAAATCATCGGCAGAGTCTCGGAGGTTGCCATCGACCTTAAGGAGCTTCAGCAGTGCGTTTCCGAGGCAAAAACATCTCGAGACAGTGATATCACGGTAGATGTTGCGTGCTCTCTGGTCATGAACAACATCACCAGGAGAGCTCTACTGAGCGCGGAACAGATTCGGCAGTTCGACGCATTGGTTTCCACGGCAGTCAATAAGTACAACGATCTGCTTGCAATGAATCCCAGCCAGGACAAGGTTTACCGGCTGGTTGATCGAATCATGTCAGGAGGTCACAGTGAGTAAGATATACATCATCGGCGCTGGCGGAGTCGGAAGCTGGTTGACACCGGCCATGTGTATGTTGATCAAACCGGAAGACATCACCATCGTTGACGGCGACAAGCTGGAGGACAAGAACCTCAATCGCCAGCTGTTCAACGAGGAAGACATATGGAGACTTGAAGTGTCAGGCGCTGGCGGATAGGCATCACTGCCAGGCCGACCCTCGATACTTCATCCAAGGCAACTTCGCCACGGAGCGTGATGACTGGTTCATGGTGGGGGTGGATAACAATCCGGCGCGGCTGGCTGTGCTGGACACCTGTGACATCTACGGCACCAAGGCCATCTTTGGCTCAAACGAAGTGAGCAGCGCAGAGGCGTTCTACTACGATCCGGCATGGAAGGGCAGTCCGCACGACCCGAGGGTTTACTACCCGGAAATGCTCAAGGACATGAGTGGAGACCCCATGCGGGCGTCCATCGGCTGCACGGGTCAGGCGCAAGAGCGAAACCGACAGCTGGTGTCCGCCAACATATCGGCCATGAGCCTGATGCTGCAGTTGTTCGGCATCTGGCAGCTTGACCGAAAGAAGTTCAGCAAGGAGACGGCTCGCCATCTCCCCTACCACATCATTCAAAATCAAACCAAATTCATAACCACAACCGTTAACCAAAAGGAAGAAATATGCCAGAAGAACCAAGTCCCACAGTAGCAGAAAATCAGATTGAAGAAGGTCATCCATTAGCCGGAGCAGCCTTTGAAGCAGTAGCCGAGGCAGTCGGAGTTGGTGGAACGATTGACCAGGAAAGAGCAGTCCCAGCACCACCACCAGCCAGAGAGGTGGAGAAGGTGTTTACCTGGGAGGACCACCAAAATGGACAACAATTAAGGGAAAGTAACGCGGACAGGAAAATACTGATCCGTCACGCAGAATATGGGTGGCAGAAGATGGATTCTGCCAGAAGGAAGCAATGGGTCAAATAGCAGGAGTCTGCCGAAGTTTTCGACATGAGTGTCATCAGAACATCACATTTCAATATGGAGACCCGAATATAACAATCCACATGCTAAAGGAGCTACCGCAGGTTCCGGGTTGCAAGCTGACCGACTGGTTCGACGGAGGGTTCATTACACTGATGCAGGATGCGCCGAACAACCTGGTCATGCGCGCGCACATGATGCGCGTGCTGAAGATTGACCCATCGCTGGAGCTGGACACGTTCGAGAAGCTGAAGCAGTGGGTGGAGACGACGTTTCCAAAACCAAAGAACAAACGCCTGAGGTCGTTAAGTCCGGTGGAGGTCAGGCCTCCCATTCAAAATACCGGTGGCGTTCCAATTCAATTCAGGCTGGTGGCAATCGAGTCTGGAAGGGTCTCATACTCGTGCAAAAAGTCTAAAAGACCGGAGGTTCAAGTGACTGCCTCATTGGTCAGGGAGATTATAGAAAATGACGGCATTGATTCCGTGGACTCACTCATGGACCAGTCTAAAAGAGGAAGCCTGGGATGATGAAGACCTATGACTGGGATTACAATGATGTCCGATTACGGCGACAAAGAATCGGATAACCAGGATCGAGATCGGACTGAAATTATAACACCGGACGCTCGGGATCTGATAATCAACATGCTCCGGGCTGAAGATCCCGCAGTGCTGGCCGAACTTGGGATTGAATAATAAAAAACACAAATCATATGAACCAAACATCAGCGACCATCATCGAGAGCAGCGGCAAGACCGTTGACTTCAAGGAGGAGGCTGGAATCTTCAGCTGCCTCCTCGAGCACGAAATCAAGGCCACCAAGGCAACCTTCTCCTGGAAGGGACCGAGAATATCCCAGGAGCAGTGGAATGAGATGCTGGCCTTCTTCAGGTGGACCTACGACGAGCACAAAAGCGAAGCGCAGGTTCGCCTGTTTGTCCACCCCGCCCTGGGCTGGAAGATCTGGGCGTTCCCGCAGAAAGGGGGCACGTCAATGACCACCAACGAGGTGGACAACGAGGACTCCAAGCTGCAACGCGCGGCCATACCGGAAGGCTACATCCCGTTCGGCACAGTTCATCACCATTGCGGCATCGGCGCATTCCAGTCCGGCACCGACCAGATGGATGAGAACACCGTGGATGGACTGCATATCACCATCGGCAAGCTGGGAGACGCCCAGTACGACATCCACTGCCGCCTGTACCTGAAGAAGAACAAGTTCGAGCCGAACATGGCCTCGTTCTGGGAAGTCGGCGAGGAAGCGCAGCAGATGGCGGAGTGGGTGGCTTCGCTCAACTTCAATGTGAACGACATCCTGAACCGGGAAGCCAGGATGCAGATGTGCATTCCCGCACCGGCGGACACGACCTGGCCGGAAATCTGGCGGACCAACTACATCCTGCCCCAGACGACCAACTCGCTGGTTAAAGGAAAGTGGTGCTGGCACTGCCAGGAAGCACACCGACCACTTCGCCCGAAGCCTGTCCGGACAAGGATAAGGACGCCAAGAAGTCACGGCGGCGCAAGCGGGGCCATCGAGGCCTTTATACCGGGCCGGCGGGAAACATGGGAACCTCCGACTGGTGGGACGAGAAGACCTGGGATGAGCTCATGGACTCGGCCAAGGCCCACAACCTGACGGACATTGAGGTGGCGGAAATCCTTACGCTTCTGGGTGGGCCGGAAGCCAATGGGTTCTACGCCGACCTGATTGAGCTGGCCAGTGACAACTACAAGACCATGGAGGCCATGTATGACCTGGCTCAGAAGAAATGGAGCGACGGCGCTGGCGAACAGACAGAGACCGCTGAGGAGCGCATTAGCGCCGACGCCCGGGCGGCTGCCGACCTGCAAAAGGAGATTGATGCCGAGAACCGCAAGACCGGCAACGGACGCACGCAGGAGGAAATGATCAAGATCTGGAACGGCCAGATGGTTGACTGAATAATTTCCCAGCGGGCTGGCGACGGGTTCTATGTTACCCCGTGAATGGAACAGCTGGTCCGCCGGGATTCTTCTTGCAATTTAACCAACGTGGTTGCAGAATTGCTGCCACAGTAAAACTAAACAAATATGAAAATAGAAATTGATTCAGAGGAGATGTTCATCTTCGCTACGGTCATAGTATTGCTCGCTATCATTGGAAGCGTTTTAACTTACAATGTAACTCACTAAAATCATGCCAGAACCAACAACAGCGGTCGCCAAGCTGGACAAGGAGATGACCTACATCCCTTTCGGCAGCACCGAGGAAATCAAACTAAAACATCAACATCATCAAGAGCCTGATTGCCGTCAAAACCAAGCTGGGTCACACCTGCTCGGACGATGACGCCGTTAAGTTCCTGATGATGTGCAAGGCCAGGCTGCTCAACCCATTCGAGGGTGACGCATTCCTGATTGGATACGACAACCGCGAGAAAGGGCCAACCTTCTCGCTGATTACGGCGCACCAGGCGTTCCTGAAGCGCGCGGAGCTCAACAAGGAATATGACGGCATGGAGTCAGGCGTCATCGTTGAGCTGGAGGAAGGGAAACTGAAAGACCTGCCGGTGATTTTCACACGGCAAAACAGAAGGTCGTTGGCGGATGGGCGACGGTTTACTTCAAGAACCGGAAGTTCCCGATGCACAAGCGAATCCGCCTTTCCCGGTTCCAGAAGGCATTCGGCGTATGGCAGGACGATCCCGGCGGTATGATCGTCAAGTGCGCAGAGGCCGATGCGCTGCGCTCCAGCTTCCCAACCATGCTGGGAGGTCTCTACACCAAGGAGGAAATCGAGCACGAGACCCCGGTGGCGGCCAGTGCGCCGATATTCAAGACGCCGGAGCCTGTGCAGGAGGCAGAAGTGGTGGAGGATGCTCCAAAAGCCCCCGCTACGGTGGTTTCCCCGCCCGTGGTGCCCGTTCCGAAGCCCAGGCCGGTCAAAGCGCCTGTTCAGCCTTCGACGCCTCCAGAGGTCAAGGAGGAGCCAAAAATGCTGTCCGTGCTTCAGGTCATCCAGCAGCGGATGGCTTCCAAGCAGGTCACAACCGAACAAATAATCAAATTCCTCATAGAAATGGGGAATATCAGTGAAACAACCCAAACCCTCGAAGAAGTGGCCATTGAGTCCCCAGACGTGCTGGACATGCTCTTTAACCAGTTCGACGATATAATCGAACGAATTAAGGCAAACCCATGAGTCAGCGCCAGCGAGAAGCAGCCAAAATAACAGGGTTAGCAAACAGGAGACACGGGTATTCAAGGCCAGCAAGGCCAGAGTACACCGCATGGCATTCAATGAAGCAAAGATGTCTCGACCTTAATCATAAAAGCTACAAGGACTACGGTGGTAGAGGCATTAAGGTGTGCTGGAGGTGGATTGAGTCTTTTGAAGCCTTTTTGGAAGATATGGGAGATAAGCCGACGAGCCTCCATTCAATAGGCAGGAAAAATAACGACGGAGATTACGAGCCTGATAATTGCCGTTGGGAAACCAGGCGACAGCAGTATTCAAACCGGAGGTCTAGTCGTCTTATTTACCATAAAGGAACCACGAAAACGGTGTCGGAATGGGCCCGAGATAACGGAATGGGGTTGCAGACCCTGCTCGGGCGACTAAGAAGAAAATGGCCAATGGAGGAAGCGTTAACAAAACCCAGTCAATTATATGGAAAATATAGCAGAAAAAAAAGAAACTGAAGTTCAAATCGACCTCGCTTTAAGGGGTCGATGGACAAGTGCCAGTAATTCCCTTGCAGATGAACTTTGCCCAGGCCGGCATCAAGCCCAGCTGGCAATACCTGAACCTCCCGAATCGGCAGATGCCAAGTTCGGCACTGCAATACATGACGCGCTCGCTGGAGGGGCGCTGGCGCTCACTACCGAACAGGAGAGCATTGTTGAGTCCATGAAGACCATCGACGCCAAAGTGCTGGCCACGTTCTATCCGAACGCCGTGGGCAAGATGGACCTGCCAATGCGGGAGCGCCGGCTATGGATTGAGTGGGCTGACAAGCTGCGGCACAGCGCGCAGATCGATGTTGGATTCCTTGTCGGCGCGCGGGCGCTAATTGGAGAATACAAGTCCCTCCCAGGAGACGTTCCAACCTCACCCAACAACCCGCAACTGCGTGACCAAGCGGTCTTGGTGTCCGTCAACGTGCCAGGACTCAGGGAAATCGGAGTTTACGTCAACCAACCGCTCGTCACTCACACGCCGGAAATCTGCATCTATCAGGTGGCAGACCTTGACCGTGCGCGCGACGACCTGTATCGCCGTGTGCTCCAGTCCAATCAGAAGGGCGCGCCACGAATCGCCGGTGAGTTGCAGTGCAAATACTGCCGCGCCAAGTCAACGTGCCCAGAGCATCTGAAGTTTGCCCAATCCATCACCGGAATGCAGACGGTAACTGGAACCCTGGCCGTAAAGGACTGGACTCCACAGCAGCGGGCAATGTTCCTGGACCGGGTGGACGTTGCTCAGAAATGGATGGACGACGCATATGATCAAATCAGGGAAATGCTGATGAAAGATCCAACTGCGGTTCCGGGATACATCCTCAAGGAAGGCAGGAACAATCCAACGCTCATCAACGCTGACCAGATATTCGCCGCATTCCTGAAGCTGGGAGGAACCCAAGAGCAGTTCATCAAGAGCCTGGATATTGGGAAGGGCAAGCTAACCGAGGCGGTCAAACAGGTGACCAAGTTGACCGGCAAAAAGCTGGATGATGCAGTTAAAGGCGTCATTGGAGAAAACGTGACCGTAACCAAGAATCGTCCGTCGATAATTAAAAAATCATGATCCCAAGTGGAACAGACCCGATGGTAGTCTGGGCAGGCATTTGCTTCGTCCTGTTCATCTTCGGCCTGATCGTGATCTTTTTCACCCGGGAATAAAACATATGGAATCTAAAATAGAAAAACTCACCCCAGAGATTGCGATGGAAATCCTGGACAATCACAACCCGAAGAACCGCAGCGTCTCCGAGAACACGGTCCAGTCGTATGCGACCGACATGCGAAACGGGAAGTGGCAAATGACCCATCAAGGACTCGCGTTCGACGTCAATGGGAACCTGCTGGACGGTCAGCACCGGCTGTGGGCAATCGTCTTTGCCGGCGTCCCGGTGGAGATGATGGTCACTAGAAATCTGCCGGTTGAAACCAAGCAGGGCTTCACCATGGATGCCATCGACCGAAATCGGGTTCGCACCGCTGGCCAGCAAATGAGCCTGTGTCACAACATCAAGAACGGAACAACTGTGGCGGCTGCGCTGAGGTTCATAGTTCTTATGTCGGCCCCAAGCGGGGGCAGACGGAGGCTGTCAACTGCATCCTCTCTAATCATGTATGACAGGTATGGCAAGGACGTTGAGGCGCTCATTGACATCACAACCAGCACCGCATGGAGACAGTCTTTCATCCTTGGCCCCATCGCCATGTATCACCACGGAGAGCCGCAGAGGGCCAAGGAATTCATGCAGCAGCTGGTGTCCATGGAGCACATGCACCAGTCGGTCACTGCGTTCCGAAAATACACCGACGCTCAATCACAGCTGAACACCAACGACAGCGTTCCATTGGTTTTGGCCAACGCAATCCTCGCGTTTCACGAAAACAAGCAGCCCAAGAAATACCAGGACAACCCGGCGGGGAAAGAATTCCTGCTGGGCATGTTCCCTTCCCAGATCAAACAAATCCAGGAGCTCGTGGCACCATGCCGCGTCTCCATCACCAACCGCAAAAAGAGAATCAAATGAACTATGAAAAAACTATTCACGCCAAAAACCCTTCACCGGATAGACCTGAAGGCCTCGCCCAAGGTCAGGTCAAGTGTCCGCAAAGACGTCGTTGACGAATACTTCGACCTCTACGAGGCCAAGGAAAAGATGCCGGAAGTCGTCCTGTTCGAGGTGACCAAGGAGAGATATCTGGTTGCCGACGGAATGCACCGGGTCAGCGCCATGATGCAATTCCCCGAGATAAGCAAGTGGGCCTGGACGATGGACGTGCGCAAGGGGGACTACGCAGAGTGCCTGCGCTTCGCCCTGCGAGCCAACGACAAACACGGCCTGCGTCGCAGCAATGAGGACAAGCGCCAGTCAGTCATCACTGCCCTCAAGGAATTCCCCAAGACTTCCAATGTGCTGCTGGCGGAAATCGCCGGCGTCGGAGACGAGCTGGTGGCCGAGCTGCGCAAAGACTTAACCAATGCAAACATCATACCAAAAGTTGAAAAGACCACCGGAAAAGACGGCAAGGAAAGAACCGGTCAACCTCCCGAACCGGAGGTTGGAACCTCAAAAACCCAGCAAAATCGAAGATTCCAGTGACGTGGACGGTGAGCCCGCCCGTGTCGTGGCCGGTCCGGCAATCATCAAGGACTCTCTTGGAATTACCGTCCCTGCCAAGGCGCTCACCATCTGGAATCGAGGTGGAGAAATCCTGGAGATGATGAAGCAGCTGAGTGATATCAAGTGCTCCATCGAGAAAGCCCAGAAGGCGGGCGACAAGCTGTTCGTCGAGGTGGACAACTCGACGCTGGCCGACCTGATGCTGTGTCGCGAGGGAATCAGCTATGCCCTCCCGTTCACCGTCTGCCCGACGTGCAACGGACAGCTGATTGAAAAATGTGCGCTGTGCCGTGGCCGTGGAGTCGTCAGCAAGCGCCTCTATGGAACCGTGCCGGCGGAGATACGCGCCATGCGAGAGAAGGGCGCAAGAAAAAATGAGTGGGCATGTCGCCAGGCCTTACCAGGCTGAGGCGGTGAACGCCGTGCTGTCGGCTTGGGAGCATCATCAGTCAGTGCTGGTGGTGCTCCCCACGGGAACCGGCAAATCGTTCATCTTCTCGGACTTGGTGAGGCAAAATGCACCGGCACCAGGCGCGCGCTCATCCTGGCCAATCGGGGGGAGCTGCTCTTTCAGGCCGCACGGCACGTTCAGCGCACCGGTCTGGAGACATCAATCGAGAAGGCCGAGCTGCAAGCCGGAACCGGATTCTGGAACAAGAAGCCGGTGGTGGTGGCATCCGTTCAGACCCTCATCTCCAAAGATGGCCTGGTCAGCCGGATGCACAAGTTCGATCCGAAAGAATTCAGTCTTATTGTCTGCGACGAGGCACACCTGTTTTTGGCCCCGTCATTCCGTTCAATCCTTAACTATTTCAAACATGGAAATCCAGAAATCAAAATCTTCGGCTGTACGGCGACGCCCGCAAGGCAGGACGAAATCGCCCTCGGTGAAATCTTCGAGCACTGCGCGTACCGATACGAAATTTCCGACGCGATTAGTGATGGGTGGCTCGTTCCAGTTTTCCCACTTGGGCTTCGTGTTGAAGGGCTTGATTTCACTCACATCACGGACGACGGCCGGTGACCTCAACGGAGCGGACCTTGCTCGAGTCATGGAGGCGGAAAAACCCCTTATATGGAATTGCGCAAGGGACGCTTGAGTCAGTGTTTTGCATGGAGGCTAACGAACTGCACGGTATTGGTGTGGAAAATTGGAACTCTTTCCTGCTTGGCGGTCAAACAGTCCCGCGCTCTGCACTGGTTTTTACTGTATCCGTGAAGCACGCGGAGATGCTGTGCGGCATCTTCAACCGGGTGGTTCCCGGGGTGGCAGCCTGGGTCAGCGGCAAGACTCCTGACCTGGACCGGGCCAAGATAAACGAGCGGTTCAAGGCGGGCGAGGTTCCCATCCTGGTCAACTGCGGGACGCACACTACTGGATTTGATGCCCCGCTGGCGGAGATCATCGTGCCCAAGCCAACGAAGTCGTGGACGCTGTTCTGCCAGATGCTTGGCCGTGGGTTCCGTCCGGCGGAAGCGGCTGGTGCCAGCATAGTTGACCAATATGAAACGGCCGAGGAGCGTAAGGAGGCCATCTCCCACAGTAGAAAGCCGCGCTGCATCGTGCTAGATTTTCACGGAGTATCCGGCAAGCACAAGCTGATTACGCCCTTTGACATTCTTGGTGGCAGGCACTCACCGGAAGCCGTTGCCCTGGCCATCAAGCGGATGCGGGAGAAGAACCACCCGGTCAACATGACCGAGGAAATGATCGCGGCCGAGGATGAGCTGCGGAAGAAGATCGAGCAGGCCCGGCTGGACGAGGCCCAGCGAAAGACCAGATTGATTGTGCCGGCCCGGTTCACAGTGACCAGCCACAACCTGTTTGGCAACTCCGCGTCGGCTCCGATGCGGATGACCAAGAAGACCACAAACAAAGTGATCTCAGAGGGCATGGCAAGGATTTTGAAGCGCATAGGGAAAGACCCAAGTTCCATGAGTTATGACCGTGCGCTTCAACTGGTGCGGGAGCAGTTCGGCAAATGGAACAAACAAAGGAAAAAATGAACAAAATGGAAAAGTTGGACGGGTGGATTGACAAGGCAATCATCGGCGTACTGCCTTCCCCTCTGGGCAGGGCCTACGCCGCTTACAACGCGTGGTGCAATGCGCATCAAAGGCTCCTGACGACGGCGCTGGTCGTAACAGCGGCCCTGGCGGTGCTGACTGCGGTAATCAACAACCACTACTACCCCAATCGCAAATGAAAATCACAATCAATCGCCACGGCGGGCAGCGGGGAATCATCTTCGTGATCCTCTCAATCCTGGTCGCCGTGTTCCTTGGCGTAATCGTGTATGGCATCTACCGGATCACGCACCTGCCCACCAAGTCCCCCAAGAACGATGACGTGACCTACTATTCAGATGGACAGGGCAACACCTGGTCGGCCATCGAAGTCAACGACACGAATCCGCCTCCAAATCAAACACTGGTCATACCGGCTGACCTGACGACCAATTCGTTCTGCACCTTCCAATACAAGTTGCTTGTGGACACGAACGACATTCCCTTCACCACGCTGGTCATGGGAACGAACATGATTGACGGCACCATCACGGCCCTGATTGACACGCCGGAAGAATATGAAATCACATTCACCGTCGGATCTCAGGTTTACATTGAGGACTACGACGCGGTGTCCGGCGGCGTAATTGGCTCCTCGGTCACGCCCGCATACAGCGGAGATCCATACGTTACCATCTACCAGCGCAACACCGGAACCGGCTGGCAGTGCATTGACACCAACGCGGACTGCGAAGTCGGAACCATCTACACCTACACTGACCCAAACCCTCCGGCAGACCATGCCCTATATCGGATTGAAATCACACAATGAAACAGCAACGACGATTCACCAAGCGCTTCGAGATCGAGGCGGAGATAAATAAATACAAACGCAAGGCCAAGGCCAAAAATGACGAGGCGGCCAAGTTCAACGGCCTAGCCGACGACCTGATAAAGAAGTCAAATGTTCCAGGAGCTACGGCCGGCGCCAGAAATCACCTGGCAGAGATGGCTGACGAGCAGCGCAAGAAAGCATCGCGTTCGCTTCGCAGCGCAGAGCGGATAATTGACGTGAAGATTCCAGCGCTGGGACGGACGTTGGCAGCCTTCCAAACCAACACTCTGTTCCCGGGAGACGACCAGGCGGTTGTGCTCCAGAAGTAACCTATGGAACATCACCAACAATGCCAGTGCAACATCTATGAGAAATGCAGCGTGTGCTGCCCTCCAGTGGAGACCGCTCCAACTAAAGTGCCGGAAACAAAGCAGGAGAGATACCGCAAGGCCCTCCAGGAAATCGCCGACATAAACTGCTGGGGTGAATGGTCAGAAGAATCTAAAATAGCCTATAAGGCGCTCAATGAATGAAATTCCAAAAAACGTCAGTGAGTCAGTCAGGAAAAGGAATCCCCATCTCTACGGAGGTCAGGTGGGTGGACTGGAATCCAGTCAGCCCAAACCAGTTGCTGTTCAAGCATTGGACAGTCGTAAGCCGAAACAAAAAAGTCGCTCACGCCGCGTGGAACTCGTCGTCACGATGTGCGTTCACCGACGGCGGATTATTGACGATGATAATAACACGGGCAGTCTCAAACCGCTTCGGGATGCGATTGCTGAATCTTGCGGACTTGACGACGGCGACCGGCGCATCCGCTTCTTTGATACTCAAATCCAAACCCAGGGCCGAGTCGGAGTCCAGGTAACCATTGAACGACTATGAAGCCACGAAGAATGCCACTACAGTCACGTCGGTTCGGACGCCTCCTTGTCTTGGAGTATGTTGACAACGACTCCAGTAGAAGCTCTCGGTGGAAATGCCTGTGTGACTGCGGGAATGAATTTGTGGTCAGGGGGAGCCATCTGCACTTAGGGCAGGTTCAAAGCTGCGGCTGTTTCAAAATTGAGCGAACAAAAGAAGTTAATTCGGTTTTAGCACGGACACACGGCCACTGCTCGGGTGGAGAATTGTCCCCAACATATCAGTCATGGCGATCCATGATCGACCGATGCCGAATCATAACCCATCAGGCATTTCACCGATACGGAGGACGTGGAATCAAGGTCTGTGAGCGCTGGCAGAGGTTTGAGAATTTCCTTGAGGATATGGGGGAGCGACCGAAGGGCAAGACCATAGACCGATACCCAAACAACGACGGAAATTACGAACCAAGCAACTGCCGGTGGGCCACCATTCAAGAGCAGTTGTGGAGCAGGAGGGAATCAAATGCAACTTCAAAGAGTATCTAAGAAAGAGCCGTGTGCAGCTTGCGGCCGCACCTCCTGGTGCATGTTCAGCGAGACCTCAGCGCTCTGCATGAGGGCCCAGTCCGAGCACCAGTTCATCTTCAAGAACGGCGACGTTGGTTGGTGGCATGACAGCGGCGTTCCGAGGAAGCAGTTTAAGCCTTCCACCAAATCTGAGGTATTGACAATCGACGCGGCGGCTCTGATGGCCACCTGGGGCGAGAATACCCGTGACTCATGGATTGATAAAATGTGCCAATCCATCGGGGTCGGGTTCATGTCCGCCTGCCAGATGGGAGCCGCTTGGTCTCCAGAGCACCAGGCGTGGGCATGGCCGATGAAGGATGGGGACGGGCTCATCTGCGGTATTCGCCTACGCTACGAAGACGGCCGCAAGCTGGCTGTCAAAGGTTCCAAACAAGGGCTTTTTATCCCCAAGACGGAAGCGTGCAACCGTGTGTTCATGGCGGAGGGGCCGACAGACACGGCGGCGCTTCTGTCTTTGGGGATTTATGCAATCGGCCGGCCATCGGCCAGCGGTGGCTTGCTGGCCATAAAGCAGACCATCGCCCGACTTAGGATTCGCGAGGTGGTTATCATCGCCGACAACGACGAGGACAAGGAGCACAACGGGCGCAAATTCAACCCTGGCTACGACGGCGCCAAGGCGCTTCAGAATCACCTCCAGGTCCCCAGCTGCATCATCGCGCTGCCATGCAAAGATTCCCGGGAATTCATTAAGGATGGCGGAACCAGGGACATGCTGGAATACATCGCGGCCCAAGCCATCTGGCACAATCCTAATGATTAGGCTTGGTGCTGTACCAGTACATGAAGTTGTTCACTTCGTTATAACGCTGCTGCATGGCCTGCCAGTAAACCTGGCGGCCTGCATCATCCATCCCGCCCACAAACAGCGATTCGTTCTCCGAACTGGTGAACGGACGCCTTGCCCACTTCTCCATCGCATCCAAGATTTGACCGTCCGTGTGAGTCTTCCGCAGGGCGCTCAGTGTCTTGGCCGCGCCCGCTTCATCACCTATCTTCAACTGATACCGCAGCTTCGAGGCCGCCGGCTCGTCCGTGAACTCGATCTTGGGTTCCTGTATGCCATGGGCCTGCTTGAACTGCGACGCCTCCTGGTTCATTCTCTGCACCGGGTCCAATCCCAGGTGAGTCTTCACGCCCATCGTCGAGAATGCTTTCTGCACGAGCTGGCCAGGAGGAACCGGAGGAATTGCATTCGGAGCAATCTTATTGCCGATTGCCTGCCCAACAGTTCCAAATGAGATCGGAGTCGGAATCAGTTGCTGGGCCGCCGTCTTCAAAACTCCCGCCGTCGTGGACTGGTATTCACCAGATGGAGACTTGCCCGTGTAAAGCACTGAAGCCACCCGGCCGTAGAAGCCCAGCTTGTTCTGCCCGATCTGCTGGACGACATCCCACGCGCGCTGCTTGGTTCCATTCAGCCGCACGAGGTCGGCGGTCAGTTCATTGAACACGGCCAGCGGTGACAACCAGAGTCCGCCGCCAGCACCACCCAGGTAAGCGTCCCACTTGTGGTCCTTCTCCGGGTTATTCCAAGTGGGCGTCCCACGGTTGATGAGGTTGATCACCTGCGTCAGCACCAGCATTGAAACCATTCCGCGTCCGATGCCACGGAAGGCGGTGTCGCGTCCGGTCAAGGCCATGCGCGGGCTCGTCAGGAGCTTCAGCGGCTGCACTTCCTTCTTTACCAAACCCTCCAGCCATTGCGGAGCCAGCAGGGCCATTCGGCTCAAATCCCTCATTGTGGCCGAGCGAATCCACCCCTGCCTTCCAATACTGCCGAAATACAAGTTCAACGCCTTGGCCGATTCCTGCACGATCTGCCGTGAGTCCTTCTCCGGGTCCAGCTTGGTGAGCCGGTCAAACTCCTGGAGGGCGGCAGTCTTCATCATGCCGGTCGTGAATCGGTCGAACAGGAATCGGTTGTATGCACCAAAGCCAGGCACCTTACGAGCCAGGTCCTTGTAGATCGCATCCTGAATCTGCCCGGTGTTGAGACCGCTGCGCTCATACATCTCCGATAGCCGGGACCTGGAAATCATGTCAGCCTTTGGACCAATGCGGAACGGAACTTTCTCCTTGAGGTAGTCGCGGGTCGAGGAGGCAATGACTCCAGCATCCACGGCACGGTCCAAATCCGCCTCACGGATAGCCGTTGCGGCCCAGCCTGGCTTGAACTTCGAGTTCCGGCCCATGATGGACGCGCCGTAATACGCCACGCGGCCCAGGTGGAACACGTCGCCGGCCAGAACCGTGTGCTTCAGGTATTGACCTGCCTCCAGAGCCAGGCGGGACGGAGCCCAATGCTGCAAGGCGGATGGGTCAACCAGCTGATGAACTAGCCCATCGTAATCTTCCAGGACATAAACCTTCTTGCCGCCAGGCATTTCAAATTGATGATACTCAGGCGATGGAGCTCCTCCCGTCAGCTTGCCTTCCTTTGCCACCGGCCTTCCAGATTCATCCCTCAACTCCTTCAAGCTGTCCCACCACATGCGTCGTGCGACCGAACGCATCCCCTGGCGCACACGCGATCCCACTAGGCTGGCCACGTCCAGGCTCGCCGGGATATAAGGGCCCACCGAAGCAGCGTGATACTGATTGTCGAACACGGCAGCTGCCCGGAACTGGCGACCCAGGACTTGCTTGCCTCCAAACAGAATGCCGGCCGGCGACCAAGTTTCTCCATCATAGCGACCGGGCAGGTAATCAGGATCATGGTTAATGCTGTAACCGTTGTCCCGTTCCACGTCGTATTGACGGTCCATCTCCATGCGCGTCCGTCGGGCGGTGTTGATCAGCTCCGGGTTGTCCCACTGCGCCTTGGCATATTCCAATGTGCGCATCAGCTTTTTATTACTGGCCAGCCAGCGTGAGCCACGGTATTTGTCCCATACGTTTCCACGATCCTTCATGCGCTGGGCCAGCTCGGACCCAGCCTTGATCTGAGTCATCAGGAAATCAATGTTTGCGCGCGCACCTGGGTCCCGGAGATACCTCGCATCCTTGGCGTGCAGGAATCCGTCCTTGCGCAGCCGGCTCTGGATGGCTAGACCGAGATTCTCCTGTGCGGTCTTGATGTCAGCGGCAGAATGAACCTCGGAAGTCATCAGGTTCTTCATCGAGTGAACCATGCCCACAAACACAGGGTCCTCACGCAGCAGGCGGGCCTTCTCTGCCAGCGCGCGGTTGTCGTAGTGGTAAATCACCTTGATGCCCTTGGCTGCCAGGATTGCCGGAGCGGACTCCAGGATGTCCTTCTTCCCACGGAAGTTCGGCTTGATCCCAAACTTCTTATTGGCCTCGTCGGCGGACTCCATGCGCACCGACCACTCGGCGTTCTGTCCCATGTTGTTGGCCACCGTGTCCATGCCATCGATGGTCGAAGCCATGTGCGCGGCGGTGTTCTGGCGCTTGAAGACGTTGGCCGCCTGATTCTTCACTACATTCAGGTGGGTCATCGTCTCCTCTCGCTTCTCCTCCAGCTTGCGGCGGTTGAAGAAGGCGGCTGGGCTTACATTCCCGCCGGGGGCAGGGCCGCGCTTGGCGGCTTGCGCTTTGTCTCCGGGCGGTTGGTTGACTGCTTTGGCCGCAGTCCCAGCATCTTCGCCAGCACCGGCAGTCTTTGGTTGGCCTCCCTCTTTGAGAGCGCGGGCAGACTGAATTGATTTTTCATAAATATCATGAGCCAGAGCATTGAGCTGGGCGTCGGCATCCCAGTCAGGATGAGCCTTCGCAACTCCAGCAGCCAGCTTGCGCAGGGCGGAGATTGCCTGGGCGCTGGGCTTGACCTTGACCATCTCCTGAAGCACGCGCTTGACGTCAGCAGCGTTGCGCGGGGAGCCGCCTGCCTCCATGAGGGCGCTGACTGCCCGAATCTCTGGGTCGGTCAACGGAGTGCGCTCAGAGACCTCCGCTGCGCCCTGGCTGGGCTCAGAGACCAGATCCCGGTGCGGACCCTGGAAAGACCCACCCGAGCCCTCGCTGATGCGTCCACCGACCTCCTGGGCGAATTCTAGACTCACTCAGTGTGTCCGGCGAGCATGGCCTGCGGCGTTCTTCACGTCTGCTTCAACTTGGTCACCGAACTTATCGTCAAATTCATCCAAGTCCTTGAAGTCCTGCCGGAACTTGCGAACCGGCTGGTCAAGAAAGACCGAGCGCAGGGCGCGGTATCGGCCAAGGATGGTCTCCAGTGGCACATGCGTCCGCGTGGGTGAGAGCGGGTCAAGCACACGCACATCATTCAGCACATCAGGGCCGTGCGGATGGTCGTAGGCCGACACCAGATGCACCTCGCCAGTGCGCTTGTTCTCCAGGACGGCCAGCCTTCGGGTGACGGTGGCGGAATCCGAGCTGGAGCGCCGCGCCTTGTCGGCCAAGGCATCAGCAATCTTCGACTGCGGAAAGTCGGCCAGGTCCTGATAGGACGAATACTTGCCATCGTTGGACGGGCGCACGTCATCAGGTGTGACATCCTTGCGATTCAGGATTCCTTCGCTATCAGCAACCTCCGGTTTAACCATTTTACGGAAGATGGCTGAGGCGATCCAAGCCCGACGCTTCTGGCCACGGACGGCCGCCTTGTACGGCTCGGTCAGCTTGCTGCGGATGTGATGCTTAATGTCCAGGATGCCCTGCCGGATTCGGGCAGCGGACTCGCTATCACCGCCGTCAATGGCATTGCGCAGGTTCTGCTCCAGCTCATGCTGCTTGATCTCAGCCTTCTGGAAATCACCAATGGGTCCCTCGCCTGGCTTGGAGGCATCGGGCACTGGGGCATTCCAGATTGAATGGCCTTTTTCCCTCGCGGGTCAGCGCGCGTTCTTGGCGCTTGGCGTATTCAACGGCAGCCTTGGGATTCCCCTTGAACCGCTCGTTCAGCTCTTTGTCAGACAGAATCTCCCGCACATTCCCACCAAATGCGGACTTTCCAAGTAGGCGCAGGTCTTCACCTGAGGCGGTGTCGATGAACTTGCCGACCGACCCACTCCACAAATCAGAGATTTCTCCAGGCTTGACGTTGCTCCAGCGCTTCTTCAGCTCCGCCGCAAAGTCCTTGATACTCGGCAGCCGGACATTCTTGCCTTCCTTGGCCTGCTCAACCCTCTCGGTCACGTCCTTCTTGAGGGCAGTGTCGCTAATGGCCTGAAATTTCGATTTCACCAACTGCCCCCTCAGCTCTGATCCGCGCAGGAAGCTGGTGAAATCATGGTTATGCCTGGTGTGATGCGAGGCCCGTACCTCGCCACGGTAAAGATTCGGTCAAGCGCGGTAAATTTCTGTAGGCAGGCGAAAACAAAAAGAGGAATCGAAAAGGGGGCCCCTGAACTGGCCAGTTCTTGCGGGCGACACAAGAGCCGACGTCATTCAGGGGCTTTGGGGAGAAAACTAATCCGGACCTCAGCCTCGAAAGTCAGCCTCGACCCGAGATCCGAATTCTTTACTTCTGGCTGTCGGGAGCGGTCCCGGACGGTGGAGCGTTGTTGCCGCCTTTGCGCCATTGGCCCATATGGCCCTGCTGCTCGGCGCGCATCTTGTCGAAGTTCTTTTGCTGGTCTTCGTTCAATATGCCCTTGATCTCCGTGTCAGAGCTCTGCCGCAGTGACTGCATCTTGCTGAACTTATCCTCGCGTGCGAGAGACGAGTCGTTGCGGATCGCTTCCATCTGCTTGCGTTGATCCTCGAGGATGGGTTTCAGTTTTGCCTGTTGGTCAGCGCTCAGATTCAGCTTCTTGGTCAAGTGCTTGACCTGATCGTCGACCGTCATCATCTGCCGGCCGCCCATGCGCTGTCCCATACCTTGCCCGGATTGACCGGCCTGCGCCGGCGCGGCCTCTTGTGTGTCCTGGCCGAAAGCCATGCTGGCCATGCCGAGGCTGAACAGAGCCGCCAGAAAGATCGTGGCTACGGTTCGTCCAGTTCGCCGGGAAAGTGGTTGGTGGGGGATTGTTGCATTCATATGTACTCTCCAATTCTTAGTTCGCGTGACGTCCGAAAGGCAGCTGCCCTCGAACAATAAAATCTATTTGAAGTTAGAACACTTCGCAATCGCCAATGGAGTAAAGACTTGGTAAAGGCAGGTAAAAGTTCGTAAAGGCGGTCATCATCTGTCGGTCGTTGGCCGTGCGTCGTTGGCGGTTCAAACCCAACCCCGATTTGCGCCGCGCCTTTGGCCAACGACCGGCCAACGACCAACGACGGTTTTACAAGTCTTTACTTCCCTTGACTGACTCTTTACGCGAACACAGCAACTCCGAAAGCGCAACCCGGCATCACTCCCTCTTTACTTGCAGGTAACTCCAACTCTCTAAAACCAAAAGAGGTGAATCGTGGGCCGATTGAGTCGGGTGGCGGTGTTGTGTGCCGGAATCTTCGCCGTGGCGAGCATCCTTCTCGTTGCGGGATGCGGAGGCGGAGGCGGTACCCGTTTCCGCTTTATGAACGCAGTTCCCGACGTATCCAACCTGGAAGTTCTGGTGAACAACACCACTTTCTCTAGCAGTGTTGCATACGGCACCAGCAGCGGATATCAATCCGTAAGCTCCGGTTCTCAACAGGTTGTGGTGGAGCCCGTGGGATCGACTAACGCGCTGATCACCCAGTCGGTTAGCTTCTCCGGGGACACCACCATGATCGCCGCCAACTTTTCTTCCAACATTTCCCCGCTCGTGCTCACCGACGACAACTCGGCGCCGGCCTCAGGCGATTTCAAAATTCGAATCGTGAATGCCGCCCCCGGCCTGGGCCCAGCTGATGTTTACATCGTTGCCGCCGGAACTGACTTGAACACGGTCAGCCCTAACTTGACCAACCTGGCTTTCGGAACCGCGTCCGGTTATCAGTCGCTGGCGGGCGCAAGCCTCGAAGTGGTGCTCACCCCGGTGGGGCAGAAATTTGCCGCAGTCAACACCGGCGCGCTCACCTTTAGCGCGAGTCAGATTCGGACGTTCGTGGGGTTGAACAGCCAGGTCGGCGGATTTACCTACACCATGCTGTCAGACGTGAACTAAACGCCTGACTTGGTGTCTTGGAGAAGGAATTAGGGGGAAGTGGGTGGTCTGACCCACTTCCTCCATTCGTGCCCCGTCGGGGGCATCGGCCAGGTAAAGTCTCAGATTGACGCGTTCCGTCCTCGTTCTTTTCGTATATCGGCGAAGCGGCCGGGAAGTTGAACCTGCGAGTTGGGAGAACCGGTGGGACAGGGCCAAACTTCAGAACAAAGCTTGCGGATCAGGCGTGATAACTCGACCTGAAGCCTTCTGTTATCATCACCCTGTCGCCAAACCTCTACAGATAAAACTGCCCGGGAGGCCTGCATGGACGAGACAGCTGCCACCACCTCTGGATCGCGCCGCAATGAAGACATCGCGTTGGATTTAATGAAGTTTGTCGCTATGACTACAGGCTACGGCCGGACCACGTCCTCAGGGGTCGGCTTTCAGGGCAGCGGCGCCGCCGCCAAGCCCGAGGAGTATGCCTCCCATCTGCTGGAGCTCTATGGAAGGTGCCTGCACGCGGTTTCGGGAAAGAAGTAGCGACGACCTCCGGTAACGGATTCGAGCATTAGTTTTCGCCCAACCCGGCTGCCATAATCGGCCTCCGCGCCTGCTGCTTTTCAGCCTTGCGAAAATCCCCCTGCTAGGGCAAAATGTGCCCTCCAAAAAGGTCCGTACGACCTTAGGAGGCGCACATGTCTTCGCAATCACCAGCTTCGCTTTTGCATAAAGCGTCCGGGTGGTCTATCGCCTGGGGCGTTCTGTTAATTATTTTTGGGGTTTTGGCTGTCAGCTGCCGCTTCTCGCGGCAGTAGCGGTGAATGCACTGGTCGCCTGGCTTATTGTTCTGGCCGGCGTAGTCCACTTGGCGATGGCGTTTCACGCACGTGGCGCCGGCAGCGTGATCTGGAGACTGCTGGTGGGCCTGGCCTATATTGTCTTCGGCGGGTACTTGCTCATGCATCCGCTGCTGGGAGTGGCGTCATTGACGCTGCTGCTGGCGTCGCTGTTCCTGATCGAGGGCGTGCTCGACATCGTGCTCTACGCCAAAATGCGACCGGCTCAGGGATCGGGCTGGGTGCTGTTCGATGGTCTGGTGACTATCGTCCTCGCGGGGCTTATCTGGATTCACTGGCCATCAAGCTCGGCCTGGGCGATTGGCACACTGGTCGGCGTGAGCATGATTATGAGCGGAGTAGCACGCGTGATGATGTCGCTCGCCGTGCGCCGGCTGATTCCGCCCGCGACCATGCCAAAGGCTGCCTAGAGCTCGGCGCTTCTCGGCGGTTGTTGTCGACTCTCGGAGATTCGGCCCCACCTTTGCGCTTTTGCAAAGGTGGGGAGAAATTCCGAGTGAACCTGCCTGAGTAGAACGCCCGCCAGTTTGGCTAGCGACGCCTTCCGCCCTTGCGACGGGCTGTCTTCTTCGCCTTGCGTGCCGGTTTCCGCTTGGCAGCTTTTCTCTTCGCGGGCTTGCGCGCCGGCTTCTTCTTGACCGGCTTTTCTTGGGAGCCTTGCGTGCCGGTTTCGGCTTTTTCGCCGCGGGCTTTTTCGCCGCAGGCTTGCGTGGCGGTTTGGGTGGCGCTCCGCCGCCTGATGGCCGAGGGCTGCGGGAGCGGAGCTGCAGGCTCCGGTTGAGATTCGATGACGCCCGGCACTTCCGCCTCTTCTTCCTCTTCTTCTTCCTCGTAATCTTCTTCTAGCGAATCGCCGTAGGCGGCAGTGTCACCGAATTCGTCCATCTCGTCGTCACGTGCGTAGAGGGTTTCGTCAAAAGTCATTCTTCCTCCTGATTTTGGGCCGCGCCGGACGCCAGGCTTCTGCGCAGGCGCTGCGAGTACTAAGGAAATAAAAGAAAGCTGAAAGACTGATGCAATTGGTTGAACGGCGGCGCGATTATAGCACAGCGATTTCGCGCCACCGCATCATGAGACGGTTGCAACCATTCGCAGGTTGCATATTACACCGAGACGGGCAAAGTCGAGTAGAAGCGCTAAAGTATTTTGCGGTAGACGCGTCGAACGGAAGTAGGGGCCTTCCAAGACCAAAACTAGAAGACACGACAACTGACAACCGGGCTTATCGCACTTCTTTGATCACCAAAATCATTCCCGGTCGCAGCATCGCCAGGTTGCCGTTGTCCCGCTTCAAGGCCGCGACCGTGGTGTGGTGGATAGTGGCGATCGAGGCCAGCGTTTCTCCCGGCTGCACTTTGTGATGCTGCACCGACTTCTGGCTGGCTGCGTGCAAGTTGTTCTTGGAACTGGACTTGGTTTCTTCAGCTTGATCGTTTGCCAGGGCGCTGGGGGTGACCGGCAGGTGAATATACACGATCCGCCGTCCGCGCAGGCTGTCACCGCGGAGATGGTTCCAGCGGCGAATCATCACTGGCGGAAGGCTGAAATTGTCGGCGACCGTCTGGACCGTATCTCCATGGCGCACTTTGTAGCGGGTGGCATGACGGGCGTAACTGCCGCCATCTTCGGTGGCCGCATGTTTGCCCGGCGGGATAGGGATAATCAGCTTGCTCTCGGGCTGGAGATCACGCGCGTCGAGATGGTTTTCCCTCACGATTTCCTGCACGCTGGTGCGATAGGTGCGAGCGATCGAGGCCAGCGTGTCGCCCTCGGCCACGCGTGATAACGCCACCAGACTCGCATCTGCGTCGGGATCGGTTCGATCGCGGCCAGATATTTTTCGCGGCTCCCGGCCGGCAAGTGAAGTTCAAACTCCTGGCCGTTCGGAGTAGTCAGCCGCAGCAGGCTGGGATTCAGGTCCTGCAGGGTCGACCGGTGAAATATCCAGACATTGCGCCGCCAGACGGAGGTCGACGGAATAGTTGATCTTCACCGTGTCATAGGGAACGGGCTGCTCCGGGGCAATGTTGTCCAGTCCGTATTGCGATGGATTCTTGGCCATGATGGTTACGGCCAGAATGATCGGGCACGTAGTTGCGCGTTTCCTTGGGCAGCACGTTGCGTTTGTAGAGTTCCCAGAAATCGGCGTAGCCGGTACGCTTGACCGCGCTCTGCACCGACCCGGGCCCGGAATTGTAGGCGGCCATGGCCAGATACCAATCGCCGAACTGGTTATAGAGATCTTTCAGGTGATGAGCCGCGGCGCGGGTTGCCTTTTCCGGATCCTGACGTTCGTCCACCCACAAGTTGTGTTGCAGACCATAACCTCGAGCCCGGCTGGACATGAACTGCCACATGCCGCGAGCTCCCACCCGAGACAGCGCCAGGGGATGAAATCCCGATTCGGCCTGCGCCAGATAGATCAGCTCCTGCGGAACGCCTTGCTCTCTCAGCGTGCTCTCGATCATTTCGCGATAACGGCCGCCACGCTCCAGCCCATGCTCGAGGATGTCGCGTCCCCGATTGGAAAAGTAGTTGATGTAGGCGGCCACCGGATCGGTGAGCATGAGCGGCAGTTCGGAATGCGTGTTTTTGATCTCAGCTTCCGCCTGGGCCTTCACGTTCGGATCGACCGGAGGCGTGATCTCGTTGGTTACATCAATCGGCGCCGGCTCCGCCTTTTGCTTGGACGCCGGGTTGTCCGACTGCAGGGCGGCCAGTTCCGGACGGTTCACCCCTCCAGAACCCGCTCCAACTCGTGCTCCACACGCTCGTCCGAGCGAACATCGGCGGGGCTTTGCAGGATCAGGTCGGCGGCGCGATCAAAGCTCCGCTTGGCTGCTTCCAGGTCCCCGGCTTTGAAATTTTCCTCTCCGCCCTGATACTCCTTCTCCACGTCTCGCGATCAGGTCAGCCAACCGGATCCTGCTTGGCCTGTACCACCGGCTGGCGGGGCGGTCTGGGCGGCAGGTATGGTCTGGGGAAGCGGCGGCCAGGACTGGGGCCAGTGCAGGTGCATTGGCTTGCGGAGCCGGCAGGCGGGCCTGGGTCTGAGTCGTGTGGCAGCCCGTAGCGGCCAGGACCAGCACCGCCAGCAGCGCGTTAAACAGATGGAGCCTCTTGATCGCCATTTTATCTATAAGTTACATCTGCCACTTGACGCTGCCCGTTGCTTGCGTCTTCAGCGGTGTCGCTGTAGCCTAGGCTTATGAATCGTATCTGCATCAATTTGAAGGGTCAATCCTCAAGGGAGATTCCCCGTTACTTTAGGGACGGCCGGGCATAATACTCGTGGCCGTTCCCTTGCGCAAGAAGTTTGAAGCCAGGCACCCAACGACCGGGTTGCTGATACCGAAGAGCCGGTACCAATGATAGGCTGCGTCTGTTGCATTGCAGGTTTATACTCAAAGCCAGGTTAAGGGGACGTTGGTGCATACCTGCCCACAACTCTTTCGCTGCCATCCCAATCTCGACGATACCGTCAACCACAACATCGTCGAATCGGAAATCGAAGGCGGAGCCTTTCTCGACGACCTGCCGGCCAGGACCATGCTCCAGATTCAGACCCAGCACCGCTGGTACACGGTGGTGCATTGCGGTCAAGGCGAAGCCTGGATTTGGGGCCACCCTACTTTTTGTCCCGAGCCGCTGCTGGTAAGGATTGAAGGTTCGTCGTGGGGCGGTTCCATGCTGAAGATACGGTTTGTGGGACGCGGCATGCATCTTGAATTCCGGCATCCCTCGTATCGCACTCCCATCGTGACTTCGCGTATCCTGGAAATCCGGCAGTGCGAACAGAGCGCGCCGGAAACCGCGCCCGCAGGGTATGAAAGCAAGCCGCAGTAACCCAGTAACCATTGCAGACGAACGACGCCGAGGCCGACGTCAATTTTTCCCTACAACAATTCCGCAGCCGGTGCGTCTAAAACAGGGCGCGACGCCGAGGTTTGCACTGTCACACGTTCCAGAAACCAGGCGTTTTAGGCATCAACCACGAAGGGCACTAAGTAACACGAAGGAAACCAAGAATTCCCAGGTTCCTTCGTGCTACTTAGTGTCCTTGGTGGTTAGAAGGGGTTAAACCGGAGAAACATGAATCGTAAATTTATTGGTCTGATTTTTACTTTCTTGCTGGCCTGTTCGATCCTTCCTTCCGCTGCTCAACCGGCTCAACCGGCTTTATCCATGCCCGCACCCGGCGCCTCCAGTTATCTGGCGGGCACTCCAGAGGCTTTCCTGGCCTCTTGCCGTAGCGATCTCGACGACACCAAGAAGCGGATCTCAGCCCTCAAGGCGAGCCCGCAACCGCGCGACGCGATGGCCACGCTGCAAGGCTTCGACACCGCAAGGCTGGTGGCCAATGACGCGGGAAGCCGCGCCGGACTGGCGGAACAGGTGCATCCCTCCAAGCCTTTTCGCGACGCCGCTCAGGTCTGCGAACAGGAAGTCAGCAGCGTCCTTACCGATATCTCGCTGGATAAGGACATGTACAACGTTGCTGGCGTCGCTCGACGGCTCGAAGCTCGACAGCGCCGGAACCTACTTTCTCAAGACCACATTGCGCGATTACCACCGCGGCGGCGTCGACCGCGACGATGCTACTCGGGCGAAAATACGGCAACTGCAAGACGAACTGGTAAAAATCGGCCAGCAGTTCGAAGAAAATATTGCCGGAGACGCGCGCAAGCTCCAGGTAAACGCCTCCGAGCTTGACGGCCTTCCCGACGACTTCAAGCGCTCTCATCCCCCGGATGCCTCCGGTAAAGTCACGCTCACTACCGACAACACCGATTATTTTCCGTTCATGGATTACGCCAAGAGCGAGCCTGCCCGGAAAGCCTTCTTTCTGCTCTACCGCCAGCGAGCCTATCCCAAGAACATCGATGTGATGGCGCAGATGCAGGCGAAGCGCTATGAACTCGCCAACGTGCTGGGCTACCCCGATTTTGCGGCGTATATCACCGAAAACAAGATGGTGGAAACCGAGCAAAACGCTGCCGACTTCATTGAGAAGATCGCGGTGGCGGCGCAACCAGGCTCCAAGCGCGATTACGACGAACTGCTGGCGTACAAAAAACACGAAGATCCCAACGCGGAAAGCGTGAACGCCTGGGATGTCGCTCACCTGACGCGCCTGGCAAGGATTGAAAAATTCGGATACGACGCACAAGTCATGCGGCCGTACTTCGAATACTCGCGGGTTCTGCAGGGAATTCTCGACATCACCAGCAAGATGTACGGCATCACCTACAAGCCCGTCACCACGGCGCAGGTCTGGCATCCGGAAGTAAAGGTCTACGACGTCTTCGACCATGACCGTCTCATCGGACGGATTTATTTCGACATGTTTCCGCGGGAGAACAAATACAAACACTACGCCACGTTCAATCTGACCTCCGGCAAAGCCGGCTTCCGCCTCCCTGAATACGTTCTGGTCTGCAATTTCCCCCGCGCCACCGCCGAGCCCGGGCTGATGGAGCGGGGCGACGTAATTATTTTCTTCCATGAATTTGGACATCTCATTCACGGGATCATGGCGGGAAGTTCGAAATGGGCCACCGGCGATCTGGAGAACGATTTCATCGAGGCGCCCTCGCAGATGTTTGAAGAATGGCCCAAGGACCCGGACGTCTTAAAGCTGTTCGCGCGCCACTACCAGACCAACGAACCGCTGCCCGCGGACCTGGCTCGGAAAGCCCGGGCGGCCGACGATTTCGGTCGCGCCCTGGGCGTCCGCACCCAGATGTTCTATGCCGCCATCAGCCTGGATTTCTATAACCGGAATCCGCAGGGACTCGACCAGGACAAACTGGTGGCTCAGTTGCAGGAACGGTACACGCCTTTCAAGTTCGTGGACGGCACCCACATGCAGTGCTCTTTCGACCACCTCAATGGCTATTCAGCGGTCTACTACACCTACATGTGGTCGCTGGTGATCGCGAAAGATATGTTCACCGAGTTCAGGAAGAACGGACTGATGAATCCCGAAGTTGCCGGGAAATATCGCAATGACGTCCTGGCAGCCAGCGGGACCAAGCCGGCGGCCGATCTGGTCCGCGATTTTCTGGGACGCCCGTATTCGTTCCAGGCCTATGCGGATTGGTTGAACGGAAAGTAGAGGGGCGTGGTCGCGAGTCAGTCGTTGGCTGTGAGTCAGTCGTTGGTCGTTCGTCGTAGGTCGTTGGCCAAAGTCAAAAAAGCCAACTTCAAGAGCCGATTTTGTCTTTGCCAACGACCAACGACCAACGACCAAGGGCCAACGACCAACGACGGTTTTTATCATTTCCTCGAATACGCGCTCGCGTATCCCGGCACTGGCGTCTTCGGATCCAGGCGCGGATCGTTCTCCGGCGCGCTTGCGACCATCTCTAGCGGGATCACGCCCGCCCAGGTTGGAAATGAATAGTCTTCTTCGTCGTCGATCGGCGGACCCTGCCGCACCTTCGCCGAAAATTCTTCGATCGGCAGCCGCATTACCAGCGTCTGCTTGAGTTCACGTTCATTGGGCTGACGCGAATCCGCCCAGCGGCCGGGCAGAATGTGCTCGGAAATCGACTGCAGCGCCTCCAGTTTTTCCTTCGCATCGAGCACAGCCACCGCGGTGCCCAGCACCACCACCGAGCGGTAGTTCATGGAGTGATTGAAAATCGAGCGCGCCAGCACCAATCCTTCGAGCAGCGTAACCGTCACGCAAACCGGGATGCCCTTGTCCAGATTGCGCAACATACGGCTGGCAGCCGATCCGTGGACATACAGATTGTCACCCACCCGGCCATACGCGGTCGGAATGACAAATGGCTGCCCATCCACCACAAAACCGACATGGCAGATAAAACCTTCATCCAGAATTTCGTAAGCGGAAGCACGGTCGTAAACCCCGCGGTGGGACTCGCGAACCACACGCGTGCGCGCCGTGGGTGCATGAGCTTCAGACATGTAAAGGAATCTCCCGGCAATCGCGAAGAGTAGGAAATCAGTTTAGCAGAGCGGGGAATGGTCGTTGGTGCTGGTCGTTGGTCGTTCGTCGTTGGTCGTTGGCCAAGATCAAGAACTCGGCCACGGATTCACGCGATAAGCACGAAAAGAAAAACGAGGTTTTGATCCGCGTAGATCCGGGAGATCCGCGGCCGATTTGTTCTTGCCAACGACCAACGACGAACGACCAACGACCGCTTCTGCCCCTACCAATTCAGCTTCAGCGCAAACTGAAACTGGCGCGGATCGTACGCTGCCGTCGCCTGTCCCGCGCTGGTGAACAGCGGGTTTACATCGGCCACGTTGTACTTGTTGGCGATGTTAAACATATCCGCGATCAGGTCCATGCTCACGCGTTCGCCGAAGTTGAGCCGCCGGGAGATGCGCAGGTCGTTGAACACGGTCCACGGCTTCACCCCGAAATTGCGGCTGAGATTGCCGTCGAGCGCCTCGCAGCGTGGGCGTGCCGCCGAAAGCAAACTGGACATAGCAGGGCTCCTGGAAAAATCCAGTCGGTGAAAACTTTGACGCAACAGTCGGTCCGCACGGCGTGGCCGGCGTGCCTGCGGCGACTACATTGGGACGGCTGGTGCTGGGCGAAAACTGGAAGTTATCCGGGTTGCCGGTGATGATGTTGAAAGGACGACCCGACGCGACTTCCAGAATCGGCGCGACTGTCCAGTTGCTGAAGAAGCGGCTGGCAAAGCCCGACCCGGAAAGCTTTCCCGACTGGTACACGCCGCTGAACACCATCCTGTGGCGCTGATCGAACAGTGACGTCGAACGTTCGTGGCTGGGGAAATAACTGTCCTGCGGCGCCAGGGGAGATTGCAGGTCGGTCGAGTCGTCGATGGCGTGCGACCAGGTGTAGGACGCCAGAAATTCGTAGTGATTGCCGAAGCGCTTTTTCAGGTTGGCGGTGAGCCCGTGATAGACCGAGCTTCCGTTCGAGTAGTTGGCGTCCATGTCGCTGAAGGGAACGCAGCCCGTCAGAGTTGTGGGATCGCAGGCGGTACTCAGTCCGCCGGCCTGCAACACCAGCGGCGCCACCACCTGCACGCAGGGCGCAGTGGCCGGGTTTGACAACAGGGCCAGAGCAATGGCCGGATTCAAACCCGAAGGACGAAAGAAGTTTACCAGCGATGCCGGCACGAATGGTCCGCCGGGCCCGACGCCGCAGCCGTTTTGCGACAGCGGGCTATCCGTGGGCAGCGCCGCTCCGGCCGCGATTGCAGCCTGCCAGTTTTTCAGCAGCAGGTCGCCACGCGTGGTGTTGGCATTGATGGGGCGATTCAAATGGCGTCCGCCGTTGAAGTTGTAGGCCAGGCTGAACGACATGTTGTGTCCCAGATCCTGCTCCAGCGTAGGTTTGCCTGCTGCGAGTAGGCGTAAACAAAATTCTTGGCTTGCGGATAGCCAAAGGGCTGGAACGCCACCGGGAAAAACGTCGCCGGGTTCAGATAATTCTGGTTGATGAAGAGGTTGGCGTTGGAAGGATCAAAGCGCTGCTGGTTGGGCTGGTACCCGGGAATCGTAGGCAGGCAAGAGTTCGTGGTCAGAATGCCCTGAAAGATGTTGGTGGCATTCAAGGCCCCGGCCGCAGCGGCGCCAGTGGGCGCGACCGTGCTGCACGGAGCTGCGCCGGCGAACAGCAATTGTCCGCTCTTCGATCCGTCCGAGGCATCGCCCAGGAAGTACAGCCCCAGCAGCGGATGATCGTAGAAGATTCCATACGACGCGCGCCACACGCTCTTGCCATTGCCCTTTGGATCCCAGGCTACGCCGATGCGCGGCTGAATATTGTTGGTGTCAGTCTGGATTCCTTTCTGCAGGCCCAGTTGGTTGTAGGCGGCGAGAGCCAGCGGGTCAGGCTGGCTGAACTTGGGCGGGAACTCGATATCGTAGCGGACGCCCAGATTAAACGTGAGATTGTGCCGCGCCCGGAACGAATCCTGCCAGAACACGCCCAGAGGTTTGTTGGAAAAACTGTCTTTCGGATTTCCAATGCCCTGCACCAGCGTGCTGGGAATGCCCAGGCCGAACGCTTGCAGGCCGGTGAGCTCGGGAAAGACCGAGGGGAAACCAAACTGCGTGGCCGGAAGGCTGCTGAAGTTGTACACCCCGCCGTAGTTCACCGTGAAGGTTGCGGTCAGCGGAAGGTAGTTGAAGTCCGCTCCGAATTTGGTGTCGTGCCGTCCGATCGTCCAGGAGAAATTGTCGGTGAACTGATAACGCTCCTCGACCCGCTGGATATAGGAATAAGGCTCGCGGCCGACAAATCCGAAGCCGGCAATGTTCGAAGCCACGTTGGAGCCGCCCGGCGCGTCAGAATAAAAATACTGCAGGCCGCGACGGGCGTACTGGAAGCGGAATTCGTTGACCTTGTTGGTGCCGATCGTCATGGTCTCCTGCACCACGCCGGCCACGTCGCGATAAGTCTGTTGGGACGTGCGCGAAAATGCGTTCTGCCCGTAAGTCTGGTTCTCTCCATTCACCTGAATGCCGGTCACCGTGCTGGGACTTACGTTGGCGCGAAACATCAGCCGGTTATTGCTGTTGACGTTGTGATCCAGGCGCAGGGAGTAGAGGCTGGTGCCTTCGAAAATAGGATAGTTTCCAGCCTGCGGCACCAGGCTCAGGAAATTGCCCGGCAGTCCATTGCACAGAACGTTGGAGGCGGCAGGATTTGCCGGATTGATGTTGCAGGAACTGAAAAACTGCTTCAGAGGATTGGACCCGTTCGCAGGAGTGGGAAGCGCTCCAGCCTGAACCAGCGCCGCAAACGCCGCTGGATAAGAACCATTGAGCGCAATTCCGGAAGCAGCTCCCACCAGGATCGCGTAAGGCGCCAGGGCCGGTGAAGGCGTCGGTCCCAGAAAGCTGGCTTGCGCGGGCGTTGCCTGAATGACGAACCCGGATCCCTGCGGGAAACCGAACGCGGTCGAGATATCGGTATTCACCATTCCAAAAGTTCCATCAGGAGCGCCCACGCTGGAGAATCCGGTTTCGTGCCGCCGCGTTACTTCGTAAGAAAAGTAATAGTAGGTCTTGTCTTTTTTGATCGGTCCGCCAAACGCCGTGCCCGCCTGCACCCGCGTATAAGCCGGATTGGGAACCGTGCTGAAGGGATTTACCGCCTGAAAATTCCGGTTGCGCAAATACCCGTAAACGTCGCCGTGAAAATCGTTCGAACCGGAGCGCGTAATGATGTTCACCACCCCGCCCGACGCTCGACCATATTCCGGCGCGTAACCGTTGGTGATGATCTGGAACTCCTGCACTGCCTCCTGCGAAACCGTGGAGCGCACGCCGTTGGTTGAATTGTCGGTGGCGTCGGCGCCGTCCACGTTGACCAGGTTCGAGCGCGCCCGCTGGCCGCTCATGTTCAGTCCCGACGTGGGAGCGGCTCCGATGCTGGGCGCGTTGTCCCGCAAGACTTGCGAGTCGGTAAGAGCAAAGTTGATGTAGTTGCGCCCGTTGATGGGCAAATTGTCGATCTTGCGCTGGTTGATGGTGTCGGTCGAAGAGGTGCGCTGCGTCTCTACCAACTCAGCAGCCGAACTGACGTCGATCACCTCCGCGGTCCCGGCCACCGACAGGGTGATCGGTATTTCCGACATTGTTCCCACCGCGATTGCAGCGTTCTTGACCGTGGCTTTGGCGAAACCCGGCGCCTCGACTGTCACGGTGTAGGTACCCGGAGGCAACAACAGGATGCGGTAGCGGCCCTCAGCATTGTCGCTGGTCGATCGTTCCAACGCCTTGCTCTCGTCCCTGGCCGTGACCGTGGCGTTGGTGACCAGATCGCCTTTCGGATCTTTGACCATGACGTGCAGATCACCGGTGGCGACTCCCTGAGCCAGGGCGAATGTGGTGAGCAGAACCAGTTGAACCGCGACTGTGACGAGTTTCCGCACCATCATAAAGTTCTCTCCATCGACACGGGACGTGGGCTTCTCGCCGTCAAGCGGCCGGCAGCCCTTCGTAGGCAGGATTGAACTAGCACGTTTCCGGCAGGTAAACGCCGGACGATTTTTACACCGGAAATGGATGCTTAGGCAAGGTAAATTATTGAGGAGAATCGGCTTAGTTATGCTGGTGTCATCCTGAGCGGCCGTCAGGCCGAGAAGGATCTGGCGCGCATCGCCTCTGCACTTAACCTATCTGCCGACCGACGCCAGAACGCTGAATGCCGGAACTCTCGACTACTTCAGTCCTCAGCGCCCATGCCATGCGCGGCGTATTGTGCGCGATGCCGAAGCGTCCCTGCGCATCGAGCAGGATCATGCCGCCGTGGCCGTTCACCCGATCTTTCAGATAGTTGATCGCCTCGGCCGCCACCCACTCCGGCAAACTGCCGGTGGCCACCCTGTCTGCTGCCCACTTGGCCAGCACGAGTTTCATGATGGGCTCTCCCCATCCCGTGGTGGAGGCCGCGGCGGTCTGATTGTCGGCGTAGCACCCGCATCCGATCAGCGACGAATCGCCCAGTCGGCCGGGCGCCTTGTTGAGTGTGCCTCCGGTCGAGGTAGCGGCGGCGATATTGCCCTGGCGATCGAGCGCGACCGCGCCCACAGTGTCATGAGAAATCGTGGGTGCAAACAGATCGGCCTTCGCGTCCGCGCCACGCGCCTGAAATTCCTTTAGCCGCTCCACCTCACGAGGGATGATCAGGTCTTCATTCCGGCACAGCGGGATGCCGTGCTCCTCCGCGAACCGTTCCGCGCCTTCGGCCACGAAGTACACGTGCGGGCTGTCGCTCAAAATCTTGCGAGCGGCGCGGACAGGATTGCGCAGGCGCTCGACACATCCCACGCCGCCCGCCCGCAGCGTGGAGCCGTCCATGATGAGCGCGTCGAGTTGCACTTTTCCGTCGCGATTGAGAAAGCTGCCGCGCCCGGCGTCGAAGGTCTCATCGTCTTCCATGACGACCACAGCTTCTTCGACCGCATCGAGCGCCGCGCCGCCATGTTCAAGCACCCGCCAGCCCGCGGCCAGCGCGTTGCGCACGCCGTTAAGATGCGCTTCCACCATGTCGTCAGGAATCGCCCAGGCCCCGCCATGAACCACCAGAACCGGATTTGCTAGGCAAGAAAAATCCTCGATGGAATTACGAACTCGATGGAATTAACGAAATAAAGCATAGCATCCGAAACCAGGCGGACTTGAGCGCGACTGTCATCCTGAGCGGAGCTGCGACTTCGCGTAGCGAAGTCGCAGCGCAGTCGAAGGACCCCTACCCGCTTCACCGTCGCGTTACCGAAATCCGCGAGAGGCAATTTCCCCCATCACGACCACATCCATCATCCCGATCACCGCTCCCCGATCTTGCCGCGGATAACCATCACCGACGCCGCCGGCAGATCGAACGCCGTTTCCTTCCCAGCATCTTGTTTGCGATGGACGATGGGTCCGTCCGGATCTGCCATGCCTTTGGTATTGGCCACCACCGAGCGCTCGCCGGCATGCTCCGAATGCGCCATAAAACGCGTAGTTCCCGGATGCCATTGATACTGCTCTCTGCCGAAAACCGATATCTCAACCGGACCAGTGAACGTACTCGGCGAGCTCAGCTTTCCCTGACCACGAAACTCTACACGCACACTGTGTGCATTCTCCTGATCGCGGTTGACGACCATCAGCGACCATTGCCCGTCAGGACGCCGCACCGCGTAAGCCGTCACCAACTCGTGGCCGGCGCCATCCGTGACGTCGCTCTGCGCAGGAAAGGTCATGTGTTCTCCATTGCCGGGCTGCACCCACTCGAGATTGATGAGTTGCGAAGCGAAAAATTGGGCCAGCGGTTGCTGAATCTTGTAGTCGGCGTCAACTGTAAACATGCCGAACGTTCCCGGAGAGTCGTTGCATCCGTGCTCCATCTGGAGCGGCAGATAGTGAAAGAAATAAACTCCGTTTCCACCCGCTGTCAGAAACGACCCAATGTAGTCGGCCAGCCATAGCGCCGAGAATATGTCCGAATACGTCTCACTCGCGCCGGAAGATAAATTCGATTCCGTGATAAACAGCGGAACGTTCGCGGGAACTCCATCTTCTCGCCATATCTGCATGATGTGGCTGACCAGTTCGGGTTCGTCATACAGGCTGCCCCACGGAATCTTGCAAGGCTCGTAGGGATAGTGCTCGAATGAAAAAAACGCGAGATCGTTGATCCGCCCGTGTTGCTTCAGATAGTCAATAAATCGTCCGGTCCATGAAACCTTGCCGTTCCCGTCCGCCCAGACTTCAATGTCGTGATTCTCTCCGGTAAAAGAAGGTCCGCCCAGCTTCAGTGCGGGATCGACGCGATGGAGCGCCGTCGCCCACTGCAGATAGAGCGCCGCATAGTCCTCGGGCAGCATGAATTGCCCGTCCGCCTCCTCGCCCATCTCCACATAGGAAATTGGATAACCGCGCTTCTCCAGATAGGCAATCTCGGCGGCGGCGTTATCCGGGTTGTCGTAGAGCAGGGCCACAGGAATCATGGCCGGCAGGCCGCGAGTCACCCCGCTGGTGTAGAAGAGATCGAATCCCATCTGCGCGTCGGTGGTCGACCCCAAATCTGAAGGCTCATGCCAGGGATCCACCGAAGAGCAATAGGTGATGGTCTGCTCCTGATCCGGAGTGTGACGCACAATGTCGTGGAGTTTTCCGTCCCCGCTGCTGCTTCCCACATAGATCTCGCTGATGGCGTATCCCAGGCAGTTTCTGGGGTCGGGTGAGCTTGTATTCGAAGCCGCGTGCGAGTCGCAGGTGTTGGACGATTCCGTCATCCATATGCGCAGGAATCGCGCCGCCATGGGACTCGGAGCAAAGTGAATCGTTTCGGTTCCACCCTTGCCGTTCGTCACTGTGCCATTGGAAAACGTTTGCCACACCCCGCGAGTCGGGATGCGAATGGGATCGTCTCCCGTCCAATACTGGATCAGATAGTGGGTCGCATAAGGACCAGCCCACGCAATCCGGATGCTGTCCACGCGCTGCACTTGCGTGAAATCAATCACCACCCACTGCGGATGCAGGGAATCACTTTCGCCGGTGAAATGTTGAGACAGGTAAGGATTGCTTTTCCAGTAGGTTGCCGTATCTCCATCGGTCATGCGCGAAAAGCCGGAAGTATCGGTTCCGTCATTGCGGGTGAATCCACGATGGGGAAGGGAATAGCCGTAGGAATATCGGATGGCTTCTGTCGGCGTCGCCGACCCGGTGAAGTAGCCTTTGCCGCTGGGGTCGCTCCAGGTTCCCTTCGGATTCCAGTGCCAGGCTTCGACCGCGAGTTCAGTATTCTGGCGATAAGTAACCGGCTGCCATCCCGAGGCGAGCACCTGGTTTAGAGTCCCGGGCACCAGGTCTTTGTCGATAGCTTCTGCGGGTATCCGGTCAATACCTGCACCCAGCGTTTGGTTCGGCACGAAGTGGTTGGTGGCGTGGGCCGGGGTGGTATCTACCTCGATCGTCTGTGCTTCGGCAGTGAAAAGTAAGAAAAAACATTCGGCTATCAACGCCAGCAAGGCGACCGGTTTTTTCAAGACACTGCCTCCTGAGTTTAGAAATTTTGATTGGGATGGTAGCAGAGTTTCGTTTTCGTTCGAGCCTTCGTTCGCGCGAAAACGGTGGAAGCCGGCTATGCCGCTTGCCCTGCCTTGGCTGGGATGGCGTCAACACCTTCGGTTCGCGTCCAGGTGTAGCGAATGCGGTGGATTACGGTAATCGTGGAAAGGATTGCAATGAGCCACAGCACCGGCGCCATGCGGTTGAAAAGAGCGCCGATGATGACCAGAACCAGGCGTTCCGGCCGCTCCATGAAGCCCACGCGGCAGGAGCCGATGAGCGACTCGGCGCGGGCGCGAGTGTAGCTGACCATGATGGCGCTGACCATGACGAACGCCGTCAGAACTACATAGAAGAAGCGGTCGCCGCGCGCGTAGAAAACCAGCAAACCGAAAAATTGAGAAGCATCGCTGTAGCGGTCGATGACCGAATCGAAAAAGCCGCCGAAGCGCGTCACCTGATTGCTGGCGCGGGCCACGCGTCCATCCACCAGGTCGAAGAATCCCGACCCGATAATCACCAGGCCGGCATAGCGGAACATGCGCGCCTGATTGTCGCCGTTGGCATAGCCGAACAGAAACGCGGCGATGGTGTTCACCACCAGCCCCAGAAAAGTAAGTACGTTGGGATTGATCCGAGCCAGGGCGAGCCAGGCGACGATGGCGTCGAGCAGCACGCCGCAGGCGCGTCCGAAAGCGCTCGTCCAAGTTCGAGTAGACCCAGTTCGATTGGACTCGGTTCGAGTGGCCCCGGTTTTATCCGACTCCGCTCGATTAGGCCCGGTTTGGCTCATGGTGGTTAATTTCTTCACTTGGCTTCGGGCTGCTCGTGAATCGTCGTCAGCGTGAGAATTTCCATCTCGCGGTTGCCGTTCGGAGTGACCACGGCCGCCGTGTCGCCCACTTTCTTATTCAGCAGCGCGCGCCCGATCGGCGAACTGGTCGAAATCTTGCCCGCCGTTACGTCGGATTCTTCGCTGGTCACCAGCTTGTACTCCACTTCCGCGTTCTTCGAGTTGTCATATACGCGGACGGTTGAGCCCAGCCCAACCTTATCTTTGGGGATATTATCCATATTGATAAGGGCGAGTTCCGCCATCCGCGCCCCCAGCTGCCGAAGCCGCGCCTTGACGAACTCCTGCCGCTGTTTCGCCATGTGATACTCAGCATTTTCGCTAAGATCCCCCAGGGCGGCCGCTTTCTTGATCTCCTGCGGAAGATCATGAACCAGCTCATGTTCGAGCGCATTCATCTCTTCCTGCAGTTTCCGCTTGATCTGCTCTGTCATGTTCCTAGGGATTATAAACCCGGACGTCGGACTCTGGCCTCAGACCTCGGCCTCGCCTTCGAACTCGGATCTGAACCGGGCTCTGGCCGCTTCTGATGCCAATCGCATTCCGCCTCGATTCGCGACTCAGGGCATGGCGGATTAGGCTAAATAGGCCAGCCGATCTGAAACTGGGTCCACTGAGTCCGAAGTCCGCTTCTACATTGCCTTTCGCACCCCTTGGGATAAACTGAAAGAGTGTTGTTCCTCAAGTGCCCTGCGCTCGTGGGTGTTCCCTCATGATCAGCGTCGACGGCAATTTCCACATAGGCGATAAAGTCGTCTATCCCAATCATGGCGTTGGAGTTATCGAACAAATCAGTAGCCGCACAATCGGCGAAACTGTGGAAAAGTTCTATCTCCTCAAGATCAAATCCAGCAGCCTGAAAGTCATGGTCCCGTTCCATAACGTAAACACGGTCGGGCTGCGGCGGGTGGTCAAGAACGGCGAAATCCAGAAAATCGTTGATTTTCTTACAGATGGCGAATGTGACAACAACGCCGACTGGAAATACCGCTTCAAAGAGAATTCAGAGCGAATGCGCACCGGGTCGCTCCTGGAAGTGGCCGCCGTTCTCAAGGGGCTGCTCCTGCTGAACCAGTCCAAGCCCCTCTCCTTCCGCGAGAAAAAGATGCTGGAACGGGCCCGCTACCTGCTGGTCAGCGAGCTGGCCATGGCCAAGAACACCGAAGAAGTCCAGATCGAAGAAATGCTCTCCAAAGCCCTGGCCAAGAGCAAGCTTCCTTTCCCGGAAGCCTCGGATTTTGTAGCGTAGCGTCAGTCGCTCGGTCTCAGTCGTCGACCCTCAGACCATCCTGGCTATTTTTGCAGACCAGTTTCCTGACTCGCGGAATTTGATGAGTCGTTCAGCATCCTGGTGTGACGTCTGCCTTGCGAATCTGCATCCTGTCCGCTTCCAGTCTGATCGCGAGGGAATCAAACCTGGTCCCGTCGAATCAGGAAGCTGAGTATCTGACTGCAGGCATGGAGCTGGTGTCAATGTTGTGCAAGGAGCACGAGGTTCCTTGTCGGGCAGCAAGGTCTCTGTTCCGGCCAGGCAAATTCTGGCGACGGCAAATTACGCAGCCCAGCAACGTGGCCGAGAACCAAGGCCGTCTTCCTGATCATGATCGCGATCGTGATCTGCGTCCATTTCTAATCTGTCACGCGCGGGCTCTTGCTCGAAGCTTGAGTCTCAAATTCTGATCGCCCAGCATCAGGAGTATCTCCTCGGCTCCGCAACGAGAGAAGCTGATAGCGAATTCTGCTCAATTAGGCCGCATGATACATGCCCTGATCCAATCAATGCGGTGATTCGGAAGACAACGAGGACAACCCTCAGCCCAGACCCATGACTGGCGACTGAGAGATGTAGAACGTCACGAGGGCGACGCGCTTCACTCCCCCATCCACGCGCCATACGGCTTCAACGACTCAATGTGATCGAAAACAATTTTCATGGCGGCCGTGATGGGTACGGCCAGCACCAGGCCCATCGCGCCCCACAGCCATCCCCAAACTAAAAGCGCGATCGTCACCGCCAGCGGATTCAACTGCAGACGGTTGCCCAGGAATTTTGGGAAGAGCACGTTGAGCGCGATCAGGTGCAGTCCCAATACGATCATGACCACGACCACCGCGTCTCCGGAACTGATGTGTCCGACGCTGACGAAAAACGGGGGCGCCATCGCCAGCACCAGTCCCAGATAAGGGACCAGGCTTAGAAATCCGCTGATGAATCCGATGAAATAGAAGAACGGCAAGCCCAGGATGGCGAACGCAATGGTGCTCACCAGCCCAAGAAAAAGCCCAATCAACAGATTGCCCACCATGAAAGTGCGAATCATGGCGGAAATCAGACCCAGAGTGACATAAGCGGTCTGGCGATTTTCGAGAGAGAAAAGCATCACCGTGGCCGAGCGGACATGATGCTGCCAGCTCAGCATGAAATACACCAGGAAGGGCACGAACGAAGCGGCCAGCAAAGTCTGCGAGAAGGAACCGAAGCCGCGAGTGAGAAGGTCCGCGACGTTGGTGCTGGGATGAGAGTCCGTGCTCTTGACCTGCCCGCTTGGATCCAGCGACCCCAGGTTTTCCGCCTGCTTGCCAAACCTGTGAAACCTGCTGCCGCATCCGTTGCGAGTACTTGGAAAGATCGTGCGCAAAAATAATGGCCTGACTTCGAGGAGTAGAACACCAATCCTGCCAGCAGCATGAGTAAGAGAATGACTGCAACCGCCGCGGCCAGGCCGCGAGGCAGGTGAAGGCTGATCAGCAGATCCATCACCGGCGCCAGGATGAACGCCAGCAGCACCGATACCAGCATCACCGCCAGCACCAGTTCGCCCCAGTAGCAAAGGCCCAGGACCGTGGCGATTCCGATTGCCGTGAACGCCCAATGCGGTTTACGGGGCTTGGGCGGAGGAATTACCACAGCCTGCAGTGGAGGGCGTGTGATCTCTGCCTCGTCGACGGACATAGCGGTATCGTAGCGTAACTCTCCGAAAACCAGCGCGACATATAATCGCCACGTGCCTTTTCACCAAACTGATACTCCCAGCGGCAGGCGTCAGCCCCGAGTGCTTGGCATGGATGTAGGCTCCAAAAGGATCGGCCTCGCCATCTCCGATCTCCTGGGCATCACGGCGCAGGGATTGGACACCCTTCACCGCCAGAATAAGCGAACCGACTTCGCCCAACTGGAGCGCGTGATCCGCGAACATGACGTGACCGAAATCGTCATGGGCTTGCCCCTGCGCATGAGCGGCGTCGAGGGGATTCAAGCCGAGAAAATGCAAGCCTTCGCCGAAGAAGTACGCCGCCGCTTCAAGCTGCCCGTCCACCTCTGGGATGAGCGCCTCACCTCGGCCCAGGCCAACCGCCTGTTGCGCGAAACCGAGATGTCGATCAAGCGCCGCGGAGCCGTCGTGGACCAGATGGCGGCAGTCCTGATATTGCAGAGTTGGATGGATGCAAAGGGAGCGGCTAGTCGTTGGTCGTTGGTCGTTGGTCGTTGGCGCTTGGCCCTTGGTCGTTGGCCTTTGGTCGTTGGCTATACCTAATCTGATGGGATTGCGACGATGCCGTCGGTATAAAAGCATTTTGACAACCGTGAAAGCTCGGGCCGAATGTTTTGCCAACGGCCAACGACCAACGACCAACGACCAAGGACAAACCGCTCCCAAAGGCCAACGACCAAAGACCAACGACCAACGACCTTCCTTCATCTAAACTATTGCCAACTTGCGCACGTTTTTAACACTCCTGCTGCTTGCCGTCCTCGCCACGGGCGGCTGGCTGGCGTGGGCGCTGTGGACGCCCGTCACGCCGGAAGGGCAGAAGTTCGTGATGCTGCGGCCGGGATATTCAACCCATCGGATCGCAACCGAACTGAAGTCTGCGGGCGTAATTCGCAGCAGTGTGGCTTTTCTTCTTGTGGCGCCGCATCCACCCCAGGCAATCTTTAAAGGCCGGCGAATATCTTTTCGACAAGCCGGCAACCGCGTTGGATGTTAACGGACGCCTGGTACGCGGCGATATCTACGTGCATACCGTCGTGATACCTGAAGGCTTCACCATGTTTGACATCGCCCAGGCGGTGCAGGACGCCGGTCTGGGGCCGAGCCAGAAGTTTCTCGAGGTGGCTCAATCCGAAGTCGGATTGATTTCCGATCTAGCTCCGGACGCAAAAAGCCTGGAGGGTTACCTCTTCCCCAATACCTACGAATTCACGCGCACCCAAAGCATGAAGGACATCGTGGCTGCGATGGTGAAACAGTTTCGCCAGGTAGCAGAGCAGATCGGGTTGAATGCCGATTCTCCGAACGGGGTGCCCAAGACGGTTGCGATGGCTTCCATCATCGAAAAGGAAACGGCCGTGCCCGAGGAACGTCCGGTGGTGGCCAGCGTTTACTACAATCGTCTGGGACGAAACATGGCGCTGCAGGCCGATCCCAGCGTCATCTACGCTGAGTTGCTGGAGGGAAACTATGGAGGAGCGCTTCATCACTCTGACATGAGCTTTCAGTCCGCATACAACACCTACATTCATCCTGGACTTCCGCCTGGGCCAATTGGCAATCCCGGCCGCACTTCCCTCGAGGCGGCCATGCATCCGGCCAAGACGGATTACTACTATTTTGTTAGCGATGGCAACGGCCATCACCGCTTTTCCCGTAGTCTGGAGGAGCACAATCAGAATGTCGCCAGGCTGCGGCAGGCAGTGAGAAGAGAAGACAAGTAGCAATTTCGCGCGCGCCAAATACATCCCCCGTGCTAAACCCGGCACCCGCGCCCGCACTGCCGGTCTGGCTCAGAATTCGCATATACTGAATTCTGAGAAACTTAACTGCCCTTTAAGGAATCCAAAACAGCCTAATGCAGATATTTCCCCGGTTTCGGGCAGTCTTAATTCTTTTGATTGTTTTCCCCCTCTCAGGGTGCTTGTTCCGGTCTCGGCGGGTCGAACGCCAGCTCAGCACGGCCCCATTGAAGTCCGCCACCCAGGCGGAATTGATCGACTACATCAATTCCGAGGCGGCTAAGATCAAGACCCTGCAGGCGACCGTCGATATCGACACCTCCGTGGGCGGGATGAAGAAGGGCAAAGTCACCGACTATCAGCAGATCCGCGGCTACATCCTGGTACGCAAGCCGGCCATGCTGCGCATGATCGGTTTGATGCCCATCGTTCGCAATCACGCTTTTGACATGGTCAGCGATGGCCGCGATTTCAAACTCTGGATTCCTCCCAAGAACCGCTTTGTAGTCGGCCGCAACGACATCGAAACTCACAACGTGGAACAGCCGCTGGAGAACCTTCGTCCACAACATATTTATGACGCGCTGATTCTGCGCGAAATTGACCCGCAGAATGAAATCGCGGTCATGGAAAACAACTTCGAAATCGTTACCGACGCCAAACGCCGCCAGGTGCAGCAGGCTGACTACGAAGTGGATATCATCCGCAAAGGCGACCACGGCTGGTTTCTCTCCCGCAAAATCATTTTCAGCCGCACTGACCTGCTGCCGCACCGCGAACTTGTCTATGATCAGGGGGGAAATTTGGCGACCGACTCGCGCTACGAGGCCTATAAGGATTACAACGGGCTGAATTTTCCGTCGCAAATCGAAATCTGGCGGCCGCAAGAGGAGTACGACATCACGCTTACCATCGTGAAGTTGCAACTGAACGAACCGCTCCCGACGACAAGTTCGTCCTGGAACAACCCGCCGGCGCGCAAGTGGTGCATTTGGACCAGCCCCAAGCCAGCCAGGTAAACGGCACGGACGGGAAGTGAGGGATCAGCAGATCGGCATTTGGCAATTAGCACTTAGCATCATTAGCCTCGGCTGCGAGACGTGATAGATTTTCGGCCAATTGCTAATTGCCAATTGCTAAGTGCTGACTCTGTGGCTAGAAGCTAGAAGCCAGCAGCCTACTCATGATGAACAAAATGATCGTCGCCAACCTGGTGCACCGGCCCATCCGGTCGCTGATCAGCATTGTGGCCATTGCGCTGGAGGTCACTCTGATTTTGTTGATCGTGGGACTGTCGGTAGGAATGCTGAACGACGCCCGGCAGCGCCAGGCAGGTATCGGCGCCGACGTGATCGTGCAGCCGCCCAATACTTCCTTCATGGCGGGCGTGAGCAACGCGCCCATGTCCATCAAGATTGGTGGCGTGCTGGCGCAGCTACCGCATGTGAAGACAGTGGCTCCGGTAATCTGGCAGCTCTCCACCGCGAAAAATCTGGAAGTCATTTACGGTATCGATCTCAAGAGCTTCGAAGCACTGGCTCCGTTTCATTTTCTTCACGGCGGCCCTTTTCAGGGTCCCAACGACTGCCTGGTGGACGACTATTTCGCCCAGTCGCAGCACGTGAAAGTGGGTTCGACTATCGAAATTCTGAATCACGATTTCCGCGTGGCCGGCATCGTGGAGCATGGCCGCGGAGCGCGCAAGTTTCTGCCCATGACCACGCTGCAGGACCTCATCGGCAGTGAAGGCAAAGCTTCGGTCTTTTACGTCAAGCTGGATGATCCCGCCAACGCGGATGCGGTGGTGCAGGAAGTGAAGAACGTTCCCGGACTGGAGAATTACTCGGCGCGCTCCATGCGGGAATATCTTTCCATGATGACCACCACCAGCTATCCCGGACTATCGACCTTCATCGATGTCGTGATCGGCATTTCGGTGGTGATCGGGTTCATCGTGATTTTCCAGGCCATGTACACGGCGGTCATGGAACGCACCCGCGAAATCGGAATTTTGAAATCGATTGGCGCTTCGAAGTTCTACATCGTGAACGTGATCCTGCGCGAGACCGTGCTGCTGGCGATCGGTGGGATTGTGGTCGGAGTCCTGTTCAGCCTGGCGGCGCGGGCCGGAATCAAGTATCGTCTGCCCACGCTTCCAGTCGTCGTTACCGGCGGATGGATCCTGCGGTCGACGATCATCGCCATCATCGGAGCCCTCCTGGGCGCCTTATATCCGGCGTTCAAGGCGGCGCAAAAAGATCCAATTGATGCTCTGGCGTACGAGTAGCAGTTCGCAATTAGCACTTGGCACTTAGCCAAAGCGCTGAGCTTGCTGTAGCGGAGTCAGGTCGGTCGAACCACAGATTTGGCCAATTGCTAAGTGCCAATTGCCAAATGCTGCTCATTCCGTTGACAATATCCTCATTTCTACGTTATCTTTAAGTCTTTGGTAGTCCTGCGGTTGCCCGCCTGGTACCCTGCGCCTTCGGCGTTGAAGTGGGTACTCAGCGGTCTTCTTAGTCTTTTTAATTATCTGGGAGACTCGTAATGTCAACCTATTTCCCCAAAGCGGGGGAAATTGTGCGCAAGTGGTACGTCGTGGATGCTTCAGGGCAGACGCTGGGCCGGCTGGCCTCGCAAGTCGCCCGCATCCTCATGGGTAAAGAGAATCCGCGCTACACGCCGTTTCTCGATACTGGAGATCACGTCATCATCATCAACGCCGAGAAGGTCAAGACGACGGGAATGAAGTCCGAGCAGAAGGTGTACCAGCACTACACCGGATATCCCGGCGGGTTGCGCACCGAAGAGTTTCGCAAGCGCTTCGACCGCAAGCCGGAGTTGATCGTCGAGGAAGCGATCAAGCGCATGCTGCCCAAGACCAAACTGGGCGGGCACATGATCACCAAGTTGCAGGTGTATCGAGGCGACAAACATCCCCACGAAGCCCAGAAGCCGGAAGTGCGGGTACTGGAAACGCGGGCGTAGGCGGACAGACGTAGCAAGCTATGTCTCCACGAAGATTTTTTGAAAGGTCAAATAGCCGGATTCTCTTGAAGGTTGGTACCGGTTAGCCGAAAGCTGAGGCCAAGAGCTAGAAGCTAAATCATGGCAGAGCTGGTTCAATATTACGGTACGGGACGCCGCAAGTCGGCGATCGCGCGAGTCTATCTTCGTCCGGGCAGCGGTGATTTCAAGGTCAACGGACGTCCTTTTGAGCAATATTTCGTGACCGAAGCGCAGCGCTCGAGTGCGAAGCAGCCGCTGCTGTCGACCGAAACCGCCGCTACTTTCAACGTGGTGGTTCGGGTCACCGGCGGCGGAGTCAATGGACAGGCCGACGCGGTCAAACTGGGCATCGCCCGCGCGCTCATGCTGTTCAACCTCGAGTTTCGCAAGAAGTTGAAGGCGGAAGGTATGGTCAGCCGCGACTCTCGCTCCAAGGAACGCAAGAAGTACGGCCAGAAGGGCGCGAGAAAGCGGTTCCAGTACAGCAAGCGGTAAGTGATGGTCGAGCAGACGAGATTCCTCCCTTCGCTTCGCTCAAGGGTCGGAATGACAAGGTTGGGTTGGTTTGGCCAACGGCCGACGACCAACGACTGGTTTTAAGGTGTTCAATTCATCCCGCGCCTCGGTGCGGGGCGGGAATGGCAATCCGGGGCAGTTGCAAAAACTCCGGATGCAGACCAAATGAGGAGGTTAATTGGCTAACATCACCATGAAGGAGTTGCTCGAAGCCGGAGTTCACTTCGGGCATCAGACCAAGCGCTGGAATCCCAAGATGAAGGAATACATCTTCGGAGAGCGCAACGGTATTTACATCATCGATCTGCAAAAGACGCTGAAGATGTTCAAGGAAGCGTCGAAATTTGTGGCCGACCTGGCCGCGGCCGGCAAGATTGTGCTTTTTGTGGGCACCAAGCGCCAGGCGCAGGATGCGATCGCCGAAGAGGCGACCCGCTGCGGCGGCTTCTACGTCAACCAGCGCTGGCTGGGTGGGCTGCTCACCAACTGGGTGACTGTCCAGAAATCCGTAAAGCGGCTGAAGGAACTCGACGAGATGGCCACCGATGGCCGTTACGAGTTGCTGCCCAAAAAAGAAGTCATCAAGCTGGAGCGCGAGCGCAAGCATCTGCAAGCCAACCTGGCCGGCATCAAGAACATGAACCGCCTGCCGGACGCGATCTTCGTCATCGATTCCAACAAGGAACAGATCGCGGTGCGTGAAGCCCGCAAGCTGGGCATTCCGGTAGTCGCGGTGGTCGATACCAACTGCGACCCCAGCGAAGTGGATTACGTGATTCCGGGCAACGACGACGCCCTGCGGGCGATTCGCCTGTTCGCTTCGAAGATTTCTGATTCCGTCGCCGAAGGCGCGCAACTGATGACCGACAAGCAGGCCGCCGACCTGGCTGCCGCCGTCTACGCCGAATCGGCCGCGGCCGCCCCGGCGGAGGCTGGTGAGGCCGCTCCGGAAGCCGCGAGCGAGGCCGGAGGCGAGGACATCAGCATGGAAGACGTGCTGGGTGCAGGAGTGCGCAAGCAACCGGCGCCGTCGAAGGAAGCCGTCGACGAAGAGGTTCCGCAGGTGGAGACCCAGACTTACTAAATCCGTCGTTGGTCGTTCGTCTTTGGTCGTTGGCCAAGACCAACACCTTAGCCCCTGAGGGAAATCAGACCCGCGCGGGTCGTCCGGCGCGGGTCAAAGTTTGTAAGGACGAATCGTGATGCATTTATTCCCGAAGGTTGTTGCCAACGACCAACGACCAGGGACCAACGACGTAAAATACAATCTGGAATAATCTAGACATGAGCACAACTACCGTGAATATTTCTGCCACTCAAGTGAAAGAGCTCCGGGAAAAGACCGGGGCGCCGATGATGGATTGCAAACAGGCCCTGACGGAAGCGAAAGGCGATCTGGAGCAGGCTGTCGTCCTGCTGCGCAAGAAGGGCATCTCCGTCGCCGGGAAAAAGGCCAGCCGCGTGACCAAAGAGGGAGCGGTCGCGAGCTACATTCACGCCGGCGGCAAGATCGGCGTTCTCGTAGAAGTAAACTGCGAGAGTGACTTCGTTGCCCGCACCGACGACTTCAAGGAACTGGTGCACGACATCGCCATGCATATCGCCGCCAGCGATCCGAAATTTGTGCGCAAGGAAGACGTCACGCCCGAAGCCTTCGAGCGCGAGAAGGACATCTATCGCTCGCAGGCCGCTGCCACCGGCAAACCGCCGCAAGTGGTGGAGAAGATCGTGGAAGGCAAGATGAGCAAGTTCTACGAGGAAGTCTGCCTTCTGGAGCAGCCTTTCATCCGCGACCAGACTGTGAGTATCGGCCAGCTCATCGCCACCAAGATCGGCAAACTGGGCGAGAACATCGCGGTGCGCCGCTTCGCCCGCTTCAAGGTGGGCGATGCAGGTGAGACCATCGCCATCACCAAGCCGGAACAGAAAAGCGAGTAAGTCGAGACTGGGAACTGGGAACCAGAAACTGGAAACTGGACTCTGATGCCAACTCCGGTGTTCAAGCGCATACTGCTGAAACTCTCCGGCGAGGCCCTGGCCGCAAACCAGGGCTTCGGCGTGGACCCCCTCCGCATTCATGAAATCGCCGCCGAACTGGCGGACGTTCATTCCCTCAATATCCAGATTGCGATCGTCGTCGGCGGAGGGAATTTCTTCCGCGGCGTCGCCCAGCAGGCGCGCGAGATGGATCGGGTTTCCGCCGACCACATGGGCATGCTGGCCACCGTGATCAACGCCCTGGCCCTCCAGGACGCGCTGGAGAAGCAGGGTATTCACACCCGCGTGCAATCGGCGATCGAGATGAACCAGGTGGCCGAGCCCTTTATTCGCCGTCGCGCCATCCGTCATCTGGAAAAGGGCCGCGTCGTGATCTTCGCGGGAGGCACGGGAAATCCATACTTCTCGACCGACACAGCCGCATCCCTGCGCGCCATGGAGATCAAGGCGGATGCGATTCTCAAGGCCACGAAAGTCGACGGCATCTACGACGCCGACCCCATGCTGGTGAAAGACGCGAAAAAATTTACCGAAATCAGCTACATGGAAGTCCTGAAGCAGGGACTCAAAGTGATGGACTCAACCGCCATCTCCCTGTGCAAGGACAACAATCTTCCCATCATCATTTTCAATCTGAACCAGCGCGGAAATATCCGCAAGGTCGTAATCGGAGAAAAGATCGGTTCGCTGGTTAGTGCGTGAAGCCTGAGCCGCCCCAACCTTGTCATCCCGACCGAAGCGAAGCGCAGCAAGCGAAGTGGAGGGACCTGCTTGCGCTGCTGCCTGTGCCGCCGGCAGTTCGCATTCTTAACGTTCTTGATTTGTGAAGCGAATAACTAGGTGAGTCATTGTCCGTAATACCGACCTCCGGTAGCGTGGCGCTGCCCCAGCAGGTCCCTCCACTTCGCTCGCTGCGCTCGCTCCGGTCGGGATGACAAGGGTTTTTATGGTTCGAAGGTTTATAATGCAGCGTTTTAATTCCTAATCCTGACGGAGCTGACGATGGCTCAATCGACAATGGCAACAGTCCCCGGTCTTAAAGAAACGTACGTCCAGCTCAAGACCCGCATGGATAAGGCGGTCGAAGATTTTCGCAAGGCCATGGCCGCGACCCGGACTGGGCGCGCCTCGGTGCACATGCTGGATGCGGTCATCGTGGACTACTACAACTCGCAGATGCCGCTCAATCAGATTGCTCAGGTGCACGCACCCGAGCCCCAGTTGATCACGGTGCAGCCCTTTGATCCCAGTTCGCTCGCGGCCATCGAAAAGGGCATACGCACCGCCGACCTGGGGTTAAATCCGATGAACGACGGCAAGATCATCCGGGTGCCGGTACCGCCGCTCACCGAGGAACGCCGCAAGGACATGGTCAAGCACCTGCACAAGGTTCTGGAGGAGCACCGGACGGCAGTTCGCAACATTCGCCGCGACGGCAACGACGCGATCAAGAAGGCGCTGAAAGATAAAAAAATTGCCGAGGACGATGAAAAGCGCGCCATGGAAGAAATCCAGAAGCTCACCGACGACGAAATCAAGAAAATGGAAGAGATGAGCAAGGGCAAAGAGAAAGAAGTGATGGAGATCAAGTAGTTTCAGTCGCCAGGAAATTCATGAATCGCTCGCACTTGCTTTATCTATATCTAGCGGGCCTGTCGATTCTTCTCGTCTCTGCCACCATTTTGCTGGGAAGCGCGATGCCGCCCAAAATAGTCGAAGAAAAAGAATTTTCGGTCATTGGCATCGAGGCGCGAACCAACAACGCCAAAGAGATGGGGAATGACGGCATCATTCCAAAGCAGTGGGCCAGGTTTTTCGCCGACGGAACTCTAGCCAGGATTCCGAATAAAGTCGATCCCACCATCTACGCCGTTTACACCGACTATGCCAGCGACCGGAATGGTGACTACACTTTCTTAATCGGCGCCAAGGTGAGCCAGACATCCTCGATCCCTCCTGGCATGGTCGCCAGGAAAGTGCCGGCGGGAAAGTATGCGGTTGTCACCAGCGCGAAAGGTCCGGTCCAGCGCGTCGTGCCGCAGACGTGGCAACAGATTTATAGTTTGGAAGATTCATCTAAGCTTGGTGGCCCTCGATCCTACCAAGCCGACTTCGAACTCTACGACCAGCGCAGCCGCGACCCGAAGGATTCGCAAGTCGATATCTACGTTGGTATTAACAAATAGACTCGCTGTTCGTCTCGCCTCATCCTTCCACTGACTCCAAATCCCGCCCGAAATCCGCGCCCAGAGCCGAAATTACTTATGTACTCTGTCCAAAAGTAACAAAACTTCCCTAAACTTAGAGTGTTTTCATCAGGGTATCTACGAAGTCCACGTGTATCAAGAATTCAGGAGTTTTTCCATGAAACGGTTTCTGGCGCTATCTGTGTTGCTGGCGTTGAGCGGGCTGAACCTGGTTGGCTGCGGCGGGGGGACGGGTCCGGCGACCTTCACCACCAGTCCGCAGGCCGGAGCGGTTTATGTCACGGGAGAGGACGCGCCTCTGCCTTCCGTCGTGAGCCTTAACCTCACCATCAACTCCATCACCCTCACCGGAACAGCCAATTCGCCACAACTGGTGTCGTCTCCTATCACGGTCGATTTCGCCCGTTTGATCGGGCTCCGCACGCCATTGGCGCTTCAAAGCGGTCCCGGCAGATACCTACACCAGCGCAACTTTTGTGCTGGCCAGTCCAGTGATCAGTTACATCAGCGCGGCTAATCCTCCGCAAGTAAGCACGTTGAGCGGCGTCTTTACCAACCCCACCACGGTGCTGCCCCAGACCACATCCGTGACCGTGAATTTTCCCACACCGATGGTAGTGGGTTCGAACGGCCTGGCCGGTCTGCACACCGAATTCGATATCCGTCAGTCGCTGGCAGTCGATGGCAGTGGACAAATTACTGGCGTCATCAGTCCGGTGATGTTCATCGAGGCGGTGAAGGCGACCGATCCGGAGGGTCAGATCACCGATCTGACCGGCACTATAGTCTCCGTGAACGTAGCCGGAAATTCGTTCGTCATGCAGGGGCCATTCGGCCATCAGTTCACCATCGCCGTGGACGGCAACACTGCCTATAACCCGGGCGTCGCCCTGGCTTCGCTGCCCACCTCGGGAGGCTTTGTTTCGATCCAGGGAACGGTGCAGTTTGATGGCAGCATCCTGGCCAGCGACGTGGAGTTCATCACCACCGATCAGGCGTTTATCTCCGGCCGCATTCTGGTTTTGAACCCGGCCACGGGTCCGGTGCAAACCGTCAGCTTGTGGGTCGGTGAAACCGGTGGAGGAGCTTCCGGGCTGCTGGACACGGTGCAAACCCTGGACGTCAGCGCCGTAAGCACGTATGACATCTGCTTCTTCAACAATAGCTGGTTCACCCCCAACAATCTGTTCGGCAATTCTTCGATGCTGGTGGGCCAGCGCATCTTCATTGGCGGCGCGTTCAGCAATTCCACGTTCACGCCTGATCTCATCTCCTTGCGGCGTCAGGGCGTGAATGGGCTGGTGGTGCCGGGTAGCGTTACCGTCACCAGCGCCAATGCCGGCAATTTCCAGATTCCTCAATACCGGCCTGGTGGGCTACTCTCTGGCCGGACCGTTAACCGTGAACACCGGTGCTGGCACCATATTCTTCCAGGGCAACAGCAATACCCTGAGCCTCACCGATCTGCAGACCGCAAGCGCTACGTCTCCGGTTCCGGTAGTGGCGCGCGGCCTTTTCCTGATGGACCCTGTCAGCGGCAGTCCTGTGCTGTGGGCCCATCGCGTAAGAGAAGTGGAATAGCTCATCTGGAAATGTTCGAGCGGGCGGCCAACAGGCCGCCCGCTTTTCTTTCCCGCTTTATAATCGTTCCGGAGCCCACCGTGACTCAGTTTGCGTCTGCAAAACGCCGGGGCGAAATCGTTTTGACCGCTTGAGTTGACGGCGTCATGCAGGCAGGTATGGTCTCCGCAATGCTACACTGGGCAAAATTGACTTCTGGAAATCGAAACATCAACGTTCCCACTTCGGAAAAACTTACGGGCCTAGGCAACTCCGCCACGTTTTATTCCGTCTTGTTGAAGTAGAGCTTTCCAAACCGGCTGTTTTGGACGGTCTCCACCGCTCTACCGTATAATTGCCACTTTCCATACTCCCAGGATTCGAGGTTGTAACGATTCTTCGTTTTCATCAGGTTAGCCCTGTAGTGACGAAGAGGAGAAGGTCGGGCCATGCGTGGCCGTCTCCTCCTGAGGCATCGCAGTCATCTTCTTCAATCATAAAGATTTGTAAAGCGCGGAAGGCATTTTTTTGCCTGCTGCTCAGCGTTTTCTGGCTGTGCTCGGCGGGCGTGGGTCAGCAGGACGTGATCAGCGAAATCGTCGTTCACGGCAACCGGCGAATTCCGGCCGAAACCGTTCGCGCCCGGATTTTCAGTCGTGCCGGCGACGTTTATGACGCCGCTGCCCTGGAGCGCGACTTTAACTCCTTATGGAATACCGGCTATTTCGAAGACATCCGCTTCGAACGCGAGCGTACCGCGAAAGGCTGGGTGATTCACGTTTATGTCAAGGAACGCCCTACCATCAGCGAAATCGAGTATCTCGGGCTCAATTCCGTCTCGAAAAGCGATGTTCTCGACCGCTTCAAGGATCGAAAAGTGGGTCTCTCTCCGGAGAGTCAGTACGACCCCACCAAGATAAAAAAGGCTGAAGTCACGATCAAGGAATTGCTCTCCGAGCACGGACGCCAATTTGCCACGGTCCGTACCGAAGTCCGGCCCATCCCGCCCGCCAAAGTTAGCGTCACTTTTGTGGTGAAAGAAGGCCCCAAGGTCAGCGTCGGCAAGATTACCTTCATCGGCAACAAGCATGTCAGCTCCCGAGTTCTTCGCGCCTCCATGAAGAATCTGAAGCCGATCGGAATACCGCACTCCATCTTCCTGGAGAACATCTTTGCCAAGACTTACGACGCAACCAAGCTTGATGAAGATACGGAACGGGTGCGGGCGGAATTTCAGAACCGCGGCTACTTCAAAGTGCTGGTGCAGGATCCCAAAACTGAAATTCATGACACCGGCCACACTGGATTCCACATTCCGCTGCTGACCAAGGGACCGGGGAAGTCGGTGGATATTACGATTCCGATCGATGAAGGCGAGCAGTATCGCCTGGGTGGAATCACCTTCAACGGAAACAAAGAGGTTGCCAACGTCAAAGCCTTGCGCGCACTCTTCCCCATGAAGGACGGCGATATCTTTTCCCGTGAAAAGGTCGCCAAGGGTCTCGACAACCTGCGCGACGCCTACCGCCAGTTGGGCCGGATTAACTTTACTTCGATCCCCAACACCACTTTCGACGAAGACAAGAAACTGGTATTTCTTTCCATCGATATCGATGAGGGCACCAAGTTCTTCGTCCGAAGAATCGAATTCAGCGGCAACACCACAACTCGTGACAAGGTCATCCGTCGCGAAGTGGCACTCGAAGAGGGATCGGTTTACGACGAGCGTCTGTGGAAGCTGAGCCTGCTTCGGCTCAATCAGTTGGGCTATTTCGAAGCATTGAAGCCCGAAGACCCGAACGTCACCGAAACTCATCTCGACGAAAAAAATGGCCTGGTGGACCTCACGCTCAAGGTTAGAGAGAAGGGTAAAAACAGCATCGGCTTGAATGGTGGCGTAAGCGGGCTGGAAGGCGCCTTTATCGGGATCAACTACAGCACCAATAACTTCCTCGGCCTGGGTGAGACCCTGTCCGTCCAGACCAGCATCGGCAATACCCAGCGCGTTCTCTCTTTTGGTTTTACTCAACCTTATCTTTTTGATCGTCCCATTCAGGGCGGCTTTACGGTTTTCACCCAGAAGTTCAACTACAACCAGGCGCGGCAGGAGGCCATTCTCACCGGCCAGCAGATCAACCTGCCATCCGCGTTCTTGAACAACCTGCAGAACTACACCCAATCCAGTTCGGGCTTTACCGGCTCGCTCAGCTACCAGTTGCATCATTCGTTCAAACGTGTAGGCCTCACTTACTCTTTCGACAGCTCGTCGATCGTCGCAGTGAGCGATGCTTCGAAGGCCCTATTCACCGACCTTGCATTTCGCGGGATCAGCGGCCCCAATTCACTGGACGGCATCATCACCAGCAAGATCCTCCCCAGCTTCTCATTCAGCACCATCGATAGCCCCATCTCACCCAAAACGGAACCAGCCTGATCCTCCAGGGAGAGATTGCGGGACTGGGTGGCACGGTGCGCTCGTTCCGCCCAATTGTTCAGTACAAGCACTTCAAGCCGATGCAGAAGGGTCGCAACACGATCGGGTTTAACGTACAAGGCTCTTTCTTGACCGGCTATGGTGGAGTGGTTGCGCCGCCGTTCGAGCGCTTCTATTTGGGCGGCGAGAATGACATACGCGGCTTTGATATTCGTTCCGTGTCTCCGGTCGCGTTTCTGCCGGGCAGCAGTGCGATCGTCCTGCGCAATCCCGATGGCACGCCGGTCCCCAAGGATCCCAGCAATCCTCTTCGCGGCAACTACACCATCCCGGTTCCGGTGGAAGAAATCGTGTTCCCTGGAGGCGATGCCAGCCTGGTCACAAATGTGGAGTACCGATTCACCATCGTGGGTCCGGTTGCGCTGGCGCCGTTTGCGGATCTGGGCCTGAATCCGATTGTTAGAGGTTCACAGCTGCGCATCAATCCCGGTCAACTTGCCGATATCAATGCCACCGTGTTTGGTTGCCCTGCCCTTGATGTGGCCCTGAACTGCACGGGCGGACATACTCAGAATCCTCCGTTCTCGCAGAATTTGCAGATCGTACAGTCGTCAAACTGGGTTCCACGGATGTCGACCGGACTGGAATTGCAGGTTTTTCTCCCCGTGATCAACGCTCCGTTCCGGGTCTATTGGGCCTATAACCCCTTGCGATTGGACAACATCACCCGGGGACCGGTACCTATCACCCGCGACATGTTCCCGCCCGGAGCGGCGGGCGACTTTACCTTCGAACAGGCCCAGAGAAGCCTTGCACCCCAGTTTCAATTGCGGGAGCCGCGAAAGACATTCCGCTTCAGCGTGGCAACCACGTTCTGATGGCGGTGATCCGAGCCGTCCGTCTTCGTTTGGTCTTCAGCAATCGTCCCGGGCCGGCTTGACTGTTGACAATTGAAGAACTACGAGCGATGACTGGTTTGACCTTCATCGCACGCTGTACCTATAATGAATGTATCCACACCCTGAAAAAGGCAGGCACCGGGGTGGTCACCACGCCGTCTGAGTGCGGCGTGAGGCGCTGGGAAATCCGGCCCAGCCTCTTCCGTTGACATCAAACGGTCGGGTTAATGCTGAGGCGCGGCCAGCATAGGCTTGCAGAAAAATCTGACCGATTTCCCGGGATATATTTCCAAGGAGTTCAATCAACCACATGACAAGCAAGTTCGCGCGTTTTTTCATGCCCGCTGTATTCGCCCTGTCGGTCGCGGTACTGGCTCAGACGTCCCCCTTACCCGCCGCACCGAGCGCCGCTGCCAGTGAAGCCGCCGCCCCCGTAGCCACCAACGCTACCGGAACCAAGATGGGCACAATCAATGTTGAACAGGCTATCTTCGCAACCAACGAAGGCCAGCGAGATTTCGAAGCCTTGAGCAAGAAGCTCGAGCCCAAGCAGACCGAACTCAAGGGAGTGAACGACGAAGTGGAAGCCCTGAAAAAGCAGCTCAACACTCAGGGCGACAAACTCAACGAGGAAAGTCGCGCCACACTGGTAAAGCAGATTGAGCAGAAGCAGAAGTCCCTGGAGCGTCAGGTCCAGGACGCGCGTGACGATGCCCAGAACCAGCAGAACGAGATTGCACAGCGCATCCTGCAGAAGATGGGACCGATGCTGGTAAAGTACGCAGCCGATAACGGCTTCGGCGTCATCATCGACACTTCGAATCCTTGGCCGAATGGGCCCGTGCTTTGGGCTGGTCCCGCCGTGGATATCACCAAGTCCGTGGTTGACCTGTACAACTCCCAGTCAGGAGTTCCGGCGCCAACGCGGCCCGCAGCCGCCAGGCCCGCTACCGGCACCAAGCCGGCTACCACTCCGGCTGCGCCCAAGCCGCAGACGCAGACTCCACCAAAATAGTTAACGACACCTCAACTCGCTAAAGAGTTTCCACAGGCCGCGTTTTGACGCGGCCTTTTTCTTTGTTTGTCTCGCTCAGGATTCGGTCCAAAGATGCTGGCGTCGGTGTCCTTACTCATAGTCTTTTCCGCATTGAGGAGGACACTATGTTCGCCGATTCCTTCTGCGATTCCGGCTGGTCCAATCATTCTCACCGTGGCTGGGCGACTCTCGCGTCGTTTGCCCTTCAGTTGCTCGCGCTGTGTTGCCTGCTTCTGCTACCCCTGCTCTACACCGAGGGACTGCCACGCCTGGCGGTCCTGATGCCGCTGCTCGCACCGGCTCCCGCGCCTGCTCCCACACCAGCGCAGGTTCACCCCAATTCGCCCTCGGCTGCTCAGACCAGCGCGATGAGTATCAGGCTGGTCAGTCCGTCCCAGATTCCGGCGACCATAAGCACGCTGGCCGAAGCTGCGCCTCCACAGCCAACTATCGATCCATTCTCGATCGGTATCGACCATGCAACCGGCGAGCCCGGTGCACGGGGCAATGTCTTTGATTCAATCGGGGGTTCTGGTCAAGTTCTGCCGCCGCCTCCAACTCCAGTCCATCACCCTCCAGTCTCACGCATGATGGAAGGGAATCTCATTTTTCGAGTGCAACCCGACTATCCATCGTTGGCGCGGCAGGTTCGGGTTCAGGGACAAGTGGTCTTGCGCGCTGTCATCAGCCGTGAAGGCGCCATCGAGAACCTGCAAGTACTCAGCGGCCATCCCATGCTGGTGCGAGGCCGCTGTGGACGCCGTACGCCAGTGGAGATACAGGCCATATCTGCTCAACGGTGAGCCAGTAGAAGTGGAGACCGAAGTGAAAGTGAATTTCATCTTGTCCGGAGGGTAGCCCGCCACCGCCGACGCGGGAGTAGCACCGGGGTAACGTCCTCATGGTCAACGCGCCCGCTATAATCGCCTGCAGTGGCTACTGCTGAAATCTTGAAACGCGCCGCGACCCGGCCCACCTGGGCTCAGGTTTCGCTCGAAAATCTGCGCTACAACTTCGGCGTCGTGCAGCGGCATATCGGCGCCGGAATAACCGTCTGCGCGGTAGTGAAAGCCGATGCCTACGGCCACGGCGCCGTCGAATGTGCACGCGCCCTCGAATCGGAAGGAGCCCGCTGGCTGGGCGTAACCTCGCTCGATGAAGCCATCCCCTTGCGCGAGGCCGGTATTCGCACCCGCATCCTGCTGATGACCGGATTCTGGCGCGGCGAAGAAGAGGAAATCATCCGCCTGCAGCTGACGCCCACGGTTTGGGAACCGGGCCAGGTGGAGTTGCTGGAAAAGGCCGCGGCCGGTCTGGGTTTGCCCAGGCTTCCGGTTCATCTGAAAGTGGACACTGGCATGGGCCGCCTGGGCGTGGATCCGGAAGATGTCTACCAGGTTTGCGCCGTCCTTAAGTCCTCGCCGCACCTGCTGCTGGAAGGTCTTTCCACACACCTGGCTTCTTCGGAAGTGCTGGATGCGCCCATCCGTCGACGACCAGTTGCGAAAGTTCGAGCAGGTCCGAAATCTTCTTCGCAACGAAGGATTTGATCCGCCACTGGTTCACGCGGCCAACACCGGAGCGGTAATTTCAAGGCGCGAATCCTGGAACACCATGGTCCGGCCGGGAATCGCCCTTTACGGCTACCACTTGCCTTTCGAGCGCGCGGGAAGGGAAGTGAGCGGCAGCAAGTTGCGTCTGGCGGTCAAACCGGTGCTGACCTGGAAGACCCGGATTCTTTCATTACGCGATGTTCGCGCCAACCAGGCGCTGGGATACGGCGGCACTTATGTCACCAAGGCCCCGGCCCGGATCGCGGTGCTTCCCGTCGGATACGCCGATGGATTGAACCGCGCCCTGTCTTCTCGTGGACGCGTAATCGTGCGCGAACATTACGCTCCCATCGTAGGCCGCATCTCCATGGACCTGACCCTGGCGGATGTAACCGGCTTGCCCGGTGTTGCGGTCGGTGACGAGGTCATCCTCCTCGGCGCGCTTGACGGCTTGAGCGTCGACGCCCGCGAGCACGCTGAGCTTGCGAGTACGAATGTCTACGAAATTCTCTGCGCAATTTCTAAGCGGGTGCCGCGGAAGTACAGCTAGCAGCTTAGCTCTCAGCCGTCAGCCTCAGCCTCAGCCATCAATCCATCGCATGGAAACGTCCTTCGCGAAGAGCCGTTCACTGAAGCCGAATGCTGAGCGCTGAGTGCTGATTGCTACCGCTTAATTGTCCCCGGCGACGAGATTCGCGATCCTCCTGATATTCTAAAGATCGATGCCTTCGCGCTACCAGCAGTGGATGGTTGACTGGGAAACCAGGCTCACATCCGTTGACAATAATCGGGTTGTGCGTCCCCTGGAGTGGGGCGTCGAGTGGGCGCGGGACTGGCCGTGCCGCAACGGTTTTGCCCCGGGCCATTTGCCTCAGAATGCCGATTGCGAGAAGTTCCTGCGCGACTACAACCGGCGCATCGTGAAGTCGAGCGACGAGTTCTATTCCTACGTTTCTCCCTCCGATTTTCGCCTCGAACATCGTGACATACAGGTCTTCAGCACACGTGAAGTACCTGACCCCAGAGCTGGAAGCCAGGGTGCGTGGCACTCACGCGGATTTTCTGCGCTTTACCTCGCCGGTACGCTCGCCCTACCGCGAAAACAATCTGGTAAATGCGCGCTGGTTTCCGGCTCGAGGGCGGCGTGCGATCGTGTTGCTGCCGCACTGGAATTCCGATGCGATCGCCTACACCGGGCTCTGCCAGGCGCTGAACTTGCTTGGCATATCGGTGTTGCGCCTGAGCATGCCCTATCACGACATCCGCATGCCGGCGGACACGCATCGGGCCGACTACGCTGTCTCGGCCAACATCGGGCGCACCCTCGATGCCTGCCGCCAGGCGGTGGTCGATGTCCGTTGCTGCTTTGACTGGCTCGAACAGCAGGGCTACAACCGGCTGGGCATCCTGGGCACCAGCCTGGGTTCCTGCTATGCCTTTCTTGCTGCGGCTCACGACTCGCGTATCCGCGTGGCCGCCTTCAATCATGCCGCCACTTACGTCGCGGATGTGGTCTGGCATGGTCAATCGACTCGCCACATTCGCGAGGGCCTGGAGCCTCAGATCGATCTCGAACGATTGCGTGCCTTGTGGAGCGGCATCAGCCCGATTTCGTACTTCGAACAGTTTGCCCGCTGGCCGAAAAAGTCGCTCATCGTTTACGCGAAGTACGACCTCACCTTCCTGCCCGAGTTCTCCCGCCATGCGGTAGCAGGAGTTCAGCCGCCACTCCCTGGACCACAAAGTGGTCGTATTACCTTGCGGCCATTACACCACCGGAGAAACCCCTTACAAATACATGGACGGCTGGCAGCTAGTCTCGTTCATGCGGACCGCATTCGAAAGCGTGTGGAGCCGCAACCTAATTAGAATGTGCCATGGCTGAAGACGAGAACTGAAAACTGAGAACCGAGAACTGCGCTATGAAAAATAACCCCATGTCCCGCCCTCTTTACGAAGCCGATCCCCAGGTGGCCGCCGCCATCGATAACGAAGTCCGCCGCCAGCATGAAGGCCTGGAACTGATCGCCTCCGAGAATTTCGTCAGCGAAGCCGTGCTCGAAGCCATGGGCTCGGTCTTCACCAACAAGTACGCCGAAGGCTATCCCGGCAAACGCTACTACGGTGGCTGCGAGTATGCCGACGTGGTGGAGGAATCTGGCGCGGGAGCGCGCCAAAAAACTTTTCGGCGCGGAACATGCCAACGTGCAGCCCCACGCCGGCTCTCAGGCCAACATGGAGGCCTATGCGGCAGTGTTGCAACCCGGCGACACCATCCTTGGACTGAATCTGGCTCACGGCGGCCACCTCACTCACGGCCATCACCTGAATTTCTCCGGCAAGACCTACCGCATCGTTCCATACGGCGTGACCAAGGAAACGGAAACCATCGATTACGACGACCTGGAAAAGCTTGCCGAGAAGGAGCGCCCCAAGCTGATCATCGGCGGAGGCAGCGCTTATCCGCGAATCATCGATTTTGCCCGCATGCGGCAGATTGCGGACAAGGTCGGCGCGCTCTATCTGGTCGACATGGCGCATTTCGCCGGACTGGTTGCGGGAGGCGTCCATCCCTCGCCGGTGCCGCACGCCCACATCGTCACCACCACCACGCACAAGACTCTGCGCGGGCCTCGTGCCGGCATGATTCTGAGCAAACAGGAGTTCGCCGCCGCCATCGACAAGGTTGTCTTCCCCGGCATGCAGGGTGGCCCGCTGGTTCACATCATCGCCGCCAAAGCGGTCAGCTTCCTCGAAGCCATGCAGCCCGAGTTCCGCGAATACGCGCGGCAGGTCGTGGCCAATGCCAAAGTCCTGGCCGAAACCCTGGCCGCCGAAGGGTTCCGCATCATCTCCGGAGGCACCGACACTCACCTCATGCTGGTGGACGTGTTTTCCAAGGGAATGTTCGGCAGCGAGGCCGAGAAGGCCCTGGGCGAGGCCGGGATCACCGTCAACAAGAACGCCATTCCGTTCGATGCCAATCCGCCGATGAAGCCGAGCGGCATCCGCATCGGCACTCCCGCCCTGACGACCCGCGGCATGAAGGAAGAAGAGATGCGACAGGTCGGCCTCTGGATCTCCGAGGCGCTGCATCATCGCACGGACGCGGCTGTGCTCGGCAAGATCCGAAAGCAGGTGCTGGGTCTGGCCGAGGCTTTCCCGCTCTATCCCGAACGCCGGGCGAAGGCCCAGGTGGAAGTAAGAGCGTAAGCAACTGGAGGACGGACGGACACTCCATCGCGGCCGACGAGCCTGAGCCTACCCTGTGCCTAGCCGAAGACTGTCTCTGTGATTAAATTCCGCCGTGAGAGTTGCCATCGACATCCGTCGCATGACTGAATTCGGCGTCGGCACTTACACTCGCAATATCGTTCGCGCGCTGGGCCGCCTGGATAGCGAGAGCAAATATTTTCTGATCGGCCCTCCGGAAAAGGTCGCGGAGATCGGTTCGCTGCCATCGAATTTTCACACCGTCCCTCTGCTGGGCACCGACACCACCATCAAGAGCTATTTCGATTTTCGCGCCATCCTCAAGCGTTTGCGTTGCGATCTGGTCCACATTCCGCACCTGTTCTGGCTGCCGCGCAATCTGCCTTGTCCCTATGTGATGACCGTCCACGACGTGCTCGAGCACATGTATCGGGCGCGCAATCATTCGGGATTCAGGCGCTCGCTGCATTTCTTTCTCACCCATCGGGCGCTGAAAGGAGCGGCGCGGCTCTTTGCCGTCTCGAACTTCACCAAGAGCGAAATGGAAAAGCTGTTCGGCATTCCCGGCGAGCGCATTGAGGTGATCTATAACGCCATTGATGAACGCTTCCTGCGCGGCCACGCCACCGAGCCCGACCGGCAACTGCTGGCCGAACGCTACCTGGTGAGCCATCCTTTCCTCCTCTACGCCGGCCGCATCAGCCCGCACAAGAATGTAGTGCGAATCATCGAGGCCTTCTCGGCGTTGAAAGCGGAGCTGGAGAAGGAGGACCTTTTCCCGGTCTGAAGCTGATCATCATCGGGGATGAACTATCCAAGCATCCGGATTTGCGCCGTACCGTGATTCGCAGCCGGATGCAGAACGACGTGCGCTTCATGGGATTTGTTCCCATCGAAGTGCTGAGAATTTTTTACGATGCGGCCAAGATTTTCGTCTTCCCGTCGCTATATGAAGGATTCGGACTGCCGCCACTCGAAGCTATGGCGCACGGCACGCCGGTGGTGACTTCAAATACTTCATCTCTGCCCGAAGTGGTGGGGAACGCCGCGGTGCTGGTGAATCCGGAAAATGTTTTTGAGATCATGCGCGCGCTGCATCGTGTGCTGATCGATCAGGCGCTGCGGGACAAGCTCAAAGAGCGGGGATACGCGCAGGCGAAGCGATTCTCATGGGATGCCTCGGCGCGGCAGATCCTGCGGGTCTATCACGAGGTGGCGGACAAGCATCCGGCAAGAACGCAGTTGGCGGACGAACCGTGCCACGTCCCGCGCGGCGAACTCCTAACCTAACTGATCGGTGGCTCAGGCGTTCTTGAGCAGGGCCTGCCCAGGGGAATTCAGATCCCAGGCGATGCAGTTTGGCTGCGATTCGGGTGCGGTCAGCTTCGGATGAAGCAGTCGTGTAGCGTTTTCTCAGCTTGGCAATCTTTTCATTGCGGGTGCGGCGGCGCCGGATTTCAGGCCGGCGGCTCGGTGCGGACATAGGCGGCTCCTCATTCTGGGACTCGAAATCTAGTCTATATCAACCAGCATCTATCAGGGGTCCGTGGGTGCCCCGTCCAAGCTCTGCTTGGGCGGGTGTTTTCGCTAGCGGGGCGCGATCGAAAGTGGACGTCCAAGGAATGAAAAAAAACTGAAATGACATGGCTATCTCCTGGCGGCCTTCACTTATCGGTATCTTCAAATGCAAATTTCCCCAGCACGAAGGGATGTGAGGTCTGCGGCTTTGACTCCATCGCGTTTACCGGGTACGTGTCGGTGGTAAAAGTTGGGAAGCCCCAAATTTTTCCCGTCCGCATATCGACAACAACTTTTCCATAAACCTGGCGGCCGCCATCGGGGGCACGCAACATCTTAGTGCCCGGTTCGATGTAAAACGGATAAGGGGTTCCGGACTGCGCTTGCACCGCTTCCGGCGCCAGATAGGGCCTGATCGCGATTGCGATCAGGGCAATCGCAATGAGTGTCAGCAGTGCATTGGTGAATTTGTTGGTTCTCATTTTGCTCCTTCATCCTGCAACAGGTTTGCCACAATTTATCAATCTCTGAGTTCGGTCTCTGAGTATAGAATTGGTCCGTTCCAAAGGGAAAAACATGCGCAAGCTCGGTCTTCTTTCCGCCGTCTGCCTGGCCGGTTGCCTACTCGCGCAATCGAAACCCGACCCGGCCAAGATTGATGCGTCGGCCGTATGGCCGGTAACGCCGCAATTCCTTACCGCAGCTCACGCCGCCTGCGACTCTCATCCCGGCGATGTTGAGTGCCTGATCGGCCAGATGTCAAAAGCCGGCGCCCCCGCCCCGGCGGTGAGTTTTACTCGCGAACTCTACAAGCAGAGCCACGGAGAGTTCGGCATCATGACCGGTTTCCAGGGCCATGAGGGGCCGGTGGCCTTTGCATGGATCACCTATCCGCTGCGCGCCAATACCAATTACGGTCTTTTGTTGGTGAACGGGCGGCCAGCCCTCGTCAACGTCGAAGATTTGAAACTGCTCGACACCAAGACGATGAAGCAGAGTCCGCAGTTTCAGGATCTCAAGAATCAATTTCCCAAAGTCGATGTGTGGCCCGGGGATCGTGACGGCAAAACCTGGCCCAACTCACAGGCGGGGCCGAATGGCGGAACCCAGTTTGTGGTGGGCTATCCGCTGATCAACGGATGCCACGCCTGCGCCCGCGCCGGGTCCGCAATATTCACCTGGAATTTCGATGCCCAGGGAAAATTTCTTGGGACGTCATTTATGGGAATGACTCCGGCGCCACTATAGCCATCTCCCTGCCGTAACCGCTATCCGGCCCAATTTGTACGAAGAACTCCCCATCAAGGGTATGGGATTAGAATCGGATTGTCATGCTTAAGCGCCTGGGTTTGATCGTCGCTCTGCTTCTGCAATTTCACTATGCGTCAGCCCGGCCGCAGAGCGCCGGTGCCCAGCAAACCACCGAGCCTCGAAAGACCAGTAATCCTTACACCGGCGACCTTTCCATCTTTGAATCCCCGGGAAGGGACGAGCGGCTCCAGATCAATCGCGTGATGGACATTCTTGGAATCGCTCCCGGGAAGAGTGTGGCTGACATCGGAGCGGGGTCTGGATGGTTCACGGTCCGGGCAGCGAAACGTGTCGGCGATGCCGGGACCGTCTATGCCGTCGATATAAATCCGGAAGCGATTCGTTACATCGAGACTCGAATCCAGAAGGAAAGCGTGCGCAATGTTAAAACCATCCTGGGCAAGCCCGATAATCCTCTCTTACCCGCTCCGGTCGACGCGGTTCTGCTCTTGAAGACCTATCACGAGGTGGCCCAGCCGGTTACGCTCTTGCGTAACCTGCGGTCGATCTCTCAAGCCCGGGGCCAAGGTCGGAGTGATCGACCGCAACGGAAACGGCGAGAACCACGGCGTCTCCCGGGAGGTCGTAATTCGAGAGGCAAACCAGGCCGGCTATCAATTGCTGGAAGAAGACGACTTCGTCAAAGACGGAATGGATTACCTTCTGGTTTTTGGCGCGAAATAGAGACGGGAACCTGTGCTGGCGGTCCTGGAGAAGCTCAGGCTGTCAGACCGGGGCGTGGTGCCTGTGTCGGAGTCTCCGGCGGAAGTCGCTTGTCTCCTACCCACTTCAGGCTGCGAATTCGGTTTGCGACCTTGCAGTCCTCTTCCTGGTCAGCGATCTGGGCCGCGGCTTCAAGGGCCTCGTTGATCGCGAGAAGAGCCAGGGAACACCCCCCTCGCTTGAGGCTGGTCAGGGCATAGTTCCTGCAGAGATCTTCTCCTAGAGTCATACAGCGCCTCCGTACCTGAAATCGACGAGGTGAGCGCAAGCATCAGCTTCAGTGTGAGGATTGTCCTCCCGGGACCTCGCCCAGTCAAGTCGGCCGATGGACATTACCCCGTCCCTCGGCGCGCCACAATCAGCTCCCACCTTCTGCCTGAAATCCGCTCTTCTTCTACTCAATTTCCCCTCAATCAGAAGTACATAACTTTCGGGAGGGTTGCTCTCGGAACACTCGTAAGTCTTTGCAGGAAAGAATCCGTGGTAAGAAACAAGTAGACATGAAGTCCATAAGAATATCGGTTGCTGTATTGGGCCTGGCGACACTCTTGTTCGCTTGCCCAAACTCGGTCTCCTGTCCGGCTGACCATGCCGAAATGCACGAGGTCAGCGAGGACAGCTCAGGGCCGGTTCGCCTGGTGATCTACGCGCATCAGACTTCGGCCGGCGAAACCCACCAGGTCACCGTCCGCTGCGAGAAATAGGCCGCGGCCATCCGCGGCTTGGTGAGCGTACGCTAAGCCGTGCCTGCATCTTCTACAGCCGGATAAATACAAATAAAGAAAAGCCGCTTCGTACTTGGCGATGACGCACTTGCGCGCGCACGCCTCGCCAGACGCCCAAATGCCGTTCGTGTTTTAATACCAATTCGTCGAACCAACCCGTCTTCATTACGGAGAACACCTTCTGTCCATACCCATCGAAGATTACGCGATGATTGGCGACTGCCATACAGCGGCCCTGGTATCGAAACAGGGATCGATTGACTGGCTCTGCCTCCCTTATTTTGATTCAGGCGCCTGTTTTGCCGGTTTGCTGGGAACCGAAGACAACGGCCATTGGTCTATCTCCCCGGCGGGGCCAGTGCGTGGTGTTCGCCGCCGCTACCGTGAAGGAACTCTTATTCTCGAGACTGAGTTTGAGACCGACAGCGGATCGGTTCTGCTGATCGATTGCATGAGTCCTCGCAGCCGAATGCCGCGGCTTCTACGCCTGGTGGTGGGCACACGAGGACAGGTCGAGATGAACCTCGAATTGGTCATTCGATTCGACTACGGTTCGATTGTGCCCTGGGTTCGGCGTTCGGACGGGGGCATCTCGGCCATTGCCGGTCCGGACATGCTCAGGCTGCGAACCCCGATTCCGCTTCGCGGGGAAAACCTGAAAACGGTTGCGACCTTTACCGTGAATGAAGGAGAGAAGGTACCGTTTGATCTCACCTGGTTTCCCTCTTGCGAGGATCAACCGCCGGCACAGCCAAACGTGGTTGATGCGATTCAGAGCACACAGGAGTGGTGGCAGGAATGGTCTGGCCGCTGTTCCTACCAGGGCAAGTGGCGCGACGCGGTAACGCGCTCGTTGATCACCCTGAAAGCCCTGACCTTCATGCCCACCGGAGGAATTGTGGCCGCGCCTACGACTTCACTTCCGGAATTATTGGGCGGCGTACGAAACTGGGATTATCGATTCTGCTGGGTCCGCGATGCCACCCTCACCCTCCACTCCTTACTGAACGCCGGATATCGCGACGAAGCGAAAGCCTGGCGCGAATGGCTTCTTCGGGCCGTCGCGGGCAGCCCTTCAGAGCTCAATATCGTCTACGGAATTCGCGGCGAACGCCGGCTTCCGGAGTTCGAACTGCCGTGGCTCCCGGGCTATGCGGGCTCGGTGCCGGTAAGGATCGGGAACGCAGCATACGGTCAATTTCAATTGGATATTTTCGGGGAAGTGGCCGACACCCTTTACCAATGCCGGCAGGCCGGCCTCGGAGCGCCGAAGGACGAAGGCGAGGATATAGCAGAGACATTGATTGAATTCCTCGAAACCGGTTGGGAACAGCCTGACGAGGGCATTTGGGAAATGCGCGGCCCGCGGCGGAATTTTGTGCATTCCAAGATGATGGCGTGGGTGGCCGTCGATCGGGCGATAAAGTCGGTGGAGCAAAACTGGTTCTCGGGAGACGTCTCCCGGTGGAAGACACTTCGAGATGACATACACGACCAGGTTTGCCGGCAAGGCTTCGACCCCGAACTCAATTCCTTCGTGCAGTACTACGGGTCGAAGCACCTGGATGCCAGCCTCCTGATGATGCCGCTGGTCGGATTTCTTCCAGCGAACGATGCTCGCGTGATCGGTACCGTCCAAGCCATCGAAACCCACCTGATGGAGGACGGCTTTGTCGGGCGATATACGCAGGATCCCGCAGTTGACGGGTTGCCTCACGGAGAAGGGAAGTTCCTGGCATGCTCTTTTTGGTTGGTCGACAACTATGTCCTGCAAGGGCGGCAACAGGAAGCGGAAGCGCTATTTAAGCGCCTGGTGAGTATTTGTAACGATGTTGGCCTGCTCTCCGAAGAATATGATCCGGCGGCCAAACGTCTACTAGGCAATTTTCCGCAAGCATTCTCCCACATTGGCCTGCTCAACACAGCCTTCAACCTGCACCGTAGTCGTTCTTCCATTTAGCAGGAAGCACCAGAAGCAGAAATCCTCGACCATCATCGAGCGGTATAATTCACGCTACTCATGCCACTCGCAAGAGGCACTCGACTGGGGCCGTATGAGATTACGGTCCTGCTGGGCGCAGGTGGGATGGGAGAGGTTTACAGCGCTCGCGATACCCGTCTGGACCGGATCGTCGCGATCAAAATCCTTCCCCCGCATCGCTCGGATCAGGCGGACGCGCGCGAACGCTTCGAGCGCGAGGCCCGTGCCATTGCTTCGCTCAATCACCCCAATATCTGCCAGCTCTATGACGTGGGCATTCAGGACACGATCGACTATCTCGTCCTGGAGCACCTGGAGGGAGAAACGCTGGCGGACCGTCTGAACCGGGGCCCGCTTCCACTGGCCGAACTTTCGCGCTGCGCGATTGAAGTCAGCGACGCGCTGGATGCCGCGCACCGCCGGGGAATCGTCCACCGCGACCTGAAGCCCGGGAACATCTTCCTGACTGCACACGGAGAAAGCAAAGTCCTCGACTTCGGTTTAGCCAAACTGCTGAACGCAGCGGAGCCGGAGACGGCAACTGTGACTCAAACAGTTTCCGTCCCTCTGACCGTAGTCGGTACTGCCGTTGGCACGATAGCTTACATGTCGCCGGAGCAGGCGCGTGGTGAGGAACTCGATCACCGAACAGACATCTTTTCTTTTGGCGCTGTGCTTTACGAGATGGCCACGGGCAAGCCTGCGTTTCACGGAAAGACTTCAGCGGTGGTTTTCAAGGCCATTCTGGATGAGACACCAGCACCGCTGTTCCAACGCAATCCCATCCTGCCGCAGAGACTGAATGAAGTCGTCAGCAAGGCGCTGGAGAAAGACCGCAATCTGCGTTACCAGTCCGCTGCCGAACTCAGGACGGACTTGCAGCGGTTGAAGCGCGACAGCGAGTCAGGCACCGCTGTATCACCCGCTCCGCCGCGGCGGAATTCTCTGCGTCTGGCGATGTTGGCCGGGCTGGTAGCGCTGCTTTTAGTGGCGGCTGCCATCGGCCTCTATCGCTATCTGGGACATGGCACGCCGGCCGGCCCCACGAACTGGGAGCAGATGACATTTTTTACCGACTCCGCGGTCTACCCCGCGCTCTCTGCCGACGGGCGCATGCTCGCGTTTATCCGGGGCAACGACAGTTTCTTTGGCCAGGGGGACCTCTACGTCAAGCTGCTTCCTTCCGGTGATGCCGTGCAACTTACCCATGACGGGGTGCCAAAACTAGGTCCCACGTTCTCTCCCGACGGCTCGCGCATTGCCTACGGGACGGTCGGCCCTTGGGACACCTGGGTTGTACCGGTCCTGGGCGGGCAACCTGAAATTCTGCTGCGAAATGCTTCCTCCCTCAGCTGGATCGACGGCGGTAAACACCTCCTCTTCTCGGAGATGAGACAAGGATTGCACCTGGTGCTGGTGACTACGGACGAGGCTCGAGGGCAGAGCCGCGACGTTTATGTTCCTCCCGGCGAGCGCAGCATGGTTCACCACTCCTACCTTTCTCCTGACGGCCGTTGGGTGCTGCTGGTCGTTATGAACAATCAGGGCGATTTGACGGCATGCCAGGTGGTTCCGTTTGACGGGAGCGGAGAAGCGCGCGTCGTCGGGCCTCCTCAAGCGGTCTGTCTTGCCGGCGCCTGGTCGCCCGACGGCAAATGGGTCTACTTCAGTTCCAACGAAGGCGGACGGTTCCACATATGGCGGCAGAAGTTTCCCGACGGCACTCCGCAACAGGTGACTTCCGGCACCACGGAAGAAGAAGGCATCGCGATGAGTTCCGACGGGAAGTCTCTGCTCACCTCTGTAGGCGTTACGAACTACACCATTTGGATCCACGATGCCAAAGGAGATCGCCAGCTTTCGTCCGAAGGAGATGCGTTCGCAACCAAATTCTCGCACGATGGAAGCAAGCTTTATTATCTGATGCAGAGCGGGCAGAGCGGGGCAGATCTATGGTCCCAGGATCTGGCGTCCGGCAAAACCGAGCGGGTAGTATCGGGCTCTGCCATGGCACCCGGAACCGGTATCGAATGGTACAGCGTCTCGCGTGATGGCAAGCAGGTCGCATTCTCGACCAGAGACAAAAAGGGTAGCTCGCGTGTCTGGCTTTCTCCCACCGATCATCGTTCGTCGCCTCGCGAGTTAGCGTCTGATACAAGCCAGGACTTGCCGTTCATTCTCCCTGATGGTGACCTGACCTACCGAGCCATCGAAAATGGGCAGCGATTCGTCTTTCGCAGCAAACCGGACGGCAGCGAACCTCGCAAAATCGTGCCCGACCCGGTTCTCGACCTGTACACCGTCTCGCCCGATGGCCGCTGGGTGTTGGCAGCGGTCAAGGGAAGAGATGAGGGACATCAAGCCGTTCTTATGGCCTATTCCCAGGACGGTGGTCCATCATTTCCGGTGTGCACCACGCTATGCGTAGCTGATTGGGACATTACCGGGAAATTCTTCTACGTCGGTTTCCGCTCTTTGGGCAACACGAATACCTATATGTTGCCGGTGAGCCCAGCGCGTGGAATCCCTTATTTCCCCCCGGGGGCGCCAGCTCGGGAGATGACTTGAAGGCGAACAAAGGAATTATCGTGATTCCGCAACAAATTGATTCAGCCATGCGACCGACTCGTTACTCCTACTCGCGCCACGACACGCGGCGGAATATCTATCGCATTCCATTGGCGGATTAATCTGTTTTCGCGCGGTCTGGCTCAAACTCTACAAGCTGGACACCAGGAGTCAGCGCGCTTGCCTCCTGCGGCAGATTCATACGCCGTGCGAGGTCGCGAAAACGCGGGTCGCTGCGCAGGTTGTCATAGTCGGGATCAAGATCAAGATCGAGCATCCCGGGGGTGTGTTCTTCGAAAGCCTTTTCAAGCCACTTGAACGCCTTGTCCTTGTCATTCAGAAGCGCATAATTCGTGGCGAACGCGACGGGCGAGATATAACCCTGCCTGCTTGCGTCCGTCAGTATCTTAAGCTGTTCCCGAACCGCGAACTCCTTCGCCGCGTGGAAGCCCGACGATGCATAAACTCGCGGCAGGGCGGCTGCCAGTTCATCTGCGCCCTGTAATGTCAGCCCCTTTTGCAATTCCGCCACAGCTTCGGATTCCTTCCCTGTTCTGGAGTAAATGTTATAGAGACCAAGATGGGGACCGGGGAGATCAGGATCGCTATGCGTAAGCTGACGATATCGCTCCTCGGCGGCGTCGAACTGCCGGGCGTAGTAGTGCACCAGCGCGGTATGCGATTTCCATCCCGGCGATAGAGGGTCGAGCTCCTCGGCACGTTTGGCTTCACGCAATGCCTCATCGAAGCGATGCATGGTTCGGAGAAGCATGGAATAGGTGAAGTGGGTCTCAGCGTCGTTAGGATCCAGTTCAATGCTGCGCTTGATCTCTTTCTCCGCGGTGACCCAATCCCACTTGGCGATCAGACTTACCGCGGCGAGTTCGCGGTGGGCCGCAGCCAACTCAGGGTCCAGTTGCGCCGCGCGCAGCGCTGCGGCCTCCATGGCTGGCCACGCTTCCTTAGGAGAGATCTCGCCCGAGTAACCCATGAAACCGTAGTATTCCGATAGTCCGCCGTACGCGAGCGCATAGTTGGGATCGGCGTCAATCGCCTGCTCAAAATACTGCCGGCTCTTTCTCAGGTCCTCGGGGGTGTCTTTCAGCTGGTAGTGGCGGCCTTTCAGGTAGAGCTGATAGGCCTCGGCGTTATCGGTGTACTTCTTGGAGATGCGCTGCCGTTGCTCGTTGGTAATCTTCAGACGCAACATGTCTGCGATGTGCTGCGAGATTTTCTCCTGGACCGCGGCGATGTCTGAGAGGTTGCCGTTGTACTGTTCGCCCCATATGTGATGGTTGTCACGAGTATCCGATAGCTCCACGCTGACCAGCAGGTTGCTCCCTCTTTCCACGTATTTCCCGGTGAGCACGGCGCGCACGTTCAACTCACGCCCCAGAGTTTGGGGATCAACCACTTTGCCCCGGTATCGGATAACCGAGCTTCCCGAGATCACTTTCAGATTGGGTAGCTGGGAGATACTGTTGATCAAGGAATCAGTAATGCCGTCGCTCAGATATTCCGTTTCCGGAGTGCCAGAGATATTGGTCAGCGGCAGGATTGCGATGGAATCGATTGCCGTGCCCCGTGAAAACAGGTGAAAGACACCGTAAGCGACGACCGCTAACAAAGTCATGAAAGCAACGGCTCGCCAGGCAGTTCGGGAGATAGCGAGTCGCTGGACCGGTTTGGCCGGAATCGGAATCGCAAGGTCGGAAGCGGACAGCCGACGCAAGTCTGCCGTCATCTCCTTGGCCGACTGATAGCGGCACGCCGGATCGCGTTCCAGACTCTTGAGAACGATGTATTCCAAACCAGTCGAAAGCGCCGGCTTAAGCGACGTTGGTCTGGCAGGAGTTTTATTGAGGATGCTGTCGATCATCAGCGGGGCAGTCTTCTCCGGGAAAGGACGCTGACCAGTTGTGATCTCGTAGAGCACGCATCCTGCCGCGTAAGTATCAGTCCGCTGATCCGGCGGGCTACCCCTGAGTTGTTCCGGGGACATGTAGGCGAGGGTTCCGGCAATGCCGTGGTCCTGTGTAATGCTCATGGTGACCGAGGCCGGGTCTTTGCTCTGGAAGAGTTTGGCCAGACCAAAGTCGAGTATCTTCAGATGTCCTTCTGGGGTGACTCGCAGGTTCGAAGGCTTGATGTCACAGTGAATTACGCCCTGCGCGTGCGCCGCTGCCAGACCTTCCAGCAGTTGAACCACCAACCCGACGGCCTCCTTCTCGCCGATTGGACCGGCAAGTAACTTCTCTTCCAACGTCATACCCGGGACCAATTCCATCACCAGAAAATCGGTTTCGTCCTGGGAGTCGAAGTCGTGTACTACCGCGATGTTGGGATGGGTCAAGCGGGAAAGGGCGAGCGCTTCCTTGCGGAAGCGGCTGCGAGAAACTTGATCGGCGAGACTGCCGGTGGGCAGCACTTTAACGGCAACGTCGCGGTCCAGGCGCTGGTCCCGGGCTCGATAAACGACGCCCATGCCTCCGGCGCCAATCTGTTCCGCTATCTGATAACGGCCAAGACTCAGCTCATTCACGATCGTGCCCTGCGTACCGAGTGCTTCTGGCCCTGGGGATAACTCCTGACTGCGCGTACCTGTCTCATTGCAGGGTACTTTCCGCAAAGAACCTGTCGACGGCTCTCATGGTCAACAGCATTGGTGGCCCATGCATGATCTTGACAATCCTGTATCCCGGGTGTAGCTTCTGCGTATTATAGGCCGGTGCGCCGAAAGACTTCCCCCCGAGAGCCTACTCCTCACCGCCAGCCGAAGCCCAACCGCATGGAGGACAACGTGAAACGCTTAGCCGGAACAGCTTCCTGGTGTTGCCTGTTTGTCCTGTTAGCCGTAACCCAGGGTATAGCTTGTGGCGACAAGGTTCTCGCCCTCGGGCGCGCGATCAAACTGCGTTATGTCTCCACTCACTCCGCGTCTATCCTGCTTTATTTGCGTTCGGGTACACCCGCGGCCGGAGCGCTGTCAGACGCTTCTCTGCAGTCTGCCCTGAAAAAATCCAGCCAGGTCCTGAAAGTTGTGACCGCCCCCTCCGAACTCGATGAAGCGCTAAACCGGGGTAAGTACGATCTGATCGTGGTCGATCCGCAGGACGCCCCCGGTATCGAACAGCAGCTTCAGGCGATGTCGTCTCGTAGCGTGGTTATCCCCCTGCTTTATCAGAGCACCAAGGCGGAAGCCTCGACATTGGCGAAACATTACCATGTCATCCTCAAGGCTCCCGCTAAAATGGACAGTTACTACTCCGCTCTCGATGAGGGGATGGAGATCAAGGCCAAGCGGGACGAGGTCAACGTTTTAGCCAAGAAGTGAGTTCCTATCTTCCCGTGGGGTGTAAGTGCGCAGGCCATGCGCGTTCTGCTCAGTCGTATTGGTCTTTTTGCTCGGAGCCACTGTCGGGCTTAGGGCACAGGCTTGGTTGCCGCCCAAAGGAGAGGGCTATGTTTCCTTCGGGGTGCAAACCATCTCGTTTGATGGCCACTTCGATAGTGCGGGAAACAGGCTACAAGGGGCAGCCAAAAGCCGCGCTAATGATCTGCTGCTGGGGTTCAGTTACAGCTTCACGGACAGGTTAAACTTCGAAGTTTCCCTGCCCTATGTGATCACCAAATACACCGGAAATCCGGCCGACCTCACCTTCGGAAATCCACTGTTTGTTCCCGCCCCGCTGGATGACGGGAGTTCTCACTCCACCTTTCAGGATTTTCACCTTGATCTGCATTACAGTGTTCTGAGGGATTCAAGGCGGCGTGCCTTACGCGACCTGGCGGTCACGCCATTTTTTTCCTTCATCGTTCCCAGTCACGACTATGACTTCCACGGAGAATCAGCGTTTGGCCGCAACCTGCGTGAATACGCGCCGGGTGTGAGTGTGGGCCGCCTGCTTTCACCCTTCGTGCGGAAAGCCTATGTCCAGGCACAGTACTCATATGCCTTCGTTGAGAAGCCGAATAGTATTCCCTTGAATCACAACAACGTCGATCTCGAGATGGGATACTTCTTGCCGCACTCGCTGTCAGTGCGGGGAATCGGCAGCTGGCTGCATACCAACGGAGGGATTACGATCGAGCAGGCTATTATGAGCGCGCAACTATTTCCCGTCCATGACCGGATACTGAGAGCCGACTACTGGCATCTTGGAGCCGGCGCGGACTATTCCCTTACCCGGTCTGTGGACCTCTCATTCAGCTATGTGACCTACCTTGCGGGTACCAACACCCACTTCGGACGCGGAATCACGATTGGAACAAGCTGGAACTTCAGCACCCACCACCTGAAAGACCTTTCGGAATCCGGAAGAGTATGGCGGCAAAGCTTTTCGGCAGACTAACAAGAAACCTGAGCAGGAATTTGTGGCAGCCGGACCTGTAAGATGAATTCTTCCGAGCTGTCGCCGGTAAATTTTAGGTGCTGCGAGATTTAGGCTGTAAGGTCCTGGATGGTTGCGAGTTAGTTGCAGTCTGTAAAATCTTGCTAGTTATGCGGTGTCTTTGTCGAACCATACAGACCGGACACTAAATGGACACTACGCCAGACTTCCGTCGTACCGTGGTGAGCGTTCCTAAGTGACTTGTTGGCTTAGACAATTTTTTCTAAGCTAAAACGTTTGTCCGAATTCTGGAACAAAAAATCAGTTTCTGTTTCAACCGGGTCGAACGGGCCTATTATCACGCCGGAAGTAATTGGCCGAACCCAGCAGTTCAAAGCATGACGATCCGCACGATGTGGCCCACCGGTCCTCTGCCCAGTTTGTGGCTGACGTACCAAAAGCGCCAACTCAACTTCTTTTCAGATCTCCATTTTCAGGATATGTTGCGCGGCATGGCTTGTAAGGTTTGGCGCTCGATCGCGATGAGTCTCCTGATAGTCACTATCGCTGCCAACAGCTTTGCGCAGCGCGGTGCCCTGACCGTTCCCCAGGCTCTCGATCAGATGGCGCAGGAAGCGGAAGTTGTCTTCCGCGGAGTTGTGACTTCGGCGAAGGTCGAGCCGCATCCCCGGCTCGCCAATCTCATAACGGTCGTGGTTTCGATGAACGTCTCGGAGGTGGTGAAGGGGTCGCCGCGAAAATCCATCGTATTCCGCCAGTACGTCTGGGATTTGCGCGACCAACTCGACGCGGGGCAATACCGCAAGGGACAGGAATTGCTCTTGCTGCTTCGCCCCGTTTCGGAATACGGCTTGACCAGCCCGGTAGGGCTGGAGCAGGGGCGCTTCCGTATTTTACGGGACGCAAAGGGCGAGGCAACCGTGCTGAATGGCCGGGGCAATCTGGGGCTATTCCAGTCGGTCGAAGCGCGGGCGCGGGCGCGGGGCCTGACGCTTTCTCCACGGGTGACCGCGATGGTTCGCAGGCCGCAGGCGGGCGCTGTACCCCTGGCCGATCTGGTGGAAGCGATCCGCAGCCTTGAGGTCTCGAAGTGATGGCATTTCTGTCCCGTATTGCCCTTTGCGTGTTGATCTTATGGCTTCTGTCGGTCATCGTCTGGGCCGGTGGTCCTCTCGTGGTTGGAGGACCGGCGGTGGGAAGCCGTCCCCGGTTTGGAGTAGATGGCAAGCCCTTTACCTGGGACCCGGCGAAGATGCCCATTGCCTATCGGGTCGATCCCGGGCCGATGGCGGTAGATCCCGCCGGAACAGTCGTTATCGATCACAACGCGGGCGTGCAACGAGTGCAGAGCATGTTTGGCGTGTGGCAGGCGGTGTCCACCACGAACATTTCTTTCACCAACGCCGGCGCCTTGCTGCCGGCGGGAAGCTACACAGGAGGTGACCTCAACACCGCGCAGCAGTTCAACGACGTGATGGGCTCGTGCCGCTCGGGGGTGCAGAGTCCAGTTATCTTCGACGCCGACGGCAAGCTCATGGCCAGTCTCGGGCTGCCAGCAGCCGTCATCGGGTTCAACAGCGGGTGCGCGCTCGACGCCTCGAGCGGGATGATCGTTACCTCAGCCATCACACTCAATGGCCAGTTCCAGGACAAGGTCCAGTCCTCGGCGAACTTCGAGCTTCCGCAGAACAGCTTTGATGAGGCTATTACCCACGAGATCGGGCACTTCCTCGGACTGGATCACTCGCAGATCAATTTGAACGTACTGCTCAACCCCACCTCCCCATGCGATCTGGACGAGCTGGCGGGTTTGCCGCTCATGTTTCCCGTCCTGCTCTGCCAGGCGCGGAAGGATGTCGGTCTGCCCGTGTTGTCGCACGACGAGCTGGCGTGGATATCGAGCTTCTATCCGAATGCCAGCACAGTACAAAATTTCGGGACCATCACCGGCACCATTTTCTTCGCCGACGGCGTCTCCGCCGCGCAAGGCGCAAACGTCATCGCCCGGCTGGTGGACGATCCGTCGACACCCGAGGACGAATCACGGCGAGTTGCAGTTTCGGCGGTTTCGGGCTACCTGTTCACCGGCAATCCCGGGCAGAGCGTGACCACCGGCGCCTCCCAGAACACGAACGGCAACACGAGCGGATCGCGCAACCCGGCATTCATCGGGTACTACCAGATTGCGCTTCCGCCGGGGACCTACACGGTTGAGATCGAATCGATCTATTCCGCATTCGCCGGAGGCTCCGGCGTCGGGCCGATCAACCCTCCGGCGCAGACAGTGACTGTTCCTGAATTCTGGAACGCGGATGAATCGGCCTTCGACTTTCCTCTCCAGCGCGACTTCATCACGGTCCATGCCGGAGAAGAGATCGATGGCGTTGACATCATAATGAACGCCCCGTACACGCGCTTCGATCAGAATGAAGACAGCGGCAGGCTGCTGGATATGCCGGTCGTTCTGCCGTTGGCGCGGGCGGAGGATGTCTTCGCATGAGACGGCGATCCATGACGACGGCGGCGGCCAGCGTTTTGCTGCTGACTTTCTCCATGGCATGCGGGGGTGGCTCGTCCTCGGGATCAGGGAGCGGCGGCGGTACAGGACCGTTGACAATCGCGAACCAAGATCTGCCCAACACCCTGATAGGACACCCCTACAGCGTGACCATGGTTGCGCAGAATGGGGTCGGTGCCCTCACCTGGTCGATCTCACCAATTTCATCCACGACTCAGTTCGTGACTGGACTTTCCATCGATCCTGCCACTGGACTGCTTTCGGGAACAGCCGACTTCAGCGGTGGGGCGGGCTTCATCGCCACGGTTCTGGATTCGGCCTCACCGCCCCGAACTGCAACCAAGGGTTTCACCATTCTCGCCAACTCGCCGCTTCAAGCAGCGGGTCCGCAAAGCGCGACCATCGGACAGTATCAGACCTTTACAGCCATCCAACCGGCATTTTCCGGCGGCGTGTTTCCCTATAGCTTCAGCCTGTCAGGAACACTTGCTCCCGGGCTGCTGCTCAATGGCAGCACCGGGCAAATCACCGGCACGGCGCTCAGCGCCGGTGTTTTCGTCAGCACGTTTACCATCCAGGACTCGTTTTCCCCCCCTGAGGTCGTGACCGAGCCGGTGACGATCACGGTGGTGTCACCATCCCTGACGCTGGCGAATTCGCTCCCCAATCGACTGCTCCAGAATCGTCCCTTTAGTGGCAGGGTGATTGCGACGGGGGGATTGCCTCCCTATCACTTTGCGGTGCTGTCGGGATCGATGCCGCCCGGGATCAGCTCGATCGATCCGAACAGCGGCCAGACCAGCGGCACTCCCACGACACTGGGAGATTATTCCGTGACGGTGAGCGTGACCGATACCGGCACTCCACCGCAGAGCATCACGGGCAGCATGAATATGAGGGTGGCCCAACCGATAGGACGCAATGATTCCATCGCCACTGCCACCCCAGTGGGCAATGAAGGCACCACCGCCTCCATCAGTCCTTACATTGACCCTCCCGCAACCGCCCCGCTGCCGGCCGATAACGACTATTACAAGCTGGTCTCCCTGGCCGGCCCAGGAAACATCGTGCACGTTCAAACTGCTGCTGCGGGCGCAGGCCCATCCCTGCTGGACACGGTGATTGAGATTCTTGACGGCAACGGGACCCGTTACACCACCTGCCGCCAGCCGGGAGACACCACCAGCAACTTCAATTCGTCCTGCCTCAACGACGACATCGACGGCCCGTCGCCCTCGCTGAATTCGGCGCTCGACTTCCAGGTGCCGGGAGCGGCCAACACCGCGACTACATTCTATGTTCACGTCCTCGACTGGCGAGGCGACGCGCGACCGGACATGGTTTACTCGCTGGGGGTCTCGGGTGTGGTTTCACCGATGAGTATTACGTCGCCTCCGCTTGTTCCGGCCGCTCGTACCCACAATTACTCCCAGCAGATGACGGCGGCCAACGGCATGGGAACGGTTACCTGGTCGAAGACAGCGGGGAATCTTCCGCCCGGGATTGCTCTCGGGACAAACGGGTCGTTGACTGGCGTTGCTACCGCGAACGGCACCTATTCTTTTACATTACAGGCAACCGACTCAGCCACTCCACCACAGACAGCAACGGTTCAGGAATCCGTTCAGGTAGTCGACCCGGTGAAGATCACCAGTTCGCCCAATCTGCCCGACGCCTGTCTGAATCAGCCTTACACTTTCACCCCGACCAAGACTGGCGGCCTGGCGCCGTTTAACTGGGGCATTACCGGCTTCTGGATCGGAATCTTTCCCGATCCTTCGACCGGCGTGTTCAGCGGCAGTTCCCCAGTGACGGGAACCTATTCCGTCCTTTTCGGCGTCAGCGACGCTACCAATACCGGCGATAGCCAGACAATAACCCTCACCATCAATCAGTGTCCCTGATCCTCGAAGTACCCCGCTGACACCCACTGTTTTCCTCTTCTGGGTATCTTTTTTTTCTAGCGTCGCGATGAGAATCTCCACGGGGCTAAGTTGTGACCCGTGACTGCGGTCGCACTGCAAATTGATAGGACCTAGAATTCTTTTATCGCGAGTAGGGCACTAAGCCGAGCCACACCCGTAATAGTATGATAATAAATGACTTGGCAGCCGGACCTGTAAGCCGAATTCTGTCCGCCGGATTGCTCCGGCAGGACGGTCATTCCTCTGGGCCGCGCATTACTGCGGGGCTCAAGCGACCTACCCGGAGGTTGTGACGCGCCGAGCCGGCACGTGCCCGAGGCCGAAGCCCTCGAGCTCCCTCCCTATTTGGTCTTGCTCCGTGTGGGGTTTGCCCTGCCCGCCGCATTACTGCGACAGCGGTGCGCTCTTACCGCACCTTTTCACCCTTACCTCGGCGTTGCCGCCGGGGCGGTATGTTTTCTGTGGCACTTTCCGTCGAATGGACCGCCCAAGCAAAGCTTGGACGGGGCACCCTCCCGGACGTTATCCGGCACACTGCTCTGCGGAGTTCGGACTTTCCTCCCGTCTTGCGACGAGCGACCGTCCGGTCCAGCTGCCAACAATTTTATTGTAACAGTCGTAGGTAGACAGTCGTTGGTCGTTCGTCGTTGGTCGTTGGCCCTTCGCTCTTTGCCGCTGGGCTCGTTGATGTTTGGTGATCCGGAAAAACTCGAATCTGACCTCCAATGTCAACGACCAAGCGACTACTACGAACGGCCAACGACCAACGACGGCGCCTGCTCAGTTCGGTAAATTCTTATCGAGTTTCTGAATTTTCCAGTAAGCGTTGGGGAGGCGCTGATTGACCGGTGGCAGCGGGACCAGCCTTTGGTGCGGTTCGGTCTGGTACCAGAAGGCCACGCTGGTGTAGTCGTCCTCGCGGTCGTTGGCGTGGCCGTGTTCGATCGTCGCTCGAAGAGATTTCTGAAAATAGATCGGGTCCTCAATGTGGAAGCGGTACATGGTGTGGCTGCCGGTCCAGTCCCGATTGCCCTGCTGCGAATAGCCGATGAACGGATAGTTGAACTCCTTCTGGAACATCCACGCATTGTTGAAATAGTCTTCCATGCCGGTTCCGTTGATGGTGGCGCGGGCGGTTTCCCCATCAATGAAGAACATATCGTCGCCTTCACCCCACCATCCCGTCGAAAGACCGAAGACGTTCAGGATGGTTCCCACATATTGGCCCTTGCCCTTGGCTTCCATGAACACATAGTTATTCTTGCCATCCACATTCTTGCCGCCGGATTCTGTCTCGGGAACGGCGCGAGTCGTTTCGTGCCTCCACTGGGCATGAAAGCGGCCCTTGTCGGCCACCCGGCGGCGCATCGCGGATATTCCTGGTAGTCGACGTGAAAATAAAGGTTGGGGACGTCTTGCGATCCGTCATTGCTCAGCGTGATGCGCGCTCCGTTTCCAAATGGCATCTCGAAGTAGCAGTTCATGGCGCGATCCTGCACCGTGATCGGCAATGACCACCATGACTGATATTTCTGGCCGCGATGCCCGCCCGGAACGTCTTCGTATTCGAATCCGGTGCCAAAAAAATCGCCGATGGGAACTTCCACGCTGGGGTCGGTTTCGCCATCCCAGTACATCCGCAGCACCAGTTCGCGCAAATGAAACGGACTGGGCGAGTTGATGGTGAACCAGATATGCCGGATCGAGCCCGCTCCCTTGATGTCCGCGAGAGTTACCGTGGACATTGCTTTTACTTCGACCCAATCCGCGTTGCCGCCCGAGCGGTCGGCGCTGGAGGCGCGCCTTGAAACGGCGTCACTGAGATTGGCCAGTCCATCCAGAGGGCCACTTTGCTGTCCGAAAGCCAACGCCGTGAGAAACACCAGAACTGCGACGGGCCGAATCATGGCGCCTCCAGAAAGTTGCGGTAGGAACCTTACCACAGCCCCGGAATGTTATGTGTTTCATGGCGGAGCGGCCGCGTGAAGTGCTGGGCGCGTGTTTGCCGAGGCGCCGACTTAGCTCTGCTAGACTTAATGAAGTTCAGTCCTACGGCCTGGAAGCTGATGCCTGAGGCCTGAAGTCCAACGCACGACGCCCGATCCATGACAACTCTTGAAGCCATCCGCATCGCGCTCCTGTCGCTCTGGGCGAACAAGCTGCGCTCGGCTTTGACTCTGCTCGGAGTGGTGATCGGCGTTGCGGCGGTGATCGCGGTGGTCACATTCGTAAACGGAATCAACGGCTACGTAGCCGAGAAAATATTCAATCTCGGTGCCGATGTTTTCATCATCAGCAAAGTGACTCCGGTCGTGACCAACGTCGATCAGCTTCTCGAAGGCCAGAAGCGCAAAGACCTGACCATGGAGGACTACGAGGCAGTCCGCGACTCCTGCAAGCATTGCGCCATGATCGGCGCCTCCATCACCAACACCACCGGCCACGTGAGATATGGGGAAGAATCCATCAGCGACACCTGGATTCGCGGGCTGACTCCCTCCATGGCTCCGATTCTCGATCTCGATCTCACCGCCGGACGCATGGTGAACGAGAACGACGAAGAGAACCGCTCGCAGGTGGGAGTGATCGGTACCGATGTCGTCGACAATTTCTTTCCCTACTGTGGATCCGTTGGGCAAGGAAATCCGCGTTGAAGGCGAAGTCTATCGAGTCATCGGAGTGGGGAAGAAACAGGGAACCACGCTGGGACAGAGCCGCGATAACTATGTGGCGATTCCGATTACGACTTATCTGAAGCAATTCGGCTCGCATACCAGTATCCGCATTTCAGGCAAGGCGAATGGCGTGGGCAGTGAACTGGAAGCTGTCAATTGATGAAGCGCGCGCCGTGCTGCGGGCCCGGCGCCATGATCTTCCCGGACGCCCGGACAGTTTTGCCGCCGAAACCAATGCCAGCTTTCTGAGCATCTGGTCGAATCTGAGCGGAACATTTTTCATCGCCATGATCGCGATCGCGGCAATTTCGCTGGTAGTGGGCGGCATTGTGATCATGAACATCATGCTGGTTTCAGTGACGGAGCGGACTCGCGAGATTGGCATTCGCAAAGCGATGGGAGCGCGCCGCCAGGATGTTCTGCTGCAATTCCTGATCGAGTCCGGAACTATGGCGCTGGTAGGCGGCCTGCTGGGCGTGCTGTTTGGCATTGCATTCGCCAAAGGCATTACGGCGATTATCGGCATGCCTTCGGAGATCAAGCTGTGGGCGGTAGGCGCCGGGCTGCTGGTTTCCGCCAGCGTGGGCGTGTTCTTTGGCGTGTATCCGGCGAAGAGAGCGGCGAAGCTGGATCCGATCGCGGCGCTGAGATTTGAACTGTGAGGATCACCACTGAAGACATTGAGTAAACACGGAGAATTAGTAATTTGAAAATCTCTGTGCCTCCGAATTACTCAGTGGCTGAATTCCCCAACTAGATTTCTTATGCTGCGCAGACGCGATTACGGCGAAATCGTCCAGATGGCGCTGGACACCATCCGCACCAACAAAATGCGGTCGGCGCTCACTGTGCTCGGCATCGTGATCGGGGTCGCCGTCGTGATCGGCATCTCGTCCGTGGTGCGAGGTTTGAACGACAACGTCAGCCAGGTCATCAGCAGCCTGGGGTCGAACATCATTTTCGCCTATCACCAGCCGATTGACGTTTGGCAGGCCGACGGAAGAGATACGCAAGCGTAAGGAGCTTACCTACGATGACGCGGAAGCGATAAAGCAACTGCCGCATGTAAAGGCGGTCAGCGCCGGCTTGCGTTTTTTTCGCCAGGAATTCGGGACCGGCACTTACGAAGTCAAATACGGCAATCGCAAGGCTAAGAACACGATTCTGGAAGGTAACGCCGGCACCTGGAGAGAGGTCTTCGATCTGGAGATCGCCTCCGGGCGCTGGGTCAATGAGATTGATGAAGAACGTCATTCTCCCGTCATTATTCTGGGTTCGGATACGGCTGAAGAACTGTTCCCGAACCAGGACGCCCTGGGCAAGGAAATCAATATCGATGGCCAACTATTTACCGTGATTGGCGTCGCGGCGAAGCGCAAGAGTGTGTTTGCCGGCGGCAAAAATCCGGATGACAATATCGTTTACTTCCCGCTGAGCGAGTTCCGGAAGCTGCATCCGGAACTGAAGAATTACTGGATCAGCGTCAAGGCCACTTCGCATGACGACATGCCGAAGGCCATTGACGAGATCCGCGAACTGCTCCGCCGCCGCCGCAAAGTGGCGCCGAGCCAGCCCGATAACTTCGCCGTATTCACCCAGGACTCGCTCTCCGACGTGTGGAACCAGGTGACGGGTGCGGTGTTTGTTTTCATGTTCGCGGTTTCCAGCGTTGGTTTGATCGTGGGCGGCGTCGGAGTGATGAACATCATGCTGGTTTCGGTGACGGAACGCACCCGCGAGATCGGAGTGCGCAAAGCGATCGGAGCGCGAAAACGCGACATCCTGCTGCAGTTCACCCTGGAGGCCATCACTTTGACCGCGATGGGCGGGGTTCTGGGCGTATTGCTTGGAGCGGTCGTCACCTGGACGATTTCCGCGATCTGGAGTTCGCTGCCGGCGCGGATGTCTTTTTTCTGGGCTGCTTTCGGCCTGGGCTCGGCCGCCGCCGAGGGTTTGCTGTTTGGTATTTATCCGGCCTGGAAGGCCGCGAATCTGGATCCGATCGAGTCGCTTGCGGTACGAGTAGCTTCCTTCGTGTACCTTAGTGTCCTTGGTGGTTAGGAAAATCATCAACCACCAAGGACACTGAAGTTACACGAAGGAAATCTGACGGGTGATTCACCGTATTGCCACGATGGCTGCGACGGCTGCGGGAGCGCTCGCGGCGTGCAGTCTCGGCTATTACGTTCTCTGCTTGTGGAGCGCGCGTGCGTTTCTCCGCGAGCGACAGCTGCGGGCGAGGGCGCCCGCGCCACACCATCAACGGCGCTTCCGGTTTCGATTCTTAAGCCGCTCGGGGAACCGATCCCGAAATGTATGAGAGCTTTCGCAGCCATTGTCTGCAGGACTATCCGGAATACGAAATCATTTTCGGAGTCAGCGACGCTGCAGGATCCAGCGCATAGAACTGGTCGAACGCCTGCAGCTGGAGTTTCCTCGCCACTCGATTCACCTGATGCTTTGTACCGAAGAACCTGGGGTCGAACACCAAGGTGAGCAATCTGGCGCAGATGCTGCCGCAGGCGAAATACGAAACCATTCTGGTCAATGACAGCGATATACGCGTCTCAGCCTGACTACTTGCGGCGGGTTGTGGCTCCGCTGAGCGATGCGCGCGTCGGGTTGGTTACATGTCTTTATCGCGGCATTGCCGGCCCGACTCTGGGCTCGCGGCTGGAAGCGCATTGGCATCAGCACGGATTTCTCCGCCGGCGTTCTGGCTGCGCGACTGGTCGAAGGCGGAATCCGTTTCGGACTGGGTTCCACGCTCGCCTTACGCCGCGCCGATCTCGAGGCGATCGGCGGCTTCGAGGCGTTTGTGGATTATCTGGCTGACGACTACGAAATCGGCCGAGCGCATCGCGAACCGAGGTCTGAAAGTAAAGCTGTCCGATGTGGTGGTCGAGACGTTTCTTCCCGCTTATACGCTGCGGCAGTTTCTGGACCATCAACTGCGCTGGGGCCGCACCGTGCGCGATTCGCGCCGCTGGGGATATCTCGGGCTGGTGCTGACCTTCGGTCTGCCCTGGGCAGTGTTGGCACTGATGTTCAAGTCGCGGCGATCTCTGGGCGTGGGTTTTGCTGGCCGCGGTTACGGGCCTGCGAGTGGCCGTGGCGCTGGTCGTGGGATGGTCAGTGTTGCGCGATCGCCAGGTGTTGCGGTTGCTGTTATGGCTTCCGCTGCGGGACTTTGTGGCCTTGCTGGTTTGGATCGCGAGCCTGGTCGGGCACACGGTAGTCTGGCGAGGCGAAACTTTCAAGTTGAAAGATGGCAGGTTGGTTCGCGCTCGATTCCTGAGTCTTTCGCCCTTTCAGGGCTGGGTTGTACCGGCTTTTTACTCAGGGCTTACGCCCTGGGCTGCATTCTGCCGCCGCTTCGCGGCTGTGCGCGGCGGACTAGATGCGGCGCTCGCGATTGACTCCCGAAGATGACGCGCCTCCGAGGTCGTAGCTCTCTACAGCTTCGCTCCGACCGCACTTTCGGCGGCGCGGTTTTGCGGAATGATTCTGCCGCCTTTGCTGAAGCGGTAGGTTTCTCCGCGCCAGAAAAAGTTCGCGACTGCCGAAGCTCCCAGCCCAGGTAAGGAAGCCCAGAAAATCGCGAATCGGATAGAGCCACGACAGGTACAGAGCGCGCCGGTCGCCGATGATTCCCCATCCCACCGCGATCGATTGCACCACCCGATTCGCGAAAAGCTGCGGCGAAAAGACCCACCCCCAGCCACCATGGCCCGGTCGCTGCGCCGGCGATTAGTCCAAGAACTCCGAACGGCATCGCATAAGTCAGGCCGGTGCCGACATGGCCCAGCGGACGCGAGAAGCGAGTGCTCTTCATCCAGCGCAGTTGGTCGCCCAGAGTACGCTTCAGAGAGCGAGGCGTGAGCACATGCTGGATGATGTGATGAGAAAAGATGACTTTGTATCCCGCCGCCCAGATCAGGTTGCCCAGAACAAAATCGTCCGAATAGTAGTCGGCGGTGGCGGCGATGCCGCCGATCTTGTCCAAGGCGTCACGACGGAACGCAACCGCCGGACCCAGCGCGAAGCGAATGCCCTCCAGCATATCCGCCACCATGACTCCGGAGGGCATTTCCACCGACATCCCCAGCGCTTCCAGCGTGGACCAGAAATCGCCCGCCGGCACGCCGCGATAAGGGCAAGTCACCAGGCCGATCTTCGGATCGAGCAGCGCTGGAATCACGTCGCGCAGAAAATCGGGCGAGACCTGCACGTCGCTGTCGCTGATCACAAAGTAATCGTTGGCCGAGCAGGGAATCATCTTGCTCAGCGAGAAGACTTTGGCATTGGGCCAGGTGGGCGGCCCGGAGACGACAATCCGGCTCTTGACCTGAGGATAGCGCTGGCGAATTTTCTCCGCCAGCTGCAGTCCGGCGTCGCTGGCATCGCGAGCGCCCAGGACGATCTCGAACGCTGGATAGTCCTGCCGGAAAAAACTCTCCAGATTTTCTTCCAGCCGCGCTTCCATGCCGTGCACGGGCTTGAAAATCGTGACGGCAGGCAGGGAAGAATCAGGGGTCGCTGCAGCCGCCTTCTGCGCGGCCCGCGCTCCGCGTCGCCAGCGAACCGCAGCGACCAGAACCATGAACAGAAAAATTGTGGAACTGAAGACCCCTAGCACGGCGATTCCGAGCAACACATCCCACACCGCCGTTGCAGCGGTCACGGCGTCAACTCCCGATGGGCGAGGGCGAGAAGGATGGTCGCGACCGACAGGTTCATTCAGGATTCCGGCAGGCAATTATACGAGAGGTGCGGAGCGCGCCGAAACTGGCCAGTCGAGATCGCAGGCAGAGGCACGCGAACACCTGCAGGCGGTCGCAGGCGAAAACAGTTTTCTAGACGGAGCCTGCCGCGGCGGCGAGGGCGGAAACGTCGGCGTCGAGAATTTCGCGGATCTTCGGGCCAGAGTTCTCAGCGAGAAAGGTTTCTGCAGGAACCGTGCGGTCACGTCGATGGCGCCGTGGCGTTGGACGGTGGTTTCGGCGTAGCCGGAGACGAAAAGCACTTTCATCTCCGGGCGCTCCGGCGTAAACTCAGCCGCCAGCCTCGCCCCACCCATGTGGGGCATGACTACGTCGGCGATCATCAGGTGGATGGTGCCCCTTGTACTCCCTGGCGATGGCCAGCGCGTCGGTTCCATTTTTCGCTTCCAGAACAATATAGCCATTCAAGACCAGGAACTCGCGGGTGGACTGCCGCACCGCGCTTTCATCTTCCGCCAGAAGCACGGTTTCGCAACCACCGGCATAGCCTTCCACGGGAAGCGAAGGCTGGGGCACGACCCGCGCATCCGTCGCCCGAGGCAGATAAATCTTGAAGGTCGTTCCCATGCCGGGCTCGGTGTAGACCCAAATGAAGCCGCTGTTCTGCTTCACGATGCCATAGACGGTGGCCAGGCCAAGACCGGTGCCTGCGCCTTCGGCTTTCGTGGTGTAGAAAGGCTCGAAGATATGGGGCAGATGCTCCGGCGCGATGCCCTGGCCGGAATCGGTGACCGTCAACAGAACATAGTCGCCGGGAGCAACCATGGAGTGCGTCTGGACGTAAGCATCGTCCAGCCTTACGCTGGCAGTCTCGATCACCAGTTTGCCGCCTTTGGGCATGGCATCGCGCGCGTTAGCGGCCAGATTCATGATGACCTGTTCGATCTGCACCGGGTCCGCTTTGACTCTGCCCAGCTTTTTTCCCGGGCACAAACTCCAGCTCAATGTCCTCTCCGATCAGACGAGGCAACATTTTGTTGATGTCCTCGATGATCGAATTCAAATCGAGCAGTTGCAGGGTTTGCATCTGCTTGCGCCCGAAGGCCAGCAACTGCCGGGTCAGGTCGGCGGCGCGGCGCGAAGCTTTTTGGATTTCAGCCACGTTGCGGCGCAACGGATGCTGGGGCGCCAGCGAGTCCAGCATCAGTTCGGCATAGGAACTGATGACCATCAGCAGATTATTAAAGTCGTGGGCGACTCCTCCGGCCAATCGCCCGATCGCGTCCATCTTTTGCGCCTGTTGAAGCTGATTTTCCAGCCGGCGCTGGTCCGTAATGTCGCGATCGTTGGAGATAAAATGCGTGATCTGACCTTTGCCATCCCGCAGGGGAGTGATGGTTTTCTCCGCCACAAATGCGTCTCCGCTTTTTTTGCGGTTTACCATGGTGCAGCGAAAGACGTTGCCCGAGAGAATGGTTTGCCACAACTCCTTGTACAGTTCCGAGGGTTGCTGGCCGGACTTCAGGATTCGCGGGGTCTGGCCCAGCAGTTCTCCGGCGGAGTAACCGGTCAGAGCTTCGAAAGCCGGATTAACATACTCGATCACGCCCGTGCGGTCGGTGATCATGACCAGGTCAGCCGATTGCTCGACCGCGCGCCAAAGTTTGCGAAGCGTGTCCTCCGCCTTCTGGCGCTGATGCTCCTTGCTGTAGGCGTCGATGGCGCTGCGGATGGTGCGGGTAAGAGAAGGCTGGTTGGGACTGGAGGTGTGACGAAACTCGCCGGTTCCGGATCTCAGGGCGGTATCGACGGCGGCTTCATCCATGTGGTCGCTCAGAAATATCACCGGCAGCCGGGAACTATCTTTGTGGACCCCATGCAGCAGGCGCAATGCGCCGCCATCTCCTGATTTGTATTGGCACAACAACAGGTCGTAGGCCGTCTGACCCAATCGCACCAGCGCTTCTTCGGTCGAGAGCGCGTGGTCGAGACCCAAATTCACTTCCCCACTCTGGCTCAAAAGATCGCGGAGATAGTCGAAATCCTCGCAGTCTCCCACCAGCAAGAGCTGCATCTGCGTGCTGCTGATCGCGGATTCTCTTGCGGTTTGCATTGCTGACACACTGTTATTCCGGCTAATTGCTATATCGGAGATCAGTGCCAGAGACTTGGCCGGGGCAGCGCTATTCAGGGAAAGAAGACACGAGTCGCAATGTCAAATCGGGAGCCGTTCGGTTTCCGGACAACGACCCAGATTCGGCGAACCTAGATTCAGCGAACCACAGCGGGTTCCGTCGGTGTCATCTACGCAATGGCATAACTCCGTTTAAACTGAAAAGTCCCGAATTGAAGCCCAAATGATGGACACCACATTCTTTCGTGATCTCGCCTACGTCTTCGGCGCCGCCGTTGTGGGCGGGGGCGTGGCCAAGGCACTCCGCCAACCTTTGATCCTGGGCTATGTCCTGGGCGGATTTCTCGATCGGCCCTTTTACTCCTGGCCCTACCTTGTCGCAGGTTCATCAGTTCGAAGTTCTGGCCGAGGTCGGGGTGATCCTTCTGATGTATTCCATCGGCCTGGAATTTTCTTTCCACGAGTTGCTGCAGGTGAAGTGGGTCGCGATCTTCGGCGGCCCGCTGGGGATATTGCTCTCGGTCGGACTCGGTGTCGGGACGGGGTATTTGCTGGGCTGGAGCACGCCGCAGGGAATCGCCGTCGGAGCTATTGTCTCTGTCGCCAGCACCATGGTGCTCTCCCGGCTGTTAGCAGATCGGGGAGAACTGCGCTCACCTCACGGACAGGTGATGATCGGCATCACCCTGGTAGAAGATCTGGCAGTGGTGGTGCTGACCGTGCTGCTGCCCTCCCTGAACAACCTTACTGGCGGTCATTTTCTTGCTCTGGGAATCGCGATGGGCAAGGCATTACTGATTTTGACGCCGGTCATGTTCGTTGCGGCGAAGCTGGTGCCACCGCTGATGAAACGCATCAACCAGGCTGACAATGAAGAGCTTTATCTGCTGGTCGTGCTGGCACTGGGCTTTGCCACTGCCGCGGTGACTCAGGCGGTCGGCTTGTCGCTGGCGCTGGGAGCATTTCTGGCTGGCCTGATCGTGAGCGAGTCCGGCACCACTCGGAAGATGCTGGATAAACTGCTCCCCTTGCGCGATGCCTTTGTCGCATTATTTTTTGTCACCATTGGAGCGCTGGTCGACCCGCATATCCTGATCTCCAAGCCTCTGCTTTGGGGCACGATCGTGATTCTGACGGTTGCGGGCAAATTTGTGGTTTGGACGGCGGTGGTATGGCTGTTCCGCTATCCGTTGCGAACCGCCGTTCTTGTGGGCCTGGGTCTGACTCAGATTGGCGAGTTTTCCTACGTCCTGGTCAGGGTGGCGCGCGATGCCCACATTGTCACCGACGATATCTATCATGCCACTCTGGCTGCATCCCTGATCACGATCCTGCTGAATGGCTTGCTGATGAAAGCTTTGCCGAAAGCGGCGGCGGAGGCGGGATAGGCGGGCAGCTGTCAGCTTTCAGCCCTCAGCTAAAGCATATTTCAGCGGGCTAGTGTCTTGGTTTTACTGAAAGCTGAGAGCTGACAGCTGACAGCTAAAAACAGCCTGGAGTCGTTCCTGGGGCGAGACGAATCCGGCACACATCCCGCCGCATCCGTTATTCTAGTAGTGGATATATGGCAACCCGATCCAAACCTTCGACTGAAGCTGGCGCCACGAGCGTGCTGGATGCTCCGAACGGCGACCGTGAACGTGTGTTCGACCCTTTCCGGCACTGGGGATATTTAGAGGCTGATCTCGATCCGCTCGGCTTTTTACCGTCGGTGTCACATCCCGAACTGCGGGCGGATGGCGAACTCGCCCATGAAGCTCGACGGATTTATTGCGGGACCGTCGGCGCCGAGTTCATGCACATCACCGATCCGGTGCGGCGGCGCTGGATCCAGGAACGTCTGGAGGGTCCGCAGCCGGCAGTGGATCAGCAACATGTCCTCGACCAGCTAATCCGGGCTGACCTGTTCGAACAGGTGCTGCAGCAGCGCTACCTGGGCAACAAGCGTTTTTCTCTCGAGGGCGTTACGGCGCTTATCCCGCTGGTCGACGAAATTCTCGAGGCGGCTGGTCAGCGCGGCGCTGTCGAACTGGTGATGGGCATGAGCCATCGCGGGCGCTTGAATGTGATCGTGCAGGTGGCCAGGCGCGCGCCGGAAGAGGTATTTGCCGGTTTTGAAGACGTCGATCCGCGCAGCGTTCTGGGCAGCGGAGACGTGAAATACCACATGGGCGCGACCGGCGAGTACGTAACTCGTTCGGGGGCGAAGGTTCACATCCACCTGGTTTCGAATCCCAGCCATCTCGAAGCTGTTGATCCTGTGACTATAGGCCGCACCCGCGCCAAGCAGGATCGCGCGGGAGAAGACGGCCGGCAGAAATTTTTGCCGCTGCTGGTTCACGGTGATGCGGCTTTTGCCGGTCAGGGCATCGTGGCCGAGACCCTTAATTTTTCCGATCTCAAGGGCTACACCGTGGGCGGCACGGTGCACATCATCGCCAATAACCTGCTCGGATTTACCACGTTGTACAACGAGGAGCACTCGTCGCGTTTTTCCGCGCAACTGGCGCGCCGCCAATCGATCCCGATCTTTCATGTCAACGCGGAAGACGTGGACGCCGTGGTCCGGGTGGGCCGTATGGCGCTCGAGTACCGCTATACCTTCCAGGGCGACGTAGTTGTGGATTTGATCGGCTACCGCCGCCACGGTCACAGCGAGGTCGATGATCCAACCGTTACTCAGCCGCTGTTGTATCGAGCGATCAAGGATCATCCGCCGTTGTGGGAGGTCTACGCCGAAGACATAGGCGCGAATAACGCGCAAGCGCGCGTAGACGAAATTCGCGCGGAGCTGGAAGCGGCTCAGAAGAAAGCGAAGTCCCTCAGAAAAAAGCCGTCGATGCGGGATTTGCCCGGGTATTGGCAGGACTTCAAGGGCGGGCGTTACAAGCCCGAATACGAAGTTGACACCGGACTTTCCGCGGAGGAACTTAGCGAAATTACGGCCCGGCTTACGACTTATCCGGAGAGCTTCCACATCCATCCCAAGGTCAAGAAGTTGCTTGAGCAGCGCGCTGAGATGGGCGCCGGGAAACGCGCGGTGGATTACGGCATGGCGGAAGCGCTGGCGCTGGGAAGCCTGGTAAAAGCTGGCGTGCCGGTCCGAGTCAGCGGGCAGGATACGCGTCGCGGCACCTTCAACCAGCGCCACTCGGTATTGCTCGACATCGAAGACGAGCACGAGTATGTTCCGCTGGAGCATATTTCTCCCGGGCAGGCCCGCTGCGAGATCTACAACTCAACCCTTTCCGAGGCAGGCGTCCTGGGCTTCGAGTATGGCTATAGCCGCGATTACCCGGAAGCCCTGGTGATGTGGGAAGCGCAGTTTGGCGACTTCGCCAACGTCGCGCAAGCGGTGATCGATCAGTTCATCAGCGCCGGCGAGGACAAATGGGGATTGCTTTCCGGACTGGTCCTGCTTCTGCCGCACGGGTATGAAGGTCAGGGACCGGAGCATTCCAGCGCCCGCATCGAACGCTTTCTGCAACTCGCGGCTCGCGACAATCTCCAGATTTGTCAGCCTTCGAATGCCGCGCAGTATTTCCATCTGCTGCGCCGCCAGGCCCTGCGCCACTGGCGGAAGCCGCTTGTGGTCTTCACTCCCAAGAGCATGTTGCGCCATCCGGACGCGTGCTCGCCAATCGGCGACTTCAGCCACCCCCGCTTTCTGACCGTGTTACCCGATACGGAGATACCGGATAGTGAAGTCGGCGGCGTTACACGCATCCTGCTCTGCACCGGAAAAATTGGCCACGACTTACGCAGTGAACGGAAGAAGAAAAACTCCAAGGGAACTGCGGTCGTGTTTCTGGAGCAGCTCTATCCGTTCCCGGAGAAGGAACTCGAACGGGTGTTTGGGCTGTATCCATCGGCGCGAGAGATTGTCTGGGTACAGGAAGAGCCGGCCAACATGGGAGCGCTATTTTATATTCTGCCCCGCCTCCGGCGCATTGCCGGTGAGCGTTCGGTTCTGTCGATAAAGCGTTCCGCCAGCGCCAGCCCGGCTACCGGATCGGCAAAGGCGCACGAGGTGGAACAGAAAACCCTGGTCACTCTAGCCTTGACCACAAAAACCTAGAACTTATGATGACCATGTGGCCGCGGGCGACCCGCCCGCGCTGCATTCTTATTATCACTGATGTTAACCTTCCCGCTTGGCCTCTAAGCACACAGCGCCGCCTTTGCAAATCGCCATCGACACTGGCGGCACCTTTACCGACTGCGTTTGGATGGAGCGCGGCCACATCCGTATGCTCAAGGTGTTCTCCACACCGGCTGATCCCTCGCAAGCGATCGTCGAAGCGCTGAAAAAGATTGGACTGAGCGAGTTCGGCGATACTTTTGCACGGTACAACGGTCGGCACCAACACTCTTTTGCAGCGCAAAGGCGCTCGGGTGGCGCTGGTCACAACCGCCGGCTTTGAGGACGCAATCGAAATCGGCCGCCAGGCTCGCCCCAGGCTTTACGATCTTTTTTCGATCGCATTGAACCCCTTGTCCCCGAGGATTTGCGTTTCGGAGTCGAGGAACGCACCGGCAGCGACGGTGAAATTCTGGAAGCGCCGTCGCAAGATGCCCTGGATTCTCTGGCGGAAAAGCTTCGTCAAAAACGTCCCGAGGCGATTGCAATTTCGCTGCTATTCTCTTTCGCCAACCCAAAGACAGAAAATGCAGTCGCCGGTGCCTTGGAAAAGCTCGACCTGCCAATTTCTGTTTCACATCGAATTCTTCCCGAGTTCCGCGAATACGAGCGCACCAGCACGGTCGTGGTGAACGCTTATCTGCAGCCGGTGATGCAACGGTATCTGGAGAATCTCGAACGCAGGGCGCAAAGCTCTTCGTCATCGCGACCGGGCCAGTCCCGGATTTTCGTGATGCAGTCGAGCGGAGGAATTACCAGCCTCCGTTCCGCAGCCCGCGAGCCCGTGCGCACAGTGCTTTCCGGCCCCGCAGGGGGAGTGGTCGGGGCTGCCGCAATGGCGCGGCGCAGCGGCTTTGAACAAATCATCTCATTTGATATGGGTGGAACCTCCACCGACGTGGCTCTCGTCGATCGTGAGGCTGCTGCGAGCAGTCAGTCTGAGATTGCCGGTTTCCCAATCGGCGTGCCCATGCTCGATATTCACACCGTCGGCGCCGGTGGAGGCTCGATCGCCCGTTTCGACGCGGCTGGGGCTCTGCGCGTCGGTCCCGAATCCGCGGGAGCCGATCCCGGTCCGATCTGCTACGGCCAGTGGCAGCCCAGCCCACGGTGACCGATGCCAACCTTCTTCTCGGCCGCCTGCAGCCGCAATGCTTCCTCGGTGGAGATTTCACTCTCGATCTTGAACGCACCCGCCGACTGGTCTCCGAGTGGCTCAAGCGTCACGCAGTCGAAGCTAACATTAGAAGAGTTCGCCGCCGGAGTCATACGGGTCGTCAATTCCACCATGGAGAAAGCTGTCCGCGTGGTCTCCATCGAACGTGGCTTCGATCCCCGCGAATTTACCCTGGTCGCCTTCGGCGGCGCGGGCGGCCTGCATGCTTGCGAACTGGCCGAAGCGCTGAGCATTCCGCGGGTGATTGTTCCGGCGCTGCCCGGCGCTCTCTCTGCATTCGGGATTCTGGTCAGCGACGTGGTGAAGGATTATTCCCGTACCGTGCTTTGGCGGGTTGCGGCTAAAGTTCCGGCGGAGCGTCTCCAACAGGAGTTTGCCAGGCTGCGCCGCCAATCCGAAACCGACTTCCGCGCCGAGCGCTGGAAGGGAAAGATCCGCCATCAGTTCAGCGTCGACGTTCGCTATCGAGGCCAGGGGTACGAACTCAACATCCCGTACACTCGCGACCTTATTCGCAACTTTCGGGTTGAGCACCAGCGCCGTTACGGCTACAGCTATCCCGAACGTGAACTGGAACTGGTAACGCTTCGTTTGCGATCGACCATCAAATCGCAACAGGCGCGAATGGCGACAGGCAGCGCCAGCGGACGCGCGGGGACGGTTGCGCCTAGCCGCTCTAGCCGAGCAAAGGTCGGGAGCGGATTGCCCGATCACTCTTCCGTCGTTTTCAGCGGAAAGAGACTCACCGCCGCAATCCACGGCCGCGATTCTCTAATTGTCGGGAAGAAATATTCCGGCCCCGCCATCGTCACTGAATACAGCGCCACTACAGTAGTTCCGCCAGACATGCGTTTTTGGCTGGAAAAGTCAGGAAATCTGATTATTGAAGTCCGACCGCCTTCCTCCAAGTCCCGACACTAGGTGTCCGGCAGACCTGCCCGCTACAATACCCCCATGAAACCCAGCATCTTTGTGGTCGAAGACGATCCCGATATCTCCCGCCTGGTGCGGCACCATCTGGAAGCGGATGGATTCGCGGTGAAAGTATTCTCCACCGGCAATACAGTGATCGCCGACTCGGAGCGGCAACGGCCGACGCTTTTTATCCTCGACATCATGGTGCCGGGCAAAGATGGCCTCGAGCTTTGCCGGCAGATCCGGCAAATTCCGGCGCTCGCGGCCACGCCAGTCATTTTTCTGACTGCGAAAAGCGGCGAAGCCGACCGCATTCTGGGCCTGGAACTTGGCGCGGACGATTACATCCCCAAACCTTTCAGCCCGCGGGAACTGGTGGCGCGAGTCAAGGCCGTGCTCCGTCGCTTCGAGCGGCCGTTATCGCAAGCGCCGGTCAAGATTGGGGACATCGAAATCGATCCCAGCGCCATGACTCTCACTGTGAGCGGCAACCTGGTGACCACCACCGCCACGGAATTCCGGCTGCTCGATTACTTTGCCCGCCACATCGGCCGGGTGTTCACTCGCGACCAGTTGCTCGATTCCGTATGGCGCGACACTGCCTACGTCACGCCTCGTTCGGTGGACGTTTACGTCCGCCGCATTCGCGAAAAAATCGAGCCCGATCCCGAGAATCCCCGCTATCTCAAAACCGTGCGTGGCGCCGGTTACCGCTTTGAGGGGCCGAAGTGAGGAATCGCATTTTTTTGAAACTGATGGCTGCCTTTGCCCTGGTGATCGCGGCCGCCACGCTGACCTCCCATATTTTCAACGGCGGGTCTTGCCCGGTCTTCTGGTGGGCTTCGTTCTGGCGCTCGTATTCTCTGCGATTGCGGCGTACTCCACTACTCCGCGCCTGCAGCGTATCGTCGAGTTTGCCGGCCGCCTCGCCGCCGGAGATTTCGAAGTGCGCCTGGCTGAAAATTCGGCGGATGAAATCGGACAGGTATCGGCCTCCCTGGACAAGACCGCCGGCCATCTGGAAGAAAGCTTCACCGCTCTCCAAACCAGTCAGCGCCAGCTCGAAACCCTGCTCAACAGCATGCAGGACGCCGTGATTGCCATCGGCGCCGACGACCGCGTGCAGTGGGCGAACCAGGCCATGGACGAGTTGATCCCGCAACGCACGCGCCGGGATGCGCTACTGGTCGAAACCGTTCGCGATCCCGATTTCCTGACCGCGGTGCGGGAGGCGAGTCAATCGCGCAAGGTATACACCGCCCGGGCCGCATCGTTATTGCCCGGCCGCACCTTTGACGTAACCGCTGCGCCCATGCCTGGCGGCGGCGCGGTGGCCGTGCTGCGTGATTTGACTGAAACCGAGCGGGTAGAGAAGACGCGACGCGATTTTATTGCCAACGTCTCGCATGAATTGCGCACTCCGCTGACTTCGATTCAGGGCTATACCGAAACCCTGCTGGATAGCGCGCCCGACAACAACCATAACCGCGAGTTTCTCGACATCATTCGTAAAAGCGCTCTGCGAATGTCGCGCCTTACCGAGGATCTGCTCACGCTCGCGAGAGTAGAATCCGGCGAACAACGTTTCGACATCCAAACCGTCGCGCCTGCCGATCTTCTGCAGGAAGCGGTGCAGAGCTTTCGCGAGATTGCCCGCACCCAGAATGTCGAACTCAAAGTCGAAGACTTCGCCGCTTCGCCGGTGGGAGCCGATCCCGAGGCCATCCATCAGGTTTTCTCCAATCTGGTGGATAACGCTTTGAAATATGCTGCGTCGGGCGGGCGGATTGTCCTGGGGGCGCGTTCCGTTCCGGAGGCTGTCGAATTCTATATTCAGGATTTCGGCCCCGGCATTCCCTCGGAGCACCTGGCTCGCTTGTTCGAGCGCTTCTATCGGGTCGATAAAGCCCGCTCCCGCGAGTCCGGCGGAACCGGGCTGGGGCTGGCCATCGCTAAACATATCGTCCTCGCCCACCACGGAACCATTCGCGCCGAAAGCCAACTCAACCACGGATCTACCTTCCTGTTCACCCTGCCACTGGCTTCGTGAGCCGCCGGCATCGTCGTATCCAACGCGTCCCCTGACCCCATAAATTCACGCCCTGTTAACCAAAGCCTTGAAAAAAGACCCTATGCTTCGGTATTGACCAGTAATGCCAACAACCGGAGAGAGAGACAGAACCTGCTGCGGCCTGCCCGGGTCGCTTCCGGAAGGAATTCGCGCATGAGTACTGCCATCTTGAGAAGCCCCGAACCTGAATCTCCGTACGCCGTCCTGGTGAAGCGAACCGAGGAGGCTTGCCGGGTGGCCAAGGATGCAGCCTCCACCGCTGCCGAAGGCATCGCCACCGCATCGATTGCCCTTCTGAACACACTGCGCGACCGGGAAAAAGAACTCGACCGGCTGGACATGGAAATAGATGCGGGCGTGACTCAGATCATCACTCAAGTCAGCGAAACTGAAGCCCGCGAGCTGCTGGCTTGCATGAAGTTCATGATCAGCCTGGAGCGCATCGGCGATCTCCTGCTCAGCTTTTCCAGCAGCGCGCAATCGGTCTGCGCCCGGCTCGATCCGCAGGACATGCGCGACCTGACTCACATGGCAACCGTCCTCGAGAAAATGCTGGCGGACGCAGGCGCGGCCTTTTCTACTCGCGACGTCAAGAAAGCGGTGGATGTGCTCAGAGCCGACGCAGAAATGGATCGCCTGCGCAATCTGATCTTTCTCCGCCACATCGAAAATCCGGAAAACCTGCAGCGCCATGCCAGCCTGCAGGTTATCTTTATGACCCAATCTCTGGAGCGGGCTGGCGACCACGCCAAAAATCTCGCCGAGGAAGTGTGCCATTTTGTCAGCGGCCACACGGTCCGTCACGTCTTGATGACCTACGACAAACCCATCGAACAGATGTTTCTCGACTGGCTGCGCGCCCGGGAAGAGCACTAGATCTCGCGGCGCGACTTTTCATTTTTCCCGCACCTCTGGTAGGCTGTCCCGTTCACGCGAGGCACTTGTGACTGGACCCTGCCGCCTGAGGCTTTTTCTTGCCACCGCTTTTCTCCTGTTGGTGTCGAGCGCAATCGCTAATTCCCAGCAATCTTCTCCGCCGGCTCCAAAGCGGGTCGCGATTCGCGCCGGGCGTTTGATTGACGGCAAAAGCGATCAGCCAATTTCGAATGCTCTCGTTCTTATCGAGGGAGACAAGATTGTCAGTGTCACTCCGGGCGGCTCGCCGCCCCCCGGCGTCCAACTGATCGACCTTTCCAACGCCACTGTGCTTCCCGGTCTTGTCGATGCCCATACTCATGTTCTGCTGCAGGGGGACATCACGGCGGAGGACTACGACAAGCAGCTTCTCAAGCAGTCCATTCCGTACCGCGCCATCCTGGGAGCACGCAACGCGCAGATCGCCCTCTCGCACGGCTTTACCGTTCTGCGCGACCTTGAAACCGAAGGCGCGATGTATGCCGACGTGGACGTCAAGCAAGCCATCGCCAACGGAGAAGTCCCGGGACCGCATATGCAAGTGGCCACCCGAGCCATGACTCCGACGGGAATGTATGGTCCGCTGGGATATTCCTGGGAAATCCGCGTGCCCCAGGGTGTGCAATATGTTGACGGTCCGGAGGAAGCCCGCAAAGCGGTTCGCGAGCAGGTGATGTACGGCGCGGACTGGATCAAGTATTACTCCGACCACGGCTACTTTTATGGACCCGATGGCGTGCTGCACAGCCACGTCAATTTCGCCGACGAAGAAGCCAAAGCTATCGTCACCGAAGCCCACCGCATCGGAAAAAAAGTGGCGGCGCACGCCATTGGCAGTGACGGCATCGCCGCCGCATTGCGAGCTGGAGTCGACACCATCGAACATGGTGACGGCCTCACCGAGCCGCAAATGGAAGAAATGGCCCGCCGCGGCATCTACTGGGTTCCGACCATCATGGTTGGCGCGTACGTTGCGCCCGGACGCCAGGGCAACTGGCCGAAGATGGTCGAAACCGAGAAGGCGGCTTTTCAATTGGCGCTGAAAAAGGGCGTGAAGATCGTCCTGGGCACCGACGCCGGCGGCTTCGATTGGAAAGATATTAACGAAGCCAAGGAATTTGAATATTACGTCAGCTATGGCATGACGCCGCAGCAAGCGATCCGCACCGCAACCACCACCGCCGCCGAACTCCTGGGCTGGTCCGACAAAATGGGAACGGTCGAAGCCGGGAAGTGGGCTGATCTGGTGGCAGTCTCAGGCGATCCGCTCAAAGACATCACCGAGCTGCAGCGGGTTAAATTCGTGATGAAGTCCGGCGCTGTTTTCAAAAACGAAATTCAGTGAATACGAATTAGCCTGCTTGGGCCTCCAATTCATTCCCGATCTGCCCGGCGTCTTGTGACATCCGTCACAGCCATCCCTGAGCGCCATTATCTAGAATCCAGGAAGGCAATCTCACAACGCGACTCAATGCGTCTACCTATGTTCTCGGGCCGTCTTACCCACGCCACCATCCGGATCCTCGATTGGATCGCCGCAAAGACGTTGCCCACAGAAAACCTGCCCGATCACTTGCGTACCGGCCGCCGCGGCGAGGAGGCCGCATATTTTTATCTAAGGAAACTTGGGTATGTGATGGTTGCGCGCAATTTTCGCTCTCCCAATCGCCGCGGCGAAATCGATCTCATTGCCTGGGACAAAGACGTGCTCTGTTTCGTCGAAGTCAAGACCCGGACCACCCACGATGTGAAGCCCGCGGAAGCCGCCGTGGATCGCGACAAGCGCCACGACATTCTCGCGGTCGCCCGCGAATACTTGCGCCACTTGCCCGCGTCGTCGCAGTGGCGGCTCGAAGTCGTCAGCGTGTATTATGATCAGCGGTCAGACCAGCCGCAGATTGAGTTATTCCAGAACGTTTCCCCCTTGGCGTAAAATGTTTTTGTTCGCTGCCGCTGTGCGCGTCGGAAAGGATTGAGTTGCCCGAACTCAGGAAAGATCCCATCGTAGGCCGCTGGGTCATCATTTCGACCGATCGAGCCAAACGGCCGTCGGACTTCGCTCGCGACGGCGTGAGAATCAAGGGCGGTTTTTGCCCTTTCTGTTATGGCAACGAGGCCAAGACTCCGCCCGAGATCCAGGCCTATCGCCCCAATTCCAACGGCGGCCCACCGCCGCAGCGCGATTCCCCGGGCTGGACCGTGCGGGTGGTGCCGAACAAGTTTCCGGCGCTTGGCATCGAAGGCAATCTCAGTCGCCAGGCCGAAGGCATGTTCGACCACATGAACGGCATCGGCGCGCACGAAGTCATCATCGAAACGCCCGACCACAATGCCAGCCTGGCGAATCTTCCGCCCAAGCGCATCGAAGACGTGCTTTGGACTTTCCGCGACCGCATTCTCGATCTGAAGAAAGATCGGCGCTTCAAGTACATCCTGATTTTCAAGAATCACGGCGAAGCGGCGGGAGCTTCGCTCGAGCACGCGCATTCCCAGCTCATCGCGCTGCCCATTCTTCCGATTTACGTGACCGAAGAAATCGAGGGCGCCAAGCAGTACTACATTTACAAAGAGCGCTGCGTTTTCTGCGACATCATTCGTCAGGAGACCGAAACCGGCACTCGCGTGGTCGCGGAGAACGAAGACTTCATCACTCTTGCGCCTTATGCGCCGCGCTTCCCGTTTGAGACCTGGATTCTGCCCAAACAGCACGAGTCGGCGTTCGAAAATTCTTCGTCCCACATGTTCGAAAATCTGGCCAGGGCGCTGAAGACTCTGCTGACCAAAGCCGAACGCGTGCTGGATAATCCGCCGTACAACCTGGTCATTCACACCTCGCCGGTGCAGGATCCCACCAACGATCACTACCACTGGCACATCGAGTTCATGCCCAAGCTGACCAAGACCGCCGGATTCGAATGGGGAACGGGTTTCTATATCAATCCCACGCCGCCCGAAGAAGCGGCAAAATTTTTGCGCGAAGCGAGCGTGGAAGAAGCCAGCCAGGATAGGTTAGAGATTGGTCTTGCGAAGGGCACGGCTTCAGCCGTGCCGCGAAAGCCGCCAGGGACGGGGCTTTAGTGGCTAAGGTTGGCTTTAAGCCTGCGTGCGGTCCAGAAACTCCGCGTGCCAGGCCATCTGGATGGCTTCGAGCTTGCCCTCGTTCGATTTCTTGGGATCGTCCTTGAACTCGGGCAGCTCGGTCACCAGGCGATGCAGATCGGTAAAGCGCACGGCCAGCGGATCAGTTTCAGGATGCTTCTCGGAAAGCAGAATTCCGATGTCTTCGGGATCATCCCAGGTCAATTCTTTCGGCATGCATGCTCCTTGATCGTTTAGTCCGGTTCGGCTCACGACTAACACCTGTCTAGTGCTCTTCCGAAACATAATTCCGGTTCCAGGCCGGAATCTCGACCACGACTTTGCCGGGCTTGGTAATCACTGCCTGGCAGCCGAGACGGGAGTTTAACTGCAAATCGGCCGCCATGTCCAGCCGGTCGGCCTCGTCATCGTCCATCTCGGAAAGATTCTCCGCGCCTTCCTTCACCCAGATGTGACAGGTGGTGCAGGCGCAATTGCCGCCGCAGGCATGGTCCAGCCTGATGCCGTTGTTCAGCGCGACGTCGAGCAGCGATTCCTCTTTGCCATGATCTTTGTAGGGCAGCTTGCCGTGCTCGAACTGCACCGTCTTGCCCTCGGGAAGAAACGTGATCTGCACCGTGTTCTCGCCCGGGCTTCCACCGTCGCCGTTCCCGCGCTCTGTGTTTTTCTCTTCCGCCATCACCATACTCCTAATCTTGATTGCATTTTGCGTTCTCGGCCAACTGACCAAAGTACCGACAACTGACGACTGCTTTACTCAAATTCCGCTTTCGCCATCGGATGCGGCGCGTCGGGCCTTCGCCCAGGTCGGCCTCGTCCATGGTCTTGCCCTTCAGCGCGGTGGAAACCGCGCTGTCCATCATCAATTCCGCCAGGCGCATCGTGCCCTGATTCAGCGCGTCAATGGCTTTGCGGATGCCTGGATAGTCATCTTCGCCTTTCACCTCGTTCAATGCTTTTCCAGCTTCGCAATTCGTTTCTTCTCGTCGTGGTAAGCTGCCCCCACGCCGGACTCTTCTTGCCCTTTTCCAGCGCCGCCAGAATCGTGCCCGCTTCGTTGCGCGCCTCAATCACCTGGCGCTGGCGGAAGTCCTCTTCGGCCTTATCGAACGAGTCCAGAATCATGCTCTCGACCTGCTCGTCGGTCAGGCCGTAGCTGGGCTGCACTTCGATCTCGGCTTCTTTGCCGCTGCGCTGCTCGCGCGCCGAAACGTGCAGAATGCCGTTCGCGTCGATCAGAAACTTCACCTCGATGCGCGGAATTCCCGCCGGCATGGGCGGAATGCCCTTCAGATCAAAGCGCGCCAGCGACCGGCAATCTTTCGCCAGTTCGCGCTCGCCCTGCAACACATGGATGGCAACATTCGCCTGCCCATCGACCTGCGTGGTGTAGTGCTGCGTCGCCGAAGCCGGAATCGTCGAGTTGCGCAGAATGATTTTGTCGGTCACGCCGCCCGCCACTTCAATCCCCAGCGACAGCGGCGTCACATCGAGCAGCAGCATGTTCTCCGTGGCTTCCGAGCCGCCGCCAAGAATATTCGCCTGCACCGCCGCGCCCAGCGCCACCACTTCGTCGGGATTCAGATCGGTGTGCGGCTTGCGCTGGAACAATTCCTCCACCAGCGCGCGCACTTTGGGAATGCGCGTCGAACCGCCGACCAGCACCACTTCATCAATCTGCTCCGGCTTCAGACCCGCGTCTTTCAACGCCTGCTTGCACGGGCCGACGGTGCGATCGACGATCGGCTGAATCAATTGCTCAAACTGCTCACGCGTGATCTCACGCAGATAGTGCTTCCCGCCGGGCAATTCGACTTCGAGCTTGGTCGAAGGCTGCGACGAAAGCGCGATCTTGGCCTCGATCACCGCCTTGCGGATGGTCGCCACCGCTTCGCCATTGCGCGAAACATCGAGCCCCATATCGCCGCGGATGTCATCGAGCGCAATCGTGATCAGCAGATTGTCGATGTCATCGCCGCCCAGATGCGTGTCGCCATTGGTGGCGATGACTTCGAAAATTCCGTCGTGCAGTTTGAGAATCGAAACATCGAACGTCCCGCCGCCCAGGTCGTACACCGCGACGATGCCGTTCTGCTTCTTGTCCAGCCCGTAAGCCAGCGAAGCCGCCGTCGGCTCATTCACCAGGCGCAGCACTTCCAGTCCGGCAATGCGCCCCGCATCTTTCGTGGCCTGCCGCTGGGCATCGTTGAAATAGGCCGGGCACCGTGATCACTGCCTTCGTCACCGGCGCGCCAAAGAATCGCTCCGCATTGCGCTTGAGCTGGCGCAGAATAAATGCCGAAATCTCCGGCGGCGTAAAGGTCTTCTCGCCCAGCTGGATGCGCAATCACTTCGCCTGCTTCGAGATCGTCCGCCAGCTGGAACGGGAAGAGCTTCAGCTCCTCCTCGGATGTCTTCAACGCCGCGCCCCATCAGCCGTTTGATCGAGTAAACCGCGCGCTCCGGAGTCTCAATCAAATACTTTCGCGCCGCGTTGCCGACGACGATGTGGTCCTTGTCATCCAGCGCCACCACCGACGGCACCAGATTCAACCCATCCTCTCCCGGAATCACGACAGGGCTCTCCCCCTGCATGAACGCCACCAGGGAGTTCGTGGTCCCGAGATCGATGCCGACAATGCGATCATTTGCCATGAGTAATATTGCTATTCGAATTGTGAATTGAAGTGCTGAGCTCAATTCATCAATTCGAAAATCCGATCCAATCACTTCAATTTTCCAACACTTCACTCCACATCCCGTACCAGATTCCGGATGTAGTTCCTCCGGTTCAGCAGATCCACCATCTCGTCCGCGCCTGCGCGCTCTGCTTCGTCGCTTCGGCGTCGACGGCCTGGTCCCACTCGCTCCCAGTAACCCTTCAGTTCATCCGAGCAGCGCTTCGTATTTCTCTTCGAGCTCCAGCCTTCTGTGCTTCCAGATTCCTTCGATCAGCGCCGGATCGTCCTCGCCCATCTTCTTGTTGCATGCGCAGCTTCTTCCAGCTGCATGTTCAGCTCGAAAACTTCTTCCAGCAGATCGGGAGGCACGACCTGCTTCTTCACTTCGCCCGTGGCCCGCGCCTTCTCGGTGGCCGCTCTTCGATTGCTCTTCCAGTTCCACGCCTTCCAGCCGCAGCAAATACTGCGTGCGCTTGATCGGATCTTTCAACGTGCGGTAAGCGTCGTTGAGCAGCGAACTCTGCTCCAGGCTCCACTCCTGCTCCCGCTTGTCGGCTCGCGCATTCAAGTCTGGATGCAGCTTGCGGCTCAGTTCGTAAAATTCCCGCTCCAGGCGCGCGACGTCGAGATTCAGCTTCCGCGGCATGCCAAAAAACGTGAAGTAATCCACCGGCAGCCGGCGGCTGCACTTTGCCGCAGGCGTGGCAGAAATGAGCGGCCCGCATGTCGCCGCATGACCAGCAACTGGAAGTGGCTCGCCGCCTGCTTCAGCCGCAATCGTCTTGGAAGTATCAATCGCCATCTGATTGTGACGTGCTGTGTGGCGCGGGCGCCTCGCCCGCGACGCAGCACCGAAAAACTCTCAGGGATTTCGAATCATTGGACCGAAAGACTCAGGACCGGAGCAAGCGGACGCAGAGGGCCATGCTCGCTCCAAGCTTCGCGGGCGAGGGCGCCCGCGCCACACCAAGCCACACACTTACCCTGAGAACGAAGTCCCGCAGCCGCACGACTTCGACGCATTCGGATTCACGAACACGAATCCCTGCTGCATCAGCGTCTCCTGATAATCCAGAATCATGCCGTGCAGGTAGATGAACGATTTCGGATCCACAAACACCCGCACATCGCCGAACTGGAAGATCCGGTCGCGCTCCCGCGGCTGGGTGTCGAAGCGGATGTTGTAGCTCAAGCCCGAGCATCCGCCGCCCTGCACGCCCAGGCGCAGCCCGCCCTGCTCCGGCGAAATGCCTTCCTTGACCATGGCCGAGCGAATCCTGGCCAGGGCTTTGTCGGTGACCTGAATGCCCTTGGCCGGCGCGGTCTTCGTCGGATGTCTGTTCCGCAACAGGAGTCATAGTGGTTACTGCCGACTGCCAACAACTAGCGGCTAACCGCCGAAGTCACCGGCGCTTCCTGCTTCTTCTTCCAGTCATGAATCGCCGCCCGGATGGCGTCTTCCGCCAGCACCGAGCAGTGAATCTTCACCGGAGGCAGCGCCAGTTCCTTCACGATCTCGGTGTTCTTGATCTGCAGCGCTTCGTCGACCGTCTTGCCCTTCACCCACTCGGTGGCCAGCGAAGACGAAGCAATCGCCGATCCGCAGCCGAAGGTCTTGAACTTCGCGTCTTCAATGATGTTGGTCTGCGGGTTCACTTTGATCTGCAGCTTCATCACGTCGCCGCACTCCGGCGCGCCCACCAGGCCAGTCCCAACTTCGGGGCTGTTCTTGTCCATCGATCCCACATTGCGCGGATTTGAGTAATGATCGAGAACCTTATCGCTATATGCCATTTTGATCTCTCCTATAATTAAATCTCGTCATCTTGCAAAACTCCGATCATCTGACGGAGCATCGAAGGACTCGCTGCGCCTCAACGCTTCTCGACAGCGCTGAGCATTTCGACGCTGCGAAACTCTTACTCCGCCCGCCCACTTCACCGTCTTCAAATCCACGCCCTCTTTCGCCATCTCGTACAGCGGCGAAAGCTCGCGCAGCCGCTGAACCGTCTCCACCACCCGGTCCGCCACGTAATCCACTTCAGCTTCGGTGTTGAAGCGTCCCATGCCAAAGCGAATCGAACTGTGCGCCAGGTCATCGCCGGTGCCCAGAGCCTTCAATACATAAGATGGCTCCAGCGTCGCCGAGGTGCATGCCGAACCGCTCGAAACCGCCACATCGTTGATGCCCATCAGCAGCGACTCGCCTTCCACATACGCAAAGCTGATGTTCAGGTTGCCGGGCAGCCGGTGCTCCATGAGCCGTTGATGTAAACCTCGTCCAGCCGGCCCATGATGCTTGTCGCGCAGGCGATTCCGCAGACCCGCCAGCTTGCAGCTTTCCTTCGCCATCTCTTCCATGCAAGCGCGCAAGCCTTGCCCAGTCCCACAATGCCCGGGACATTCAAGGTTCCCGAACGCATGCCGCGCTCGTGGCCGCCGCCATCGATGATGGCGGAAAGCTGCACTCGCGGATTCTTGCGCCGCACATACAACGCGCCCACGCCCTTGGGCCCATACATCTTGTGCGCGGAAATCGACATGAGGTCGATGTTCATCTTGTTCACATCGATCGGAATCTTGCCCACGGCCTGGGTCGCGTCGGTATGGAAGATCACGCCGCGCTCGTGACAGAGCTTGCCGATTTCGGCGACCGGCTGCACCACGCCAATTTCGTTGTTGGCGGCCATGATGGTGACCAGGATGGTCTTGTCATCCATGGCCCGCTTCAGTTCTTCCAGATCGATCAGGCCGTCCTTCTGCACCGCCATGTAAGTCACGCGGTAGCCGTACTTCTCCAGGCGCTTGCAGGTGTCGAGCACCGCCTTGTGCTCGGTGACGGCGGTGATGATGTGGTTGCCCTTCTCGCGGTACATCTCGGCGACGCCCTTGATGGCCAGGTTGTCGCTTTCGGTCGCGCCCGAGGTGAAAATGATTTCTTTCGTGGTCGCGCCGATCAGCTTGGCGACGTGCTCGCGCGCAATCTCCACGCCTTCTTCCCCCGCCCACCCAAATGAGTGGTTGCGGCTGGCGGCATTGCCGAACTTCTCCATGAAGTAGGGCAGCATCTCCTCCAGCACCCGCGGATCCATCGGGGTGGTGGCGTGGTTGTCCATGTACACCGGCAGCTTGACTCCGTCCGCGGTAGTCCGCTTTTCCTGCCCCGGCGCGCTTTCGTGTCCGTTCGTCCCCTGGGGGATCGTCTTTACATCCGTGCTCATAATTGCTCTCCTCAGAACCTAAGAAATTCACGTGGGGACAGCCGCCCTCGGCTGTCCGGTTGACCCGTAGGGTCAACTGTTTTTGCCGTTATCCAATCGTGACCAACTCCGCCGGCCCGCCCTCGGCCGATTCTTCCTTCATCTCCAGGATAGTGATGCGCCGCAGCACCTCTTCGATGCTATGACTTACCCGCCGCAAGGGCTCGCGGATGTTGCAGCGGTCGCGTCTGATCACACTCGCCCCGACCGTGACGCACGAAGTAATGAAAAGCGGACCATCAATCGCCCGGATAACTTCGAACGCCGTAATCTTCCCGGGATCGCGCGCCAACGTGTATCCGCCGTTGGTTCCGTGCTGCGAGTGCAGCAGCCCGGCTTTCACCAGCCGCTGCAAAATCTTCGCCAGCGCTTCCTGAGGGATGTGGTAAGAGTCCGCCACATCCTTGGCGCTGCACGCCCCCTGCTCGGCATGCTCGGCCAGATGCTTCATGGCCATCAACCCGTAATCCGCTTTCTTGGTCAGTTTGAGCATGCCCAGCGTAAAGCCGACCTTTTTAGTCGGATATCTCTATTTTAGGGTCCAACCTGCTCAAATGCAAGCCCTTACAGGCAATGGTCGAAAAATCGCAGCCAAAGGGTATCTGCCGGGCCGCCAACCGCTTGCGGGAGAGTGCGATCCCGAGCGATCGATCCCGGCCTTCGTCGAGATTCAGCGAGAAAGATCAACCGAGGGACTTGACAATGCAACCAAGCCGGTCTAAAATACCGCCAAATTCCGGCGAAATCCCTGGACCGACCGAACAGGGAAACCCAGCACCCGGATTTATGACTCCAACCCCGCCGTCCCAACCCCCCGAGAAGAGCAAACCATGGCACCCTGCAAGCACCCTCGCGTTCAAATCGTGGCCCGCGAGGAAGACACCGAATTCGTGGAATGCCTCGAATGCCGTGAAATTTTCGAATCCAGCGAATTCGGGACATGGCCATCGAAGAGACCAAACCTGCGAACGAATCCTGACCCCGGCTGCGTGACAAAGGTAACCTGGCTTAGGTCCTTTGACCTTGCTGCTTCCATAACACTTTGTTAATGTCACGCGGGGAATATTTTGCCTGCAAAAGGTCAAACTCCGCTCGTAGCCTTGGTTGTAGACGATTCCATGCTCATCCGGCACACCGTCTGCCGATTTCTCGAACAGCGGGGCTACACCGTGGAGTCGGCCACCAACGGCGAAGAAGCGCTTCCCATCGTCAAACGGATCCGTCCCGACATCATCATCACCGACATGCAGATGCCGAAGATGAGCGGCACTGAACTCATCACCGCGCTCAAGGCGCAGCCTGAGACCGCGAGCATTCCGGTCGTCATCGTGGCAGGAAAAAACAGTGGATTTGACGCCCATGAACACCGGGCCAACTTCGCCATCTTCAAAGACATCGACATCGAAGCCCAACTGGAAAAAGCGCTCGACGCCGTCCTCGGAACCCGCGCCGGAAAAAGCAAAGCGGCAGCCAGATAGTCCTGAGAACTAAAACCTGAGAACTGAAAACTGGGTCCAAGATCTAAGCAACGACCTCAAAGTTTCAACGCCGCCTCGGCCGAAAAGTCCATCGCCGCAAAATCTCCAACCACGAACTTGGGATAAGCCGCAGCCGCAATCATGGCGGCATTGTCGGTAGAGAGCGGACGCGAAGGGAAATAAACCGGCAATCCTTCTTTGGCCGCAGCCTGCTCGAAGTGCTGGCGCAGTTCATTGTTCGCGGCTACGCCGCCGGTCACGAACAGGGTCGCGACATCGCAGGCGCGCGCCGCGGCCAGGGTCTTCGCCGCCAGATCCTCCACGATCGCCCGCTGAAACGAAGCCACCAGATTCAGAGTCTTGGGGTCGCAATGCGCCAGATAATCCTCAAGCCTGGGCTTCTCGATCCCAGCCAGCGCCTTTCGTCGCGCCTCGATCGAAGGCTTCAAATCGTGAATTTCGACGTAACGCAACACCGCCGTCTTGATTCCGCTGTAAGAGAAATCAAAACGCAGCTCGGACTCCGGCGTCGCCCTTGTCATTCCGGTCGCGGTGCTTGAGCTGTGAAGGCGGAAACTTCACCGCCGTGGGATCGCCATGCGCGGACAGCTTGTCGATGATCGGGCCTCCCGGATATCCCAGTCCCAACAGCTTTGCGACTTTGTCGAAAGCTTCGCCGGCAGCGTCGTCGCGGGTGTGGCCGATGTTTTTGTACGACCAGCCTTCTGCCTGCTGCTCAGCCAGGTAAAGATGGGTGTGTCCCCCGGAAACCACCAGCGCCAGCAGGGGAAACTCGGATCTCCCGATTGCCTTTCTGGCGCTCCTCGAGCAGAACGGCGTGGATGTGACCTTCAAGATGATTCACGGCGATCAGAGGCTTGTCGAGCGCGAAGGCCAGCGCCTTGGCGTAGCTGATGCCGACCAACAGGGCGCCGGCCAGGCCCGGTCCTTGAGTTACCGCCAGCGCATCGATCGATTGATAAGTCTGCCCGGCATCGTCAAGCGCTTTGCGGACTACAGGCACAATCGCCTTCAGGTGCTCGCGCGAAGCCAATTCCGGGACAACTCCGCCATAAGGCTGGTGCGCGGCGATCTGCGAGAACACCACGTTCGAAACCAGTTTCTCGCCCGAGCGCACAACCGCCGCCGCGGTTTCGTCGCAGGAGCTTTCAATGCCAAGAATGTACGTGTCCACTCACTTTCATAGTCTAAATCGAAACAACAACTGCGTTGTGACCGCCGTCCGCGGCTGTCCGGTCGTCCACCGGGCGACTACAATATCCATTCATGCCGAGCGACACACCGAGCGACACCCCGAGCGAACCACCAAGCGCAGCTCCGGACATCGAACCGGTAAGCTCGCTTTACGATACTCGCCTGCCGCAGCTCTCGCTTTGGCGGAGAATGCAGATTCCCGTCATCGCTTCGGTCGTGATTGCAATCATTCGGGTGCTCGGACCCACGCTCCGCTTCGAAAGCCTGGGGACGCACTACAAAAAATCCCACGCTCGCGGTCAGGCCGTGGTTTCCGCGTTCTGGCATCGCTGCATCATTTCCTCCACCTGGTACTGGCGCAACCGGGGCATCGTGGTGATGAACACCACCAACTTCGACGGCCAGTGGACCCGGCGCGTGATCGAGCACTTTGGCTTTGGCACGGCGCAAGGCAGTTCGACGCGCGGAGGTTTGCGCGGACTGGCGGTGATGGCGCAACGACTGGAAGAGGGCTTCGACGCCGCTTTCACCATCGACGGCCCACGAGGACCGCGCTACGTCGCCAAACCAGGCCCCGTGATGCTGGCTCGGAAAACCGGCAGGCCAATCTTCGTGTTTCATATCGGAGTGGAAAAGGCGCTTACCCTGGAAAAAGCCTGGGACAAGATGCAGATCCCGCATCTTTTCTCGCGCGCAGTCATGGTAGGCGCTCCGCTCATCTATGTTTCGCCCGACGCCGATGCGGAAGAACTCAAACGCAAGCACGCGGAGATGCAAGCCGCTCTCGAACGAGTCCGCGATGTAGCGGAATCATGGTTCGGATTGAGCGAATCGGAGCGCGAGGGACTGCGTCCGCAATTGAATGCCGGCACGTAAGTCTCCCGAATTCAGAATGCTGAAAGACTTTGCCATCTCGATTATCCGTAAGCTGCGCGACCATGGCCACCAGGCCTATCTCGTCGGCGGCTGCGTGCGCGACCTCCTGCTTGGACTCGAGCCCGCCGACTACGACGTCACTACCGATGCCACGCCGGATGAGGTCATGCGAATTTTTCCGGAAACCTACGCTGTGGGCGCACAGTTCGGAGTGGTTCTGGTGCCGGTGCAGAGATGTGTCGGCGGGAGACGTTGCAAGCAACGTCTCTACAGAGAAGGCGGAGGACGCCGCCGTCGTCGAGGTTGCCACCTTTCGCAGCGACATCGGCTACAGCGACGGCCGCCATCCCGATCAGGTGCGTTTCAGCAAGAGTCCTCGGGAAGACGTCGAACGCCGAGACTTCACCATCAACGGTCTGCTGCTCGATCCCGTGACCAACCAGGTCCTCGATTACGTGGGCGGACAAAAAGATCTGGCCGCGAAAATTATCCGCACCATCGGCGATCCCGAGTTGCGCTTCGCTGAAGACAAGTTGCGGATGCTGCGCGCTGTCCGCTTCGCGGCGCGTTTTGGATACACCATGGAGCCGGCAACCCTGGCGGCGATTAAGAAACTGGCTTCGGGAATTCATCAAGTCTCCCGCGAACGTGTGCGCGATGAATTGACCAAGATGCTCACCGAAGGTCACGCTCGCGAGGCATTTCTCCTGCTTGATCAAACCGGACTCCTGCAAGAGGTGCTGCCGGAGATCTCAGCCATGAAGGGCGTGCAACAGCCTCCGCAGTTTCATCCCGAAGGCGATGTGTTCGTGCACACCCTGCTGCTGTTGCAAAATCTGCCGCATCCCTGCCCTCCGACGCTGGCCTGGGGCGCGCTTTTGCACGATGTTGGCAAACCTGCGACATTTCGCGTGGCGCCAGATCGTATTCGCTTCGACAATCATGTAGACGTCGGCGTGAAGATGGCGGAAGAAATCTGCAAGCGGCTGCGCTTTTCGAACGACGATACCGAACAAATTCTGGCGCTTATCGACAATCACATGCGTTTTTCCAGCGTGCCGCAGATGAAGGATTCCACGTTCAAGAAGTTTGTACGGCAGCCGCGGTTTGAAGAGCATCTCGAGTTGCATCGGCTGGATTGCCGGGCAAGTCACGGTGATCTGGCTTCCTACCAGTTCACTCGGGAGCGGATATCGGCGATACCACCCGAGGCCATCCGTCCGGCGCCGCTGGTCAGCGGCGACGATCTGATCGCGGCGGGCTATCAGCCTGGCCCAAGTTTCAAGGAAATGCTTTCCCGTGTGGAGGATGCCCAGCTTGATGGACGCCTGAACTCGAAGGAAAGCGCGATGGACTACATCAGGCAGGAATTTCCAGTTGGATGACAAATCGATCCACCACTGACCGTGCGCAAGGACCTGTCAAGTCCTTCTCGGCCCCGATTCTTCTTTAAGCGGCTGAGAGCAAACCAAATATATTTCTTCCTCTGATGTCCCATTCTCCCCGCGCGAATTGTTATTCTGGAAATATAAGCGGTCAAGCCTGAAAGTCCTGGGAATGTTAAAATCAAAATCAATCCCACTAAGAATTTGAGTCGCAACATTCGCCATTGATAACTGATGAACCGCACCATGGAACAAGCCGGCGCAGGACTGGAAAAGATCGTTGCCGGCAGCTTGCGGCGCGCTCCTGCGGGACAAGGGCCGGTGCTGGCATGGGCCTTGGCCTGCGGACACGCGGTCGCGGTGCGGACTCGGGCGCTCGACTTCGTGCAGGGCATTTTGCGTGTAGAAGTGCCGGACTGGGGCTGGCGGGCGGAGTTGCAGGCGCTGGCGCCGCAGTATCTGGCGGTGATCAATCGTTACGTGGCAGAGAGCGTCAAGCGGATTGAATTTGTGATTCCGGATGGAACCGCGGGCGAGGGCGCCCGCGCCACACCAGCCTAGCTATGAAAGTTAGCGAAAAAGACGTTGCCTATGTCGCCGACCTCGGCAATCTGGAGTTGACCGGGGAAGAGCGCACTCGCATGGTGCGCGACCTGAACTCGATTCTGGCTCACATTGACAGCCTCAACGAGTTGGACACAAGCAATGTTCAGCCGATGGCGCAGGTTTCCGATCGCTATGGAGTAGACCAGTCGAAGCAGGGAAGCGAGCGCTTCGCCTATGCCAGCCGGGAGGATATCCGCGAAGGCTTGCGCAAGTCGCTGCCGCACGAAGTGGCGCTTGAAAATGCGCCGGATTCGGATGGAACGTTCTTCAAAGTGCCAAAGGTAATTGAGAGATAGGAAAGAGGTCGTTGGTCCTTGGCCGTTGGTCGTTGGCTAAAAAAGAAAACGGCGCGGCCGAACCGACCAACGACGAACGACCAACGACGATCCAATGGATCTGAACCTGCTCACAATCGACGCCGCACGCTCCGCGGTGCAGGAGCGAAAAACCAGCGCTGCCGCGCTGGCAGAGTCGTTCTACGCCAAGATCGAGAGCGATGATCCGAAGATTGGCGCGTTTCTTACCCTGTCGAAAGAACGGGCGATGGCGAAAGCCGCGGAGATGGATGGTCTGGCTGCGAAGGGCGAGAAGCTTCCGCCGCTGGGTGGAGTGCCGGTTGGAATCAAAGATGTGATGGTCACCAAGGGCGTGCGCACCACCGCGGGCTCAAAGATTCTGGGGAACTATATTCCACCTTACGACTGCACTGCGGTGGCGCGTCTGGAGGCGGCGGGCGCGGTGGTTCTGGGAAAGCTGAACTGCGATGAGTTCGCCATGGGTTCGTCGAACGAGAACTCGGCCTGGAAGCCGGTGCACAATCCGCGCGATTTGACCCGCGTACCTGGCGGTTCTTCGGGAGGATCGGCGGCGGCGGTGGCTGCGGACATGGCTGTCGCCACGCTGGGCTCCGATACTGGCGGCTCGATTCGCCAGCCCGCCTCGTTTTGCGGCGTGGTTGGACTGATGCCGACTTACGGGCGGGTTTCGCGTTATGGATTGATTGCATTCGCGTCGTCGCTCGATCACATCGGGCCGCTTACGAAAACGGTGAAGGATGCGGCGATCGTTTTACGAACCATCGCGGGCCGCGATCCCATGGATTCAACTTCCGCCGAGGTTCCAGTTCCGGACTATGTTGCCGAACTGGAGAAGCCGGTGCGCGGGCTGAAGATCGGCGTGGCCAAGGAATATCTGGGAGAAGGTTTGGATGGTGAAATCCGCAAGGCCATCGAAGCGGCCATTCAGAAGCTGGCCGGGCAGGGCTGCGAGATTGTGGAAGTTTCGTTACCGCACACCAAGTATGCGATTCCGACCTACTACATCGTCGCCACCGCCGAGGCTTCCTCCAACCTGGCGCGTTTTGATGGAGTTCGATACGGTTATCGCGCCAAAGACGCGCGCACGCTTTCCGAAATGTACCGGCGCAGCCGGGATCAGGGCTTCGGCGCGGAAGTGAAGCGGCGCATCATGCTGGGCACGTACGCGCTCAGCGCGGGATACTACGACGCTTATTATCTGAAGGCGCAGAAAGTTCGCACCCTGCTGACCCAGGATTTCGATCAGGCGTTCAAAAAAGTGGATGCCATCGTGGGCCCGGTCAGTCCTACGGCGGCGTTCAAGCTGGGCGAGAAGGTGGACGATCCGCTGGCGATGTATCTGGCGGATATCTATACCGTCACCGCGGATCTCGCCGGCATTCCTGGAATCTCGGTGCCATGCGGTGAAACCAAAGATAAACTGCCCATCGGGCTGCAGATACTTGGGCGGCATTTTGACGAGAGCACAATCTTGAGAGTCGCGCAGGCCAGCGAGAAAGCGGCGTAAAGCTAGAGAATCAAATCTTCGATTTCGACATTTGTAGATCCATATTTGTAGATTCGTAGAGACGTAGCTTGCTACGTCTCTCACCTTTGCATCCATCGCCATCGGCTTCGGCCGGTGGCGATTTTGTTTGCGGGCCACGGCATGCCGAGCTGCGCTCGGCTGGACAGCCGGGGGCGGCTGTCCCCACGTGGCCTGTGGCGACTTCACCAAACTTCATTGACCGACAACATTTATAGGAGAGAAGCACTCATGAACCTGAATTCGATGGGACGAATCATTCTGGCTGTGGTGTTGAGCATTTCACTGATTGCCACCGGATGCAGCGCGCAATGGATCAGCGTGGCGCTGGCCGACTTGCCGGTGCTGACGCAGATGGCGTTGAATATCGCTGCGCTGGTATCGACGCTCGAAACCGGCAAGCAGCTCAGTCCCGCGGAGGCGCTGGCAATTCAGAATATTTCCGCGGAGGCCAGCAAAGACCTCACCCTGATGCAGTCGCTGTACAGCCAATACAAGGCCAATCCCAGTGCGGACACGCTGCAGAAGATCGAGAGTCTGATTCAGAGCACGAATCAAAACCTGCCTGCGCTGTTGCAGGCAGCTCACATCAGCGACCCGGCGCTGTCCAGCAGGATTACTGCGGCGGTGAATCTGATCCTGACTACCGTGAGCAGCTTTGCTTCGCTGATTCCGCAGGCGCCGTCTTCCGTGCCGACAACTGCAAGGCAGAACACTGTCATCCCTCGCCCCAAGGACTTGAAAAAACAATGGAACCTGCAGGTATGCGCTCCTACCGGGAATGCTGCGCTCGATGCTGCGCTCTCTGCGCGAGCGTTGAAGTAACTCAAAAACCAGTTCCCGGTTCGCAGTTTTCAGTTCTCGGACGAGGTTGGATGCGCAATGAGTTTGCCGGTTATTGCTATTACGAATGCCTCCACATGCTTGAGTGACGAGCAGGTGGAGGCCGCGATTCCAGCTTTGCAGCAGCAGGTCAGTCTCGACTTCAAGGCGTACTGGGATTTGGACTGTCAATTGATCTGCCTGCCCAAGGATCAGGCGCTGACGGACGGGTGGTGGCAGATTTCAGTGATCGACAATCCCGATCAGGCCGGCGCACTGGGCTATCACGAGTTGACCAGCCGCGGAACGCCGCTGGGCAAAGTGTTTGCTGGACTTGATATTCAGACTGGCGGGTCGTGGACGGTCACTCTAAGTCACGAGCTGCTGGAAATGTTGGCCGATCCCTGGATCAACTGGTGCGCCGAGGGATCGGACGGCAAAGTGTACGCACTGGAAGTGTGCGATGCGGTAGAGGTCGATGAACTCGGATACAAGATCGACGGCGTGCTGGTTTCGGACTTCGTCACCCCGTCGTGGTTTGAGCCCACCCGGGCTGATCGCGTCGATTTCAAACGGAGAATCTCAAAGCCGCTGCAGCTTGCGTCGGGAGGATACATTTCCGTGCTGGGCGCGGGGGGATGGACCCAGATCGCAGCACAAGACGCGATTCCGGCTCCGCCGGGAAGCAGGCGGCAGCGGCGGACTGTGAGCAAGACGGAGTGGAGGAACAGCTTGCGATGACGTTATTTTCGACGCCAGCGCACGCCGTCCTTGGTGATTTCAACCAGCAAGCCGGCTGAAGTCAATTCGGCGCGAATGGCGTCGGATGCCTGGAAATTGCGGGCGCGGCGGGCGGCTTCCATCTCGGCAATCTTTTTTTCTATGTCAGCATCGGATAGCGATTGCGTGCCTACCGCATCCAGCAGTTCCTGGCTGATGTCTTTTTCGCGGCCGTCAGCCTTCGCCCATTCGAGGATCGCCTTCATCTTCGGTCCATCGTCATCGCGCAGGACGGCGAAAATTTCATCGAACTTCTGAAGCGCGGCGAGCAGCGGCGCCACATCATCTTTCCTGATTTGTCCGCCGTCGATCATGACATTGGCTTTGCGGACCATTTCGAAGATGGCAGCCTGGGCCTGCGCGGTGTTCAGGTCATCGTCCAGGGCTGCAGTCATGCGGTCCATCGTTTCCTGGGCCAGAGTGGAATCGCCGCTGCCGGCGGGGAATTGTCCAGTCTTCAGCCGCAGTTCAAAATTTCGCAGCTTGTCCACATTGCTGGCCATCTGCTTCAGCCCATCGAAGGTAAAGTTCAATTGATGGCGGTAGGGAACAGACGCGAGCAATAGCCGGATCGAAGACGGCTTGTAACCCTTGAGCGCCAGATCGCGCAGGGTAAAGAAATTGCCCGCGCTCTTGGACATCTTTTCGCCCTCCACCAGCAAAAAGCGCGAGTGAAACCAGAAGTGGACGAAAGGCTTTCCGGTGAGCGCCTCGGACTGCGCGATTTCGTTTTCGTGGTGCGGGAAGATGAGATCCTCGCCGCCCGCGTGCAGGTCGAAGGTCTCGCCCAGTTCCTCGATCGACATGGTGGAGCACTCGATGTGCCAGCCTGGGCGCCCGCGCCCGATCGGACTCTCCCAGAACGCTTCGCCCGGCTTGGGCGCCTTCCACAGCGCGAAGTCGCGGGCACTATCCTTTTCGTACTCATCCACATCCACGCGGGCGCCATCTTCCATCCCTGCAAAATCTTTTTTAGAGAGCTTGCCGTAGCCGGGGAACTTCGCGATGCGGAAGTAGTAAGAACCGTCGTCGGCGCGATAGGCAAATCCCTTTTTTTCCAGTTCGGCAACGAAGCGCGCCATCTCCGGAATATGGTCAGTGGCGCGCGCCAGAACCGGCTGTTCGATATTTAACGTGGCGCTATCTTCGAGAAAGGCTTTTTCGTACTTGGCGGTGTACTGCTTGACGCTGAGACCCGCCTGAGCCGAGTTGCGGATGATCTTATCGTCCACGTCAGTAATATTCATGACGTGGCGCACGCTGAAGCCGCTCTGCAGCAGGAAGCGGCGCAGAATATCGACGGCAACAAAGGTGCGGAAGTTGCCGATGTGACCGTAGTCGTACACCGTAGGCCCGCAGGCGTACATGCGAACTTCGTTGCCCTGCAAGGGATGAAACTCTTCTATTTTGCCGGAGAGCGTGTTGTATAAACGCAGCGCCATGATGAGAGGGAATGTGTGGACAGAATCTTTAATTCTAGGGGGACATCGGAAAAAGGGTCAAATTGCGCCGCCGGCTTTGAGCTTTCCGCGGGCACGTGTGCGGCGCGCAGTCGTTGGCCCACCAGAAACACATAGTGCACGGCCGAGACGATCGTGAACCCGACGGTAGCGTGAAGGAACGTGGCCTGAGTGATCCAGACCCAGCGAGTATGTTGCACCTGAAACAACATCACGAAGAAAATGGCGGCGACCTGGGCAAAGGTGTTGGCCTTGCCGAAAATGCTGGGACGAAAGTCGCGTAATCCGGCGATGGCGTAGAGCACAGCGCTGGCGCAGAGAATCGAGATGTCGCGGCTAAACACCAGCACGGTGTACTTCCAGGCAATTTTGTGCAGAATGGCGAGCACCATGAACATGGTGCTGAGCAGAAGTTTGTCGGCAATGGGATCGAGATACTGTCCCAGCACCGTCTGCTGCTTCAGCGTGCGCGCCAGCAATCCATCGAGGCCGTCGCTGAAGCCCGCCAGCACAAACAAGGCAAGCGCCCAGCGGTAGTGACCGGCAACCAGGTTGATCACGATGAAGGGCACAAACATCATGCGCAACAGAGTCAACTGGTTCGGCGCCGTGAGCAGTTGGGAGAACTTCACTTCTGCTCCCCGAACAAGCCGGTGTGTGGCGCCTGAGGATGGAAAACGGAAACCGGATCTAGTCCGGTCTGGAGGGCGAAACGCTGAGAAAGAGAAGGAACGTTATCGTCGGACTGATCCAGTTCCACGCGCTCGATGCGATGCATAGGAAAGAAGACTATACCGGGAGTTGCAGAATCCCCGGCTTTTATCATGGAGACGAGATCTTCGAACGAAGCCAGTTCGATGCCTGAGAGGCTGAGGCCCTGGCCGTTAAGGTCGAGAATCACGCCCCAGAATTTTTCGCGAGGATTGCCCAGCGTCACCAGCACCATGACGCCGGGTTGAAAGGGATTCCCGGCATTGGCGGGTACGGCAGCGCTCGGACCTGAAGGTTGCACAGAAGATTGTCGCCGCCACCGGCCCAGTTTTGCAACTCTGCCATCCTGAACGCAGCGAAGGACCTGTGCATTACGGCTGCCGACTATTCTTAATGATCATTCGAATTCCGACTGGGGGCCAGGGCGAGCGCACTGCCTAGTTCACGCTCACTGCGGCTGACAACGAGCCAGCCGAACGCCAGCAGAGGCTGGCCGATGAATCCCATCGGAATCCATGCTTTTCCCGGGCGGTTTTTACCGATTTTTTATGGACTCTTTATACAAACTTTACGGAGCATGCCATCCAATGAGGTCAGCGTCTGGAAGTGAATACAGACGAAAATCTGAGATTCCTGACTATGAGAGCCAACCGAGCGAGAATTGCGAAAACCTGCGTCACAATCGTTTTGATTACTATGTTCTGCAGTATTTTCCGACCGGGAGCTTTCGCCCAGACTTCGGGGCAGAGCCAGAACTCAGCCGCCGATTCATCGGCTCGCCCCGCGCCCGATGCAGGATCTTCGAATCAGGAGATTCTTCGAGAACTGGAGAGGATGCGGGCGCGAATCCAGGAGTTGGAGGCCCAACTTAAGCAGCAAAGCACCGCAGCGACCACAAGCACAACGGAGTCAAGCTCGCTGAACGGAACGACTCCGAACGCCACGACCCCAGCGATCCCTGCCGCTGCGACGCCGGTCCTGGCGGTTGCCGGGCAATCCTCTGAACCTGCTCCTGTGGCCAAACCGGGGAAGGAGGAGCCATTTGCATTCGCGGACTGGACCTGGCTGAACGGCAATGCGCGGACAAAACAGCCTGCTTTCGACAGCAAATTCTTCACGCCGGAAATCAGAGCGGATGTCGACTACGTCTACGATTTCAATCATCCTCAAGACGACACGATCGGCGGGTCGAGCGAGGTCTTTCGGTCGGATGAAGTCCACGTCACGCAGTTGGGAGTTGGCGGCGACTTCCACTATGACAACGTTCGCGCCCGGCTGATGACACAATTTGGCCTCTACTCGGAGACCACCCCACGAAATGACGCCAGTCCGGCGCGTGGCCAATGGGACCTGGCCGACGCCTATCGTTACTTGTCCGAAGCTTACGGCGGATACCACTTTAACGCGTTGCACGGAATCAATGTCGATGCCGGAATTTTCATGTCATACATCGGCCTCTTCAGTTACTACAACTTCGATAACTGGGCCTATCAACCTTCGTACGTTTCGTCCAATACGCCATGGTTTTTCAATGGCGTGCGGGTGCAAATCTTTCCCACGGCAAAGTTGAAGATAGAGCCATGGTTCATCAATGGATGGCAGTCCTACGGCAGGTTTAATAGCCGTCCAGGGGTTGGAGGACAAATTCTGTGGCGTCCGAATAGTTCGATTTCCATCGTTTCCAACAACTATGGGGTGGGGGCTGATGCCTTGGGAAATCCGAATCGCACGCGCCTGCACACCGATGACAGTATCGAAGTGAAGTACTACGACCAGCCGGAGAAATTCCTGCACAGGATGGCGTTCTCGTTGACCGGTGATGCCGGATGCGAAACTGGTGGAGGAGTGAATTGCACCGGCGACCACGGAACTGACAAGAAGCAGAGCTTTCTAGGTTACATGTTCTATAACCGCTTCTGGTTCGACAAAGACCGCTATGGCCTGACCCTGGGCGGCGGGAAGATTAACAACCCGGGACGTTATCTGGTCCTGCTGCCGCCCATCAATGGAGCGACAGCGGCGTCAGGAACGCCATACTTCACGGAGAATCCGGGAGACCCGTTCAAAGCCTGGGACGCTTCCGCAACCTTCGACTACATGCCCAGCCAATACATTACTTTCCGCTGGGAGTTTGACCATCGAGCTGCGAATGTTCCGTACTTCAGCGGGCCCGGCGGCATCACTCCGCCCGGCGGCAACACTGGTCCCCTCGGATCGGTGGTCCCGGGGTTCACGCCTGATCTCCGCAAAATAGAGAACCGGATTGATCTCTCCATCCTGGTTAAATTCTAGCGACGTTAAATTTAGCGACCGGGCGGCAGGGTGGCTGACGCAAGAGACCATACAAAATGCGGCGAAGCGCAGGCTCACAACGGGATCCGGTCTTACTGTTGATCAGCGCCAGCGCCTCGCTGCAAAAGGCTTTACAGACTACCCTGGTGGACAGCGGGTTCTCGGTGGAAGGTACGCAAAGCGCCGTCGAGACACTCGCTCGTATCCATGAATGCCGCTTTGACCTGGTGATCCTCAGTGTCGACCTGCCGGAAATGAGCGGACTCGAAGTCTGCCGGCAGGTGCGCAGTCACGCCCCGGAACTGGGAATCGTCATGGTGACAGAGCAGGATTCCGAGAGCGAAATGGTCCAGGCGCTGGAAGCCGGAGCCGACGACTACGTGACCATGCGTTTCCAGTTTCGCGAGCTCACGGCACGCGTACGGGCGGTGCTGCGGCGTACCCAGGCGGATACTGCGGCGGAGATTCACGTCCTCCGGGCTGGGGATCTCGAAGTGGATCTTCACCGCCGTTTGCTTTGCCGTGCCGGCAAGATCATTCATCTCACTCCTACCGAATTCAACCTGCTTGTGTTCCTGATGAAAAACGAAGGCGCTCTTTTGACTCACTCCAAACTCCTGCAAACCATCTGGGGACCGGAATATGGCGAGGAACTTGAGTACCTGCGAACTTACATGAGGATGCTTCGCAAGAAAATCGAAGACGATCCCGCGAAGCCAAGATATCTTTTTACCGAACCGTGGGTGGGATACCGGTTCTGCGATCCTTCGAACAAATCGCTTTTCTCCAAAGACCAGTAGGTTGACTTAACTTTTATTGGCTCCCTGACTCCGCACTCCGGCCAGAATTTATTTCATCTCGAGTACGACCGTGATTTCCGCCCGCCAGACCCGGATTCCAATGCGCCGGCTTCACAATTAAAACTTCTTCTGACGTCCATCGAATCTTTGAGTGGCACTTTACGCCGATTTTATGCGGCTTTCATGCGCTTTTCATGGCTCGACCTCTAACGTCTGGATACTGCGGCTCGCGCTGATCGCGTTGTCGGAATGCGAAGAACGAAAGAAGCGGCAACCATCTATTTGTGAGCCGGGCACGAAGGGCCGGAATCGCACTGGCCAGGTCGCCTTACGAATAGAGTTCTAGGACAGTCATTTTGGGTGATAACGAGAGAAGGTAATCGTGGCACCAGGAGTGCCAATTCCACTGCTGACCTTGAACCGGGATGAGCGTCGGACGCAGACAGGCTGAGCCCATCATCTTTCGGGTCGGCAATACACAAGGCTTCATGCCAACTCCCTGGGTTTACAGAGAACGACAAGAATTTTCCAGCCTGTGATCAGCCCGTGATTCCGCAAACTTGGGCCGAGGCAAACGTTGCCGGAATTGTCTTCTGCCCGTAGAATTGAATCCAGAACCGTTCGCATATAGGCCCGTAGCTCAGTTGGTTAGAGCGCCTCCCTGACACGGAGGAGGTCGATGGTTCGAGTCCATTCGGGCCTACCATTTCAACTCCCCCGAAACTTATCGCTAGCATATTCGCATGCCCAGAAAAGCCCATCGGCGTATCACTGCCCATGTTTCGGAGCGGCGTACGCCAACCGCCGCGTCGACCTGCGCTTCCTAGAAAATAAGCTTCAGCGCCAACTGCAGCGCACGCGGCGTGTAGTTGGGGTTGGTTATGACGATTTTGCCGAATCCTGCGCCTTGAACCGCGTTGGTTGTGGGGGCGTCATTCTGATTGTTAGCGACAAAGTAGCTCGGTGTGTTCGTCAGGTTGAAAGCCTCCGCGCGAAATTGCAGCTTAACCCGTTCCGTCAGAGTGAAATCCTTGAAGATAGAAAGATCGAAATGCCGGAAGGACGGACCATACAGGCTGTTACGCGGCGTGTTTCCGATCGTGCCGAGAGGCGGAATAACAAAAGCGCCGTGTTAAACCATTCGCCGATGCTGGGATTGGAGAGGGTTGCATCAGCGATCTGGTTTGGACGCGTTGGTCCGCCGCCGATTCCGTTAAAGACAGAATTGGCAAAGCCGGTGAAGTTGTCGGTGATGGTGAACGGGCTACCGGAATTCCAGATCGAGAACCGTATTGGCTTGCCATCCCGCGAGCGCCAGTTTTTTGGCTCCGGTGAAGTTCTTGCCAAACGGCAACTCATAGGTGACGGTGCCGACAAAGCGATGGCGGAGATCAAGGTCGCTATTGCCGGTTTCAGTCTGTTGGATGGCGAAGGGATTTGCGTTTCCAAAGCCCTCCTGGCCCTCATAGCTCAGAGTCGTGGCATCGTCGATAGAGTGAGAGTAAGTGTAGTTGACGGATACGGTGAGTCCGTTATGATAGCGGCGCTGGAACGATGTTTGCAAAGAGTTATAGCTGGAACTGCCTATACTCTCGTATTCGCCGACTCCGCCGAGACCCGGCAGGATACGCGGCAGTTGGCCGAGTATCAAAGCGCCCGTCCGGACCGCGCAAAGAGGCAGGAGCGGTAAGCGGATTGGGGACGTTAATGTCGTTGATTACGACTGGCAAATGACGCCCCACGGAGCCTACATATCCGATGGTGATGACGTTCTGGCCAAATTGCTTCTGCAAGCAGAAGATTGAACTGCTCTACATACGACGTCCTGAAGTTCAGCGCCACGTTATCGGGAAGAGACAAGCTGGGACTGTTCAAGGCCTGGGGAACCGGGATCGGAATACCTTGTCCCAAAGCCGTGGTCTGTCCCAAGGCAGTTTCGCAGGTTGGCAGCGTGGAAGAACCTGTCGAGGTAGTCTCAATCTGGGTAGCAAGCGTAGATTGGCATCCTTGGCCGTTGATGCTTGGAGCGTAAACTCCGTTGAACGGAGCGTTCTTCAGCGACGCGTTCGAGGTGTAGTTTCCAGGGAAGGAGGCAATGCCGAAGCCGCCGCGGAGCACGGTGTCATGCCCCAGCGAAGCGGCAAAGCCGACGCGCGGTTCGACATTTGAATAGGTGGTGTTGAGGCCGGCCGTATCGGATGAGGCGACGATCCCAGTCGTGTTAACGCCCTGGGAGTTGAGAACGGCAAGCGCATGTGCCGGGACCAGGAGTGTGTTGGTCGCTGGATCAAAGTTGGAGATGCGGCCATCGGCTTCCGTGAACGGAGTGAATATGTCATAACGGAGGCCATAGTTGAGCGTCAGCCACGGTCTGGCCTTCCAGCTGTCCTGAGCGTAGAAGCCAGGCTCCCACGAGCGATAGTTGGGAGTGAACAGATCAGTGTTACGGCCTTCTGCGGTAAACGCGCCCACCAGGAAAGTGGCTAGATTGTCGAGTGACGCCGATCCGCCATCCTCTGGCAGCCCAAAATTGATGTTGCCAACTCCGTTGCTGCTTTGCTGGTTTTGCGCCTGCCGGCGAATTAAAGAGCGCCAAATTTCAGACTGTGCGTTCCCGCGGTTATAGGTTATGGCTCCGTTGTATTGAAAGTGTTGCTGATATCTACGATCGGAACAAAATTGCTATCGCCAAGCGGGCGCAAAGCCAGCCATGTTGATCAGGGGCAGACCTGAGCTCGCCAAAGGGCCGTAAGTTGATGTTGCCCGGAAAGCCCACAGCGGTGGCGGCATTGGTGCCGGAGTTCGGAGAGTTGGAAGTGTTATCGATTCGGGTATACGCGGCCTTCAACTCGAGCAAGAGATTGGAGCTGAAGATATGGGTGTAGTTGAGTTGACCGTTATAGGCAATGTCTTTCGCCGGTCCAGCAAAGCCAAACTGGCCATTGCCGGGGTTGATGCTGACCCCGTTGACGGTGACATTAGGCAAGTTCGTCGGAATGACCGAGCTCACGTTGTTGGAAGTGAATCGCGCGTAAAAAAGATCGTTGTTGCTGAAGCGATGGTCGACGCGCGCATCAAACGTGGTACTGAACTGGGTTCTGTTCGGGTCGAAGAGGAAGTTGTTCGTTTCCTGTCCGGGTGCTCCAAAGTTGGGCAACGGATACAGCTTAAATAAGTTGGCCGCAATCGGATCAACCGCCAGTCCGGCGGTCGCCGGATCTGCAGCGACAATTCCCGCCGGACCTAGAGCCTGCTCGGCCGCAGTGGGTACGGTGCTGGTTATGGGATTTTGGACGCCTGCAACCTGGCGGAAGCCTTCGTAAGCAAAAAAGAAAAACGTCCGATCCTTAATAATGGGACCACCGACACTGCCACCGAAATCGTTCTGACGAAACTCGGATTGGGGAAATTGCGGGCGACGGGTTAAAGGGATTCCTGGCGTTGAACGCGTTGTTTTGAAAATACTCGTACAGCGAACCGTGAAAGTTGTTGCTTCCGCTCTTGGTGATGACACTGACCAGGCCACCCGGCGTTCGTCCGCTCTCGGCGGTGTAGTTGTTGGTTTCTACCGTCACCTCCTGAATGGCATCGATCGAGGGCTTAACGCCAATCGTCCCGATAATGCGTTCGTTGTTGTCCGTGCCATCAATCTGCGCGTTGTTGAGCTCAACGTCCTGCCCGTTCACCGAAAATGAACTGGTCTGGCGGCGATCGTCGGGACGCTGACCGCTGCTAAGTGAGTCGACGCTGGCGCCTTCGTTGGCCCCCGGCACGAACGTCACCAGGGTCGTCAAGTTGCGCGTATTGAGAGGCAGACTCTCCACATGCTGCTCGGGCACGGTATTCGTGACCGTGGAGGTCTCGGTTTGAAGCAGGGGACTTGGTGACGTCACCTCTACAGTTTCCGAACTTTGGCCCACATGCATGGATGCGTCTACCCTGGCACGATCGCCAGCGGAGACGTTCACGTTGGATGTGAAGGTTGTAAAACCCTGCGCTTCGATCCGCACCGAGTAGCTTCCGGGCAGCAAAAGGGTGAAAGCATATTGGCCGCCGCCGTTGCTTTGCGTGTTTCGGGTTTCGTTTGTCTTCTGGTTCGATGAGAGTTACATTGGCGTTGGGCACCACCGCTCCGGTAGTGTCGGTTACCGTTCCCACTACATCCGCTGTTGTCAGCTGTGCGTTCAACACAACCGGCAATGCCAGGATCGCACCCAGGAGCACCGAGAACAGGAGCAGATGTTTGCGCGCTCGACTAACCGGTACTCCGGCAATCTGGTGATTGTCAATTTTCGTCACTCTTTGTAAGGTTTTATTTCCATTTTCGCGACGGGGTCGGTACTCTACTGAATTTCACAGTGGCTCTCCTAGAAAGACTTCCCTTCCAGTAGCACGGGCATAACCAACGATGATGGGATGAACCGCCGCGGGAACGGGATGAACGTCAGGTCGACGATGGCCAAGATCAAGCGATACAAAAATTGAAAGCCAGCGTCATAGAAATATGATTTCTCGGAAGACAACAAGCAAGAGTTATTCAGCAAGAGTAAATCTGCTTCAACGATTGTTGTGGGCTTTGTAGCGGGGAGACAAATACAAATCAGCCCTGTGCACATCATGAAGGTCTAACGGAAGCAGAGGCAGAACCACGAAGAATCCAGCTAAAACCTAAACTACCAAATATCTTTCAGCAGTTTTCGCAGTAGCGCCCGATTGGCTTTTCGAAGAGGTAGACACAGTCCATCGTTCAGCTTCACGAACATATTGCCATTCGGAGGCAAATGAAACTCCTCGACATGGTCGAGATTCACGATCGCATTGCGATGCACACGGAGAAAACGATTCGGATCGAGCAGCGCCTGGAGATTTTTCATGCTTTGCCGAATCAAATGGGACGTGTTCCCCATATGCAGTCGAATGTGATTCCCTGACGACTGCATCCATCGGATATCCTCGACTTTTACAAGCACGATCTTTTCATTCTCTTCAACCGCCAGTCGCTGCAGAAAGCGCCGCTCCGGTCGTTGTTGCTCCCGGGCACTCGACCTCTCCTCAACTTCGATCTCCATCCGAGCACCAGCAATTCGCGATCTTGCCAGATCCAGACGCGGATTGGAAGCGCTCGGCATCAAATGGTTTTATAAGAAAGTCGATAGCGGAAGAAGCGAATGCGGGATACTTCCAGAGGATCGTAGGCGGTGACGATGGTTGCTGGTGCACGCTTGATCCCTACGGCCTGCCAGCTTGGGGCTCGTCCAATCGCTGGTGTATGCACGTCCAATATTACGAGGTCCGGGGCGCTCTCCTGAATTGAGGACACCAGCCTGGAGTCGTCCACGCAAGTCACAGTTATCCCTGATTCACACTCGAGCAGCGAGCAAATGAGCTTGCGACTCACAACGTCGGGTTCTGATACCAAAACTCGGATGGGCAGCGAGTGAGTCGATGCTCTGGCTTCACTTTCACGTATTTCGAAAAAAGAGCTCAATGGACGTTCTCAAACCATGGTCGAGAAGAAAGTGAAATCGTTCGCACTGGGGAAACCCGGCGCGACATGGGCGCGTTGAGTGCCGTCAGTGCCATGCCCATCTTTCCGTCGGCGCACGAACCCGCATTACCGGGCTTACCTGCTGCTGGAGGTACTGCTCATAGCCCTCGGTTGCAAAACACAAAGCGCGATCGAAGAACTGGTCCAGCAGGCGCAACAATTCCATCTCGCCGTAAATCTCTAGCGGACCGCGCATGAATCCCTGGCGCTGAAGGAATTCCCAGAGATGTTCCTTGGTCATGACAATCGCCCAGCAGAAGTCGGAAAGCGCAACCCCTTGCGAGGCGCGGCGCTCACCGATCTCAAAATAACGCCGCTCGATGTCATGGCCCGTCTTGGTGATCAGCCACTCGCTCAAGTGCAGCAGGATTTCGTGAATTCGTTGCCGCAATTCCTCGACCGGGACTTTATGCAGATCGGAGGTGCGGGAGGAATTTTCGAGTTTCGCGACCAACTCGGCCGCAAGTTCGTCGGAATGACGTTCAATCAGCTGAACCAACCTTAAGGAAATCATGCCACTCTCTCTAATGGATTCGATGCGGCTTCCAGGTGATTAGGCACATTCAAAAATTGGTTCCGCCCAAGAATTTTGTAACGAAATGTAATTACGCTGGCCGTGATTTGCCCCTTCGCTGTTTTAGACACTTCGGCAACCCTACTGCGTCGCGCTTAAAATCATAGAAGCGTTCCGCTCTGGGTTTCGGGTTGTCGACTATGAAAACTTGACAGACGAGCTGTTTATTCCCGGGCGAGGTAAATTTTCTGCGGTCAACTTGGCGCTGCTCACGGAACGGTGACGAATAAATGCCCCTCTCACCGGATCAAGTTGTGTCGCTATCTCACCCAGGTAGGCCAATGCGGTGGACGAGGCTTTGGAAGCGCGAATCAGAGCGGAGAGGATCGAAGCCGGGCCGCAGCAGGATGCTTGGGTTAAATCGCTCTTCGTAGGCTTTTTCAAGCCAATTCATCGCTTGATCCATATCTCCGAGAGATGCATAGATGACAGCAATCTCAGAAGCATTCGAATAACCAGGGCTTGAGCGCTTCTTCAAGTCGCCCAGCAGCTTCACCGCTTCGCTCCTCTTGCCGGCTGCTACATAGGCGCGAGCAAGATTAGCTATGCATGTCGGACTGCCCCCAGAGAGCTGGACTGCTTTCTGCAGTTCTGCAACCGCTTCGTCGTACATGTGTTTCTGAAGGTAAGCCTGGGCGAGTTGATTATGTGCGAGAGCAAAATTAGGATCCATTTCGATGGTCTTGCGGCTCTGTCGTATGGATTCGTCATACGAGTGGGCAATGACGAGGAGCTCTGCCAGGTCGGAGTTAATGATGAGAGATAGTGGATCCAGATTTTCCGCTTTTCTCATCTCCGCAATCGCTTCGTCATACCGACCTAACATACTCAAGTGCCAGGCATACCAATGGTGAGCGGTTGCGTAGCCTGGCTTTAGTTCAATGGCTCGCTGGAATTCCTTCCCGCGCAGAGTCAAAATCCCAGTCGAATCCATCCAGGACGAATGCCAGCGAGGTGTGGGCTTCGCCGAGCGCGCTGTCCAATTCCAGAGCCTGGATCGCCGCCGCTTTCGCTTTGGGGAATGCCTCCTTGGGGGTCATCACTTCGTACTGCCAATCTCCCAACAAAGCGTAAGTGTCGGCTAAACCCGAATAGGCCTGGGCGTATTTCGGGTCCTCCTCAATTGCCTGGTCGAAGTAAGCCCGGGCGACTCTTCAAACCATCCGCCGTTCGCTTATTCCAGAAGTACCGCCCTTTGAGATAGGACTCGTAAGCCTCCGGATTAACCACCTTCACGTTGTTCAGCGCAGCTTGTTCCTGCGGAGTCAAACTGATCCGAATTTGGTCCGCGATGGCTCCAGCCACCCGGTTCTGGAGCGCCAAGGTATCACTCAATTCACCCTCATAGCTCTGGGACCATAAGTGCTTGTCGGTAGAAGCCTCGATCAACTGCGCGGTGATGCGGACCTGGTCGCCGGAACGGAGCACGGTGCCTTCTACCACGGCGTCGACGTTCAGCTCACGAGCGATCTGCGGCAGAGGCTTGCGCGCTCCTTTATATGCCATTACGGAGGTGCGGGAGATCACCCGCAAAGCGCTGATCTGTGACAGATCTGTAATCAACTCGTCGGTCATGCCATCGGCGAAGTAACCTTGGGAAGCATCGCCAGACAGGTTTTCCAGCGGAAGCACCGCCAGGGATCGGATGCCCGTGGGCGCGTGGCCACGCGAACGAAATAGCAAGATTGCGAGAATCGGCAAACCCAGGACGAGCGCCAGGGCGAAGATAACCCGCTGTGTCGGCCACAGCCGGCGTTTAGGTGCAGCGGGCTCAATGGTCAGCCCACCGGCTTGGATCTCACGCCCAGCCCCTGTCTTCTGCTTGTTCTTGTTTTTGTGACTCAGGCAGATCTCCAGCCGAAGACTTCGGCTTTTTTGGGCTGGTGTCTATATCGACAACTGAGACGTCGGCAATAAAGCGATAGCCACGTTTTGGCAGAGTCTCAATGAATCGCGGATTCTCGGCCGAATCCTCCAACGCAGTGCGAAGTTTGGCGATGGCGATGTTGAGGGCCTGGTCGAAATCACCAAAGCTTTCGTTCGGTCCAGACCCGGCCGCGTAATTCCTCCCTGCTGACGACCTCTCCCGGACGCTCCAGAAGGATCTCCAGCAGCTTCATGGGCTGCTGCTGCACTCTGATTCTCAAGCCAGATTTGCGCACTTCGCCCGACTGGAGAGAAACCTCATAGGTTCCGAATCGCACGACGGACGTGGGCCGCGGGGGTTCCATAGCGCTTTGGGCTGCGCAGGGAAGTCTAGCACTTCACGCACAAACTCTGGTTTTCAGGATATATGCACAACTAACTCGTTAGCCAGCAATTATTTGACGGGAGATCAATTGGATATGTAGAGAAAATTCTCCGGCAATTGACGGCGGACGACAGGCGCGTCAGATTGTCACGCAACGAGCCAGCGGCAGTTTGAAACTCCGTCGAGCGATTCGGGGGAAGGCAAATGAGCAGTATTGGATCTGGACTACGAGAGATGGTCGGATTCGGGAGCTTCGTCCTCGCAGCGACGATCAACCATTGGCAGGGTTCGAAGAGTTGGCCATGCCCCTGTTTGATTCCCTTTACAACTTCGCGCGCTGGATTGCGCACAACTCGGACGATGCCGAGGATCTCGTGCAAGAGACATATCTAAAGGCTTTACGCAGTTTCGCATCGTTTCAGCCTGGCACCAATTTCCGGGCATGGATATTTCGAATCCTGAGGAACACCTTCCTGAGTTCGCGCACAAAACTCGAGCGGCGCATGACCGAAGCACTGGACTCGGAGGAGGACGGACCTGAACTGGCGGTTGAGACCGAGACTCCCGAAACGATTCTGATCAATCGCTGTAATTCTCAACTGGTGCAGCGCGCCATCGACGATCTGCCGGTGCATTACCGCGAGACCCTGCTTCTTTGTGAGGTGGAGGAAATGTCCTACCAGGAGATCGCGGAAATATTGTCGATCCCGATAGGAACCGTTATGTCCCGCCTGGCCAGAGCCCGGAAGGCGGTTCGCGAGTCACTCCGTGGTGCTCCCGGTGCGCCGCCATCCAGGGGCTTTCCTCATCACATCGAAACGGGCGAGAACGGCGCTGGAGCCTACCGCGTGGCCGACGCCAAAAGGGTCGATCAAAAGCAGTTTGCTGCGAGTCATGCAAGAACTGGGCTTCGTTTGGCTGGTCCAGAAACTGGAGGAAATCTTGATCCAACAGTGCTTCGATGCCTGACGCATGAATCAAGCGGCGATCCGGAAGGAGAAAACTTATGGCGACTACCACCTTGGCAGCACCCGTGAACCCTCCAATGTCCGCACCTGCAACCGGGCACAATGGATCGGATTCTGGTGATCGAGGACGATGGTGCTTTGCGGAAGATTCTGCTGCGGCTTTTCTCCTCGGAAGGATATGAGGTCGATGTCGTCCCTGACTCCGTTTGCGGTTTGGAGAAGACTTAGCCAAAGGGCACCCGCCGCGGTAATCCTCGATCTACCGCACCCGGGATCTTCGGGATGTGATCTTTGCAAAAAGATTGCGAATTTGATTCCTGGTCTGCCCCTTGTAATTCTGAGCGCGAGCTCAGATGTTGCGGACAAGGTCCTTCTCCTGGAAATGGGTGCGGACGATTATGTGACCATACCGTTCAGCCCGGCGAGAACTTGTTGCACGTCTGCGCGCGCTAATGAGGCGTGCGTCACACGTCAGTCCGGAGAACGTGTATGTGTTTGAGGATGTGATAGTGGATTTTTCCAGGACGGAGATCACTCGCTGCGGAGAGAAGATCGCGGTCACTGCAAAAGAATTCAAGACACTGGAGTTCTTGACAAAGAACGCCGAACGCGTGATCTCGCGGGATGAGCTTCTCGATGAAGTTTGGGGCTACCAGAACTACCCCTGTACCCGAACCGTGGACAACCACATCCTGAGATTACGACAGAAACTGGAGAGCGACCCTTCGGACCCTTTGCACTTTCTCACAGTACATCGCGTGGGCTATAAATTTGTGCCTTACCCGCGTCATGATTTTACTGCGAAAAAAGGCAAGCTTCCGCTCAAGCTTTCAGGTTTGGCGATCGAATCCTGAAGAAACTTTGGGGGCGGAATTTACCGGCGTCAAATCTATGACACGCGCTTTAAACAATTTCGCCAGACTCGTCGATATCCGCAGCACTGGCGTCGCCGACCACGAAATAGCGAAGTCCGCCTTGACTCCATGTTTCCATGTTGAACGAGACGTCTCTTCGGCGCGAGAGAATTCCGTCCAGTCCGGCTGGCAATCTCAAAGACCGGTCCTGGAAGACGAACACCGAGATGTGGTGCTTTCGAACATCGTAAATGAGATGCGCGCCCGGCGTTTGATCAAGATAGGTCATCCGGCCGCCGAGCAGAGAGAACTCGGAGTTCTGGAGTTCCGGCAAATCGAACGCGAAGGGGATCTTTCCCTGGAACCAGGGTTTCACCGTGTGCCGATCAGTGGAGATCACATCCACCGGCGATGAACTGGCCAGCGTCGCCACGTGCAAGTCTGCAATCTCGCTGAAAACCTGGTCCTCTGCCGGACCGGGTTCCCACATAGGTTGAAGTCAACGCCCCGACCACGAGAACGACGGCTGCCGCCGCCGCGAATATCCATCCTGGACGGAGACTGCGCTGCGGTTTGGGTGCAATGCTCTGCTGCATGCGTCTGCGGAACTCAGCACTGGGGGTAAAGCGCTTTCCAGCGACTTGGATAGCGCGCTTCATCTGCACCCGCGTAAGGGCATCCGCCGAGCAAGAGGGGCAGCTGTGCACATGAGCGTCGAAGGCTGCGCATCTCCTCCGACGGAAGCTCACCGTCGAGGTAGGTGTCGAGTTTTGTCTTCCAAGACTCACAAACCATGGTTCATCCTTTTTGAAACTGTAGCCGCAGGCCATCGCGTAACGTTTTTCTGGCACGCGATAAACGCGACATCACCGTGCCTATCGGAATGGAAAGCGTTTCCGCAATTTCCTGATACGACATCTCCTCCACTTCACAAAGAAGCAGAATTTCCCGGAAATGCACCGGCAGCTCATCGATCGCGCTCTGGACCAGTTGGAGTTCGAGCGCTCGATCAGAATCGTTTCCGGCGTTTCGCCCTCCACTGCCAGTTCAGGCCCTTCTTCCTCGGAATCGAGCGGATACCGTCATCGTCGCTCTCAGTCCCGTGCGCGAGGTCAAGAACGTGTTACGCAAGATGCGATACATCCATGCCCGGAAATTAGTCCCCAACTGGAAAGACGAGAACCCTTTCAAAGCCTTGGCGTAGGTTTCCTGAACCAGGTCTTCGGCTTCCTCGCGATTCTGCGTCAGCCAGTGTGCGAAGTTGTACAACTGGTCGAAGAGCGGCATCGCCAGTTCTTCGAACGAATCGGATTGAGCGTCGATGCGTGTCAAATACACAATATTAAACTGTTGGGGGGCACTTTTATTCCTTCGGATAGAGAAATAAGTTTTTTGGGGGAATAAAAGCCACATCTGGCCGGTTATCACCGGTGAGCCGGGCAGATCGTATGTGATTGTCACGGAAGCTCCTGGCTCTGAACCAGACGCCAGGCCAAACCGAAGTGACTGATCGCCCTCCCATTTCGTGCGCCTCGGATAGCCGTACTGATCGCTGTTTTTTGGCTCCTGCCATCTGCCTGGGCGCAAAGTTCCGGGGAGGACGTGCACGTGACTCCGCGGGTTGAGCACACCCAGGACAAAAGTGCTCAGCCAATCGATCCGGCCCTGGAGACCCATACCAGACCCCTCAAAGTGGACGTAAATCTGGTACTGGTACCGGTGTCCATCGTAGATCCGGAAAATCGTCAGGTGACCGGGCTGGACAAAGAGAATTTCGAACTCTTCGAAGGCAAGGAAAGGCAACAGATTCAGCACTTTTCGCGTGAGGATGCCCCGGTGTCGCTGGGCGCCATCTTCGACGTGAGCGGCAGCATGGCAAGCAAGATCGAGCGCGCCCGCGAAGCAGTAGTGGAGTTCTTCAAGACCGCGAACCCGGAAGACGAGTTTTTCATGATCGCATTTAACGACAGGCCCGAGGAAGTGAGCGAGTTTACCCGATCGGTGGAGGAAATCGAAGGCAGGCTACTGAACACGGCTCCGAAAGGGCGCACCGCCATGCTGGATGCGATTTATCTCGGCCTCAGCAAGATGAGGCAAGCCAAGTATGGGAGGAAAGCGCTGCTGATCATCTCAGACGGCGGGGACAACCACAGCCGCTACACCGAGACCGAGATCAAGAACCTGGTAAAGGAATCTGACGTGCAGATCTACGCCGTCGGCATCTACGACCACTATTTCCCGACTGAAGAAGAACGTCTGGGTCCGCAGCTATTGAGCGACATCACCGAACTCACCGGGGGTCGTGCATTCTCAATCGACAATCCCAACGATTTGACGGACGTTGCTACAAAGATTGGGATCGAGTTGCGCAACCAATATGTACTCGGATATCGCCCCACCAATCCCGCATACGACGGCAAATGGCACAAGTTAAAGGTCAAGTTGGTTCCACCAAAAGGACTGCCGCCGCTACGCGTTTACGCAAAGACCGGGTATTACGCCCATTCGGACTGACCTGGTTATTGCATTGAAGGGAAATCAGTTCTTGCACCGCCCAATTTGCGACGAGGAATAAAAGATCGGAAAGTCCGTTATACCCAGTGAGAATCGTTTCGCAGGAGGCGGATGATGAACAAAATCAAAACCAGCACATTTGTTGAAATCAGCTCGCGCGCATTGGCCCTTTTTACCGTCGCTTTGGTTGTGACGGTCAGCGCTGCGTCGGCGAAGGAGCACAAGCCAAAGAATCTGGCGCGGGGAGCCAAGTGGTCGCTCACATCTCATTCAGCGGACTGTCGGCTGTTGACATGGAAATGCAGAGAAAGGTGAACGACAAGTACTACCTCTACGTGGAGCATTCAAAAGACCAGGGTATCTCGATTATCGATATCAGCAAGCCCACTCAACCGAAGTCGGTTGCAGTAATTCCGTGGCCGGATCCAGACCTGTCGAGCAGGATGAGCCTGACGGGCGTCGTGGCGGTCATTCCGAAAGCGAGATTCTCCCGATGCGCAGCAGCAGAACCTCCACTGATGACCTTGTGCTTTGGGATTTGTCGAATCCAACCGCTCCTCGAGTGGTGCAAAAGTTCTCGGGAGTGGTCAAGTGGCTTCAGGACGAGCGAAATTTCATTTACGTCTTGAATGGCGACGGATTGTGGGTGGTTTCCGAGCCAGCCAGATCAGCCGGCAATAACCGAGCCCTCGCTCCCCTATGGAGACTGAAAGATACCGCGGGGAGTCGAGCAACACCGATAAGTCGGCGAACGGAGAGGCCGCGGACGGGGCATCGTCCCCGCAGCGAACTCCGCGCCGAATCTTAGACAGGAGCAGGGTGATGGTAAATCCATTCGATCTCAAGACCGCACTGTTGGCGAAGCACGCACAACATGTGGTGCTGATCCATTTTCCAATCGCGCTGTTCATTGCGGCAGTGGCGTTCGACCTCATCGCGCAATGGACGAAGCGACGTGGCTTTGCGGACGCAGCCTACTACAACCTGCTGGTGGCAGCGATTTCAACCGTTCCGGTTCTGGCTCACTGGAATACTCGCGTGGCAGTTCCAACTCGAGGGCCAGAAACTGAAGGGCATCTTATTACTGCACCTGGTATTGGCGTGCGTCTCGACGCGTCATGATCTGGCTGGTCTGGTGGGTGCATTTCCGGTGCGAGGCGACGGGCAGAGGCTTTGCCGAACTACCGCCTGGCGCTTGAAATTCTGGGCGTCGGTATCATCGCGCTGACCGGGCACTTGGGCGGCTTTCTAAGCGGCGTAAACAGCCTGGCTAGGACTCGCCACGACAGATCTCTCGCTGTGCGACTGCCATTCGATGCTGGTCACATAGACTACCGCTTCGCCGCCGATTACGTAAACCGAGCTGACCTGCTGTCGTCCCCCAAAATACCTCGATCAGGCCACAAAAACTTTCGCCAGTGGAATAAATCGCGGGAATAAAAATGACTGGCGCCGGTTATCACCTCAGAACGCTACAAACCACGGAGGAGCAAATGACGGACAAAAAACAAGATCTGATCGATCAGAATTTGCAAGACCTCAACAACGACGGCGTCGACCGTCGCGGGTTCCTGAAGTGCATGGCATGGGCGGGTACCGGCCTGGTCTGGACCTTGAGCGGTGGCATTCCGGTGTCTCAGGCATTCGCCAAAGGCACGGGCAAAGATGCCGGCAAAGGCGGGGACTTCAGCTTTGTCCAGATCAGCGACAGCCACATCGGCTTTAACAAGCCGGCCAATCCGGACGTCACCGCAACCCTGCAGACGGCGATCAACAAGATCAATGCCATGCCCCACACGCCGGATTTCATCATTCACACCGGTGATCTGAGTCAGCTCTCGAAGCCGAGCGAGTTCGACACGCTGGACCAGGCATTGAAAGGGGCGTCCGCGAAGCAGATCTACTTTGTGCCGGGCGAGCACGACATGCTCAGCGACAACGGTGAGCAATTTCTCCAGCGCTATGGAAAAGGTACAAAGGGCACGGGCTGGTCCAGCTTCGATCACAAGGGCGTGCATTTCGTTGGCCTGGTAAATGTCGCCAATCTGAAAGCTGGAGGCATGGGGTCGCTTGGTCACGAACAGTTGGAGTGGCTCGAGGACGATCTCAAGGGCCGCTCTGCCAGCACTCCGATTGTGCTCTATGCGCACATTCCGCTGTGGACCATCTATCCCGATTGGGGCTGGGGAACCGACGACAGTGAACAAGCTTTGTCTTACGTCAAGCGTTTCGGTTCCGTCACCGTGTTGAACGGCCATATTCACCAGATCATGCAGAAGGTCGAAGGTAAGGTGTCGTTCCACACCGCGATGTCGACGGCTTTCCCTCAACCTGCGCCGGGCACAGCTCCCTCGGCCGGACCCATGAAGGTGCCCGCCGACCAGTTGCAGCGGGTGCTGGGTATCACCGATGTGAACTATCTGGTCAGCGGCCGCAGCCTTGCCGTCGTCGATTCGCCACTCGGCGACTCGGGGTCTTCGGCTTCGGCGAGTGGCGGCGGACCTGGCGGGAGTTAACTCAATCCGTGGATAAACCGCCAAGGATTCATGGTTCAAACAAGGAAGATTAACCAAGAAAAACAAATCTGGAAAGGAAACAGAAAATGACAAGGAAAAATGTGTGGATTGCGGGTTTGGCAATGCCGGTAATGATTGCGATGCTGCTGCTGTTCGCGGCATCACCGAGGGTGACAGCCAATGATCAGCCCTCAGCGGCCAACGCGGCGGTGAACATCGATAACTTCGTTTTTGGGCCACAGACGATCACGGTACCCGTCGGAGCGACAGTTACCTGGACAAACAAAGATGACATTCCCCATACTCGGTCAGCACAGACGGTGTGTTCAAGTCCAAGGTGCTGGATACGGACGAAAAGTTCTCCTACAAGTTTCACCAAGGCGGGAACGTATCCCTACTACTGCACGATCCACCCCAAGATGACTGGCAAGGTCGTGGTGCAGTAAGACTGGATGCTTCCAGATAAGCACGGAAACGGCTCTCTTCCGGAAGCTGAATTATTTCACGAAGCTCTGCTCTTCAAGGCGGCTGGAACGATATGACTGCAGACTCGGCACAATTCGCAGCGATGGCCGTGGCAACCGACGACCTGGATCTTGTCCATGCCAGCAAGAATGGGGATGTTGCTGCCTTCGAGCAACTGGTAAAGCGATACGATCGCAAACTCTTTCGAATCGCCCAACACGTCACGCACAACCGGGAAGATTCCGAGGACGTGGTGCAGGAGGCCTTCTTGAAAGCCTTCCAGAATTTGGGCGAATTCCGGGAGGATTCCAAGTTTTCAACCTGGCTGATTCGCATCACTCTGAACCAGTCGCTTATGAAGCTGCGAAAGCAGCGCGAGAACAAAAGAAGTAGCCCTCGATGAGGATTTTCAGGCAGGAGAGATGCTCCCGATGGAGGTCGCCGATTGGGCTCCCAATCCTGAGCAACTTTACGGAGCCTCTGAATTCCGAGACATCTTGGTCAAGGCCCTAAAAGAATTGCGGCCGGTCTTGCGAGCAGTCTTCGTGCTGCGGGACATTGAAGGCTTTTCAACGGCGCAAACCGCAGAAGTGCTGAACTTGAGTCATGCTGCGGTGAAGGCTCGGCTCTGGCGAGGCCGGCTGCAGCTTCGTGAACGCCTGAACAGGTACTTCGGAAAGGACACAGAATCGGAGCGAGCGATGTTTCGTCCAGGATGCGGGGCCGCTGAGGAGTTGAGGTTGCAGGAAACGGCGTCGCCGAGTGGCTGCGCAGTTTAAGCTAGTTTGGCCTCGGAGAGGTTCGACTTCAGCGGTCCCAGCGTACTTTCATGGAGCCTGGCCGGCTCCAGTATTTCTGTAATCTTTTTATCCGAAGATAACGGGAACCGTTATCGCCCGGTAGAAAGTGTCAGCTCTCTCCCCAGCAACGGACAGAAGTCTGCGAGGACAATTCTTACACGGAGTTGAACCGAGTGACTTCTGTCCGCCTCGCCAAACACGCCTCGGCCCTTTAATCACCCGCGTGGCTCGCTCGATTTCCAGACGTGCTCGATCACTTTACCAAGTCACCGAAGCATCGCTCGAGCGCCGACCGTATGGAATACGGACTCGCAGTCCACAAATCAACCTGACCCACGGCAATTCAGCCCTGGTACCCCCATTCGAACTCTCGCCGAAAAGTTACCACGCGTTTGTTACTAAACCGGTCCAAAACTTTGACAATCAATTGACACCTCTCTCGAATCTCGGCGGTGGTCGCTGCGTCTAACTCTGTATGAAGTCCGAAAAAATACTTGACAACCGACACTCACGTAGTAGCTGCGGAATAAAACCTCACGAACGTAGTTATCAATAGTGAATGTCAACACATTTCAACAAGGAGAAGTCATGAAGAAAGTGTATTTAGCCGCTGTACTCACTCTGACGTGCGTGCTTGGAGTTGGCATAAGTGCCAGCGCCCAAGAGGCCGGTGGAGTTATTGCGAATGTCCCATTCGAGTTCGTCGCTGGAGGTAAGACGATGCCTCCCGGAGTCTACCGCATTGGTCGTGTTGGTTCAGTTGCAGATCAAAACGTAATCATCCGTGGCGATGAAGAAGGCGTATTAGTGACCCCTGCTATGGTCGACGCAACTCCGTCGGACCATGCCGGACTTAGCTTCCAGCATGTGGGAAACAAGTACTTCCTCAGCAGTATTGATACTCCGAGGGGCGTCTATACCTTCGGGACACCACGAGCAATGACCAAGGTAGCCCAGATGAATCAGCACGATACTGTTTCTCCCTCTGGCACTAACAGCGCGTCTTCGCCTGGCAGCACGAACTAGGTCCAGGACGACATTGGTTGCTACAACGGTTGTGGCGGGGAGTTCTGAGCCTGGAGGCGCTTACATCTAGACTTGAATTCCCCTCTTCATCCGGCGGCCAGGCTTCGCAGGCAAAAAAGACATTGAGAACGGGTTCGGCGTCGTAATCATCCTGAAAGTTAGGTTATGGAGGACTAAGTGAGAAGAGCACTTGTGTTATGCGGACTACTTATGACGTTAGCGGTCCCTTCGGGAATGTGGGCTCAGCAAGCCGGCTACTCCCAGACCAACCTTGTCTCAAATACTGCCGGCGTCGCTAATACTACAGACACTCAATTGTTGAATCCCTGGGGAATCTCGATTCTTCCCGGACAAGATTTCTGGATTGCCAACAACAGCGGCGGCACCTCCACTCTCTATGACGCACAGGGGAACAAAGATGCCGCGCTGGTAGTGACGATACCCGTGGCCACACACAATCCAAATGGTAATTGCAGCCCCGGGTGTCCTACTGGAAATGTGTCAAACGGCAACGGCGCCTATTTCGGCGGCGGGCAATTCATTTTTGACACTGAAGATGGCATCCTCGCAAACTGGACCGGCGCCAGCAACACAGCAGCCGTGGGCTTTGATAACTCCGCCAGTGGCGCCGTCTACAAAGGTCTTGCCTTGGCCAACACCTTCCTCTTGGCTGCAAACTTCAACAGCGGCAAAGTCGACGTGTTCGATCGCAACTTCAATCCGACTTCGTTGAGCGGTTCCTTCACCGATCCCAACCTTCCGCCGGGTCTTGCTCCACATGGAATTCACGTTATCGCTAACCAGATCTTTGTCGCCTATGCCATGCAGGATGCCGCCAAGCACGATGCAATGCCCGGCGCTGGCCTGGGGCAGGTGGATGTGTTCGACATCAACGGCAATTTCGTGAAGACTTTCGCTTCCGGCGGCATGCTCAACGCGCCCTGGGGCGTGGTGGCGACTCCGGCCACATTTGGAGCGTTCCCGAACGCAATCCTGGTGGGCAATTTTGGCGATGGCACCATCAACGCATTCGACACAACCGGGAAGTTTCTCGGACAACTCACCGACTCTTCGAACAAGGTACTGGTGAATCCCGGCTTGTGGGAATGGTGTTTGGCGGAGGCGGTCCGTCTGGTGATCCAAACACTCTGTATCTCACGGCGGGAGGCGGCAACCAACCCAATTTCCCGGCTGGAGGCAGCACAACCAGTGTGTTCGCTAGCCTTGTCCCCGCGGCCGCTGTCGGGAGCCCTGGCTTTTCCCTGAGTGTCTCGGCCCCAAGTCTAACGGTTGCGCCGGGCGGTTCGGCTAACCTGATGATCAGCGCCAGCGCGGTAGGAGGATTCAACGGTCAGATTACGCTTTCCTGTGCTGCGCCCGCTGGCCTGAGCTGTGCTTTCAACCCTTCAACCATCTCTCCCGGGTCGAGCGCGTCATCCTCAACCTTGACGATCTCTGCCGTCTCGACCCCGCCGCCGGTCACCGGTTACAGCTTGTACGGCATGATGACCCTGCTGCCTGGTCTGGGACTGTTCGGAACCGCTCTCGCCACCCGCGAACGGAAGCCGCTTACACGCAAGGGCATTATGTGGACCAGCGTACTTGGTTTGCTGCTCTTCGTTTCGATGTTTGCTCTCGGATGCGGCAGCAGTTCAAAAGGCCAAACGCCCGCATCCCAGGTGACTTTGACGGTGACGGGTACATCCGGCTCGCTAAGCCATTCCACTCCTGTAGCCATCACCATCAACTAAGACAGCCCCTGGCCGGGACGCACTCCGGTGCGTCCTTGTCCGGGTGCCTTCACCGGTCTCATTCGTGGCGTTCCTCCTAATTTCTTGAATTCCTGGAATAAAAGGCAATTCCACTCGTTATCAAGATGGAGAGCAAGCCTAGTGTCGACGAACCAAAGGATGATCGCGATGATTGACTACCAAAGTACGCTCTTAGGTCGAACGGAAGTTGCCGAAGGCACAATGGCATTTCAGTTCGAAAAGCCAAACCACTTCGTATTCAAGGCCGGGCAGTACATTGATCTGACTCTAACGGGTTCCTACCCTGGGATGTCAAACGGACTAACTCATACCTTCTCCATCGCAAGCTCCCCGTGCGAGAAAGAGCTTGTCGTCACCACCCGCATGCGAAATACAGATTTCAAGCAGGCCATATCTATGCTGCCGATTGGTAGCCGGGCGAGGATTGAAGGTCCCATGGGCTCTTTCAGTCTCCATAAAAACACAGCCAGGCCAGCTGTCTTCCTCGCCGGCGGGATCGGGGTCGCGCCATTCCTCAGCATGCTCTCTTTCGCAACAACGGAAAAATTGCGCCATCCCATTGTTCTGTTTTACGCAAACCGCTACCTGGAGGATGCCGCGTTCATCGATGAGCTCTGGGAATTAGAGGCTACGAATCCAAGGTTCCGCTTGGTTCCGATCCTCACGCGCACGGACAAGAATTACCGGGGTTGGAAGGGAGAGACCGGACACCTCAGCCCGGAAATGCTTCTCACCCACGTAGGAGCGTTGCGAGGCCCGATCTATTACATAGCTGGGCCGCCCACGATGGTTGCAGCGGCGCGCCGAACACTCATTGATGGCAGCGTGGATGAGGACGATATTCGAACGGAAGAGTTTGCCGGCTATTGAGGATCAAGAATCTGTTGGGTGGCGGGATGGGCTGGCAGCGGGCAAGAAGAAGCAGGAACCCCATATGAAAGATCGAGCTCTGACAGCCGGTGCCTTCCGAAGCGGAGGCAATCGAACGCGCCAAGCAGGGTGATGCGGAAGCGTTTGAGTTTTTGTACAGCCTGCACAAACGGCACGTTCATTCTCTATGTCTCCGCATGACGGCGAACACGGCGGAAGCTGAGGATCTGACCCAGGAAGCGTTCATGCAGTTGTTTCGCAAGATTGGAATGTTTCGCGGCGAGTCAGCTTTTTCCACCTGGCTGCACCGGATGACAGTCAACGTCGTCCTGATGCAACTGCGCAAGAAGCGTCTTCCCGTCGTCCCGCTGGAAGAGACGCTGGAAAGCGAGGAAGAGGCGCCGAAGAAGGAATTGGGCGCGCCAGACCCGGTCCTGTCGGGCTCGATCGACAGGCTGCGACTGCAGCGGGCGGTGGACGCGCTGCCCCCGGGATATCGAAAGATTTTTGTACTGCATGACGTAGAAGGATACGAGCATAACGAGATTGCGACCATGCTGGGATGCTGTGTCGGCAACAGCAAGTCACAGTTACACAAGGCGCGAATGAAGCTTCGCGAGGCGCTAAAAACGAGCGGCGCCGAAGATGCCACGCGCCCAAGATCTCCGCAGATAATCCCAAGGCGCGACCGCTCGGCGGGGAAAGTGCGAAAGGCCGTTTTGTCAGGAACAATATTTTCAGAATTAGGGAATATTGCTTGACTCGCGGAGTTTCACATACTGCTGGCACACGATCATAGGCAAAAAGGGATTGACCTAAGGAGCTATATGTTTGAAGGACTGTTTCAACCGATGCATCTGGTGGTGATTTTCGGAATCGCGCTGCTGGTGTTCGGGCCGAAAAAGCTTCCGGAACTTGGCAAAGGAATTGGTGAGGGCATTCGCGGCTTCAAGGCAGCCATTAAAGATGAAGAGAAGCCGGCCAGCACAACAACCACCATGCCAACGACCAAAGCCTGGCCAAGGGGTGAATCTTGGGTTTTGGAACGGAAATCCTGTTCGTGCTTATGCTCGGATTGCTGGTAGTGGGTCCGAAGCAGATGCACGCATTATTGAGACACGTGGCACGAGCTAAAGCCCAGTTCGAAAAGGCAAGCGGCGGCTTCAAGTCTCAACTTGCGGCGGAATTCGATGCTGCGCATCACGAGAGGCAAGACTCAGACGTCGCATGAATTGGCTGGGGACCAGTGAACCATCCTCGGATCCTCGGCATCGGAACTGCGAACCCGCCGCTTAGGCTCTCCCAGGAGCAAAGTTTTCACGCGGCGGGTTACCAGGGCGAGCGCATTCGGAAGATTTTCCTGAATGGCGATATCGAATATCGCCATTTTTATCTGGAAGGTGCGCCGAATCGCCAGGAAAGCTCGGATCAACTGAATCAGCGTTATCTGCGTGGAGCTATGGAAACAGGTTGCCGCGCAATTCGGAACTGTGTCGAGGCCGCCGGAACCACCGTGCGGGACGTAGATTTCCTTGCGGTGTGCACATGCACCGGTTATGTGTGTCCGGACGTGGGGAGCCGTCTCGTCGCACATATGGGGTTCAGTAACAGGGTACAAAGGGCGGCCATCGTTGGGCTTGGATGTGCCGGCGCCCTTCCTGCATTGCAGCGGGCAGTCGATTTCGTTCGCGCAAATCCGGGCCGCCAGGCATTGGTGCTTGCCGTCGAGATTTGCTCAGCTTGCTACTACGTCGATAACACCCTCGAAACAGTTGTCGGTAATGCGATTTGCGCGGATGGCGCCGCAGCCTTCCTGCTGGCCGCCGGGCGGCAAGCCAATCCTGGCTATCCGCAGATTATCGACTTCGAAACTTTCATCAATACGGAGCAGATCGACGAGGTTGGACTTCAACATCGCGATGGGAAGCTGCGAATCGTGCTGGGCGCTTCGATTCAACACCTGGCGGCCCCATGATCGAAACGGCACTCCAGCAGTTGCTGCAGCGGCATGGACTTTCCAGATCTCGCATTGGCTTTTGGGTTGTTCATCCCGGGGGCCGCAAGGTGATCGACAACGTTCAAAAGCATTTCAGCATGACGGATGCCCAGTTGCGTTTCTCCAGAACCGTATTGCGGAATTACGGAAATATGTCCTCCCCCACCGTCATGTTTGTCTTGGACGAAGTCGTGCGTAGTGGTGATCCGCGGCCGGGCGACTGGGGCGTAATGATCGCATTAGGACCAGGAATGGCGGCGGAGGTCGCATTACTCAGATGGTAGCTCGGCGGCGGGCCTTCTGGCTGTTCCTGCAGGTCTCTCCATCGCGCAAGGAGGATGGGTTTGTGGGCGGAGATGAAGCCGCTCCTGAAAGATCGGCTATTCCCGGTGAGAATTGCGGCAACGAAAAACGGGAACCCGTCTCCTCTTGTTCTGTTTCAGATGGCAACCGGTTATTGGGTTTCTCAGGCAATCTATGTCGCCGCAAAGCTAGGCATCGCCGACTTACTGAAAGACGGACCCCAGTCGTGTGCCGCATTAGCCGCAGCGACTGGAGCGGACGCCCCGTCGCTCTTTCGCTTAATGCGCGCCTTGGCAAGCGTGGGTGTCTTTTCGCACGTCAGCAGAGATTGCTTCGCTCTTTCCCGTCTCGCCGAGAGCCTTCAGACCAATGCCCCCGCATCTCTTAGGGCGATGGTGATTACGGTCGGTGAGATTCACTACCAGGCGTGCGGAAACCTTCTTCATAGCATTCAAACCGGATCTCCGGCCTTCAATAACGCGTTCGGAGCAAACTTATTCGACTACCTGGGACAAAACGTCGACGACGCCGATGCGTTTAATCAGGGTATGACGAATTTCTCGTCAATGTTGGCCTACGCAGTTCTGATGGCCTACGACTTCGCGGGAGTCTCTTCCATCGTCGACATCGGAGGAGGCCAAGGTAAGCTCCTGGAGAAGATTCTGCAGTTCAATCCAGATATAACAGGCACGGTATTCGACACGACTTCGACAATCGAAAGGGCAAAGGAACAGCTTGGCAACAACGCACGGGGCAGGCGATGCTCATACGTTGCCGGGGATTTCTTCAGCTCGGTTCCACCAGGAGCAGACGCCTATGTTCTGTCGAGCGTGATTCACGATTGGGACGATAATCGTGCCATTACAATCCTTAGAAATTGCCGAAGAGCGATGACTAAGAATAGCAAGATATTGCTGGTTGAGATGATTGTGCCAGACGCGGCTTCGGCGTCCTTCAGCAAGCTTATCGATTTGAACATGTTAGTGATGAATGGGGGACGGGAACGCACCACGGCTGAGTTTTGTGCTCTGCTCAATGCCGCCGATTACAAGCTCACGAGAATTGTTCCAACCATGGCTCCGCAGAGCGTGATCGAAGCCATCGCCAACTGAGTCGAACCAGGCGAGAGTGCGAATTTAGCCTGCATCCCGGACAATCCTGCAACGTATTTCGCTCAAAGAGGAGGGTGAGGATTTCTCCGGATCATTGCTCGTGGCGCTGTTCGATCCCCGTCGGAAACCCAAGTAATTCCAAATTGGATATGCCGTGATGGAACACGTTTGGGGGTGACGGGTCGCACATAGCTTTGCCTGCAAAACATTGACTTGCCTGAGTTTGGCCCATAATATGGGCGTCGCCACAGGACTCCTTTTTCACGCACATGATCGGCGAAACCATCTCGCATTACCGCATCGTCGAAAAGCTCGGCGGTGGCGGGATGGGCGTGGTCTACAAGGCCGAGGACACCCGGCTGCATCGCTTCGTGGCGCTCAAGTTTCTTCCCGAAGAGGTAGCCAAAGATCCCCAGGCGTTAAGCCGCTTCGAACGTGAAGCCCAGTCCGCTTCCGCGCTCAATCATCCCAACATCTGCACCATTCATGAAATCGACGAACAGGATGGACGGGCGTTCATCGTGATGGAGTTTCTGGAGGGCACGACCCTGAAGCATCGAATTGGGGATCGGCCGATGGATACCGAAACATTGCTGGCGCTCGGTGTCGAGATCGCGGATGCGCTGGATGCGGCACATGCGAAGGGGATCGTTCATCGCGACATCAAGCCGGCGAACATCTTCGTGACGGAGCGGGGCCATGCCAAAATCCTGGACTTCGGGCTGGCCAAGGTAGCGGCCTCGGGGATCATGGCGGCCCACGACATCACCCAGACAGAAGGTAGCGATCAGCACTTCACCAGTCCGGGCACCACGGTTGGAACCGCGGCGTATATGTCGCCAGAGCAGGCGCGAGGAAAGACGCTGGATGCTCGCACGGACCTTTTTTCCTTCGGCGCGGTGCTCTACGAGATGGCGACCGGCAAGCTGCCGTTCCGCGGAGATACCACCGCGATGCTGTTCGATTCCATCCTGCATAAGACCCCGGTTGCATCGCTAAGGCTGAATCCCGAACTTCCTTCCAAGCTTGAAGACATCATCAGCAAGGCGCTGGAGAAGGATCGCGACATGCGGTATCAACACGCGACCGACATTCGCACCGACCTGAAGCGTCTGCAGCGGGAACTGGGCGCGGAGCGAAAAGAATCGTCCGGCCAGGCAGAAGAAATCGAAGCAGAAGCGCCAGTAGCAGCAGAGTCGGTGAGACGTGGTTCCAGCGCCCAGCGGGTCGCTGCATCGTCCGGGACGCGGGCGGTGCCGGAGGAGAAGCCAGCGAGAGCATGGTGGAAAATTCTAGTTCCGGCGGGCCTGGTGGTGGCGGCGTTGATTGGCGGCGGGATTTATTTTTCGCGCTCCCGTCAAGCCGCGCCTCTGACCGAGAAGGACACCATTGTGCTGGCCGATTTCGTGAACAGTACCGGCGACCCGGTCTTTGACGATGCGCTGAAGCAGGCGCTGGCAGTGGATCTGGGGCAATCGCCATTTCTGAATGTGCTTTCGGACCGAAGGACGAGCGAAACCCTCCGGCTGATGGGGCGCGCTCCCGGGGAGCGAGTGACGCGAGAAGTTGCGCAGGAGATATGTTTGCGGACCGGCAGCAAAGCGCTGCTCTCCGGTTCGATTTCCAGCCTGGGCAGCCAGTACATGGTGGGGCTGGAGGCGGTGAATTGCGGGTCGGGAGACACGCTCGCGAAAGAGGAGGCAGCGGCGTCCCGCAAGGAAGATGTAGTCAAGGCATTAGGCACCGTGGCTTTCAGCTTGCGAACCAAGCTGGGAGAGTCGTTGGCTTCGGTGCAAAAGTTCGACGTTCCTATCGAGGCCACCACGCCATCCCTGGAGGCGCTGAAAACTTTCAGTATGGGTGTGACCACCCAGGGGGAAAGGGGAGACGCGGAGGCAATTCCATTTTTCAAGCGCGCCATCGAAATTGATCCCGACTTCGCCATGGCCTACGCACGCGTAGGGATCTCTTATGCCAACCTGGGTCAGCCCAGCCTTGCGCTGCAAAATCTTCAGAAAGCGTATTCGTTGCGAGAACACGTAAGCGCGCGAGAAAAATTACACATCACTGCCGATTACGCCTATGCCGCGGGCGAACTCGAAAAAGAAGCGCAGACTTATGTTTTGTGGATACAAAGCTATCCGCGAGATGCCATTCCACACATCAATCTGGGCGCTAACCTGACAGCTTTGGGACAGTACGAGAAGGGATTGGCGGAGAATCAGGAAGGTGTGCGACTCGAACCAAACAATGTGGCGGGCGTGGGAAATCTGGGACAGGACTATCTTTCCCTGGGTCGTACCGAGGAAGCCAAAACCACATTCGACCAGGCTCTGGCACGCAAGCTTGACGGAGGAGGGCTGCGGCTGTGGATGTACTATCTGGCGTTTGTGCGAGGCGATGCGGCTGGAATGGAGCAACAACTGGCTTGGGGGGCCGGCAAGCCGGGAGCGGAGGATCTGCTGCTTTCAGCCCAGTCTGATACGGAGGCGTATTACGGAAGGCTGACCAAGGCGACAGACTTCTCGCGGCGTGCTACGGATTCGGCGGTACGCGCCGATTCGAAAGAGACTGCCGCATTGTGGCAGGTGAACGCGGGCTTGCGGGAAGCAGAGTTCGGTAACGCTGCGCAGGCAAAACGGAATATCCTTTCAGCTCTGGCTTTGGCTCGAGGCCGGGACGTCAAAGTCCTGGACGCGCTGACGTTGGCGCGGGTGGGCGACGCGGCCGCAGCGAAAACAATGATTGACGAACTGGAAAAGAGCGACGGATCGAACACCGTCCTGAAACTGTACTGGATGCCGACTCTGAAGGCGGCAATTGAATTGAATAACGGAAATGCTGCGCAGGCCCTGGTCATTCTGGAAGCAGCCGCGCCCTACGAACTGGGCCAGCCGCCTCCGTTTGCGTTGGGCAGCCTGTACCCAGCTTATCTGAGGGGCGAGGCACAATTGGCGGCGCATAATGGTCCTGGAGCGGCGGCAGAATTCCAGAAATTCCTGGTGCATCGCGGCATCGTATTGAATTTCCCGCTCGCTGCTTTGGCGCGGTTAGGCTTGGCTCGGGCTTACGCCTTATCGGGTGACACGACGAAAAGCCGCGCCGCTTACCAGGATTTCTTCGCTCTCTGGAAAGACGCCGACCCCGACATCCCTATTCTGAAGGACGCCAAGGCGGAGTACGCCAAGCTGCAGTGAAGTTTTTTGGTCGGTTCTTCTTGGCTAGTTAGTCCTTTGCGGATTTCGCTTTCCCTGATGTTGCATTCCGATACTCCACCGTTTGCAAGTGCTCGCAATACAGCACCAGCTCTCCCGGAACTTTGAACACCTCATAGGAAACTCGCACCATGCCCAGCGTCGGGTATTTCGGCCATTTTTCGAGATGGGTGCGGATGGTGTAAATCGTGTCTCCGATAAAAACTGGCTTGATGAAGCGCACTTTGTCGTAGCCGTAACTGAAAGTATGAGTATTGTTGTGCGCCATTAAGCCGAGGCCCAAGCTGAACACCATTGCACCCGCAATGAGCCGCCGGCCAAACGCGCCGTCGTCCTTGGCGAAAACGTCATCGGCCACGTAAGGGTGCATGTCAAGAACCAGGGCATTGAACGCCATGCTCTCGCCCTCGGAGATGGTTCGCCGGATGGAGCGAGCGGTTTTCCCAACTTCGAAGTCCTCGTAGAGCCAGGTCTCCGCGTTCCAGACCGGAATTTCCTTGTGTTTAGCGGCGTCGGGGTTGGGATTCTTCACTCATACCTCCTCGGTCAAGCGATCTGTCGTATTGCGCTACGCTGCGCGGCGTAGCGTGCGTTGAGCCATGCAATCAGATGGGAGTCGCTCACCTGACGTTTCAGACATCTGTTGATTTCTATTCCTGCAGCTTCGAAAAATCGAACAAATCCATCGAATCGAGGGCGCAGGTAAGCCGTTTGCAGGTCTGCAACGTTCCCGAAAAAAATCCACCGGCTTCGGCGTCGATCATCGGATCGGTCCACGCCGACAGACTCGCGGGTTGGCCGCCTTCGCGGAAGTATGTTCCGCGCTGATGTTCCTGACTTACGAGCCATTTCGCGTATGCGATTGCTTTTTCCGGATGCCGGCTTTTCTTGCTGATGGCAATGCCCGTCCCACCCAGCATGGTTCCCGCACAGCCTTGCCGGCCGGCTGCCGGGGCGTTGGCGAACTTCAACTGCACAGCCTTGCCGGCGCGGGAGTAATTCGAATATCCAAAGCCGTAGGGGCAGTAGATCGCATCCGAAGTCGAAGTCATGAAATCGTAGACCTGGATCGGATTCCACTCCACCGAGTTGGGGTGGGCTGCCGAAATCAGGGCGTGGAGGCGATCCAAAACTTCTTGCCCAACCGCCTCGGTGACGAAGAGTTCCGAGGCCTCGGCGATGGGGTGGCCAAGATTTGCGCTGAGAGTGAAGAACAGACTGATTGCATCCGTGGGGCAGGCCGGGACAATGATGAACTTGCCGAAGTCTCGTAGCCTTCCGCGCCAGGGTCAGAACATCATCGAGAGTGTTCGGAGGCGCGGGACCAGACTGCTGCAACAAATCGGGCCGATAAGACGCAACCTGCGTGGCAGCGTCGATCGGCAATGCCCACAGGCCGCCCTGATACCAATACGAGTCCCACGAGGGTCCGACGGAATCGGCGGCGCAAAGAAGCTTTTCTGCTTCGGTAAGAAACGGCGCCAGGTCGACCAGCACCTCGTGAGCAGCGGCATATCCGACGAAAGGATGGTCCACGATGAGCAGGTCATAGCGATCGACGTATTGTTCAATCGGGGCTTCGCCAAACTCACGCAACGTGCGACGATCCCAGCGAATGGTCAGGCCGGGATTGCGCTTCTCATATTCCGGCGCTCCATTCACCAGCGGAGCATACCCGCGGGGATGATCCCAGGTCAGTCCGGTGAGAATGATTTCCACATTCGCCTCGCAATTATGCAGTCATGAGGTGGCTAAGACGGGCGGCACTCCACCAGCAATATGTGTTCGCAATACAACGCCACTTCGTCTCGCTGGTTCAAAACCTCGCAAGCCTCGACCACTCTCCCAAAGCCCTTGCGCTTGGGATCCACTTCTTTGTGCTTGATCGTGACCCGGGTATGCAGAGTGTCCCCGATGAAAACCGGCTTCGGGAATCGCACCTTGTCATAGCCATAGGTGAAAGCAACCGGATTGATCTGCGTCGCTGTGAGTCCGATGCCGATCGCGAAAGTCATAGTGCCGTGCGCGATCCGCTGGCCAAATGGTGTGTGGCGCGCAAATTCCGCATCTACGTGATGCGGAAAGTAGTCTCCGGTATGACCCGCGTGAATCACAACATCTGCTTCGGTAATGGTTCGACCAGAGGTGACTCTCTGCGCGCCCACTACGTAATCTTCGAAATACTGTGTCGCTGTCATTTCTGATCTGTGCCGGAAAGAAGTTCAGCCCGCTTGCCGCCGATAGCTGCGGAAAGGCGCCTGCTCGCTTCCGCGAGCGCCTGCTTCACTTGCGCTGTGCCTATGCGACTGCCAATCTGCGGCAAGAAGGGGACGGCGATGGCGCCCACCGCCTGCCCATGCTGATTTAAGACTGGAAAGCTTATGTTCACTACTCCGCGCACCTGATAGCTGGCTAATTCCTCGTGCCCGCGGCGGCGAATCGCGTCCAAATGACGGGCCAGGCCTTTGGGAGTGGATCGGCCTGAGCGACGGCGCCAGGTTTTGAGAATCATCGCCTGCGATTCTTTTTCCTGGAAGGCAAGGATGACGTGTCCGGAGGCGGTGTCGAGCAGGTCAATATTCGCTCCCAGGCGGACCGCGAAGCCCATCTTGCCGGGGGAATCGACTTGCGCCACCACGATGACCTCGCGTGGCTGAGCATGGCCAGATGGCAGGACTGGCGGGTCATTTCGGCGACCTGTTGCATGCGCGGCCTCGCGGCGCTTACCAGACGCTGTAAAGGGTGATGCTTGTGAGCCAGTTCAAATAACTTGAGCGTGAGTTGGTAGCGTTCGTCGGCGCTCACCTGGCTGATGTAGCCGCGTTCGTCGAGACACACCAGCATCCGGAAAACTTCTCCAATCGTGCGCCGGAGCTGGTGTGCGATTTCGCTGTGAGTCAGTGCCTCGGGATGGTCGGCCAGCAACTCCAGGATGTCCAAACCTTTTTCCAGCGCCGGGGCGGTGTATCGGATGGCGCGGCTGCTGGTGCGGTTGAGACGGCGAATGGCATGTCGGACGGGCATGGAATTGGAACTAGCCTACTACAGTACATTTCGCTAATGAAAATATAATTTTATGTGTACAATAACTTCCTTACTGGGTAGCTTAAAAATACCAGGAGTCCTGCCGTGGCCGCATCCTTGCCGTCCGAGTAACGACATCCTTCAAAAGCCCCTCAAGGGAATTTTGGTTCTGGACCTGAGTCAATTTCTATCAGGCTCTCTGGCTACACTTCGCTTGGCGGATTTGGGGGCCCGGGTCATCAAAATTGAGCGACCCGGCGCTGGAGATCTTTGCCGCTCGCTTTATCTCAGCGACACCGATGTGCACGGTGAGAACACGTTGTTCCACGCCATCAATCGCAACAAGGAGAGTTACGCGGCAGATCTGAAAGACCCGGGTGATTTGAGCCGGCTGCGCCGCTTGATCAGCCAGGCCGACGTGATGGTGCAGAACTTCCGGCCGGGAGTCATAGAGCGACTGAAACTGGATTACGATCATGTCTCACAGGCGAATCCTCGCATCGTATACGGCACAGTCTCCGGGTACGGAAATGCGAAACAGTGGTCCGATCGCCCAGGACAGGATTTACTCGCCCAGGCACGGTCCGGGATCATGTGGCTGAGCGGTGACGATGGCGATCCGCCGACTCCGATGGCGCTGGCTATTGCCGATATGTTGGCTGGGCACGGTCTATGCGAAGGAATTCTTGCCTGCCTGGTGCGTCGGAGCATTACCGGCCGCGGCGGCCTGGTGGAAACCAGTCTGATCGAGGCATTACTGGATTTTCAATTCGAAGTGCTGACCACGCACATGAACGACGGACGCCGCCCACCAAAGCGCAGCGCCTACAGAAACGCGCACGCCTATTTGGCGGCGCCTTACGGCGTCTACGACACCGCGAACGGCTACCTGGCTTTGGCAATGACGCACTTGCCGACACTGGCTTCGCTGCTGGATCTGCCAGCGCTGAAAGAAATGGCCGATTCCACTGAAAGTTTCCGACGAAGAGATGAGATCAAGCGCACCATTGCCGCCCGATTGAAGGATCACACAACCGAACATTGGCTGGAAATATTGGATGCGGCCGACATCTGGTGCGCCGAGGTTTTGGATTGGCCAAAGCTTTTTGCCAGCGAGGCATTCCGTGAGATCGATATGGTGCAGACCCTCACCGATGGGCAGGGCATTGAGGTGCTCACCACCCGTTGTCCCATTCGTCTGGATCGCAAGGTGGTCAAGAGCTCGCAGCTTGCGCCGGGAGTAGGGCAGCACACGGAGGCGATTCAGAAAGAGTTTGGACTCTAGCTCGGAGCTACCTGCGAAGTTGTTAGTTCGATCACTCCGAGATTCGATCACCCCAGGCGGTACACACGAATGGCGTTGTCGTGGAAAAGCTTCTTTTGATTGACATCGCCTGCGTCTCGCGTGAGCGAATCCAAAGCCTCGACCCACTGCTGATAGCTCGCCGAGAGAGTGCAGACCGGCCAGTCACTTCCAAACATCACGCGGTCCCAGCCAAAGCAGGAAATCACTTGTTCCACATAAGGCCGAAGGTCGTCCTCTGTCCATCGCGCCGGATCGGCGTAGGCAACCAATCCGGAAACTTTGCAATACACATTCGGAAGCTTTGCGATTTCCGCAATGTGCGAGCGCCAGGGATCAAGAATTCTTTCTTTTACCTGCGGAACTCCGCAATGATCGAGGATAAAACTACGTCCGGGCATATCGAAGCCAGATTGATGGCGATGGGAAGCTGGCGTGCCAGCACGCAAAGATCGAAAGAAAGCCCATAATCCTTGAGGCTGGCGATGTTCCGCTCGAAAGTTCTGCTCTGGCCAACCTCGTCCGGTTGAGTATGCAGCACTCGCCGGATTCCTTTCACTTGGGATGCCGGCGATCTTGTCGAAATGGTTTCTGAAATCTTCGTTCTCGGGTCGCCCGCAAGCCACAATGCCGGCCAGTGGATTGTCTGGCTGATCGGCGAGCGCGAGCAGATGCAGCGGGTTTCATCGAGCATGTAGGTTCATCATCGGGATGACCGGCGATCTTGTCGACGTGGTTTCTGAAATCTTCTTTCTCGGGGCGCCCGCATGCCACGATGCCGGCCAATGGATTGTCCGGTTGGTCGGCCAGAGCCAGCAGATAGCGAGTTTCATCCAGCATAAATGGTTCGTCCACATCCGCTTCCAGATGCACGGACTTCACCACGTCCAGCCCCCGGGTGCTTCAAGATAATCTGGCATACGGAAGGGGCGGTTCAGGCTGGGGACTGTTTGCAGCCACGAGTACCGAAATAACTCCGGGTCCCACAAATGCTGGTGCGTATCGGCGATTTGCATGTTCATTCTTGTTTTCCGGCGAGACGATGCGATCAACTATGCGGCAACGAATCGCGAATCAATCGAGATGAAAAACTTCTTCCATGCTGGCCCACCATTCGTCTTTTCCGCGAGTTTCAAGAGGACGCTGCATCGGCATCATGATGGCCCACCACTCCTGGGTTTTCGGATCGGCCGCCATTTTCGCCATGTCTGCCGGATAATCCGTGCCGTGATATTCGAAGTAACTGAAGAGCAGGCCGTCCTTCAGAAAGATGGAATAATTCCGAATGTTGCATTTCTGGATCATTGCCAGCACTTCAGGCCACACCGCGGCATGATATTTCTTGTATTCGTCCAATGCTTCCGGCCTTAACCCGATCAATGAACCATAGCGTTTCATGCTGCAATTCTCCTCGTCGTTCACTCGGCTGTTGTATCAAAGAAAACAAGAAGCGTTGCACAAATCAAGAGCGCTTCACTATATTCGATGCTCTTGGCAGTTGACCATAGAAAGACATAAGCTCCTTTTCTGATCCTGATATCGCGAATCATGAAAGAACAAAGAATTATTTCGCTGGAAACCAGAGATGTGCGCTTTCCTCTGCACGACGGCGCGGGAAGCGACGCGGTGCACTCCGGCTCCGAGTACGCTTTTGCCACAACTCTTCTGACCGGCAGCGGCGGTCTCTACGGTACAGGGATCGTGCTGACTCTTGGCCAGGGTAATCAGTTGGTTTGCGAAGCGATCGAATTGCTTGGGAAGGAGTCTGGTCGGCCAGGAAATCGAAGAACTGATGGCGGACTTCGGCGCGGTCTCACGACGGCTGGCGCAGCATCCGCAACTGCGCTGGCTGGGTCCGCAGAAGGGCGTCGTTCATCTCGCGCTGGCGTCTCTCACCAATGCCTGTTTTGATTTGTGGGCGAAGGCGCGAGGCGTGCCGCTGTGGCGGTTGCTTCTTGATCTGAGCCCGCGGGAATGTGTAAGCCTCCTGGATCTCAGCTATCTGGAAGACGTTCTCACGCGGGAAGAAGCAACGGCCATCCTGCAGGAGCAACTGCCCACTCGCGCCAGGCGTGAGGACATTTTAAGGCGAGGCTATCCCGGATACGACACTTCAGTCGGGTTGGTTTCAGTATGAAGATAGCCAGGTGAAGGAACTGGCGCGAGAAGCCATGGGCCGCGGGTTTCGCGCCTTCAAGCTTAAAGTGGGATCTCCCGACCAGCAGCGCGATCTCCGGCGCGCTTCCATGTTGCGGGACCTTGCAGGCCCCGACGCACTGATCATGCTCGACGCCAACCAGCAATGGACGCTGCCGGCGGCGCTTAAGGCGTGCGAGGCGCTGCGTACGGTTTCACCGTATTTCGTCGAGGAGCCAACTCATCCTGATGATATTCTGGCGCACCGGACTCTGGCGCAGGCAATCGCGCCCACTCCGATTGCGCTGGGCGAGCACGTTCCAAATCGCATCATGTTCAAGAATTTCATGCAGGCGGGCGCAGTTCATTTTGTGCAAGTAGATTGCACCCGGGTTGCAGGAATCTCGGAGTTCCTCACGGTCAGCCTGATGGCGCGGAAGTTTGGGCTGCCGGTAGTGCCGCATGTTGGCGATATGGGCCAAATCCACCAGCACCTGGTTCTGTTCAATCACATTGCGATGGGGCACGACGCATTGTTTCTCGAATGCATTCCGCACTTGCAGGAGTACTTTGTTGCTCCAGCTCGGATTGAGAACGGAGTGTATGTGACGCCCCAGACTCCCGGTTGTTCTTCGGACTTAAAGGGAGTGGCGCCTGAAAATATATTCAGCCGGTGATCTCGTCTGGCCGCACCGCTCGCTTCTCGGCCATCGAGAGATACTCGGCGAAAACAATTTGCAAGGTGTGAAGATTGTCCCGTCCGCTGGTCTCTGGTTCGGAGTTGTCTTCGATTGCGCACATCAGCGAGGCCATCGGGCCGACAAACGCGTCGGGAATCCACATGCTTTGAAGGCGCGCCGAAAACCAGTAACCGGGATTGCGTTTGGACATGAATTCCAGCGTGTCAGGGCGGCCGCTGGGATAGTTGTACATCAATCCGATCGTGCCTTTGATCACTCCTTCTGTTCCCTCGAAGCGAAAGATGGCATAGGGATCGTCCTGCCATGTCGTGTGGCAAACGTCGATGAGAACCTGCAGGCCGGAAGGATATTCCCAAATGGATAGCGTTTTGGTTTCTGCTTCCGTAGTTTCGCCAGGAGCGCGCGCTGCCGCTGGTGAAAACTGTCGCAGGCTCGCCGAACAGATATCGAAGGGAATCGATGTAGTGAATGCTGTGGAACATGATCTCCAGGCGTTTGCCCTGATAGATCCACGGCCACAGACTCCAGTCGGTCTTGCAGTGGACCTGAATTGTGGCATAGGTAGGAGTGCCAAGCCACTTCTGATCGATGAGAAGGCGCGCGCAGCGGATGCCCGCGTCCCAACGCATCTGCTGGTTGACGGCAATTTTCACTTTGGCTTTTTCGGCCAGTTCCACGCTGCGCACCGCTTTGGCGTATTCATCCGCGAATGGCTTTTGACAGAGAAGATGTTTGCCGGCGGCGGTTGCCTGGGCGACGATTTCGACCTGCTGCGCCGGGTAAACCGCTACGTCCGCAATCTCAACGTCGCCAGTCGCGCAACAATTCGTCGACCGTCGCATATACCTTCGGGATGCCGTGCTGCTTTGCGGTGCGCTCAGCCTGTTCATGGTTCTTGTCGGTGATTCCCACGACTTTGAATCCGGCCTTTTTGTAGGCTGGCAGGTGGGCGTAATTGACGATTCCGCCGGCGCCGACAATGCCAATTCCACGGTCCATGCGCCGCGGCATTTTCGGTTGGTAGTCGAGAGTGGGAAACGAGTCAGGCATTGGACAAGCCTTTGTCGGCAAATAGCCGGTCTTCGAATTCTTTAGAAACACATTCGCGAAAGACAGTTCTTATAGCAAGGCACAAATTTAAATTCAAGCGCCGAGTCGTGTGGCTTCCCATCTCCGCGATCCTTTGCGGCGTTTCTTGGCGAACTTTGCGGTTAAAATCTTTTGCTCTTGTCTCGCGAAAAGTCAAAAGACTTTAACCGCAAAGAACGCAGAGAACTTCCGCAAAGTTCGCAGAGAAAAACTAAATTAAGGCGCTCCTGTCTCATCACGTTCATTGCTGCGCTAGTAGTCTTATGCGAGACTGCAAAAGCCCATGTTTCCTTCCTGGTTCCTGCCACGGCACTTCTATGTTCTTATCACTGGCAGTGGCATCCGTATTTGCTCAAACTCCCGACACCAGGAAACCCCAAGAGCAAACCGTTAAACTGATGTCGTCAGCCTGATGTCGTCAAAGCCGGCGTCATCCATTTCGAGGACATCGCTCCCCAAGCGGGGCTAAACATGCTGAATGTCTCCGGCGGCGACGCGCACAAGGAATTCATCATAGAGACACGGGCAATGGCGCTGTGATTTTCGACTATGACAACGATGGCTGGCCAGATATTTATCTTCCGAATGGTTCCACCGTCGAAGGCTTTCCCAAAGATCAGGCGCCCACCGGGCATCTCTATCACAATAATCATGACGGAACGTTTACCGATGTTACTTTGCCCGCGGGCGTTGCGCGTTCCGGATGGGGCCAGGGAGGTTGCGTCGGCGATTACGATAACGACGGCTACCTGGATCTGTTCCTGACTTTCTGGGGCCAGAATATTCTTTTTCACAATAACGGCGACGGCACATTTACCGACGCCACCGAGAAGGCTGGTCTGAAGACCAGCAAGCCGCGAGTGGAGCACGGGATGCAGTTTTGTGGACTACGACCGCGACGGCAAGGCGGATCTCTTCGTTTCGCGTTACGTGGATTTCAGCTACGACTCCGTCCCCCGGCCGGGCCAGGGAGAGTGGTGCCAATGGAAGGGAATCAATGTGATGTGCGGGCCGCGCGGACTGAAAATGTCCGCGAACGTCCTCTACCACAACAATGGCGACGGCACATTCGCCGACGTTTCACAGAAATCGGGCATTCTGAACACTTCCGGATGTTACGGGCTGACTGTCGATCACCGCTGACTTCGACGATGATGGCTGGCCTGATATTTACGTCGCTTGCGATTCCACGGCGAATATCCTGTACCACAACAACCGGGATGGCACATTCACCGATATCGGCAAGAAAGTGGGAGTCGCGTACAACGAAGATGGCGGAATGCAGGCCGGCATGGGACTGTCCGTCGCCGACTACACCCACAATGGCCATCAGGGAATTGTGAAAACCAACTTCAGCGACGACGCGCCAACGCTCTACCTCAATCGCGGAGACAACAATTTTGACGACGCCACCTACTCGGCTGGACTGGGCAGGATCAAGAATTGGCTGGGATGGGGCGTGCAGTTCTTTGACTTCGACAACAGCGGCTGGCCCGGCATCCTGATTGCGAATGGCCATGTTTATCCGGAAGTCGACGGCAAAGGTTTGGGCACAAGCTATCGCGAGCCCAAGGTCGCATATTACAACCTGCGTAACGGAACGTTTTCCAACATCACGGCCGATGCCGGGGCGGTGCTGAGCGAACCGCATTCCGCGCGCGGCATGGCTCTAGGAGATCTCTTCAACGATGGACACGAAGAGGCGCTGGTCAACAACATGAACGAAAAACCGTCGCTCTACTACAACACGGCGCCGGTCGGAAATTTCATCAGCCTGAAGCTGGTGGGCATAAAGTCGAATCGCGCCGCTTTAGGCGCCGTGGTGACTCTGGAACAGGGAAACGACAAGTAGGAAAAAGAAGTGCGGAGCGGCGACGGCTACATTTCGCAGAGCGATTTACGACTACATTTCGGACTGGGCAAGGCACTGAAGGCAGACAAGGTGACGATCCGCTGGCCCAGCGGGTTGGTGGAAACGCTGCAGAACCTGTCCGCCAATCAGTACTACACCGTGATTGAAGGCCGAGGCATCGATCCCGCGCAAACGCACGGAACGAGCAAAGTACAAATCGCTGCGCCGCAACAGAAAAAATAGATTGCTGAAATCGCTGGGAATCTGAAAACGTCACACCACGTTCGCTGCCGAGATGACCCCGATCGACAGCAGCAGTATTGCAATTCCCACCCAGCAGTAGGCAACGGCGCGCGGGCTTGCCCCTTTCCACTCACCTGAAACAGCGCCCCAGAACAGCGCGACGATGATGTCCAGGGTCATGAAGATCGGCCAGCCGACGATGCCGCCCAGAGTGCCGAGTGAATTTGCTCCCACGCCATAAAGAACGGTTCCGCTGAACCAGAGCAGTCCCATCGAAATACCAAGCAGCCAATAAACCAGCGAGCCGCGTTTTGCGGTAGACGCTCCAGGTATGGTTGCGACCGAGAAGATAAACACAGTAGACAAGATTTGCGAAGAAGCCGCCAGTCACGGTCAAGGCCCAGATGGGATTGGCCGCCATGGCGGCGCTTGCGCCGGTGCCCAGCGCGCGCAATCTCAGCTCGTCGCCGAACAGGAAACTGAAATTCAGCATGGACGAAAAAATACCGGAGAAGACGCAAATCACGAGACCAATGGTGAAGCCCGATGCGGAAGAGTTCTGAGATAGGTCGCGTTCCCTAATCTGGCCGGCACGCGCGAGGAACACCAGCCCAACCGTCATGACAATTGTTCCCAGAATCAGGCCCAGACCTCGGGTGCGGGAGAGTTGTTCGGGATGAAGAATCGCCAAGGGGAACAACGAGCCGAATGAGGCCGTGATGCCGAGGATCAGAGCGAACCCGAGCGCCATGCCGACTCGACTGATGCCGAGCCCGAAGAGAGTTGCGCCCGTGCCCCATGCCACTCCGAAGAGCACAACCCGAATCAGGGTGGCCGACGATGCTCCGCCAAAGACGTCCACCAGATTCGGAACGGTCGCAAAGGTCACGATCCAGGGGACCACCAGGAGTCCGGAGAAGGCAAACAGCAGCCAGCTATTTTCCCATTGCCATCCAGTCATCCGCTTGCTGGGCGCCGCAAAACTGCCATTCAGAATGGCGGCAAGAACCACAATCGCGATTCCCCATCCGATGTTTGAGTGCATCAGTCTCCTTGCAGCGAGCGCACGCAAAAACCCACTCGACCTAGGGTGAAGGAGTTTTTGGGGGCGGTGAGTCGGCTGGTCTGGCAAATTTTGAGTCGTCCACGGCCACGTTGTCATGCGCTTCTTCGATTTGAATCGTGACGCGCGAGCCGGGGCGGGCGATGATTCTTTGAAATGGTAACTTCACGCCGCCCTGGTCCCGATAGTCCGCATAGTCGGTTTGCGTTGGATTGCGCCCCAGCGGCGAATCGACGTAGCGCAACACTCGCAGCAGCAGGCCGGAGTGTTCATCGAAATAAAACTTGACCGGCGGTTCCCCTGTATTGATCCCCGAAACCACATACGCGTCGTGGTCTCCGATTTTCTCCGGTTTTCCCGGGCGCAGCTCGCTGAACAACTGCTTTACGTGTAGTGGCAATTGCAGATCCACCTCGGCTCGAGAGGAAGCCACCTCCCCAGCGGTAAGGTCATGCACCGGCCGATTCGGAGCTGAAGTCCAACCGGAGTTTCCATCGTACGCGGTAGTGTTATCTCCATTGGGCAGATGGATGATCGGACATTCGCTTGCCGGGAACTTTACTGAAAATGTCGACTGGGAAAACCCGTCCGCCGAGATTGATGGTCCCTTTTTCCACCCGCGTGGACAACTTGCCAATTGCGGACGCGCCGCCGAGGGCATCGAGATACTTGGCGAAAATCTGTTCGGCAGGCGGAACGTCGGGAGGGATTGGGCCATGCTCGTCTTCCTCCTGCTCCTGCACCTGTCCGGCTGCAACCTGATTGCCTGCTTCCGCGATGATTGGCGTGGCTACCGGATGAGAGGATCCGTGATGGCAGGAGTAACAGGTCACTTCGCGCTTTCGCTCGAAATTTTCCTGATTGATGGCGAACATCATCTGCATCATCTTGCGAGCAGTCTGCTTGGGCTTTTTGTCGTCCTTCTCCGGCGCTCCCTCAACATGGCAGAAACTGCACTCCACTCCCAGAGAGTAGGTAATGAATTGCATCGCGGGGATCAGTTGGTCCGCGGGTACACCCTTCAGAACCTGGATGTTTTTGTAAACTTCATCCGTCATTCTGGTTTTGGACGTTGCTGGTTTAGCTCGGGCTCGTCTGTCCGCCCGCAAATGAGAGTGCGATGATGAGTCCTATACCAGCCGCCATCCAGTTCAGTTTCTTGCTGTTCATGCTTCGGTCTCCCAAATCAATCTGGCAGTGTAGCAAATGGAAAAGAGATTCCTGCCGGCCGTTCAGCAGATCGGAGCCTAGGTCAAACGAAATGCCGGAGCGCGAGTCCATTCAGCCGGCACGGTGTTGCCGATTTGCAAAACTCCCCATTGCTCACGGCAGCGATTTTAGCTACAGTGCGCTGAAATGTCCTGCCGGCTGCTCGTGGTGATTCTCGGACTACTGACGTGTTCGCCCAGGTTGGCCGAGGCCCAGGACATCGATGCTAATCCGACTCCGCAGAGCCGTACTCCGTCGACCATCGCTGACCAGATCACTGACCCTGCGGAGCATGAGGCGTTTTTGGCTCTTTTCAAACCGTCTCCTCCCGAGCAAATGTTGCAGCACGCGAAGTATTTTCTTGAAACATTCCCGCAATCGTCTTTTCTTGCACAGGCCTACGAAGTCGCTGCCCGAGCCAGTTTCGATCTGCAGAATTACGCATTGGGTTTGAGCTATGCAGAAGACTCACTGCGGCTGCTGCCGGAAAATTCCTTACTGCTGGTCGCGGTGGCGGATGTCGAGGCGCGCGAAGGCCACAACGACGCCGCAATAGTTCATGCGCGTGATGCCCTCGATGATCTCGATCGTTTCGGTCCTCCGGCCACGGTGACTCCGCAAGACTGGCCGGAAATGAAACGAAAGCTGGCTGCCTCCGCCAACTTCGCGCTGGGACGCGCTTCGCTGGCGAAAGCGCTTGAACTCCCTGCGGGCCAGGAACGCACTTTACTTGTTCGCGATTGCGAATTGTCTCTGTCCAGGGCGCAAGAGCTTAATCCATCTGATCCTGAGGTGACGTACCTGCTTGGCCTGGCTCATCTGACGTCCGGAAACTTGAATCTGGCGGCTGGCAACTTCGCCAAGGTTTACCAGGGCGGAAGCGGGTTTGCGTCTGAATCTCTGCGGAATTTGCAATCCATTTACAAGGCGCTCGAGACGAATACGCGGGGTGAGTTTCGAAGAATTCCTCAAGCAATCCGAAGCACCCGAAATATCACGAACCTCCGCCAGCGCAGGCGGAGAAGTCGAATGCATCAGCGGTGGCGGAATACGCTGGATCGGAGGCGTGTCGGACATGTCACGGAGAAATTTACCGGGCGTGGTCGCAATCAGGCATGGCTAAGATGCTGCGCCCCTATTCTCCGCAGAATGTGATTGGCGATTTCCAAAGCCACAATGAATTTTATTTGGACGACTTCGAAATCAGTCGCGGCGCCGCAAAACCGCAAGGGCCTGAGAATCACGATCGAGCGTTGTTCGCGCGGATGATTATCCGCGACGGCCGGCACTACTTCGATATCCAGCGCTCTGACGGCACATGGCACAGCTACCCGGTCGACTACACCATCGGTTCCAAGTTTCAGCAAGCGTATGCGACGACGTTGCCCAATGGCCAGATTCATGTCTTTCCGATCCAGTACAGCGCTCTGCGCAAGCAGTGGATCAACTACTGGAAAGTCATTGATCTGCCGGGGAGCGAACGGGCCGATCTGCGTTCATGGGAAAAATTGGGCGCCAGCCACCAGCTACCAGGCGATCTGCGCCGTCTGTCATACCAGCCAGTTACGCAACGTGAAGGGCGGCGGATTTGCAGGTCGAGGGTTTGCAGTTCAAGGAGCCGGGCATCAATTGCGAGATGTGCCATGGCCCCTCTTTGCAGCACGTCGTGGATTTGTCGACGGGCAATCACGAACCTAAGCAGCCGCTCGATCCGCCGGTCGATTTCCAGGACATTGGCAATCGTGATTTCGTACGCATCTGCGCCCAGTGCCACATGCAATCTGCGATTCGTACGCCTGGACCGGCGGGCGAACTGAATTATCTGCCCACCAATCATTTCTTCAGCGAGAATCCCAGGATTCCATTCGGAGATTTCTCCCGTAAGGGTTTCTACAAGGACGGCCGGTTTCGCCAGACCACGTTCATTGTCGAAGCGCTCGAGCGTTCGCAATGCTTCAGGAAGGGACAAGTGAGTTGCGGCACTTGCCATGATCCGCACAGCCACGATCCGCATGGCCATGATCCGGAAGGACAGGCGAGGTTTGAATCAGACATCCTTGAAATTTCGCGACCAGCCGGATCTGATGTGCGTAGGCTGTCACAGCGATCTCAAAAATGACGCGGCTGTGGCGGCTCACACGCCACCATCGCGTCGACTCCGAGGGCAGCCGTTGTGTTGCCTGCCATATGCCCCGCATCATGGATGCGCTACTGTTCGAGGCTCGCACCCATCAAATTGATGACATCCCCAAAGCGGAAATGACGCTGCGATTTGGTCAGCAGGAAAGTCCGAACGCCTGTTTACTCTGCCATGCGGAGAAGAGTCCGCAATGGCTTAGCCAGCAATTGTCGACATGGAAGCCGGGGCCTCAATGAAGGTGGCTGCATTCAAGACGACTCGCGGCCTGCGCAGGTTTGTTTCTTTTTGTCCTTCCCGTTCTTTTTCTCTGGGCCGGTTTGTCGGCTTCATGCTGGCACTGGTTCTTGCCGCTTTTCCGGGTACTCCAACTCGGGCTGCCGGCGAAAGATCGCCACAAACTGCGAGCGTGGCTGGCGGCTACGTCGGATCAGTCGCCTGTGCGCGGTGTCATCGCGAAATCTACGATGCTTATTCCCGGACGGACATGGGTCGGTCGATGTTGGCGATAACCCCAAATCTATTGGGAAAAATTTCTACGTCGGCAACGATTTTCGACCAGCGCCTGAACCGCCACTTCGAAACCTTTGTGAAAGACGAAAGCCTTTACCAAAGCGAATATGAAGGCGAAGCGAATGCGCAGAACCTCCGGGACACGCACAAGGTGGATTGGATCATCGGGGCAGGAGCAAACGGCTTTGGGGCGATCGTGCGTCGCGAGAACTATCTGATCGAGGCGCCGCTCTCGTTTTATTCGAAGACGAACGCATTGGGCGTTATCCCCGGGCTACGAATTCGCAGACTATGGGTTCAGCCGTCCTATCCTGCCGGGGTGCATTGAGTGCCACAGCGGCCGGCCGGAGGTAATCTTCGGCGGCAACGGACGTTTTCGAGATCCGCCATTTGCTGAACTCGCCATTGGCTGCGAGAACTGCCACGGGCCCGGAGAATCCCACGTGGCGGAAATGCAAATCTCGCCCGAGGCCGGTGGTGGATCGATTGTGAATCCGGCAAAACTTTCGCCCTGGTTGGCCGACAACATTTGCATGTCCTGCCACCAGATTGGCAATGCGCGAGTGCCACAGGAAGGAAAGCAGTACCGCGACTTTCGCCCGGGCACGGCGCTTGACGACACTTTCGCTATCTTCCTGGTTCCGTTCGGGCCGGGCTCCGCGCCGAAGGATGACTTGCTCGAGCATTACCTTTCCATGCGTCTTAGCAAGTGTTACCGGAACAGCCAGGGCAAGCTCGGCTGCATCAGCTGTCACGATCCGCATGTGCAGCCTGGACGAGAGGAAGCCCCCGCCTATTTCCGGCAGAAATGTCTCGCCTGTCATACGGAGAAAAGTTGCGCCGTGCCGCTGACCATCCGGCAGCGTAAAAATCCGCCTGATGATTGTGCGAACTGTCACATGCCCAAGCGGGACGTAACCGTGATCTCGCATTCGGTTCTTACCAACCATCGCATTGTTGCCGACGCCGACGAACCGTTTCCCGATTCCGCTTTTCACATGACCACTTCACAGCTACCTGATCTCGTTCACTTGAGTGCTATTCCTGGACGACAGGATGCTCCAACTAAGCTGACTCTGTTGCAAGCCTACGGCCAGGTAATGCTTTCGCATCCCGAGTACAGGCAGCGTTATTGGGCATTGGCGAAACAACTGGAAACCACCGAACCGAAAAACATTTTTGTTCTTGAAGCGCTGGCGGACTGGTCTCTGCAGCAGAAAACAAGCGAAGGAGTCGCGGCAGCGATTCGCTATCTTGACGACGCGGTCAAACAGGGCGCCACCAATCCAGCGGATTTTCAGCAACTCGGCAACCTGCTGATTGCGTCGGGCCGAGCAGTCCGAGGCGGTTAGCATCCTACAAAAAGCAATTGCTCAGTTCCCCTACGATCCGGAATCCTACCGGTCCCTGGCCAGGAGCTACTTGTTGTCGCAGAAAAAAGTGGAAGCTTGTGAAGCGCTCGGCAAGGCAACTGCAACTGTTTCCGCTCGATCCCGGCATCCGTAAAATGTCGAAGGATTGCGAGCCTGCCCAGTAGGGAAGCGAACTACGCGGAGTGGAGCGAGCTAAGCCCGAACAGAATGATTTTTTCCGCCGGTCGAGCGGGCCCTTGTCGCGGTAACCCGTGCATGGAATCCCATGGCTATCGAGATGGAGCGAGCGGCACTCGTAACCGCATCGGCAAGAGTTGCGACCTGGCCAAGGCTCAACCGCGTAACCGGGCCAGATACGCTGACCGCGCCCACCGCCTCGCCTCGGGAATCCAGGATGGGGGCGCTGACGCAGCGGGCTCCCGGCACCGCTTCCTCATCGTCGAGCGCATAGCCCTGGCGCTGGATTTTCTGAAGCTCCCGGCGAAACTGCACCATGTTCATTATGGTTTTCTGCGTTGAGGGCTGAAAGTTGACCGTGCTCAAGATGCTGTCTCTGACGTCGTCGGGCAGAAATGCTGCGAGCGCTTTGCCGAGAGCAGTGGCATGCAGAGGCCGGCGCGTTCCTACTCGCGAAGACAGCCGGAATTCATGGGGACTTTCCATCACCTCGACGTACAGCACGGTGTTTTGATCGAGTACGGCAAGGTTCACGGTTTCCTGGGTCGACTTCCACAACTCCCACAGGACGGGCCTCGCCACAGTCTGCAGGTTGGCCTGAGGATTTACTCGCGCGGTCATCTGCGAAAGCCTGGGTCCGATCAAATACGTCCCGGCCTCGGTGCAGATGAGATACCCCTCCCGCTCCAGGTGTTTGAGAAAGCGGTGAGCCGTACTCTTGTGAATTCCGGTGGCATCGGAGATTGCCTTGAGTCCGAGTCCGGACCCGGAGCCTTGCAGCGCTTCCAGGATTTTCAAGACTTTCGAGATCACACCTACCGGTGCTGAAGCGGATTTCGGGCCCCGTGCCATATCGATTCCGACCTCTAGTTTGGTATGTCTATCGACCTTACATCGCGCCGGCTAGAAATGAGACAGTATTTCATCTAGTGAACCTAATAGTACTACGCCAGCGAAAATCAGTAGCTCTTGTACCACATAGTGAAACGGAGTTCAAGTATATGAAATTTTTTGGTTGACAACATTCCGAAGCCAGTGCTAAACCATCCCTGCCGACGGCTGTGCTTTACCGTCTCCTTTCGTTGACTTGGGGTTTTTCGCCGGAAGCGTGGTTGAGTTCGGGAACCGCGATGCTGCCCACGAAGGCAAAGATCGCGAGGAGGAGCTTTGATGACTCGCAGGATTTCCTCAAGAACTTCCCAGCGGTGGATTTTCAGCCGGACACTGGTCGTCGCGCTTGGTATTGTTTCTGTCGATGGCCGCAAGCACTGAAGCGCAAGTCACGGCCTCGGTCAACGGCACGGTGCGCGATACTACGGGCGCTGTGATTGCTGGTGCGGAGGTGCTGTTGCATAGCAACGACACCACACTGAACCGCATCACGGCGACCAACGACGCCGGATACTACTACATCGCCGACGTCAAGCCCGGTAACTACGAACTCAAAGTAACCAGGCAGGGGTTTCGTGGCGCGATCCAGGCCGGCATCAACCTGGTGGTCAATCAAAGCGCAACCTACAACCTGACCTTGTCTCCCGGTTCAACCACGGAGAGCGTCACGGTGCAAGCTTCGGCTCTCGGCCTGGAGACCTCTACCGCGGAGCTGGGCGTTGCAGTCGTAAGGCAACAGGTGAATGACCTGCCGCTGAACGGACGTAATTTCACCCAGATCCTGAACCTCACTCCGGGCGTCAGTACCGTGAACGTCTCACAGAACGCCCAGGGCAGCGGCGGTATCTGGTCGAACCCGATCGGAACTTTTTCCTATCCGTCGGTGAACGGCCAAACCAACCGCAGCAATCTTTTCCTGCTGGACGGTATTAACAACCAGGGTTCCTTCGGAAGCACCTACGCCGTGGCCCCGATTGTCGACGACATTCAGGAGTTCAAGGTGCAGATCGCACAACGACGATGCCTCTTTCGGCGGCGCCATGGGCGGCATTGTCAACGTCGTAACCAAATCCGGAACCAGCAAGTTTCATGGCAGTGCATGGGAGTTCCTGCGCAACGCATCAACTGACGCGCGGCCAACCTTGTTGCCTCAAGGTGTTCCGTTCCAATTCCAACAGAACCAGTTCGGAGCCACCCTGGGCGGGCCCATTCCTCTTCCCGGCGAGAGCGCACAAAGGAAAACGTTCTTCTTCCTCACGTATGAGGGATTTCGTCTGCACAACAGTGCGCAGAACTTCTACATCACGCCGACGGCAGCTCAGTTGGGCGGAGACCTCTCCACGATTACAGGACAGATTTTCAATCCCTTCAGCGTAGTGGCGAATGCAGGTAGCCCGACTGGCTTCAGCAATCAGCCCTTTATGTGCGACGGCGCGGGAAATCCCCTGCCCGCGAACAATGGAATTCAAGGGGCGGGCGTTCCCTGCAACAAGATTCCGGCCAGCATGTTGAACTCAACCACGGTCGCTTATGCTCAAAAATTGTTCCCGGCGCCAAATCTGGTGGGAAATCCCAACTTCAACGGATTGGACACGACCAAGACAATCACTCGCCAGGACGAAGGCAGCGCAAGGATCGACCACCAGTTTGGTGAGCGCGACAACGTCTGGGCACGTTACAGCAGTTTCAGGCAGCCGGTCACCGGAAGTGGTGGGTTTGCCGGTTTAATCCATGATCAGGTTACAGACGGATACAACTTCGGAGTGAACTACACCCACTCATTTTCCACCAGCGCATTGCTGGAACTGACGTTCGGGCGTAACAACGTGAACATCGACCAGGGCACGAACTATGCCGCCGCTGGGGCTGACTTCGGAACCCAGATCGGCTTCTCGCCCAATTTTGCCGGTGGCTTTATTGGCGGCGTTGCCATGATTCCGACCGCAGTGATCTCGGGTTTCATCGGGAACTCGAACCCTAGCGGTCACGGCGCCGCGCAGACTGACGATACCCACGTTTCTGATATCTGGGAGTGGCAGGGTAACTTTACCAAAACTCACCTTCACCACACGTTTCGGATGGGCGGAACCTTCGCCACCAACAACGCCGGCGCACTTTACCTGAATTCCTCCGTGATCTTCAGTGCGGCTAACACGGGAAATGCCGCCGATTTATCGCAGGGCGGCAACTCGCTGGCGTCTTTCCTTCTGGGCGTTCCGAACAACGCCTCGCGCAGAAACACGATCGAGACCGAGCACGGCGGTTGGGTGGACGGCTTTTATTTCATGGACCAGTGGAAGGCCACCAGCAAGTTGAGCGTGAATCTGGGACTGCGCTATGACGTCACATTCGTTCCACGCTACGGCGATAACGAACACGCCAACAACTTCGTCGGAGATACCGATTTCAACACCGGTACTTACATCCTGGAGCGAAATGCTCCGGATTGCTCGCAGACGAACGCAGCACCCTGCATTCCAGGGGGCGCTCTGCCGCCGCACGTAATCGTGACGCCGCTGGGCGACGGAAGAATTTTCTACAATGACTACAAAAATTGGCAGCCGCGAGTTGGCATCGCGTACCAATTGTTCAATCGCACCGTGCTGCGCGGCGGATACGGCAGGTTCTACGATAACTGGGCCGCGATCACTCAAACGGCGCAGAACTTCGAAGGTACCTGGCCGGATATGGGGCAACTCGGGGCCAGCAATTTGAACCCCTTGACCTCGGTTCCGACCGCCAGCGTCACAGATCCATTCAGCCTGGGCACCGGCTCTCCGCTTCCTCCGCCGACCCCATTCAATCAGGTCACATGGTTCGCAGATCCCCATCTGAAACGGCCCTACTCGGATGATTGGAACTTCGGGGTGCAGCAGGAATTGGGAACGAACACGGTTCTGACCGTGAACTATGTAGGTTCACATGGCGACAATCTCGATATCAGCACCTTCGCCGACACCGCCACAACTCCGGGACCTGGTCCAATCACGGCTCGGCAACCATTTCCCTACCTGACGCCGGCGCCCTTCGACAAAAGCGTGGGTCACAGCAGCTATAACGCCTTGCAGGCGTCCTTAAATGGCAGATCAGTACATGGGCTGACTTATCTCGTCTCCTATACCTGGTCGAAGGCACTGGATATCGGTTGCACAGGTTGGTATGGAGTGGAGGGTTGCTCGACTCAGACGCCATACGACTTGAACCGCGACCGCGGTCCGGCTGCGACCGATTTGCCGCACATCTTCTCCGCCGCCTGGGTTTACGAATTGCCCTTTGGCAAAGACAGATTCAGCTCGGGCAGCCGGGTAGTGAACTACCTGATCGGCGGATGGACATTGAACGGAATCCTGTCATTCAGTTCGGGGCAACCGTTTGATGCGGGCGCCAGCGGCGACATTGCGAACACGGGTAATTTGAGCTACACCACTGGCTACGGCTACGAGCGCGCCAATCTTGTAGGGAATCCCTACCCGTCGCAACAGTCGCCGCACGAGTGGCTGGACCCGGCGTCGTTCCAGGTTCCCGCGCAATTTACATTCGGAAATCTGGGCCGGGACTCCCTGCGTGGCGACTGGTCGAAGAATCTCGACCTTTCGATCTTCAAACGGGTTCCGATTACAGAGGGAATACGGCTCGAATTCCGCTTTGAAGCTTTCAACGTCACCAATACTCCGGTGTGGGGATTGCCGGCGAATAACCTCAACGGCCCTAACTTCGGAGTCGTGTCGAGCACCGCAAATACGGCACGGCAGTTGCAATTCGGGCTAAAATTCTATTTCTGAGGCCGCACAGGACAAGCACGGGTTCAAGCTGTTCTTGCAGATCGATAAAACCATTCAGGCGGGTACCGGCTGGCCGAGTCCCGCCTGAATGTTATCGGGTGGAAACGTTCTCTTCTTTATTCTTAATTCTTATTGCGTAGTACTCCGATTCGAATGCCTGCGTGGATAGTGTCGAGCCGCTCCACACTTCGTAGCCAAGCAATCGTCCAGTGGCAGGATCCGACGGTCAAAGGAATGTCTGCAATCGGGATGAAATCGACCGAGTCGAGGATGCCCTGGCGCCTGGAGCTTGCGGCGTTAGTCGTTGTCGTGGGCGCGATCTGCACGTTTGCCCAAGACTCTCCCTCGACCCGCAGCGGTACGTCGAGTTTCAAGAGTTCCGTGGTTTTGCCAAAGGCGTGCGCCAGTCAGGCACAAAAGTCCGAGAAGATTGCGGCCCTGATGGAGAGCCTTCAGGGTCATCCGACAGCCGGAGCCTACAACACTCTCGGTGTCCTGTTCGCTCAGGCCGATAGCCTCAACTGCGCCGTCCCAGCCTTCCGCTCTGCCCTGAAGTTAGAACCACAAAATTGGGAAGCCCACTATAATCTGGCGCTCGCGCTGCTCAAGACTGGGGATCGCGCGGGAGCAAAGCAGGAGTTAGAAGCTGCGGTCCGGTACAAACCAGACTCCGTGAGTTCCCACTTCGCCCTCGGATCTCTCTTGCAAAGTAACAATAAGTTGGACGAGGCCGCTGAAGAATTCAAAACCGCTCTGAAGATCGACGCCCAGTTCGTGCCCGCGTCGCTCAAGCTCAGTCAGGTTCTCACCAGTCAAGGAAAACTGGCGGCTGCGATTGCTTGCCTGGAGGACGCGCTCAAGCAATCGCCACCCGCCGACCAGGAGGAGGCATTGCAAGCCAGCCTGGGCCTCGCCTATGCCGAAAGCGGTGACCCAAAGAAAGGCCTTGAAACACTCACCAGTCTGGTCGCAAAGCAGCCCGACTCCGCCGATGCGCACTTCAGTTTGGGGCTGCTTTACGGCAAAAGCAGTCAGCCCGCCGATCAGGACGCCGCGCTCGCACAATTTAAGGAGTCATTGCGGCTGGACCCCGGCTTGGAGCCCAGTCGGCTCGCCCTGGGGCGCTTATTGCTGTCGCGAGGAAACTGCTCGGACTCGATGCTTGCCCTTCAGATGTACACAAAACACAAACCACGCGATCCCGAAGGGTTCCATGCACAAGGCTTGTCGTACAAGTGTCTTGGACGTTTGAACGATGCCATCGAGTCACTCAGCCAAGCGGAGCGTTTGGACCCGAACAACGCTGCAATTCACTACGACCTCGGTGTCATGCTGGCGCAGGCTTCGAGGACATCTGACGCGATCCAGGAACTGAAAGTCGCCGCGCGAATGGATCCGAAGGACCCGGAAACTCACCACCAGCTCGCCTTGCTGGTCGAAAAAGCCGGGAACAAGGAAAGCGCGCGCGCTGAAGAGGCAAAATTCAAAACCCTCAGTGGGCAACAGGATGGGAATGCGGCTGCAGGAAAGTTGAACGCCGAAGCCAATCAATATCTGCTGGCCGGCAATGCGAGTGCTGCGGTCAAGAGCTATCGCCGCGCCCTGGAACTCAATCCCAAAGATGCCAAACTGCACTACAACCTTTCGCTGGCGCTCGACCGGGCGGGAGATCGTGTAGCGGAGAGCAAAGAGCTTGAGCAAGCCGTCGAGCTTGACCCGAATCTCGCCGTAGCGCACAACCAGTTAGGTCTGCTGGCTCTGCAACAGGGGCAACTCACAGCATCAGAACAGAGCTTTAAGAAAGCGCTTTCAATTGATCCGAAATATGCCGAGGCCCAAAGCAATCTCGGCGTCCTATATAGCCGGCAGGGAAGGGGCGCGGAGGCAATTGCACTCTTCCAACAGGCAATACAAAGCGATCCGCACTACTCGAAAGCCTATGTCAATTTGGGGCTCATTCTTCTCCAGCAACGCGCCGTAGAACAGGCGGAGCAGCAATTTCGTGCTGCGATTCAGGCGGATCCCAATAATCCTGGCGCCTACTCGGCGCTGGGGATGCTGCAAGTCAAGACTGGACGAGGAGCAGAGGCGGTCCAGACTTTTCGGAAAGCATTGGCGCTTGAACCGGATTCCGCCGAAGCCCATCTGAACCTGGGTATTGCGCTGGTGGACCAGTACAACCGGCCCGATGGCTTCAAGGAATTTACCGAAGCCGCCCGCCTGAATCCCGGCTTTGCCGCAGCTCACCTCAACCTGGGGCGCTTTTTCTTCGAGACCGGAAAGTATGAAGACGCAAACCGGGAGCTGGAATCGGCGGTTCGGCTGCAGCCCAATCTTGTTGGAGCACTCTACTTTCTGGCTTTGACCGCGAAACAAACCAACCAATTGGATCGGTCCACCGAATACTTGCAGCGGGTGGTTGAGCTTCAGCCGAACAATGCGGACGCACAATACCTGCTGGGTCAAAATCTGGAGCGTCTGGGTAAACAGGACGCCGCTTTGGCGCACTGGAAGGCTGCGGTGAGCGCCGATCCCGATCATTCCCAGGCCTTGTACAACCTGGCGAGAGCCTTGAACAAATTGCACGATCCTGAAGCGCAACAATATCAAGACCGGTTCGACGCTCTGCAAAAGCGCCAGCAAGTGACCGATCGCATAGAGCAATTGGGCAACTTCGCGTTGGAAGCCGCCAATGCACAGAACTGGCCACAGGCCGTGGCGCAAATGAGCGAGGCTATTCAACTTTGCGGGAACTGTTCGCAAGGCGCGCACCTGCACCGGAACCTTGGCCTGTTCTACGGGCGAACCGGCAAGATCGGCGAAGCCGAGAAAGAATTGCGCACCGCGCTGGATTTGCAACCCAATGACGCGGACGCCCAAAAAGCTTTAACCGTTCTCGAAAGCCTGCAGACGGCGCAGGCAAGATAGGGCGCTCGGGCCGGGGGAAGCAGTGCCTGACCTGCGGCCGCGGATCGCGACGCCGTACGGTTAAGTCTATTGGTGGAGGAGGGTGTTCAACTGGAAAACGGAGGCAACTCTCAGCGTCTCGCTCATAAAGTCGCCGTCGTGACCGGGGGCGCGAGCGGGATTGGGCGGGCGATCGCCACAGCCTTCGCCCAGGCCGGCGCTTGCGTCCACGTTCTCGATATTGACGAGGAAGCAGCCCGGGGCGTGGTGGCCGAGATCACGCAGGCTGGCGGGAACGCCAAGGCCTATCGTTGCGACGTTTCGGTTCAGCAGGAGGTTAAAGTCGCTTTTAACAAGATTTTCCAGGAGAGGCCACGTAAATATCCTGGTGAACAACGCCGGCATCTCGCACATCGGCAACCTTGAAACTACCCCGGAAACCGATTTCGACAAAATCTATTGCGTAAATGTAAAAGGCATGTACAACTGCATGCTGGTCTCGGTTGGTCACATGAAACAGAACAACGGAGGCGTGATTCTGAATATGGCGTCAGTGGCGGGGACATCCGGGCTTGCCGACCGCTTTGCCTACTCCACCAGCAAGGGCGCGGTCGTCGCAATGACCTTTTCGGTGGCGAAGGATTATCTGTCATACCGCATTCGCTGTAACTGCATCTCGCCGGCAAGAGTCCACACCCCCTTCGTGGATGGCTTTCCTTCATCGCAATTATCCCGGCAAAGAGCGCGAGATGTTCGAGAAGCTGGAGAAGTCCCAGCCCATCGGCAGAATGGCCGCGCCGGAAGAAGTCGCGGGGCTGGCTCTTTTTCTTTGCTCAGATGAAGCAGCCTTCATCACCGGAGTGGATTATCCCATTGACGGGGGTTTCATGAATCTCCGGGGCTAGTGGACCGCAGTTCGCTTGCTGGCAGAACCGCTGGCAGAACTTATGACAAATTCTTCCGTGCCCATTACCGAGCGGCGGTACGTCGCGCCCCTGATCATGGTCACGAGTTTGTTCTTTCTGTGGGCTCTCGGGGTCAACCTTAACGACATCCTTATTCCCCACCTGAAAAAGGCGTTCGGCCTTTCCGACTTCCGCTCTTCATTAATACAGACAGCATTCTTTGGAGGCTACTTTCTGGCCGCGTTGCCGGCTGGCTGGCTGATGGAGAAGATCGGTTACAAGCGGGGCATTCTGGTCGGCTTGCTCGTCTGTGCCACCGGGGCCTTTCTTTTTGTTCCCGCTGCTTCCATCCTGGTGTATTGGTTTTTTCTTCTTGCCCTCTTCGTGATGGCTTGCGGCCAGGGTGTGCTGGAGGTTGCCGCCAATCCATATGTCACAGTTTTGGGTCCTCCGGAAAGTTCCGAACGCCGGCTGAACCTGGCTCAATCGTTTAACTCTGTCGGCGCCCTGGTCACGCCCATCATCGGCGCCGCTTTCATACTTTCGGGAGTCGAGCACTCTCGCGCCGAGCTGCAGGCCATGAGTCCGGCCGCGTTGCAAGCCTATCGGGCGGCAGAAGCCAGTAACGTAAAAGTTCCATACCTGGTGATCACCGGACTGTTTCTGGCCGTGGCAGTGCTTATCTATTTTTCGGAGTTGCCCGAAATTCAGGAAGACGATGGGGAGGCAGAACCGGAGAGCCTGAGTGAGGGAGTGCGCGGTCTCTGGCGGCACAAGCACCTGGTGAAAGGCGTGATCGCGCAGTTCTTTTACGTGGGCGCGCAAGTGGGCGTGGCAAGTTTCGTAATTCGATTCGCTCAATACAGCATGCCCGGCACCCCGGAAAAAATGGCGGCCAATTATCTGAAACTGCATTTACTGGGGTTCATGATCGGACGATTCACAGGATCAGCCATCATGAAGCACATTGCCGCTCCCCGACTGCTTTCGTGGTTTGGATTTGCGGCCTTAACCTGCCTCACAATCGTGCTGCTCGCAACCGGGGCGGCTCCAGTCTGGGCCCTGGTTCTTCTCGGCTTCTTTCACTCGATTTTTTTCCCCACAATTTTCGCCTTGAGCGTGAAACATCTCGGACCCTACACCAAGCTGGGATCGTCGTTTCTGGTGATGGCCATCATTGGCGGCGCGGTCTTTCCGGCGATGATGGGCTACATTTCGGATTTGAGCAATATCCGCTATGCGTTTCTTGTCCCGCTGATTTGCCATTGCTACGTGCTTTATTTCGCGTTGCGCGGATACGAGCCGTCGACGGTCCTTCCCGAACTGCAATATGCCGAGAGGATCGAATAGAGGTGTCAGTTCCTTTACAAGCGGCTTACAACTCCGTTACAATTCCGGCCCACGTAGGAAACACGGCGCGCTGCGGTGGAGTCTGGGTTGGGGAGACACACCCGCGGGCTTTCAATTTTTCCTGGCGTGTCCAGGCTCGTCTCCAGGCCCTATTTTTTTTGTCTTTCGCCTTCGGCCCGGCCGACGCCGGACCGCGAGCGGTGGCGCAGATTCTGCCGGAGTATTCGCGAATGCCCAAGAACGGACACAATCTCCTTCCGGGTTTTCCCCGGGCGCAGCTTCAGGGAGGAGACCAGCCACAACTGTCTCCACAGAGGCCAATCCTGGTCGTTGGCGACGACAGCAGAACACGCTCGCGGTTAAAACGACTGTTTGAGTCCGAAGGGTATGTGGTAAATGTGGCCGCGGATGCCGCCTCCGGCCTGGTACGCGGCCTCAAGGAAGAGCCCAGCGCGCTTATTTTGGACCTCTCTCAATTTTGTTCGGAGACCTGCCGGAGAATCACACAACGCGCTCCACGGGTGCCGGTCATTGTTCTGAGCGCCAAGTCAGACCTCGCGGACAAGGTTCTGTTGCTGGAGATGGGCGCCCACGACTACCTGACCAAGCCATTCGTCGAACGAGAACTGGTAGCGCGGGTTCGGGCCGCGATTCGGCGCTCTAAGCAGACCAGCATTGTCGATGTCTTTGCCTGCGATGGAATCAACATAAATTTCTCTACCATGGAGGCCTTCTGCCACGGTCGACCGGTCGCACTGACCAGGCAGGAATTCCAGACGCTGAAATTCATGACCGCCAACCCCGACCGCGTGGTCACGCGCGCGGAACTTCTGGAAGAGGTTTGGGGATACCAGCACTATCCTTCAACCCGCACGGTAGACAATCACATCCTGAAGCTAAGAAAGAAACTGGAACCGGACGTTTCAAAACCGGTACATTTTCGAACGGTTTACAGGTCAGGTTACAGGTTCGTTCCCTAGGTTTGCGGAGATAGCCCACAATACGTGTTTTCGGCACCCATGTGAGCCTGGTTTTTGGACATCGACGGAATAGGCCTTTGGTGTAGCGGCCTGAACAACTAGTGATTTGGACAAAACGTCTCGCATTGTAGAATCAGTCCGTAACGAGTCGGCCCTCCCCCGCTTACAACTTTCACCCGGGAGGGTAAGTGTCTCAGATTCGCCACATTTCCAGTTCCCTGCGGCGCAATCGTTTTTCCCCGACGAGCTGATCGAATTGTCCCTTCCAGGCTACAAGTACTGTTGCTGCTTGTCTTTACGGTAGCTCTGTTTTCCACCTCGGCCCGCGCCCAGGATCCCGCGGATCAGATTTGTCCGAGGCCCGCTGCAGGTTCGATCGCGACCGCCCCGCCAGAGTTACAGAGCCAGAACGGAGTCCTCGAGGTCACCTTCCAGTTTCTTACGACGGTAGACGCTCAAGGGCATACCCGCTATTGCTACATCACCGATGGCGGCCTACAGGCTCCAACCTTGCGCCTTAGCCCCGGCGACCAGCTGATCATTCACATGCAAAACGACTTGCCGGCTTCCGCGGGCTCAAATGTGATGAAGGCAATGAAAATGCCGGTGGTCGCAAAGGCACAGAGCAGTGACGCTGCCTGCAACAGCACAACAATGACGGCCGCCAGCACCAATCTCCATTTTCACGGGCTGAATGTGCCCCCGCAATGCCACGGAGATGAGGTCGTCCATACCCTGATTCAACCTGCAGAGACCTTCGACTATCAAATCCAGATTCCGCAAAACGAACCGCCCGGGCTTTACTGGTACCATCCTCACCCGCACGGTTTCAGCGCAGGACAAGTACAGGGGGGAGCCACTGGAGCGCTCATCATCGAAGGGATTCAGAGCGTCGTGCCTTCGTTGGCGGGACTGCCGGAGCGCACCCTTGTTCTTCGTGACCAGATCCCGAACTTGGGTGGAACTCCCGGCGCGCCCTGGCCCGGAACCGACATTTCCCTCAACTATGTTCCTGTTAGCTATCCGAATTATGCTCCGGCAACAATTTCGACAAGCGCAAGCCAGCAGGAATTCTGGCGCGTGCTGAATGCCTCCTCCGACACGATCTTCGACCTTGGGGTGACGATCAACAACGTGCCGCAGCAATTGCAGATTGTGGCTATTGATGGCGTGCCCGTGGGAGGGAGCGACAATCCGCAGTCGCTGAATCAGACCAGCATTCTGTTGCCGCCCGGCTCCCGCGCGGAATTTGTCCTCACTACTCCCGGCAGCAGCGACCAGGCTCAATTTGTCACTCTCGGCTGGAACGCGGGTTCCGATGGCGGTACCGATGCCCAACACGTAATCGCGAACATCGTCGCCGACGGCAGCTCGCAGCAAAGTTCGGGGCGGGTGCCTGCCAGAGCAAAGGTTCGCCAAGAGCCACCGTTTCGCCAAGCTGGCGGATGCCATTCCGATCACGCAACGAACCTTGTATTTCTCCGAAAAACCGTCAGATCCGGCCCATCCCGGCAATCCGCCGGAGTTTTACATCACTGTGGAGGGTCAGACTCCCGCGGTGTTTGACATGAATCAGCCTCCAAACATCGTTGTGCAGGATGGGACGACCGAAAACTGGATCGTTGAGAACCGGTCGCCGGAGGATCACATCTTCCACATTCACCAGATACATTTTCAGGTACTCGAAATCAACGGACAACCGGTGAACGATCCCGCTATCCGCGACACCGTGGATTTGCCCTTCTGGAATGGAACGGGCGCTTATCCCAGCGTGACTTTGCGCATGGACTTCCGGGACACCAATATTTCCGGCACTTTTGTTTATCACTGCCACATTCTGGACCACGAAGATCTCGGCATGATGGGCAAAATCCAGGTTCTGCCGCTGCAGATATCGACAACCACAAACCTGGGAGTTCCTGCCACGACGGTAAATGTCGGAGCCAGCACGACCTTTACGGCCAATGTCGTTCCGGCCAATACAGGGAGCGCAGCCCCGACGGGAACAGTGCAATTTGCTGTAGATGGGGTCAATAGCGGGGGGCCGGTCGCAGTCTCCGCAGGGCAGGCAATCTGGACGACCGCATTCGCCGCCGGCGGCAGTCACGTCGTCACCTCAACGTATTCGGGGGACTCGAACTATACCGGATCGACTTCCCAACCCGTCACCATGACGGTAGTCGGCTTCACTCTGAGCGCCAGCGGTCCAGTGGTTTCCGCGGCCGGCCAATCAGCCTCCGCGAAAATTACGGTAACTCCGCTGGGTGGATTCAACTCGGTCGTGTCCTTATCCTGTTCCTTGCCGGCTGCCCTGATGGATGCCGCCTGCTCGATAAATCCCAGCTCGGTCGCCGGTGGTGGCCAGGCGATGGTTTCGATCATGACCTCGGTTCGGCAAGCGTCCGGCCCGCGACGAATTTTTCCCTGGTCAGGTGCGACTGTCGGCATGCTCGCATGCATCTTCCTGGTCTTCATTCCTAACCGAAAGCGCTATCGTTCGACGCTCACCGGTTTGATATTGTTGAGCTCTTTACTGATGACCCTTGGTTGCGGCGGGCACAGTTCCGGCACACCCAGTGGCAACTACGTCGTGACCGTGACCGGCACCAGCATGACCAACGGCTCCAAAATTCAGAGCAGCGTAAATATCTCGTGCACCATCAATTGAAAACGACTTTGGATCAGCACATCAGTCAAAGCACAATCTTCGATTTTCTGTCCCGGAGGCTGAACTCCGGCGCGGTTTTGCCATGTTCCCATCCCAGTTTCCTGCCGCCACTGAGCGGTGATAGACTTCGGCTATGGCTGCGAAGAAGAAGACCAGCAAGAAACCAGCGAAATCCAAACCAGCGAAGTCCAAACCAGCGAAGTCAAAGAAAATCGCACGCAAAAAGCCGTCGCGGCAGAAGTCACTGGCGAAGAAGAAGCTGGCGATGAAAGAGGAACGCCCCCAAAAAGAAGGTGGCGAAGAAGACGGCTCCGGCAAAGCCGAAAGCCAGGGGCAAGAGAATCACCGGGAAAAAGGCGGTAAGTGCACCCAAGAAACCGGCTCCGGCGGCAAGCTCGACCCTGGACGCCGCTGAGTTCTCCGTGGATAGGCGCGAAGCGCGTTCTGGCCTGCTCTCCGGAGATTTGCAGGGATTGTCGAACGTCGAAGGCGCAGACTCGGAGAGCGTCGATGAACTGCTCGAGGAGGGGAACGCGTTCGAAGCCGATGCGGTCTCAGGCGTGGAAGAAGCCGATAATTCTGATGGCAAGGAAGTTCGCACCCGCGAAGTGCTGGAAGACGACGTCCCCGAGGAATATCTGGATCAAGACTAGCGAGTGAGGGCTTCCCCGACGCGTAATTTGCGCTCGTCAGAGGTCGAAATCAGCTCGGCATTCTGACCCCTCGCAGTCCCCAAGATACATAATGTACGGTATCGAAACTGAGGCCAGACCTCGGTTAAAATTGCAACTTCTTCAGCAGATGTCTCAGTAAATATGGTGTAAGGATGCCAGGAGAGAATGTCCTCAGTTCAAATGCTTGTTGTGGATGACCACGCGACGGTCCGAAAGGCCATCTGCGCGCTTCTTTCCCGCGATCCCATCCTGAATGTAATTTGTGAGACCTCCGACGGCGAGCAGGCGGTCGAGAAAGCCGAAGAGTTTCAGCCGGATTTGGTTCTCATGGACATCAGTCTGCCCGGAATCAGCGGCATCGAGGCGGCCCGGCGGATACGCCGGGTCTCGCCCCAATCCCAGATCATTTTCCTGAGTCAGCACGATTCTTTGCAGATGGTGAAAGATGCATTGAACGTCGGCGGCCATGGATATGTCACCAAAATCGATGCTGGTCTGGAGTTGCTGAAGGCAATCCGAACCGTGCGCGAAGGTAAACAGTTCGTCAGCCAACGGATCATTTCGCAAGGCTGGAGAGAGGAGACAACCGGCGGTGTGGACGCCTGCCGGCATTCCTTGTCACGCTCTTCCCAACTATAAGGTGCGGCGGTTCTTTCGAAGCGAGCTCAGTATACGTGCGCTGATTTCCGGCAGAGTCAGAATTGCTTTCAATATCGGAGCTTACCGTTTATGACTACCGGGTTTCCCTTCCCGGCAGGGTTTGGCGCGTAGCACGAAGGCAACAGGTGTGCTACTCTGGCGCGCCTGGAATGTCAGTTTGGCGCTGATCCGGCAACGCTAGCCCATGCATATCCCTGACGGCTATCTCAGTCCTTCCACCTGCGCCGTTCTCTACGGCGCCGCTATTCCGTTCTGGTACGGAGCGTTCGCGCGGGTTAAGCGACTGCTGAATACGCGGCTGGTGCCGCTGTTGGCGGTGGCCAGCGCCTTCTCTTTCGTCATCATGATGTTCAACATCCCGCTCCCGGGCGGGACTACCGGACACGCCGTGGGCGTGGGAGCGGCCACGGTTGTGCTGGGACCCTGGGCGTCAATGCTTTCGCTCTCGGTCGCACTGCTGATCCAGGCTTTGTTTTTCGGCGACGGCGGCATCACCACCCTGGGCGCGAACTGCTTCAACATGGCGATTGTGGGTTCGCTGGTGGCTTATCTGGTCTATCGCTTGGTGGCGGGCCGAACCGCGCTCACGTCATCGCGCCGGGTGATCGCGGGGGCATTGGCAGGGTACGCGGCCATCAACGCTTCGGCGTTCTGGCTGCGTGTGAATTAGGAATTCAGCCACTATTCTTCAAAGACGCCACTGGAGCTCCTTTGTACGCGCCCTATGCGCTGCACGTCGCCATTCCAGCGATGATGATCGGGCATCTTACATTCGCTGGCCTGGCGGAGCTTTTCGTCTCTGGCGGGAGTGGTGGCATATCTGCAGCGCACAAATCCAGCGCTGTTGAGCCACAGTTATTCAGCTCAGGTTGTTCGAGACGGAGAACCGCGACAGTCCTCTTCAAAATCTGGCTGGGGACTGGCTGCGCCGCTCTGGATTCGTCTGGCGCTGCTCATGGTTCTGACGCCGCTTGGTATTTTGGCAGCAGGCACGGCCTGGGGCGAATGGAGCGCGCGAGACTTTGCCAGCCCGGAAATGCGCCAAAAGATTGCGGCGGCGTCGGGCAACGTCGCGCCTCCAGCACAACAGCCTCAAGGGCTGGAACGCCTCTCAACATTATGGAGCGCGCCCTTTCCGCAGTACGCGCCTCCCTTCGTTCGCGGTCCCGCATTCGGTTATGTGATGTCGGCCATGTTCGGCTCCGGCTTAATTCTTGGAATCTTTTGCCTGATAGGCTGGCTTGGACAAACCGGAAGCTCGACGAAAGGTTCTCCATGAACTGCAAGATCATGAGTGCGAGAGCATGAGTGCCAGATCACGCGGCGTTGTGGAGCGTAACCTGTCGTCATTTGTCGACGCGCTTCAGAACACGTTTGACGCCGAAGAACTCGCGAAGAAAAAAGGTTTGCTGCAAGTGCTCGACCCACGGGTCAAGATTGCGGGCATCTTGCCCCTGATCGCGATCGCAGCGCTGGCGCGGCAGTTGCGGGTGATTGTCGTCCTTTTTGCCGTCGCCCTGGCGATGGCGCTGTTGTCGAAGGTCCCTCTGGAACGCTGGCTAAAGAGAGTGTGGCTGGCGGTGCTCGCATTTACCGGCGTCATCGCGCTTCCGGCTCTATTCTTGACTCCCTGGCCAGCCATCTACCGTCTTCCGCTTGTCGGCTGGAATATCACAGCGCAGGGACTTCGGGCAGCTGTCTACTTAATCGCGCGGGCGGAGACGGCAGCGACTCTGTCCGTCCTGATCGTGCTCTGCACTCCCTGGAACGACGTGCTGAAGGCGCTTCGCGTGCTGCGAGTGCCATCCGTTCTCGTAGTTATTTTAGGCATGACTTACCGTTACATTTTTCTCCTGCTGCGTCCGCGCACGACATGTTCGAAGCGCGAAAGAGCAGAATGCTCGGGCAATTGCCCGGCCCGGAACTTCGACGAATGGCTACGGCGAGCGCGGGAGTGTTGATGTCGAAGACGCTTCAGCTCAGCGGAGACGTGTACCAGGCGATGCGGTCGCGCGGTTTTCGCGGCGAAGTTTATATCCTCGACGAGTTTCGCACGAGCTGGGTCGATTGGGTCATGCTGCCGCTCTTTACCCTGATTGCGGTGCTCGCGTTCTGGTTTGGACGATGAGCGGCCCGCGAAGAGAACTGCAACGAGGATAATTCGTGACCGCTCCCATCTTCGAAGTGCGCGATGTCACCTATCGCTATCACGACGTCACGGCATTGGACGGGTTGAACCTCACGATTGAACCCGGGCAGAGGGTCGCTCTTCTGGGAGCGAATGGTTCCGGAAAATCGACTTTGCTCAGCATCCTCGACGGGCTTTATTTTCCCCAGAAAGGCAGCGTCACCTTTTCCGGCGAGCCCCTGACCGAGGACCGGCTGCAGACGCAAGAAGTCGAGTTCAATTTCCGCCGTCGCGTAGCCCTGGTGTTCCAGAATCCCGATGTTCAGTTGTTCAACCCAACCGTCTTTGATGAAGTCGCCTTCGGGCCACTGCAGATGCGCTGGCCCCGGGAGAAAATTCTTCTTCGCGTCTCCGAAATGCTGGAGCAGATGGAGATCGCGCACCTGAAGAATCGCTCGCCTCATCACCTGTCGACCGGAGAAAAGAAGCGGGTGGCGCTGGCTTCAGTGCTGATCCTCGATCCTGAAGTCCTGCTGCTGGACGAACCCACAGCCGCCCTCGATCCCAGAAGCGAGAGCCAGATGATCGACTTTCTCGTGGGATGCAGCGGCGGCCGGAAGACGGTGGTCACCGCCACCCATGACCTCGATCTGATCGAAGATATTGCCGACTGCTGTCACGTCTTCCAGCGAGGCCAGGTAGTTGGAGCGGGCACGCCCGCAGAGATTCTGAATAACCACGATCTGCTTCTAAGCACAAACCTCATTCACGCTCACCGCCACGCTCACTCCGGCGAGCTTCATTCCCATCCCCATCGCCACGGTCACGGGCACTGAGAAAGCATACTCAGCAAACTTGTCATCCCGAGCGGAGTGGAATCATTCGCTTGCGAATGATTCCCGCAGTCGAGGGACCTGCTGTGCGTAAGAATGTAAGCGCTAATCTGCCGCGGTGGGACGCGGAGAGAGCGGCGGCAACCGGTTAGGATCCGGCGCGTCACGTTTGCTTCCCAGCCGCAGGCGCAAGCCTGTCGAGATAGAGGTAGATCACAGGAGTAGTGAAAAGAGTGAGCGCCTGGCTCATGATCAGTCCGCCGACAATCGTGATGCCCAGCGGACGTCTTAGTTCCGACCCGGTACCAGTCCCCAGAGCCAGCGGAAGTCCTCCCAGCAGAGCCGCCATCGTGGTCATCATGATCGGCCGGAAACGGCGAATGCAGGCTTCGTAGATCGACTCGCCCGAATCTTTTCCCTTGCGCTCGGTCTCCAGCGCGAAATCGATCATCATGATCGCGTTCTTCTTCACGATGCCGATCAGCAGGATGATGCCGATGAGTCCCATCACGTTCAGCTCGCTATGAGTCAGCAGCAGAGCGAGGATGGCGCCCACGCCCGCCGAAGGCAGAGTCGAGAGAATCGTGATGGGATGAATGTAGCTCTCGTAGAGCACGCCGAGAACGATATACACCGTGACCAGCGCGGCCAGAATCAGCAGAGGCTCGCTGGCCAGCGAAGACTGGAAAGCCGCGGCGGTTCCCTGGAAGCTGGCGTCGATGGTAGTGGGAAAGTTGATCGAACGCTGGGCGTTGTTGATGGCCTCGGTGGCCTCGCCTAAAGAGACGTTGGGGGCGAGGTTGAAAGACAACGTTACCGCGGGATATTGGCCCTGGTGACTCACCGCCAGAGGCGTGTTCGACGGCCCGAAGTGCGCGAACGAGGACAGAGGGACGGCGGTTCCGTTGGTGGCGCGGACATAAATGTTTTGCAGCGCTTCCGTGCTGTTGGAAAATTCCGGGGCAACTTCCATGACCACGTGGTATTGGTTCAGCGGCTTGTACATGATGGAGACCTGGCGCTGGCCAAAAGCGTCGTACAGCGCGCTGTCGATTTGAGCCGCGTCGACTCCCAGCCGCGAGGCAGTATCGCGATCGATAATCACGGTAGCTTCGAGGCCTTTGTCCTGCTGATCGGTGTTGACGTCGCGCAGTTCGGGAAGTTTACGCAACTTATCCAACAGAAGCGGCGCCCAGTGATTCAGGTCATCCAGATTCTCACCCTGCAGCGTGTACTGAAATTGCGCCTGGCTCTGGCGGCCGCCGATGGTCAGGTCCTGCGCGGATTGCATGAACAAGGTTGCGCCCGGCACCACGGATAGTTTTCGGCGCAGCCTGCCAATCACCTGGTCCGCGGTGATCTTGCGCTCGGCGAGCGGCTTCAGGGTGATAAACATGCGGCCCTGGTTGGCCGAAGTGTTGCCGCCGGCAAAGCCCACAACGGTTTCGACCGCCGGGTCCTTAACGATCAGGGTGACGAACTGGGTCATCTTCTCCTTCATGGCGGCGAACGAAATATCCTGCGCGGCCTGGACCGAGCCCTGGATTCGGCCGTATCCTGCTGCGGAAAGAAGCCCTTGGGAACGATGATGTAGAGATACACGCTCAGGGCGGCGGTCGCGATCGTGATCAGCAGGGTCAGAGGCTGATGGCGCAGCACAACTTTCAGAGAACGGCTATAGAGACTGAGAATAGTGTCGAAAAACTTTTCGCTGAAGCGGTAGATGCGGCCGTGCTTCTCTTTGTCCGCCGAGCGCAGAAATTTCGCGCACATCATCGGCGTAACCGTGAGAGATACCAGCAGCGACACCGCGATGGCCACGCTTAGTGTGACCGCAAATTCCCGGAACAGACGTCCCACGATTCCGCCCATCATCAAAATTGGAATGAATACGGCCACCAGCGACGTACTCATCGACAAGACGGTGAATCCGATTTCACGCGCGCCCAGGAACGCGGCCTGCACCGGCGCCACCCCTTCCTCGATGTGGCGAGTGATGTTTTCCAGCACCACGATGGCGTCATCCACGACGAAGCCGGTCGAGATGGCCAGCGCCATCAGCGAAAGATTGTCCAGACTGTAGCCCAGCAGATACATCACCCCAAAAGTTCCCACCAACGACAAGGGAACCGCAACGCTGGGAATGAGCGTCGCCCGGAAGGTGCGAAGAAATGCGAATACGACCAGAATGACCAGGACGACCGAGATGATCAGCGTGAACTCGATATCGTGCACCGAAGCGCGCACCGTGGTGGTGCGGTCTAAAACCACATTCACATCAATCGCGGGCGAGATCGAGGACTTAAGCTGGGGCAAGGCGGCGCGCACGCGGTCGACGGTCGCGATGATGTTGGCGCCGGGCTGCCGGAAGACGATGATCAGAACTGCAGGCTTGCCGCCGGAGAGCCCGACGTTGCGAATGTCTTCGACTGAATCGCTGACGGTGGCGACATCGCCCAGGCGCACGGGCGCGCCGTTATTGTAGGAAACGATCAGTCTGCGATACTGATCGGCGAGAAAGATCTGATCGTTGGCGTCCACCGTCCAGGAATTAACCGGGCCGGTCAGCTCGCCTTTCGGGCTGTTGGCGTTGGCGGACGTCAGGGCGGTGCGTACCGTGTCCAGCCCCACTCCCAACTTGTTCAGCAGCGTCGGATTGACTTCGGCGCGCACCGCTGGTTTCGCGCCGCCGCCGACGAAGACCTGACCGACTCCTTCGATTTGAGCCAGCTTCTGCGAGAGGATCGAGTCGGCGGCATCGTACATCTGCGGCAAGGTGATAATGTCCGAAGTCAGCGCCAGAATAATGATGGGCGCGTCCGCCGGGTTCACTTTCCGGTAATTCGGATTGCCGGGTAAGTTTGCCGGAAGCTGGCTGCGGGCTGCGTTGATGGCGGCCTGCACGTCGCGTCCGGCGGCGTCGATGTTGCGATTGAGATCGAACTGGAGAACGATGCTGGTCGACCCCAACTGACTGGTCGAGGTCATTTGGTTGACGCCGGCGATGCGTCCGAACTGGCGTTCGAGCGGGGTTGCGACCGCGGAAGCCATGGTCTCCGGACTCGCTCCCGGCAAGGAGGCTGAAACTGAATGACGGGAAACTCTACCTGCGGCAACGGCGCAACCGGAAGGAAGTTAAAGGCCAGCGCTCCCGCCATGAGTAGCGCCATCGCCATTAGCGAAGTGCCGATGGGACGCCGAATAAATGGTGCGGAGATATTCATGACTCAGTCCG
>CAWEVE010000040.1:0-14037 GCA_963812465.1 Terriglobia bacterium
ATACAAGACGTCAAGACCGAACTCGCTCAACCGTTTCAGATTGGCTCTGGTCTTCAACTCGTCGAGGATGGAGAGCGAGTACAGCTCCCACATGGTGGTATCGGTCCAGAGACCATCGAAAGATAGATGGAACTGGCCGTCTTTCACCGACAACTCGTAATCGGATAGTTTGAAATCCCTTTCCAACCAGGCGAGGAATGCCGGTTCAAAGATTCCACGCTGACCGTAAAAGGTATTGCCGGCCAGCCAGACCAATTCAGACTTTCGAAACTTGAGTCTGCGAACATGCTCCATCTGTTCGCGAAGTTCCTCCGGTCCGAACATGTCTGCCAGACGAACCGAAGACGTGCGATTGAACAGAGAGAACGATACGCGTGTTCTGGGGTAGTGCTTCCAGATGAACTGCAGCATCAATAGCTTGTAAAAATCGGTGTCGAGGAGGGATCTCGTCACCGGGTCGAGTTCCCAGTTATGGTTATGCGCGCGCTCGGCGAAATTAACGATCATTCCTTACTATCCTCTGCTGCAGCCGCGACAAAATCAATTTCTGGGACTCTCTGATAGTGCGTCAGTTTGAACTTCCTCCGCCTTCTGCCCGGCGTCATGCTGAGCTTGCGAAGCATCTTGCGCGGAGCGGATATGCACCGAGCCCACTACCGTGGAGATGCGCGCTAGATCCTTCCGGACTAAAAGCCCCTCAGGATGACTCCGAGTTTATGCGGTTTGCTCAAACTGATCCGCTCCCGACTTTGCTACTGGTACATCGCCTACTCTTGCACTCTAAAGAATTCCACCGCAAAGGTCGCGAAGGACGCAAAGAAGACCAAACTTTTGCCAAGGGGACATCAGACCGCGAAGCCGCCATCGATGATATGGATCTGGCCGGTGGTGAAGCTGGATTCGTCGGAGGCCAAATAAACCGCCAGGGACGCCACCTCTTCCGGCCGGCCGATTCGGCCCATGGGCTGGCGCGCGACAAACTCGGCGTAGGTTTTTTCCACGTTGCCTTGTGCGGCCATGCGCTGGTCCAGGGAAGGGGATTGCACGGTCGCCGGGGCAGATGGCGTTGCAGCGAATGCCCTGGCGAATGAAGTCGACGGCGATCGACTTGGTCAGACCAATGATCGCGGCTTTGGTGCTTCCGTAGACGAAGCGGTTGGGCGCGCCTTTGACGCTGGAGACCGCCGAGGACATATTAATGATGCTGCCCTTTCCGGCTTGCAGCATCGCCGGTAAAAAGGCGCGGCAGGTGCGATACATGGACTTGACATTCAGATCGAAGGAGAAATCCCAATCTTTTTCGGTGCACTCGAGGATGGTGCCGTGATGAACAAAGCCGGCACAGTTGAACAGCACGTCGAGAGCTCCCAGTTCGGCAGCCAGGTTATCCACGTCGCTGGTGTCAAGAACGTCGAGCCGGCGGGTGCGAATGGCAGGCCGATCGTCGCGCAGGGTCTGCAGGGCGGCCTCGTTGATATCGGTGGCCCATACGGTCGCCCCTTCGTCCGCGAACGCGAGAGCGGTCGCGCGTCCAATGCCCTGGGCGGCTGCGGTCACCAACGCAATTTTTCCGGCAAGTCTTCCGCTCATCTTCTTTTCTTGCTCACGGTGTCTGGTTCGGCGTTCTTCTTTTAAGCTTCTTCAAAGCATTGCATATTACAGCAAGCCGTGAGGTTCGTTGGACCGGTCGAGCTGCGCTCGACTGGACAGCCGGGGGCGGCTGTCCCCACGTGGTTCTTGCCAGATTGGCTTACTCCACTGGGTCTGGCTGTCGGAATTCCTCCCACGGCCCGAGTTACGGTCGAATAGAATTCTACAATTTGTCGGCCGCGGAAAAGACTTTCATCGTGCGGGGTGTAGGAAAGCGGTTCAGATCTTGACTGCAAAGCGCGCGAAGAAATTCCGCAAAGGGCGCAAAGACGTTCTCCCTCAGGGCGAACTATTTTCGGTCTTTAGATTTCGAGCGTGCGGAGAGAAGGGTCATGAGCGCCTGCTGCGACTCTTTCTTGACATCCGGGCCTTCATCCGACAAATCGACTCCCCAAAAATTGCTCTGTGGTTGCAGAGACTCGAGTCCCGCCTGGATTTCATTCGGGGCAAGCTGCTTGATCCATGCGATCCGGAACTTCGCCCTTTTCGATCCGCGTTGCAGGACTACGTGCGATCCTGGCAGCAATTCGGTTCGCAGGGCGCCCAGGCGTGCCCCGGTTTGAGTGATGTCAATGGTATGAGCCAGGTGCGTTACCGCGTCGATCGAGACTTTGACGGGCAGCACCATTTTTCTGCGGGGCGATTTGCGTTTGTCCAGCATGGCTTGACTATTATGGTGGCTCAACGGGTTGCGACGAAGTTACTGGAGTAATGAGCCCACGACTGGCGTCTGAATCTTATGGGCGTTGGCCCAGAACGGAACGAATCTTGTGGGCCAGAGCGTCCAGAAGGAACGGCTTTTGCAAAACGGCGACGTTCTCATCGACAACTTCGTGGTCCAGGCTCGCGTGCTCCGGGAAACCCGACATGAACAGAACTTTCATCTGCGGACGCAGCGGGGTTAAACGGCGTGCCAATTCTCGCCCTCCGATGTTGGGCATGATGACGTCGGTGACCAGCAGGTGAATCTGATCTTTGTGCTCGCCGGCAATTCGCAGGGCGTCGTCGCCATCGACGGCATGCAACACGGTATAACCTTTGCGTTGCAGGAATTCCCGAACCAGGTCGCGGATGCCTTCCTGATCTTCCACCAACAGGACGGTTTCGGTTCCGGTCGGGGCCGTGACCAGAGCCGATCTTGTTTTCGAACCCGCTGCGTCTTCATTTAATTTTCCGAGCTGGGGAAGATAGATCTCGAAGGTGGTTCCATTCCCCGGTTCGCTGCGCACCCAGATTGCGCCGCCCATTTGCTTGACGACTCCATAGACGGTGGCCAGTCCTAAGCCTGTGCCCTTTCCCGGTTCCTTGGTGGTGAAGAAAGGCTCGAAAATATGAGCCTGCGTCTCGCCATCCATTCCAACGCCGGTATCGCTCACGCTGAGCATTACGTATTGCCCGGTGGGCACCCCATCGTGGTTCCTTGCGTAGGCCTCATCGACTTCGACGTTCCTGGTTTCCAGGATCAGCCGTCCTCCCTGAGGCATGGCGTCACGCGCATTGACTGCCAGGTTCAGGATGATCTGTTCAATCTGGCTGGGGTCAGCTTTGACTCGGCCTAGTGATGGGGCCAGCAGCACGCTCAGTTCAACCTGGGTCGAAATTACCGGGCTCAGCATTTTGACGACCTCAGTTACGACGTGATTGAGGTCTAGTACTCTGCTCTGGAGCACCTGCTTGCGTCCAAAGGCCAGCAATTGCCGCGTCAGGGAAGTCGCTCGGGTTACCGCCCGTTCGATTTCGAGCGCGTCCTGTTGAGCCGGATCGCCCGGGGCAAGGCGGCTGCGCAGGCGCTCGTTATGAGCCTGCACCAGCATTAGAAGATTGTTGAAGTCGTGGGCCACTCCGCCGGCCAACTGGCCGACAGCTTCCATTTTCTGCGACTGGCGGAGTTGGTCCTCCAGGCGTTTGTGCTCGGTCATGTCATAGAGCACGCCTTGCATCAGCAGCGGGCGGTCCTCGGTCTGGTGCAGCATGACGGCTTCGTCGCGAAACCATAGCACCCGTCCGTCGCGCGCGAACATGCGGTACTCAGCCTGAAACAGCTCGTGCGTTTCCTGAAAACGCTTTTCTGCCGCCAGAGCGATTTCGCGATCGTCCTTGTGGATGCGGTTCATCCAATTCATGGGATCAGAGAGCCACTCCGCGGGCGAGAAACCCAGGATGGATTCGATCTGGGGGCTTACATAGTGCCAGGGTCCGCCGGCGCCGAGTTCCGCAATGTAAGTGACAGCCGGGAGGCGCTCGACCAGCGTGCGATAGCGATCCTCGGCGGCGCGGAGTTGAATCTTGGCGCGATCATGTTCGATGGCAATCGCGGCCAGGTGGGTGGCGTGAGTGATGATCTGGAAATGCTGGGGGTCCGGGGTACGAGGCTCGCGATAGTAAACCGCAAAAGTTCCCAGAATCGCGCCATCCTGGTTGGCGATAGGCGTCGACCAGCAGGCGCGCAGGCCATGCGGAAGCGCGAGGTGGCGAAATTCTGCCCACAGGGGATCGCTGGCAATGTCAGAAACTACAACTGGCTGCCTTCGAAATGCGGCGGTGCCGCAGGAGCCGACGTTCGGTCCAATTTTCGCTCCGTCTATGCTCCGGCAAAATTCGACCGGAAGACTGGGAGCGGCTCCGTTCCGCAGCGTCACCCCGTCGGGGTCGAGTAGAAGTACCGAGCACAGCAGACCAGAATAGTGCGACTCGATTTCCGTGCACAACGTCGCCAATATCCTGGGCAGGGGAGCGCGGGCCATGATCACGGCCAGCACGGTCTCATCGAGCCTCGACAGAGCTTCTGGAGAACTCAGCTGGTCCTTCGCCGGTGCTCTGCCAACTCCCGTAGACATACGCCTCCACAGCGCGTGGGTTCTGCGAACAGATTGAAGGGGAAGCGAGTCAGACCTCGCCGGACAGACCGCCCTTAAATGGCATTATGGATTGCATCCAGCCGGTACTACCAAGTTACGGGGGTAACTGCGAAGCGGGAGCAGTTTCGTTGTCTGCACTTGAGGGCAGAGCAGCAAGTTGGATTCGCTGCTCAATATCATCCTTAGTCTAACGGATGAGATATTCAAGGTAACCTTGTCAGGCCACAACAGGGTTACTGCAGCGGCAGGAAGAGGAACCGGCGGCCGGCGAAGCGCCGCCGATTCAGTTCTCCTGAGCGCAAAGATCGGGTTGGTTGCGGTATGACTGGTAGCCGCGCGCGGTAAGACGGACTACGCCCCGACACTGTTCTTCGATGGACTTCTCATTTCTCAGCGTGGCCACAACTTCTCGCGCCAGCGCTGAATCCATGGTCTGTCTGGATAGAGTCACAAACTGACTGCGATCCGATTCGTACCGTTCGGCCAGAGTCAAAAGGAGTCTATCCCGTATGATTTCCCCGTGATCCATATACGTGTCTCCCAGCACGAATGGTAGGCAGTTCAGGGGGAGTGGGAAATGGCCCTTGTGTGCCAGAGCGCAATTACTTTGGTCACATGCCCTAGTGGGTGGGTTACTGCTTTCAGGATGGGTCGAAGCTTCTTGTTAAGACGCGTGGTTGATTCTCATCGTCAAATTCACCCGTGACCGTGGTCGGCGCTTTTTTCTCCGACTCCCAGATCGCGTGTGCGATCGGCGGCTGCCTTGCGCGCAATGAGGCCGAAGCCTTTGATCCGCGCAGTACGTTCCAGAGAGAGCAGTTGCGCCTGGGCCGCGGCGCTTCGTCCAGATCTTTCCTCCAACTCCGCCAAAGCAAGCCGGACTTCAAATTCGAGACCCACGAACCCGTGGGCACGTGCGTCCTTCAGAATCCTTTCCAGTTCAGCGCGGGCGGATTCAGGCTTGTCCGAGGAGACCACGATGCGCGCGGACGCCAGAGCAAATTGAAGTTGGGCCAGGCGATTCTGGCTTTTCTTCGCCAGCAGTTCGGAGGCTTCGACTTCGCGCCTGGCATCGGCAGGTTTTCCTTCCGCCAGCAATGCGCGGGTCAACACGACGCTGGCGGCAAGTTCGTCATCAGACTGCTGCTCGCTGTGAAACTGTTCTTTGCACTGGTGCAAAGCGGATTCGGCATTAGCAGCCTGGCCTTCCTCGACGGAGAGTTGGGCCAGGGCGACCTGGGTTTCAGCGACAGTTTGTTTCTCGCCAACCTGGCTTCGCAGGGAGAGTGATTCTTCGTACGACTTGCGGGCCGCAGCCAGATCGCCGCGATCGGTAAGAACATCGCCCATCCCGGTCAGCACATATCCGACGGCAATCTTGTCATCGATTTCCTGGGCTGTTGCCTTGGCCTGCTGATAAGTGGTCTCGGCTACTTCGAGGTTGCCCTTCTGCCGGGACAGATCGCCGAGATCATTGAGAGCGAGCGCTATGCCGTCCTTGTCCTCGATGGCCTGGTAGCTGGGAATCGATTCTTCCAGCAATTTCTTCGCTCCGTCCAGGTTTCCTTCCAGGAGAAGAGCTGCGCCCAAATTATTCAGCGTGGCGGCCACGCCCTGGTCGTCCCCGACCTGGCGAAACTGCTTGATGGCTTCGCGCCACATCGCTTCCGCATCCGCCAGATCGCCTTGTTGGGAATGAAGTCCCGCCAAATCAGTCGCCATCGTCGCCTCGCCATCACGATCTCCCGCGGCGATTGCGCTCTGGCGTGCGTTCTCACAGTCGCTGATGGATTCCGCAACCGATGCGCCGATGGCGGGAGCCTGTTGGCAGAGAATTCCATAGGTTCGGGCGACTAACACGTGCGAACCTTGGGCACTACCCTTCGCAATAGCGCGTTTAGCGGCGGCCTGCGCCTTGTTGAGATCCAGGCCGATCCAGGCCGACGCTTCCATCATGTCGATACGAGCGTCGTCGCCAGTGGGCGAGGGCAGGCGGCGAAGGGTCGCGAGCGTCTGCAATGAGTCGGCGGGTTTAACGTGAATCTGAGCGGAGGCCAGGAGAAGGCCGTAGTCGAGACTGTCTGGAAAAAGCCGGAACAGTGAGCGATAGGCCTCAACCGATTTTGGCCAGTCGGCGATTGTCCGGCGATACTGTCCTTCAACCAGCAGGCGTTCTTCCTGGGGGAGATGTCCCGAAAGTTCCAGCGCGCGCTGGGCCTCGGCGCGCGCCTTGGGCCCGTGACCCATGTGCCACCAGGCTTCAGATAAAGCAGAATGAGACAGCGGATAATTGGGATCGGCATCCACGGCTTTAACCAACAGGTCTCGAGCGCCAAGAAAGTCGAACGCCCACAGTTTGGCGCGGCCTTTGGCATACAACTGGACAGCCTGTTGATTGGACGGCAACGACGCCCGGGCCGCACTCGATCCTTCGGCGGGAACTGGACTCACGCCTAAACTCTGGCGAAGTCGGCCGCCGGCCTGGGATGCCAGTTCAAAAAGGTTCTCCTCGTCCCCGGTAAGCGCCTCCTCGGAGATAGTCTCTCCGGCTGCCGTGTCCTGCAGGCGAATATCCAGGCGGATGCGATTCTTTCCGTTGCCAGGCAGCGGGGTGTAAGAGCCGAGCACCACCACGTCAGCCCCAGGATTGGTGCGCAATCTCTGCAAGGTCGCCTTGGCCAGTGTGTCTTCGTCGGCCAAGGGCAGTTCGCGCTTGGCACGGGCGACGTCTTCACCGGAGACCAGGCGAAGTCCGCCACCCGCCGCCAGTTCCGTGCTTAACATTTCGGAGAATGCGGCGGAGAGCCAATCTTCTTCTGGACGCCCCGGCAGGTTGCGGAATCCCAGCACTGCGACCGAGCGCCGGACGCGCGGCGGTGGCATTGTGCTGTCGGTCTCGGCGGCGCCGGCTTCGGCAGTTGATGAAGAATGCTGAGAAACCGAACGGAACTCGTAGATCACGCCTCCGACCAGCAGCAGCACCAACGCGGCGATCACTCCATAGCGGACGCGCCGGGCAGGTGCATTCGCAAGCCCGCCTGATTCATCAGACGGAGCGGCAAGATTCCCCGTTCCTTTTTGAGCGGATTCAGCTTCCGCGGAGTCCTGAACCGTAACCGGAGCGAGAAAACGGTAGCCTCGGCGGGGCACGGTCTCGACGAAGTGGGGGGCGTCCGCGTCATCATGCAGTGCCTCGCGCAACTTCCGCACCGCCACGCCCAGGCTATTGTCAAATTCGACGAAGGTGTCTTGAGGCCAAAGATGCCGCCGGACTTCCTCCCGGGTGACTATTTCTCCCGGATGTTCGACGAGCAGGACCAGCAAACGGAAGGGCAATTCCTGCAGCTTCACCCGCGTGCCGCTGCGCGAGAGAGCGCCTTCGGACGGGTCCAGTTCGAACCGGCCGAACCGGTACCGAATCGTTTTTTCGCCGGAGCTGTTGCCGGAGCTATTCATGGTCTGGCCACGCGCCCGAAGATGCCGCAAATCTTATCACGAGAAATCACCTGCCATCGCGGTTAAGAAGTCCTCGTAAACCCTTGTCTGACGGCCAGTTCGCGGTTAATGCAGGCTTAAAGAGCGGTTTCATTGACTCCGATACTGACTTGCGTCACATTCTCCCCGGTCCAAGGCCAGCCAGACGGGGGCGTGAAGTGAGTTCGGGGGAACTTACACTCTCGTCTGGCTGATTCAGCCCCTGGGTCCAACCGCGCGGCCACAGGCGAACGCCGAAGCGATCGGGGAGGAGCAAGCCGTGAAGAAATCAATATGCGCGGTCGTCGGCTTTGGCCTTCTCGTCACCCTGTCTTGCTTAGCCCGGGCGGAGTCCGCGCCAGGCAAAGTGCGCACCTATTACGTCGCGGCGGACGAAGTCGAATGGGACTACGCCCCCGGCGGCGTCAACAAAATGATGGGGATGAAATTCGAAGGCTATTCCAAAGTCTTCACCGAACGCGGGCCGCATCGCATCGGCACGGTTTACCGCAAGGCTCTCTACCGCGAGTACACCGACGAAACCTTTGCCCAGCTTAAGCCCCGCCCGGCGCAATGGGAGCATAACGGACTGCTCGGCCCGATCCTGCGTGCCGAGGTTGGCGACACCATTCGCGTGGTATTCAAAAACAACGCCAGCCGTCCCTACAGCATGCATCCCCACGGCGTGTTCTATGACAAAGATTCCGAAGGCGCGCTTTATGACGACGGTACATCCGGAGCGGACAAGGAAGACGACGCCGTCCCGCCGGGCAAGACCCATACCTATATATGGAAAGTGCCGGAACGAGCCGGCCCCGGACCTAACGATCCCAGCTCGATTGTGTGGCTCTACCACTCCCACGTCAACGAACTGAAAGACGTCGAGAGTGGATTGATCGGGGCGATCATCGTCAGCCGCCGCGGCATGGCCGATGCCGACGGCAAGCCAAAGGATGTGGACCGCGAGTTCGTCTGTCTGTTCATGCTGTTTGACGAGAATGTGAGCTGGTACATCGATCACAACATCCAGACTTTCGCGAGCGACCCGAAAACCGTGAACAAGTTCGAGTTCGCCCCCGACGATGGCTCGGGGAACTTCTCCGGCGATTGGATCGGGCTTCGCCGTAGTCTAACGCCAAGTTTTCCATCAATGGCTACATCTACGGAACCATGCCCGCTAATGACCATGAAGAAAGACGAACGGGTTCGCTGGTATCTGGTCGCCCTGGGCGAACAGTTCAGCGTCCACACTCCGCACTGGCACGGCAACGTCGTGCTGCAGGACGGGAAGCGAACCGACGTCGTCGAGCTCATGCAGGCCCAGATGCTGACCGTGGACATGGTCCCCGACAATCCGGGGACGTGGATGTTCCACTGCCATATTGACGATCACATGGACGCGGGAATGTCGGCGATGTACAGAGTTGAGCCGTAAAGCGCTATAAGGATCCGGCCGGCTGACCGGTGGGCGTCTGCCCGCCATCGCCCGGGCAACAGGAGAACTTGACCATGGCGAACTTTTGCAACAAGTGCGGATCACCGGTCAGCGGAATATTTTGCGTGAAGTGCGGAGCCGACACCCGCCTGGCGGCAAGCCCAGCGGCACCTGCCATTTCGCCGGCTTCGCCACCGACCCCTGCTCCGCCGCCCGTGCTCGCGAGTGCTACCCCCGCTGCCAGGTTTTGTAACAAGTGCGGAGCGCCGTCAAGTGGAACAGCGTTCTGCAACAAGTGCGGAGCGGACATGCGACCGGCGGCTGCGCAGCACGCGGCCATTCCGGTCGCGCCAGCGTCCCATCTCCATCTCCGGTTTCATCGCCGCCACAAGCGATAGCGGCGCCGCAGGTGCAAGCGAAGGGTAGTCCGCTCACCAAGATTTTGATTGGTTTCGCCGTGGTCGTGATTGCTATCGGCGCGCTCGCTGCCGGCGGAGTGTACTACGTGGTGTACCGCGTCAAGCAAAAGGTACACGAGGTGGCCCGCGACGTTCCAGGGCTGGGATCCAGTTCGGACAGCAGCTCCGGTTCAGGCAACAACTCGGTTCTGGGTTCCATTTCGAAGATGGTTTCAGGGTCGGGCAACAGCAGCGATTCAGGCGGAAGCGGCTCGAACGGCGGCATCAGCGGCGATCCCTGCCGCTTGTTGAGCAAGGAAGAAGTCGGCCGCGCCGTCGGAGTGCGAAATTGTCGCAACCCAAACTACTGACGCTGGATGCTCTTACCTGGCGCAGGGCAACTCCGCTGACATGACCGCCAAACACATGTCCGCGATGGTGGCGACCAAAGGCGCCGACGCGCAGACTCAGAAGATGATCCAGAACATATCCGGCGGGCTCTTTAAGTCGCTGCAAAGCGAACATCCCAGCGAAGCCTCCGACAGCAACGGGAACGTTCCGGTTTTTGGGTTCAGCGTCGACAACAACGCAGCCCAGGCGCAGATGCAGGCGAACCAGGCAGTGCTGGGAAGACTGGGCCCCGGGCAGCAAAGCATTCCCGGAATCGGCGACGAAGCATATGACGAGTCGAGCGCCATGATGATCGTCCGTAAAGGCGACAAACTGATTCGCATTATGTATTCCACCTGTCCGTGCGGGGTGGAAGCGATCAAGCCCCTGGCCAAAACGCTGGCCGATCGGTTGTAGAGACGCGTCGCATTGAAGTTGAGAGATCGAGTGCCGGAGAACAAGATCGGAAGTGGCTTATGCGCATTCGCCGGACGACGCGAAGGGTGCAAATCCAGAGGGACAATTTCGAAAGAGGAGCAATGAAATGTCAAATTCCATAACTAGGTCGCTCTTACTGCTCACGGCCGTAGCCGTGTTCATTCTTGTAGTGCCAGCCTATGGCGCCGGCCCCGCCAACGATCCCGTAAGCGGCCTTCCGCTGGCGCCAGGCATGACGCCGAGTAATGAGCCCTTGAGCATTACCATCTGCGGAAAACCGGCACAAGCCAACCAGACACTTCGACAACGCCACCGTGGCCGCCGACATTGCCTGGTACAAAGCTCACCTGCCGGGATACCACATGGTGCACGCATTCTGGGACGACCGATCGCAGGACACGTTCTTCAGTCCCGACGGCACGAAGGGCGTCAGCATCACCGGAACTCCCAAAAGCGACAAAGTGTTTTCAGTCATGTATCTCACCCTGAAGACAGGACTCACGGAGCATCAGTGGACAGCGTTCAGCCCGTCGAATCCGACTTGCAAGTGAGAGAACGGGCCACTTCTTCAGCCAGGAGACGAACTTAGCCAAGGAGACGAACCATGAAATGCTTGGGTATATTTCTCGTGATGCTCGGCCTGGGTTGTGTCCTCTCAGCCAGCGCCGAGACTCTAACCTCCGATCCATTAACCGGCCTGCCGCTCGATCCTGCGACAGATTCCCGACTCCATCTGGGAAACGAGCCTACAAAAATCCCCGATACGCAGGTCTGCAACAGCAAGATGCAAGCCAACTTCTATATGGTTTATGACAAGGTGGATGCCACCGTCGCCTGGTATGCTGCTCACCTTCAGGGCTTTCACAAGACCCACACTTACAGCAACAACCGCTCGATGGACAAGTTCTACAACGACGCAGGTACAACGGTCGTGTCTGTTCTCGGGAGTCCCGGCAAAGAAGGCGAGAACACGGACACTCATTCCGTCACTTATTACCGCTTTCAGCCGGGACTGCCGGCGAAGACGATCATCAGCTTCGGCCAGCAAAAGATGGTTTGCCCATAGCGAAGCAGAGAAAGGAGAATCAGATGTCTCGAGCAACGATTGCGTTGGCACTGGCGACAATGTTCTGGCTGGTCATACCCGATATCGCCGCCGGACAAGCGCCCGCGGGATGGAAGCCCGTCAAAGACAGTACCGGGGTGTGCCAGATTTTCGTTCCGAATGGCTGGAACCAATCGGTCATGATTGTTCACTCTCCCCATGTCAGGCTGAAGCCGATGAGTGAGGACACGGTGACTCACGTGGGAGCCGATAAAATATTTGAAAACACAACCCAGCGCTTCTTTTTCGTGCGCAAGCCGGTCGCGATGAACGACGGCAAATCGTTCCTGGTGAATTACCACGTGGAGGTCCCGGGGAATGGCGTTGAATGCATTGCGGAGATTAATGTTAAACAGGGTTATTCGGAAGACGAGGTCAAGAAAATCGCGGCTACTCTCGCGCCTGTGAAGTAGAAATGTGGGCGGTCTTCTTGGCCGAAACAAGAGATACCTCAAAGCAAACGTCAAAGGAGAAATCATGTTGCGTTCTATGTGGTTTTTGTCCGTTGTCGCCGCCGTACTACTCGCGGCATTGCTTCCGTCTACCCCAGCCTTCGCCACCGCTGACGCGGCCTGCCAGCCAGTGTTCGATTCGGCGACCAAGGTCCTGGCGGCGTCTGCGCACCTTTACAGCACAACGACACTTCCCGGCGGCAAGTCCAGAACCGGCGAACTGATCTACGCCAACGGCGTCATTTACGTCCTCGTCAATGGCAAGTGGACTCGCAGCAGAATGACCGTGCAAGACATGCTCAAACAGGAACAGGAAAACATTCGCGACGCGAAGACAACCTGCCGCCACGTCCGCGACGAATTGGTGAATGGAGAAGCGGGGGCGTTGTACTCGGTCCAGAGTGATAACGGGGGCGTAAAGTCGGAGGGCCAGACCTGGATTTCCAAGAGCAGAGGGCTGCCCTTAAAGACTGAACAAGATTTGGACACGGGCGACCCCGACAAGCAGCACATGTCAATACGTTACGACTACTCCAATGTGCACGCGCCTGCGGGGGTGCAGTGACCACACACTCCCTAAATAATCCCACCACGGTGGTGGGATGCGGATGGGTTTCGGATGCCATCCCATTGATTCCTCGCGTCCTGTTCGGCGAAGAACTTACTTGCTTATCAGGAAGGAAAAGCCGGGGAAGATGTATTCCTGCTTGCCATTTCTGGGCACGCTTTTTACTTTGCCGCTGCGCACCTGTTCCATGGCCTCGACTACGCGGGCAAGATTACCGGGATCGGCGACGGGCTCGTTGTGAGCCGGTAAAAGCAGCTGAAGCCTGGGGGCGAGGCTGGCCAGCTTTTCTTACCGAGGCCTGGTAAGCATTCAGATCGGTTTCGGGCCGGAACAGCCAGATCGGACCGGGGTAGAAAGTGTCGCCGGTAAACAGGAGGCCGTTCTTTTCGTCCAGCAGCGCAATCGAATCGGGCGTGTGGCCGGGAACAGAGATCACCGCGAGCGTGCGGTCACCCAGATCAATTTTGTCGCCGTCATGAAGCCAGTGAGAAATACGGAACGGCTTAGTGGCATATTCCGCGGCATTGAATCCTGGCGGCAGGTCGCCGCAGACTTCGCCGGGTGCGATCTCGGCCTGGGCGCCTTTACGTGAGCCCTTGGCGTTGGCGCGAGTGAAATCTGTATCCATGCCGTAGATGTCGGCGAAGCGCCAGTTGTCGCCCACGTGGTCGTTGTGCGTATGGGAATTCAACACGCTGATCGGCAGCGTGGTCAGGCCTTCCACCACTTTGCGAATGTCGCTGATACCCATGCCGGTATCGAACAACACGGCTCGCTTGGTTCCTAAAATCAGGTAAGAGATGACTTCTTCCGACTGGTGCGGCTCGTAGATGGCGAATACGCCCGGGCGAATTTTGTACACCTCGAACCACGGATCTTTGATGGCAACTCGTTCCAGTGTGCGGTAAACGGGGCGGGGAAGCGTGCGGCACCACTCCGGCCGCGTCGCCAAAGGATTCGTCGAAGAAGAAAAAGAAGACAGCAGGGCAAGAATTGCGAGCACCGATTTCACGCTATTTGCCCCAGACCGTATCCAGAAACAGGTAACGGTCCCTGGCGCTATCTTTCTCCGATTTGGGTTGTGGGATCAAATACATTACCTGCCAGCCGCTGGATTGACGGTAGGCAGGCCACTGCGGCAAACCTGGACCGTTGGGATTTCCGCCGGCGGCGAAGTTTGCCCAGTATTTCTGCATCAGGTCGCTGAGGATGCGGTCGTCGGGCCGCCAGATGAGCCCGGCTTTCGAGTCAAGCGTTCCAAAAACGTAT
>CAWEVE010000041.1:0-21295 GCA_963812465.1 Terriglobia bacterium
TCGATCTCCGCCGAGTGGTAGGCCCCACGGTCGGGCGGGGAGAATTGGGATCGGGCGGCGGAGGATTGTCGAAGCGGTAGCGGTACACAGGTTGCTTTCCGTCGCGGCCTGGGCTTCGAGCCATTGCCAGGTCGACCAGGCGATAGAGCGATCGCCGGCGAGGTCCTTCAGGGCACGTTTGGCCTGCGCATCGTTGTCGCGGGATAAAGCGCAGAAATTCCCCCGCCTTCGCGCCAAACTCTTTGCTGGCGGTGGCTTTCAGGGTGTCGCGCGTAGACTGGCCGGGCACGGCCTGGAAACTGCCTTCATCGTGATTCCATCCCGCCAGAAGCGGAACGTCGTTTTGCTTCCCCTCCGCAAAAATCGCCGACACCTGCTCGGGCAGGAAATACCCGTCAATATCAGGATTAAATCGCGGAGACCCTATCTCTTCCTTCAACGAAGCGTCCAGAATTTTCTGTGCCGGAAGGGCGCGCAGTTCCCTGAGCGACTGGACGCCCAGGGACGAGCGGACAAATTCAGAATCTTTCGGTGAACGCACACTAAGCGGTTCGAAGGAAAGGCCGGTGCTGGAAAATGCGGCGCCGCTCTCGCCGATCGCTTTGTGAAATAAACCTTTTGCTGCCGGCGACGCCATCAATGCGCTCACCGAGAACGATCCGGCGCTCTCGCCAAAGATGGTTACATTGCCGGGGTCGCCGCCGAAAGCGGCAATGTTGCGATGGACCCATTCGAGGGCGGCGACCTGGTCGAGCAGGCCGTAATTGCCCGCGGCTTTCCTGTCCGATTCCGCGGCCAGCTCCGGGAGAACGAGAAATCCAAAAATGCCGAGGCGGTAGTTCATGCTGACCACAACCACGCCTTGCGTGGCCAGATGCTCGCCATCCTGCCGAGGCTCGGAGGATGCGCCTGCGATGAATCCTCCGCCATGGATCCAGACCATCACCGGCAGGTTCGCCTTCGGGCTGCGCCGGGGTCCAGACGTTCAGGGATAGGCAGTCTTCGCTGATGCCGGGATCGCGGAAAACCATATCCGAATAGAGTCTGCCTTGCATGCAGCGCGGCCCAAACTCCGTGGCCGCGCGGACCCCGGTCCATTTGGCGGCGGGAGCGGGAGGTTTCCAGCGGAGCTCGCCAACCGGCGGCGCGGCGTAAGGAATTCCAAGAAAAGCGCGCACCGGCCCGTTTGCCTTGCCCTCGATTGTGCCGGTGTCGATTTTCACCTGGAGGGGCAATGACGCTCCGAACGCTGCAAGGGAAATGAATGTCATGAGGCCGGCCAGCACTCTGAGACGCATCCAGGCTCCTCCGAACGCACGAAGATACCATAAGGAGCGTCGGCGGAAGGCGTGGAAGCGTCGATGGAAGCGCTCCCTGATAGAATCGTCAGCTTTCGGAAATAAAAGAACGCTTACGGAGAGAAGCAGGAAATGCACTACCGCGCCTCGGCCGTACGGGTTGGAAGGTTTCAGAGATCAGCTTCGGCGCCTGGGCCATTGGTGGCTCCTGGGGCCAGGTTTCGGATGAAGACTCGATGGCGGCACTGCACCAAGCCATCGATTGCGGAGTGAATTTCATCGACACCGCGGACGTCTACGGCAACGGCCGCAGCGAGCGCCTGATTGCCCGGCTCAGGAAGGAGCGCAAGGAGAGAGATCATCGTGGCCACCAAAGGCGGGCCGGCGTCTGCCCCGGCAGACGGTCGAAGGCTACAGCCGGCAAAATCTTGGCGTGGATCGAAGACAGCCTGCGCAACTTTGTCGAGCGACTTGATCTGTTGCAGCTTCACGGCCCGCCGACTGAGCTGTATTCCCGGCCGGAAGTATTTGGGATTCTCGACGACCTGGTGAAGGAAGGGAAAATTCGCTATTACGGGGTCAGCGTTGAAAAAGTGGAAGAGGCGATGAAGGCGATCGAGTTTCCCAATGTCCAAACGGTGCAGATCATCTTCAATGCTTTCCGGCAGCGTCCTGCGGAAGTGTTTTTCGCTCGGGCCGAGCAGAAAAAAGTTGGGATTCTGGCGCGGGTGCCTCTGGCCAGCGGGTTGCTGACCGGCGAAGCTTCGCAGGGACTCCGCCTTTGCCGCGGACGACCACCGCAATTTCAATCGCCACGGTGCAGGAGTTTGACGTGGGCGAGACATTTTCGGGAGTGGACTACGAAGTCGGGCTCGCAGCAGTGGAAGAGATTCGCGAAGTCGTGCCTGCCGGGGTCTCGATGAGCCAGTTCGCCCTGCGTTGGATCCTCATGTTCGATGCGGTCAGTTGCGCCATTCCCGGGGGCAAGCGAGCCGGAGCAGGTCGCCGACAACTGCCGGGCTTCGGACATGTCCGCCGCTTACACCTGACGCGATGGCGGCGCGTGAAGCGCATTTACGATGAGAGGATCGGTCCGCTGGTGCAGCATCGGTGGTGAAGATGGTTTCCAGTTTCTAGCTACCGGTTTCCGAGACGTGGTGGGGCGCTCGACTTGCCTGGTCGGTCGTTCGTCAGTCCGTCTGCTGGTGCGGGATGATCAAGAGCTCAGTTTCCAGTTGCTGGTTCACAGTTCTCAGTTTCCGGATCTGGCCAGACGAACGAGACGGCCTGTCCGACCACTGTGAAATGTCTGGGAATTCTGTTACAAAGGGCGCATGAAAGTACTCTTTATCGGCGGGACGGGCATCATCAGCAGCGCCTGCAGCCGTTTGGCGGTGCAGCGCGGCTATCGGTCTGACTCTGCTTACCCGCGGACAGCGTCGGGCGGAAATGGTGGACGGCGCGGAGACGGTAACGCGGACATAAATGATCCATCTGCGGTTGCCCGGGCGCTCCGCGGCCGGCGGTTTGATGTCGTCGTCAACTGGATCGCGTTTACCCCGGCGGACATCGAGCGCGACCTGGAGTTGTTCCGCGAGCGAACCCGGCAATACATTTTCATCAGCTCCGCCAGTGCGTATCAGAAGCCCAGCACGCATTACCTGATAACCGAGTCGACGCCACTGTCCAACCCGCACTGGGATTATTCCAGAAACAAGATCGCCTGCGAGGAGCGTCTGCTCAGAGCCTATCGCGAAGAAGGATTTCCGGCGACCATCGTCCGGCCTTCGCTGACCTATGGCGAGAACACTGATTCCACTGGTGATCAATAGCTGGGAGCGCTCCTACACGGTGGTGGACCGCATGTTGAAAGGGCAAAAGGTGATTGTTCCGGGGGACGGTACTTCGCTCTGGGTGATCACGCACAATACCGACTTCGCGAAGGGATTTGTCGGCCTGTTGGGACATGAGCAGTCCCTCGGCCATGCGTTTCACATCACCACCGATGAAGTTTTGACCTGGGACCAGCTCTATCGCACGGTGGGCGCGGCGGTGGGAGTGGAGCCGCGCATCGTGCATATTCCGTCTGACTACATGGTGTCGTGTTTGCCCGACATGGAAGGCACGCTGATCGGCGACAAATCTGTGAGCGTGGTCTTCGATAACACCAAGATCAAACGCTTTGTCCCGGACTACGTGGCTACCACGCGCTTTGCGCAGGGCATTCGCCAGTCGCTCGCGTGGTTTGACGCTGATCCCGGCCGCAAGCTGATCGACTCCGAAGCGAACGCTATCTGGGACGGCTGATCGACGGCTACGAAAAGGGACTGAGAGCGGCGGTGGGGTCCTTTCAGGGCGCTGAAGTGGGAACCTAGCGCGGCTGTCACTTCGACTCGTCCTCCGTCACAGGCTCAAGCGGGCAAGGCTGGAGATTTTCCAGCACCAGCTTCGGCTCGCCCTGCGAAGCCGAAGGGATGCGCGCTATCCGGGTACCGACTGTCGGATTTGCACGGCGGTTCAGCCCGGAGTGGCGTTCCGGACTGCTCTTGCTGATTCGCACCCTGAAACCCCCCAATCTACGCCACTTTCAGGCTTTTTCCCTTCCCGGACGTAAGTCCAGGAAAAAAATGGAAAAGGGGTTGGCTTCGAGCGCAAGATGATCTATCTTGGCAGGCACAAAAGTTGGGTTCCTGGGGGCGAAGATATCGAGATGCGATCTTAGTCCGATTCCAACGCAGTGGCGGTACTCGGGCCCGGTCAGCCACATGACGTCACTCGCTAGGAAAGTATCCCGTCCGTTCCCTTGCATCCTGCTCGTTTGGCATTAAGTCGTTCCTAAGATTGAAGGAAGGGCCAGCCGTGAAACCTCCTTTCCCGCTTGGTTTTCTCTGCGTATTGTCTTGTCTGGCTGTAAGCGTTTACAGCATCTGCCTCGGGTTCTTCATCGGATACTTCCACAACGGCACGTCTGCAGAACTTCAGAAGTTCCGCAACCGGTTCCGGCCTCGACTGCCACCGTCTACATTCCAGGGCCGCTGCGATCTTTCCTGCGCATGGCGGGAATCAGCCAGAAAATCTCCGCCGAGGAAGTGCTGCCCCTGCTCGCCCGAAATGTGGCGGTGGAAGGCTATCAGGGACGCAAGGACAGACAGGGCACGCCCACCGAGTTTCTGATTCTGCTGAAGCGCTATGTGGGTCAGGCGAGGGAGTTGGTCGCGCTGGCCGGCCCAGAGGGCGTGATTCGGGTTTCCGATTGCGATCAGGCGGCTCCACTTCTGGCGATCATCGGCTACCGGCTGCAAGCAGGGATGCGGAAAGAACGTCGCCCTGGAAACCGCCGAGCCGGAAAAAGCCTTTCTGACCATCGATTCCGGATTTCCTTTGGCGCAGCTTGAGGAAACGCTGCAGGGAGGCAAGCCTTTTGTTTATCCCTTCGCCGTCCTCTCCAGGTGCCGCTTCTGTTCTCGCGCGACCGATTGGACGCAGATTGACCCGAACGAGAAGCAGGCCGGGAATGATGTCCTGATGTCGCTGCTGGACGATCCCATGGTGGCGCGTCTGTACTGGGCCATGGCCCGGATGGACACCGAGACGGCCAGGCCTTGCGGCAATTTGCGGGAATACCCAGGCTGCTTCCATTCGCTCCGGTGCTTGATTTTTACGGCAGTCACATCTCCATCCGGAACGGACGCGTGATGGTGCCCGGAGGAGCGTCGGCGGAATCTGCCTGGAAGGATCTGGCGGGAGCGAGTCCCGACTCGCCGAAGGAATTCGTCGCCCGGCTGCTGGCGAAGGACGATGGCTGGCTGGCCGCCTATTTCGACACCCTGTCGCGTCTGCCTCCAGCCCAGCAGGCATATTTCACTGATGCTCATCGCCTGCCGCGTTTTTACGACGCGCTGCGGGGAAAGGATATTTCCCCGGGTCCAGCGCGGCCGGTGTTCCGGCCTGACCCCGGCCTGCTGCTGCTGGTGACCCGGCTGCAGTTCGATTCCGCCGGCCAGCCCATCGTTCCCGGGAAATCTGGAAGTGTGGCAGCAGATTCTTCGGCAGAAGAGCGAGTCCAAGGTCGTGCGGCAGTGGGCCAAGCGTGCCGACCATTGGAAGAACCGCGACCAGCTGGTGGAAGCGATGTTCGCTTTTTCGCGGCAAAGCTCGGACGACGGGCCGCTGCCGATCTACCTCATGTTGAGTGCGATCGACGCGGGCGGCCCCGGGATCAGCGCCTGAGTCCGGAGACGGTGCGCTTGCTGGCCGAGAAGTTTTCGCGCTACGGCAACCAGTACCTGATTTTTTCCGAATTCCAGGGTCTGAATGACGCTTCGATCGCCCATTTTCTCGGCGTGGCCGAACGTCTGGACCGACATTTCCAATGTCACGCTGCGGGCCAACGCGCTGGGCATTTTCAAGTCCAACGTGGGCTTGTGGCAGATTCTGGCGCGACAGGGTCAGATTTCGCCGGCAGGATCTGAACGAATCCTGGCAGAAGATGATCGGTCCTTTCGCGCACGGCGTATCGGTCCTCGGCCCAGCTTTTCGACGCGGCCCAGGCTTCGATTCATGACTTGTGGCGGGCCGCTGCGGGCAGGCCCAATCTTTCTCAGGGCGAACTCATCGCGCTGCTGGCGGGCCCGAGCTCAGATCGCATCCCGCAGGTCAACAGGTGCGGCAGGAACTGGCCAACCGGATTCGCTCGGTGATGGACGGCCAGCGCCTGGTTTCTCTCGACACCCTGCTCGCGCTGGGCGACGGCTTGAACGAAATGGCGCAGGGAAAGCAGGTGGCCGACGGCCTGATTCCGCTGGCGGGAGAACTTCGGGAATTTGAGATGCCCCGCCCGATGTTTACCAGCCAGCGAGCGCAGCGAATGGGCGGCCGGGTTTTACAACACCCGCCACAGTTCGCTGCAGACGCGAACCGATTTGACGAAGATCATCAAGTCGCCCGAATTCGCACAAAGAATTAGCTGAGGCCCGCGGCCTGCTCGTTACCCTTTCCTGCGGGACACGCTGGTGGGATTGAATTACGCCTACTACGAGCCGCCGGGAGCGCAGATTCTTCACAACAATCCGCTTTTCGTGCGCTCCCATGATTTCTCCGGAGAAATGGCGATGGGAGGAGGGCAGTCCTGGCATGTGCCGCACGTGTTCGGCTCGGGCTTGCCGGCCGGCGGCGGCGCTCATCTGGCGGGTTCGCTGGCGGATCTGCCTTTCGTTCTGGCCGAGGCGGAGCAGGACTTCATTGTTCCGGAAAATGTTCAGGCGCTGATCTGGCATGAGCTGGTGCCCGGTCTGGTGAGCAGCGCGACCCTGCCGCGCTGGTGGGGAGTCACCCGGAACGAATTGCACGCCGTGACCCTGTATCAGCGCACCGGAGAGGAACTGCTGGCAGCGGCCGCGCGAGATGAAAAGTTGCGAGTGAAGGTTGCTGGAGATTCTTTCCGAGCGCATGGTTCCGCTGCGCATCGAGCAGATGGAGAGAGCGCTTCGCACGGGAGCCGTGGAGGAAGCGCTTTCGCGAGTCATGCCGGGCGAGACTTTCTATCTGGCGGCCGAATTCCGGCGGAGGTTTCCCGGAGCAAAACCAGTCGTGGGGCAAGGCGGGCGAGGAACTGGACAGCCTTTCCGGCCACTATCCCGGCTGAGGTCAGTTGGAAGCGGCTGTCGGAGGATTTCGGCGTGCCCCATCCCGCCCTGGCGCAGAGTTACTCTCGCGAATTGCTGAACGTGAAGCCCTTTCCGGCTTTCATGGGATATTCCAGCCGGCTGCTGGCCGAGTCCTGGGATTCCAACAATCTGTACTGGGCGCGCCTGGCGGATGAACTGGGTTATCCGCCGGTCATGCTGAACCGTCTGGTTCCGGAATTGACCCATCGGATGGTGGAGAAGATTTTTGCCACCGACTTTGAAGATTGGCCGGCGATGCTGCGGGCCATGCGGGAAACCGGCGAAGAATTTCGCCAGGGCAAGATCGCTTCGTTGCCGAAAGTCGCGTTGAATACTCCGGTTCAGTAGTCGCTAGTATAGTTGCTGGTTCGAACAAAATGTTTAACAGTCCCCAGGCGACGTGAAAAAGCCGCGGGCGGGTGATGGCAGGAACACTATGGCAAAACGATTATTTCTTTTTCTCGTAGTTCTTTCGGCAGTTCCTCCTCGGCTCCGGTCAGTTGGACGGCTGCCCAGGAGGGGGAAACCAGCATTCGCGTCGAAGTCGACATGGTGCAGTTGAACGTGGCGGTCATGGACAGCAAAGGAAACTACGTGACCGGGCTCAAACCCTCGGATTTCGTAGTGACCGAGGACGGCATCCCGCAAAAAGTCGCCACTTTCGGCGAAGGCAATGAAGCCACGCGAAGGGTGACCAGCGCCGGCGACGACAAGCCGGGGCAGCTGCGCAGCCGCTCGTCGAATGGCGCCGCGGATTCGGAAACGTCATCCGAGCTGGGATCGGAACTGGATCGGTGATGGCCGGGCGCCAATGTTTTCATCCTGTTCGACACCAGCAATTACATGTATCGCGGCTTTGTTTTCGCGCAGGACGCGATTGCTGAGTTCGTTCGCTCGCTGGACAATCCCGATCGGGTGGCGTTTTATTCCTACAGCCGCGACCTTTCCCGGGCTACCACGCTCACCCCCGACCGCAACCAGGTGTTGCGCGGAGTGCGCTCCACGGTCGCCGGCGACGATGCCGCGCTCTACAACGCCCTGCTGATGACGCTCAAGGATGCGGGCCAGAATACGGGCAGAAAAGTGGTCGTGGTGTTTTCCAACGGGCCCGACAATGCCAGCATGGTGCCGCCGGAAGATGTGGCCGAGCTGGCGCAGTCCAAGGGCATTCCCATTTACATGATCAGCACGCGCGAGGCCAAGCTGGAGCCGGTTTCCAGCACGGTCTTCAAACGCATGAGCGCCGCAACCGGCGGCGAAGCGTATTTCGCCAAGACCTGGAGAGAGCAGCAGAAGGCGTTCGCTTCGATCCGCAACGATCTCGCCCATCTTTATTCGGTGAGCTACTATCCCCAGCCTAATCCGAACCGCGGGTGGCGGACGATCACCGTCAAACTGACGGGAGAGCGGCTGAAGAAGTGCCATATCCGGACGCGGAACGGCTATCGTCCGGAATCGTCCCACGTTCGTGTGGAGAGTGCGGGTGCGACAGGGGCAGTGCCGCCCGAGCCCGGCTCATCCAACTGAAACCGCCGAAGCGGTTGCGGCGGATCGGAACGAACGGAACTCGTCTCCGGCGATTGCGCCGGTGAACACCCGATTCGCTTCGGAACTGACGTCTCTGCCGCTGACGGCACCGGCGGGCAATTATTCAATCCAATCCGCTGCTCGCAATTCCCCCTAACTTTTGTATAGTTCCTATCGGTTGTTCCGTGGTGCGGCGGATCAATCTCGATCCGGCATGTTAGACGGCAGCAAAGGGAAAAGCAGGAAGGGAAAAGAAAGACAATGATTCCCGCCATGGCGATGCTTGCGGAAGCGCGGCTGGTGCATCTCTCCGCTGTCGATGTGGTGATCATCGCGTTTTATTTCGTCCTGGTGTTGACGATCGGGTTTTATTTGAGGGGCAGGGCCAATACCGGCGAAGATTTTTTCATGGCCGGACGCGAGATGACGGCGTGGATTGCCGGGCTGAGCTTCCTGTCCGCCAACCTGGGTTCGCTGGAACTGATGGGATGGGCGGGATCGGCCTACCAGTACGGCATTCTGGCCACTCACTGGTACTGGATCGGGGCCATCCCCGCAATGTTGTTTCTGGGCATGGTGATGATGCCGTTCTATTACATCTCCAAGACGCATTCCGTTCCCGGATATCTGAAACTGCGCTTCGGCGAATCCAGCCGCGCTCTTTCGTCAGTTTCGTTCGCGGTCATGACGGTGCTGATGAGCGGCATCAATATGTATTCGATGGCGCTGGTGATGAAGGTGGTGCTCGGCTGGGACATCAATTTCAGCATCTGGGTGTCGTCGCTTACGGTGGCGGTTTATGTCGCGCTGGGCGGGTTGCGCTCGCGCGATCTTCAACGAGGTGTTGCAGTTCGTTTTGATCTGGGCGGGCGCGCTGTTGATTCCGATTCTCGGGTTGATCGAAGCTGGAGGCTGGAGAAATCTCCAGGTGAAGATCGCGCACAACGCCTCGGCCGAATACACCCACCTCTGGGGAACGCTGGGAACGTTTGCCGGCAACCCCATGGGCATTCATTGGACCGGAATTGTTTTCGGGCTGGGATTTGTGGTTTCGTTCGGCTACTGGACGACCGATTTTCTGGTGGTGCAGCGGGTGCTGGCGGCGAAGGATCTGCGCTCCGCCAAAATGGCGCCGATGATTGGCGCGGCCTTCAAGATGATGGTGCCGTTCATCGTGATCCTTCCGGGTTTGCTGGCGCTGGCAGTGTTGCCGATCAAACTGGTTGGGGAGACGGCGGCGCTTGCGACCGGCGGCCACAGCTATAACGAGGTGCTGCCGCTGATGCTGGCGCGCTACTGCGGGCCGGGCTTGCTGGGTCTGGGGATCACGGCGCTGATCGCCGGATTCATGTCGGGCATGGCGGGCAACGTGAGCGCGTTTACCACGGTGTGGACCTATGACATTTACCGCGCTCTCATCAACAAGAACGCCAGCGACCAGCACTACGTGAGCATGGGCCGCTGGTGTACGGTGCTGGGCGTGCTGATCTCGGTCGGAACCGCGTACTTTGTGATGCAGTTCGCCAGCATCATGGATTATGTGCAGCAGCTTTTCAGCTTCTTCATCGCGCCGCTGTTCGGGACCGTGATTCTGGGCATGTTGTGGAAGCGCGCGACCGGTCGGGCGGTTTCTGGGGACTTGTTGGCGGGGACGCTGTCCTCGATTGGCATGTGGGCGTGGGTCAAAGTGGATCCGGCCGCTTTGCGCTACGTGGCGCTGTCGCCGAATGCGCAGGAGATGGCGGAGAACATGTACCGCGGCCTGTGGTCGTGGATCATTTGCGTGCTGGTCACCGTGCTGGTCAGCTATGCAACCAGGCCCAAGCCGGACAGCGAACTGGTAGGGCTGGTTTACGGGGTGACCGCGATCCCGAGCGAATCTGAAGTTGCCTTGTATCAGCGGCCGGAATTCTGGGCGGTCCTGGTGGGTGTAGTGTTCGTGATTTTGAATCTCATTTTCTGGTAGCGGGTTCTGTAGTGAAGACTGGCGGTGACGACATGCGCGGCAGTGGAGTTTCAATCTGGTTTTTTGTGGGCGTTTCCCTGTTGGTCAACGGGATCTTGATTTGTGGCGCTGGAGTGTGGGAAGTGTTCAATCCGCCTGCGCAGCCGGTGGTCCTGTTTCACTTACACGCGAACGCGTGGTGGGGAGCGCTGTTATTCCTGATCGGATTGATGTATTGCATTCGATTTTCCCCTGCCCGGCAGGCATAAGACGGACGAGCTTCACTGCGATAAAGTCAGCAGGCTAAAGCATGGCAAGCAAGAAAATGACGATGGGCCTGATCGTGGGCAACCGGGGCTTTTTCCCCGACCATTTGGCCAAGAGCGGACGCGAGGAAATGCTGCGCGTATTGACCGCCGCGGGAATGGACGTGGTGGCTCTCACTCCGGAAGAGAGCAAGTACGGCGCGGTGGAAACGCGCGAAGAGTCCCGGCGCTGCGCCGAACTTTTCAAGCGCAATCGCGATCGCATCGACGGCGTGATTGTGACCCTGCCGAATTTTGGAGAGGAGCGGGCCATCGCCGACACTCTGCGGCTGGCCGATCTGCGGGTGCCGGTGCTGATCCAGGCCACGCCGGACGATCCCAAAAAGATGACGATCGCCTTCCGCCGCGACAGTTTCTGCGGCAAGATGTCGGCCTGCAATAATTTGAGGCAGTACGGCATTCCTTACTCGATCACGACCCTGCACACCGAGAGCCCGGACTCGCCCGAGTTTGCCCAGGACCTGCAGTGGTTTGCTGCGGTCTGCCGCATCGTGAACGGATTCCGCAACCTGCGGGTGGGAGCGATTGGCGCGCGTCCCACTGCGTTTAACACCGTCCGCTATAGCGAAAAGATTCTTGAATCGCAGGGGATCTCGATTGAAACTCTCGATCTTTCGGAAGTGCTGGGCCGCATTGAGCGGATGAAGGACAGCGACGACAGCGCCCAAGCCAAGCTGGCCGCGATCAAGAAATACGTGGATGTGACCAGCGTCCCTGAAGTCGCGCTCATGAAGATGGCGAAACTCGGCGCCGTGGTTGACCAGTGGATGGCGTCGACCGAAGTGGCCGATCAGCGCGGTGCAGTGCTGGACTTCCATTGAGGAAAATCTCGGGGTCGTGCCTTGCACGGTCATGAGCATGATGAGCGATGGTTTGCTCTCGAGCGCGTGCGAAGTAGATATATGCGGCGTGCTCGGCATGCATGCTCTGCGGCTGGCCTCGGAGACTCCGTCTGCGCTTTTGGACTGGAACAATAACTACGGGTCGGATCCGAATAAAGCGGTGTGCTTCCACTGCTCCAACCTGCCTAAACATTTTTTCCGCTCGGTGAAGATGGATTTCCAGGAAATCATCGCCGGGACCGTGGGCAAGGAAAACACCTTCGGCACCTGCGCGGGCCTGATCAAGCCGGAAAAGATGAGCTTTGCCCGGTTCTCCACCGACGACACGGCGGGCAAGATGCGCGGCTATGTTGGCGAGGGGAAGTTTACCGACGATCCACTGAATACTTTTGGCGGGGCCGGCGTGGTGGAGATTCCCGAGATGCAAAAGCTGCTGCACTATATATGCGAAAACGGCTTCGAGCATCACGTTGCCGCTAATCTTTCGAGCGTGGCCCCTGCGGTCTACGAGGCAACCACGCGTTATTTGGGATGGGATATGTACTGGCACCGTAACGACAACAACACCCACTGATAGCCGAGGCCGTCCTTTAGAATATTTCTTCTTGTCTGTCCCCTTTAAATCCGACCGGCTACGGGTTGTCCTGGTGGCGGCGCGCAATCCGCTCAACATTGGCGCCGCGGCGCGGGCCATGAGCAATTTCGGCTTCTCCCGTCTGCGGGTGGTGAACCCGTACGAACGGGCATTTCGCGAGGCGCGTTCTGCGGTTGGGGCTGCGGCTGGGGTTCTTGCGGCCGCGGAGGAGTTTACCAGCGTGGCCGAGGCTGTGGCCGATTGCACGCTGGTGGTGGGGACGACGGCGGTCCGTCACCGGGAATTGCAGCATCCCATCCGAAGGCTTGAACCTGGCGCCCGGCTTATACGCAAGCAACTGGGGTCGAGCCCGGTGGCGCTTCTGTTTGGCTCGGAGAGGTTCGGCCTCTCGAACCAGGATCTGAGCCACTGCCATTGGCTGCTTCGGATTCCTACCAGCGATCAGCACATTTCCATGAACCTGGGCCAGGCCGTGGCGGTGTGTCTGTACGAACTGATTCGCAATGGCCGGGCAGCCGGCAGTTTCCGACAAGCAGGCGCTCGCAGCCGGGGAAGATGTGGAACGCATGACCAGCACGCTGTTGCAGGCGCTCAGCGGCAGCGCGTACATGAGCCCCGACCGTGCGGGTTCAACCGAGGAAAGGGTGCGCCGCATGGTACGTCGCCTCAAGCTGTCGGCACGCGATGCCGAGGCCTGGCTGGGCATTTTGCGCCAGATTTTGTGGGAAATGCGGTCGGGGAAGAAATTGGGGGACTGACATGCGCATCAGGGTTCTCCTGATTGCGTAATCATTTACACTGAAGGGGCATGACTGATCATATTGTGAGTTCGTGCGTAACCTGTCCCAAGTGTGGAACCTGGGTGGTGGTCGAACGGGAAGTAACGCGGGAAACCAACAAGGAAAAGGTTAATACGGTGTGTCCCGCGCCGGAATGCGGCAAGCAATTCTCGTTTGCCGTCGGCGAGACCAAGGTGTTCGAGCTGCCTATGAGTCTTTTTGAGCGGCGGCACTTCTTCCGCTCGGAATTGCCTGATTCCGGCCATTCATAATGGCGGTCCGAAAAGGCTGTAGAGCAAAATCACCAGCACGATCGACGCAAAAACCACATACATCCGGTCGCGCTCAGCCGCAAAGCCGAAAATCGAGAGAATGACTCTGGCCACCGGGGTTGCGATCAGCAAAAGCAGCCCCAATTGGATGATGCCCCGCCCCTGAAATGAAAAAGTTTCCCGCAAGACGCCGGGGATGGTGCGGAGATCGTTCGGTTCGCCGTGAAAAACCCGGTAGTCGGCAGGCTCGCTCCCGTGCCTGGCCAGGTAAACCACCGCACCGCAGAATACGACCAGGGCGGACGAAAGCACGCCTGCGCGCAGCAGATTTCCAACGAGATCTTCCACCTTCTGGTCGGTCCAGACTGGCAAGCCAGATTATTTTCATATTTTCCCGGAGAGGCCGTTGTATATCATCTGCGCCCCAAGCAGCAGGATGACCAGGCTGAAGACCAGCCGCAGCCACTTCGTTTCCGCCTGAACCAGAATGCGCGTGCCCACGAGCGACCCGGCCAGAACGCCCAACATCACCGGCATGGAAAGTCCGGGATCGATGTAACCGCGGCTGAGATAAATGCCGGCGCTGGCGGCCGCAGTCACGCCGATCATGAAGTTGCTGGTGGTGGTCGAGACTTTGAAGGGAATCCGCATGGCCTGGTCCATAGCGAGGACTTTCACCGCACCCGAGCCAATGCCGAGCAATCCGGAAAGCGCGCCCGCGCCGAACATGAAACCGAAACCCGCCGGCACCCGGCGAACGAAGTAGTGGCGAATGCCTTCCGGGGTGGGAAAGCTGCCGTTCAGCCGTAGCCGCGTCGCCAGTGGATCGGGTATTTCATCGCTTTTCGTCCTGACTCGGACTCGGGCTGACAAGTATGCGGAGTAGAGCAAGACCGCGCCAAATATGGTGGCGATAGCGGACGTCGAGACTTTGGCGGCCAGGAAAGCTCCGAACAGGGCGCCCAGTGTGGTAGCAATTTCGAGAAACATCCCGATCCGGATGTTGGAAAGCCCTTCCTTCACGTACGCCGCAGCCGCACCTGAGGAAGTGGCAATGACCGAAATCAGCGAAGCTCCGATCGCATAGCGGATATCCACCTTGAAAAAAAGCGTGAGCAGCGGGACCAGCACCACTCCACCGCCCAGTCCGGTGAGCGAACCTAAAAGACCGGCAACGGCCGACCCGATCCAGACCAGCACGGTAAATTCCCACACGGTCATCTTCTTCTTGCCTCGCTGATGCCCTTGCCGAAAGACCAGTTTGCCACACGGAACGCCGCCTGCTAGTAAGCACAATTGGACTCTGCTATTGAGAACGGCACGGGCGAGCCGATTTTTGGCGCCCGGGACTGCAAGTCTCACGTAGAATAGAAGCACGGTCTTTTCCCTCATGTTCCAGGGCAAGACAAGGTAAGGAGCGTTCATGCGAGTTGAATTATTGGCACTTTATGGCGGGCCCGATCAGGTGATGACGGTGACCTCCGGGCTGGCCAGCGTGCTTGGCCTCTTGCTGCTGTTCTGGAACAAGGTAGTGGGAGTTTTCTTCAAGGTGGTGCGCCTGTTCCGCCCCTCCGATCCGAATGTTGCCCCTAGACGCTTCGAAAGACATCTCCAAAGGAACTCCGTAATTTCGGGTCCGCTGCTTGCGCAGAAAAGTCATCGTCATCGGATTGGATGGGCTTGAACCCGGCATTGTGGAAACCATGCTGGGCCGCGGAGAGCTTCCCAATCTTGCCAGGATTCAGGCTGCCGGCAGTTACACTCGCCTGAAAACAACCTATCCTGCACAGACTCCAGTTGCCTGGTCGTCGTTCATGACCGGCACCAACCCTGGGGGACACGGAATTTTTGATTTCATCTGTCGCGATCCGGAAACCTATCTGCCCGATGTCGCCTTGACCCGATTTGAGCGGCCCAAGAACATGCTGGCCCAGCCGCGGGTAGTGAACCGGCGACAAGGGGAACCGCTGTGGCAACCACTTTCGCAGGCGGGAATTCCGAGCACGATTTTGCGTTGCCCCTGCACCTTTCCTCCTGAAGCTTTGCAGGGCCGGATGCTGGCGGGCGTCGGCGTTCCCGACCTGCGCGGGAGTCAAAGTAAGGGCACGTTTTACACCCAGGACCGTGCAGTGGTGGCGGAGGAAAACGAGCAGCTGGTCTTTCTCGAGTCGAAGGCGCTCGATTCAGGGTCTGGCTGACGCGCGCGTCATCGGTCCGCGCAACACAAAGACCTCGCCTGCGTCTGACACTTTTTGCGAGATACGCGTGCAGGTGGATAAGATTGCGCGCAAAGTGGTGATTCAGACAGGGGGAACGCCGGCAAAGATTGAAGTTGCGGAGCGAGGCTGGAGCGAATGGGTGCGGTTCAAATTCAAGTTCTCCATGCTGCAGTCGGTGAGTGGAATCGCGCGATTTTATGTTCGGCAGCTTGAGCCGCACCTTGAATTTTATGTTTCCGCGGTGAACTTCGATCCGGCGGCCCCGATGTTTCCGGTGTCTGCGCCTGGAGATTATGCGAAGGAATTATCAGAGAAGATCGGCCTGTTCTCCACGCTCGGAATGGCGGAAGACCACAACGGCCTGAACAATGGCCGCCTGGACGAGGCCGCCTACCTGCAGCAATGCGAGCTGGTGCTGGGTGAACGGGAGCGCGCCATGCGCTTCGAGCTTGATCGCTTTGTCGAAGGCTTGTTCTTCATGCTGTTCGACACGCCGGACCGCGTGCAACACATGCTGTGGCGATTCCGCGATCGCGAACATCCCAATTTTGAGCCTGACCTTTCGCCCGAACTCGCCACCCGAATCGAAGAGCACTATCGACGCTGTGACGCGCTGCTGAGCGCCGTGCTGGACAAGGTGGACGAGAACACGCTGCTGATCGTGCTTTCCGATCATGGCTTCGGAACTTTCCGCCGCGCCTTCGATACCAATACCTGGTTGTGGCAAAACGGACTGCTCGCGCTGAAAGACAGTCGCAAGCCGGACGCGGATTCCGGGGAAGGATTTGCCGCGGTGGATTGGTCCAAAACCTACGCCTACGCGGTTGGACTGGGAGGCATTTATCTGAACTTCAAAGGCCGGGAAAGTGGCGGAATACTCGAAGAGGGAAGCGAAGCCGAGAGGGTGCGCCGCGCGATTCAGACCGGCCTGGCCGATTTTCCCGATGAGCACACCCAGCGGCCGGCGATGCGCAGTGTGTCGCGGCGGGAAGAGTTATACTCGGGTGCGTTTGTGGTCAATTCGCCCGATTTGCTGGTTAATTTTCATCGCGGATTCCGGGTTTCCTGGCAGAGTGCGGTGGGCGGCTTCTCGAATTCGTTGCTGGAAGACAACATGCGGCGCTGGAGCGGAGACCACATTGTGGATCCGGAATCGGTTCCGGGAATTCTGTTCATGAATCGCGCGGCTGGACACAACCATGCGCGAATCATCGACCTGGCGCCCACAATTTTAAGCTATCTCGGCGTTGCGGTTCCCGAATCCATGGAAGGCACGTCCTTACTCTGAAAATTATGACATGCCGAAGCCATGAAAATCTGCGTGCTGGGACTCGATTGCGCGGCGCCGGAAGTGATCTTCGGCGACGAACGACTGGTGAATCTGCGCCGCTTGATGGATCTCGGAGTCTACGGACGGCTGGAGAGCGTGATTCCGCCCATCACGGTTCCCGCCTGGATGTGCATGAGCACCAGCCAGGACCCGGGTTCGCTCGGCGTTTATGGATTCCGCAATCGTTGCGATCATTCCTACGAGAAGCTCGCCATCGCGAACTCGGCTTCCATCAAGGCACCGGCGATATGGGACCATCTGGCGCGGGAAGGGAAGAAGTCGATCATCGTCGGAGTGCCGCCGAACTATCCTCCGCGGCGGGTCAACGGCATCAGCATTGGCTGTTTTCTTACTCCGGACACGGTGAAGAACGAATTCACTTATCCGCCGGAGCTAAAAGAAAAAATCAACGAGTTGGTCGGCGAATATCCCGTCGATGTAAAAAACTTCCGCGTCGACGAGGACAAGAAAGACGGGCTCAAGCAGCAGATTTTCGACATGAGCCGCAAGCAGTGGCAGGTGGTGCGCTGGCTGCTGGCCGAGCAGGAGTGGGACTATTTCCACTTTGTGGATATCGGCCTCGATCGCATGCACCATGGCTTCTGGAATTATTTCGATCCCGAGCACGTGCAGTTCCAGCCGGGCAATCCGTTATCAGGACGCGATCCCGGAATATTATCGCTGGCTCGATCGAGCAGATTGGCGACGTTCTCGAATTGTTGGACAACGACACCATTCTGCTGGTCGTGTCGGATCATGGCGCGCAACGACTGGATGGAGGTTTCGCCATCAACGAATGGCTGATCCGCGAAGGATTTTTGGTGCTGAACGAATATCCGAAAACTCCGACGCCGTTCGAAAAACTGAACGTAAACTGGAGCAAGACCAAAGCATGGAGCGAAGGCGGCTACTACGCTCGAGTGTTCTTCAATGTGTGAGGGCCGCGAACCGCAGGGCGTGTTCCCGCAACCGAGTATGAGTCGTTTCAGAACGAAATGAAGGCCCGACTGGAAGCGCTGCCGGGCGAAGACGGCCAGCCGCTGAAATCGCTGGTCTTCAAGCCCAGAGAAATTTATCGCAACGTGCGCAACGTTGCCCCGGACCTGATCGTCCATTTGGGCGGACTTTACTGGCGTTCGATCGGCACAGTCGGACATGCGAAGCTGCACCTTCAGGAAAACGATACCGGTCCCGATGGCTGCAATCATGCGCAATATGGGATGTTTATTCTGACTGCGCCCAATTGTCCGTTGAGCGGCGAGTATGAAGGCGCGCGCCTGCTGGACATCGCTCCCACCCTGCTCGATCTCGCGGGATATGAAATTCCCGACTCCATGCAGGGACGCTCGCTTGTGGCGGGGATGGAAAAGAAAAGCTCGGGTGGGGGCGCGGACGATGAAGGCGAAAGAATCGTGCACGACCGGCTGGCGGGGCTGGGATACGTTTAGTTTGGGTCGTAATCACAAAATTTAAAGAGATCTTCTTAGGTCGGAGGAAAGATGCTGAGAAAGTCGTTGTTATTTCCAGGGGTCGCTCTCTTACTGCTTCCGGTGTTCGCACAACAGCAGAATCAGCCGCCGTTTGACGGGAAAACCTGGTGGGATCACATCAAGGTGCTCGCCGCCGACGACATGGAAGGGCGCGACACCGGGAGCCCGGGCCTAAAAAAAGCGGAAGCATACGCGGTCAATCAATTGAAGGCTGCCGGCCTGCAACCGGCCGGCGTAAAGGGTTTTTATCAGCCGGTCAAATTCGAGTCGCGGCAACTGGTGGAAACGGAGTCAAGCGCTGCCCTGGTTCGTAACGGCAAGCCGGAGCCGCTGACCCTGGGCGAGGATGCCATCTTCAGCACGCGCGTGGATCTGGCTCCCGCGGTGGAAGCGCCGTTGGTTTTTGTCGGATATGGCTTGAGCATTCCGGAAAGCAATTTCGACGATCTGGCCGGACTCGATCTCAAGGGCAAAGTCGTGGTTCTGATTACTGGCTCTCCGGAGCAGATCGGCTCGGCGCTGGCTGTCGCATCATCAAACCGCGGCGGAGCGCTGGAAGGCTTTTCGCAAGGCGGGCGCAGTTGGGATCATCTCCATCCCGAATCCTGCGTCGATGGACGTGCCCTGGTCCCGCATCGCATTGAACCGGCTGCATCCCGAGTATGGCGCTGGCGGGCGCGGAATTCAACGAAACCCAAGGCGAGAAGCTGGCGCTGAATTTCAATCCCGCGCACGCCGATAAATTGTTTGATGGCTCGGGCCACACTTTCGCAGGAGCTTGCGGAATTGGCGAAAGATCGCAAGCCTTTGCCGCATTTTCCGCTGACCGGCGTCGATCCAGGCCAAAGCCAAAGTGAAAAAGAAGGCGGTGAAGTCGGCAAATCTTGTTGCCAAGTTGCCGGGAAACGATCCGCAATTGAAGAATGAGTACGTAGTGTTGTCGGCGCACATCGATCACGTGGGGATTGGCGAGCCGGTCAATGGCGACCGCATTTACAACGGCGCCATGGACAACGCTTCCGGGCGTCGCCGTGCTGCTCGACGTTGCCGCCTTCCTCAAAAAGCATCCCGAGAATCTGAAGCGTTCGCTCCTGTTCGTGTTCGTCACCGGAGAAGAGAAAGGTCTGCTGGGGTCGAAATATTTTGCGGCTCATCCCACGGTAGATCCGAAGTCGATGGTGGCGGACATCAACATCGATATGTTCCTGCCGCTGGTGCCGTTGAAAATGCTTACGGTACTGGGACTGGCGGAATCGGATCTTGGCGACGCGGCACGGCAGGTGGCGGAGGCGGACGGCGTTTCTGTCCAGCCCGATCCGCAGCCGTTGCGTAATGTCTTCGTGCGCAGCGATCAGTACAGCTTTATTCGTCCCGGTATTCCCGCACTGGCCATGGACATTGCTCCGACCACGCCGGAGCAGAAGCAGCTGTACGAGACTGGCTGACCCATCGCTATCACGCCCCGTCAGACGATCTCGACCAGCCGGTCGACCTCGCGGCGGCCGGAAAGTATGAAGACATCATCCGGCAGTTCATGATTAAAGTGGCCAACGATCCGCAGCGGCCGCAATGGAAGCCGGACAGCTTTTTCCGCAGGTTTGCGGGGGCGGGAAAGAATTAGGATCCGTTCGGGTCAAGGGCGGGCGAGTCGGCCGCGGCTAATCTGATCGGAATTCGCGGGCAAGTGCTCATTCACCAGGGAGAGCAACTCATCACGCAGGAGCGGTCCGCAGGCCAGCAGACCGGAAAGTAGTGGCGACTTGTTATTACACCGCAGTGGCGAATTCTGCAGGGTGCTGACGAATCCGCCTGCGCTGGTCACCAGTGCCGCGCCGCCGGCAACATCCCATTCATGTTTCGGCGTCAGCGTGAAGGTCGCGTCCGCCAGGTCCGGCCGAGACCAGCGCCAGTTTGTAGGCGACAGAACCAATCGGGCGGACCTTCAGCAGGTTTTCTGAAATCGCTTCCACTCTCCGCGCCTGGTCTCGCTCCGGCTGGCCAGGACCAGGGCGCCCTCGAGACTGCTCCGCTGGCTGGCACGGGCCGGCTTGCCGTTGTAGGTCACGCCCGAATCCAGGGAGCCGAGAAAAATTTCGTTGGTGGCGGGGTTGCAGATTCCTCCAGCCACAGGAATTCCATCTTCGACCATGGCGACGGAGACGCAGAACTCGGGAATGCCGGCAACAAACTCGCGTGTGCCGTCCAGAGGATCGACGATCCAGACACAGTTCTTCTCGAGGCGCGAAAAGTCATCGACACTTTCCTCGGAAAGCCAGCCTTCGCCTTCGCGCAGCAATTCTTTGCGAAGAACCGCGTCAACCGCTATGTCGGCTTCGGTGACGGGATCGTGGCCGGCTTTGTATTCCGCCTCGATTGCGCCCAAAGTGAAGCGGGTAAAGACCTGGCGGGCAGCCTCCAGGGCGGATTGGATTCTCTGGAGAGTCTTCGATTTGAAAGGAAGTCGCTCATGCAAATAACGATGGTTTTAGTTTTGCGTACTTTGCGTCCTTTGCGTTCAAAAGCTCTTAACCGCAAAGGTCGCAAAGAAATCGCAAAGGAACGCAGGGAAAACGTCTGGGGCTTAGGCAGACTACGCCGTCACACCCACAAAGCCCTCTCGTTCGAGATGCAAAATGATCTCTTGGGCCGCTTCCTCGGGGGTCAAATCGGCGGTATTGATGACCACTTCTGCGTCCGTCGGCTCTTCATAGGGATCGGAAATTCCGGTGAACTCCTTAAGAATTCCGGCCCGGGCCTTGGCGTAGAGACCTTTACGGTCGCGCTGCTCGCAGACCTCGACCGAAGTGGATACGTGCACCAGAATGAAGCCGCCCACGGGTTCGATCAACCCGCGCACGTGTTTGCGAGTCGCGTCGTAAGGAGCGATGGGTGCGCAAATTGCAATCCCACCATTCTTGGTGATTTCCGAAGCCACGTAACCGATGCGGCGAATGTTGATGTCGCGATGCTCCTTGGAGAATCCGAGTTCAGAGGAGAGATGCTTTC
>CAWEVE010000042.1:0-18039 GCA_963812465.1 Terriglobia bacterium
TTGGCCTGATTCGTTTATTCAGGTGTCTAACGTTCTAACTCATTTGTCTGGTTGCGATTACAAAACGAGCGCCGGGGGTGAGTTGCCGGGTGCCCCACACATCGCTGATTTTGCGATGTGTGGGCGGTGCGTACGGCTTGCGTGATGAATCGCGGGTAGAATAAATATCCGGTGGATAAATAGTAAGCCTACTTAACCCCGTCGAGTTTCGGTTGTGATCTCGCGACCTTCTCAATTCTGCCCACACCCACACATTCGCAACGTACGCGAATGTGTGGGGCACCCGGCACGTGTGGGCTATAAGCGTTTGATGGGGACTTACCTTTTGGGGTATGCCGTGAAAATGTAATCCTTTGACGCCGCCAGGGTGTGGCATGCAGCGCCGCACTTGGCGTCGTGCCCTACTGGCGGCTTGCTGGCCAATGTCGCTGGCGAAAACGTTCCGGATGCCGCGTCATAGTCGAACATGGCGTATCCCCATCCGTGCGTGTCCGAGAATTTCTTGCTGTCCTTCACGATGAACTCAACCTCCGTCAGGTCCCCGGGCACGGTGTCCGGGGTGCCTGCGGAAAAAGGGGGATCGGTTAGCTTTTTCGGTCTCCACTCGATCTTCACAATCTTGGAGCCGTCGGGGAAAGGCTTGCCATTGCCGGGAATGCCCTCCTGGTAGGCATTGATCATGACCGGGTTGGCGACGATCACGCGGATCACGTTTGCGGCTTCGGTCAGGCTGGGGCCGACTACCTGCCATTGTTCGTATCCCTTGATCTCAGAGAACGCGAGCCCGCCCGGCACCTGCAGTGTGTACTTGTCCTGCTTGTCCTGGGCAGAGCTGGACCTGCCGCCCATGACGGCAAGCACTAGTGCAAGGATAATCACAGCCCCGACGGATAGCGGCGTCTTCATGGCTTCCTCCGCAGTCTGTTTGGAATTGGCTCCGATTGAGCGGACGCATCATAGGCCACGGCGGACGTGGTGGTCAAGATTTCAGGTGCGACCGAGGACATCACCGACAAATACACAGTTGAAACACTCAAGAGGGATGCTTACGGAAGGCCAAGGCAGAGCCAGCTAGCCTTGGATTCCACACACCATTGGAACACCAGTTGCCAGTTGCACGAATTGCACCCGGAATGTACCCGCCTGAATTCGGAGGCTCTTTCGAGCCTCCTTAAAGCGTTCAGGAACAAAGCGTTCAAAAACGACGCGGTGCTTGCTAGAAGGTGAACTTCGCCACCAGTGCGATAGCGCGCGCGTTGCTGGCGAATACAGACTGCGGAACGTTAAAGCTCGACTTGCCGGGCGTGATGAAGGCCTTGTAACTGCTTGAGACTGAATTGAAGCCGCTCACATCGTTCACTCCCAACCCAAACCCGGGATTGCTGCCGGGAATGAATTGAGGGTGGTTGATAATGTTTGCGAACTGCGCACCAAACCGGAACTTCATTCTCTCGTTAATGTTCAAGTCTTTATAAACACCGAGGTCTATGTTGTTCGTGCCCGGGGTTTGGAGCGTGTTACGTCCGATGGGGCACAAACCGTTGGAACAAGTGCCGCCAACCAGGGCTGCTCCCAGGCCGGTTCGGATGTATTGGGCGCTGGGATTGTTAGCTACGTACGCGACCACGCTGCCGGCATTGGGGCCCGCGGTTGCGGTCAATCCGGTAACGTCGGTACCCGTTCCTTTCACACCTCCCGGATTGAGCAGTGCCCGGTCGCCGGCGGAATCGAGGTTCAAGTTAGCGTCGCGTTGAGCCTGGACGGTCACCCATTCACCAGTCTCAAAGGTGTAAACCGGACTGAATGACCAGTTGCCTACGACGTTTTTCATTAGATAGTTGCCGTTCTTGAAGAAAGGCAGGTCATAGACCATCGCCAATGTAAACCGCTGTGCACGGTCTAGAGCCGAATTCGCCTTGTCTTGGGCGAAGTTGAAGAAATCCTCGGGCCGGCGAGGAGTCAAGTCGCTGGTGTGGAAGTCGGCCGTGCTGTTGTCAATGGTGTGGCTCCAGGTGTAGGCGGCCTGCGCGGTCAAACCATTGCTGAATCTACGATTCAGTGATGTCTGCAATCCGTGATAGCTGGACTGGCCCTGCGGGAGGAACGCAGTAATGAAAGGGGTGCACGGAGGGGCATAGATTCCACTCGGGAGCAATGGCCCCGATGCGGATCCAACACTCTGCGGCCCGCAACCGAAGCCGGCGTTGGCGTATTGTGAGACGAAGCTATCCCGAGTCCCTACTATGGGGAGTCCCAGGACATCTGAATTTAGCGCCAGCGGAAGCGCATTCAGTGCGGCCTGGCTGGGCGCTTGCAGATAGGTAGGCAAAAAATTCGTTGGTGTAACCGACGTCTGCAGGCCAAGGATGTTCTGGAAGCTCAGGTGAACTCCGCGCGTGCCCACGTAGTTAACTTCGGCGGTGTAATTCTTGCCAAAAGAATGCTGGATGCCCAGGTTCCAGTTGATTGAGTAGGGATCCTCAACTTTCGGGGGGATCCAATTCGAGGTGAGGCCAAGGGCATCGCCCTTGGAGAAAGTTGCGATGCCGCTGCCATGGCCGGGAGGCAGACCCCCACCGGCTAAGAAACCTGGAGCCAGCGGCGTAACATTTCGTGTGGCGCCGACTTGCGGCGGCACGGCCAGACTCCCGATGTTGTCATAGAGCGTATCGTAGGCTAACCCGAAGCCGGCACGAATTGAGGTGTCGCCCTTGCTTCCCGGGGAGTAGGCGAAGCCGACGCGTGGCGCCCAGTTGTTCTTGGGAGCCTGCGGCGCGCCAAACACCAATGGCTGATTGCCCGCCTGCGGAACCAGGAGGCTCGGTGTGTTGGAGAGGGCGTTGAGCGTCTGCCGATTCTCGCCGATCGGCGTGGTGGTGTACTCGTAGCGAATACCGTAGGTCAAACTCAGGTGTTGATTCACGCGCCACGTATCATTGGCAAACCAGTAGACTGCGCGCTCATTGCCGTAATACGTGGTATTCCCCGTGCTGCGCTGCCCGAAAAAGTCTGGCGCAAAGTCCTCCAGATAAACCTGAGTCCCGTTGTACTCGTAATCGCCACGGGAGCGTTGGGTAAAGCTCTGGGGCGAGATGTACCAGTGGTACTCGCCACCGAACTTCAAGGTGTGGCCGCCCCGAATGATGCTGATGTTATTGATAAACCCGTAGAGGTTCTGGACAGTGGACTGAGGAGCATTGGGATCTGGTCCAATATTCAAACCGGTGCCCAGATCCTCCAGTGTGATGTTGGGGAATTGATCCAGTCCCGGGAAGTTGAAATTCCCCGCCGCTAAATTAAATGCAAACCGATTGAAAGCGACCCGGAATTCGTTAGTTATCGTGGGTGTGAAGGTGTGGTAATAGCCAATAGTGCCGAGGTGGAAGGTGTTGTTGAACGGAACAAAGAAGGTTCCGAGCTGAGCCACATTGTCCAGCAGATTTTGCCGGTTGTAGATGTATCGGCCGCGGATCTGGTCCTTCTCTGAAATGTTAAAGTCAACGCTCTGGACATAACTTGTCCAGCTCTGCCATGCGGCGGGGATAATCGGTACTTGTCCGACCTCGACGCTTCCCGCCGCGCACGTTCCGTTAGCCGGCGCACTGAAGGAACTTCCGGGGATCGGATTGCCATTGGAGGTTCCGTCGTAGGTGATGCAGCCATTCGGCGATGTGGGAACCGGCACGAACTGTTTGAAAGCTGCGAAGTTGGTTGTGCTTAGCTGTGGGTCCTGAGCAATCGCAGCCAAGCCAGCAGCCGTGGGGGCATCCACGGCGCCTCCGCCCACGGAGATGAACCCTATGGGCTGACGCTCAATGTTGGTGAAGAAAAACAGCTTATTCTTAATGATCGGCCCGCCGAAGGTGGCGCCATAACGGTTGCTGTCAAACCGCGGATTCGATGTAAGTCCCTGCTGCACCCACGTCTCATCCACGGCGTTCAGGTTCCTATTTCTGAAGTACTCGTAGAGCGATCCGTGAATGGTGTTGGTGCCGCTCTTCACGGTAGTACTGAATTGACCGCCGGAAGAGTGCCCGAACTCAGTACTGAACTGATTGGTCAGGAGAGTGAAGTTCTCTACCGCTTCGGGCGGCACGGTGATGAGCGAGCCGGTGACAGTCTTATTGTTGTTGTCCACACCTTCAACTGTGAAGTTGTTGTCGCGGGGGCGCTGACCGCCGATCGACGGGCCCACGCCGTCGCCCATGGCGGTGGCGTTCGTCACACCGGGGCTGAGCAGCGAGAGATTCAATACCCCAGCGCCCGTCCCACCGTTTGAGGTAAGACCGAGATCGGTTGACAGGCGGGAGTCAAAGGTCGTCCCGAGCTGCGCTGTCGTTGTGTCAATGATCGGCGCCTCGCCTGAGACTTCGACCGTCTCGGTGGCCGCGCCAGGAATCAACGTGAGATTGACTGTGCCGGTTTTATTCAGCTGTACCTCAGCCTCGACTGTCGTGGTTCGAAAGCCGCTGGCCTTCGCGCTGATCTTATAAGTACCGATCGGGAGATTATCAAAGCGAAACTCACCCGTGCTGTTCGTGCGGCCGGGGATGAGCTGCGCCGTACCCACGTTCATGGCAGTAACCTCGGCATTCGGCACTGCGGCGCCGGAAGAATCCAGCAAGGTGCCAACTAAATTGCCGCTGATGGCTTGGCCGTACGCCAAACCCACGCTCAGCGCCAGCAGACTGAACAACGCCAAAGTCAGCGCGAAACCCTTCAAGGTGGAGGCGGTTCGATTCATGAGATTTCTCCTCAAAATTTCGAAACGTTAGAGATAAGTCAGACCAGTTTGTTGCCCCAAGCAAGCACGCACCCGACATCTGCAATAGCATTCGGATGACCACAGATCTCTTTGGTTTGAGCACCGACCACGGGCGGGGTGAAATCGGGAATGAGCGTACAAGCGCAGTCAACGGACCGACGTGCTTAGAGAATTCGTGCAAAGCGCCGGAGTCGCTGAGTTGAGAAGGAAATCTACCAAACCACAGAGTTCAGCGCGAAGTGCCTACAAAAAACTGGAGCGCGATCGAGCGCATGATGGGTTTAACTTGACGCTGCGATGGTTACCATACATACTGGTTGGTATGTTGGCGGCACGTAAGAATCCGAAACGGCGTAGAGCGACCAGGCTGCGCGATCCTGAGCGCACGCGGGAGCGCTTGCTGCAGGCGGCATTCCGCGAGGTCTACAGATCGGGCTTCCAGAGTGCCGGCCTGGACACAATTCTGGCTGCAGCTGGGGTCACCAAGGGAGCGCTGTACCACCACTTCGAAAGCAAAGAAGCCTTGGGATACGCCATCGTCGAAGAGATCATCGCCCCCGACCTCCGCGCCAAGTGGTTGCGTCCCCTGCAGAGGGGCAAGGACCCGATCAACACTTTGATCGGCATTGTTCAAAGTGAATCAGTTCGGCCCGAGGACGTACGGGGCGGCTGTCCCCTGAACAATCTGGCTCAGGAAATGTCTCCCCTTGATGAGGGATTCCGCAAGCGACTGGCGAGGGTGTTCCATGCCTGGCAGGAGGGTATTGCGGCCGCTTTGCGCGAAGGACAGACCCAGGGAAGGGTTCGCCGCGACGCGGAACCCGCTGAGGCCGCTGGTCTTCTGATAGCGATGCTCGAAGGCTACGTCTCGCTGGCAAAGAATGCTCAGGATGCGAAAGTGATGAAAGCGGGGATCAGAAACATCGTGGGCTGGCTGCGGTCTCTGCGGCCGCCGGGCAACCGCAGAAGGGGCTGATCGCATCGGTGGTAGGGATAGTTCGTGATGCATACCAACCGGTACGTATGCTCGGCGAATTTGTATGGAACGAATCCTGGGCGGATGGATAGCAGTGATATTCACTCAAGCACCAGGAGAGCCCTAGCGCAGCCTCAATGGGTGTGCTAGCCCACTCAGTCGCGATAGAGAAGGAAAATCGATGACCCTGCAGCGTCGGACGATTGGTGCTGTTGCCGCGGTGTTAGTTGTGCTCGTTGCAATTCAGCCGAGCCCCGGCCAAGCTGGAGCTGAACATTCTTCCGCCATCAGGCCCTTCAAAGCTCATATTCCGGATAGCGTGCTCACCGATCTGAGGCGACGCCTGGCGGAGACCAAATGGCCCGGTCAACTGCCGGGCACGACCTGGGAATACGGCGCTGACATCAGCAAAGTCCGCGAACTCGCAAACTATTGGCAGAAAGATTATGACTGGCGCGCGCAAGAGGCCCTGATCAACCGATTCGATCAGTTCACCACCGAGATTGATGGACAGACGATCCACTTCATCCACCAACGATCGCCGCGCACTGACGCAATCCCCCTGATGTTGATTCACGGATGGCCAGGCTCGATCGTGGAATTCTTTGCTCTGATCGACCCGCTCACGCGTCCCAAGGGCAGCAGCACACCGGCGTTTGATGTGATTATTCCTTCCATTCCCGGCTTTGGATTTTCCGGACCAACGAACAGCCGGGGTTGGGGCACGGAGCGAATGGCCAGGGCCTTCATTGTTCTGATGGATCGTTTGGGCTACTCCAGATATGGGATTCAAGGCGGTGATTGGGGTTCCGAGATTGCGCGACAGATGGCACGCCAGGTCCCTACCCGTGTCATCGGACTCCATTTGAACCTTCTTCCCGTTTCACCTCCCAGCGCGGATGCCATGAAAGAGCTGACCGCGGAGGAGCACCGGCGCTACAGGCAGTGGTGGGACGAGGGGAGGAGTGCGTTCTTTGACCTTCAGTCGATCGAGCCGCAGACAGTTGCTTATGCCCTGACCGATTCACCGGTGGGTTGGATGGCCTGGTTGGCAGAGAAATTCCAGGACCTGACCGACAATGACGGAGATTTCCTGCACAGTGTGGATCGTGACACGTTCCTCACCAATGTGACACTTTATTGGGTCACCGGGACAGTGAGCTCGTCCATGCGCATCTACCGCGAGCACCGGCTCTCCGACAGCGACGAGGCTCCGCCCCCAATGAAGACTCCGGTGGCCTATGCCGTATTCCCGAAGGAAGTCGTCGTCGCGCCCGAACGCTGGATCGATCTGACCTACAACGTTGTGCAAAGGACGGAAATGCCGAAGGGCGGCCATTTCGCCGCACTCGAGCAGCCGGATTTGATGGTGCAGGACATTCGGCAATTTTTTGCCAAAGTCAAGTGAAGGAAAAGCTCACATGCAAGGAAAAATCAATGAACCGAAAGACGATCACATCAGGGACCTTCGTCCTGGTTGCCGTGCTAAGTGCCACGTGGCAGATCCAGGCACAGGACACAAAAGCGCCGGATGCCAAAACACCATATCCCCGCATGGCCCCTCTTGATCAGTATTTGATGACCGATCGCAATGCCGAGATCGCTTTGGCGCGAACCGCCGCCCCGAAATCCATATCCGCCGACGCCACGATCCTGGTTCTCGGCCAGCATGGCTACGAGACTGCCGTCAAAGGCAAGAACGGCTTCGTGTGCATCGTGGAACGGGCGTGGATGTCGCCATTCGACCACCCGGAGTTTTGGAATCCCAAGAATCGAAGTCCCATCTGCTACAACGCGCCCGCCGCGCGATCCATCCTGCCGTACACGTTTAAGAGGACGGAGTTGGTATTGGCCGGATTGACCAACCCTCAGATGCTCGACAGTATCAAGGCCGCGCTTGCCAGAAAGGAACTGCCGACGCCGGAACCTGGCGCGATGTCCTACATGTTGTCTAAGGAATCGTACCTTAGCGATGAAGTCGGGCACTGGTATCCCCACTTGATGTTTCACATTCCAAAGACAGACGGCGCGAGCTGGGGTGCGAACCTTGACGACTCCCCGGTCATGCTGGATCCCCGCTTTGTTCCGGAGCCGGAGACCATCTTCTTAGTACCAGTTGCCAAGTGGTCGGATGGAACACCTGCTCCGCCAATGTAGGACACCAAGATGAACCCTCTGAAGATGGGTCCAGCCGGACATGCAGTCTCGAGTCCAGAAGGCGCTGGCGATTCTCTCCTTGACCGCGTGGAGGAGCATTCGCGTGCACCCGGGGCCATGGCACTCCACGCGGGAGAACAAGCTGCGAGACCCACTGAAACTTCCCCAGGGTTGCAGGCGCTTGCGAAGCCACAGTCTCTCCGGGTGGCTATCAAAGTCAGCGGAAAGATTATCTTTATCAATCTGGGCGACGTGGTCTCGGTTCGGGCTAAGGGTAAATGCGTGTGGCTCCAAGGGAAAGCGAGTTCCTATCTAATGCGTGAGTCTATTTCGGTGATGGCAGAATCGCTCGAAACCCACGGATTCATCCGCATCCACCGATCTGTGCTCGTGAACACCTCGTTTGTAGAAGAAATCAGGCCGCTTTCGACGGGGGAATACTGCCTTCGAGTCGAGGGCGGAAAGGAATTCATGGTCACCCGCACTTACAAGAAGAATCTCAAATCCCTCGCGGAATTGTGGATCGGCACGGGCGCGTTCTTCCCCAGTCAAACCTAGGTCTGTGACCGTATGGAGATGTATAGGATCACTGCCTCAACAGGCGCCCAGAATTTTCGTTAGGCACAATCTCCGGGCCGCCGACGGCGTTGCCGGGTGCCCCACACATCGCTGATTTTAGAATGTGTGGGCGGTGCGTACGGCTTGCGTGATGAATCGCGGGTAGAATAAATATCCGGTGGATAAATAGTAAGCCTGCTTAGCCCCGTCGAGTTTCGGTTGTGATCTCGCGACCTTCTCAATTCTGCCGACACCCACACATTCGCAACGGACGCGAATGGGTGGGGCGCCCGGCTGTAGACGGAAATCCAGAAGTGCGCTTTAAGTGCTTGAAGAAATTGGTCGGGGAGAGAGGATTTGAACCTCCGACCCCCTGGTCCCGAACCAGGTGCTCTACCAGGCTGAGCCACTCCCCGACAGGATCGACAGGCGCGATCGTCGGAACCGCGCGGCCGAAGGAGAACGACGGGCCGAAGGCGCGATTCCGATCAAAGTATAACATCCGGCGATCGGTCGCGAAGAGCTCCGGACGCGCGGCTCGCTGCGACTTCTCCAGCGACTGTGCGTCGGCTCGCATTCTGCAACTCCCGAGCTAGAGCTTCCGATCCGAATTTCCTATAGTATGATGCTTTGCTATATAGCATTGCCATGCCATGATCGCGATCACTGCCGCAACTTTATTCACGCCCCTGGAGCGGATCGAGCAGCCGCTGCTGCTGCTGGAGGACGGTGCCGTGGTGGAAGTCACGTCCCGGGCGCGCCGGGAGCTTCCGCCGGGCATGCCGCGTGTCGACTTTCGCGGACGGCATTCTGGCGCCCGGCTTCATGGACATCCACATTCACGGCGGCGCCGGGCACGATGTCATGGAAACCGACGCCGGGGCTCTGCCGCGCGGTGGAGCGGCTGCTCGCAACGCACGGCGTAACCAGCTATTTCCCCACACGGTGACGGCTCCGCTGGATGCAACCTTTCCGCGCTGGAGCGGCTGGCGGACGCGATTGAGGCGGCACAGAACGCGGATCCAGCTCACGCGGACTGCGGGCGCGGCCGCTGGGCATTCATCTGGAAGGTCCGTTCATCAGCCACTGCCGCCGCGGGGTGCATCCTCCGGAGGATTTGCTGCCGCCGTCGTTGGCTGCGTTCGAGCGGTTCTGGCAGGCGGCGCGCGGCCATATTCGGGTCATGACCATTGCGCCGGAGTTGCCAGGCGCTATAGAAGTCATCACGGAAGCGGCCAGGCGCGGAGTGTGCGTCAGCCTGGGCCACTCGGATGCCGATCTGGCATGCCGCTCGCGCCGGAGTGGCCGCGGGCGCCCGCCATGCCACGCACACCTTCAATGCCATGCGGCCGCTGGGCCATCGCGATCCTGGAATTCTGGGCGAAGTGCTGACCGATTCGCGCCTGTCCGCCGACATCATCGCCGACGGAATTCATCTGGACCCGGCGATCGTTCAGTTGTTCCTCAAGGCGAAAGGACCAGAAGCAGCCGTGCTGATCACCGACGCCACCGCCGCCACCGGCATGCCCGACGGGCGCTATCACCTGGGTTCGCTCGAGGTGGAAGTGAAAGATGGCAAGTGCACGAGCGGACGGGAAACTGGCGGGAAGCGTCCTGACCATGGACCTCGCGATGCGCAATGTGATGAAGTTTGCGCAATGGGATTTGCAACAGGCGGTGCGGCTGGCGACGTTGAATCCGGCGCGGGTGGTGCGGCATGAACGGTGGCAACATGAATCGGCGGCGATCGCTGAAGCCTGGTGCGCGGGCGCTGATACTCGTGGTGTTGAGTCCAGGCGGGCGAAGTCAGAAGGACAATTATCGGCGGCGCGGGAATCTGACCCGGCAGACAGCACATCTAGGAGAATCGAATGGCTGACAAGGGCGGATTTCCCCATTACATGCTGAAGGAAATCTTCGATCAGCCGCAGGGCTTGCGGGATACGATCGCGCCCCGGGTGTCGCTCGAAGACGCGTGGTTCGGCTCGACGACGTCCGCATCAGCACGGATGAACTGCGCTCCCTGCGCCGCATCAACATCGTGGCCTCCGGCACCAGCCGCCACGCCGGCATGGCCGGCCAGTACATGATTCAGGATCTGGTCAACATTCCGGTGGATGTGGATTACGCCAGCGAGTTCGAATATCGCAATCCGCTGATCGGCCCCGGCGAACTGACCATCGTGATTACCCAGTCAGGTGAAACCGCGGACACCACCGCGGCTCAGCGCGAAGCCAAAGCCAAAGGTCGCGCACCATCGCGATTTCGAACGTCGTCGATTCCACTATCGCCCGCGAGGCCGATGGCGTGCTCTACACCAACGCCGGGCCGGAGATCAGCATCGCTTCGACCAAAGCCTTCACCGCGCAGATGGCGGTGCTCTACCTGTTCGCGCTGTATCTGGGACAGGTGCGCGGCAAGTTTTCCAAAGAACAGCGGCGGCGATACATTCGCGAACTGCTGGATCTGCCGGGAAAAGTGGAAACTTTGCTGCAATCCGCGCCGGCAGCCTGCGAGCGGCTGGCGGACAAGTTTTACAAAGTCGAAGACTTTCTCTTCATGGGCCGCGCCATTCACTATCCCGTCGCCATGGACGGAGCGCTCAAGTTGAAGGAAGTTTCCTACATCCACGCCGAAGGCTATCCCACGGGCGAAACCAAGCACGGCCCCAACGCGATGATCGATGAGAACCTGCCGGTAGTGATCATCGCGACTTGCGATCGCAACGACTCCGGCTCGGTGCTGCGCTATGAAAAGAATCTCGCCAACATCAGAGGATTCAAGCAACAATCGGCGCGCGTGATCGCGATTGCCTCCGAAGGCGACGAGGAACTGCGCCGCCTCGCCGATACACGATTTTTGTTCCGCATGCGCCCGAGCTGCTGCTGCCGATTCTGGAAATTGTGCCCCTGCAGCTCTTCGCGTACTACATGACGGTAAAAAAGGGCCTGGATGTGGACCGGCCGCAGGAATCTGGTGAAGTCGGTGACGCTGGAGTAGGCGTCTGGCGCTCGGCCGAGGGGCTACGCGTTCAGATTTCGGTCAACAGGGTCGGTGCCCAGCCACATGCGGGAACCGGCGCACCGCCGGCTGCCGGCCACGCCGGGCCCGCCAGAGATCGTATTGGGCCTGCATGTTGATCCAGAGATCGGGAGACGTCCCAGTGCCGCTCCCAGGCGGAGAGCCATCTTGGCGGAAATTCCCGCTTTGCCATTCAGCACTCGCGACAGGGTCACGCGCGTGACCCGCAGATGTGCCGCGGCCGCGGACACGGCCATATCTCCGAGATACTCGCGGAGGACCAAGCCCGGGATGTGGTGGATTGTGCATTCGCATAAGTCTACCTCCTAGTGATAGTCCTGATAATCGACTAGGATCGCATCCTCGCCTTCAAACCTGAAGGTCAGAGCGCCAGTTCCCACTGACCCAGACTGCCCAGATGCTCCTTAAGTTGCCCGGCCAGCGGATGCAGCCTCCATCCCGGAGCGTTCATGTCGCCCGGTCGTTTGGCGTTGTCGAGGGCAAACAGTTGTAAACGAAGCCTGGCCGCGTGCTTCGGTTGAATCCCAGCCTTCGATCCGGTACGGAAAAACTTCTCCAAGCCGCGATGCCGGAAACTCTTGATCACTGCGTATAGTGTAACGATACGCATATACGCAAAGTCAAACTGCACGAAATGTCGACCCGGTTAGCCAGTCTGGCTTGGAGGATTAAGCCGTGGAACCGAGGCCGAACTTGCTGAGAGCCGGGCCAAGATGCGAATTGGAATCCATAGCATCTAATGTCCTGTTGCTCAAGAGTTGGCTATCGCACCTAGGGTGCGTCTGGCGCGACGGCTGAGTGCTAGACTTGTTCAGATCAGCCATTGGAAACTTTTATGAGAGAAGTTGTCATTGCTTCTTCCGTTCGTACGCCCGTGGGACGCGCTTTTAAAGGCACGCTCCGCGCCACCCGTCCCGATGAACTGGCCGCAATTGCCATCAAAGGCGCCCTGGAGCGCGTGCCGCAGGTCGACCCCAAAGAGATCGAAGATGTGATTCTCGGCTGCGCCACTCCTGAAGCCGAGCAAGGCATGAACGTGGCCCGCATCGCGTCCCTGCGCGCCGGGCTGCCGGTCGAAATCTCGGCGATCACCATTAACCGCTTCTGCTCCTCGGGATTGCAGGCGATTGCCATGGCGGCCGAGCGCATCATGAGCGGCGGCGCCGAGATCATCGTGGCCGGCGGCACGGAATCGATGTCGATGATTCCAATGGGTGGGCATAAGATTTCGCCCAATCCATGGCTGATCGATCATTACCCCGACGCCTATCTCACCATGGGCCTGACCGCGGAGCGAGTGGCGCAGCGGTTGGGCATCACGCGGCAGGCGGCGGACGAATTCTCGCTGCGCAGCCACCAGAAGGCGCTGGCGGCGATCCAGGCCGGCAAGTTCGACGACGAGACCGTGCCGGTGCCGGTCAGCTTCACCACTCCCAACGGTTCCAAGCCCAAGCGCCAGGAAATCGTTTTCAAAGTGGACGAAGGCCCACGCGCCGACACTTCGCTCGAAGCTCTGCTCGCGTTGAAGCCGGTCTTTCACGCCAAAGGGACTGTGACCGCGGGCAATTCCTCGCAGACATCCGATGGCGCGGCCGCGGCGGTGGTCATGTCCGCCGAGCGCGCCAAGGCGTTGGGCATTACACCTCTGGTACGTTACGTTTCTTTCGCTACCGCCGGATATAAGCCCGAAGAAATGGGACTCGGCCCGGTGTATGCAATTCCCAAAGCGCTCAAACTTGCGGGACTGAAACTCTCCGACATCGACGTGATTGAATTGAACGAAGCCTTCGCCGCGCAGGCGCTGGGCGTGATCAAGGAAGCCGGCCTCGATCCTGAACGGGTGAATCCGAACGGCGGAGCCATCGCGTTGGGACATCCGCTGGGATGCACCGGCGCCAAGCTGACAGCGTCGATCATTCGCGAGATGAAGCGGCGCGGGTCACGTTACGGGATGGTGACCATGTGCGTGGGCGGGGGCATGGGCGCGGCGGGGATATTCGAGAAGCGGCTAAATGTTAACCACAGAGGACACAGAGGATCACTGAAGGAAATTTCGAGTTTTGTGATATAGACCTTGTCGTGAGCTGCTGGCGGCGAGGACTGAACATGGAGGAGTGTCGATTGCAGTTGCGTCGCCGCGGGTCGAATCAGGTTACCAAGAGCCGGTCATGCTGTTACACGGCGGCAATGAAGGTGCATTCCAAGCTTGGCCCCGGTTTGCTGGAGAGCGCTTACGAGGTTTGCCTGGATCGCGAAGTCGCGAAAAGAGGGGTTGCAAGTAGCGCAGCAGGTTGAGACTTCCGGTCGTCTACGACGGCGAAACAAGCTCGACCTTGGATATCGCATTGATCTGCTTGTAGAAAATCTGGTCATCGTCGAAATTAAAATGCGTCGAATGCATCAACCCCGTGCACCAGGCCCAGCTCCTCTCATACCTTAAGACTTAGCGGGAAAATGTTGGCCTTCTGATTAATTTCCATGTAGCCCACCTTCGTAACGGCATCAAACGAATGGTTGGATGGCAAGAATTGGAAGTAAAGACTTAACCACAGAGGACACAAGGCTCACCGAGGAATCAACGAATGTATTCCCTCGTGATCCTCTGTGACCTCTGTGGTTAAGAAGGGTTCCTGACATGGCCACCACCACAGCAATTCCCACCACCAAAATCTCCGGCGGCAGTTTTCTTCTGGAGGAGCGCAAGCCCGACGAAGTCTTCACTCCCGAAGATTTCACCGAGCAGCACCAACTCATCGGGCAAACGGCGGAGGAGTTCGCGGTCAAAGAAATTCTGCCTAACGCGGAGAAGATGGAGCACAAGGATTTCTCCGTCACCCGCGATCTGCTGAAGAAAGCCGGCGACCTGGGACTGAGCTCGTCTGAAATTCCCGAAGCCTACGGCGGCCTGGAGATGGACAAGGTCACTGCCGCGGTCATTGCCGACCACATCGCAAAGTATGCGGGGTTCGCGACCACATGGGGCGGACACACCGGCATCGGCACGCTGCCCATCGTTTATTTCGGCACCGAAGAGCAGAAGAAGAAGTATCTGCCCCGGCTGGCGGCGGGGGAGATTGTCGGCGCCTATGCTCTATCGGAGGCGTCTTCCGGATCGGATGCGCTGAACTGCCGCGCCAAAGCGCAACTCTCGCCCGACGGCAAGACACTACATCTTGAACGGCGAGAAGATGTGGATCACGAATGCCGGTTTTGCCGACCTGTTCACTGTGTTCGCCAAAGTCGACGGCGAAAAGTTCACTGCGTTCCTGGTGGAAAGAACTTTTCCCGGATTTTCCGTCGGCGCGGAAGAACACAAGATGGGTATCCGCGGATCTTCAACCTGCCCGTTGATCCTGAATGACTGCAAAGTTCCCGTGGAAAACGTGCTGGGTGAAATCGGCAAGGGACATGTCATCGCGTTCAACATCCTGAATGTCGGCCGCTTCAAGCTGGGGGCGATGTGCGTGGGCGGAGCACGGGTGGCTCTGGAAAATTCCATCGGCTATGCCAAGCAGCGCAAAGCCTTCAGCAAGGTGATTGCTGACTTCGGCCTGGTCCGCGAAAAGCTGGCCAACATGGCTACGCTGATTTACGTGGGCGAGGCGCTGGTCTATCGCACCGTAGGCATGATGGATGTGGCGCTTGCCGAAGTCGACAAATCGAGCGCCGACGCCGCCAAGGAAACTCGCAAAGCCATCGAGGAGTATGCGGTTGAATGCTCGATCATTAAGGTCTGGGGTTCGGAGATGATCGACTTCGTCGTGGACGAGACCATGCAGATTTACGGCGGATATGGCTTCGTCGAGGAATATCCTGCCGAACGTGCTTATCGCGATGCCCGCATCAATCGCATCTTCGAAGGTACCAATGAAATCAACCGGCTGATCATCACCGGCTTTCTGCTGAAGCGGGCCATGTCGGGACAGTTGGCGCTCATGCCGGCGATCAAGAAGTTGATGGACGAAGTTCTCGCCGGACCCAGCGTGGGCGAAGAACTGGATGGTCCATTGGCGGACGAGCGCAAACTGGTGGCGCAAGCCAAGAAGCTGGGCCTGTTCGTCGCCGGATCGGCCACGCAAAAATACATGCAGGCAATTCAGGACCAGCAGGAGGTCATGGGAGCCATTGCGGACATCGTCATCGAGACCTACGCGATGGAGTCCGCGGTGTTGCGTTCGCAAAAGATGGTGGAAAGTAAAGGTGAAGCTGCGGCGGCGATTCCGATTGCGATGACTCGACTCTATCTTTCGCAGGCGATGGACAAGATCGAATCGCTGCAAAGAAGGTGATCGCCGCCGTGGCCGAAGGCGATATGCTGCGCACGCAGTTGGCGATTTTGCGGCGCCTGGCGAAGCACGAGCCTTTTAACACAATTGAATTGCGGTCAGCAGATCGCGCAGAAGGTGATTGAGAGAGGCAAGTACACGCTGGCGTAGAGCGGTTGGGCGATTACTGGCAGTCGCTGGCCGAAGAGCGAACCTCAGCGGCTGAAGCCGCAGGTCTCTATCGTCTTGATGGCACGACTGAAGTCGTGCCCTTCCCGTTCGTGCCCTTCCCAGCCTCTTCCGTCGCCGTTCCACCCTTATCCTTCCCGTTCGTGATCCTTTCCGTTCGTGCCCTTCTCTAGGCGCTCCTTTCTAGCTGCCTTCCCATCCGTGGCTTTCCTCAGCCATGCCCTTCCCAGCCGTACCCTTCCCCAGTCGTGCCCCCCAGTTGTGAACTTTCCTAGCTCTGAACTTTTCCAACCGCACCTCTCATCTGTCATCTTTCCCGCAAGCTCCGTTCCGTTATTCTCTGGCGTCTGTTACAAATGTCGCCATGAGGTTCCCTTGTTTTTGTCACGTCGCGATGGTTGGGCTCGCAATTTGCTTGCGGGCGTCAGCGCAGTCTGGCTCGGTTCCGCAACCGGACTCCGCTACCTTTGACTCCGACGGTACGGCTCATGTCATCCGCGTGGTACCCATGCCGTCGACCATCAGCCCGGAGGCGCAGAAGTGGCTGGCATCACTAGCGGAGAACAAATCCTCGCCACAGACGCTTGCCGAAAGGCGCATCTCCACCGATGCATGGCGCGCCAGAGGTTCCGCCGAGGCACGCAAGCTTTACCCGGTGAACGTTGAAGAAACCAAAATTGCAGGGGTTCGGACCGACATCATTACCCCGCTGACGATGCCCGAGGCTAACCGCGGCCGTGTGCTGATCAACCTGCACGGCGGAGGATTTGTTTCCGATTCCGGATCGCTGGTCGAGGGCATTCCGATCTCGAACCTGACCAAGATCAAGGTCGTGTCGGTGTATTACCGCCTGGCGCCGGAGAATCCTTTTCCGGCGGCGGTGGATGACGTAGTCGCAGTCTACAAGGAATTGTTGAAAACCTACAATCCTCGCTCCATCGGAATTTTCGGCACGTCGGCGGGAGCGATTCTGACCTGCGAAGTTACCGTTCGCCTCAAGCAATTGGGCATTCCGCTGCCGGCGGCGCTCGAGCTTTTTCGGTGCTGACCGATTTCAGCCGTCCCAGCGATTCGCGGCAAATTTTCGCCCTGGAGGGATTTCCCGGCGAGTTGCAACCTATGGATCCCAAACGTGCCGCCCGATGATCCTTATCCTGGAAGCGCGGACCGCAGGGATCCGGTGCTGTCTCCTTTGTTCGCGGACCTCAGAGGAATGCCTCCGACCCTCTGGTCACCAGTACACGCGATCTGCTGCTGAGCGATACTGCCCTGTTTCATCGGGCGCTACTGGGCGCCGGGAACGATGCGCAGTTGGTGGTCTTTGAGGCCTTGCCGCATGCGTTCTGGTATCACTTCCAGTTGCCCGAAACCAAGGAGTGCCTGGACTTGATGGCAAGATTTTTTGATCAGAAGCTGGCGCGTTAGAACGTGGTGAGGTCAATTCCCCGGGCCAAGAAGGCAAACCTCAGCGGCTGAAGCCGAAAGCGTTCTCGCGATTTGCGGCACGACTGAAGTCGTGCCCTTCCCGGTCGTGCCTCGGTCTGCCCTTCCGAACGCTCGTGCGGATCGGGAATTCCCTTGGCGCGCCCGAACCTATGGCGACATCGACGGCTTGCTCAGCTCCGCCATCACGCTCTGGATGAGTTCCTTGGCGTCGGTCAAGCTCTTCATCACGATCTGGATGTCGAGCACCGGCTTGCCCGGCCAGCGCTGGCTCTGGCAATAGACGCCGTGCTGTCCGACCAGGGCCATCGCGTCGGTGATCATGTCCATGGTCACCGCAAGACGGCCCCGCGGAACTCCCATCATGGTCTCGTAGTGCTCCAGTTCCTCGTGCTTTTCATCGAATACCGGCATGGCTTGATTGTATCGAGGGCGTGACGTGGCGCATAATTGCGGGCGCCCGTGCTGTCCAAGTTTGCAGGATTGCGTCAAAGAATTTAGCTACAAAAAGGCTGCTAGCTTCTGGCTGCTAGCTTCTAGCCAGAAGCTAGAAGCTAGGAGCTGAAGCTCCCAGGAGAAATTCATGCCAAAACGTATTTTCTTCGTGGCTCTATTATTGCCCGTACTCACGCTATTCGCCTGTT
>CAWEVE010000043.1:0-15040 GCA_963812465.1 Terriglobia bacterium
AACCAGCGAGGTAATCCGCACCAGTCCGAGTCGATCATGTTGACGTCGTAAAGCGACGGCTGACGCGACGCGGCAATTCTGCAATCGTTCTTCATCCGCGGGCCGGCCATCTCTTATATCGGAGAGAGTCGCTCGTGAAAAAAACCCTGTCAACCTGCCGCTGTGGCCGAAGCGAATATTTTGACAGAGAGGACTACAAGCTAATGGAACTTGAACTTAGGTTGTTGATTGGTCGGGACGGGCAGATTTGAACTGCCGACCCCTCGCACCCCAAGCGAGTGCTCTACCAGGCTGAGCCACGTCCCGACTGGAAGGAACCGGCCGCAATCTCAAACGCGGCGGTGGGGTTGACTCAAGGATTTTACACCAGCTGCAGCGATTCTTGCGCTTCGGGGCGGGCTTTTCCTCGAGCACGGCGAACTGGATTTTCTTTTCCACCGGATCGATGCGGTCCACCAGCACCCGCACTCTTTGCCCCATGCTGTAGATCTTGTGGTTGCGCTGGCCAATGATTTCGCGCGTATTTTCGTGATAGGTGTAGCGGTCGTCGGTCAGAGAATCGAGCGGCACCAGGCCCTCGACGAAGAGATCGGTCAACTCCACGAAGAATCCATACTTGGTCACGCTGATGATCAGTCCGTCGAAGTCTTCTCCGACCCGGTCCTGCATGAACTTGACCTTCTTCCATTCCATCAGTTCGCGCTCGGCTTCGTCGGCGCGGCGCTCCGACTGGCTGGATTCTTCGGCGATGTCATGCAGTTCTTCGATCGAGATGGGGCCGCCGTCGGGCTGGATGGCTTCGCGATGCGCGGCGTGGTCGCGCCGCTTCGACCAGGGGGAACTTGTAGCGCCGGCATCCTGCCGGCCCGATGGCGGGCTGGAAGCCCGCTTGGATGCGGGGCTGGTAGTCGTTCCCGTAAGACGCCCTCGATCCTTCTTCTTCGGTTGCTCTGAATCGTATGACCTGCGGACGTTCCGTCCGCTTTCGGGCCGGCGGGACGCCGGCGCTACGGTCGGCGCTCGATTCGCTCAGAACTTCCTTCAATATGCGATGAACGATCAGATCCGGATAGCGGCGAATCGGCGAGGTGAAATGAGTATAGGCAGGTCGCGGCCAGGGCGAAGTGGCCGAGATTTTCCTCGGAGTAGCGCGCCTGTTTCAGCGAGCGCAGCATCAGGAAAGAAAGAATGCGTTCTTCCGGCTTGCCGGCGATCTTCTCGGTCAGCTTCTGATACATGCGCGGCGTGATGTGCACTTCTTTCGGAATTTCGATCTCGCGCGGCTGCGCTTGCCGGTGCCGTAGTTGCCCGCCGGTCGGTTTTGAGTTGCACCCGCTGAATGGGCAGTGGTCCCACGCCCAGCGAGTAGCCGAAGGTCGCGGCGATGACTTCAAAGTCGTACACCCGTTTGGCGTCGGGCTTTTCGTGGATGCGGTAGAGCGATGCGATGCGCCTGTTCTCCAGATAAGACGCCACGCACTCGTTGGCCGAAAGCATAAATTCTTCGATCAGGCGATGGGCGATATTGCGCTCCGAGCGGGTGATGCTTTTCATCAATCCAAGTTCGTCGAATTCGATGACCGGCTCGGGCAAATCGAAATCAATCGAGCCTCGCCGCTCGCGCTTGCGGTTCAGGATCAGGGCCAGATCGCGCATCAGCTCGAATCCGGGAACCAGTTCGGCATAGCGCTGGCGCGCGCCGGCATCGCCTTCGAGCACCAGGTTCACGTCGGTGTAGGTCATGCGCTCGGCGGAGCGGATGATGCCTTCGCTCAATTCGCAGCCGAGAATTTCGCCCTGATGATCGATTTCCATGACGCACGACATCACCAGGCGATCGACTTGCGGACGCAGGCTGCAGATGTCGGTCGAGAGTTCGAGCGGAAGCATGGGCACGGCGCGATCGGGAAAATAAACGCTGGTGCCGCGCAGGCGGGCCTCCTGATCGAGCGCCGAGTCCGGGGTAACGTAGTGGGCCACGTCGGCAATGTGCACCTGAAGTTCGAAGTTGCCGTTTTCCAGCTTGCGGACGATAACCGCATCGTCGAAATCGCGCGCCGTCTCGCCGTCAATGGTGACAATCGGGAGATGAGCGAAAGTCGCGCCGCTTATTCGGCTTCAGCGGCTGGAATGATGGGCTCGGCGTCCTGCGCTTCTTTCAGAACGGCGGGCGGAAAGCGATGGGGCAGATGAAACTTGCGGATCATGATTTCCACGTCCGCGCCGAAATCGTCTTCGTAGCCGAGAATTTCGACTACGCGCCCGCGCGGATTCTGCGTGGCCGTGGGCCAGTCGGTGATCTCAACGTCGACCACGACATTTTCCAGGTCATCCCAATCGGCGCGGCGCGCAGGCCTCCTGCCCCAACACCCGATCGCGGATTTTTTCTGCCCTTGCGCGGATACCGCCGCGTCACCGATAGCAGACGGAGGCGCGCCGTCGTCACTGGGAATTTCCATGCCCGGCGGAATCACGATCTCCTGGGTAATCTTCTGGTCAATCGGAGTGACGTAGTTGCGGCGGCTGCCGTAGTGAAACTTTCCCACGACGGTAGAATGCGCGCGCCCAACCAGGCGCACGATGCGTCCTTCGGCGCGGCCATCGGGCCGAATATTGCCGATCTCGACGATCACGCGGTCGCCGTGCATGGCCGAACCCACCGCTGGAGGCGGAATAAAAATGTCTCCCGAAAGCCGCGCCTTCAGGCGCTCGTCGAGCGAACCAGGTTCGGGGATAACAAAGCCGAAGCCATCGCGATGCATGCTCAGGCGGCCGACCGCCAGATTCTTTCCCGTGGCGGCCTGGGGAATGGCATAGCGGTCGGAGTCCAACCTGCCGTAATTGTCCGCTGGCCACCAGGTGCTGCAAGCGCTCGGAGAGTTCGCGTCGAGCGTCGCCCCGGACGCCCAGTTCGCGCACCATCTGCTTGAAACCCGCAGTCCGCTTGGGCTGGCGTTCGATCTTCTTCAGGATGGCGGAATCAGAAAGCATGGAGGCTACAGTCAGGTTCAGGAAGCGCTGGCGGAAAAGTATTTCTCCTGAAAAATCTTGCGATGGTGCAGTTCGTGGCCGGCAATGATGTATGCGATGGCCCGAACACTCACTTCGCTCTTGTTGGCCACACCCCGGCGCATCCACGCCGCTTCATCCAGGCCGCGGAACAGCGAAAGAGTCGCCTGGCGCACCGAAGTAAATTCATCGATCAGGGCCGCCAGAGCTGTACTGGCCGAAGGGTCCGAATTTTACGTAGTCATCCTGCTCGAAGCCCTCCATCGGAGTCTGGTCGTTGCGAGCAATCCGCAGCGCGCGATAGGCGAAGACCCGCTCGGCATCGATCAGGTGGCCGAGAGATTCTTTCACGCTCCACTTTCCGGGAGCGTAGCGGAAATCTCCGTCTTTCTCTTTGCGTGAGGAGAGCACCGCCGCCGTCGCCGGCAACTGCTTCTCCAGCGTGGCCAGGATGTCGCCGTCTGGGACGAGAGAAATGTATTTTCCGTAGTAGGGTGCGTATTCGTCAGGCGCGGGCTTGCTGGTGGCGGATGTTTCTATGTTCATAGGCGGCTCTCAGGATTGGATTTGATTTCAGGATACCTGAAGTGGTGGCAGCGGGTATGCGGGGGATTCGCGAAGCGTCAGCCGAGGAAGGGTTGGTCGCGAAGTACGAGTCTGGGAAGCGGGTAGGGGTCCCTCGACTTGCTCTCACCGCGCGAGCGCGCTCGAGACTGCGCTCGGGATCGGCGGACTTCGCGCGTTGCGACGCGGCCTAGTTCAATCCCAATTGCGTCAGCTTGACCGCGCAGTGAATATTGCCGTTACAGCCGCCGATATTGACGTTCGTCCCCAGGGTGCTGAAGTACACGCTGGAGGCCTGGGCCTGAGTGCTGGTGTTGTCCCAGATGATGCCGCTGGTGCCTCCGGGATAGTTTGCGCCGCTCAGGGTTCCGGTAATCGTGCCGGTGCTGATGTCATCGGTGCGGAGCAATCCATCGGTGCCCGCCCCCACCAGGCTGCTGATGATGATGTCGTGATCGCCGCCGCCGAAGTCAACGTTGGGATTGTATATCTCGGTGATCGGGCTGCAGGGAACTCCGGCCGAGGTGCCGCGGGTGATGCTGCCCGTGGCGGTGGCGTTCATCGCCGGGTAAGCAGTGAATCCCAGCCAGTAGAGATAGGAAGTAGTGTCTGTGGTACTGGTTCCGCACAGGTACAGCTGTCCGGTGTTCGGAGTCGCACCATAGAAGTCGTTATCGAAGGCGCCGCTGTAGAGGTTGGCATTCGTAGTCGTGTTGTTGCGGCTTCCGCGACCCACGTGGGCCTTCACCACCCCTGTGAGATCTTCGTTCAGTTGGGCGACGACCGCGCTGTTGGTCGATGCCGTCATTGCCGGAGAAGGCGAAAATCTTGTCGCTGGTGCTATCCAGAAGCACTGGGTCGGGTATCCCGTAGGAACCTCCGCTGGCGGTGCAATTGCCGCCCGCCCCCGTACCGGTTCGCCCGGGGGGATGAGCTGTGGTACATCCGCCGCCGCCGACCATCACCGGCCCGGCAAAGACCACGGGCGGGTTCACGCTCACGTCAAGGGTCCAAAGCTCTCCCAGTTGATCGCCGACAAATAAGCCGTGCAGTGTCGGAGTCATAAACCGGACCGTTCGGTGTGGCCGAAGCTCCCCCGGTTCCCTTCACCGGCAGGGTAAAGGTCCAATCCACGGTCGGATTGGTATTGGCCGCACACTTGAAAACGCAACTGATCCGGTAAATCTTGCCATCATCGCTGCCCACGAAGGCTTTGTCCGTGGCGTAGTCCACCCAGGGCGAGGACAGGGTGTCGGTCGCACTGGAGGAATAGGTCAACGACCTGAGGCAGGAAGTGGTTGCCGAACAGCCTCCGACTGCGGTTGGAGTCACCGCACTGGTCGCCGAGGTACCTTCTCCGGCCTTCCAGGTCAGGACGTGGAACACGGCGGAGGTGCCCGCACTCTCAACGTACGCGATCTGCGTGCCATCCATGGAAATGACGGTGGAGGTCAGAATCTTTCCGCCACTTACGTTGGTTCCGTCGTAGGCCCAATTTACCGTGGGCGCGGCCCCGCACAATCCGCCGGTGCCGCTGTAAAGATTGGTTATTCCCACCAGATTGGCTTGGGTTGCGCTGCCGGCCACGTTCAATCCGTAGACAGCGTAGTCAGAAGCGCAGTTCGCGACCGTGACCGTGGCATCGGGGTTAAAGCCGAACTTGGCAGGGAACATGTTGGGAGCGATGCTTCCAGCGCCTAACGAAACGCTCCAGTCTCGTTGCAGAACATTGCTTTTCTTGCCGGGAAGGACGGGGCGTTCTCCACCTCGGATAGGCCCGAAATGCGTTGGGCGATTGAAATTCGCCGTACCCTCGACCTGAGCCCTGGACGATCCGCCCGCTGCGGACAGATTGCGCTCGGCCAAATGGAACAGGATTCTAGGCTCCCGGCGGGCACGATCCAGATTCTCTGCGCTGAGCGGGCCGCTGGCAACGATGTGATGGTAGCTCCAGTCAACAACCCGTCCGACATGTCCCTCGGGAGCCGTCTGGGACTGCCCCGCGAGCCCAAGGCAGACGACAAGCGACAAGCACAGTATTGCATTGCGGCAACCAGATTTCATGTGACGCTCCCAAGGAAGGGCGAGGATGTACTTTATGATCGTTGCTTTCCCAGATTAAAGGAATCTAATCAAATAGAGGCCCGGTCTGGGACGACCGGGATTACATTAGTAACGTGTCCCGCTAATCAGCTAGTGTCGCCTGCGGCAGCAAATGTAATCATGTTGCCGAGGGAAGGTGCAGCCCATCCTGATTTGCATTGCCGGGAAGTTCTTACATTAGTCTGGAGCGTGGTGCAAGGATTTGATCGCCTGGCTCTCCTGGCATTGCATGTCTTGTGATATCAACAGGGAACGCGATTTTCACAGGCTCGATTTTGAGCTTGCTGGAGTAAAATGCCAGTTGGTCACCGAAGTGCGGCCTTTACCCCGAATCCATAAAGAGGAAAGGATTTTGCCCCATGTGGAAACCCACGAATCAGCCCACGACTCCGAGCCGGCCAGGTGAGCCGGAGCGCACTGCTACGCCCGCGCCGCGCCATCAGCCGTGAGCGAGCCCACTCCGGCGGCGCCGGCTCCACGTCCGGTTGCCACCAGCACGGCGGATCAGGCGACGATCGGCAAATCGCTGGTGATTAAAGGCGAGGTGACAGGTTCCGAGTCGCTGTACATCGACGGCCGGGTGGAAGGTTCCATCAATCTGTCGGGAAACCGGGTGACCGTTGGCCGCAATGGCGTGGTCTCGGCCAACATCAATGCCCGCGAGATCGTTGTTCTGGGCAAGGTGCGCGGCAACCTCACGGCCAGTGATCGGGTCGATATCCGTAGCGACGGCTCGCTTACCGGCGATGTAGTCGCCGCCCGTATCTCCATCGAAGACGGCGCCTTCTTCAAGGGCGGAATTGACATCCGCAAGGCCGGTCAAAAGGCTAACGGCGAAGAGGTAAAGACCTCAGCCACGGCTGAAACCGCTAGCGCAGCCAGGGTCTAGATTTTCGGTTCGAAACACGGCGGGCACTCTTAGTCAGTCTGAGAGTGCCCGTTTTATTTTGGATTTGACTGTATTCAGGCTGAACTGAAGGCTGAGAGCTGAAAGCTGAGAGCTGTTTCCTAAGGCTCTATTCCTCCGGTCACGTCCGCCGCCTGCACTTCCGCAACCCGAGGATAGGAAGTGGGCTTACGCCGGCGCAAGTCGCGGGGCAAGGAAGATCGGGTCAGCCACAGGCCAGCCGCGACCGCTCCCAGCCATGTGATCGTGATCAAACCCAGGGCTTTCACGTCCGCGATGCGGCTGTTGCTCACCATCACCAGGCGGACAATCTGGCGGCTCAAGAGACCGGCCACTAACGCGGTAACGCCCGCCTTGGCAATCTCTCCCCAACGCAATCCGCTTATGCGAACCAGTTGCCCGCGATGAAGCAGGAGCGCCAGCGCCAGAGTATTGGCCACGATTCCCAGGTCGGAGGCCATGGCCAGCCCCACGGTTGAAAAGTGGCGGAACAGCGCCGAGTACACAGGGATCGAGGCGGCCGTAATCAGGCTGCAGGCGATCATGGGAGTGAGCGTGTTGCCGGCAGCGTAGAAGGCGCGGGAGTAAAGGCCTTGCGCGGCCCAAAAACACAGCGAAAGCGAGAACCAGAAAAAGTACAGCGCGGTTTCCTGCGAATCGGAAAATGTAAAGTGTCCGCGGCGGTAGACCAGATCGATCAGTGGAGTTGCTGCCGCCATCATGAAGCTGGTCGCGAGCAATGACGTGGCCACGATCCGGTAGATCGAGCCGTTTACAGTTTCGGCAAATTCGCGCAGGCGCTTTTCTCCATACAGCTTGGCAAAAAAAGGCAATGACGCCTGGCTGGTGGCCTGTCCTAACACCGCGATCGGCACCGCGAACAGGCGCTTGGCGTAGTTGAGTCGGGTGATGTCGCCCACCGCTCCCGACGCGAAGTAGCGCAGGATCCAATCGTCGGCGGTCACCAGCGACACCCCCAGCATCAAGGGAATCGACAGCCGAACCCACTCGCGGAATGCTGGAGTTGCGTACATCGAAGGAAATGCTGTAGCCGGTGCCAACCCGCGCCGCTCCGATGGCGTTGACCAGGAATGGTCCCAGAAAACTCCCTGCCACCGCGCCATACGCGAGGGAAGCGATGCCAAGCTGGCGTGAGAGCAGCACTCCGCCCACGATGATGGCGGCGTTGTAGAGCAGCGGCCCGAAAGCGGGAAACAGGAATAGCCGTCGCGAAAGCAAAACCGCCGAAACTACTCCGCCCACATAAAAGAACAGTTGTGCGGGCAACAGAATGCGAGTCAGATGAACGCAAAGCTGCATCTGCTCAGGGCTGAATTTTGGGAAAAGCTGGCGCGAAATCTGGGGCGTGAAAATTTCGGCCAGAAGAATGCCGACTCCCAGCACCGCCGTCATGACCGTGATGATGACTGAGAAAGTCTTCTGTGCTTCCGCTTCTTTGTTCTCCGCGAGAAAACGCGTGTAGATCGAAACGAAGGTGATGGAAGCGGTTCCACCGGCCACCAGATAGTTCAACCAGTCAGGGATAGTGAAGCCGGCGACATAGGCGTCGGTGGCAGGCCCGGCGCCGAACGCGTAAGCAATGTAGGCCTCGCGTACGTAGCCGATCACGCGCGAAAGCATGACGGCCGACATCAACAACAGTGTGGCGGAAAAGGCGCTGTGCTGGTGCGAGGGGCGAAGAAATCGAAGCAGACGCGCGAAACCGTGGGCCGGGCGCCCCTCCGGAGAGTCTGCAGAATTCGCCATCAAGGGGCGATTCTACACGCAAACATTGCACTGCCCGGATACGCGCAATGGTTCATGGCGGTGCGATGAGCGGAGCTGTCATGGGAACCGAACTCTCATCCTGAGCGGAATTGTCATCCTGAGCGAAACTGTCATCCTGAGCGAAACTGTCATCCTGAGCCAAATGCACCAACTGTCATCCTGAGCGAGTGGGAAGTTCGCGTAGCGAACTTCCCACGCAGTCGAAGGACCCCTATTGTGCCCAATCTGCTCGGGGCTGAGAATTTGCCTAGCACAACGGAATCGAAGGCGCGGCACCAGTAAGCTGCAAGGGGTCCTTCGACTTCGCAGTGACTTCGCGAAGCGAAGCCACTGCTCCGCTCAGGATGACGGCTAGCGATCACAACTGAACCCTTAGCGATGACAACTGAACCCTCAACGATGACAACTGAACCCACAAGCCCCGCTAGTTAGCGCCTGCGTGCGCTGCCGAAGAGCGCGCATCCTTGTAGATCACGCCACCCTTCATGACGAAATCCACATGCTCCAGGGCGCGCACATCGGACAGCGGATCGGCGTTTACCGCGATGATGTCGGCAAACTTGCCGGCTTCGATGGTGCCTACATCCTTGGATCGGCCGATCAGGTCGGCGGCGCTCGAGGTAGCGGCTCGAATCGCCTGGGCAGGCGTCATGCCGAACTTCACCATGTAGAAGAATTGTTTGGCGTTGTCGCCGTGAGGATAGACTCCCGCGTCCGTACCGAATGCCATCTTTACGCCCGCCTGGAAGGCTTTGCGAAAATTCTCGCGTTGCAGGCGGCCCACCATGCGCTCTTTGTCGAGATTTTCGACCGGCAAACCGTACTTGGGCGCTTCGTTGAGGATGTAATCATCGTTGTAAATATCCATGACCAGATAGGTTCCGTGCTCTTTGGCCAGGCGGATGCCTTCGTCATCGATGAGGCTGGCGTGTTCGATCGAGTCAATGCCAGCCAGGATCGCGTTCTTGATGCCCTCCGTGCCGTGGGCATGCGCCGCAATTTTGCGGCCGCGCCATGTGCGCCGTTTCGGCCGCCACCTTGAGTTCTTCGAGCGTGTATTGCGGAGCGCCTGGACTGTCACCCCGCGAGAGCACACCGCCGGTCGAGAGAATCTTGATCACATCCACTCCGTACTTCACCTGTCCGCGGATCGACGTGGCGGATCTGATCCGCTCCGTCAGCAATCTTGTAGTCGCGTTCTTCTGGAAACATCATCATCTGCACGTAAGGCGAGTAGTTATTCAAATCGCCGTGGCCGCCGGTAATGGAAATGGCGGGACCGCTGGCCACGATGCGCGGGCCAACCAGATAGCCCTCGTTGATGGAGTTGCGCAGGTCGACCGCCAGAAACGGGTCCGAGCCTACGTCGCGAACCGAGGTGAAGCCCGCTTCCAGCGTCTTGCGGGCATTGACCACGCCTGCGAAGGCATGGGAGAAAGGAGTGTCTTTGAAGTGATAAATCTCGTTGTAACGGTCGGCGCGAGAACCCAGGTGGGTATGACAGTCGATCAGGCCCGGGAGAACGGTCGCCTGCGAGAGATCGATCACATTGGCGCCGGGCGGAATCTTGAGGTCGGCCGCCGAGGTCACGCTCTTGATGCGCTCGTCCTCGACTGCAATGACCATATTTTCTTTAACATTATCGCCGGTGGCATCGAACAGACGTCCCACCAGAAGATAAGTTATTTTGGGGGCCGGTTTTTCGGCCGCCGGGCTGGCCGCATTCTGCGCAAGGACCAGGTTTGCCAGGTCAGCAGGAAAAGAATTTGGGCGGAGATTTTCTTCGTGGGAAACGCTGGGATCAAGGGCCGCTCCTCGGTTCGGGTTCGAAGTGCTGAGAAGTTTCAAGGTTTGACGCATTTCCTGTCAAGCCGAAATCGTGAGCAATGCGCTCGCGATTATCGAGTTTCGAGACATCAACCCCGGAAATGCATTTCCAGGCGCGAATCAGCAGCGAAAGCTATAATGCTCGGCCATGGCGATAGTCGCTGGACAGAAGATCGGGCCTTACGAGGTTGCCGGACAAATTGGCGCCGGCGGTATGGGCGAAGTGTACAAGGCGCGCGACCCGAGACTGGGACGCGACGTTGCCATCAAAGTCCTGCCCGCGACATTTTCCGCCGACCCCGACCGCTTGCAGCGCTTCGCCCAGGAGGCACGGGCGGCGGCCGCCCTGAACCATCCCAACATTCTGGCCATTTTTGACATTGGCGAAGACAAAGGCGCGCCTTATGTAGTCTCCGAGTTGCTCGAAGGCGAAACCCTGCGAGATCGTCTGCGCAGTGGCGCGCTTTCCATCCGAAAAGCCATCGACTTCGCGCTTCAGATTGCGCATGGCCTGGCCGCGGCGCACGACAAGGGTATCGTTCATCGCGACCTCAAGCCCGAGAACCTGTTCATCACCCATGACAATCGGGTGAAGATTCTGGACTTCGGGCTGGCCAAGCTCACCCGTCCCGAGGAGAACTCCGACTCCGGCGATGCGCCCACGATGCAGGTGGCGACCGACCCAGGCGTGGTGATGGGAACCGTCGGCTACATGTCTCCCGAGCAGGTGCGGGGAAAGCCGGCCGACCATCGCTCCGATATTTTTTCTTTTGGCTCCATACTTTACGAAATGCTTTCCGGGAAGCGCGCCTTCCACGGAGATTCGCCCGCGGACACCATGAGCGCGATCCTGAAGGAGGATCCGCCCGAGCTTTCCGAGACCGCTCGCAATATTCCGCCGGCCATGCAGCGGATCGTGAATCATTGCCTGGAGAAAAATCCCAGCCAGCGCTTTCAATCGGCCAGCGATGTAGCTTTCAACCTGGAATCGCTCACTGAAATCTCCACCACCAGCAAGGTGGGCGTCCGGACCGCGTCTGCTCCTTCCCGTCGTCGCTGGCTGGTGCCGTCGTTGGTTGCGCTGGTATTCGCCGCCTCTTTGGCGGGAATTTATTTTCTCGCCAGGCGATCTACAGGCTCCGCGCCCAGCTTCCATCGGCTGACGTTCCGACGTGGAACCATTCTGGCGGCACGTTTTTCACCCGACGGGCAAACGATTCTGTACGGAGCTGCTCTCGAAGGCAAACCGGTGGAACTATTCACTACACGTTTTGACAGCACGGATTCACGCCCTCTCGGCCTGGAAAAGACGGAATTGCTGAGCATCTCGAGCAGGGGAGAAATTGCGGTCAGTATGAACGCACATTCGACAGCCGCGTTCGTGGAAAGCGGCACTATGGCTCGAGTCCCTCTGGCTGGCGGCGCGCCGCGAGAGGTGCTGGACAACGTGGAATGGGCGGATTGGACTCCGGACGGTTCCGACCTCGCGGTGGCCCGGACGAACTCCGGACTCAGTCATCTGGAGTTTCCTGGCGGCAAAGTGATCTACCAGCCACAAGGTTGGGTAAGTCATGTTCGCTTTTCGCGCAATGGCGACCTGATCGCCTTTGCCGACCACGTTCCCACCGGAGACGACGGCCGGGTCGTGGTCGTGGATCGCGAAGGTAAACCCAAGGTGGTCTCCAGATTTTATTCGACGGTGGAGGGTGTCGCCTGGTCGCGAGACGGAAGCGAGGTATGGTTTACAGCCTCCCCGAGCGGAGCCGCCCGCGCCCTTTACGCCATGAACATGGCCGGCAAGGAGCGGCTGGTGCTGCGCGTTCCGGGCACGCTTTCGGTGCAGGACATCACCCGCGATGGCCGCGTGCTGCTAACCGAAGACACTCCGCAGATCATGATGATGGCGTTACCGCCGGGAGAAAAGAACGAGAAGAATTTTTCCTGGTTTGACTGGTCCCTTCTGGCCGATATTTCTCCGGACGGCAAGACGCTCATCTTCGACGAAAGCGGCGAGGCAGTCGGCGCAAGGTACGGCTCGTTTCTCCGCAAGACGGATGGGTCTCCGGCGGTTCGGCTGGGGGACGGAGCTTTTTCCGCTTTGTCGCCGGATGGAAAGTGGGTGGCCTCGCTTGACCTCAGCTCTCCCATACAGATTCAATTGCTGCCTACCGGAGCGGGGCAGCCACGGAAGCTGACCAATGACGCACTGGAACACACCAGCGTTCGCTGGGTTCCGGATGGCAGCGGCCTGGTTTTTGTTGCCGCTGAGCCCAATCACCCGCCACGCACCTACTGGATGGACTTGACCGGAAAGACCCGAGCGCTCACTCCCGAAGGGACTATCGGAATTGGCGTAACCCCTGACAGCAAGTATCTGCTCGCCATGGACGCGCAGTCCAAGCGATGGCTTTATCCGCTTGCAGGTGGAGATCCCAAGCCATTCCCAATCAGCCTGGACGAAAACGACAGGTTCGTGAAATTCGAGCCGGATGGAAAAAGCGTTCTGATAGCGCAGCGCGGTGTTCCGACCAAAATTTCCCGCGTCTTCCTTGACGGCGGACGCCGCGAAGCAGTCCGCGATATCACGCCGCCCGATCCCGCCGGAGTCCTGGCCGTCATGGATGACATCCACTTCAGCGCCGACGACAAGAGTTATGCTTATTCCTACTTTCGGGTTATGTCCGATCTTTGGGTGGTGGACGGGCTCAAATAGGGGCCTTGTCAGACTTCCTCCGCTCACTTGCCATATTCGTTCTTCACCACTTCCCCGCCCTTCATCACGAACTTCACTCGCTCCAAGGTGGTGACATCTTGCAAGGGATCGCCGTCGACGGCAATGATGTCCGCCCATTTGCCGGATTCGACTGCGCCGATTTTGTCCGACCAGCCGAGCAGGTCGGCCGCATTGATCGTGGCGGCCTGAATGGATTGCAATGGGGTAAGACCCAGTTTCACCATCACGGCAAATTCGTGGGCGTTCAGCCCGTGAGGATAAACGGCTGCGTCGGTGCCGAAAGCGACTTTCACGCCACTGCTAAAAGCATGGGCGATGTTCTTGCGGGCCGCGGGCATCACTTCCTTGCCTTTTGCGATCAGTTCCGGCGGAACGTGCAGCCGCTCCGCGTTGGCCATAAACCAGTCCGCCAAATACAGAGTGGGCACCAGGTAGGTGCCGTTCTTCTTCATCTCGGCGATGCCGGCATCGTCGATGTAGGAGCCGTGCTCGATGGAATCCACGCCTGCCTGTGAGGCCCAGAGAATGCCTTGTGCTCCATGAGCATGAGCGGCGACTTTTCGTCCCAGGCGATGCGCATCGGCCACGATCGCCCTTCAGTTCGTCCAGCGTATAGGCCGAAGCCTGGGGATTGTCGCCATGAGAAAGCACGCCGCCGGTGGCGCAAATCTTGATCAGGTCGGCGCCGTACTTGATGACTTCACGAACCTTGTGTTGCACGCCTTCCACGCCATCGGCCACGCCTTCGCTGGAACGTGGAATTCGAATGGCAGTTCATTCTCGTCACAGTGCCCTCCCGTAATTCCAAGAGCAGGACCGCTCACCAGCATGCGCGGGCCGGGGACATCGCCAGCGTTGATAGCATCGCGCAGAGCGACATCGCTGTAACCGTCGGCTCCCACGTTACGCACCGTGGTAAATCCAGCTTCCAGCGTAAGGCGTGCATTATGCGCCCGACAGTGCCGAGCGCGGAATTGAAATCGAGAGGGCCTGAAGGCCGACATCTTGCGGATTGCCTGTCAGATGCGTGTGGGCATCGGTTAGTCCCGGCAGGATCGTGGCATTGGGGAGATCGATGACGCGATCCCGGACGAGCGATTCGCCTGACTCATCGAACCGACACTGACAATCTTGCCACCTTCGATCACGATGGCCTGATCGGTGAGAGTTTTCCCGCTGCGAACGTCAAGCAGTTTTCCAGCATGGACGATGACGCGACTGGATGCGGGCGGCGGAGCCTGCGCTGTCCCTGAGCCAGTGGGGTCAAAACATGGGTCATAAGCCCCGCAGAATGTGCGAATAAGAAAAGACCGATTGTAGAAACTACGCTTGCCTGTTTTCTTCATTTGGTCCTCGGCGTTATTCCGATTTAAAATTCGATCGTCACAAAACTAATTGTCAATGTCGTCTAATTGATCGTCCTGGAACCCGCAAGGCTATATTTCCTGTCCGCCCCCCACTCGAAACTCCTCGTGGCGGCGGCCGTCCAATCCCCCACGTTTGTCCGGCGTCGGCCACGAAGAATATTACGAACAAGAAGAGCAGCGGCAGGTGATCGAGCTCGGCGCCGAAGTATCTCCAAATCGGCATTCCGGGACCAGGGCCCCACCAGGTCGCCAGGGTCAGGCTGACCATGTGCAACATACCGAGCACCGAAGCCACGCGCACCCAGATTCCCAGCAGCAGGCATATGCCGATAAACATCTCCAGGGCTCCCACCAGGTAACCGAAGAAAACTGCGTGGGGCAAAATCAGGTCGCTGAGGATCGGTTGGTAGAAGCTCACCGCGCTGTTTTGGGCGAAACTTTGCAGGTATTCCTGAAAGCCACCATGGGTAAACGCGGAACCAAGATTTTGTATTGCCCGAAAAGCAGGAAGAAGATGGACGTGGCGATGCGTATGACGGAAATGGTTTTGGGGAGGCCGCTGGAATGTTGCGCATCAGCTCCTGTAAAAGTCAGAGTGCAGAAGAGCAACCCGGACTTCCCCGTCCTCTTCAGCCCTGCCTCTTCAGCCCTGCGACGCGGCTCCGGCAGCCTCGGAAGGGCGGCGAACAGCGTAACATTCTGCCACAGCGGAATTAAGAAAGCATCTTTGTCGCGTTAACC
>CAWEVE010000044.1:0-46388 GCA_963812465.1 Terriglobia bacterium
ATTCGCACGATTCATTTCGCCTGTGACAGCTTACGAAAGACCACGACCGCACAAGCTCTATGTCATATTGGCGACGGGGAAGGCCCGTACCATCGTCGCCCTGTGCGACTTGATGATGAACCTTGTGTTCGTCTCACCTACTAAACAAATTGACCATCTTGTCGCGTGAGTTGTCGATGTGTTCGCTCATAGCTCGGCGAGCTTCAGCAGGTTGGTGCATGCTGATCGCTTGCAGAATATCGGCATGTCCGATCCAGCCTGGCACTGTTTGGGTACAGAGCGTATCGAGACGTGTCACATAGGCAAGAGTCAAGCTGAGTTGGGCCACTACTCTCTGATTTCCCGCAAGTGCGGCCAAGCGGCGGTGAAATTCTCCGTTCGCACGGAGAATGTCACCCAGCTCCGCCGCCGGATTGCTCTCAGGGGCAACAATGGAACGCAATTCCGCATGTAACCATCACGCTGTAACGGTGTCAAGATAAATGAATAGGAACCGGCGCAGCTTTGTAGAGATGGCGCTGCGATCATCCCGGCGAATTCTTAGTTCCGAACTGAGGCGTTAAGTTTCATGCGGCTTCGCCAGATCGGCGGACCCGCAATCAGTTCACGCTGTTACACGACTTTCAGGACCGTCTTGCCGCGCGCGTGTCCCGTTTTGTTGAGTTCGTGGGCGCGTCGGGCGTCGGAGAGCGGGAGCACGGTTTCGACCACTGGTTTCAGTTTCCCTGCATCGACGAGTTTTGCGATTTCAGACAACACCGCAGAACTGGGATGCGCAGCCGAGAAAGTCGAGCGCACACTATGTTTGGCAGCCTCCTCTGCCGGCGGCGGAGCAACAATCGAAACCAGAATCCCGCCCTTTTTCAGCACCTTCCACGAGCGGTTCTGGATGTCGCCTCCCTGCGTGTCGAGCACCACGTCCACATCATGGACAACGTTTTCAAATCGGGTCTTTTCGTAGTCTATCGGCTCGTCAACTCCCAATTCCCGTAGAAGCCCCTGATTCCTTCCCGACGCAGTACCGATGACATAAGCTCCCTTCCATTTTGCGAGTTGCACGGCGATGCTGCCCACGCCTCCGGCTGCGCCGTGAATCAGAACCTTCTGACCTTTGCTTAACCCACCCTGGTCGAACAGCGCCTGCCACGCCGTCAGCGCCGCCACAGGAAGGGCAGCAGCATGGATGTGGTCAATTGACTTTGGCTTCAGGGCGGCTTCCGTTTCCTTGACCACGACATATTCCGCATAAGTGCCTTTGCCACTGCGGGCGCCATCCGGGACAGCGTAAACCTCATCGCCTTTCTTGAATTGAGTCACCCCAGGACCTGTCGCGTCGACGATACCGGAAACATCCCAGCCCGGAATGTAAGGGAGGGGAAGCGGAAAGACTTGCTTCACGTAGCCTGCTCGCGCTTTCCAGTCGATCGCATTTACCGAGGCAGCATGGACCTTTACCAACAATTCACCGGATTCCGGGGTCGGACGCGGTGCATCTTCGAAGCGGAGCACTTCCGGCCCGCCATAGTTGTGGACTTGTACTGCTTTCATATATTCCATTTCGCAATCTCCCAGGTGAGACATAATGAAATGTCTCGAAGTAAAGGTTGGAGTGACCGAGCCCTCCACTATACGAGGCGAATGTCGGATTCAGATGGACTGCACTTCCGGCCGTGAAGTCCTCTTGCTAAACCAGACGATCAAGGTCGCAAGAAGAAGCAGAACCATAGGTGGAACAGGATTTCCACCCAGTCTTGTGAGGTGGAATCCAATAGCGCCCACCATCACAACAGCCAACAGCGACGCCGCATAGACGGCGAAGCGAGGCACAAACAGGCCAATCGCCCCTGCCACCTCGAGCGAGCCGGTTAGGATACGGAACCATTGCCCGAACCCTATTTTTGCGAACATCACCACCATTGCAGGGGCGCCAGCCAGCTTGGAGCCGCCGGCAGCAAGAAAAGCTAAGCCCACTACGACTCTGAGCACCCAAAAGGCGATCATCGTTCCCTTTTTCTGTCCGGTTGCCATTTCGATCCTCCTCAAAACAATATTGACATTATATTGATGTCAATACATTGATAAACTAAGTATCGTGAAGGATGCAAAAAATGTGAAGCAACGTCTGAGGGGCAAGACATCCGCTCCTCATGTCTGGCTCATTATGTTGAAGGCGCTCAGCGCGGTAGCCCGTCAGCTTGACGCCGATCTGCAGCGGTCCGGGGTCAGCAATACTGATTTTCGGGTGATGGAAGCGTTGCTCCACCAAGGTCCTCTGCCGGTAAATGTCATCGGACCGAAGGTGAATCTAACGCCCGGCGCCATTAGCGTCGCTGTCGACAGGCTGGAAGTTCGTGGGCTTGTTGCGCGAGCAGAAGGCAAGCGAGATAGACGGGTGCGGGTCGTTGCCCTGACGAAAGAGGGAGAGAAGGTGATCTCCCCTGTCTTCCACCGTCATGCCGTTCTTCTTGAATATATCTTTGAGCCGCTCAGCGAGAACCAGCGCCTGTCACTGGAGAACATGCTGAGGTTGCTTGGAAGACACGCCGAGACTATGAGCGAAATTCCTGAGGAGTAGGCAAGACACTGCTCATTGGCGTGCGCCTTTGGCGGCCGGCCACAAATCGAACGTTCTCGTGAAACCGAACCAACGTATCTGATGTCAGTAGGGAGCGATCGTACATCGGGGCCAGCATTTTCCCACGCGCCATTCCGACTTGAGCTGTTCCAGTCGCGCCGCGGATGTTTCCTCCAAGAGTCTCTCCGGTAAAATCAGCGATCCCTAACCGTTAGGACTGTCAGTGTTACACTTTTAAAGTTTCCATCTTGAGGAGTGGAATCGTATGCCAGAGAAAGCAGAAGTCCGCCATACCCTGAGCGAGGGGCAAGCACGCCAACTTGCGACCGTCACCAAGACGGCCCCCATGATGCAGGCCATCACGCCACGCTGGCTGGTCAACTTCCTGCAGTGGGTCCCGGTCGAAGCCGGTACATATCGGGTTAACAAAGTTGTCCCGACGCGGCCAGGTAGCCGGACCATTGAATGCAGTCCCGACGATGATGTCGATCTGCCTGAGATTTACGTTGACTATGAGGAAAAGCCGCGCGAGTACACGCTGAGTGCGGTAACCACGGTCCTCGATTTGCAGACGCGTATCTCCGACATGTACCGCAGCCCGCACGATCAGATTAAAGAGCAGCTGCGCCTCATCATCGAGAAGATCAAAGAACGGCAGGAGAGCGAGCTCATCAACAACACCGAATACGGCCTGCTCAACAACGTCGATGACACCATGAAGGTCAAGACGAGAAAAGGCGCGCCCACGCCCGATGATCTGGACGAACTGATCGCGCGAGTGTGGAAGGAGCCGGCGTTCTTTCTGGCGCATCCACGAGCCATTGCGGCCTTCGGGCGCGAGTGCACGCGCCGCGGAGTGCCGCCACCGACAGTGACAATATTCGGCAATCCATTTCTTACCTGGCGCGGGCTGCCGCTGGTGCCCTCGGATAAAGTCGCCATCAAGGGCGACAAGACAAATATTCTCTTGTTGCGGACCGGCGAAAAGAAGCAAGGCGCCGTGGGACTGTTCCAGCCTGGAATCCCGGGCGAAGTTTCGCCGAGCTTGTCGGTGCGTTTCATGGGCATCAACCACAAGGCGATCGCTTCCTACCTGATCTCGCTTTACTGCTCGCTCGCCATTCTCACGGAAGATGCGGTCGGCGTTCTCGAAGGCGTCAGCGTGGATCAATATCATGAGTACAAGTGATCCGGCGTCGGCGGAGCGAGCGGCTCTGAGCCAAACCTCGGAAGCAGGCGCGCCAACCGGCGAGACTCTGTCACGGGGAATGTTTCCGCTGCCTGATCCCGCTGTCATCACGCGGCTGGCCAACGAGTTCTTCGCAGCCCTACCCGGAAGCGCAGAAAATGTGGGCGCGAGCGCCCCCGCTCGTGCCACCGCCGGCGGTCTTCCCGTTTCTCCGTCGCTGGTTCCGCCCTCGCCAGCTGAGGTTCCATCCCACCCGCAAGCGTTCGCTCAGCCATTTTCCGAGATTCCTCAATCACCGGGAGTGCCCGGATCGACCGGCTATTTGTTCGACCGCACTTCACCGCTCAACGCAACGCCGTCGTTCCCGTCACCGAATGATGTGTTCTCTTTTCCCGGCGTGCCCGGTGCGCAGGCAGTGCCTGGCATTCCCGGACTGCCTGCTGCGACTCCAGGCACGCCGTTAACCGAGGCGGAGCTGCGTGCAATTCCAGCATCGCTTGGAAACGTTCCGGCATTCGCCCCCGGCCTTCCCGCATCTTCGTTGCCGATGGCGGATTCGTCCGCCTACTTCCTTGATTTGGATAGAGCTGCGCCGCTGACGACAGCTCCATCGTTTCCGGATGTCGCTGGAATGTTTTCTTTTCCGGGCGTGCCGCTTTCTGGCGTACAGGCTGGCGTGCCGGGAATGCAGTCGGTTCCCGGTGTCCCGGTCATGCCGTCCTCTCCGCCGACCGATCCTCGTTCCCTATCTGATGCCCCTTTAGCGCCGGCGCTGCCGGGTACGTCGGCATATTTTCCCGGCGGAGAAAACGAATCTGTTGCAACGCCGCTCAGCATCGCGTCATTCGAGTTTCGTCCCGACGTCGTGCCCGACATGGGATCGGCGGCGCGTCCGTTCGATCCGCAATTCATCCGGCGCGACTTTCCCATCCTGCAGGAGCAGGTAAACGGGCGGCCGCTGGTGTGGCTCGACAACGCGGCCACCACGCAGAAGCCGAACGCGTGATCGACCGCGTCTCCTATTTCTACCGGCACGAGAATTCGAATATTCACCGCGCCGCCCACACGCTGGCGGCGCGAGCCACGGACGCCTACGAGGGCGCCCGCGAAAAAGTGCGCCGTTTCCTGAACGCTTCGTCTACGCGCGAGATTGTTTTTGTGCGCGGCGCGACCGAAGGCATCAACCTGGTGGCCAAGAGCTGGGGACACCGCAACGTCCAGAAGGACGACGAGATCGTCATCACCTGGCTTGAGCACCACGCCAATATTGTTCCCTGGCAGCAGTTGTGCGCGGAAAAAGGGGCGCGGCTGCGGGTGGCGCCGGTGAACGATCGCGGCGAGGTGATCCTCGAGGAATACGAAAAGCTGCTGGACCGCGCACGCGCATCGTGGCGTTCAGCCAGGTATCGAAGCGCTTGGGAACGATCACCCCGGCGAGAGAGATGATCGAGATGGCCCATCGTCATGGGGCCAGAGTGCTAGTCGACGGCGCGCAGTCGATCGCGCACATGGGCGTGGACGTCCAGTTGCTCGATTGCGATTTCTTCGTCTTCTCCGGCCACAAGATTTTCGCGCCCACCGGGATCGGTGTGGTCTACGGAAAGGCCGACATCCTCGACACCACTCCTCCGTGGCAGGGCGGCGGCAGCATGATCGTGGACGTGACTTTCGAGAAGACGATTTACAACGTGCCGCCGGCGCGCTTCGAAGCCGGCACCGGAAACATCGCCGACGCGGTGGGGCTGGGCGCGGCGCTCGACTACCTGAACAGATCGGGATGGAGAACATCGCGCGCTACGAGCACGATCTGCTTGACCTACGCGACCGAGCAGCTGCCAGCGTCCCGGGGCTGCATCTCATCGGTACGGCGCGGGAAAAAGCGGGCGTGCTTTCTTTCGTGCTCGACGGCTTCCGCACCGAAGATGTTGGCAAGGCGCTCAACCGGGAAGGAATCGCGGTGCGCGCCGGACATCACTGCGCCCAGCCATCCTGCGCCGCTTCGGCTCGAGACCACGGTGCGGCCGTCGCTGGCGCTCTACAACACCTGCGAGGATATCGACGCGCTCATTGCGGCGCTGCTGCGCATACAGGCCGGGCGCGGCCATCGCGGCCTGTGAGTTCCGCCCATTTTCGAGGAACGAACCCGCAGTGGGTTGCACCTCGCGGCGGTTGCCGAGCCTATGTCGACGAGACGTCCGCCGATGTCTCTGGTAGCGGACGGCCCTTCCAGAAACGATTCCAGTTATCGATTGAGGTGAAAGTGCGGCTGTGCATGCGGTCGATGTAGAGCGTTCCCTGCAGATGATCGATTTCGTGCTGGAGGATACGGGCGTACCACCCCGAAGCTTCGACCGAATGATGCTTTCCCCGTTCATCCAGATATTCCACCTGAACGGATCGTGCTCTCGAAACCACAGCCGAGAACCCGGTCAAGCTCAGACACCCTTCGTGAAAATCAACTTTGTCGCCCCCTAATGAAATGATCCGTGGATTGATCATCACGTGGAATGGCACGGGTCGACGTTCTTTATCTCTAATTTCTTCGGCCGGCAGAGCTTTCAACAGGTCCTCGCGGTCTTCGATGACGGCAAGTTGCAGGGGCAGCCCAACTTGCGGTGCGGCCAGGCCGACGCCGGGTGCGTCATACATCGTATCTTTCATGTCGCGGATCAGTCTTTGAATTTCGTCGCCCAATATTTCTTCTGGTGTGAGCGGACGCGCGCTTTGGCGCAAAACCGGTTCTCCTGCCTGCACAATCTTAAGCCGCAAAATGACCTCTTTCCTCCCGCGGCGGTTCGAGCGCGAGCGGAGCGTGACCTCTAGTGGCCCTCATGGGAACGAGAATCAACGCTTACGCGTTCGTTGCCATCAAGTTCTCTGCTCGCAATCGACTCTCTGATGAATGATGAGCGCCACGTTCGTCCAGGCTTCCCGTCACCAGATGTTCAACTAGTTTGCTCACCTGTTGCCGGATCTCCGGTACGGCTGTGCTCTCCCAGAGATCGCCTTTGCGGAGCGGCCCCACCGCATAAAGCCTGCGTGAAACAGCGCTATCTCGATCGATGAGTGCTCCATCTGAGGAGACGTCCAATCCCAGAAACAACGGATCGGGGCGCGCCAGGCCTCGGGCGAGGAGAGATGTGATCAAAGGATCTTGCAGGCGGCGACAATCAGTCTCTGGCCCCGTGCAATTAATGACTCGATCCACCGAGAGGCAATGCTCTTCGCCGGTTTTCCGCGCGCGATACGTCACGTTCACATTCTGGTCGTTCTCTTGATAGTCCGTGATGCGGCCGGCATGAAGTTGAAACGTTCTGCCTGCCAGTTCGTTTTCAATAGTTCTGGCGATCTCGGTTGCTGCCCGGTGCCGGTGGACTTCCCAGTAGGGCCGCACGTGGCGGAGAAAACGGCGCTTCTCTTGCGGGGGGAGCGACTGCCAAATCTGCCCAACCAGAGGCCTCAGACTGTCAAACACACTCTGCCACTCGACTCCTTGCTCCTGGCCCTGCCGCACTTGCTCGCGTACCAGACGTAACAAACCTCGCGTATTTTTCGGCGAGGATTCATTCCAGAACGGCGGACCGGCATCAACGGCTTTATGCCATCGCGGTAACAGGCCCCGGCGTGAAAGAACATGGATGGTGCCACGAAAGCGATGAGCGCGCAGTTGGATTGCCAGGTCCACACTGGTAAGCCCCGAGCCGATCAATAGAATATGTTTTGAGATTCTCTACTCCCTCGAACGCCTCGGCCGACCAGGGGTCACGACAATATCGGGACAGTTTTCCCGCGTCCAACCCAGCCAGAGGATTCGCGGGAGGAAAGTTTCCCACCGCCAGCACAACCCGGTCTGCCAGCAGACGTTTACCACTTCGCAGCTCGATTTCCACGGCGCTATCACCGGTCGGTGAAAGGCCAGTGGTCTCGTCTTTGATCCATTGCAGACGTCTGTCGTTCGATGACGAGGCTTCGTTTAGCAAGGCCTCAACGTAGCGGCCATACACGTCACGTGGCAAAAAGCTGCCGGGGCCGGTCGTGGAATCATAGTTCGCCTGCGCCCAACGAAGAAAATGCTGCGGATCGTCCGCGAAGGCGCTCATGTTGCGAGCGCGGACATTCAAAAGGAGAGACTTAGACTTGGTTCCATATGCCAGGCCGCGCCCCACCGATGCCGACTTTTCTACTACTACTACCGAAAGCGAGGAACCGGCGCATCGCAGCAGTTGCGCCGCCAGTGTCGTGCCCGTGAACCCGCCGCCGATGATGGCGACACTGAACCTGGCAGGGGAAATGTTCTCCGGTCGATTTGTCACTCGCACCTCACAAATGAATGACTGGGACGGAACGGGGCTCGCGGTGGGCGGCTGCGGTTGCGCCGGATATTTCTCAGATCAAGTTCCATCCGTAAGCTGCTTTCAATTGCGGCTAGTTTACCTCTATATGTCTATAATGTCTATTTATTTAATAGACTTTAATCATTACTGGCCCACCATCACGGGCCTGTGGCCGCGATGTAAAAACGGCAAACATTCAGGTTCTCAAAGGCACATGCTCGATAAAAGCGTGGGCTTTTTGCTTTTTCGGGAGGTAGTCCTGCGTGATCACTAAGCAGAAGCCTAATCTATGTTTCTCGGTTCCGATCGCACTCCTTATCTCGGTTTGGCGCAAGGTGCGAGCCCGCGTGCCCGTGCTGGCATCGTCTGCTGCTCGTATTTCACATGGTCCGGCGCGTCAGATGCCGACGTACCAGGCGTAGCCGCCTCTGAAGCCGCGGAGCCGACGCCCTTACCGAACTTTTTCAGACTGTCGGTGACGGTCAGGCGGGTGATGAATTTTACGTTCTTGTAGCCGAGTTGGCGAGGGAAGCCGCATGCGAAGCGGCCCGCCGTTGGCCACCGGAAGCTCGTTGCCATTCATTCCGTAACAGAGAAATGTCTGCGGATGCAGGGCATCGGCCATATCCATGCTGTCCCACGCATTGGGCTCCATCGAGAAGTAGACAACATATCTGGCTTGCGGGTGAATCCCCACGAGATGCAGGACATGGGACAGAGGCACGCCGATCCACTCGGCTATGTAGGACCAGCCTTCTTCACAGACGAGTTCGGTAATGTGACTGCGAGATGGGTAGCTCTTCAGCTCGCTCATCGAAAACGACGCAGGCTGGGCGACCATGCCATCGACGGAGAGCCGCCACTCCGCGAAACCTCCGGCCTGAAGACGCTTAAAGTCTTCGCTAAGGGGCGCGAGCTCGTTGGGAAATGGACGCTTGCGAAATCTGGCTGCGCGGGAATTCGCGTGCCAACGAATGACGCGTCAGCAGCCGCTGCGAAGCAAAGGTCAGGGTCTCGCCGAGGCCATAGATGCCGCCATGATCGGGGGGCACCAATCCATATTTCTGCGCAAGACGCGCCGCCACTGCCTAAGCCCGAAACACCGGCCGTGGCCGCGAGCCCGGTTAAGATCAGTTTTCGGCGTGAAAGGTCGATCATGTGCGCTCCTTGCGTGCAGCGGTGCGGCCCGTGATCATCGCGCCGTGCGGCTGCTGAATCCGGCAAGACAAACCATCGCGACATGAACAAGCAGGAACAGCACGAGAGCGACAGAGACAAAGAAGTGAATTGTGCGCGCCGATTGGCGGCCGCCGAGCAGAGTAACTGAGGCCGGAAAGGCGGAGATAAACGCGGGCGACATCGCCAGGCCTGTCCAGATGACCAATGGGAAGAGAACGAAAATCACGAAGACATAAGTGAGGCGCTGAGGCACGTTGTACGAGAAGGCCTCCTGCCTCACCCGGTCGTTCAAAGCGCAATGGTTTTGCGATGAGTTCGAGAGCGTTCGCCGGGAAAGATCGGCGCCTGCTGGGAGTAGGTCTTTCCGGAAATGTCCTGTAAACAGACCGGAGATTGCATACAGCAATCCTGTTAAGCACCGCAATCCAGGCAGCTTCAAAGTGCAGCGCGCGACTCCAGCCGTTCTGGTCCGGCAGCACGTACCCGTAGCCAGTCGGCACCAGCGCTCTCGAGGAAGGGATGTGCAGTCGGAACAACGGAGTAGTCAACACGTTGCCGGTTTCGCCCCAGTAGAAGCGAGGGTGAGAGATCACAATTTCCACACCGGTGAGGAGCAGAGCGAAAAAGCAGAGAGTGATAATCCAGTGAGTGACGCGGACCAGGGCAGAGTGCCTCGGCGGAAGCGTTGTGACTGAGGCGGTCGAAACAGAGCTTGATAAGCGAGCTTCCACCGGTACCTGCGCGGATTTCAGTGTCTCCATTCTTGGCCTCCGGTCGGTCGGCCCTCCGACTTGGCTCGACAGGATGGATGTTACTCCTACCACCCTATAAAAACTGAGATGGAAAAATCACCGCCCTTTTTAATCTACTACATACTAAGGCAAGTCTACTACACAATGCGTTTGCTATGCAATCTCGGCTGGCGCGTAATCGTCAGCTCACGCATGCTCGGAAGCATAACAAGCGATAGGAGGTGGCACTACCATTACTTGAGGTATGCCCGGACCAGACCAATCAGATCTTCAGCTAACTCCACAGAAGGCAGGGCGCTCTTTTCGTGGCCCATCATGTGCAACCGGATGTGGTCTTCGAGAACTTCAGCCATGAGGCTGTTGATCCCGCCTCGGACATTCGCCAGTAGCATCAACACATCGGCGCAATCATCGCCCGTCGTAAGGGAGCGCTCGATAGAATCCACTTGCCCGCGGATACGCTTAATCCGAGCGATCAACTTCTGTTTTTCTTTTTCGAGATGAGACATTTTTCCTTGCCTATATCCTAGGGGGATATGATATAAGATTTGCGGCCGAGTTTCCAGGGAACTCGACCGGATTATAGAAGCGCTATGGACATCGAGTCTCCACAAGCCCCCCGAGTCGTTGCAGGGGGTGGTGCTGGGACGAGCGTTCTCCTAACCGATAAATGGCTTCGCTTTAACAGTCCATTCACATAACGTTTTGATGGAAGCGTTACAGTAATCCGACAAACCGCGTGCCATCTCTGTTGTTTTGTGTGTTCGACGGGCGCATCAGCTTATCGGTTCACGCCGTCTAGATTCTTAGTCGGCAGTATTCGCTCATTCAGTTTTAAAGGATTTGCAGTCTAGCCCCAACGAGTGCGCTTGCAGTCGGTCAAGCGAGCTCAGTTGGAATGAGGCAAGGAGGTTCCATGCAGCGGGTCGTCAGACGGTTGTGCCTTGGATTGTTGCTGATCGGCGTCTCGGCAAGCAGCAGTTTCGCCCAGAAGGCACTGACGTGGCAAGAAGTTCGTGACAAATTTGAGGCGGCGAATCCCACTCTGCGGGCCGGACAAATTGGCATCGATGAATCGCGAGCCCAGGAGATCACCGCGAACCTGCGGCCGAACCCCAACCTGACCATCCTGGCTGATCAGATCGATCCATTCAGCGGCGGTCCATCTCACGGACCTTTTGCGTATCTTCTGGCCGCGGGCAGTGTGAACTTTCTGTGGGAGCGCCAGCACAAACGCGGGCTACGACTGGAGAGCGCGCAAAAAGGGACCGCCGTCGTGACCTCCGGACAAGCCGACCTGGAGCGAAATCTGCTTGTTCAACCTTCGGGGAGCGTTCGTGGAGACCTTCAGGAGAAAGCCATCCTGAATCTTGCCAGGGAAAACCTCGCCTATTATGACCACGTGTTAGATGTGAATCGCGAGCGCTACAAAGCCGGCGGGATTGCCCAAGTAGATTTGAAACGTCTGGAACTTCAGAGGGTCCAGTACCTGTCCGACTTGCAGACTGCGGAAGTGAATCTGCGCATCGCGAAGATTCAGCTGCTTATGCTGTTGAACGATCAGACTCCGGTTGAGCAATTTGATGTGATCGGGCCGTTTGATTTCGCGGAACAGCTTCCTCCCCTTAGCGACGTCCGCCAAGCGGCTCTCGATACGCGCCCTGACCTGAGGGCGGCGTTGCAGTCTGTCGATAAGGCGAAGACTGATTACCGGCTCGCCGTGGCCAACGGATCCACCGATCCAATCCTCGGTTTCGATGTCGGCCGCAACCCGCCTATCGACCAGTACATCGGGTTCAACGTGAGCATCCCTTTGCGGATTTTTGATCGCAATCAGGGTGAAAAGCGCCGCACGCAACTGGACATCGATCGCAACGACAGACTCGCGACGGCAACCCGGGCGCAGGTTTTCAGTGATGTCGATTCCGCCTATGCGACGGTAAACAGCGCTGTGATTCTGCTCAAGCCATATAAGGATCAGTACCTGGAAGAGGCCTCCAGCGTGCGGGACACGATTGCCTTTTCGTACCAGCACGGCGCTGCATCGCTGCTCGATTTTCTCAATGCTCAGGCTGACTACCGAAGCGTGCAGGTCAACTACTTGAACCTGGTCGCTTCCTATCTGAATGCTACAAACCAACTGAATCTCTGCCGTTGGACGCGAGGTGATCCCATGAAGCGCAGGGTTACCGCAATCCTGGCTTTCTCTTCGATCTTGTGCCTGTTTGGAGCGGGGTGCAGCGGTGGCAAGAGCGATCCCCAGGCCGAAGCGCCGCCGCCGCTCAAGGTGGAACGCGTCGAGGACCGCAATGTGTTTCAGGTGGATCATCCCGAACGGTTTGAATTGACGCAGGCGACAGAACACATTGCGGTGCCGCAACTGCGGGTGACGGGCACCGTGAATCCGGACATTTCGAGAGCGGTTCCGGTGATCTCATTGGCCGTGGGGCGGGTCGTCGAGATCAATGCGCGCCTGGGTGACACGGTTAAGAAAGGCCAATTGTTGCTGAAGGTGCAGAGCGCGGATATCTCCGGCGCCTTTTCCGACTACCAAAAAGCGGTGGCGGATGAACAGCTCGTCCGGACGCAACTGGAGCGCGCCAAGTTGCTTTATGACAAGGGAGCGATCTCCCAGAATGATCTTCAAATCGCGCAGAATGCGGAAGACAAGGCCAAGGTCGACGTCGCGAATACTGCCGAAAAGCTTCGCGTTCTGGGCAGTCCCACGCTTGATCGTCCCAGCGGCCTGATCGAGATTCACGCTCCGATTTCCGGAGTGATCACCGATCAGCAGGTTACGAACGGCGCCGGCGTCGCCGGGCTCTCTTCACCGAATCCGTTCACGATCTCTGACCTGAGCTATGTCTGGGTATTGTGCGATGTATACGAAAACGACCTGGTCAATGTGCGCCTCGGCGAGAAGGCCGATATTCGTCTGAATGCCTATCCCGACCAGGCTATTCGCCGGGACGATCAGCAATATAGGGCCGGTTCTGGACCCGAACATTCGCACCGCGAAGGTTCGCATCGAGATGCGAAATCCCGGCCTGATGCGCCCTGGCATGTTTGTGAGTGCAACATTCCACGGCCGAGCAGAAACAGAAGCGAGCCGCCGTCCCCGCCACCGCGGTCTTGCACCTGCACGATCGCGATTGGGTCTACGTGCCGGTGAAAGGCAATCAATTTCGACGAACAGAAGTTGTGGGCGGCGACATGCTTCCGGGCGCCATGCAGGAGATCGTTTCTGGTCTAACGCCCGGCCAGCAAGTCGTTGGCAACGCGCTTGAATTCCAGAACTCGGCGGAGCAGCAATGATTCGCGCCATCGTCGATTTCGCTCTGAATAGCCGCTTCGTCGTCCTCAGCATGGCGGTTCTTCTGTTCATTTGGGGCATGATCTCGTTCCACAACCTGCCGGTCGAAGCCTATCCCGACGTCGCCAACACCTGGGTTCAGGTGATTACGCAGTGGCCAGGGCGAGCGGCGGAGGAAGTCGAGCAGCAAGTCACGATTCCCGTCGAAATCCAGATGAACGGGATTCCGCATCTTCAGCACATGCGATCGGCGTCGCTGGCCGGACTGTCCGTCGTGAATCTTATTTTCGACGACAATTCCGACAACGATTGGGACCGCCAGAAGGTGCTGGAGCGGCTTGCGCAGGTCACGCTTCCGCCGGGCGTCGCCGCAGGGATCGGCCCCGATTTCAGTCCGATCGGCTCGGTGTACTGGTACACGCTGAAGAGCACGAATCCCGCGTATGACTTGATGGACCTGAAGTCGCTGCAGGACTGGGTCATCAGCAAGTACATCCGATCGGTGCCCGGACGTGGTCGACGATTCATCGTTCGGCGGCGTGACTCGCGAATATCAGGTTCGCGTCGACCCGGAGAAATTGATCTCCTACGGTCTGAGCCTGGCTCAGGTCGAGCAGCAACTCACCAACAGCAATGCGAACGTTGGCGGCAGTTTCATCGAACAAGGTTCGCAACAGATCAACGTGCGCGGCGTGGGCCTGGTCACAGACATCCGTGACATCGAAAAGACGGTGATCAAAGCCCAGAACGGCACTCCCCTGCGGATCAAGAGACATCGCCGTGGTCACGCAGGGGCCGAAGATTCGCCTGGGCCAGATCGGAAGAGCGTACCACCGGGCCGACGGAGTGGTGGAGGACGACAACGACGTAGTCGAAGGGATCGTGTTTCTGCGCAAAGGCGCGGACACGGCGACCATGCTGGAGGGCCTGCACGCCATGGTCAAGCAAGCTCAACGATCACATCTTGCCTCCCGGGCGTGAAGATCGTCCCTTATCTCGACCGTGACGATCTGGTGCACTACACCACGCACACCGTCCTGCACAATCTCGCCGAAGGCATGATCCTGGTCGTGATCATCCTCTTCATCTTTCTGGGCAACGTTCGCGGCGCGATCATCGTTTCCCTGACCATCCCGTTTGCCCTGCTCTTTGCTTCGATCTGTCTCGACCTGCGGCATATCTCGGCGAATCTGCTCTCTCTGGGCGCGTTGGACTTCGGCATGGTCGTGGATGGCGCGGTGGTGATGGTCGAAAATATCGTGCGCCATCTGAATCGCCCCGAGGAAGCTCCGCACACGCTGGTGGACCGGATCCGCAAGGCTGCGCATGAGGTGCAACGGCCGGTTTTTTATGCCATCGCCATCATTATTACGGCATATCTTCCGATCTTCACCCTGCAACGGGTCGAAGGAAAACTGTTCAAGCCGATGGCATGGACCGTGGCCTTCGCCTTGCTGGGCGCCTTGATCTTCTCCATGTTGATTGCGCCGGCACTGGCGAGCCTGCTGTTCCGAGGCGGCGCGAAGCAATGGCAGAACCCGGTGATGACATTTCTGATCGCGCACTACAGAAAGAGCGTTCGCTGGGCGATCCGCAACCGCTGGATCACCGTTGGTGGAGCGGTTGTTGCGCTTGCTGATTTCGGGATTCCTGGCGTTCAGCGGCGTGATCGGGTCGGAATTCCTGCCGCACCTGGATGAAGGCGCGATCTGGGTCCGTGGGACGCTGGCTCCAAGCACCGGGCCGACCGAGAGCGCCCGGGTTGCGGACAGGGCTCGTGAAATCCTGTGCCTCGTTTCCTGAGGTCCCACAAGTCGTCAATCAGATAGGACGCCCGGACGACGGCACCGACACCACCGGCTTCTTCGATACGGAATTCTTCGTCGATCTGTTGCCCAAGGAGAAGTGGCGTCCGGTCTTTCACCAGGACAAGGAGCGGCTCATCGCGGCCATGGATCGCGAATTGGAGAAGATTCCGGGAGTGCTCTGGGGTTTCTCGCAGCCGATCTCCGACAATCTGGAAGAAGCTGTGAGCGGCGTCAAGGGCGCGCTGGCAGTAAAAATCTACGGCGACGATCTTAAGACGCTCGAAGCAAAGGCGGACGAGATCGTGGCGGTCATGCGACCCATTCGGGGCGTGGAGGATCTTGGCGTGTTTCGCGTCATCGGCCAGCCCAACCTCAACTTTCACGGTCGACCGCGATCAGGCTTCGCGCTACGGCATCAATGTTTCCGACGTGCAGGATGCCATTCAGACCGCGGTTGGAGGCAACGCCCTCAGCCAGGTGCTGATCGGAGAACAGCGATACGATCTCGTCCTGCGCTACTTGCCGCAATATCGAGACACCAAGGAGGCGATCGAGAAGATTCGCTTGCTGGCACCATCAGGTGAGCGGGTTTCACTCGCCCAACTGACAAAGGTAAAGGTGCTGGATGGCGGCTCGGAAATCTACCGCGAAGAGAACTCCCGCTACGTAGCCGTCAAGTTCAGCGTGCGCGGCAGAGACCTGGGCAGCACCGTGGACGAGGCAATCAAGAAGGTCAACGCCTCGGTGAAGCTTCCCGCCGGTTACACCATCGATTGGGCAGGCGAATATGAGAGCGCAAAGCGCTCGCAACGGCGGCTGTTGATCGTGCTGCCGCTGACGATCCTGCTGATCTACATCATCCTGTACACGATGTTCAAGTCGACAAAATGGGCGCTTCTGATCCTCACGAACATCGCCATGGCGCCGATCGGCGGACTGCTCGCACTCCTTGTCACAGGCACGAACTTCAGCGTGTCATCCGGGGTCGGCTTTCTCGCGCTGTTTGGCGTGTCGGTGCAAATCGGCGTGATCATGGTGGAATACATCAATCAACTTCGGGCGCGCGGATATGACATTGAAGAAGCCGCGGTGGAGGGCGCCGTTCTTCGGCTTCGGCCGATCATGATGACGATGCTGGTCGCGACCCTGGGGCTGTTGCCGGCGGCACTCTCCCATGGCATCGGATCGGATTCGCAGCGTCCTTTTGCCATCGTCATCGTCGGTGGCCTGATTGCGGACTTGGTCATCAGCGTCTATTCTGTTGCCGACCTTGTACACTTGGTTCGCGCGTAGCGACGACGGCTTGCCGGAGGCTGACCCTAGCGAAGCTGTGTGAACAATCACGTCTGATGGATGCGCGAATGCTGAAGTCTGCAACTGGAAGGATTCTGACAAATGACGAAAGATGAAGTTTGCTCCCGAATTCGAGAAATAGCCATCATTCCGGCTATCAGGGTCTCGTCTGGCGATGATGCACATTTCGCAGCGGAGGCCGTCATGCACGGCGGAATTCCAATCGTGGAAATCACGATGACGGTGCCCGGAGCGATGGAGTTGATGTCCCACCTCGTCCGTTCCGATCCGAAGATCATTGTCGGCGCGGGCACCGTGCTCGACACCGAGACGGCGCGCTAGTGCATCGATGCAGGCGCGGGTTTCGTCACTGCTCCGTCATTCAATCCCGCGATCGTGGAATTCGCGGCCAAGGAAAACATCGCAGTCTTGCCGGGTGCAATGACGCCAACCGAAGTGGTCACGGCATGGAGCGCCGGCGCTGACTTCGTCAAAGTCTTTCCCTGCGCGCCGGTCGGCGGCGATAAGTACATCAAGGCGCTGCACGCGTCCTTGCCGCAGATTCCCTTGATTGCCGCAGGAGGCGTCAATCAGCAGACTGCGGCCAACTTCATTTTGTCGGGAGCAACCGCAATCGGCGTCGGCACGGAGTTGATTCCCACCGAGGCGATTCAAAGGCGGCAATCGCAACGCATTCACGAATTGGCCCGCCGATTCACCAAACTCGTGAAGGAAGCGCGAGAACAGATCGAAGCTTGGAAAAAGAGTCAAGGTCGTGAAGGAATTCACAGACACGGAGAAGTGCGAAAAGTGAATGTCAAGACTAGCGGGAGCGGCGACGGACTCCAAAACGCGGCCTCCTGCGTGGAGCAGCTATCCGGAAAGCTATCGCGTCAAGTCCGCCACCATGGCCTCCTCTTTTCCCGTGTCCTTACCGAGTAGCCTCTGCCTTAGCCAGCATCACAGCCGACCTCCGGGCCGCCGCTTCGTAATACCGCACCATCCGTTGCGGTTCCTCCGCCTTGTAAGGCGCCAGATTATGCGCCCACCGAAACCCGATGGGTTGAAACCAAAGTTCCGCCTCCACTTTGAACGGTCCCGCTGCATTCCCGGTCGAGACCACATACCGCACCGAGCTTCCGCTGTCTGTGAATCCCGGATCGTTGGCCGCGTCGCCTGTCACCGCGATATCCTTATCTGCCGTGGCCTTGTCGAAGCCGTGCGGCAACAGCCGATTGTCCTTCAAATACCCGACCGCATGGAGCAGACCGGTCGTAACCTTCCCCTCCGAATCCTTCAGGATCGGTTCGTAAATTTCCACTTCCTGCGAACTCGTAATCTCGCGATAATGCGGCTCGAACTTCAGAGGGTCTTCGTCGTTGTCGTTGCCCACAATCGACCCATCCGGATTGAGCGCGCCCGACTCAAACACCACACGCCCATTGGCGTCCCTCACTGCAAAATGTAGCCATGCCCGCCGCGAAGGATAAGCTGTAGGCAGCTTATGCCCGCCCAGATTCTCCACATGCACATCCACGGCAAGGCCATTCGGCGTCGCATCCACCCGGGTAATCGTCACTTTCGCCGCTTGGGTCTTCAAGAACTCGGTCGTGCGCTTCATCGCCGCATCCATCTCTTCGGGCTGCGCCTCCGTCGCCAATTCATCGCGATGATCTTGCAGCATTCCTTCCATGACGAAATTCGATCCGACAAACACGTGCCGGTGCATGCCCTCGCGTGGCGGGCCGTACAGCGCCGTCACCGCTACAGCCTCGTTCACCACCGGCATATGGCAGTCCTGGCAGGTCTGCCTGGTCGCATAGTCGCTATGCTGCCACTCCTGGTAGGGCACCTGCTCCGGGAACCTCGCCAGCTTTTCGCCCTTGGGTCCAAGGGCGGAAGTGATTAGCGTATGGCAACTCCCGCAGAGACCCGCATCGCGCATATGGTCGCCCCTGGTCGGGAGGTATGTCGCCGTCGAGGAGTGCATCACGGTCTGGTGCCCTTTGTCGATGTCGAAGGGCCCATACTCGGGCCGCAGGTCGTTCTGGACCGGTTTCGCGATCACCACGTTCCCAACGAAGGTCGCGTCCGTCCCCAGCCCCGTCTTCTCAATCTGGTGACAAACCGAGCAGGTGACCCCATCTGCTGCCGCGCGGTCGCCATTGGGAAACTTTTGCAATGGAAAACGCGAAAAGACCTGAGTGTGCCTTCCCGCATCCCGGTCGGCCAACCGGACGGCTGGCATATGGCAGATTGAGCATTCGTCCTCGATCGCCTGCTTCGACTCCGGATGATCCATTGCCTCCCGCCGCACGCTTCCTTGCCAATAAGGATCGCGGGACGCGTTCGCCATAATGCTCGCGCTCCACTCGAATCCGATCGAAATATCCTCGCCCGACACTCGTCTTGAGCCCGTTATGACAAGCCACACACCGGTCCGATGTGCGAAAAAAAGTTCCCGGAGGCGTCTTGTCGCCCTTCGCGTTCTCCGTCTGCGACTGGCCGCGCAGCGTTGCCGGAAGAGCGATCACTGCGAGCCCTAGAACAACCGCACTGCCCCAACGGAGTCTCATCGCCAACCATTCCATAACTTCCCATCTGCCCGGTCCCAGAGCAGATAGAACAGCACCTGCGGGGTTCGCCCCGCGGTGTTCGTGAACGGCTCCCTCACTCCAAAGCCCACGCGGACGTGTTGTCGCCTGCTTATAGTGATCTGCATCTCCGGCAGAACATCCCAGTCGGTACTCGCCCCCGGCTTGAAATCACGTACCGCCAAAAACTCGACCATGGGCGAAAACAGCCGTCCCAGCATGTGGTCCGGAGCCATCGCCTGCCCTACCGCGACCCGCCAGAACATGCTGCGCGGAGCTACGCTCGTATCCACCGGCAGGTCCGCTCCCAACTGGGTTTGCAAAAACGTGTTCGTCTTGAATAGCTGATCGAACGCTGCAAAGGGCTCGAACTGTGTCGTCCCCGCACCGAACCCTCGCTTGCTGTCCCCGGTCGGCAGCAAAATACCGCCCTGCAAACTCAGGATCGAACCCGTCCGCAGACTGGAAAACATCTCCCGCTTCAACGCCAGCGTGATGTCCCCAAAACCCGCCGTCCAGTTGTGCGCCTGGTCCGCATAGTTCACCGGAACATCGGTTTCAAGCTGGGTCCGGGCGTCGATGATCGTCCGTTCATCAATCACATCCGTAGTCCACGCCGGCGCCCCCGACGCACTCGCCGCCGTAGAAATCACAATCTCGTTCTCTGGAAACGCCTTCTCCGTTACCAATGCCCGTGGCAGATTCAGCTCGCCCAGCGGATCGTGGTGGACATTTTTGCAGAATCCCCGCATGTACGCGATCACATCGTTGATCTCTTCGTCCGTCAGCAAGTCCCCAAACGCAGGCATAATCTGCGAGAGCCCACGCGATGGCCCGCCATGCACGATCACTGCCTTCCAATTGCCGTTTGGCTCAGGCGTCGTCCCGGCGCAGTCCGTAAAGTCCGGAAACGTATCTGGCCGCTTGAAAACCGTACTGGCCATGGGAGCACCCTTCCCCTCGCTCCCGTGACAGGCGATGCAGCCGCCGTTGTAAACCTTCTGTCCATTGTTCACATTCGGAGTTTTCGCATAATGGAGCGTCTGTGCGGAAAGAAGCAAAGGCCGACCAAGAAGCACGACAAGGCACAGGATGAGTGCGCCCGCCGATCCGGTCAGAAACCCCAGGAGGAATCTGCGTGCTGATGATTTGGGGATGGCATTCAAGTGCCTGGTCTGGTTCGGTGCCGCAACTCCGTCGCGAACCGCGGCCGCAGGGTATCTCATTCGCCCTCCGCCTTTTTCGAGCGCGGAAAAGCTGGATAGGGAAATGGTTCTAGGTTTTTGAACTCAAAACGATCACGGTAGAGGTCTGGCGTCATTAGACTGCAGGAGGCAGCGAGCGATCTAAAACGACCGGGCTTCGCCGGCGCGTGTTGGCACGCATCCACTCCGCCGTCAAACGCATACCATGCTCGAGCGAGTAGCTGTTCCTGTGCGCAAGATCACGAACTGACTTGCTGATATCCACGGTCTTGGCCTTGGTGGTCATCGGTTCCGCACCGTCGGCATAGCGAACTAGACTCGGACTCGCTCCCGTAACCTTTAATACAACATCGGAAAGTTCTTCGATCGAGTGCGAGACGTCTCCCCCAACGTTGTACGTTTCTCCGCCCTTAAAATTGTCGGCTATATTAGCCAAGGTTCTTGTACTGTCTTGCAGATAGGTCGAGGTCCGCGAGTGACCCCGAAATACGGTCCAGGGGAGCCCATTCAGCGCGCAATAAAGGAAACGGCAATTCACCGAACGATACGGGCTGTAGTACTCGCCTGGTCCATAGGTGTTAAAGAGCCGCACCACCACCGTGTCGGTGCCGTGCTGTAGTGCGGAATTCCGAATCTGCATTTCGTTAACCCATTTGGTCATGGCATAGTCGTTCAGCTGCTTGATCTCATAGTCGTCCATCACGTTTTCCGTCATCAGCTTGGGCCAGTCGCCGTAAACCTCAGACGACGAAAAGTGGACGAGGCGAAACCTTAATCTTTCCTGTAATCGCACGATATTTTTCGTTCCGATGACATTGGTGCGCCAGAGCGTCTCATAGAAGTCCTCTCCGTTCCGCCGGCCAAACTCTGCGGCGCAGTGGTAAACGTAGTCGAACGGTCCCATTCGTTCGAAAAGTCGTTCGACTTGGCGAAACTCCGCGACGTCGCATCGCCCGTACGACGGGTCGTCTACATCGGTGCCTACACAAAAGCCGATCTCATCCGGCTGGTGGGCCAAGTCACAAGATGCGACTCTGTGGCCACGACTTCGCAACTCGGCAACCAGGCCGGCGCCAACTGTGCCGAGGCCACCGGTAACAAGTATTTTCATCGATCCAGTCGTCCGACTCATCTGCCTCCCCCTGGGCCTCGATTCTAAGCGCCTCTGGGTAACGTCGCTCATCTTTTTCACATCCGAGGGATCCGTAAACGGAAGTCGGCTTTATGGGGTTGCGTGCCCGAGTTTGTCCACCCTGCGAGGACTGTAGGCGTACTTACAGAAGGTGCGCGGGTTCGATAGAATCGTGTAAACGAGCTGTGGATGCCGACGACCTGGCGCGGAAGTCGATTAGTCCACAAGGAGAATGAAGGATGCCTCTTATTCAAGCCTGCAAAGTCTGTGGACAGAAAAACCGCATTCCGGCCAAACATCTGGCCGACACAGGCCGTTGCGGCGCCTGCAAGTCCCCGCTACCGCCAGTGAACGAACCGTTGCAAGTGGATCCCGAGCAGTTCGATGAGATCAGGCAGACTGCCCGGGTCCCGGTGCTTGTCGATTTCTGGGCGGAGTGGTGCGGTCCCTGCCGGGTGGCTGCTCCAGAGGTGGCTCGCACGGCGGCGGATATGGCGGGACGTGCGATCGTAATGAAGGTGGACACGGAGCGCTATCCCGAACTCGCCGGCCGATACAATGTCCGCGGTATACCGAACTTTGTTGTCTTCTATGGCGGTCGACTGGTAGCGCAGCAGGCCGGACTGGTTGACCACAATCAAATGGAAGACTGGCTGCGGTCGGCTGGCCCAGTCTCCGCGGCGTAGTAGGACACCACGTCCTTGTGGATTCCAGAAACCCCCAGATCGTAATCCTAAGATTTTCCGTTACCTTTAGCCATGGCAGTCCACTCGGTCACGTCGGCCGTGATTTTGGCGGCTGGAATGGCGGACGGGAAAGCGGCTCCACGTGAACTACCCTCCACGCACCAGCCTTTGCGCGTGACGTTCGTAACCAGGACTGTCGGGTGAAAGACCCTTCGGAACGGAAGACGCCTCGTACTATGTCCCTGGGACCATTACGCACAACGTGGCAAACCGCGTAGGCACGAAGTTGGATCGATACGAGATTGACGCCGAACTTGGACGCGGCGCGATGGGAGTGGTGTATCGCGCCCGCGATCCGAAACTGGGGAGAACCGTTGCCATCAAGACCGTGTCAATCGCAGGCCTGGAGGCCGAGGCAGAACGGGAATATCGGAGACGCTTCGTGGTGGAAGCCCAAGCCGCCGGCCGGCTTTCGCATCCGGGAATCGTAACTATTTTCGACGTAAACGAGGAAGCTGAGCCGTACCTGGTGATGGAGTACGTTGAGGGCCAGTCTCTACAACAGCTGGTGACGCGAGAGAAGCGCGCTCTGCCGATCAGCACGACCCTTCGCATGATTCAGGAAATTGCCGAGGCCCTCCACTACGCCCATGCTCAGGGAGTCGTGCATCGCGACATCAAGCCGGCAAACATCCTCGTCACCATCGATGGCCACCCAAAAATCGCCGACTTTGGCATCGCGAAATTGAATGAGACTGGACTTGACCCTGCCCGGCCGGGTGCTGGGAAGTCCAGCGTTCATGGCCCCGGAACAATTGGGGGATGAAGCCGTAGATTCGCGATCCGACCTGTTTTCGCTGGGAGTGATTCTTTATTACATGCTCACCGGCCACCGGCCTTTTCAGGGCAACAGCACGACCACCGTCTGCTTCAAGCTGGTCAACCACGAGCCTCTTCCTGTGTCGGCGCTGCAATCGACACTGCCTCGCGAACTCGACGCGATTGTTTCGCGAGCCATCGCGAAAGACCCGGCGCAACGCTATCAGACGGGGCTGGCCATGGCCTCTGACCTTCAGGCATTGCGCGAGCGAAGCGGATTTGTTCACAGCAGCCCTGAGGAGGCGGAGGGCAGCGGTACGGGCCGCGCGATTTCTCGCCATAGCGGCCCGCTTGGCGCGGAAGCTCGGTCACTGCGGCTTCGCGCACCCGACTCAGGGCGAACGGCTGGAGGTGACAGATCATTTCGGACCGACGCGCTCAAGTTCTCCAAGGCGGTTCTTGTTTTTGGTCTATTGGCGGCGGCTATCGTTGGCGTCGCATTCTGGAGCACGCACGGCACTAAGCCGAAGTTAAGTGGACCAATCGACACGGGAGAAGGAGTCGTTAACAAGATCAACAAGGACGATACCCCTGACGGCAAGGAAGATGAAGTATCCAAGAAAGAGAAAGTCTCGGTCAAAAGCGCAGAGCCGGGGTCGAACATTTCAAGTTCCCGCCCGACAGCTTCGGTCCCGCCGGTAAACGCGACTGTCGGCAAAAATGCTGCGGACGCCACGTTACAGATAGACATCGAGCATCATTTCACTCAAGCGCTAGCTTCGGTGTGGGTGGACAACAGATTGGCCTTTACCCAGGCCTTGCGCGGGGACAAACAGCGGCATGCACTCTTGTTCCGCAAGGTTGCAGGACGTCAATTCGATGTGATGCGCGTGACACCGGGTCGACATCAGTTGCGAGTTCGAATCCAGTCGGCGGCCGATTCTTACGATCAGTCCAAAGTTATTGCCATTGCTTTCATGCCAGGCGTCAGCCTGCTGCGCATCGTTTGCGGCGACCACGGCGAGGGGCTGCAGGTCAGCCTTCAAAAGGAAGCCTATCAATAAGACAGAAGCCGCGCACGAAGATCTGTTCGCGCCAATATTCATAAATATTTATGCGGCGCGGCGAGTGCGGGCGGCTTTCAGCGCGCTCTGCCGCCGGCTCTGCTTTCCTCTTACGGTCGCAGATTTTTTGGCCTGCCCAGACAATGCCTGCGTACTGGCTCCCCGACGCGATTCACGCCGCAGGGCGCTCGACACTGCGCGAGAACGTTTCACCGAGGGTTTATGCGCTTGGCTGCTTCCTGCTTTCGTATCCTGGGCGGCTTTCTTCCGAGTGGAAGCTGATCCTTTTGGCGGAGCCAGCTTAACTCCGGCTCGCCGCGCCTTTGACAGTCCGATCGCGATCGCCTGTTGCGGGGATCGCACGCCGTGCTTACCCTCGCGAACATGATGTATCTCTTCGCGGACGAATTCTCCCGCCTGCGTTGAAGGAGACTTGCCCTCGAGAGCGTCTTCCCGTGCGCGTTCCAGCGTCTCTCGTTCCGGCATTTGATCAATCCTCCTCTTCTTCGCTGTGACTCACTCTGAACTCGAGCCCGGCCGAGGGCAATAAGGTAATTACTGTAAGAGCTGGCGGCGAGTTCTCGCCATCTGTTTTCTCGACCTCGCCTTAAACGGGCCTGCCTACATCTCAGGCAATTTTTCGCTTCTTCAAACTCTTGCCTCGCTGGAACCGTCGGGCTGGGAAGGGTTAGCGGACGTACGGATCGTACGCGCCATTTATGAGTCAGCCCGAACCGGGCGGGCAGTTGAGCTGCAGCCGCTTCCGTCGAAGAAAAAACCTACCCTGCGGCAGGAGATCTATAGTCCGGCTCATGGCAAGCCTCAAGCCGTAAAATGCCGAATCTCCGTGCGGGGAGTAACAAGAGCACTCAAGTCAGAACTCAGGCAGCGGGAAGGGAACGGAGCGTTTCAACCACCGTGGGGCTCAGCTCGGTGGATTTGGAGAGCACTCGATTGATCCCTGCTTTCTGCGCGTCCTCGACCAGTTGCGGATAGGTTTGCAGTGTAAAAAGCAGGATGTAAGGCTCAGGCGTGATCATTCTGATCCTTTTCGCGGCCTCGAGACCATTCATCACCGGCATCGAGAGGTCCAGGATAATTACATCGGGTTGCAGTTGTTGAACCATCTCAACCGCCGCTTTGCCGTTTTCAGCCTCGCCGCACACCTCGCAATCCGTCTGAGTTTCGATGCAGAAACGCAGTGCATGCCGGATGGCCGCGCTGTCGTCCACGAGAAGAATTTTCGCTGCCATAAGTCAGCCTCGTGCTTACTGCTTCCAGCCTACGGGATTGTTCGAATCACGCAATACAGTCGATTAGGTACGGGTACGCTACCGCACCGAGTCACAGCGAGCGAATGTGTCTTTCAGAAGAACACTGTGGCAAACGAGAGGAGCGAGGGTAGGTAAATCCTCGCCCAGCCTGCATTGCGACCGGGGCCGGGCCGGCGTTTACAGCGGAAGCCGCCTGCGGTTAGACGAGCGGGGATAGGCGATGCTGGGATATGCGATAAATGAAGCCTTCGAATCACTCCGCTCCCAAGCCAGCCACAGATGAAGGCTCCGCGGCGGGCGGAGAAATTGTGACCTGGACCATGTTATTGCGAACCGCGTACAGGACCAGTTCGCTCACCGAGTGCAGGTTCAGTTTGCGCATGATGTTGCTGCGATGAGTTTCCGCGGTTTTCACGCTGAGGTTCAGGTGGCAGGCCACTTCTTTGCTGCTGTTGCCCTCGGCCAGAAGCTGAACGATTTCACGCTCCCGAGCCGTCAAGTTTGGCAACGATAACTCGTCGGCTGCGGCAGGCCGGTTTCGGCCCAGATATCCGCCCAGCACCATGTCCGCAACCCGCGAGGTAAAGAACGTCTTGTTCGATTGCAAGGCTTCCACTGCCGCAACCAGGTCTCGCGCCGCATCCGATTTCAGGACAAATCCCCGTGCCCCGGCATCCAGCACGGCTCGAACCATTTCATCCGCGTCGGTGATGGTCAAAATCAGCACCTTTGACTGCGGGTTGTCCTTTAATAGTTGACGCGTCGCTTCCAGGCCGTTCAGGTTGGGCATGCCGATGTCCAGAATCACGATGTCAGGCTTCAATTGTCTGACCCTGTCCACGGCCTGTCGTCCATCCTGGGCTTCGCCGCATACTTCCCACCCGGCGTGAGCTTTGAGAAGGGCAATCAATCCCCGGCGAACAATTTCATGATCGTCAGCCAAAAAAATGCGCAGCGGCTTCATAGGTTAGCTCCAATCAGATATTGCCGGAAAATCCGGCTTGGACTGCACCTCTTCGCTTCCACTTGCCAGTTCATTGCTTTGGTTTTGGACAGACTCGGAACTCAGCGCCGCACAAAAATGCTATATCCCCATGCAGTGTCAATACAGAGAAACCCGTACAAGACGGGATAGTTTTCGAGGCGACCGCACGGGCAAGGCGCAGACCTTCGTTAATCAGCAGGCGGCGAAAGAGAGTGAGTGCCGCGCCAGTCGGGCCATGTAATAAGCCGGACGGCCGTCTCGACTCCGAGCCTGATGGTATTTGCGCGGGTTCTTTAACCCACTCGTTTTGAGTTCCGTTCGGACCACGAAGCGGCATCCGACTTCAGAACGCCCAGACTCCGCAATGCGTCGGAAATGGCTTCCCGCTCTTCGGGGACGCCGCTATGGTCCAGGCTGAGTTCACTTTCTCTTTCGCGTATCGCGCCCTCTGCTGCGCGAATACGCTCATCCATTTTCGACCAGTCAGTTTCCAGAACAGCGGATTTGTAGAATTCGTACCATTTGTATGTGGCAGTCATTGGTTAGCCTCTGATATTCGGGAGTGTCGGCTGCGCCTTTCATCACTCCGAGGGAGTTGCATTCCACACGTACAAATTGCTTTCGTCTGCCCGGGTTTCAATTGCGATTTTCTTCGTGGTAGAAGCACGATGAACCGCCGAACGGAGATTCGCCAGCCCTACCCCACCAACATCTGCCAGGGGAATTTTGATCGCCGATCCTGCCGGCACCATGCCTAGCTCCCGAAGAATCCCCTCGACCAGGTCGTGGTGCTTTCCATGCCTGCCGCCCTTAATCGCAGCGATCTCCACCTGACGGTACTTGAGATCCGATCCCGAGGTTTTCCTGGATCGATGTTCGAGTTGTTTCTGTTCTTTTCCCATAGGACGGCAACTCAGATAGCGCATACTATAGCAATGTATTATCCATACGACAAGCATATTTTATCAATATTTTTGTGACGGGAGAGTTCTTGCCGTCCTGTTGCGGCGCGGTTTCTACAGCAAACACTGTAGAGTCAGGGAAAAAATTTCGTGTTAACAAATTGAGATCAGTTCGCTTTTGGGGAAGCGCGATGGGGCTTTCAAGGTCGGGGGTTAGCGCAAATCCTGACGGAAATGTGACCGGCGACTGAGGTCTCCGGTTTTCCGCGGACTCCGGTCTGAATCGCTTTCTGGTTTTATGCACGACGACGGGCGAGCGAAAAGGCTGTCTCGACGCGGGTATTTCCCAGTTATGCAAGTTTAGGAGACGAAGATGAAGAGAGGCGACCGTCGCTCCGCCGCGGCCACTATCAGCGGCGAAACCGCGCTTGGCCAGAGAAATAACGGACATTCCACCGCGGTTGCCGAACCCATTTCAGCCGATCTCGGCGTGATCCTGGCCAGCCTGCAGACCATGCGTGCGGGCGACTTTTCGGTGCGGCTCCCCGGGTCCTGGACCGGGCTGGCGGGAAAAATCGCCGACGCATTTAACGACATCGTGGCCGTAAATCAGCAAATTTCTCACGAGCTCCGGCGAGTCGGGCAGGTCGTAGGTAAAGAAGGCAAAACGCGGGAGCGCACGAAGTTTCATGAGTCGAGAGGGGCGTGGGGCGAGATGGAAACCTCGGTCAACACTCTCGTCGAGGACCTGCTGCGGCCGACCGCGGAGGTGACGCGAGCCATTGCCGGAGTCGCCCAGGGCAATCTGACTCAGACGGTCCGGCTCGACGTCGATGGGCGCCCGCTGGAAGGCGAGTTTCTGCGTTCGGCCAATATCGTCAATACCATGATTCAGCAGCTCGGCGTCTTTACGGCCGAGGTGACGCGCGTCGCCCGCGAAGTGGGCACGGACGGGAAGCTCGGAGGCCAGGCACAGGTGCCAGGCGTGGCCGGTACCTGGAAGGATCTTACGGACTCCGTAAATTCAATGGCCAGCAACCTGACCGGGCAGGTGCGCAACATCGCCGAGGTCGCAACCGCCGTGGCCAGCGGCGATCTTTCCCGCAAAATCACGGTCGACGTACGCGGCGAAATTCTTCAGCTCAAAGAAGCCATAAACACAATGGTGGATCAGTTGCGGTCGTTCGCATCTGAAGTCACCCGGGTGGCGCGCGAGGTGGGCACCGACGGCAAGCTGGGCGGACAAGCCGTCGTACCCGGCGTGGCCGGCACCTGGAAGGATCTCACCGACTCGGTAAACGCCATGGCCGGAAACCTGACGGCGCAGGTGCGCAACATTGCCGAAGTGACCACGGCCGTGGCGCGCGGAGACTTGTCGCGAAAAATTACGGTCGACGTCAAAGGCGAAATTCTCGCGCTCAAGGACACGATCAACACTATGGTCGACCAGCTCAACGGCTTCGCGGGAGAAGTCACCCGCGTGGCGCGTGAGGTTGGCACGGAAGGCAAGCTGGGCGGCCAGGCGCAGGTGCCGGGAGTTGGCGGCACCTGGAAAGATCTCACCGACAACGTCAACTTCATGGCCAGCAACTTGACCGGCCAGGTGCGGAACATCGCCGAAGTAGCTACGGCGATCGCGAGCGGCGATCTCTCGCGCAAGATCACAGTCGACGTTCGCGGTGAGATCTTGCAGCTGAAGGAAACCCTGAACACGATGGTCGATCAGCTGAATCGTTTCGCCGGTGAAGTGACGCGCGTAGCTCGCGAAGTGGGAACCGAGGGCCGGCTGGGCGGACAGGCCAATGTGCCCGGCGTGGCCGGCACCTGGAAAGATCTCACTGACTCGGTGAACTCGATGGCGGGAAACCTTACCGGGCAGGTGCGTAACATCGCCGAAGTGACCACCGCCGTGGCGGGCGGCGATTTGTCGCGCAAGATCACGGTGGACGTGAAGGGCGAAATTCTCGAGCTGAAGAACACGATCAACACTATGGTCGACCAGCTCAACGCCTTTGCGGGTGAAGTGACCCGCGTGGCCCGCGAAGTCGGCACGGAAGGCAAGCTCGGCGGCCAGGCTCAGGTGCCCGGTGTGGCTGGAACCTGGAAAGATCTCACCGACAATGTGAACTTCATGGCCAGCAACCTGACCGGCCAGGTCCGCAACATCGCCGAAGTGGCTACTGCCGTCGCGCGCGGCGATTTGTCGCGCAAAATCACGGTCGACGTGAAGGGAGAAATTCTCGAACTCAAAGACACGATCAACACTATGGTGGACCAGTTGCGGGCGTTTGCTTCGGAAGTAACGCGCGTGGCCCGCGAAGTCGGCACCGACGGCAGGCTGGGCGGCCAGGCGCAGGTTCCGGGCGTAGCCGGCACGTGGAAAGATCTTACCGACTCGGTGAACTCGATGGCCAGCAACCTGACCGGCCAGGTGCGCAATATCGCCGAGGTTGCCACCGCGATCGCCACCGGCAACCTGTCCAGAAAAATCACCGTGAACGTGAGCGGCGAGATTCTGCTGCTCAAAGAAACTATCAACACAATGGTGGATCAGCTCAACGCCTTTGCCGGCGAAGTAACGCGCGTGGCACGCGAAGTCGGCACCGAAGGCCGCCTGGGCGGACAGGCGAATGTGCCTGGGGTCGCAGGCACGTGGAAAGATCTTACCGACTCAGTCAACTCGATGGCTGGAAATTTGACCGGCCAGGTCCGAAACATCGCAGAAGTAACCACGGCGGTTGCCCGAGGCGACTTGTCCCGCAAGATCACCGTGGACGTGAAAGGCGAAATTCTCGAACTGAAGAACACGATCAACACAATGGTGGATCAGCTTAACGCCTTCGCGGGCGAGGTGACGCGCGTGGCGCGCGAAGTCGGCACCGAAGGCAAGCTGGGAGGTCAGGCGCAGGTGCCCGGCGTAGGCGGCACCTGGAAAGATCTCACCGACAACGTGAACTTCATGGCCAGCAACCTGACCGGCCAGGTGCGCAACATCGCCGAAGTGGCGACAGCCATCGCTACCGGCGACCTCTCGAAGAAAATTACGGTCGATGTGCGCGGCGAGATTTTGCAGCTCAAGGAAACGCTCAACACAATGGTCGAGCAGCTGCGGTCCTTCGCGGCGGAAGTCACACGCGTGGCGCGAGAAGTCGGCAGCGAAGGCCGGCTGGGTGGACAAGCTAACGTGCCTGGAGTGGCGGGCACATGGAAAGATCTCACGGATTCAGTGAACGCGATGGCCGGAAACCTGACTGGCCAGGTGCGCAACATCGCTGAAGTAACTACGGCGGTGGCCCGCGGCGACTTGTCCCGCAAGATCACGGTGGACGTGAAAGGCGAGATTCTCGAACTCAAGAACACGATCAACACAATGGTGGACCAGCTCAACGCCTTCGCCGCCGAAGTGACGCGGGTGGCTCGTGAAGTCGGGACCGACGGCAAGCTTGGAGGTCAGGCCAAGGTCCCAGGCGTCGCCGGCACATGGAAGGATTTGACCGACAACGTCAACGTGATGGCCGCCAATCTTACGGAGCAGGTGCGCGGAATCGTCAAGGTCGTGACCGCGGTGGCTAACGGCGAGCTTACGCAGAAGTTGACGGTCAACGCCAAGGGCGAAGTCGCAGCGCTGGCTGAAACCATCAACAACATGACGGACACTCTGGCCACGTTCGCCGATCAGGTGACCACGGTGGCGCGCGAAGTAGGCGTGGAAGGGCGATTGGGCGGGCAGGCAAATGTGCCCGGCGCCGCAGGCACATGGAAAGACTTGACCGGCAACGTGAACCTGCTCGCCGACAACCTTACCAACCAGGTGCGCGCCATTGCCGAAGTGGCGACGGCCGTTACCAAGGGCGATTTGACTCGGTCGATCCAGGTTGAGGCCAGCGGTGAAGTTGCGGACCTGAAAGACAACCTCAACACCATGATCGACAACCTGCGGCTGACCACGGACCGCAACACCGAGCAGGACTGGCTCAAGACCAATCTCGCGCGCTTTACCGGCATGCTCCAAGGCCAGCGCGATCTGACCAGCGTGGGGCGCATGCTCTTGTCCGAATTGGCGCCGCTGGTCGACGCTCAGCAGGGCGTGATCTATCAGATGGAAACTGAAGAGTCGGCTGGCATGGTTCTGCTTTCGGCGTTTGCCGCCGACGGAGCTGACGGCCATCTCCGGCGCCTGGGTGTTGGAGAAGGCCTGGTGGGACAATGCGCGGCGGAAAAGCGGCGAATGCTGATTACGGATCTTCCGCCCAACACGATTTCGATTCGTTCGGGCCTGTTTGAGGCCGTTCCTCGAAATGTGATCGTGTTGCCAGTGCTGTTCGAGGATCGAGTCAAGGCGGTGATCGAGCTGGCTTCGCTGAGCAGCTTTACCGCTTCCCATCTGGCGTTCCTCGAGCAACTGACTGCCAGTATCGGCATCGTGCTGAACAGTATTGAAGCGACAATGCAGACGGAAGGGCTGCTGAAGCAGTCCCAGCAGCTGGCGACGGAACTGCAGACGCAGCAAAAAGAGTTGCAGCAAACCAACGAGCAGCTGGCGCAGAAGGCCCAGCAGCTTGCTGAACAGAACGTCGAAGTAGAACGCAAGAACCAGGAAATCGAACAGGCGCGGCGCGCACTGGAGGAGAAGGCGAAAGAGCTGGCCCTGACTTCCAAGTACAAATCGGAATTCCTGGCCAATATGTCGCACGAATTGCGCACCCCACTCAACAGCATCCTGGTTCTGGGCCAGCAATTAACAGACAACCCTGATGGCAATCTGACCTCAAGACAGGTCGAGTTCGCGCGTACGATTCACGGCGCCGGCACCGATCTGCTGAACCTGATCAGCGACATTCTCGATTTGTCGAAGATCGAATCGGGCACAGTCTCGGTCGATGCGGAAGAAGTTTTCTTCGCGAGCCTGCTCGATATGGTGGGTCGTCCGTTCCGTCACGAGGCGGAGAACCGGCGGCTCAGCTTCGAAGTACATACCGATCCGCACCTGACTCGCAGCCTGGTCACAGACTCGAAACGTCTGCAGCAAGTGCTCAAGAATCTTTTGTCCAACGCATTCAAGTTCACCGAGCAAGGCGGAGTGAATCTGTCGGTGTCGGTGGCTGCGGGTGGTTGGAGCGACGACCATCCGATTCTGGGGGCGGCCGCTTCGGTGGTGGCATTCCAGGTTTCCGATACCGGAATCGGTATTCCTTCCGAGAAGCAGCGAATTATCTTTGAGGCCTTCCAGCAGGCGGACGCCGGCACCAGCCGCAAATACGGCGGAACCGGCCTGGGACTTGCGATCAGCCGCGAGCTGGCCAGTCTGCTCGGCGGCGAGATCCAATTGCGCAGCACGCCGGGCCGGGGAAGCACGTTCACCCTGTACTTGCCGCAAACCTATGTTGGCCCCTCGGCGGGCAATGTGGTGACTGCGGACAGAAAAACCGTGATGTTGCCGAGGCAACTGGCAGCGGTCGCCACCGAGTTGGAGATTGAACGGATCAGCGACGACCGCGCCAATCTCGAGCCGGACGATGCTGTTCTGCTGATTGTTGAGGATGACCCTCACTATGCGCGGGTGCTTTGCGATTTATCCCGCGACAAGGGGTTCAAGGTTCTGGTTGCGATGGGCGGGGCAGAAGCGCTGGCTCTGGCGCGTGAGTTCCATCCCACCGCGGTTTCATTGGATGTTTTTCTGCCTGACATGCTGGGCTGGACAGTGCTCAACCATTTGAAACAGGATCCGGCGACGCGGCACATTCCGGTCCAGATGTTGACTCTCGATGAAGACCGGCATCACGGTCTGACTCGTGGAGCGTTCGCATTCGTGACCAAGCCGACCACACCCGAGGGGCTGGAATCGGCACTCAACCGCATCAAGGAATACACCGCGCCTCGCCGCAAGCGCCTGCTGGTTGTCGAAGACAACCCTGCCGAGCAGCTCAGTATTCGCGAGCTGCTGGGGCACGACGATATCGACATTTCGGTGGTGACCACTGGAAACGAGGCTCTGGCATCGGTCTCAGAGTCTTCGTTCGACTGTGTGGTACTCGATCTGCGGCTGCCCGATATGTCGGGCTTCGAAGTACTGGAACGCTTGCGCGACACCCCAGCGCTGAACGATTTGCCGGTCGTGGTGTTCACCGGGAAAGAGCTGTCGCCGGATGAAGATGCTCGCCTCCACACCCTGGCGCGAAGTGTTGTGGTCAAGGGCGTCGAATCTCCAGAACGGCTGCTCGACGAAACCGCATTGTTCCTGCATCGGGTTGTCGGAAACCTGCCGCCAGAAAAACAAAAATTGCTCGATCGCCTGCACCGCTCGGATGACGCGCTGGTAGGCAAGAAGGTGCTGGTGGTGGATGACGATGTCCGCAATATCTTTGCCTTGAGCAGCGTGCTCGAACGCCGCGGAATGACGGTGCTGACTGCCGGGACCGGCCGGGAGGCGATTACGACCCTGGAGAAAACTCCGGAAGTCGCAATTGTGCTTATGGACATCATGATGCCGGAAATGGATGGGTACGAAACCATGCAGGTGATTCGGCAGAATCCTTCGTTCCGGCGTTTGCCGATCATTGCGTTGACTGCGAAAGCGATGAAAGGCGATCGCGAGAAGTGTCTGGAGGCCGGAGCCTCGGAATATCTGGCGAAGCCGGTCAACACCGATCAACTGCTCTCAGCACTTCGTATGTGGCTTCACCGATAGTCGGGTTGGTGCGCGGTTCTGCCAGGTTTGTGTGTGGTTCCGAAAGATAGAGATGAGGAGCTCATGAGCGCTTCCGATAAAGTCAACATTCTGATGGTGGATGATCAGCCCGCCAAGCTGCTCAGCTATGAAGTCATCTTGGATGAGCTGGGGCTGAATCTGATCAAAGCCACCTCGGGGCGGGAAGCGCTGGAGCGGTTGCTGAAACTGGATGTCGCCGTGGTGCTCATGGACGTGAGCATGCCCGAGATCGACGGCTTTCAACTGGCGGAGATGATCCGAGACCATCCGCGTTGCCAGAAGACGGCAATCATCTTTATCTCCGCCGTGCACATGAGCGATCTCGACCGGCTGAAGGGATATCAGCGCGGAGCGGTGGATTATATTTCGGTTCCGATCATTCCAGAACTCCTGCGAGCGAAAGTCAGCGTCTTTGCCGAATTGCATCGCCGGGCAAACCAATTAGAGGCTCTGAATCGAGAGTTGGAAGGACGGGTTGCTGAGCGAACCGAGGAATTGAAGCAGCGCGCGGAAGCGCTGCAGTTGTTGAATATCGAGCTGGCCCGAAAGAACCAGGAGCTCGACGCCATTGTGAAGACTGCGCCAGACATTATCTTTAGCCGGCAGGCGGACGGGTCGCGGGATTACATCAGCGGACGATTCTACGAATTCACGGGAGCGCCGGCTGGTTCCGCGAATGGTTTCGGATGGCTGGACTACATACATCCCGATGACCGCGAGCGAAGCATGACGCACTGGCTCAACTGTGTTCAATCCGGGGACAATTACGAATCCGATTATCGGATGCGTCGAAAAGATGGACAGTATCGCTGGTTCCGCGCCCGGGCTCTTCCGCTTCGCGATCAGACAGGCAAGGTGATTCGCTGGTATGGCACCTGTGCCGACGTCCACGACAGTAAACTGCTTGAACAATCGATGCGCGACAGCGCAGTTGAACTTGAAAAGATCGTGGACGAGAGGACCAGTGCCTTGCGGCTCCTTTCCAGCCGCCTGATGACGATGCAGGATGACGAACGGCGCCGCATCGCGCGGGAGCTGCACGACGGCCTGGGACAGGAACTGGTCGCGATCAAGCTTCTCTTGAATGCGATGATCCGGGAGGACTCACCCCAACTGGCAAGCGACGTTGCCGAAGTGAGCAAAATGATCGACACCGCAGCGCAGCAAATTCGCAGCTTGTCTCATCTGTTGCATCCACCGTTGCTCGACGAAGTCGGATTGCTCTCCGCGCTGCGCTGGTATCTGGACGGATTGACCAAGCGAAGCGGCATCGAGACTGCACTCGAAGTGGAGCCCCCCGATTTTCCCCGGCTTGCTCCCGAGTTGGAAAGAGCGATATTCCGAATCATTCAGGAAGCGCTGACCAACGTCTTTCGCCATTCCGGCGCGCAAAAGGGTTGGGTGAGCGTGGTTCGAAGCAATGGGGAAGTGATCGTACGGGTGCGTGACGACGGCAAGGGAATCGGGGAAGAGGTCTCGGCGCTCCGGCCTGACAGCATTGGCGTCGGAATTGGCGGAATGAGCCAACGCGCAAAAGAGTTTGGCGGAGAACTGCGGGTGAGAAATGCTCATCCAGGTACGGTCGTCGAGGTTGTCATCCCTTGTCACGCTGCCGTGTTGCAGGAGTCAGCCACGCCCGCCTGAGGTTGCCGGTCCGGCACATCATTGTCCCGGCACATCATGTCGCACACCATGGTCAGCACATCATTGTCAGCATTAGTCCCCGAACTGGGGAAGTGGTCTGCCGGTCGCCTGGTCGGGCCAGGAGTGAGACTTCATCAGTCTTCGAGGGTTTCCTGGAGAAGGCCTTGGCGGTCAAGAACATGCCCAACAGGGTCGCGGTCACCAGTGCGGCTTCGTGCCAACCGTTTACCACCGGGGCGTCTCCCAGGATTGCGAGTCCGAGGAAACAGAACAAGAGGTGAGCGCAGAAAACCTGCAGGGAAGCTTGGCCCATCAGGACCAGGGGACGGATTGCCAACGGCTTTACGACGGATTGAAAGCGGATCAGCAGCGCGGCGACGGCAGCGAAATCGACAATGCGGACGATCCCCAAATGCCATTTGTCGAAGGATACCTCGAAGATGCCGAGCTCAAGGCCGCGTCCCACCGCGTACCGCATGGCAAAGAGAGCGGGCACGATAAACATTGCAGGAATCAGCATCCGCTTGGCCCATTCCTCGACCGGCAATTCATTCTTCGCCCAGCGGACTCCGCAATACAGGCCTATCAACCACATAAATTGCCACGCGAACAGGTCGAACGAGCCGGTCGCGCTCAGCGGAATCGTAAGTCCGAGGGCTCGAGTGCCAAAATCGTAAAGCGTCTGGCGAAGTCCGAACTGAGCCGATAGCCAGAGCATGAAACCTGCAGTCAGGATCAGCTTCCAGCCGGCCTTCCTGGCGATTGTCAGAATCACTGGCGTGAGCACGAGAAAGGTGATGTACATCGGCAGAATGTCCAGCAGGGGTGGCCGGTATATCAGCAAGGCGCCATCAATGAGAGCCTGCTGGGGAGCGGCAAAGTAGAAGTCGAGCAGATTGTGCAAGGCCGGTCGAGTCCCGCCGGCGGCAAGATGCGCCACTACCAGAAATGCGAAGCCCAACAGCATGACGTGATAGATGTAGAGGCGAACCGTACGCATCCAAAGCTGTCCGGCCATGACCCGATAACTCTCGCGTTCAGCGAGGAGAAAGTAAATGCGGCCAGTGAACAGAGCGGATAAAAAGATAAATCCCTCGGCGCCGGAGACGAAACCGAAGGGTTGATTAGAGTAAGTGCTGATCATCGTGGGCAGATGCGTCAGCGTCATCCACACCAGCATCACTCCTCGGGCCGCATCGAGTTCGATTCGCCTCTGCATCACTTATGCCTCTGCACGCTTATTTGATGAGATGAGAACCCCTGCAGGAGGTTGCTGCCCGTACAAAGATTTACTTTCCTTCGCGAATGTTTACAAAAAATGGACGGAACCGGCTGACCTTTTCCGAAAATAGGTCGGGAAGACACATTTCTGAATCTCTGACCTGTGAATATCCTGGGATGACTCTGGTCAAATTGAGGAAACGAAAGCTGCTGAGATTTCATTCGTGTAGGAGAATAGACCATGACCTCGGTACGAATGGACAAGTGGCTGTGGGCCGCGAGATTCTTCAAAACGCGGGCGTTGGCCGCGCGAGCCTGCAAGCTGGGCAGGATTCAATCCAACGGGCAACTCGCCAAGGCGGCGCGCGATGTCCGGGTTGGAGATATGTTGCGTGTTACCAACGACGGCGGCGATTTCGAGCTGGAGGTTTTGCTTCTGAGCGAGGAGCGCGGCCCAGCTTCAGTGGCGCAAACGCTGTATCGAGAAACCGAGGCCAGCCGGGAACTGCGGCTGAAAGTGGCGGCGGAGCGTAAGGCGATGAAGCAGTTTGAAGAGTTACCGGCCGGCAGGCCGTCAAAGCGCGATCGCCGGAGAATTATCCAGTTCCGGGGAAGAGTTTGATCGCCCGGCGTTGTTAATCGGAGTATCGATCCCCGATGCCTGCATCCGTTGGCGCGGTAGCGTACCGATCAACAGCGATGGAAGGGCTACACTAGAAAAACGGGTTACCAGTTTCTTGCACGAAGGCGGTCGCGTGCCGGAGGCGTCCAGTGCCTGAAGACAAGAATTCTTCCTCTACTCCAACTCCAACATTCCCCGAGTGGCAATCAGAGCTTGAAGCTGCGGTCCGCGAAGTCGACCCGCAGAAATTGCCGCAGCGCCTGGAAGCGGCTGAAGCCGCCATTTTTCAACGGCAACAGGCGCTGGTCGATGGTCCCGACAGACAGGCTGAGCAGCAAGCCATCGAAGATGCTGTGCGCACTCTTCGGGTTATCCAGAAGGAAAAGCTGAACTATCCCGACTGGGACAAAAAGTAAAACCCACCACACCGTTTGCGCATCCAAGCTTCGGCTGCGCTTGGGAATGCCATGCCTAAGAAGCGTGTTCTTCTCGTGGACGACAACGTGGTTGTGCGCTCTGCCGTGCGCCGCCTGCTTAATTCTCATCCCGACTTCGAAGTTTCCGGAGAAGCGGGTGACGGACGCGAGGCGATCGAGAAAGCTGAGAGCCTCAAACCCGATTTGATCGTGCTGGATCTGGCCATGCCCGTCATGACCGGGCTGGATGCCGCACGGGTACTCAGAAAAAAACTGCCCGAGGTTCGGATCATCCTTCTGACCGCGCATAATGGACCCGAGGTAGAACGCCTGTCGCGAGAAGCTGGCATTCACGCCGTGGTCCCGAAGAGTCAGGCATCGTTGAGGCTGATCCAGCAGGCACAAGCCCTGGTCAATCCGCCGCAGAAAAATTCAGACGCGTCTTAACCTGGTTCTAATCCACGTAAGTCACTGAATCTGCGTAAGTTATCGGCGGCTCCCCGTGCGCCCTCCCGGGCCGAAAATCGGCTGCTGTTTTCACGGTGTCTGGCATCGAACGCTTGAATGATTGCTCCGTGTGATATCCATCTTCCGCGCGTGGGGAGACGAATGCACGAACAGGAAGAGAGATGGAAGCAACTCTGCGACCAGGCGGCCAAGGAAAAAGACCCGAACAAACTCATGGAACTGATTGCGGAAATCAACCGCCTACTGGAAGCCAGGGAGCAACGGCTCAGGGGCAAACCTCCTGACATCGAACCGGCCGGTTAGTTTCAAAACTCCATCGAGAAGTGTGGAACGGAGGGAAACCTCCCGGCGTTTGTCGCCATCCGATGGGTTGTGTCGCCGCACTTAGTTGCGATCTGGCAAGGAGGGCCACGCTGTCCAGTACCCGAGGACCATTGTGGAAGACAAGAACATCCAAGTCGCGCGGTCCAGTCATCGGACGAATGCTGCCGGGAAGCCCGTCAACAACACATTGCTGCTGTCCATGTCGAATAGCGACTATGGCTCCTTGCGTCCTCATCTCGAGTACGTTGCCTTACCCGATCATTTAGTGCTTCACCAGGCTGGCGAAGAGCTGGAATTTTTGTATTTTCCGAATCGAGGGCTGATTTCCCTTATCGTCGAAATGGAAGATGGAAAAACCGCGGAAGCAGGCGTGGTAGGAAATGAAGGTTTTACAGGAATACCGGCAGTCGTTCGCCTGAACAGAAGCCCGCTTCAGGTCGTTGTACAAATCAGCGGAGACGGGTTTCGAGTCGCGGTCGGAGCTTTGCAGAAAATTTTGGAGTCTGCTCCAGACCTGCAATTGCTGCTCACCCGCTTTGCAGTAATACAAGGAATGCAAGTCGCCCAAACGGCGGCCTGCAATCGTTTGCACGATATCGAGCAGCGTCTGGCGCGATGGCTGCTTATGGCTGAAGACAGGGTGGACTCAGAGTCATTGCCAATCACCCACGATTTTCTCGCCACCATGTTGGGGACAAACCGGTCCAGCGTGAGCCTGGCAGCCGGCGATTTACAGCGGAAGAAACTCATCCGATACACTCCTGGGGCGGTGACAATCGTCAACCGCAAGAAACTCGAAGACGCCGCGTGTGAGTGCTACGGAATTATGCATCACTATGCGGAACGGCTCGGTTCGAAGTGAGCGGCGGTGAGTGGAGCATCTAAGAGACAGCCTTCCTGCTTATAAGCAGAAAAACCCTTCAATATCGGTGGAATGCCGTATTGATGGGCGGATGTGACATGAGGCAGCCTTGAAGGCGAAAGAGTTGAGGTTCGCCATGGGGTCACGATTTTACCGCTCCGGAGAGTTGGTTCCTAGTCGGGCGTCTATGCGGTTTTGCATTCGACTCCCCATGCCCTGATCCAGCACGTTACGCATATCGCTGGGACTCGCTTCCACGGATGCAAAATGTGTCCCCTGGGTGTCTGGTTCCGTCTCGAGCTTACCTACGTTCCCACCCAGAACAGGTGTGGACGGATGCGCAGGCGGCCTAAAGGATCGATGGCCCGCGTTATCTTTTTTCTCGGCGAACCTGTATAAGTCCTCTCCGGTGAAGGTCACACCCTAAAAAACGAAAGCAGCGGCCTGGCGGCCGCCGCTCGTTTTGTGCGCACTAGAAAGTCAAACTCAACGACATCTGAATCTGCCGCGCGCTTCCGATGGTTTTATTGGTGATGCCCAGGCCGCTGAGCGTCGGGCAGACGTACAGAGCTCCGGTAGGAGTCTGGTCGAAGGAGGAGTTGCAAGGACTCAAGGTCGCGGCCGTCCCGGTTGCGGGAAACCCTGGAAGCCGGGTTCTGGGTGACGTCATCGATCGGGATATCGAAGCTTGCGGTGTTAGTCAGGTTGTAAACATCGAAACTGTATTTCAGGGAAGTACGCTCGGTGATCTGCGTCATCTTCACGAGCGAGATGTCCGCGCGCCTCTGCCAGGGTTGGCGGAAAATATTGCGCTGCCCATGGTCAATGAAGTTGGTCTCGTAAGGATCGTTGGAGGGAATCGCTCCGTCCAGATCGCCGGGACTCAGCAACGGCAGGCCGAAACAACTCGGCATCGAGCGCAGGAGTCGGAGCCCGCTCCCGAGGCGCCGGTGATGCGCCTGCTGAGGCGAGCAGCTCTGTTGAGCGGAACGATCGGGTTGGTAATGCCGTCGTTAACGCCATAGAAGATGCTGCCGACTGCGCCGGAGTAGTCAACGACGCTGTAGGGCTGACCACTCTGGATCACCGTTAAACCGGAAATGGCCCATCCGTTGGCGATCTTGCCTTTGAATGACGATCCTGAGAAAAATTTCGGCAGCTCGTAGCGGTAGGTGAAATTGATCACGTGCTTGCGGTCGAAGTCGGAAAGCCCATAACCCGAGCGCAGATTAAGCGGATTGTTGCCGTTGTAGAAAAGACCCATCGCGCTTTGCTCGTCCGTCGCATGCGAGTAAGTGTAGGAGAAGCCAACCTGCAAGCCATGACTCATCCGTTTTTCAACGTGAGCCTGCAGCGCGTGATAGGCGGAGATGCCGGCAGCGGTATAGGACTCCGACTCAGAGGAATAGCCGATGTAGGGAACGCGGAGGTCGACATTTCCGCCCTCAAAAGTCTGCAGGTAGGGCTGTCCGTTGGGCAGGTTCGCCGGCGTGAAGGTGCGGGGTCAGTCAGGATCGAATAGCCGTAGGTGTAGTCCTGCTCAAACGGCGTGCCCGGCCGAATGGGATGGGTGGGCGACGCAATTCTGCGCCTGGTTGAACGGCAGGGGAACAACTTCATGGCGGCCGAGATTGCCGACGTACCCGACTGGATCGCGAGATCGTTGCGCGGCTGCCATTGAATGTCCAGCATCTGGTTCATCGTGTATGGAAGCTTGTTCGCGCGGTTGTAATCGCCGAAGGCGAACAGCGGGATGCCCAGTTGGATGGCCGCTGCATTGGGCAGGACGAGATCTTTGGGGTTGCCGGACGGAGGCGGCCCGAGGGTGGGGCCCCAGGGGTTGGCGAAAGTCACTGCAAGTTGACGTACCCAAACGCTGCTGCAGGTCTGCGAATTCACCCACGGAGGAGTCTGATTCACGCCAAAGGGACCTCCCGCGATCACGCCCGACGCAAAGCCCGGAGAAAGGTAAGTAAAGAGTTCTCCGCGATCGTAGTACAGGCCCCAGCCGGAGCGAACCACGACTTTGTCGTTGAACATCTTCGGACTCCAGGCAATGCCGATGCGCGGCGCGATGCCCCATTGCCGTCCCGTGAGCGTCGAATCACTGACGCCCTTGGTGGGGAAGTCGGGATTGTTGCCCGCGACGATGAGGCCGTTCGACGTGATCGTGTCGGTGGCCGCATCGTAGCTGTATTGAGACGGATCAAAATTGAAAATGCGTCCATTCTTTTCCGTGAGACCGCCGTGGTAGTCGAAGCGCAGGCCGGCGGTCACGCTGAGGTTGGGACGGATCTGATATTTGTCCTGGATATAGGCGCCAGTCTCTTTCGAGCGGTAGTAGCGGTTGGCATCACCCTGCAGGAAGGTCGTGGTGATGAATCCGTCCGCAGTATAGGTAATGGGCGTTCCCTGCAGGAAGTTGGCGAAATCGGTGAACCCGATCATTCCGGTATTCGTCCGTTCGTCGCGCGCGTTGAGTTGGGTGTAGGAGAAACTTCCGCCGAAAGTGAACGTGTGTTTGCCGCGGATCCAGCTGGCGTCGACCGAAGGCATCCAGCGGTTCTGAAAAATGCCGGTGAAAGCGCCCTGCGAAGCGGCCGTCGACCCGATATTCTCCCCCGCGTTGAAAACAAAGTTCGTATTCGCCGGGGACTCGTTTCCCAGATCATCGACGATCGTGATGCCCGGAAAAATCGTCGAACCGAACGTGTTGATGCCCACGGATTGAGGAGTGAAGGGCTGGCGCGATGGTGCTGTATATTTTCTCGCGAATGAAGCCGAAAACTTCGGCAATGCTGAAGTTCGGCGAGAGGGATTGCGTGTTGGTAATGCTTGCGACCTGGCTGCCGGCGTCCAAATGTTGGGGAAACCCTTCGACCGAGGAGAACCCGAAAGGCGCCGTCGTGGGATCATGCTGGTAGTAATACTTCAACGACAGCGTGTCTTTGGAGGTGGCGAGGTAGTCGAGATTCGATACTGCCTGATCGGAAATGAAATAGGCTGGCTGAGTGAGAAACACATTTTCCGGGAAGTTGAGAGTCGGAGTGAAATTAGGATTGGCCGAGGGAACCATGTACTGGCCGTTGGCAACTTGGTAATTCAGCAGGGCGAAGGCACACGGGACTGATATCAGCCGCTGGTCAGGGAGAAGTTCCGAAAGTTGGCATTGGCGACATCCGCTAACGCCTGCGGGCTGCGGTCGTCGGTAAGTCCGAACGGCACCGCGGTGCGGGAGGTTCCGATTTCCAGATCGGAAACATGAACGTGCTGGTAGCCGACATAGCCGAAAAGTTTGTCTTTGATAAGCGCCCCACCCAGCGTTCCGCCGGCGGTGTAGCGGTGCAGTTCCGGCACTTTTTCATTGTCCGGGATGTTGTTGTCCTGCTTGTAGAAATAAGGCGCGGCGTTCAGCCAGTCGGTCCCGCGATGAATGTAGGCCCCGCCGTGAATGGTATTTGTGCCGGAGGCAGTACTCATGTCGATGTGGGCGCCGCTGGTGGAACCTTGCTGGGCGTCGTACATCGAAGTGTTCACACGAAATTCCTGAACCGTCTCAGGGGCTGGGGTCGGGCATCGCCTGGCCGATCGCCAGATAGGGCGACGCCGTGCTCTGAATTATTTCGGCGGTGGTGCTGCCCGCGCCAGCGACTCCGGTGTTGTTCACAATGCGCGCCGAGGCCACCTGGCTGGTGCTCTTGCCGTTAAACAGATTGCTGGCGTCGACGCCGTTCAGCAGGAAGCTGTTGCTGGTGTCGCGCTGGCCGTTGGCCCAGATCGGCTGGTTGCCCAGACCGGCGTTGGCCCCGGTGCCAGCCGGCAGTTCCGCATTCACCCCGGCAGAAAAATGGCGAGTCCCGTGAAACTGCCGGTAGGCAGTGGAATTGCTTCGATTTGTTCCTTGTCCAGAATGTACCCGTTGGTGGTATCGAAGAGTTGACCAGCGGAGTTTCTTCCACCGTGATGGTCGTGGCAACCTGGCCCACCTGCAAGGTTGCGTTTACCGTCGCGGTGCGATTGGCCTGTACCACAATCGACGGCACCTTTTGCGTCTGAAACCCTTCATGGGTGAAAGTGAGCGTGTAGCTGCCAATCGGGAGGTTTACGAAGTCATAGCTGCCGGTCGTGCTGCTGGTCTGCGTGCGGGTCAGCTTGGTTTCGTCGCCCACGATGTTCACTACGGTCCCCGGAAGCACGCTGCCGGTGCTTTCCATGACTGTGCCGGTTATTCCGCCCAGGGTCTGTTGCGCTTGTGCCAACGGCGCGGAGAACAATGACAGTCCAAGACACAAGGTGAGGAGTAGTAGGGGGAGTCTGTCTTTCTTCATTGGACTCTGACTCTTTGTCATCGCTGTTCCTCAAAGTGTTGAAGTTACACTTGTCCCGAATACTCTTCCGGTGTTAAGTCGCAGCTCTTTCGTTTTGCGTCTTGCGCTTGCGTCGGATCCGACGCTCTGCTTCCTGGCAGGAACTGCTCGATGCTGCGTCTTGGCAGCCATGATGTGCACCTTCTTGCAGAGCCAACTTGCTTATTTCACAGCCGAGAGCGTTGAACATTCGTCTGCTGATCGGCCTGCAAAATGGTTGACCGAATGTACGCTAGTTTTGGTGGGAACGAAAGCAACTGGCTCAATGAAAATTGTTTTGCTGGGGATCAATTATTTTTATTGCAGCCGGTCATGAGTAACTCTTTGGATCAGACCGACTTATGGCAACGCTTTGATGGTCCAAGAAGGAGCTGGTTGGCCGGCTTAGAAGATTTTTCGCATCGGCAACACTGATTTGGGGAGCACCGCGCTAACCGTAAACATCGGCTCGTTCACCACCTGGCTCAACTGCAGACGCATGGCCACGCTGCACAACAGATAGGCGTCGACCTCGCTGAATCTCCATCGACCGGCCAGCAAGTCGATCATGCGGGAGGTGGCGGCGCGCGCGGCGGTGGTTACGTCAGTTGCGGACTCGACGACGATCCAGGCATCCGATCCGGTGTCGGCTTTGACGGACGCAGCGGATTCGACCAGCGGCCCCGCCAGTGGCTGCCGCTTGTGCAGGTGGAACCGCAACGTCACATCAGCGGGGCACTCGATGCCGTTGATGCAGACCTCGCCATCGCCTTGAGCGGCGTGCGCGTCTCCTGCCGAGAACAGGGCTCCGGGATTCAGCACCGGCAGATACAGGGTGGCTCCCGCGCAGAGTTCGCGCACGTCCATGTTGCCGCCAAAAATTCCGGGCGGCCTGGTGCGGAACTCGCCGGCTTCCTGGGGAGCAACGCCCATCACGCCGCAAAACGGGCGGAGAGGAACGACGGCAGGCGCGAGCGACCGGCTTACCCCGTCCTCGAGTTGCCAGTGAAAAAGGTAGGGTTCGGAGAATCTTTGCTTGAGAAATCCCAACCCGGTAACCACGCTTGACCAGCCCCAGCCCTTATGCGCGACTTCGAGAACGTCGATCTGGACGACGTCGCCAAGCTGTGCCCCTTCCACATAGATGGGCCCGGTGAGCGCATGAATACGGCCGCGGTCGATGCCGCGGTATTCCGCCACGGTCATGCCGGGACGTACCTGGCTGCCGCTGGAATCGACACATTCGAGATGCACGGTATCGCCGGGCGCGATCCTGAGTCGCGGTGGCAGGGCACGGTTCCATCGGGAGTGAGTGGGTTCGGCGGAGAGAAAGTGCTCGGCCATTCGAACTTACACCTCGACCGTCATTTGCAGTTCTACCAGCGCGTGACGTGGCAAAGCGGAGACGCCAACGGCGGCTCGCACATGCCGGCCCGCCTCGCCGAAAACCTCTACCAGCAGATCGGACGCGCCGTTGATCACCCGGGGTGAATCGGGAAACCCACGCACGGCATTTACGTACCCGTTGACGCTCACAATACTTTTCACCTTGTCGAGAGATGCGAGATGCTGCTGCAACACAGCCAACTGCGTCAGTGCGCAAGCCCGCGCCGCCGCGTAAGATTCGTCAATGGTGCGGTCGAGTCCGGCCGTCCCAGTGATGACGCCTGCGGAGTCTGAGGAGATGACCCCCGCGAGATAAACGATCTGCCCCACCGTCTTCGCCGGGACATAGTTGCCGCCGGACGTGGGAACTGAGGGCAGAACGATCCCCAGAGTTCTTAACCTCGCGGATATGACTCCGGCAGACATGACCCGTGATTCCGTTTCTCCCGCGATGAACCGCGGCTGCGGCCGCGAAATGAATCTAGCACACAGGCTTGATGGTTAGATTCTTGCTTGCATTCACCGCACTGCACGATACCATGTGCCATGCGAACGCCTTGCCCTGCCTTGCTGGCAGCCACTGTTCTTCTAGTGCCCTGCATCGCGTTAAATTCCGGTCCAGCTTTCGGGTCGGCTAATTCACCAGTTCTTCTCCGGCGTTACGCCTGAAACGCTCTTCGTCTTCCGACCTCGAAGTAGGCGGTGAGATTGCAGGCCTGCCCTCCGGTACGACGCGCTATCTTTCGCGTGAGGATCTGCTGGCCTTGCCGCAAGCCACCTATACTGTCACCGACGATCCCAACTTCAGCGGTCCAACCCAGGTCAGGGGCGTTCTGCTCGAAGAACTTATCCGTTATTTGGGTGCAGCGCCCGACTCAAACTTGGTGGTTGCGATATGCCGGGACCGCTATCGTGCCAACTATCCTCGCGCATATGTCGCGGCGCATCATCCCTTGCTGGTGCTCACGATCAACGGAAAGCCGCCGGCAAGCTGGCCGAAAGACGCGGAGGGTCACGACAGCGACATGGGCCCTTACATGATTACGCATCCCAGGTTCACGCCGAGTTTCAAGATTTTGTCACATGAAGACGAGCCGCAAATTCCATGGGGGGTGGTGCGACTCGAGATCCGCGACGAGAAAGTTGTCGTCGGCGCGATTGCGCCATCCGGCCCTCACGCGGCTGACCCCGTAGTGCAGGCCGGCTATCGCATCGCACAGCAGAACTGTTTCCGCTGTCATAACATGGGAAACGAAGGCGGAAGAGTAAGTCCGGCCGTGGCTGGG